>JAYFNH010000013.1:0-88459 GCA_034933545.1 Oscillibacter sp.
CGGCTCGCTTTCCGGAACATTGGCTGAGGCCGCCGGAGACCAGCTCCAGTGGACGATCCCTATGGATTTTTGCGCGCAGCTGCCAAATGCCACAAGCGGCACGGTGCAGATCTCCTGCAGCACCTACAACGGCAGCGAGTACATCGGCAACGCAGTTATTGAGGTAACTTTAACGGTTTTGCCGACGGTTGTTCCGTCTGCGGAAGAAACGTTATCTCCAGTCAACGAAAATGCTTGGATTAACAGCAAAGGCATATATGCTGCCGGATTTAGCCGTGTAAAAATAGACACCGCCGCGGCTGGCGTGTATGGCAGCACGATCAAAAGAATTGATATATCGGGGGATGTGACCAGCTATAATGCCGCTTCGTCGGCGGTTTCCGATGTATTGTCTTCTGGAACAAAGACCGTTACGGCAACCGTAACCGATAGCCGCGGTCGAACAAAATCGGACACAAAATCCATCACTGTGCAGCCGTATACCAAGCCTATTATATCGTCAATTAGCTATCAGCGCGGGACATATACTGACGGTGCCTGGACGGACAACGACATCGGTGAAGATGTGAAAATCACATTTACATTAGGACTGTCGCTCACGGCCTATGGAAACAGGGCATCTATATCTGTGGCTGTTGGCGGAGAAACGACGCAAACATCGGCGGATGCCGCGGCTGGCAGCCATACCTACTATTTTACGACCATCGGCACAGACGTTACCCGGCCGCTTGTCGTATCTGCCACCGATAGTACCGGCACGACCGGCTCGCAATCAGCTGACATACCAACCATCAATGTGGCTGCCAACTACAACAGCTCGCTTAAAAGCATCAGGATTGGAGGGGTGGCAGAGGACGCGGAATCGTTCCGCGTGTCATGGCCCGCTATATTTGACGTTGCCATGACGATTCTCGGCAGCGAGATGACGGATTTTGTCGTGGGTTCTGGGACGGACGGAATATGGAACTACATCAAGCTGCTCAACGGCTTGGCCGTGTGCTGGGGCGGCTATACCTTTACCGGGCTTCCAATCGACAATGCGTGGGGCAGCCTGTATATCAGCACACCTGTCAAATACGACTATCCGGCGGGATTGTTCGCGTCAGCCCCTGAATATTTTTTGAACGTCAGCGACTGCAATGGCGCGTACACCTCTATCGGTCAGGCAAACAATAGCGGCATCGACCTAAAGACGGGTACGCGGGACTTTTTTGTTACGCGAACCGATGCAGCCACAATCGGCAGCATTCGAATTTGCTGTCTGGCGATCGGCAGGTGGAAAATATGATACCTGATAAATTTTTAAGTGCCTATCATATGACTACGTTGGCAGATTACAAGCTGATATTTGGTAATTTTGACGAAACGATAATCACGTTCTATCAGACCTTTCTGCGCCAGACGGACTATGTGGCCGCCAAGCTGGCCGAGGCTGTCTATCTGGGGCAAACTGTTGATCCGAAATATGCTGCAATATTGCAGTATCGGCAAGAGGCGCGGGACGCGATTGGTGCATTGCAGAATGGCCAAGAAGAAAGGGTTGCTAAAAATCTACATACGAAAGGGAAAGACAATGAGCGCAGAAATCATTGTGGCAATTATCACCGGCACTGTGACGCTGATCGGGGTGCTGATCAGCAACAGCAAAACGCAGGCCGTCACAGACACCAAACTGGACGAGCTGACACGCGAGGTGCGGGAGCACAACAACTTCGCCCGGAGGGTGCCGGTGGTGGAGGAGCAGGTAAAAGTAATCAATCATCGGATCGCTGATCTTGAGGATCAGCAGAAAGGCAGGAATACATAATGGACTTTGGAATTGCAAGCGTAGCGGCCATCACGGTGCTGTGCTATCTGATCGGCCAGATCGTCAAGGCGACCGGCATTGACAACAAATGGATTCCATGCATTGCGGGTGTCGTGGGTGCCATTCTGGGCGCTGTGGCGCTGCGCTGTGGGATGCCTGACTTCCCGGCCACTGATTATATCACCGCTATTGCTGTGGGCGTGGTGAGCGGTCTGGCGGCTGTTGGAATTAATCAGGTCGCCAAGCAGCTGGCGGGAGGTGCAGGCAATGAGTAATATCATTATGTTTGAGGCCATTAAGGGTTTTGCCTACGGCTACACGCCGGAGCGGGTGGCCGCTGCGGTGGGAATTACCGTGGCCGACGCCAAGCAGATTCAGGCAGAGCACACCGATGAGATCAAGTCGGTTGTGGCAGAGCTGGCAGGAGGTGGCTACATTGGCCAGTAAGGGCATTGATGTATCCTCCTGGCAGGGCATCATCGACTGGGATGCCGTCGAGGCATCCGGAATCCAGTTCGCGATTATCCGTGCCGGATATGGCGACGAGTTGGACAATCAGTTTGCCCGCAACATCGCTGAGTGCAATCGCCTTGGAATCCCTTGCGGCGTGTACTGGTTTAGCTACGCCCTGACGGCGCAGGAGGCCGCACAGGAGGCGCGTAGAGCCATGGAGGCAGTGAGGCCATACAAGATTGATCTGCCGGTGTGCTACGATCTGGAGTATGATACTGTGCGTTACGCCAGGCAGTGCGGCGTGACGATTGATAAGGCGCTGGCCACGCAGATGGCCGTATCTTTCTGCGATACGGTGGCAGCCGGTGGCGCTCATCCGGCAAACTACACCAATCTGGACTACAGCCGGCGCATGTTCGACATGGACGCACTTTCCGGCTTTGATCTGTGGTATGCCTGGTACAATGATACCTGCAACATCGATGATGTGGCAATCTGGCAGTATACCAGCAGCGGATCCGTTCCCGGCATTGCCGGCAATGTGGATCTGGACTACTGCAACAAAGATTACACGACTGAGCCGGTGCCCGATTCGGGCACATCTGTAGGCGAGGATGAAGAAAGTGAGGGATATGACATGAGTAAACTGCCTATTTTGAAGCGCGGGGACAAGAGCCCCATTGTACATGCTGCCATGGTGCTGCTCAAGGAACGGGGCTACTATGAGGGATCGTGCGATGATCGCTTTGGTCCCAAGATGGAAGCTGGCGTGATTCAGGCGCAGAAAGACCACGGATATGGAGCAGATGGTGCGATCGGCTATCAGATGTGGCCGTTTCTGCTGGGCGCTGTGTAAATAAGATTACAACCCCGGTAGGAATCCTACCGGGGTTGTTTTATTTCAGTGATAGAGAGGGACGCTGGATAGCCAAGATCGGCTTTAGAGGCCGGACTATCACGATCGGGGGATTATTTTTTTACAAATATTTGAAAAAATCTATAAAAATGTGTTGACTTTATAGCCTATATAGGCTATAATAAGACCATGGAAGAGGGAAACAAACCAGACGGAAATTGGGAGGAAAATAAAATGGAAAATCAGATGGAGCGGTTTGATGAGATCGTAAAAATGTTTGAGGCCAAGTGTGTTGGAAATGAGGAACTCCTTAAATCACTATCTGATGCAAGAATGTTTTTTGCAGAAAATTTTGACAACTGTAAAGAAGAAACTCTTGCAGCGACGCTTAGCTGCATGTGGTACTGCAATGGCGGAAATAACGGATACAATTCCCCTCTTGCCAGCGCACTCGGAGCAATCCAGAGAATCGCGAAAGGCGCAAAGTTCAAAGAGTAAAAATAAATTTTAAGGAGATAAACAAAATGAAATTAGTTGAAAGAACATCCTATAAGGGGTACATCATCGACACAGACGAAAACGGAGCCGTCTACGCAATAAAAGAGGGAAGCGATAATCGAATCTATCTCGAGTGGCCCGCTTATTACGACCTTGATACGACAGAGCTTCAGTCGGCTATGAAAATCGTTGATGATGAGATTGCAAAGCAGATTTAACCGCCGCCGCTCCTCATGGAGCCGAGCGTATCGGCCCCATCCCATCAGAAAAAACAAAGGAGGAAATAGTATGAAATATACAGCACTCGAAAAAATGGAAAAGGATAATTTATCCCATGTGATCGACCTCATCTGTTTGGTGGAGCAGGGACACACAGAGGCGACAATCCAGCTGCGGGATCTGCTTGAGCAGGGTAACGGCTGGCCGGCTACCATGGGCGACACATGGGAGGCAAGGACGGAGGCTTACGACCTCATGACGCGCGGACAAAAGGATGCGTTTGACGCCCGCGCGTCCGTGTCGGCAGAGGCATGCCCAATCCCGGCGCAGGCGAGCGCAGAAAAAACCGTGTCGAAGCTGGCGACGATGCGCATCAAACGCGGCATGTCGCAGGGCGATCTTGCCAAAGCGACTGGTATCAATAAGCAGATGATATCCCGCATCGAGCGTGGGGAGCGACTGATGAAAAACACAACGCTGGAGACTTGCATTAAGTTGGCGGACGCCCTGGGCGTCACCGATCTGCGGGATTTGATAAACGCCTAATAGCAAAAACCCCGCAGGAGTATGTTGCTCCTGCGGGGCTGCTTTTTGTTTCTGATGTCTGATGTTAGATTCTGAATGGATTATGAACGTTAGGAGTAGCGTTAGGAATAGCACATTTTCTTATTATATCTTTTCATACCATATCGCTTTTTGCAAAAACAATAGAATCATTTAACCTCTAAATAAAAGAAAAAAGAAAGTACCAGAAAACGATTAAATATCGTTATTTCTGGTACTTTGGCGCAGAAGAAGGGATTTGAACCCTTGCGCGGGTTTTTAAGCCGCCTACTCCCTTAGCAGGGGAGCCCCTTCGGCCACTTGGGTACTTCTGCATGGTCGAATCGGTTTATAAGATGGCGGAGAGAGTGGGATTCGAACCCACGGATGCTTTCACATCGCCGGTTTTCAAGACCGGTGCTTTCGACCACTCAGCCACCTCTCCGTGTGTAAAAGCGCACTCTTTCCGGACGCAGATAATATGTTAACATAGGGGGAGCTTTTTGTCAACAAAATTCCGTTATCCTGTCTCTGACGAAAAAAGCAAAAATTTTATAAGTTAGGGCTTGCAAAATAGGGAGAACTGTGGTATCTTATTAAAGCTGACTTGTGCAGTAAGTGAATATCCGGGTGTGGCGAAGTTTGGTATCGCGCTTGAATGGGGTTCAAGAGGCCTCGAGTTCGAATCTCGACACTCGGACCATAGAAAATGTCGTGGAATGTAGCAGTTTCACGGCATTTTCCTTATTTTTTGGCCAAAAGTGTTGCGAAACTCAAGACCTCTTGAATCTCAAATTGTTCGGATTTGCTCATATTTGTTCATATATTCTGTTGTCAAAGTGTTGTCAGAATTATGTCAACCAACCGCGGTTAGCCGCCAAACCGTGTGCCGTAATAGCTGTCCATCTTTTCCCGCGTGTCGGATAGCTTTTTGCGGCTGATTTCCGTATAAATATCTTGCGTGACTTATTTCACCTTATCAATTTGTCAGCTTTTACTCTAAAACGTATCATTAAAACAGGCGGGAGCATTGTTACAGATGCTCCCGCCTTGCTTGTTATTTTTGCTGTTTTACGCTTGCGTTATTACTAGGTTTACAAGCGCTTTTTGCATACCACCGCGCAACTCAGCAGCGCTGACATAAGCAGCGCAATGCCCCACGCCATAACACCGGGATCTCCCGTAGCCGGAGAGGTGGGAGCGGCAGGAGCCGAGGCATCCTGATAAACCAGAGCGTAGAGGGAGAACTGGTCGCTTTGCGCCTGGGCATAGCCGTTTTCCACAACGGTGGGCAGTAAGGAGGCCTCATTGTTATGGATTCGGCAGATGGATACCGTTTTGCCATTCATGTTTTCATCCACTTTCAGCCGCAAAGTAAGCGGCTGGCTGACCTGGGGCAATGTTGCTAAGGTCTCGCCGTCTGCCTTGATGACAACAGAAATGTCATAAAAGGTTCCGACTGTCAGACCGGTTTTCTGAGCAAGCGTTTGTACCAAATAGAGCCCCTGAGCGGCATCTACGCGGGGCGCTTCCGTAACAACGATATCTGTTGTTACCTTTTTGCCGCTGTCGGTGGCTTGCTGTACCTTGGCAGCCAGCGCCGGGTCGTTCTGCATGGCCGCGGCCAGACTGTCGCTGAGCGTCTGCTTTGCCGTTTCATCCGTGACTATATCTGTGTTTTCTCTGATGGCTGCCTGGGCGGCTTCCTCGGCTTTTTTAGCTTCTTCAGCCTTCTTGGCGGCATCCTCCTGCTGCTGCAACAGCTGCAGAGAAGCCTCTGCGGCGGTGAGGGTAGCGTAGTTGTTGACGCAGGCCTTCTGGTTCTCTGTCAGCGCGTCATACTTTGCTCTTGCGGCCGCAATGGCGTCAGCGGAATTCAGAGAAACGGTACCGATGGTGTTGATTTGATTAATAATGGGCGCGGCCGCTGCCTGGTTCTCTTCCGCTGTCAGTTGGGCGTCGGTCTTGAGAAGATCAATGGCGGACTTGGCCTCTGCCAGCAAAGTGCTGATGGCAGTCTTGTCTGTGGCGGCGTCCATTTTCGCCTTTGCGTCGGCAAGGATGGAGGCCATTGCCTGCTGCTGTGCGGCACGGTAACTGCCCGGCTTTGCGTAGCCATCCAGCGCGGCTTTTGCATTAGTCAACGTGTCGGCCACATCCAGCACGTTGATGGTGCAGCTGGCAGTTTGGGTGGAGTTGTCCGTGGCGGCAGCTGTGATGACGGCGCTGCCTTTGGCAACCGCCGTCACTTTGCCGGTGGTGTCCACAGTGGCTACCGCTTCATTGGAGGAGGACCATGTCACGGTCTGCATGGTGTCGTCTTCGGGATTGACAGTGGCATGAAGCTGTACGTCTTTGGTGCCGGTGGCATCCAGCGTATAGTTGGTCATATCCAGAGATACGCTGCTGACCGCCGCCTTGACCAGCAACCGCACTGCATACGATTTCACGCTGCTTCCGTCCTCGGAGGTCACTTCTACCCGCACCTTTGCGGTTTTGGCCTTGTCAGCCGGATAGACCGCATAGCGGTTATGCCCTTGGTTGGAGCTGGTGACAGGGATGGTGCCGTCGCTGTTTGTTTCGGAGTTTTCAGCGTCCACATTGCTTACGGCGTAAACTTTGACGGTGCTGTTTGCGTCTGTGCCATCCGGCCAGATGTTGTAAAAACTTCTGCCGATGCCGGTCACATCCGCGGAATAGGTCTCGGCGCCGGGAACAAGGGAGGGTGTAAGATCCAGTTTACTGGAGCCAAAAGTATTGGAAGTGCTGACCGCCAGCGCACCCAAAGTGCCGACATTGCTCTGGCAGCGGACATGAAGCGTATAGGTCCGCTTGCACTGTGCGGACTGAGTGGCAATGGCGACGGTGGCAGTGCCGTTTTCGGCCAAAGCTACCGTGGCGCCGCCGGCATCATAGGCAGTCCCATTGACCGTGGCCGTGATGCCTGTGGGAAGTGTCAGTGTAACGTGTACAGATGTTGAGCCGAAGGGCATGACCACATTGTAGTCCGTTGTGCCTGCTGCAAATTTACCGCTCCAGCTCTTGGCACCGTCCACTGCAATGCCGCTGAGGAAAGCGTCGTTTCTTTCCACGGCCATCAGATAGCAGCTGTCGTTTTTGTAATACATCGTGCCGTCCTTATCGGCGCAGATGGTACTGATGCAGTACTGCTGCTTTTCACTGGAAGGAATAAAAAGCTCCTGACTGCCGGCAGCGGCTGTGGTCTGATCGGGAGTGTCATAGGTATAATAAATGCCTCCGGGAGGTGCGTTATAGGTGAAGTAGATGTATACCCGGCCGTCCGCTTTTCCGTCGTTGTTGAAGTCCTCATTTTCGTGAGCAGTGGACAGCAGAGCTGATGCCTGAGGATAGCCCTTGATGGGGAGACTGTACATTTCTTTCATGCTGGTGCTGTTGATGACAGCAAAGCGATGGCCGCCGTCAGGATCAAACTGACCGCCCTTACCGCAGACGCCCAGATATATTTTCCCCTTATAGACCAGAGGGGATGCCGTGGTCATGCCGCCTAGGTCACAGGTCTGGGGTGTGCCCAGAATGCCGTTTTCATCCACGGATACCTTGTAAAGAATGCCGCCCTTGGTGTTAAAGTACAAGAATCCGTTGTCGTAGACAGCGGTGCTGCGAATGTCGCCTTTGATGCCACTGACGCGGCTGATGACCGCACCGGTGGTGGGGTTGAGAGTATAGAAGCAGGCGTTGGCCGTGTAATCGCCTTCACTGGTGCCGTCATCCGTGCCAACAGCAATGTACTTAGCGCAGGCATAGGAGCCGGCCCAGTAGAAGCCTCTGTTGATATGCTGTGCTTCCTGGATCAGAGCATCGTCCTTGGTCACCGGTGTATTGGTGAATGTCAGGTTCTTCAGGATAGATGCGTCGCCGGAAGGAATGAAGCGCCACGAGGTGGGCTTTTGGCCATTTTCCACGCCGTCGTCGTTGGTGCTGACACACAAATATGCACCGTCTTTGCTCTCTGCATTCCAAGTGCCGGTATAGATATAACCGGTGTCGCCGACTTTTGCATAGGAGATGGGGCAAAGAGTCTGCCCACCGATTTTTTCTGTGGACCACACGCATTTCAGCGTTTCATAGTCCACCGCCTGGATTATACCGTTGCCAACCTGCACGAATAGTTTGCCGTCCGCGTAGAGAATGGGGTTCATGGCATAGCCCACGTTGGCGACCATAGCATCACTTTCGGCCACCTTGACGCCGTCGGCTTTGTTGAGCTTTAGAATCTTGTTGCCCACGCCGATGTAGAGATAGCCGTCCAGCAGCAGCGGGGGAGTGGGGGCCGCTGCCCAGCCGGAGCCGTATTTGACGCCCCACTTGAGGTTGGTCTCCTCCAGCAGCGTCGGCGTTGGGCGGTCTGTTACACCGTTGTTTTCCGCATTGTTTCTGAAGTTGTACCACTCCAGATTCGTTGCGTCTTTTGCGAAGACACTGACAGTGCAGAGCGAAAGGCTGATGGCCAGCGCAAGCGCCATACACAGCAAACTTCTCCACATGCCGTGTTTCGTTGATTGTGTTCTCACGTTTCTTCCTCCTTCAAAAATATACAACTCATTTACCAGCTTCCGTTGAACCATTCGCCGTTATATTCATTGCCGTAACTCGTGGTAAATGCGATTGTCACTGTATCACCGTCTTGCAGCGTGAAATCAGACATACCGGTGCCTGGAAAGTCACCGTTGTAAAGAAAAACCCAGCCGGAATCTTTATAAAAATCCTTTTCTGACAGACTGTTGGCGTCATGGCCCGTTTCCGTACAGCCCTCACTGTTCAGCTTCTCGGCTATGGGGTCAGGTATATGCCATCCATTGGTAATGCCAGGCTTTTTAATGCCAGCCAGATACCAGCCGGAACTCATGGAACCGGTGTGGGAATAGGCGCAGCCCGCCGCGGCAATGGCCCGGTCCACCACATAGGGGATGCTTTCCCCTTTGTAAAAATCCACGGTTTCATTGACCAGGTACCCCAGCCCCAGCGTTCTTGCCTCAATGATAATGGTTAACTTGCCGCCCACCGGTTTTTCACCGTTGGGATCGGTGCGCACGGTCACGGTCTTGATGGCTTGGTTGCCTTGGGTGTCCGTTACCGTGATAACAATGATGTTGGCGCCGTCGGTCAGATTGTCCGGTTTATAATTACCCTCGTATTCATGGTCAGTGCCGGCACCGGAGCTGTAGATCCGTGCGCCGTTGGAAGTTACCACAAAGCTGCCGCGGCTGATTTTTTGCCCCTCGTAGTCTGTAGCTGACACTGTAAAATTCAAAAAGGTACCGCTGATTAACTGATTTTCCGTCAGACTGGTCGCAATATGGGGTGCTTTGGTGTCGCCGCCGGCAGTGCCGCTGTTGCTGCCGCCGGAACCTGTTCCCTCACCCTGCCCGCCGGTGGTACCACCCTCTTGGCCGCTGCCGGAGGGGGTGTTGGTACTGCCGCCTGAGCCGGTATTCTGCATACCGCCGGAACCGGGTGTGGAATGATCGGTGTCCTTACCCGCCACGGTGTCCTCTGCCGGCGTCTCTTGTATGTTTTCCGTTTCCGGAGAAACGGCTGGCTTTCGGCTTTGGGGTTCGTCCGGTACCTCCTGAGGTGGCTGCTGTTGCTGGGCGATCTCTTGATGCTTTTCAAATTGCTGCTCCTGCTGGGTGTCCAGCGTATAGCCCGTGCCTTCCAGCAGGACCATGGAACGATTGGTGTTGAGGCCTTCGATGGGGCTGCTCCCGCGGGTGCGGATGCCCAGTGCCACGATCAGCGTCGCACAGAGAAGAAAGGCCGCCACAAAGGCGCAGGGCAGCCATATGAATTTTTTGCTTTTACAAAATTGTTTCATATCTCCCTCATTTCGGTTGATAGAGTTTTTCTCCGCGGGTAAAGGCGGACAGCGCGTCTAAAGCCAGCAGGGCTTTTTCCTGCGGCATCTGTTCGTCGAACCCCTCCGCGCCCTTTTGATGCACATATCTTTTTCCGTTTTTAAAATGCAGCAAGCTTTCACCCAGCGAGATGCCGTTTTTGATAAAGCGACTGTCCGTAAAGGGGTCGATGCCCTGTGCCGTAAGAGCGATAATGCACTCCGCTGTGCTCTCGCAGTTGTCAAAATCCCCTGTGGGCTGCTGTATATCAGATAGCGCCGTCACACACAAGTCCAGAAAAGCGGCTACCTCTGGTTGCTGCTTGTAATAGGCCAGTGCCTGCATCGTCATAGCAGTGTAATCAGAAAAACGGGGATCTTTATAAATTTCCTCCTCACGGTTTTTATCCAGCAGATAGCGGATGTAATCCGCTTCGTGGGCCAGAGGGATACCTGACACCTGTGAGGCAATCAGCGCGAAACTGGCGGCATTCATTCCCTGCCGGACGACCTTGTCATAGTCGTCCAGCGGTGCAGTTATGTCGTAGCCTTCTACGTCGGTGGGATCTTTGCCGATGGCACACAAGGCAATGGTCAGTCGTGCATAGGTGGTATAGTAGCGGTCAGTCAGCTGCCCCTTGACGCCTTTGACCGATGCGCGGATACTGTCCCAGTAGGCGTTGAGGTAGTCCTCCTTCACAGTCGTGCCGCTTTTAACAAGGCCAATGACAGCCCACTCGCCGCCTACGGATCCAAGAACCGGAGCGGGGACGGTTCTCAGCACCTGCGAAGCAGCGCTCTTTACCTCGGAGGGGAGACCTTTTTGCAGGGACTCACTGCCGCAGCCGGTAAGAAGGAGGCCTATGCAGACGATCAGACACAGCGTACGATCAATTTTGGCTTTTCTTTTTTCCATGCCGGTGCCCCTTTTCTTTCAATTCCGCCCGCAGCTGATGCAGAAGATCGCTGCGTTCTGCCTCTGTAACAGCATAGGGGCTGTAAGCGGCTCTGTTGCCCAACTCGGCAGCAGAGACGGTGATGGGCAGACGCTGACAAAGCATATAGCCATAGATGGCGCTGGCGGCGGTTTTCGGATCGCCTTTTCGGAAGAGATACTGCCGCCGGTAAGTTTCACGCAGCCGGCGAAAAAGGTGCAGCAGTAACTCAGCCAAAAGAAACGCGGCAAGGAGTGACAAAGCCGCAATGACAATAATGCGGATGATCTTCTCCCAGCTTCTGTTGCTGTCACCGCCCTGGTCGGGAACATTTTCCTGGCTGCTGTTGTCCGTTCCTGTTTCTCCAAAGGAGCTGTGTACCGACTCGTTGGAAATACCAATGGAGAGATCCGCTTCCTCCATGACGCCTTCATAGGAAGGACAGACCTCGATAGGAACAAAACCCACGCCGTCCACATAGATCTCCACCCAGGCGTGAGCCATGGAGCGGGGGACTTGAACCGTTTTACCGGCCATCTGCGGTGTGATGAGATAGCCCTCCACATAACGGGCGGGAATGCCGTAATAACGAAACATCATGGCCGCCGCTGTGGCGTACTGCACATCATAGCCTTTACCGGAGGAGAGAAAATCCTGAAGAGCGGTACTGCTGGTGACAACGGCACCCCGGTTTTCCATGTAGATGAAATTTTCCGAAAAATAGGTCTTTATTTTTTCAATGGCTGCTTTGTAACCGATATGTCCCCGGCTCTGGTCGCCCTCGCTCCCAACGGCATTTGCGAGCAGCTCCCTGGTCTGTCGGGAGATGTAGGCGTAATGGCCGTACACAAATTCGTTGTAATAACTCTCGTCCGTCAGGTAGGCGGAAAGAGCGGGGGAATCCTTGGTAAATACTTCCGAGGCAACAGTGGTCCAGTTTTTTACAGCACTGCCGCTGACCGGGTAGGAATAGCTGCCAAAACGGTGGAGCCCGGTGTTTTTTACGGCGCTGCCGGTGAGATTTTTGCCGTCTTCCACGCCCTCTGTGCCGATTTCATAGGGGACATAGGCGTAGCGCTTGTCGGCGGTGTCAGCCCGAACGGTGACCGCATTGACTGTTGTGTTCGGTAAGGTGAGGCTGGCAGCCTGTCCCAACTGTCCCAAGGGGGAAAAGCCATCCTCCCGCAGCCAATAAAAGAGATTTTGGTTCTCATATTGCAGGCCGGGGGAGAGAGCGCTCCAGCGGGTTCCGTTGAACACCTCGCCCACGAAACCGCGCAGATACAGGGACTGAGGCTCCGCCATGGTCACAGTCAGCGCTATACCGTCGCCGGTGTCGCGCCGTCTTTCGGCCATGTTCCCGTCGCTCAGGGGCGATGTACCGTAATAGGCACCGCGCAGAGCTGTGACGGCACTTTGCCGCAGCTGCGTCAGTGCGGCGGGCTTTTGCAGCAAGCTGGAAGAGCCTGGCAGCAAAAACAGCGCCGCCAGCAGCGCCGTCGCTCCGGCGGTGAACCATATGCCCTGCCACCGAATGCCTTCCGGATTTTCTGCCAGCAGAGCGAGTCCTGCTGCGCCGAAAAGGAAACACAAAGCGGCCGTAGAGGGACGCAGTCCCAAACACAGCGGCGGAAGAAGTGCCAGCAGCACAAAGACGCACACGGCCCATTTGCGTCCCAGACGAATCACCAGATATGACAGTGCCATCAGTACCAGCAGCAATGACCATAAAAACAGACCGTTGCCCGCACTTTCTGCCGCCAGCTTTTCCATACCCTGCCCGGAGACGCTGCCAACAGCGGCGGCGGCATTATTCCATGTTTTGGCAAGGCCGCCGCCAAAGGTTCCCATACTGCCAGATACGAGAGAACCCAGAACAAAAAAACTGCTTTCAAGCCAGAAAACAGCGGCGCCCAGTAATAAAGCGGCAACGCCCCCATGAAACTTATTCTTCGGATAAGAAGGATGCAGGCTCGTACACATTAACCTGCCCATACTGCATCAGCCTTTCTTTATCCCTCTGAGTGTATGTGATCCACACATAAGTCCCATAGGGTTTTTCTTCGTTTGCGGCAATCAAATGAGCCACAGTGGAGGATTCGTCTGCGGCATAGGGGGCGCAGAGTATCTCGCGGGCACTCTCCCAAAAATCATTTTCCGAGGCCACAGGCTTTGTGACAAATTGTGAAAACCGGTAGTCATACCAACTTACACAGTGGGACAGCCCCCGCTGCCACAGCGTATAGGAAAGGGAGATCGCCAGTTCGGCGGCATTACTGCGCTGCTGCGCCGTCAACTCCTGCTCGGGCTCCATATCCCGATCCAGCAGGATCAAAAGCTTGCTATCCACGGGAAGACCGTACTCCTTCACCTGCACATCGCCCAACTTTCCCGACAGCTTCCAGTGGATGGCTTTCATACTGTCACCCGGCATATAGGAACGAATGGCAAAAATATCAGAGGGGTCATCGCCTCGGCGGGCGGCGGAATAGCGGAAGCTCTCCATGTCGTAGGCTTCAAATGCGTCATCTTGCAGGGGAAGCTGGGCAGGACGGGGAAAGCAGTAAACAGACGCCCGGGCCTGGACGGGCCGCTTTCGTGTCAGAAGACGAAAAGGATCGCCCACCCGCACTTCTTTTATGGAAAGCTCTGCGCAGCCGCAGAGTTCGTTTTGTACCGAAAAGGGGAAAACCACGGTTTTTCCTCCCCCAGCCGCAAAAGAAAATTGCTCCTCCGCATCGTCGCCGGTGAGCAGATTACGAATGGAGAGGGTGACATCACAGGAAAAAACCGAAAATCGGCTGTCGTTTTTGATGGTGATTTTCACTTCGGCGCTCTGGCCCTTTTCCGTTCGGGAAGGCGCCGCTATGTGCCATGTCAGATGTCGCCCTCCGCCGAATGCGGCTATGGCGGCCAGCACCAACATGATAATGGCGCCGGACAGCAGAAAGGAACCTGTCTTTCCTTCGGTGGCCAGATAGAACAAAAGGAGGACCGCGGCCGTAGCCGCCATGCCGATATAATGCCGTTTTGTCATGCTTGCCGCGCCCCGGCGCCGGACATGGTAGGCGCCGTGACGCCGGAGAGTACCTCTGCCAGTACCGTATCCACTGTCTGCTGTGAAAGTTGGGCTTTGGGCTTAAGCAAGACTCTGTGGCGGCAGACATCCGGAAATACGTCCTTTACGTCTTCGGGGATCACATACGTCCGTCCCTCCACATAGGCTTTGGCCCGAGCCATGCCGAAAAGCGCCAAAGCGCCACGGGGGCTCAGACCCAGACGAACCACGTCGTGGGCTCTGGTGGCTTCTGCCAGCAGAGCGATATAAGTACAGATCTTTTCATCTACAAAGACCGATCTTACCTCTTCTTTCAGTTCTTCAATGTCCTCGGCGGCGGCAACACAGGCAATATGAGCCAGCGGATCGTCTTTTTCCCGGTCACGAAGGATCGTCACCTGCGTTTTGAGGTCTGGGTAACCGATGGAGAGCTGAATCATGAACCGATCCAGCTGCGCTTCCGGCAGCATTTGCGTTCCGGCTGTTCCAAGTGGATTTTGTGTTGCCATGACAATAAAAGGGGAGGGAACAGCGTGTGAAGTCCCGTCAACGGTGATTTTGCCCTCCTGCATGACCTCCAGCAGTGCCGACTGGGTTTTGCTGGACGTGCGGTTGATCTCATCGGCGAGCAGAAAGTTGCACAGTGCCGCGCCTGTCTGATACCGAAACGCTCCTGCCTGTTTGTCATACATGGAAAAGCCCGTGATGTCCGAAGGGACCACGTCGGGCGTAAACTGAACCCGGTTGAAGGTCAGCCCCATGGCTTTGCTGAAAGCCAGCGCCAGAGTTGTCTTTCCCACACCGGGAATGTCCTCCAGCAGGATATGCCCACCAGCCAAAATGGCTGTCATTACTTTTTCCACCACATCGCCTTTTCCCACGATGGCTTTTTCCACTTCTTTTTTAATGGCCTCCACACGCTCTTGCTTCATCCCTATTTTCTCTCCTTTATCTGTGTGTCATTTTTTAAACAGCAAATAGCTGCCGCAGCCGTTTTTCCGCAAATGCAATAAACTCCGAATCCAATGTGATGCGGACGGAAAAATCTACAAGCGGGTCTTCTGACTTGCGCACGATGGTTCTCATTTGCCTTCCCAAAGAATCAGTGACTGGCTTTCGCCGTGAATGAGAGCCTCCGCGCTTACAGCAGCGGTACCATACAGGATTTTCACCTGTTTTCCTGTACGCCTCTTTCCTCTGATGGCAGGAAAAGAGACACTTGAATATGGATTCAATTCGTATTTTGCGGCGGCAGGGAGGGAAGCCCGTGTCATCCGGGGCTTCCCTCCGCCGCTTTATCATGGAAGGCAGATATGCTGCCGGGACTTGCTAAGTCAGCAGGGCTGATTTCCTTCCGCCTGCGGCCAAAAGAGCACATAGCATTCGGCCATTTCACCCATATAAAAGAAAATATTTTCGCCCATTTCAATATGCCTGCCAAAGGTGAGATCCGGAATAAAAAGCCTCGCACTGGTGCGCTTGTGGCCCTTGATCGTCAGTCCCTCCGGCGTGGGCGCGTCACGCAGCTGCCGTGCCGCTTCCGCCAGACCCGGGAACTTCAGATTTTGTTCCAGACGGGTCAGATCCTTTTCGGCGTTGACGTACACCAGATGGTCCTGGTCCATAAACCAATTCATGTTCATAGCCAATCTCCTTTTCACATCTTGATGAGTTGCAAAAGCATAAAAAAACTGCGGCAGCCAAAAGCTGCCGCAGCCGATATTTCTGCGCCACAAAACTCCCTGCCCGTCACGCGCGGTCGGAGCAACATTCAAGCAGGTCTTCTGACTGGCGCTTCTTCAGTTCCCTCGCGGCCTTCCCAATTTCTCAGTGGCTTACTTTCGTCATGCGAGGGGACCTCCACGCTTACAGCGGCGGTACCGTACAGGGTTTTCACCTGTTTCACTATTCTCCTGTGCAGCCTGATACGGCAACGCAGGCACTTGAATGATTTCTTAAATATTTTATTGTTTTTATATTAACAGCATTACCTGCCTTTGTCAAGAAGACGCGGCCAAAGACACAAAACTGACCGAAGAGAGGGACTTGATTTTCAAATGGGGCTTTACAAATGGGGAGGAACCATTTATACTAGCATTAATTTAACAAAAGAAGGAATATTTAGCAAACAGTTTCGTTTGACGAATAAAAGGGAAACCCGGTGTGATTCCGGTGCAACCACCATTGCCGTATTTGGGATGTCGCCCATAAGCCGGAGGACTTACTGTTTGTGATGGTCATCTTACACTTTTGGGTGAAGGAAAAGTGCAGCCGTAGAACGCTTGGCACTTTTTCCGGAAAATGTCAGGTTTCTTCTGTTGCACGTTAGCGCCTCTCGCTGAAAAGTGAGGGGCGCTTTATTGCTGAAAAGGGGGAAACACCGTATGGCTTCAAATCTGACAAAAGAGGATATGATAGCGCTGCTGCAGGCAAAAGCGGCGACATTGGGATGCCTTCCCCAAAAATCTGATTTTTCTGAATATGAAGTCTCAATGATCAAGGCCTATTTCGGCCCTTGGCCCCGAGCACTGGAGGCGGCTGGCATCAAGGAGATCAGTCAAAACTATCTGCGCAAGAAAAAAAGCCATAAAAAGAAACGGATCGAGTCCAAGGTTCGTAAGCGGGTCTACAAAGCCACACGAAATAACACAATTGAAGATAAGGATAAAGTTCGGTGAAATTCCGTCACAACCGCCATTTCCGTGTTTGAGCATGGCTCATCAGTCGGAAACATCCTGCTACAGCACTTTGGGAAGATAAAACGGAGGGTGCTCGGCTGCCTGCCAAGGCAGTCGGGCACCTTCTTTTTTATAAAAAATTGAATTAGGAGGACGAGATGAAAATTCCAAAAACAGTTTTACGGCTACTGGCATGCCTGTGCATAATTGCTTACCTGCTTCCCTCTATGTGCATTGCTGCAAAAGCCGCAGAATCAGGTGCATCGATTACCGCCACGCTGGTAGATCACTCTGAGCAAAAGGGCAGCAAAAAGACTTTTGACGTGATAGCCCGCGATTCTGCCGGCAAAAAAATCGCTTGCACGGTCACGCTCAATGAGACAGAAATTCCTTATAACTGGGACGATGCCAACAAAACCAGTTATACATTGCTGTTTACCCAGGAAGGGGACAACGTCATTGTTGTTACAGCGGGTGACGCCAGCAAAACCTATCATATTATCTATCAGAAAGCCAAGTCCGGCGACCCAATCGGCTACGCCACCTGGTCAATCGAAGCCACCACCATTGGGTATGGCTTTATCATTGAACCAATGCGTGTACCCATTTACGAAGGCGAAAACGCCGCGCAGATGCTGGATCGTATCCTGACGGAAAACGGTTTCTCTTACTCCTACACCGGGAACCTGACCGGGGGCTTTTATATCTCTGCTCTGGGGCCTGGCGGCGTTTTTACCCACGGCAGCAGTGCACCTTTTGGCGGCGGTGCGGCATTTAATCCTCTTGAGAAGTTGACCGAATCAAGCGTTCCCGCCGTTCTGATGAACGTTTTGACCAAAGAGGGAACGTCGCTGGATACCGGCTGGGGCAACAGCCGCAAAGGCCCGAATTTGGGCGAATTCGACTATACTTATATGTCCGGATGGATGTACGAAGTCAACAACATTTTCCCCAATGTTGGCTTTGCCGACTCCTATCTGTCAGATGGTGATGTACTGCGCACTTGCTTTACCCTTTATGGATACGGCGCCGATTTGGGGGGCGGCTATTCTATGGGTGGCGGTGATACCACCGATTTTTACAAGGTGGCCGATAAAGACACACTGTACCGTGGCATTGGCCTCATCAATTCTGATAAACAGAAAGCGGATCTGCTCAAAGACAGTGCCCTAAAAAGCGCCTATGACCAGGCAAACAAACTGGCTGTCCAACTGGATGCGCCGCAGGACGCTGTTACTACTGCGGCTGATGCGCTGGACGCTGCTTCAGCGGCGGCTATTGCCGCCCGCGACAAGGCTGCCGTGGACGCGGTGGACACCAAGATCGCGGCCATCGGCACCGTGACGCTAAGCAGCGAAAGCGCCATCACTGACGCCAGAACCGTTTACAACGGGCTGAGCGCGGAACTTCAGGCGAAGGTGGCCCACTACGATACGCTGACTGTGGCTGAAAAGGCACTGCACGATTTAAAGACCGTACCTGTTACAGCAAAAGACCTCACGACCGATGTGGTAATTATTCTCGATCCTACGGCTATTCCCACGGATACGTCGGTCGCTATTCAGCAGGTTGCATCCGAACACCATTTGCGCAGTTTTACTGACAACGCACTGGCTTCCTTTAACGGACGCTACGTAGCCTATGAGATTCAACTGACCAGAGACGGAATGACAGTAGAGCCCAATGGTTCGCTGACGGTTCGGTTCCCTGTTCCTGCCGGTTTTGATACCTCCGCCATTGAAGTCGTCAAAGTCCTGGAGGATGGCTCCTTGAAGAGATATGACTGTATCGTAAAAGACGGGTATGCATCCTTTGAGGCAGACAGTTTTAGTATATATGCTCTGGTGCAGGCGGAATCGGCCGCACAGTCAATACAGAAAACAGCTCCAGATACCGGAGATGCGTTTACAGCATATACGGGTATTGTAATGGCGCTCAGTTTCTTAGGGATCATTGATCAGATACGCAGAAAACGCTACCAGTAAAATATTTTGACTAATTTTCCTCGCTATTTACGTAATTGTTTTTAAAATATCGCAGAATACCGTTCCCAACGACAGGCAAGCCGCTGGGAACGGTATTTTTATTCCACGAGACCGTATTTGACTTTTATTCGGTCCAGTTTCTCAAGCATCGGCTCCGCGCCAAACCAGAGAAACAGCCATGTCGCCCCCGCGCGGACGCAGTCCACAGGGAAACCGGAGACATAGTAGGCCAGAAGCATTTTTACATCCAGCGTGCGTGCCCAAATCAGGGCGGACACAGGATTCATAATACCGCCGTAGATAACAATGGAGCAGAATGCGCCGAACACACAGAGCGCCGACCTGCTGCGCCGCAGCAGGCCCTTGCGAAACAGCACGCCTGCAAGAAATCCGATGATGCCCATGGCAAACATCTGAAAAGGTGTCCACTGTCCTTGCCCAAACAGTACATTGGAGAGAAGCATCGTCATGCTGCCCACAAGAAAGCCTGTCTCGCCGCCGAAGGCCACGCCGGAAATGATTGTGATCGCAACCACCGGCTTAAATTCCGGCAGTGCGAAAAACGCCGCACGGCCCGCCACACCCAGCGCACAGAGCACCGCAATGACGATTAGTTCCCGCGCCTGAGGCTTCCGCCCCTCGAACACGAGAAAAAATGGGAGCATCGTTTCCAGGAGGATGAGCAACGCAATAAAATAATATTTTTTTCCGCCCAGGACGGCCACGCCGAAATAGAGCGTCAGGGGAATCAGCAGTAAAATCAGCCCTCCGGCCACAATGGTGCGCCGGGACAGTTTTCGCTTTTCCAGCGACGTCTGACGGAGATAGTCCGGCCGGTTGGAGCGTCGCGTGACGCAGGTCGCAAAAACGAACAGGGCTGCGAGAAACAATGCATAGAGCCGGAGTTGGACCGTGCCCATGGTCGTGGTTCCGGCGGAACCGATCAGCTTGGTGAGATCGGTTACGCCCATGGCCTTCCAGAATAAATAGAGCGAAAGGCCACCGGAGAGTGCAGCTCCGGCGATTCGCCACCAAGGCAGCGGTTTTGGTTTCCAGTCCGCGGAGGTCTCTGCGGGTTGCGGCAGCGGTGAGAAATCGTCCTCCAGTGTTGGCACGGGCGGGATATTGCCGCCGCAGGCGGCAATCAGGTCGGTGGCTGTGACGGCGTTGGGCAGAAAGCCCCGGGCCATACGGCTTCCTGCGGTTGTGTAAAAGCTATTGCCGGAAAAAAACAACCGGGGCGTGTTTTCCGTCACAATGGCGCCATCGAAAAACAGGGCGCAGCGATCTGCGTATTCCGCACAGAACTCCACATCGTGGCTGACCATGAACACGGTCACGCCGTGGAGCCGGAGCACCCGCAAAATCTCCGCCAGAACTTGCTTGAATTCCGCGTCAAGCCCTTTGGTCGGCTCGTCCAGAAGCAAAATTTCCGGTTCAAGCAGAAGTACCTTGCACAGGGCGGCCCGCTGCTGTTCGCCGCCGGAGAGGTCGTAAGGATGCCGGTCAAGCAGCGTCTCGAGGCGGCAGAGCCGCACGGCACGCGCCACCTTTGCCTCACGGTCAGAGCCCTTCGGCAATATTTCAAACAGATCCTCCCGGACGGTCTTTTTTACAAAAATCGTCTGCGGATTTTGCGGCAGAAAGCCCACTTTGCCGTTTACGGTCACCTTGCCCCGATAGGGCTTGCGGAGTCCCGCCAAAATAGAGAGTGTCGTGGTCTTTCCGGTGCCGTTTCCGCCAAGCAGCGCAAAGAACGAGCCCTTGGGAACACGGAGGTTGAGATCCTTGACCACATCAGGTGAATCCTCCGTATATTTGAACCATACATTTTCCAGCATCGCCGCCGATGGTGCCTCTGTCACGGTGGGAGCTTGAGGAACCGGTTGAAAGTCCTGGAATCCGGCAAGCCAGCGGCGGCCGTCCCTCACTGTGACGGGGCAGGAAGCGTTGCTGTCCGTGGCGGCCCAGACGCGCATGGCTGTTGGCATGGCGAGAAACATCGCGTGTCCGATTTTTCGAAGCTGTTCGCCCACTGCCTGCGGTGTTCCGTCGGCAATTCGCATGCCGCTGTCCATCACCAGCACACGATCGGATAGCGGAAGAACCTCCTCAAGGCGGTGCTCTGTGATCAGGACCGTTGTGCCCAGTTCTCGGTTGATTTTCCCCAGCGTGGCAAGAAAATCAGAGGCCGCAATGGGGTCGAGCTGGCTGGTGGGCTCATCGAGTACCAGTACGCTGGGCTGCATTGTCATGACAGCCGCCAGATTGAGAAGCTGTTTCTGGCCGCCGGAAAGCTCAGTCACATTTTTGTAAAACCAGGTTTGAATGCCAAAAAAATTTGCCATCTCCGCTACGCGCCCGCGAATTGTCTTTGTGTCGCAGCCGAGGCTTTCCAAGCCGAAGGCCAGTTCGTGCCAGACCTTGTCCGTCACAATCTGGTTTTCCGGCGACTGCTGCACGAACCCAATGCCCGTGCTTTGCGTCCGCAGATCCAGATCGTCCAGGGATTTTCCTTCAAAGAAAATTTTTCCAGTCCGCCTGCCGTGCGGGGCCAGCACGGATTTAAGCTGCCGCAGCAGCGTGGATTTTCCGCATCCGGATGGGCCGCAGATCGTCACAAACTCGCCGGGCTGCACCGAAAAAGACAGATTTTGAATAGCCGGTTTTGGCTGTCCCGGATAGAAAAAGGTCAAATCTTCCAGTTCAAAGCAGGCGGGCATAGGTTCCCCTTCCTGCTGCTGCGCCGCTGCGGACGCTCGTGTCGCTGTTATTCTTCATAGAAATTGCCTTTCTGAAGCGTTCCTCTCTGCAGGCGCACAGAAGATGCCCGCTCCGCTCTGTTTTTGCAGGAAAGTTCATGAGTCAGATAAGCCGGCTGAATCCGCCGAAGCACTGAGACGATTCTTGGATCTGTCCAGGGCTGATGCCGGTCGATCTGTAGAATATGATTGTAACTCTGCTCGAACCGTGCAAGATAGCCATCGGATTTCCACACTGGAATCATTCCCGTGTGGCCTTTGACATAGGCACCTGACAACGACTGATGGAGATGTACACCGCGAATCATCCCACACAGGCTGCCATAGCGGTCCAGCATCGTATGCAGGTATTGAATGCCATCCGCCTCCGACCGAAGCGCAGGATTGGTATTCATCAAGTGACCCGTGTCTAGCATGATGCCCTTCTTTTCCGTCCGGATGCCGCGCAAAAGATAGTCCGTCTCAGAAGGATCCAAAAATGTGAAACCGGGCCACCACTGATTTTCCACCAAAATCTCAAAGCAGTAGCTGCGGTCCTCCAACAGCAGATTCAAAAGTTCCAGGGAGGCGTCCAGAACGGCGCGGTTTCCGTGCAGCCACCGGTAGGTATACGCTTCCTCCAACGAAACATCCGACACATGAAACACCACATAGCGCACTTGCAGTAGTTCGGCTCGGCGCAGATCCTCACGGTATCGGGCGACAAATTGCGCTCTGTTCTCCGCACCGTAAAAGGATGTCCATGCCGCGCGGCTGCCAAATTTTTGAAGGAGTGCCCCTTCGCTGCCATTCCAGAAATCGACCCAGTCGGGATAGAACATCAGGTGATAGCCGACCACCAGCCCGACGAGCAGCTGAGAGAGCGCATCGTCTCCGCCCCAGACCGCCTCGATTCCGTCGCAATCCTGGGCACGACAGGCAGCGGAAAGCGCTTCGGCGCTGCCGTACTCCGCCACACTTTCCCGGTAGACCGGGAAGCTGATCGTTTCAAGCATTGCTCTGTCCTCCTGCCTGCGTAGCCTTCCAACTGCGCTGCGCCGCGCCGTCCATCAGAACCGGCATAAGGCAGAGCAGGAGATAGACTGCGAAAAAGCTGGCGGAAAACGGTGTGAAACGCCCATAATCGACATAGGGATAATACTGAAAATACGCGCCGCCCGCCGCCCAGCCGGCAAACAAATAGGTACTGCAGAACCCAAGGCAGCAGAGGGCCAGCTTGTCCCGACGATCAAAATGATAGATAGAAAAAGCGGTTCTGCCCGGAAGACCGTAACCGCGGCTGCGCATGCTGTCAGCCGTCTCAATTGCGTTTTCCAGGCTCCAGGTAATCATAATCGAAAAAATTTTGATACCGTTTTTTGCCAGTGCGCCCATACTCCGCCCCGTGGTTTCCCGCCCGACAGCGCGCTGTGCCTCGCGCACGACACGCATCTGCGCCTGAAACCGCGGCACAAAACGCAGCGACATGCTGAGCACCAGACTAAGGGAGGGAATGACCCGACCGAAGAGAAAGACAAATTTGTCGGAGGTCATTACCCCGTTGTAGCAGGAAAACCAGAGCACTACCGCGGAAAGCATGGCCGCGGCGGCCAGACCGTACCAGATGCTCTCCAGTGTCAGAGGGTTGCCGCTGGGCAGATACGTCAGGATGGTCATGCCCGCGTGGGTGAGCAGAGGATTCAGGACTGCGGTCAGCGTCATCAGCGGCAGGAGAAAGCGCAGCGATTTCTTTTGCTTTGCCGCATAGACCGCGGCAGAACAGAGCGAGATCAGCAGGCAGACAGGGTGCATCAGGCACATGGAAAACATGATGACAAGCGCGAAAAACAAAAAATTCACCAACGGATGACAGCCGGCAAAGGTATCCTGCCGCGAGACGGTGTTTTTCACCATTTCACCTCACCGCGCTTCCGCCGCCGACATCGTTTCCCTGGTCACAGGTGTATACAAAGTCAATTGTATTCCCACTTTTGACACAATAGCGAGAACAGCCGTAGTTGGGGAACCAACCATTTACTTTGTACATCCAGCCGGAGTTTTCACCGACATCAAAATCATAGAGGTTATCAATGCCCTCGATATAGGCGCTGTTGTATATAGGCACCCATTTGGATTCCATTTGAATACCCTTCTGCTGGCAAACACGCTGCAAAATGTCAAACACTGACTCGCCCTCCGTAAACGGCACCGCAGTGCTGTTTAGGATCCACCCATCTTCCGGTACGATTTTAGCTTTTGCCGGGTCACAAAGAGACATATTGTCTAAAATTGTTTTACAGGAAATGGAGATGGTGCAAGTCAGCCCCGTCTCCGCAGAAGCCGTTGGATTCACTGCTTCCGCGCCTGTTTCACCGCCGTTTTGTGGCTCTACCGGGGCTGGCTTACCTGCCGGCGTGGGGTCTGTTAAATAGGCATCCTTTGCAGTTTCCGGAACTTCATCTTCTGCTGACGTTTGGGCCTGGGGCGTTTTGGATGAATGCGGTTCCCCAACAGCTTCTGTCTCCGTGGTTGTTGTGTTCCGCGGCATGACCGACCAGCCTCGTGCCCCTGGCGCACTGCCGCCGTACCAGAAAGAAAACGCCAGCATTGCCAGGACGAAAACCGAAACAATCACCGTCCATTTGTTTTTCTTAAACCATTTCTTCATGTTATCTCCCTGAGCCGAAACTTCATCGGAATATGCACTATTTTTCCCAAGCACAGCAGCTGCCGCTATCGCAGTGCCGCCACGGTTTGGACCATCAAATTGACCTTGTCAAGGGTTCGCTTGGCATTCATGCCTTCCATTATCCTTGCGTATATATGGCAAATATCGTCTGCGGATTCGCTGTCAAAAGCCGCAATGCGGCAGAGAAAAAGAGAATGCGGGCGGTGGCTTTTGATAAAAAAATCGCTGATTTTCCAAAGAAAATCAGCGAACGCATTTCAAAACACGCATGCGGAGAAAACGCCCGCTGTTTCCGGTCCATCTGTTGTGCAATTCTCCTGGCTTGCGTTCTGGGAAAATATTCCCGCGTATGCTTCCTACCTTCTCACAGATTTCTCTGCAATGGCGGACTTTCGTCCAGGCGGCATTTCACCGCTTTGGGGCATTCTCACGCTCACAGTGCCGGTCGCGCCGGGTTTCAAACCCGTTTCCTTTTGACTGCTGCCTAACCCATTCGGGTTGTTACGGCAAACAGCCACACCACATGCTATCGGACCAAATATTTAATTTTCAGAAAGAAAATTATGATAAATCTTTATTTATCAGTATAACTGCGGACTGGGACAATGTCAATCTTGATAAATCGCTGAATTCATAGGTGCAAGGTGTGAAATTTTCAGCAGCGATAGCAAATAAAAAGCCGCCTGTGGAAAGACAGGCGGCTTTTTATTACACATCGTTACACGCGACAGAGTGCTTTTTCTTATTCCTGTTTTGATTTTGGTTTTCTCTGGTGAGGGGAGTCTTACCGTCAGCTTTTTCCTCCCGCACACCTTTGGGGTCCGGCTGGCTGTCCTTTGGCATATACGCGTCTCCTTATCGCTTGGTATTGGGCCCGAGGGCCTGCTTTTTGATGTTGTGGTGCTGGTTGGGATTTTCGTTTTTGAGCAGTTCCTGCCCGGAAATTTTCTTTGTTGCTTCTGAGCGGACTTCTTTTTCAGACATGAAAGTTCCTCCTACATTAAGTGATTACCCAATGTTGAATCCGCGGCTTGACGTAACTCTGGGGATGATACCCAGTTCGCGCTTGGCCTTTTGGCTGTTGTGTTTCCCCTCAACATTGGTCACGGTGCAATAAAAGCTTGCTTTTGACAAGCAGATTACCTCTGCCTTAGTATGCACCAATCAAATGATTTTATATCCGCCGCTGGAACATAAACGGAAAAGAGAAGACCTCGGAATACCATGAGGCGGCAAATGCAAAAAACTTTATAAATTGTTCACAAAAAAATAATATAAAGCGGCTGTATGCGAAAACAAGAGAAAAAAATACAGAAATTTGCAGATCTTTCCTATTGACAAACGTATAACAATTATGTTATTATTTTAACAAGCCGAGAGGGAGGCCGTTTTGGTACGGCCCTTTCGCAACTGAAAATTTTGTTAAAATATATAACAGGGGGTTTTCGTATGGCAAGATTTACATTACCCAGAGACTTATATCACGGCAAGGGCGCGCTGGAAGCGCTGAAAACACTGGAGGGCAAGCGGGCCATCGTGTGCGTGGGCGGCGGCAGCATGAAGCGCGGCGGCTTTCTTGACCGTTCCGTTTCCTACCTGAAGGAAGCCGGCATGGAAGTGGAGTTGATCGAGGGCATTGAATCCGATCCTTCCGTTGAGACTGTCATGAAGGGCGCCGAGGTCATGCTGAAGTTCCAGCCCGACTGGATCGTTGCCATAGGCGGCGGCTCTCCCATCGACGCCGCCAAGGCCATGTGGATCAAGTACGAATACCCAGAGACCACCTTTGCGGATATGTGCAAGGTCTTCGGCCTGCCCAAGCTGCGCCGCAAGGCGCACTTCTGCGCCGTTTCCTCCACCTCCGGCACGGCCACTGAGGTGACGGCCTTCTCCATTATCACCGATTATGAAAAGGGCATCAAGTATCCCATCGCTGACTTTGAGATCACCCCGGACGTGGCCATTGTCGACCCCGATCTGGCGGAGACCATGCCCAAGAAGCTGGTGGCCCACACCGGCATGGACGCCATGACCCACGCCGTTGAGGCCTATGTCTCCACCGCCAACAGCGACTTTACCGATCCCCTTGCCATCTTCGCCATCACCATGATCCAGCACGATCTGGTGGACTCCTACAACGGCGATATGGCCAAGCGGGACGCCATGCACAACGCGCAGTGCCTGGCCGGCATGGCGTTTTCCAACGCGCTGCTGGGCATTGTTCACTCCATGGCCCATAAGACCGGCGCTGTGTTTGCCGACTGCGGCGCGCATATCGTCCACGGCGCGGCCAACGCCATGTACCTGCCCAAGGTCATCGCCTTCAACGCCAAGGACCCCACCGCCAAAAAGCGCTACGGCGTGATCGCCGACTTCATGGGTCTTGGCGGCAGCAGCGACGATGAGAAGGTGCGCCTGCTCATCGACTATCTGCGGGGCATGAACGACGCGCTGAACATTCCCCACTGCATCAGCCACTACGGCTTGGACGGCATGCCCGCCCAGCATGGCTTCGTTCCCGAGGAAGTCTTTTTGGCAAGACTGCCCGAGATCGCCAAAAATGCCATTGCCGACGCCTGCACCGGTTCCAACCCCCGTCAGCCCAGCCAGAAGGAAATGGAAGAACTGCTCAAGTGCTGCTACTACGACACCGAGGTGGACTTCTAAGGCGCCTTCCCGCTCCCTATACAAGACCCGGAGGGCGTTTGCCCTCCGGGCCTTTTCCGTCCGCTCCCGGCGGGATCCTATTGCGACGTGTGAATGCAGCCAAACACCGACAGGATCTGCCTTTTCACAGCTAAATAGCCAGCGCTGACACGGGACGGGGCAGCGGTCCCGTGAAACGGGCAGGCGAGTGCCGTCTGTCAGCTCCGCCTCCATGGGGCGCAGGGTCCGCCGGAAAGGGAGCATGGCAGCATATGACTGCCGGCCGGCTTCAGCCCATTGAGCACGGCTTGCTTTTCCATAAAAGACTGACCGCCGCCCCGCCGATCCAGCTGGCGTTGTCGTCCGGAACGGTCTTCACCGGCTCGGTATCCAGTGCGTACCACCGCTCCATGATCCGCTGCCAGTGTGTAGATCTACTGTGATCCAACAAAATCCCTTTTCAACAGACCGTCTGTGAAAGATAAGAACAAATCTGCAAAAGTAAAATTTGCAGGGAAATGGCGATTTTTCCCGCCGATATGCCTCTGAAAAAGGTGTTGTCCGCTGCCGGGAATCGCCCTGGTCTTTTTGCAAAAAACGATGATGGGGCCTTTGCTCCCGACAAAAGACAGATGCGCCGAACATGGCGCATCTGTCTTTTGTTACAGGTATTTTTGAATGGCTTTTTTAAATTCTTCAATGGCCTCCATGTCCCCATCTTCCACCGCGTGGGCGATGCAGTGGGTAATATGCTCGTTAATGATCTCCTTGCCAAGGCCGTTGAGAGCGGACCTTGCGGCGGAGATCTGCATCAGGACCGCGGCACAGTCCTCGTCGTTTTCGATCATCTTCTTGACGTATTGCAGATGTCCGATGACACGAGAAAGACGGTTCAGCTCCCGCTGTTTTTCCTGCGGATTATGAAAATGCCCGTGTTCATGGTGGCTTAGCTGATGATCCACAAACCGTCCTCCTTGTTCTCCGCGTCTGCCTTCTGCGCCTGGGTGAGATGGGCAGCTTTCTGAATTTAATACAGTATAGCATAAAAACTGGCACAATAAAAGAATTTTAGAGCGGGAAAACACGAAACGCAGGCAAAAAAGGAGCGGGAAAGAGGCTTGCCGCCTGTGAATGCTCCGCAGACGGCAAGCCCTTATCCGATCATCCCGGCGATCTGTTCGCTGCGCTTTACAGCAGTACGCCGGAGACAATATATTTTTCCTCATCCGATATCACGGTGTCCACCTTGTACCACTGTCCCATCAGCGCCGCCAACTGATCTTCGGCCATCAGACCCATGGAGACCTTGCTGGCGCTTCCGTGATGGTGCGTGTCGATCCTGGCCCGGCTCATGCCGTGGGCCACGGTGAGACGCCCCCCCGGCGCCATACAGCCGGCCAGGTGGGAGAGCAGCCCCGCAGGGTCGGGAAAGTGGGGAAAGGCGTTGTAGATCATCACGCAGTCAAATCTTTCGGGAAAGGTAAGCTCCTGCACGTCGGCGCACCGCACCTGGATACGGGCATCGTCATATTTTCCCGCGGCGATATGGGCCATGACCGGAGAGATATCCACGCCCACCACAGATGCTACGTCGCGGGCCAGATAATCGGGGAAGAGGACGCCCGTGCCGCAGGCCACGTCCAGCACCCGCTTCCCGGAGGAAATGCCGCCGCGGTCCAAAATGGTATGGATGATCCGGTCGCTGCGGACCAGGGCTGCATCCCAGGTGGGCGCGAGGGTATCAAAAAAGGCGATCACATCGGAACGTTCCATGGTAGAGTCCTCCTGTTCTGGTTCACTATGAGGCGTCAGCAGAAAAAGGAGGCGGTGTCCACCTGCTGATATCCGCCAAAGCTGGCGGGGGCCCCGAAAATTTCACGGGAGAGCGCTTTGCCCAGAAATGCCTGGGTGATCTCGTCAGTCTTGGCCGCCATGTCCACGTCCGTAAAGCGATCCGGATAGGCGGTCTTTGCCATGAACCATGTGTTCATCAGGGCCGTTTCATAGTTTGTATAGTAGGCGTTGTAGGCCATCTGGAGATAAACACGGCCGGTCTGCCATGCCTTGCAGGAATCGAACAGGGAGCTGTCCGCCTGGTACAGGGGCTTGATATTCTTGACGGCGGCCGCATCCATGATGATGATGTCTATGTCCTTGCCAAGAGCGGTGAACTTTTCCTGCTCGATGGGCCCGATACCATCCTTTGCCAGATCGTTCACCACGTTTTTCACGTTGGCAATGCGGCAGGGAATATAGTTCTGAGCGGTCATCAGGTGGTTGGTGGTACCCCAGTTGCCAAGGCCGCAGACATAGACGCCGGGTTTGTCCGCGTCGGCAATACCGGCGGTCCTGACGGTAATATCGGCCGTCTGGGCGTCAATAAAGGAGATCAGCGTCCGGGCTTTTTCCTCTTTGCCGAAAAGGGTGCCCAGCAGGGTCATGGAGTTTTTGAACGCGTCGTCAAAGACGCCGCCCGGGCCTGCCTTCAGCGTGACCACGGGAACGCCCAGCTGCTCTTGCAGGGCATTTTCTTTTTCCACGTCTTCGTATTCGGAGATCACAATATCCGGGGCGCAGGCAAGGATCTTTTCCGCTTCCGCCGCCTGAGCGTTGGGGCCTCCTACGCCGCAGGAGGGCAGCTGGGAAAAGACGTCGCCAAAGGCCAAAACATAGGGCCGCGCCACGGAGTCGAACATCTTGGGCCGGTTTTCCAGCGTGGGGTTGTCGATGTCCTCCACGCCGCACAGCAGCGCCGTATCGCCGATATAGCTGTACATCCGCAGCGCGCCGGCGCCGATGCAGGCCACCTTTTGATACTGACCGGGGGTGACACTTACCTCCCGGCCGATGAGATCGGTGATGGTGACCTCCTCCTCCTTCCCGCCGGCGGTGCTTTCGGTCTGGCTGGATCGTCCGCAGGCGAACAAAGCAACGGTCATCATAAGGGCCAGGATAAGGGCAAGTCCTCTTTTAACTTTCATAACGGTTTCTCCCAATAATCATTTTTTGATTTTCTATGGTAACGATCCTGACGCTGACGCCGAAAACGTCCTGGATGACGCTTTCGCTAATGCACTCCGCGCCGCCGGAATATTTGATGGCGCCGTCCTTGATAAGAAAAAATTTGTCGCCGAAATGCATGGCCTGGTTCAGATCGTGCAGCGAGCTGAGAATGCCGATGCCCCGGTTCCGGGTCAGCTTCTTCGCTTCTTCCATCATCAGCTGTTCATTGGCTACGTCCAGATTGCCTGTGGGTTCGTCAAAGATCAGCAGACGCGGCTCCTGGGCCATCGCCCGGGCGATGGCGATCTTCTGCCGTTCGCCGCCGGAAAGCTCCTGCACGTTTCGGGCGGCAAAGGGAGCAAGACACATATCATCCATAATCTTCTCCACGGCTGCGTAGTCCTCGGGCTGTGCCTTCAGGCCGAAATAGGACACACGCCCCATGAGAATGGAGTCAAACACGCTCAGGGAGCCAAAGCGGATATCCTGGGGCACATAGGCCACTTTGCGAGCCCGCTCTTTTCGCGGCATCCGCAGAAGATCCTCGCCGTCAAAGCGGATGGAGCCGCTGTCCGGCGTGTGGACCCCCAGTATGTTTTTAAAAAGCGTGGTCTTTCCCGAACCGTTTTTGCCCAGGAGGATCCCGATCTCCCCGTCCTTTAGCTGCAAACTGAAGTCGTTGAGAACAGGCAGCGTCCGCCGGGTGTACTGGAAGGACAGATGATCAATATGCAGCATCGCCTGCTCCCCCTTTTTGAAAGATGATGAAAATAAAGAACGGCGCCCCCAGCAGAGAGGTGATGGCGCCCACCGGCAGGGCGGAGCCGCTGCCCATGCTTCTGGAAAGCGTGTCGGCGATGAGCAGCAGGAGACTGCCGCTGAGGGCCGACACAGGAATGGAAAGCCGGTGATCCTGCCCCAGCAGCTTCTTTGTGATGTGCGGGCAGATGATCCCCACAAACCCGATAACGCCCAGAAAGGAGACACAGACGGCTGTGATCAGCGACGCGAGCAGCAAGGAGAAAAAACGCAGCAGATCCACATTGATGCCCATGCTCCTGGCCGTTATCTCGCCGCTGAGCAGGGCGTTGTACCGCCATGCCATCAGCATAAAGAAGACAAGACCCGCAAGCACCACCGCCAGCATGAGAGCATCGGTGCGGTAGGTGGCTCTGCCCAGATCCCCAAAATTCCAGATGACGGCGGCGGATAAACCCACATCGGTGGCGTAAAACTGCAAAATGGTGGTGGCCGCCGTCCAGATGGAGCCAACGGCAATACCGGCCAGCACCACCACATTGGGGGAAAAGGCACGGAGGCGGCAAAGCCCCAGTATCAGCAAAATAGACACGGTGGAAAAAAGAAAGGCCATGAAACTGGTGGCGTAAGGATTGGCGCCCACGGCGAAGTTGGACACATTGTGCCCGGTGGACAAAAAACCGCCGGCAAAGGCGATGATGGAAAGGTTGGCGCCGAACACCGCCGCGTTGGAAACGCCCAGGGTGGAGGGCGAGGCCATGAAGTTGCTCAGCGTGGTCTGCATGATAAGGCCGGCGACTGACAGGCCCGCTCCGGCGATCAGTGCCGCCAGAAGACGGGGAATGCGGATATGCCAGATGATGCGTATATGGGCGGCGGTGCCGGCTTTGGCAAGCGCCGCAGCGACCTCCCCAACGGACATCCCCGAAGAGCCCACAAAAAGGCAGACAAACGCCATCACCACCACGGCGGCGACCATCACAAGAAGAATGGCGATATGCTTTTTGTTGGTATGACTCAATGTTTTGGCAGTTCTCATAGTGATGGATGTATCTCCAATTTTTCATTTTTACCCTTAAAAATATAACATAAAGCGGGAAACCGCGGAAGCCCCCAGGGGGGATGCCCGGCGCGCGTTCTTGCCGATAAGGGAGATACAATGTGGGGCGGCTTTACAAACGGCGTCGAAAATGGTATGTTGGTAGTAAAGATTTTGATGGAGGCGTTGCTATGAAAGAAAGAATGGGGCGGCCCTATGAGCGGCTGATACGCTATACAAAATTTGAGACCGTATCCCGTGAGGGCGTGGAGACCAGCCCGTCCACACCGGAGCAGACCGTCTTTGGCCGGGCGCTGGTGGACGAGCTCAGGGCCATCGGTGTGGCCGACGCTGGCATGGACGAAAACGGCTATGTGTATGGCACCATTCCGGCCAATGTGCCGGACTTCAAGGGCCAGGTGGTGGCGTTTCTCAGCCATATGGACGTGGCCTCCGCATCCCCCTGCAAAGGGGTGAAACCCCGTGTGGTGGCGTATCAGGGCGGCGACGTGGAGCTGGGCGACGGCGTTACATTGCGGGGTGCCGACTTCCCTCAGCTCAAAAGCTATATTGGCAAATCCCTGGTGGTGACGGACGGCTCCACCCTCCTGGGCGCGGACGACAAGGCCGGTATCGCCGAGATTATGACCATGGCCGAGACGCTGCTCTCCGACGGTTCCATTCCCCATGGCACCATAAAGGTCTGCTTTACCCCCGATGAAGAAATCGGCAGCGGCGCCGGACTGCTGGATCTGGAGCGGCTGGGGGCGGATGTGGCGTTCACGCTGGATGGCGACGAGTTTGGCGCGGTGGAGTATGAAACCTTCAACGCCGCCGATGTGGTGGCCACCTTTACCGGCGTCAGTGTGCATCCGGGCTCTGCCAAGGGTATTTTGAAAAACGCGGTACTGATGGCCACGGAGTTCATTGCGGCCCTGCCGGAAGCGGAGCGGCCGGAGACAACCGAGGGACACGAGGGCTACTTCTTTGCCGAAAGCGTCACCGGCGAGGTGGAGCGTGCCAGCGTTCACTGCCTCATCCGTGACCACGACAAGGAGTGTTATGCCCGCCGCAAAGAAACACTGCGTAAGATCATCGCCTCCATCAACGAAACATATGGCCCGGGCGCGGCGGCCATACAGATCGAGGACAGCTACCATAACATGATGGAAAAGGTATTGCCAGACCACAAGGACATGATCGACGCGGCTTACGCCGCCGTGAAAGCCGCGGGCGGCACGCCGGTGACGAACCCCATCCGGGGGGGTACGGATGGCGCGGCGCTGTCCTTCCGGGGCTTGCCGTGCCCCAATCTGGGCGTGGGCGGCGGCAATTTCCACAGCCGGCTGGAATACGCCTGCTGCGAAGATATGGACAGCATTGTTAAAGAGCTGCTCTTCATTGCGGAACACTACGCAAAAGCATAAAGAAAAAGGCACGCCGGTTCGATCTGAACCGGCGTGCCTTTCTTGATGAAAAAAGAGACCGCCAGAAGGCGGTCTCTTTTCAAATGCTGTCAAAACAGATCAGGCGGTGATGTCGGCATACTGGAAGTACCAGTAACCATAGGGGGAGTGCCAGTAACCGGTGACCTTGTCGCTGCACAGATAAAAGTCATTGTAATAAGCGACGGGGATGCAGGCGGCATCAGACATCAGCAGATCCTCTGCCTGATGCAGATAACCGAAGCGGGTCTGAGGATCGGCTTCAGCGGCAGCCTTCTCCATCAGAGCGTCATAGGCGGGGTTGTTGTACTTACTGTCGTTGTTACCGTTGGTGGAAACCAGCACATCCAGCATGTTGGAAGGATCGTTATAGTCGAACAGCCAGCCGTTACGGGAGATCTCAAAGTCACCGGCGCGGCGCAGGGGAGTAAAGGAAGCCCACTCGACCACATCGACCTTCAGAGTGACACCCAGCTGGGCCCATGCCTGCTGCAGGTACTGCGCGAGGACTTTATGATAACTGGCGTCGTTGGTGGAGTAAGTCAGCGTGGGCAGACCCTTGCCGTCGGGATAGCCGGCCTCAGAGAGGAGCTGCTTGGCCTTGGCCAGGTTGGCGGCGTTATCCTTGCTGATGTAGCTCTGGCCACCGTTGGCGTTGGCCATGAAGGCGCTGCCGTCCCAGTCAGTGATGCCGGTGCCCACGAAGTTGTAGGCGGGAGTGTAAACGCCCTGCATCAGCGTGTTGGCCACATAGTCACGGTCGATGGCCAGGGACAGAGCCTGACGCAACTTGGCGTTGGTAAAAGGCGCCTTGGCATCGTTCATGCAGACGTAATAGGTACCCATGTCAGGATCCACATGGAAGTTGGGATTGCTGCGCAGGTTGGGGATCTCGGCAGTGGGAACGTCCTTGATCATCATAGCCTCGCCGGTGTTGTAGGCGGCATAGGAGGCGTTGGAATCTTCCATGAGCAGCAGCTTGATGGAATCAAGCTTGATGGAAGAAGCGTCACGATAGTTGGGGTTCTTGGTGAACACAATGTAGGAGCTGGGGACCCACTCGCTGATGTAGAAGGGGCCGTTGCAGATGTAAGACTCAGGCTTGGTGGCCCAGGAGTCACCATTCTTTTCAATGGTGGTCTTGTTCACGGGGCTGAGGGTGGCAAAAGCAGCCAGCTTATCGAAATAGGAACAAGGAGCGGACAGCTTCACGACGAAGGTCTGATCGTCGGAAGCGGAGACGGCCAGAGCGTCCACGTCGCCGGCTTGAGCCTTGTCAAAGCCGTCGACCATGCCCAGAACCGTTTTAGCATAAGGGGCGGCGGTCTTGGGATCAGCCACGCGCTTCCAGCTGTATACGAAGTCCTTGGCAGTCAGAGCGGAACCGTCGGACCACTTCAGATCCTTGCGCAGGTGGAAGGTCCAGGTGAGACCGTCAGAAGAGGGTCCCCACTTTTCGGCCGCGCCGGCAATGATGTTGTTGTTCTTGTCCACGTTGAGCAGGCAGTCAAATGCCAAAATCAGCATATTGCCGCCGTCAACTGCGCTGTTCAGAGCGGGGTCAATGGTCTCGGGGTTGGGGCCGATTTCGGCGACCAACTGCTTCGTACCGGTGGTGGCGGTAGTGCCGCCGCTGGTGTTGGACTTGCTGCCGCAGCCAGCCAGCAGCGACAGAGCCATTACCAGAGCGAACACAAGCGATAGTGTTCTCTTCATGTTTTTCATTCTCCTCCTTGAAATTTTAGTTTTTGCAAGAAACATACAAAGCCCGAGGGCTTGGTATTCCCATACTATACACGCAACCTTTGCCAATGTAAAGAGTAAAATGGCACTTAAAAGGGAAATGTACGCGTGCAGAGATCACTTAACCCGATCAAGATGGTGGCAGGCGGCGAAATGGCCGGGCGAGACCTCTTTAAATTCGGGCTCTTCCTGAGAACAGTACTCATCGGCGTAAGGACAGCGCGTGCGGAAATGACAGCCGGAGGGAGGATTCACAGGGGAGGGGACATCGCCTTCCAGGACGATGCGCCGGGCGGCGCGGTTCTCGGCGGGGTCGGCGATGGGGATGGCGGAGATCAGGCTGCGAGTGTAAGGATGGACGCTGTGGAAGGTCAGCTCATAGCTGTCTGCCAGCTCCACCAGCTTGCCCAGATACATCACGCCGATGCGGTTGGAAATATGCTTCACCACACTAAGGTTGTGGGCAATAAACAGATAGGTAAGCCCCATCCTTTCCTGCAGGTCTTCAAACATATTCACCACCTGGGCCTGAATAGACACGTCCAGAGCAGAAATAGGTTCGTCGCAGACAATAAATTCGGGATTCACCGCCAGGGCTCTGGCGATACCGACGCGCTGGCGCTGGCCGCCGGAAAATTCGTGGGGATAGCGGTTGGCGTGCTCGGAGTTGAGCCCCACCAGAGACAGCAGTTCAATGATGCGGTTCCGCCGATCCTTTTCGTTTTTGGCCAGCTTGTGAATGTCGATGGCCTCGCCCACGATATCACCCACAGTCATGCGGGGATCCAGACTCGCGTAGGGGTCCTGGAACACGATCTGCATCTTGCGGCGATAGGGGAGCATCTTGGCATGGGTGATATCCACGCCGTCATAGAAGATCTTGCCGTCGGTGGGCTCGTGCAGGCGCAGGAGGGTCCGTCCGGTGGTGGTCTTGCCGCAGCCGGATTCACCCACAAGGCCCAGTGTCTCTCCTTTATTAATATAGAACGAAACATCGTCCACGGCCTTGACGACCTTCTTTTCAAACAGCTTGCCGCCTTTTACGGGGAAGTACTGCTGAAGGTGCTGGACCTCAATGAGTTTCTTCTCTTCCATTATGCCTTCTCCTCTCTCTGACGCTCAAACTCGGCCTTATCCAGCAGCCAGCAGGCGCTGTAATGGGAGTCCGTCAGATGTGTGTATTCCGGCATATGCTGCAGGCACACCTTCATGCAGGAGTGGCAGCGGGGCGCAAAGGGACAGCCTGCCGGAGGATTGAGCATATCCACAGGGAAGCCTTCGATGGGGACCAGGCGTTTGTGCTCCGTATCCTTCAGATTGGGGATGCTGGCAATAAGCCCCTTGGTGTACTCATGGGCGGGATGGTAGAAAATGTCGTCCGTCGGGCCGCTTTCCACCACCTTGCCGGCGTACATCACGGCGATGCGGTCGCAGGTACCGGCCACCACGCCCAGGTCATGGGTGATGAGGATGACGGCCATGCCAAGACGCTTTTTCAGATCCATGATCAGTTCCAGAATCTGCGCTTGAATGGTCACGTCCAAAGCGGTGGTGGGTTCGTCGGCAATCAGCAGCTTCGGCTCGCAGGCCAGGGCGATGGCGATCATCACACGCTGGCGCATACCGCCGGAGAGCTCGTGAGGGTACTGCTTGAGCCGCTTGTCGGGCTCGTTGATGCCCACCAGCGTCAGCAGCTCACGGGCACGGTCGTTGGCTTCCTTCTGGGTCTTGTCGGTGTGCAGCAAAATGACCTCGGTAATCTGATTGCCGATGGTATAAACTGGGTTCAGACTGGTCATGGGGTCCTGGAAAATAATGGACACCTCGTTGCCGCGCATTTTGCGCATTTCGGACTCCGTCATGTCGTTGATATGGTGGCCGCTGAACCAGATATCGCCGCCGATGAGACGGCCGGGGTGAGCGGTGAGGCCCATCAAACTGTAAGCCGTCACGGATTTGCCGGAGCCGGATTCACCCACGATGCCCAGCACCTCGCCGGGTCGCACGTACAGCGACACGTCGTTGAGGGCTTTCACTTCACCGGCGGGGGTGAAGAAAGAGAGACGTTCATGCTGGATATCCACCAAATACTCGGGGTTGTACACGTTTTTGGTTGCGTTATTTTCTGTTTCGGCCGCCACCGAAGCGTTTTCCTTTTTCATGTTGTTCCTCCTGCCGTCAGCTCTTCATCTTCGGGTCGAACGCGTCGCGCAGACCGTCGCCGAAGAGGTTGAAGCTCAGAATAATGAGGCCGATGAGCAACGCCGGAGCAAGCAGCAGATGCGGATACGAGCTAAGGCCGTTGAGTCCGTCGCTTGCCAGAGAGCCCAAAGACGGCATCGGGACCGCGACACCCAGACCCAGGAAGCTCAAAAAGCTCTCAGTAAAGATGGAAGAAGGGATCTGGAGCGTGGTGGTGACGATCAGAGTACCGATGCAGTTGGTCAGAAGATGCTTTTTAATGATGCGCTTGTTGGACGCGCCCAGCGCGCGGGCGGCGGTGACGTATTCGCTCTGCTTGAGGGTCAGCACCTGGCCGCGGACGATACGCGCCATGCCAACCCAATAGAGAAGGGCGAACACGATAAAGATACTGATGAGGTTGACGCCTATGGTTTCTACCCAGCCCCACCCGGGCCTGGCGGACAACGCGTCAAGGGGATCCTGCAGCGACATGGACAGCAGGATGATCAGCAGAATATCGGGCACGGTGTAGATGATATCCACGATCCGCATCATGATAAGGTCGGTGCGTCCGCCGAAGAAGCCGGAAACGGAGCCGTAAATGGAGCCGATGAGCAAAATAATGGCGGAAGCAATGATACCCACCAGAAGAGAGACGCGGCTGCCAATCATCACGCGGATGGCGTAGTCACGGCCCAGATTGTCCGTACCGAGGATATGGGGAAAGATCTTTTCGCCGGCGGCGATGCGGGCCTGTTCATCCAAGGAATAAGTCATGGGCTTGAGATACAGTGCGCCTTTGATTTGCTGCTCATAGCTGTAAGGGTAGAAAGAGGGGACCACAAACGCCAGCAAAATGATGACGATGATGACGATGAGGCTGATCATAGCCACTTTGTTTTTGCGAAGACGGCGCATGGCGTCTTTGAAAAAGCTTACGCTGGGGCGAAGCTGAGCAAGGCTCAGACGTTCCTCTTCCGTGGCAGGCAGAAAATCGTCCACCTTCAGCTGAAAACTCAGCGGGTTTTTCTTTATCATTTCAATATCCTCCTCACTGCAGCTGGATGCGCGGGTCAATGATCTTATAGACGATATCGACCAGCACGTTCATCATAATGATCAGCGTGGCAAGGAAGATGGTGGTGCCCATAATGACCGTATAGTCGCGGTTGGTGATGGAACTGACGAACTGACCGCCCAGCCCGGGGATTACAAAGATTTTTTCCACGATAAAGCTGCCCGTGATGGTGTAGGCCATCATGGGGCCCACATAGGTCACGACGGGCAAAATGGCGTTGCGCAGGGCGTGCTTGAACAGGCACACCGTGCTGGAGAGGCCCTTGGCCTTGGCTGTGCGCATGTAATCCTGGCCGATCACGTCCAGCATGGATGAACGCATCAGTCGGGTGATGTACGACATGGGATAAAACGATAGCGCGAATACCGGCAGAATATAGTGTGCCGCTGACGTCAGGCCAAAGGTGGGCAGCCACCCCAGATTGACGCCGAAAAGATACATGCCGACGGTACATACCACGAAGCTGGGAAACGCGATACCGCAGGTGGCGATGACAATGATGAGATTGTCCGCCCACTTGCCGCGGTTGAGCGCCGCGATACTACCCATGGGAATGCCGATCACCAGCGCCAGAAGCACCGCCAGACCGCCGATGCGGGCGGAAACGGGGAAACGGCTGGAGATGATATCCGCCACTGCCCAGCCGCGCTGCTTGAGGCTGAGGCTGAAATCACCGTGGAGAATACCCAGCATATAGTTTTTGTACTGCACCATAATGGGTTTGTCCATGCCGAACTTGGCATTGAGCGCGGCCTGAGCCTGCGCGCTGATGGATTTTTCGGCCACGAAAGGGCCGCCTGGGACAAGGTGCATCAGAAAAAACGTGATGGTAGCGACGAGGAAGATCGTCAGCACCGCCAGAAGCACTCTCTTTATAATATACTTTGCCATTTCGTTGTTTACTCCCCCTATTACTGACTGCCGCAAACACGACTGTCACTTTTATCTTAGTATCATAACAACTTGGGGGGGATTTGTCAATTTAATGTGCGCCCCAAAATATATTTTAGAAAAGGTAAAAAAAGGGAGAACAAGAGGATAAGTTGTGCAGGATCAGAAGAAAACAGCGCAAAATGGTCGGGAAAAAGTATCTCAGCCCGCCAAAGAAAAGGCCTCGGGCAGGCTGAGATGGGCTGTTTTATTTGCTTTTTTAAGGAGAAAGCGCTTGCTTTATGGGGCAGAGCGCTCCTTTTTTGTACCCCGGCACCATTTTTTCACCAGCTTGACGCCCTCGTACCAGAGAACGGACGCGCCCGCCAGCCCAAACGCCGTCAGCAGTTGCCCGGCGGAAAGGGGCGCCAGCTTCAGATAGACCGATAAAGGGGAGTAGAGGATGACGCCCAGCAGGGCCAGCGTGCCCAGATTCACCGCCCACATGACCCCGTCCTTTATCAGGCGCCGGACGGAATGATATGCGAAGTCGCGGTCGGAGCTGTTGACCTGCACCAAAAACAGATTGGCCAGCATAATAACTCCAAGGCCCATGGCGCGGGCGACGGGGGCGTTGGCAGGATCGCCGGAGAGCACCGCGAAATAAGAGCCGAAGGATGCCGCGAAAACGATAAGCCCCTGCAAAAGGCTCTTTCCCAGCAGCGCCCCTGTGAGCAGGTGCACCTGAGGGTCGCGGGGGCGGCGGCTCATGATGTCCCGCTCCGCCGGCTGGCGCTCGAGCACAATGGAGCAGGTGGGATCGATCAGCACCTCCAGCAAAACCACGTGCAGCGGCAGAAGCAGCAGCGCCGTGGGCGCGATCCCCAGAAACGGCGCCAGCAGGGAGGACAGGGCGATGGGTATATGGATGGTGAACACATAGCCCACGGCTTTGCGAATGTTGTCATAGATACGGCGGCCGTCGCGCACGGTTTCCACGATGGTGGTGAAGTTGTCATCCATGAGGATGAGATCCGCGGCCTCCCGGGAGACCTCGCTGCCCCGCTTGCCCATGGCGATGCCGATGTCCGCGTATTTGAGGGCGGGGGCGTCGTTGACGCCGTCGCCGGTCATGGCCACGATCTCTCCGCTTTCCTTAAACGCTTTGACAATGCGCATCTTGTGCGCCGGAATGACGCGGGAGAAGATGGAAACGGTTTTCACCGCTTCCCGCAGCGCTTCGTCGCTCATGGCCTCCAGCTGTTCGCCGGTGATGATGTGGTCGCTGCCGGGGATTCCGATCTTCCCGGCGATGGCGGAGGCGGTGATGCCGTTGTCGCCGGTGATCATCACCACACGGATGCCCGCGCGATTGCAGACGGCGATGTCCTCTTTCACATGGGCCCGTGGAGGATCGGCCAGCCCCACGATGCCCAGCAGCGTCAGACGGCAGTCGGTAAGGGCTGGGGGAACGTCCGCCTCGCTCTCCGGATAGCCGGCGGCCACGGCGATGACCCGCAGGCCCTCTGAGGAAAGGGCGCCGATTTGCCGTTCTGCCTCCCGGCGCGCTTCGTCGCTGAGGCGGCAAACGGTCAGGATGCGTTCGGGGCTTCCCTTGGCGGCAATGACCAGCTGGCCGTTTTGACGCCAGACGTGGCCCATCATCTTCAGTTCATTGGTAAAGGCGTATTCCGTGATAAATTCATTTTGAAAAAGCTGCCGGGGGGAGATGCCGTGCGCCTCGCAGCAGCGCAGCATGGCTTTTTCCATGGGGTCGTAGGCGTCGGTTTCGCAGCCCAGCCCCATGATCTCCACCAGCGTCTCCTCGCTGCCCTGGGCCACCCATGTTTTTTGCACGCTCATCTCGTTTTTGGTGATGGTGCCCGTTTTGTCCACGCACAGCACCGACACCGCGCCCAGGGTCTCCACACTGGGCAACCGGCGCACAAGCGAGTGCTTTTTCGCCAGACGCCACGCGCCCATGGAGAGAAATACCGTCAGGATCACGGGGAACTCCTCCGGGATCATGGCCATGGCCAGCGTCACGCCGGAGAGGATGCTTTCAATCAGCCGGGGGACAAGGGCGTGATCGGGAATGTTGAACCAGGTGAAAACGCCCACCAGCACGAACAAAAGACCTGCGATCACGGCGCAGGTCTTTACCAGTCGGCCGGTCTGCTTTTGCAGCGGCGTGTCCTCCTGGGGGGCCGCCGCCACGCCCAGCCCGATCTTGCCGTATTCCGTCTGGGCGCCGATGCGCTCCACCCGCACCACGGCGGTGCCCTGGGTCACCAGCGTGCCGGCGTAGCAGAAGTCTTTGCGCCAGTAGTCGGCGGCGGGCGGGGCGGCTTCTTCCGTCACCTTCCAGACGCCTTCGGCCTCCCCGGTGAGGGAGGATTCGTCCACGCACAGGTCGGCACAGTGGATCACTGCGCCGTCTGCCGGGATCTTGACGCCCTCGCAGATCATCATCAGATCCCCCGGCACCAGATCGGCGCTGGCGATGGACTGCTCTTTCCCGTCCCGCAATACCGTGACCTGCGGCGCGGAAAGATCCTTGAGGGCAGCGAGGGTCTTGTCGGTCTTCCACTCCTGGATGACGTCGATGCTGATGATGCCCACCACGAAAATGAGCATGATGGCGCCGTCCCGGGGCTCGCCCAGGAGAAAATAGATCACGGCGGCCACGATGAGCAGAAGAAACATGGGCTCGCACAGGATATGGATGACTTCTGCGAAGAAGCTTTCTTTTTTCTGGGGTAACAGCTCGTTTTTGCCGTACCGGCTTTGCAGTTCCTTTGCCTGAGAGGAGCTCAGGCCTGTCATGCGCGATGAATTGGCTGTCATAAAAGAATCCTCCGTTGCCCGCTTTTGAACGGTGTGATGATATCTCCTATGGCACTCCATTTGAGGTCGTTTGTTCCCCGTCAGCGCGCAAAAAAAGCACACCCGTGGAACATACAACTGTCCCACAGATGCGCGAAGAGCACACTCTGCTGCCGTTTTCCAAACGGCCCGGCCCCACGCCCGTGTCCGGGCATCGCCTGCTCAGTTTGTACTGTTGATCTCGCATCCCGGCAAGCCGGCATGTAATGCAGTGCAAAGAGGTTATGTGTATTATAGGCGCCGCCCCCGCCGTTAGTCAAGCGCAACAGTTCGACGGCATTCGCCGCCCTGCGCCACACGGCCGGTTTGCCGGATGAAGAGGGCTTCATATGGAAAGGTCCCGGGCATTTGCCCGGGGCTACTGCTGCATTATGCTTTGGCGCGGAGGCGATAGATTTGGCAGTAGAAGTTTTCGCCCAGCAGGAAATTCAGTTCTTTGGAAAAACCTTCCACGGCAAAAAGAGCGGCGGCTTCTTTGGCGCCCAGGCGGTGGGCGGGCGGCGGCCCCATGGGGGTGCGGGCTTTCTGAAACTCGATGAGGCAGACCCTGCCGCCGGTTTTCAGAAGCCGGCGTATTTCAGAAAAAAGAGCGCTTTTTTCTTCGATCTCATGGAGTACAGTCACCAGCAGGACCCAATCGGCGCACCGGGGCGCAAGAGGAGAGAAACCGCCATCGGCCCAGACGGTTTGCAGGTTTGGTACAGCGGCGGCTCGGCTCCGCAGGTCTTCCAAAATAGCGTCGTCGGTGTCCAAAGCCCACACGGTCCGCACCCCCAGACGGGCGGCCGCCAGGCTGAACAGGCCGCTGCCGGCGCCGATGTCGCAAAGTGTCTGGCCCGGGCGAACGCCGATCTGGCGGAGCGTCTCTTCCGGCTTCAGCTCCGCCACACGGGCCGGGTTCTCCAGTTTTTCACGCTTTCGCGCTTTTCCCAGGATACCGTTATCTTCATGCATTTGTTTTCATCCTTTCCGCTTTTGTCTTGCACATCAGCCGCGTGGCGTAGCCCATGGGGCTAAAGACACACCGGGAGCAAGGCTTGCAGAGCGCCATGGCAATGACGCCCGGTAAAGTTGAAGTGAGCATCAAAGAGTAAAATCCAAAGGGGACCGGGTCACCCGGCGGGGGAGAAGGGTGACCTGGTCAGCCCGGTGTCAAAGCAGGCAAAGCGTCCGCCGCCCGTGCGACGCGGCTTTTTCCCCGCTGCGCAGCTGCTCCGGAATAAAGATCCGCCTAGGGCCGGCCGGCACTTTGAACATGGCGGCGTTTTGCCCGTAAACCGATGCCATGCTTGCACAACGTATCGTAATATATTGATACAATATATTGATACATTAACCGTACACCTTTGGAAATCAGCTGTCAATAGAGCGCCGCAAAAGGGGACAGACGGTCAGGAGGCCGGCGATTTCAGCGCCGGCCTCCTGGCATATATAGAGTAGATGAGAACACAAATTACTTGACGGCGATGGCCTCGATCTCGCACAGCACACCCTTGGGCAGCGCCTTCACCGCCACGCAGCTGCGGGCGGGCTTGGAGATGAAGTACCGGGCGTACACCTCGTTGAAGGAGGCAAAGTCACCCATATCCGCCAGGAAGCAGGTGGTTTTGATGACGCGATCATAGCCGCTGCCGGCGGCGGCAAGGATGGCGCCCACGTTGCGGCAACTCTGCTCCGCCTGGGCGGCAATGCTCTCCGGCACATCGCCGGTGGCGGGGTCCACGGGGATCTGGCCGGAAGTAAAGAGAAAGCCGCCGGCTTCATAGCCCTGGGAGTAAGGGCCGATGGCGCCGGGCGCGTTTTTGGTTTCCAATATCTGCATGGTGTTTCTTTCCTTTCAACTTTTAAAATGTAAGGGTCATAAAAGCCGCTTACAGTGCCTTGACGGCCACTTCCAGCTGCGCCATGGCTTTTTCCAGAACGCTTCTGGGACAGGCGGCGTTGAGACGCATATAGCCGCTGAGCCGGGGGCCGAAGGAACAGCCGTCGTTGAGCCCCAGCCCGGCCTTTTGAATCATGAAGTCGTGGAGCTGCTCATTGGTCAGGCCCAGTCCCTGACAGTCCAGCCACATGAGGTAGGTGGCGTCGGGAGCGTAGGTTTTGATCTGGGGAATGTGCTTTTGGCAGTAATCCACCACATAGTCGAAGTTGGCGCTGATATAGGGCAGCAGCTGCTCCAGCCACTCCTTGCCCGCGTTGAAAGCCGCCTCCATGGCGATGAGGGAGAAGGCGTTGTTGCGGTGGATGTCCATGTTCATCCAGAAGCGGTCAAAGACCTGCTTCATGTGGGCGTTGGGGAACACCACGGTGCTGGCCTGCAAACCGGCCAGGTTAAAGGTCTTGGTGCCGGAGATACCGGTGACCACATTGGCGGCGATGGCGGGCGACAGCGTGGCGGCGGGGATGTGGCGGCAGCCGTGGAAGATCAGGTCGGAGTGGATCTCGTCGGAGAGCACCAGAACGCCGTGCTTGAGACACAGCTCCATCATCCGGCGCAGATCGCTTTCGCTCCACACGATGCCAAGGGGGTTGTGGGGGTTGCACAGCACGAATAGATCCGCCTGATCCAGCTTTTCCTCAAAGTCGGCCCAGTCGATGACCCACTTGCCGTTTTCCTTCACCAGATAGTTTTCCACCACGGTGCGGCCGGCGAACTCGGCCATGTCATAAAATTCGGAATACACCGGCGCCTGAATGAGCACGCTGCCGCAAGAGGGGGTGTAAAGCTGAATCATGGCGCTGATGGTCTGCACCACGCCGGGGCTGAAGCTCATGAGGGAGCGGTCAATGTCCCAGTGGTTGCGGCGCTTCTGCCAGTCGGCAATAGAGGCAAAATAGCTGTCCGGCCGGGCGGTGTAGCCCCAGATGCCCTCCTGTGCCCGGGCGGTGAGAGCGTCGATGATAGGCTGGGCCGTGCGGAAATCCATGTCCGCGATCCACAAAGGGATGACCTGATCCGTCCCAAATTTCTTCACACGCTCGTCGTATTTGGCGGAATGGTTGCCGGAGCGGTCGATCACCGTATTAAAATCATATGTCATAGCTGTCAGTTCCTTTCTGTTGCCATATAAACGGCTTGATTTACGTCTATATGAGCAAATCCTGTGCCAAAAAAGAAATCTTTCCGCTATGACGGACAAAAACAGCACAATAAACAAATAAATTACTCTTGTTTTGGCAGAACACACAAAATTGGAGGGCGCCATTATGAAAATAAAAAAAGAATGAAAATAAAAGGGGAGAAACGAAAGGGATTTGAGACGCGGGGGAATCCGCTAATTGGTCAAGAGAAACCTATTTTTGACCGGTTTCCCAAAGCTGACGCCCGGCAGGCGTCAGCTGACTGCCGCCCCGGCCCCGGCTCACCCGCACCAGCCCCTGTTCCGCCATCCGGTGCAAAAGTGCGCGGACCTCCTGCTGGGACAGGGGAAAGTGGGCCTCTCTGGCCTTTTGCAGCAGCGCATCCCGCCCCATGGAGCGCTGGTTCTGGGACGCCTGATACAGCTGGCCCAGTACAAAACGGAAAGCGTCCGAGTCCCCGGCGCTGCCGGAAAGCTCTGCCGCCGTCCCCAATGGAGTCGCTGCCGAAGACCCCGACGGCGCTGCCGTCGGGGACGGAGAAACGGATGGCTCTGCCCGGCCGGCCAAACAGACGGTGGGTGGCAGATCGGTCATCTCAATGACGGGGTGGCCGGTATAGATAAAGTATTCCACCATGTTCCGCAGCTCCCGGATATTGCCGGGCCAGGCGTAGGCGTGTAAAAAGGTCCGCACCGCCGGGGAGAGGGCAAAGCGGCCGCCCAGTTCCTCCCGAAAGCGTTCCAACAGCAAAAAGAGGTCGTCGCCCCGCTGGGACAGCGTTGGCAGCACCGCCGGCAGCGTACAAAGGCGGTAGTACAGATCCCGGCGGAAGGTGCCGTCGGCCACTCTTTGCTCCAGCGCCTCGTTGGTGGCAGCCACGATCCGCACATCCACATGAATGATCTGGTTGCCGCCCACCCGCATGACCTCCCGCTCCTGCAAGACGCGCAGCAACTTGACCTGCAAAGCAGGACTCATGCCCTCCACCTCGTCGAGAAAAAGGGTGCCCTTGTGGGAAAGCTCAAAAAGACCCGGTCGTCCGCCTTTTTTGGCGCCGGTAAAGGCGCCCTCTTCATAGCCGAAGAGCTCGCTTTCCAGCAGGTTTTCCGGAAAGGCCGCTACATTGATGGCCACAAAGGGGCCGTCGGCGCGGCGGGAGGCTCTGTGGATAGCGTGGGCAAAGAGCTCCTTGCCGGTGCCGGTCTCGCCGATGAGAAGAATAGGGCTCTCGCTGCCTGCCATTTTCCGCAGAACCTCCTTGGCCCGGAGGATGGCGGGGGAGGCGCCGATGATGTCTTCAAAGCCGTACTTGGCGTAGTAGCCCTTTTGAAACAGCTGACGGCGCAATTTGTTTTGCCGGGCCTCCACATCGTTGAATTTCTGGAGAATGGCAAAGGCGCCGATGCAGGCGTTCTGCCGGATCACCGGCACCACCTCCACGCTGATGTTGGCGTCGTTGATGCGGCTGACCCGGGCGGGAATGCGCTCCCGGCTCTGCAAACAGGCGGAAAAGGGCAGGTAGGGAAAGACCGCCGCGCCGCTTTTCCCCAGAATGAGATCGGCGCTGGCGCGGGTGATCTCTTCGGCCCGGTGGTTGCAGGCAAAGACCTCGTCTTTTTCGTTGACGCCGATGACGCCGTCTTCAAGGCTTTCCATCAGAATATGGAACTGGCTCTCCAGGCGGATGGAGCGGGAAAACATCCGGTCAAAGCTGTAATTGTTGGCGGCAATGGACTGGAAATAATGTTGAAACGGCTGGGTTTCCAATAGATGCTCCAGCCCCAGCCGCAGAGCGATCTCAATCATCATACCGGAGGTGCACACCCGCTGGCCCAGGTCAATGACCGTTTCGATGCCCGCCGGCACATAGCGCATCTCGTCGGGCGTCACGGCAATGTGTACGTCCTCCGGCAGCGCCGCGCCGGGGTAGTAGGGAAGCCACTGCACCTGATTGATGCCGAACTGCTCCAGCTGGGCAATGGCCTCCCGGGCCATGATCTCGGTGAGGTTCACAAATAGCACACGGCTCCCCGGGGGCAGCTCCTTGAGTCCCCGCAGCTCCTGCCAGCGGAAGGAAACTTCGATGCCCATGGTCTGACTGCCGATGGGGACGTGACGGGCCAGCTCCTCGGCGGAGCCGTAGGCGTCCGTGGAGGCGGCGAAAAGATCCGCCGGCGGCAGAGCCCCGGTGGCCGAGCCGTCCAGCACGGAGTACATGACGATGTCCGCCACGCCGCCGAACAGGCGCCCCACGTCCTGTTGATAGGAACGCCCTGCCCGGGGGTCCAGCGCAATCAGCGCGATTTTTTTTCGATCCATAACGCCCCACCTCTTTAACCAATTACTTTAACCAGTTTTACACATTTCCTTGTATTTGGCAAGTTCTTTTTTCGGAAAAAGAAGGGAAAAAAGATGAAAAAAAGTGGAAAAGAGAAGATATTTTCCGCGGCTTTTGAAAAAAACCGCTATTTTGTGTGGAACCGTTTTTTTACATCCCGGAGGAAATCCGGCCCCAGCGTGGCTACGCAGCCCACCAGAAGCGAAAAAGCCACGGCACCCATCACGGCCATGGCCCAGCGGGTCTCCTCGTGCCACACCGAAAGCCCGATGACAGAGCCAAGAAGCGAACCGACGGTCAAAAGCATCATAGGGAACATATTCTGCTTCTGGCGTTGCAGATCCGTGAAAAAGAGGACGCCGGAGGCGGCCAGCCCGGAAAAGCACACAATGGGAACGGTTTCCATCGCCCAGCCGGGCGCCAGCAGCCAGTCGATGAGAATCAGGAGCACGCAGGCGTTGACGATGGACTTAATGGACTGGCTGATGCGGTTGTATTCCACCAAAGAGGGGGAAACGGCACCCGACCAGACCATCCACAGCGACCAGACCACCACGGCGCTCCAGGCCTTGCCGCCCACCACCGCGTTGATAACAGGGCAGATAAACGCGGCGAAGAGAAAGGGCCACCGCAGCGCGGCAATAAAATGCCGGCGCAGCGCCTGCTCTTTTCCCGGTTGGGGATAGGTGATGTTAATCTTCACAAGGGGCACTCCCTTCCACAGTGATGTCGATGCCGTCGGCTTGCAGCAGGTCATAGAGCCGCTCTTCAAAGGAGGGGTCGGCGGTCATTTTGGCGATGGACAGCGTGGCCGTATGGCCAAAGGTGACAAGAGAGCAACCGGCGCGGTTGGTCAGCGCCGTGCCCAGCACAAAATCCATGCTGTCAATATACCCGTCCAGCGGGGCTGGCAGCTGCACCACCCCCAGATTGGACAGCGTGTTGCTGAAGATCTTGTCCCCCAGAAAGCCGTAGACCATGCGGGCGGCGGGCGCCTTGATAAAGAGGGGGATAAACCGCAGCGCGCCCACCATTTTCCGCGTGGCGTTCATCATCTCGCTCATGGCCTGGCGGGAGGCTTTTTCCTCCAGCTGGCGGGAGATCTCGGGGAGGATGTCCTCCGCCTTTGTAATGCGCTGGAGGGGCAGGCGGACACCGCAGTACATGGCAAAATTGCGGACCGTCTTCGAGGGGTAGAACTTCCGCATGTTCACGGGCACCTGAATGCTCATCTCGCCTTGCAGCTCGTCGGTGGCATAGCGTCCCGCCAAAAAAAGCTGGGAGAGCAGATAGGAGGTCACGGTGCTGCTTTTCCCTTTGGCGGCCGCTTTGAGGGCGTCGCTGTCCATCTTGAAATGCAGCACCCGGTAGGGCCGGGCCCGGGAGAGGCTGCCGCTCATTTGCAAGGCGGATTTCTCCATGAAGCCGGCACTTTTTTCCGTTTGATCCGCCCGGTCGAACTCGTTGGCGGTTTCCTCGGCGTCGGGAACGGCATCCAGATCCGGCACGCTGCCGGGCTCCGCCAGCTCCACCCCCAGAAGCCGCAGGTATTCGGCGGTGAGCGCCTTGAGAAAGACCATACCGCCGGTGCCGTCGGTGAGGATGTGAAAAAATTCGACGCTGACCCGTTTATGGAAATACATGACCCGGAAGGACTGGGAGCCGCTGCGCCCGACCTTCAGCGGCCGGCAGGGATAGCCGGTGTCCGGCTCGATGACAAAGCGCCGCTTGGCGGTGTCCAGATAGTGCCAGAAGAATCCTTTTTTCACCGTGGTGGCAAAGCTGGGGAACCGCTTGATGGTGAAGGTCAGTGCCATCTGCAAAAGCGCCGGCACCACGTCTTCTTTGAAATAAACGGACAGCCGGAACACGGCCATCTGCCCCTGTTTCATGGAAAGGGGATAAATTTTGGCGGCGTCGTCCAGAGGGTACCACAAGACGGCGGGCCGGGCGTAAAACCCGCCCAGATGCCTGACGCCCATCCGCGCCAGGGCGGCGCCCACCGGCACGCCCAAAGCGGCGAAGGCCAGCAGGGCGCTTTCATAATCCGCCCGGAGCCGCAGCTTCTCCTTTTTGGACAGGGTGCAGTGGCTGTCCACCTCTTCCCAAAAAGAGGAGAGGGCCGTCAGTTCCGGGGTGGAGAGGGTATGCAGATATAGGTCATAGGGACTCATGGAGATTTTTTTCTTCTGCTTCATGGGGACGCTTCACCTACTTTAAAGAAGTTTCTTTTTCTAAAGCATACCACCATTTCATCAAAAAGCAAACCCGGCTCCCTCTGCCCGTTTCCTTTTTCACCGCCCCTCCCCGCCCATGGTTGACAGACGGAGATAGATGCAGTATCATCCAAGTAGTTGATACTGCATCTAATAACGGAGGGAACAGAAACGATGGATACGACAAAGCGGCAGATCACCAAGATTGCCAGAGAGGTGAACAAGTTCACGGTGCGGGTGCTCAAGGGGGAGGGCGTGGGCACGGCGGAGTATGATTTCATTCATGTGGTGCGGAAAAACCCCGGGATCACACAGGCCGCCCTGCGGGACGTCCTGTCTCTGGACAAGGGGGCTGCCGCCCGGCGGGCTGTGCGTCTGGAGGCCAAGGGCTATCTGGTGCGAAAGCCCAATCCTGCGGATGGCCGCAGTCAGCTGCTGTACGCCACGGAAAAGGCGGACAGCCTGAAAAATTCCAAGGTCTCCGTGGAGTCGCTGTATTACGAGTGGCTGGAAGAAGCGCTGTCGCCGGAGGAGAACAGGACCTTCTGCCGCCTTTTGAACGTGCTCTACGAGCGGTCGAAAGCGGAGAGCAAGGCAGGGTTTTCCACGCTGACCCGCCGTTTTTGGGAGGAAAAGGATGCATCGTCAGAGGAGTAAAGAGGCCTCGCGGCCCGATGAGATCCGGTACTACTTCCGGGCGGAGACAAAACCGCTGGCGGTGGTGACGGTTTCGGGCATCGTTTATAACGTGGGCTTGGCGGCCGGGCCCTACTTTGAAGGGCAGCTGGCCCAGTGCCTGTTTGACATCATGCAGGGCAGAAAAACGGCGTCCGCCATGGTGTCGCTGGCGGCGGTGTATCTGGGAGTCATTTTGCTGGTGCAGGTCATGCGCGCGGTGAAACGCTTCGGCGTGCGCCGCTTCGCCAACGACACCAGCCGCCGAATGAGGGGAATTTTGTACGCCAGACTGGTGCGTATGTCTCGGGCGGAGCTGGAGCGGGAAGAGTTGGGCGCCTTGATGACAAAGGCCGTGGCCGATGTGGACGCCTGCGCGGAGGGGATGCGGAAGTTCACCACCGAGGTGTTCGACACCGGAGTTGTGCTGGCGGCGTACATGGCCCTGCTCTTTTCTTACGACTGGCGTCTGGCGCTGATGGCCTGCGCCTTTACGCCCTTTGCCTATCTCATGGCGGGGCGGCTGAAGGGGCGGGTGGCCCAAAGCAGCGCCGCCTATAAAAAAAGCGCCGGGCAGCTCAGCGGCGCTACCATGGACCGCCTTGCCAACGCCCTTACATACAGGGTGTACGGCTGCGAGGAAAACCGGGACGCGGCCTATGAAAAACGCCTGAGCGATTATGAAAAGTGGGCGGTGGCGGCCAACCTGTGGGAGAACACCATGCCGCCCCTTTACAACATCATTGCCACCTGCGGGGCGGTGCTGGTGCTGTATTTCGGCGCGCGGAACGTGCTGGGCACCGGCTGGAAAAGCTGGGATATCGCGGCCTTTACCACGTTTATCTCCTGTTTCACCAAAATGGCCATGAAATCCTCCAAAGCGGCCAAGCTCTTCAACGCCGTGCAAAAGGCCCGTGTGTCCTGGAGGCGGATCAAGCCGTTAATGCAAACCGTCCCGGCGCCGGAGGAACTGCCGGATATAAAAGCGCCCGTCGCCGGCGAGGTGCGGGCTGAGAAGATCTCCGTGGCCTGGCCGGGGAGCGAGCCAGTCCTCCGGGAAATTTCCTTTGCCGCCCGTCCGGGGCAGATCATCGGGATAACGGGGCCGGTGGCCTGCGGCAAATCCACGCTGGGAAAGGTGTTTATCGGGGAGGCGGCCTATGAGGGCAGCCTTCTCATCGGCGGGGAGGAGCTGCGGGACCTGGACGACGCCCGGCGCAGCGGGCGCGTCTCCTACATGGGCCATGAGCCGGAGCTGATGAACGACACGCTGGCGGAAAACATCCGTCTGGGAAAACCCGGCGATGTGGAGCCCTGCCTGCGGGCCGTGTGCCTTTGGGAGGAGGTCTGCCGGATGCCCCAGGGGATCGACACCGTGGTGGGCAGCGGCGGTGTGCGTCTTTCCGGCGGGCAGCAGGCCCGGCTGGCGCTGGCCCGGACACTTTACAACGCCCGGGATGTCCTGGTGCTGGATGACCCCTTTTCGGCGGTGGACCGGGCCACGGAGCACCTGATACTCCAACACCTGCGGGAGGCGGCGGGAGACAGGACGGTGTTTCTCATTTCCCACCGGCTGTATCAGTTCCCCTCCTTTGATGGCGTGTTGTTTTTATCCGACGGCGGAGGCATTTTTTCCACCCATGCGGTGCTGATGCGCCGGGAGGAGACCTATGCCCGGCTCTATGAAGAGCAGGCGAAAGGAGGCACGGCCGATGAAACGTGAAAGAAATCTGGGCGCCGTGGTGCGCCGTGTCCTGGCCGCCTCCCCGTGGATCACCCTTTTGACGGGGGCGGTGATTTTGCTGTCCGTGGCGGCGGCGCTGTTCCCGCCTTTGATGCTGGAGCGGGCGGTGAACGATCTCACCGCCGGGCGGGGCGTCTCCCTTGGGCTGGCGTTTGCCTATCTGGGCCTTGTGGCGCTGGCGGGCGTGCTGGAGTCGGGGCAGAACGTGATGATCACCGTGCTGGGCCAGAAGGTGACCCACGGGCTGCGAAGCGCGCTTTGCGCCAAGCTGCGCCATCTGCCGGCCTCCTATTACACGTCCCATTCGGCGGGGGAAACGGATTCCCGCTTCGTCAACGACGTGGATACGGTGGACGCCCTTTTTACCAACGGTATCGTCAGTATGTTCGCCGACGCCTGCAAGGTCATCAGCATTTTGGCGGTGATCTGGGATAAAAGCATGGGACTGGGCCTTTTGATGGTTTTGGTGACGCCGGTGCTGTTTGTGATGACGCGGCTGTTCCAAAAGCGGATGCTGAAAGCCCAGATGGAAAACCGCGCGGCCATCGGCAAGGTGAACCACCATGTGCCGGAGACCATCGCCAACATCCGCATGATCCATGTGCTGCGGCGGGAGACCTATATGGAACGCCGCTATGACACCTATATCAAAGAGAGCTACCGGGCCACCGACCGCACCAATCTCTACGACTCCATCTACTCGCCCATCGTGATCTTCATCAGCTCCTGCGTCATCTCCGTGATGATGGTCTGCGCCGCCATGGGCGGCGGCGTTCGGGCGTTTTTCGGCATCAGCGTGGGCACGGCGGTGGCCATGATCGCCTATGTGGGCAAGGTGTTCGGACCGTTGGAGAGCATCGGCATGGAGATCCAGAACATTCAGTCCGCCGTGGCGGGCGTCAAGCGCATCGAGGCGTTTCTGGCCGAGACGGAACGGGAGGAGCCCGCTAATGTCCCGGAGGGGGAAGAGCGGAAAGAGGAAGAAGCGCTGCTCCGCTTCGACGGCGTGCGCTTTGGCTACGGCGGGGAGGGCGACGTGCTGCAGGATCTGTGCTTCTCTGTCAAAAAAGGCGAAACAGTCACCTTTGTGGGCCGCACCGGCGCGGGAAAGAGCACGGTGTTCCGCCTGCTTTTGGGGATCTACCGACCGGACGCGGGGCAGGTCACGGTGAAGGGCATCCCTGCCGCCGACATACCCGACGTGGAGAAGCGCCGCCTCTTCGGCTATGTGGAACAGTCCTTTCATCTGGTGGAGGGAACGGTGGCGGAGCAGATCTCCCTCTTTGACCCCGCCGTGGGGCGCAAAGAGGTGGAGGACGCCGCCCGGCTGGTGGGGCTGCACGAGAGTATTCTGGCGCTGCCGGAGGGTTACGACACCCCCGCCGCCCAGACCTCCTTTTCCCAGGGTCAGCTGCAGCTGCTTTCCATCGCCCGGGCCGTGGCGGCTTCCCCGGAGATCCTGCTGCTCGATGAGATCACCGCCAATCTGGACAGCGACACCGAGCGCCGTGTCCTGCAAGCCCTTGACCGTGCCGCCCGGGGACGAACGGTCCTCTCCGTCTCTCACCGCCTGGGACAGACAGTGTCCAGCGGGCGGCTCCTTGCCATCGGAAGCGATCTGTGAGAGAATGAAACGCCCCGGCGTGCCCCTTCGCTCTTTGTTTTTGGAAAATTTTGCAGAAAAAACAGCCCAAAGGGCGATATAAACGACAGGCTTCTGCCTGTTTCGCCCACAGGTCAGGCTATAATGGGAGCATCTGAAAAAGGGGGCGGTTATGTGGCAAGAGGCGTGAAGGCGCTGGTCGATTACGACGCGCAGATCAATACCATTGACAGCAAGATCGAAAGGCACACCCAGAATATCGCGGCGCTCAAAGAGAAGAAGCAGGAGCTTTTGTCCAAAAAGCGGTCGGAGGACATGGCGGCGCTGCAAGGCTATATGGCCAGTAAAGGGCTGACATCGGCCCAGGTCCTGTCGGTGCTGGAAGCAAAGGCCGGCCAATGACTCCGCGCAAAAAGCCCCCTTTTGTACAAATGGGTACAAAAGGGGGCTTTTTTATATGGCCGCAAGGAAAGAGCGCCTCCTGCCTGCGGGGCCGGACAAACTGGAGGGACGTCAGCACAAGGCACACGGCCCTCACGGCGAAAAAAACCATGACGCTGGCACGGCAGGAGACGGTCTCGCCCCGCAGGTAAAAAGAACGCTCATGCACCCTCCCCGGACACAGACCGTGCCGCCATCAGCGATTGAGCTGCCATACCATAAAGTTAAGATACCCGGCAAAGGTGACCCAGAGGAGATAGGGGATCTGGAGCAGCGCCGCCTTTCGATCCGTTCTGGCAAAAGAGAGGATCATCATCAGCAGCAGCGCCCACAAAAGCACCAGCCATATAAACGCCAGACCAAAGGCCTGACGGTTAAAAAACAGCAGGCTCCAGAAAAAGTTTACCGCCAGCTGCACGGCAAAGAGCCAAAGGCTCCGCGTCCGCGCGGCGGAGGGCGGGGCCAGATAGACACGGGCGGCGCCAATGCCCATCAGCGCGTAGAGAATGACCCAGACCACGGGGAACACAATGTCCGGCGGCGTCAGAGGCGATTTTAAAAGCACGTCGTAGGACGCCATGGCGTCTTTTGTCAAAAAGCCTGCCAGCGCGCCCACGGCCTCCGCCAGCAGCACAAACACCAGATACGGTTTCCATACAGTTGTTTTCACATCACATCACCCGTATTTTATATGCGCCCCGTATGCCTTTTATACCCAGGCGGAGAGCGGGAAAAGCAAACGCCTCCCCCTGCCTGCGGGGGGTGAAGCGGTAGCAGAAAAGTGAAAAAGGCGGCTTATCCAGTGGGATAAGCCGCCTTTTTTCATGTTTTCAGATGCGGGATCCAAACGTGTTTTATTTTTCGGCGGAATGCTTCTTTCTGCCCCACACATAGGCGCATCCGCAAGCACCGCTGACCGCCGCCGCCGTTATCCAGAACAGAATCCCGGCGGTATCACCGGTAGAGGGAGAAGCGGCGGCAGGCCCCGTGGGCTGAGCGTCGGGCACGGAAGGCGTGACGGGCGCCGCGGGCGTGGAAACAGCCGTCTCATAGCTGATGGCATAGGTGGAGAATTTCTGGGTAAAAAGATGAATCTGCTGCGCGGCGGTATCCACATAGCAGGTGCCGTCCGCGCCGCTGCGGGTGTTGTCCGGCGTAAAGACCCGCACGCCTTCTCCCTCATGGTATTGGAGAACGCAGATATTCTCTTTGCCGGTGGTGTCATAGGGGATCACGATCTCCAGCACATGAGAGGTGGTGCCCATCCGGGAGGAGGTCGTGTTACCCGCGGGAGTGGTGATGATCTTGGTCACGGAGATATCCAGGAACTCGAAGGACAACTGCTTGTCAGGGGCAGCGGTGAGACTGCTCTTGATGGCGTCCAGCGCCGCTTTGACTTCAGGCACGCTGAGCAGATCGGACTCCGTCTTTTTCTCCACGGTCATTTTTACCACCACGGAGGCGGTGGGATCTGCCTGCTGTGCCGCTACGACACCCGCTTCTGCGTCAAGACCCGTGACGGTCACAGGCGGGGTGGCGGGGCCTGTGACTTCCACAAGGGAATCGGCGGTGACGTTGGCTGTCCACTTGGCATAAAGAGTGAGATCCTTGGCCACGGTGTCGGAGGCAAATTGCCAGAGCTGTGTAAGCGCTTCGTCCGCGTACCAGCCGGTGAAGGTGTAGCCCTGACGGGTGGGAGCGGCGGGTGAAGTCACCTTGCCGCTGTTGTTTGCCCGGACGCTTGCAACGGCAGAGCCACCGTTGCTGTTAAAGGTTACAACGGGCCGGGCGAGGATGGTCAGAAAGCCGCCTATATAGGAAATGGTATAGTTTTTGCCCGCGTCGGCGCCGGAGACCTTGATGGCCACCGTGCCGGCAACGGTCATGTCGGGAACGGCGGCATAGGACAGCGTGGGAAGGACGATCAGCTTTTGCCCGGACAAAAGACCGGACACGGTATAGTCGGTGAGACTGGGAACACTGTCGCCGGCCCAGGCGGTCTGATCGGACGCGGAAATGGTCACAGACGCGGGAGAGATGGACGCGATGGCCACGGTCTGTGTGCCAGAGGACAGCCGGTAGTTGCCGGCATCTTCCCCGGTGAGGTCAATATGCAGGGAAACGGTTTTGTCTTGGCCTGCCTCCGCACTGTCGAAAGCACCGGAAACAGTCAGTGACAGGCTGTCTGCGGACAATTTGCCGTCCAGTACGGCGCTGTCCGTGCGCAGCGCGGCCGCGGTTTTGCCGTCATAGGCCTTATCGGCGGCGGTGATGCCGGACACAGCGACATTCTTTGCCGTAATGGCGGCGGGCACAGAAACGGTGACGGAGGAGAGCTGATAGTTGCCCAGCGTGTCGCCCGAGAGGCTTACAGGCAGATCAAGCGGGACATTGGAAACCACTCCCTTGGCGGCATAGGCGGGAACGGCGCCCGGCTGGACGCTGACACCGCTGTCAGACGGCAGAAGGCCGCTGACAGACAGCGTGCCGGAGAGGGCGCCCGCACCGGAGGTGCCGTCATAGACTTTGCTGATTTGGGCGCTGCCGGCAGAAGCGGTGATCTTTGCCGGGGCGATGGTGAAAGGAACGAAAGCACTGCCGGTAAAGTCGGTGTTGCTTTTGGGAACGGAAACCGTCAGCTGATAGGTACCGGCGTTTGTGGGGGCATCGGCAGAGGGGCCGTAAACGGTGGAGTCTGTGCCGGTATAGGTATAGACCAGCGTACTGTCAAGCAACGGCTGGCCCACCGCCGCGGGGGTGCCAAACACGCTGCCGGAGACCGGAGCGCCGCTGTAAGACAGGCTGGCGGGGGCCGTCAGGCCGGAAATGGTCACGACTGTCTTGGGCGTCGACTCAAAGACAAGGGTCGCGGTAAGGTCTTGATAATTGCGGCTGGCAATGGTGACGGTGTAAGTGTCGCTGGCGACGATGCCGTCGGGATTGTCTTTGCTGGTGTAATCCAGCTGGCCGGCGTCAGAGCTGTTGATCGCCACGGTATCCATCACGGTGGCGCTGGCGGGAGCGGTGACAGAGGTGAAAGCGGCGTCAGCGGGAACCGACGAAAAGAGCTCCGACAGCTTCACCGATCCCGAGCGGACCGCACCCACCATCACGGGGACGGTGTGCTCCGACAGGGGAGCGTAAGAGGCCTTGCTGACGGTGAATTTGACCACAGCCGCCGCCGGCGTCTTTCCGCTGTCAGCGTCGGAGGTGATCTTGATATAGTAATCGCCCGCATCCGCCGAGGGATCGGTGGAGAAGGTAACGGGCAGATTGCCGGTCTGAGCGTCGTAGGTGCCCACAGTGAGGTTAATGCCGGCGGCGGGAGCTCCGGCGGTGGTGCCGTCGGAAGCACACCAGGCGGCGCTCACATTCTGAGGCGCAAGGGCGTATTCGGAGAAGGAAGCGGTATAGGTTTTGACGGCAGAAGCCTCGCCGTATGTGCTGTCCGCGTCAGAAGAAGAGGCGGCCTGAACGGAAATGGTGGGGGTCATCTCGACCTCACCGGCCATCACCAGACCGGAATTGCCCGTAAACAGCACATAGCCATTAGCGGAAGATGTGGCATAGGGCATCATTTTACCAAAATCAACGGAGCTCAAGCTCCAGGAAGTGCCAAGATCCTGGGAAGAAGCCGCGCAGTAGCTGCTGGAAACGGTACCGCCGGCGCGGCCGAGCACGTAGAGATGATTCCCCAGAACACCCAGCTTGCCGCCGATGCTGCCGGTATAATAGCAGCCGGTTTCCGAGGCGTCGGACCAGGTGGACAGATCGCTGCTGGTTCTGGTAAAGAGCGATTTGGGAGCGGCGGAACGGTATCCCAAAAGAACGTACGTTTCGCCTGTATATACAAGATCCAGCGGCACTTCACCGGTGGCGGTATAGCCGGCGGAGCGGTCCGTCCAGGTAATGCCGTCGGGAGATGTCCAGATAAGACCGCTGCCCAGAGCCACAAACTGGCCGTTGGCATAGGTCACGGAGAGAATGAGCGTGGCGGAGGTGGCTGGCAGCGTGGGGACGGTCCAGGTGACGCCGTCCGTGCTGGTCCTCAAAGCAGCCTTGGAAGAATTGGTGCCCACGGCCACAAAGAGACCGTTGCCGAAGGCCACATCACGCATCAAACCGGTCTGTGTGTTCACGGTGGTCCAGTTGAAGCCGTCTGAAGAAGTGGCCAGGGCGGAAACGCTGTTGTTGTTCGTGTTGGCTCCCACGGCAACGTACTTGCCGTTTCCGGCGGCTGCTGCATAGAAGTAGGAGGTGCGCGCGGACAGACTTGCCTGGGTCCAGTTGGTCAGATCCGCGGACGTCCAGATAGCGCCGTCGCCGCCTATTTTACCGGCGGCTACATATTTGCCGCCGTCATAGATCACGTCGTAATAGGTGTTGCCCCATGTGTTTTTCCAGTTGATGCCGTCAGAAGAAACAAGGAGCCCCTCGTTGCCGGCGCAGAAATAAAGACCGTTGAGATATTGGGAATTCTGAGCGGTAAAGTAGTGCGTATACGGCTGCATGGTCCAGTTGACAAAGTCAGTGGAGGTGTAGACCGTCAAATAAGACTGAGGTTTCTGGAAACCGAAGAGATAATAGGTGCCGTTGGCATACATGGCAGTAAACATCTGGTTGTCGAAGTCGGCGGAATTCTCCTTGAACGGAGCGCCCACCTGCGTGAAGCTTGTCAGATCCACTGAGGTCCATATGTAGCCGAAAGGATCGGACAGGACATAGCGGTCGTTGACCCAGGTGACATAATTGATGCTGGACACCATCTGGCTGTCCGGAGTAAGGAGCGTGGGGGAGAAGGTCCAGGTGCCGTCTGTGGAGGAGATGATGCGGCCTTCGCCCCAGCCGTTGGAGGTATCGCACATAGAGATGACCAGCCGCGTCCCGTTGTTGCCAACGGATATATCAGTGGGCGCGCTTTGGGACGTCATCCCGGTGGGGAGCATCATCGACCAGGAAAAGCCGTCCTCGGATGTGAGATAGCCGCCCTGGGTAAGCGCGTAAAAGGCACCGACCCCGTTCCATGTGAGATACTTGACATCTGTAATGGACTGGGTAACAGGCGACAAGGTCGGCGTCCAGGTCAGCCCGTCAAAAGAGGTCAGGATCACGCCACAGTCGCCGACGGCGACAAATACGCCGTTTCCGAAAGCAGTACCCCAAAAAACAAAGGTGTTGCTGCCGTCGAGATAATTGCTGGTGATCCCCGGATAGGAGGGAACATCCGCTTTGTCTTTGATGCTTGACCAGTTTTGCCCGTCTGTGGAACGGACGATGGCGCCGTAATAGCCCACGGAAACATAGGCGTCGTCTCCGAAAGCAACGCTATTCATCTGACTTGTGGGCATGGAGGTTCCGCTTTTCAGCGAGAAAGTGTCCTGCCCCGCCGCAAACGCGGGAAGAGCCAGGGAGGGAAGAAGGGAGACCACCAGGCAAAGGCTCAGCAGAACGCTTAAGACTCGTTTTTTCATGTTTACTACCTCTCGATTCCTTATTTTGGTTCAAATGGGAATGACTTTTTGGGGGGAGGCGGACCGGGAAGATGATGTGGCTGAAATGACCGCGTAAATCACATAAGGGCTGCTGATGTAAAGCTGATGTAAAGCTGATGTAAAATTATACCATAAAACTTCCCTGTCGAAAAGAAAAAAATTTTACTTTAGGTGAACTTTTTGACACATGTTCTATGTGTGACGCCTGTATCTTGGCAGAGACGACAATATGCCGCTTTTCAGCAAAAAAAGCGGATAATGTTGAAAAAGAAAATGAATGGGATTATGATAAAAGCAAAACAAATGGCCAAGAGAAAAATACTTTTCCAACCGCGGCGGGGCGGGCCTGAAAGGGCCGCGCAGACCGTGAGAGCTGGCGCCCGGAGGGCTTTTGCCCCCGGCTGTGAAAAACGGCGCTCTCCCGCCCGCGAAATAAAGGGATTAACTGTATGGAAAGAGAAACGACCACGAGGCTCGTGGTGGAGGACCAGAAGATCAATCGTGAGATCCTGTGCAGCATCCTCCGGCCGGAGTATGCCGTTCTGGAGGCGGGAAACGGTGCCGAGGCGCTGGACCTGGGGGCCTGGGACTTTGTGACAAAACCCTGCCGTCCCCAGACGCTGCTCGGATGCCTGAAAACGTGATCGTGCGCAGCCGGTACTATCTGATGGACCGCATGAAGCACGCCTGTGCCCACGTACCTGGATTCGGAAAATTTGGAGCGGGTGAACAAAACCATCTGGACCTCCACCCTCCGGACCGAGCTGCAACAGTATGCAGCAGCCCGCCGCCGTCTGCGAGGTGGAAAATAACCACTTTCGCGCGCTTTTGGAAAATCCACGCTTTTGGGAATTTGTGGACTACAGGCCACGCATCGACAGCCGCATTCCCGCCACCTGCGAAAAACGGCTGACCCCGGCGTTCCGCGAGGTTGTTCTGCACACGTTTTTGGAAGCCGCCCGCCTCCGCCGGGACGGCACGCAGGCAGAGGTGCGGATGTATGTGCAGTCCTGGGGCAAAAACAACCCGCGCAGGTATTGTTCGCTCAGTTTTCCCCGGCCGACGGCCCCATCCAATGACAGCTCCGGGGCTGGAGAGAAACAGAAAAAGGATTGAATTTCATCAGGAAAGGCGGAAACGATCATGCACTTTGACGAGACGATTCTCACGGCCATTGCCCAGGCGAATCCCGGAGATTTTGCCATCTATCGGATCCGACAGGGCAAGCTGATCCTGTTTGCCGGATCCCCCAGCCTTCCTGCCCTTTCCGGCATGACGGAGGAGGAATATACCGCTCTTGCGGCCTCCGATGCCGCCCGGATCATACTGGAAAAAGACCGCCTTCATGTGACGCAGCTGGTAAAGCAGATCCTTTCCGACGGAAAAGACATTGATGTTACCTGCCGCATTATCCACAAGACAAAAGGTGCGGTGTGGATCCGCGCCAAGTCCCGGCTGCTGGGATACCTGGACGGCGATGCGGTTTTGATGACGTCTTTCCTGAGCACATCCTTTGAGCCGGAGAAGCACGCGCAGCTGCTGAACTACATCCCCGCCGTCACCTATGTGGTGGAGAAAAACACCTATAAGATACTTTACGCCAACGAACCCGCCCTGCGCCAGTGGGGCCGGGAAAACTTCAACGGGCAGCCCTGCTATGCTTTTATTGGAGGTCGGAAGGCACCCTGTCCCTGGTGCGCCATTCCTCTGCCGGAGGAGGGGAGCCTGCATCAAAAGGTGTGCTATTCCCCCGCTGATGACAAATGGTTCCGCATTGACTGCCAGGAGATCAACTGGTACGGCCGGGAGGCCGTGGCGGTGTGCGCCGTGGACATCACCGACGAAAAAAAGCGGCAGGAACATCTGGAGGTGGATAAAAACAGTCTGGAGACTGTCGTCAACAACATTCCGGTGGGCGTGGGCGTGGGCGAGATCAGAGACGGACGGATCTGCGTCTCTTCCGTCAACCATCAGATCACCCGGATGCTGGGCGTGTCGGAGAACTATTTTTTTCGGCCCGACAAGAAACTGCGGGACAGGATCCATCCGGAGGACCAACCTGTGGTGAAAGCCTCCATGGCCCGTGTCGCCCATGCGGAGGAGAACGTTCGCTTTGAGTTTCGCTTCAAAGATAAGGACGATGGCGAATACCGCTGGTACCGTGCTGCGGTTTCGAATGTGTCCCAGGGCGGGAGCCGGATGGTCTTTGTCTGCATGTGGGATGTGACGGAAGGAAAAGCCGTCCAGACAGAGATTCAGAAGAGAAGACAGATGTATGAAGCGGTGGTGGAGGAAGCGCACCTCACCGTCTGGGAGTATGATATGGCGGCCCACCGTATCACCGTGGCGGACAACCCCCATACGGAAGCGGGCCATCATACGGCGGGAATGCCCCGAACACTGGACAACGTCCCACTCTCCATGGCCGAATACCTTGAGCCAAAAAGTATGCCCCAGCTGCTGGAGATGTTCCGCGCCATCGAAAGCGGTGCGCCCCGGGCCAGCTGCGACGTCTGGTTCAAGCAGCGCCCCGGCCAGGACCCCCGGTGCGAGCATCTGTGCTGCCTGTCCACGCTGGACGAGAACGGAAGACTCATCCGCTCCTATGGCTTCGGACAAAACATCACCTCCCAGAAGCTGGAGGAGGAAAAGTATGCCCGTGCTTACCGGCAGCAGGCCGCCGCGCATCCCTATACGCTGGGCAGCTTTCATCTGAATCTGACCAAGAATCGGTGCACCAACGGGGAAAGTCCCCTGTCTTTCGTGCTGAAGCAGCAGGAATCTGGCACGGCAGACGGGTATTTTCTGGAATTTTCCAAGCTCATCGCCGACCCGGAGATCAAAGAGACATTTTTCCACCTCTTTGACCGGCAGCGTCTTCTCAAAGAGTTTACCCGGGGACACACGCAGATGTCCATCGAATACCCCATCATCTATCCCGACGGACAGCTTTACTGGCGGGAGGGCGACCTTTTCATGATCCAGAATCCCAAGACCGGGGATGTGGAGGCGGTCACCTATGCGCTGGACATCAACGAACGCAAGAAAAACGAGGAGATCATCAAGCAGCTGATCTCCAAAAAATTCGATTTGATTGCGCTCATTAACCTGCCCTGCCAGACCATTGAGTTTCGCAACAAGCGCCCGGACATCATCTTCGGCAAAATACAGGAGCGGGCGGGCTATGAAGACTGGCGCACCTATATCCGGAGCAATTTTGTGCCGGAAGAGGGCCGGAAGCGGTACATGGCGGGAACAGAGCTGAAAACCATCGCCAGGGAACTCTCCCAAAACGAGGAATATTTGTTTACGTTTCCGCTGCGTGAGGGGGACAGACTCACACAGCGGCAGATGCAGTACAGCTGGCTGGACCGGGCCCGGAAAGTGGTGCTGGTGGTTCGGGCGGATATTACTGCCACCTATGCCCAGGAGCAGCGGCAGCTGGCCTTTGTCAAAAAAGCACTGCAGCGGGAAGAGGAGGCCAACCGGGCCAAAACGGAGTTTGTCTCCCGCATCAGCCATGATATCCGCACCCCCATCAGCATCATCCAGAGCATGACCGTCTTTGCCCAGGAGGATCTGGACGACCGAAAGAAACTCCAGGACGACCTGCGGAAGATCGAAGCCTCCAACACCTTCTTGCTCAGTCTCATCAACGACGTGCTGGACATTTCCAAGATCGACAGCGGAAAGATCGAGCTGCGGCCGGAGCCCTATCGCTACGACGATTACATTGCCAATATCTGCAATATGTTTGAGCCCCTCTGCCGGCAAAAGGAAATCCGTTTTGTGTTGGAGACGGGACAGGGCGCCGGAACGCTTCTGGTCGATCACATCCGGCTGAATCAGATCACGCTGAACCTGCTGTCAAACGCCGTAAAATATACCCCCGAGGGGGGCACGGTGACATTTTCCGCTGTCACGAAAAAGCAGCCTGACGGAAAACTGCTTTGTGAGATCCGCATCCGGGATACGGGCATTGGCATGAGTCCGGCGTTTCAAAACCAGATGTTCGAGCCGTTTTCGCAGGAGTATGACAATCCCAACCGACCCAAAGCCGGCAGCGGCACCGGGCTGGGCCTTTCCATCGTGAAGCGCCTGGTGGATCTGGTGGGCGGCACCATCAGCGTCGAAAGCGCGCTTGGAAAGGGAACGGATATCCGGGTCTGCTTTGCTGCGCCGGAGGCCGCCCAGAGCCGGAAGGCGGAGTGCGCCGGCGCCTGCCGGGGAAAAACGCCCCTGGCAGGTAAGATCCTTCTGGCGGAGGACAACGAGATCAACACGGACATTGCCGTGCGCCTTCTCACGGCCTTCGGTCTGGAGGTGGAAACGACGGAAAACGGGCGCCGTGCCGTGGCGCTTTTCTCGGCCTCGAAACCCTGGGAGTACAACGCCGTTTTGATGGATATCCAGATGCCGCTGCTCAACGGCTTTGAAGCCACGGCCCAGATCCGTGCCCTGCCAAGGAGCGATGCGGCGGCTGTGCCCATCATCGCCATGACCGCTGACGCCTTTTCCGCCGCGCAGGAGGAAAGCCGCCGGGTGGGCATGGATGGCTACATCACAAAACCGCTTGTCCCGGAGATTTTGCGGGATGTGATGGAAAAAGCCATCCGGACAAAACACGGCGCCGCCCAAAGCGAGCCGCTGTAAGGCCGAGGACACGCTCCCGCCCTGTGGGCAAAGCACCGCTCCCGCCATGGGGATCTCACAATACCGCGGCGTCTGCCGCAGAAAAAGGAACGGTCACATCATGATCCGACAAGTCAAACAATTTTTTGCCGTACTACTGCTCAGCTGTACGCTGACCGTGCTTTTCACACCCGGCGTGCTGGCGGCAGAGGATGAAAAACCTTGCATACGGGTGGGCATCATTGCGTCCGCCGAATATGCCCGGCAAAATGCCGACGGCCGCCTTTCCGGCGTGAATGTGGAATACGCATACCGGATCGCCCAGTACGCCAACATCAATATCCGGGTGACGCTGCTCGACAGCGGCAAGAAAGCCCTGCAAATGCTGGACGACGGGCAGATCGACATGATGTGCGACGTCATGAAGACGCCGGATCGGGAGGAGAAATACCTGTTTTCTCAGCACGAAGTGGGGGAGATCTCCATGTGCGTATACACCGCCGAAGACGACCGACGCTTTACCTACAACAACTTGGAGCAACTCAAGACCATGACCTTCGGCGCGGAGGAAGTCAGCAAGGTGCGGGATATTTTCACCGCCTGGTGCCGTCAGCACGGCTTCGAGCCGCAGATCCGCGTGTATCAGATTTCGGACGAGATCAAGGCGGCGATCAAGGACGGCACAGTGGACGCCGGGCTGTACGGTTCCGCCGCCATGGACGGTTTTCGCACCATTCAGAAATTCGCCGCCCAGCCCTACTACTTTCTGTTCCGTAAAACCGACGGGGAGCTCAAAAGCAAAGTGGACGACGCCATGAGCAATATCCTGTCCGAAGACACCCTCTATTTCGACAAGCTGATCCAGAAATACACCGCCAATATCAAATACGAAATGGAGGCGCTGTCCGCAGAGGAGATGGCCTATGTGCAGGCGCATCCGCTTCTGACGGTGGCGGTGGTGGAGGGTGACGCGCCCTATTATGACGTGAATAAAAACGGGAACGCCGGCGGCATCCTGCCCGATTTTTACGCCAAGATCGCGGGGCTGACGGGGCTGCAATTTTTCTACCGCGCCTACGCCACACAGGAGGCGGCGGTGGAGGCCGTCAAATCCGGACAGGCCGACGTGCTGGGCCTTTTCAGCGATGGGCAGATCACGGCCAACGACCAGGGCCTGCGGATCACACGGGCCTACTCCTATGTGGATACCGTGCTTCTCACCCGCTCGGAAAACGCGGATAAAAAAATCAAAACGTTCGCGGCCAGAAAGCAAAGTCTGGACACCATCCGCTCTGTTGTGAATCAGATCTATCAGGCGGATTTCGTGGGATATGACACCGTGTCCGACTGCTTTACCGCCCTCAGACGGGGCGAGGTGGACGCCATCATCTGCGGTCTGCCCAGCGCCACCTGGCTCATCAACCAGAACCTGGCGTCGGCTTACAACATCCGCACCATCTCTTCCGGCTCTCTGGCGCTTTGCAGCGCCACCGCCTACGACAACAGCGTGCTTTCCTGCCTTCTGGGGAAGGCCATCCGCACGGCCTCTTACAGCTTCAACGAGATCGAAATGAACAACACGCTGCCCCAGGACAATCTGGAGACCGCCATCTCCCGGGTCCCGCCGCTGCGGCTGGCCATTGTCTTTGGAGCGATCCTGCTGGTAATGTTCCTTTGCGGCTGGGCCATTCTGACGCTGCAAAGACGCCAGAAGGACAAAGCGGTGGTGCTGGCGCAAAGAGCCGAAAACGCCCGCCGTGAAAATGAGATCGCCGTCATGGAAAAAGCGGCGGCGTCAAAAAACCAGTTCTTCTCCGGCATCAGCCACGATATGCGCACGCCGCTCAACGCCATCCTGGGTTTTTCCGCCCTGGCACAGGAGACGGCTACGTCCCCCCAGACCAGGGACTATCTGGAAAAGATCCAGTCTTCCGGCCGCTTGCTGCTGGAACTCATCAACGACACGCTGATCATCTCCAAGGCCAACAGCGGAAAGCTGGAGCTGCATCCGGAGGCGGTGGCGTGGAAGGAGATCATTGATTCTGTGGCGGTTCCTGTGAGCGCCGCGGCGGCCAAAAAGCACCTCGCGCTGACGGTTGATACATCCCAACTGTCCCAGCAGATGATCCGGGCAGACAAACTGAGTGTGCAAAAGATTCTGCTCAACTTCCTGACCAACGCCGTCAGATATACGCCGGAGGGCGGCCATGTGGACTTTTCCGTCAAAAATATCTTGACGTCCGACGGTTTTGATACGGTCATTGCTGTCCGTGACGACGGCATTGGAATGTCGGAGGAGTTTCAGAAGCGTTTGTTTGAACCTTTCACCCAGGAATACAGGATGGGCTATGAATCCAAAGGCACCGGACTGGGCCTGTCCATCGTCAAGCAGCTGGTGGATCTCATGGGCGGAACAGTGGAAGTACACAGCGTTCCCGGCAAGGGGACAGAGTTCCTTACACGCCTTCGTTTTGAGACGGTAGATTTCTCCGGCGCCGGCGGGGAGGACGCTGACAGGGAAAAGGACTTGCCCGCGCTGCGGGGCAGGCGGGCGCTGCTGTGCGAGGACAATGCCCTGAACAGTGAGATTGCCTGCGCCATGCTGCGCGGCAAGGGAATGGAGACCGTAACGGCGCCCAACGGCCAGGCGGGGCTGGAAGTGTTTGAAAAAAGCGAACCGGGGACATTCGACGTGATCCTCATGGATTTGCGGATGCCGGTGCTGGACGGCTTTGGCGCCGCCCGGGCCGTTCGGGCGCTGGACAGACCGGACGCCGGGCGTGTGCCTATCATCGCCATCACGGCGGACGCCTTTGACGAAGACGTGCGGAAATGCAAAGAAGCCGGCATGAACGGCCATGTGGCAAAACCCATCAGCCCGGAGCTGCTGTTTGACGCCATCTTGTCTCTCATCGGGTAGAAGTAAGAGCTGCGGCGGAAAAAACCGACAGAAATAAAAAGCTGCATGAGACGGAAATCTCATGCAGCTTTTTTTAATATTATGATGGAAAAATGAAAATAAATGACCGTTTTACCGGCGGTTTTACAGCGCGCGGTCCCCGTTTAAAAGTCCCAGCAGGACGCGGCGCACATTTTCGGCCTGAAGCGGTTTGCTGATGTGGGCATCCATACCGGCCTCCCGGGACTTCTTCACATCCTCCAAAAAGGCGTTGGCGGTCATGGCCACGATGGGAACGGAGGCGTCGGCCCGGGAAAGCGCGCGAATGAGGCCGGTGGCCTCGTAGCCGCCCATCACCGGCATCATCACGTCCATCAAAATCGCGTCATAATACCCCAGGGGCGATTCCTGAAACATGGTGAGCGCCTGCCGGCCGTTTTCGGCCTGCTGGACAACGGCACCCGCACGCTCCAGCATCAGCTGCACCACCAGACGGTTGATCTCCATGTCGTCAACAATCAAAAGGCGCCTGCCGGTAAAATATTTTTCCGAAGGAATGCTGGAGGCGTCCTCCCGGCAGAGCTCCATGATCCTTTCAAACAACACGCTGCGGAACAGAGGCCTCTCCAAAAAAGCGCTGGCCTCTATATCCGCCATGGCCTTAAGCGCCGGGGCGCCTGCCAGCAGAATCATGGCCTGTTGAGGAGCGGCCTGCCGAATGACCCGGACGGCTTCCGGCCCGTCCCGGCCCCGATCCACCAGCACCACCGGAAACAACTCTTCCTGAACTGCTTTGACGGCGTAAGGCAAATTGGCGGCGGTGGAGACCTGGATCCCAACTTCACGCAGCATGGCGCAAAGATCCGCGCTGGCCCCGCTTTCCTGCTCTGCCACCAGAAGCTTTTTCCCCCGCAAGGGGGCGTATCGCTGGAGAGCCTTCTGGGTATCCTGAAGCAAAAGGGGCAGCAAAACAGTGAAAACAGAGCCCTTTCCCTTTTCACTGTCCACATGGATGCTGCCGCCCCGGGCGTCCACAATGCTCTTGACGATGGTCAGCCCCAGACCGGTGCCCTCCACCTGGTTGACGGTGCTGTTGATCTCCCGGCTGAAGGGACGGAATATCTCATCCAGTTTTTCCGGCGCGATGCCGATGCCGTTATCCTCAATGGTAAACTGATACAGCGCCGTGCCGGAGACCTGGGACGGTTTTTCCACAGCGGCAAAGCGAATGCGGCCTCCCGGCGGGGTATACTTGTTGGCGTTGTTCAGAATATTGAGCAAAACCTGCCGCAGACGCACCTGATCCCCCAGAATAAACTCGTGCCGAATCTCGCTGATCTCCACGTCATAGCGCTGCTCTTTCGCCACGCAAAGGGGACGGATGATCTCGCTGATGTCCCGCACCACGTCGGGCAGGGCGTAAGGCTCTGTGGCCAGAAGCATTTTGCCGCTTTCGATCCGGGAAAGATCCAGAACGTCGTTGATGAGACTGAGCAGCTGCCGGGAAGACGTCTGCACGATCTTCAGACTGCCGGCGGCACTGTCGCAGTCCTGCTGCGCCAGACTTTTCATCGCCATGCCGGTCATGCCCATAATGGCGTTCATGGGGGTGCGGATGTCGTGGCTCATGTTGGAGAGAAACTCGCTTTTGGCGTTGCTGGCCGCCCGGGCCTGCAGCATGGCCCGGGAGAGACTGGCGGCATTTTGCTTTTCAATGTGGTAGTAAAGCACCAGCATGGCGATCATCAGCCCCACCAGCACCACGATCAGCACAAAGGAAGTGAGGGAATTGGTGGTGCCCACATGGGTCATGGCAATGGTAGAGGCGCCGTAATGCTGCATCAGATCGGAGCTGAACTCCCGCACCTTGGTATCCACATCCCGCTTCACAGTGAAGTAAGAAGCGCTCATGATGTACTGATAACCCCGGCTGTACTGTTCCTCCGGCGGCAGATGCTTCTCCTTTTCGGTGAGAATATTGGAGCTGATGCCGGATGGAAAGGCGGATTCGGGGATGCCGGTGCCCAGCGCCACCAGCTCCATGGCCCACAGCTCCCGGTTGGTCAGGTCGTCAGAGGCGATCTTGGCGTCCTGCATCCGGGACATTTCACGGGGGGTGATGCCCAGCCGGTACAGGGATTGCAAGGCAAGATCCCGGTTTCTGGTCTGGGTCAGCTCTTTCACATAGGCTTCAAAATGGAACATATCCATTGTCTCGCAAAAGATCTTTGCCTCATAGGTCAGCGTGTTGGAGCCGGATTCAAACTGATCCGCGATCTTATAGGCCTGTTCCCGCTTCACCTCAAAGGAGCGGATCAGATGGGCGCGCTTTTGAATGTTGCGATACATGGAACCGGCCATAATGATGGCCGCCGCCGCCGAAAAAGCGATCACAAAAATCGCCACCATGCTGAGGACGCGTCGGGACGGGCAGGAAGGAGATACCAGCTGTTTCATTGGGGGGCCTCCACTTCAAAATAGGCCTCGGCGCTGGGAAGAGAGCCGGTGGCCAACTGATCCCGGAGGGTGGTTTGCAGTGTGGCGCCAATGGGGATAAAGCGGTTCACGTTTTCGTTTTGCAGATAGGAAAGCGCGAACTGTACATTTTGAGAAATGACCACGGTATAAGAGGCTGACGGATCAAGGCCGGTACCGTCCGGCAGGAGAAGAAGGCTATGGCTTCCGTCGGAGGAGAGATGCGCTTTCATGCCGGCAAGAGCGGGATAATCCACCAGCGGCTCAATCATGTGGTACTGATAGGTGGTGGTGGCCCAGATCACATCATCAAAAATGTCCTGCACCTGCGCGCCTGTCAACTCACCCGTATACAAATTTTCATCGGCAACGGCGGCGTTGAGATCGCTTTGCGTATAATCTCCCTCATAAAGAGGGGCGGCCGCCGCTTTCCCGTCCACAAGCGCCACGTCGCTTCCCACAGCCGAGCGGACGGTCTGCGCGATCACCGACGCGGCGGAACGCTCCAGAGGAAAGTCCTCCCCCAGGAGATTTCCCGCGTGGATGTCGCTGCTGCCGATGACCGACGTATCCAGAGGACGGTTCATGGCCTCATTGAGATCGGCGGTGAACTGCCCGTCTGACACGCCGTCTTCCACAATGCCTTTTACCGCCGAGGCATAGGCGCTGAAAGAATTTCGGTTCAGAAACCGGATGAAGCACTTTTTCTCACCGATCAGATCGGCCACAGACGCAAACTGATGGCTGACAGGCAGATCAATCCCCTCGTTATAGGAGAGGAGCGCGTCGGTGTCCTGGGCGAGGATCTGCTGGGCCTCGCTGCTGTACATCACTTGCAGCACCTGGTCGATGGCGTCCTTTTTGGCGCTGTCTGCGGCCGCCTCTTCGGATACCGCTGTGCTAAAGATGGGATAGGTATACAGGATCCGGTCTTCCGGCGTCTCTCCCAGACAGGGAATCACCTGATAGTCGCTGCCGGTCTTTCCCTGATAGGTGATGTCGGAGTCAAAGGCAAACATGGCGGCGTTTTCCGAGTCAAAGGCGTTTCGGGTATCGGCCATTCCAGCGGTGAGATCGACGCGCTCCAGGACGTGATCCTGGGTGAAATCCCGCAGCATGGAAGCAAGGCGTGCCCCCGTGTCTTCGCTCATCACCGCTTTTTTCCCGGCCAGGATGGCCTGCATCCACGCCGCGCCGTCGCCCTGGGTGTAATGGGCGGCGTAGTTGAACCCCTCCAGCAGATAGGCGCAGCGATAGCCGACCGCAGCTTCGATGCTCAAAGCGTCAAGGCCCGCCTCACTGAACCGGCGGCAGACGTCCTGCATCTGGGCAACGGTCTCCGGCAGCGTCATGCCCGCACGCGCAAAAAGCGAGACATTGGCGTAGAGCACCTCCATCATGCCGGGGGCCGGGTACCAGCAGAGCTTTCCGTTGAACGTAAAAGGCTCCAGCGATCCGCGGACAAAGGTGGCCGTCAGCGCGTCGCCGCCCAAATCCGCCAGATAGGGCGCCAGATCCGCGGCGCTGTCGTTTTCAAAGCTGCGGATCATCACAAGGTCCGCCATGTCGCCGTGCCGGGCCTGATAAATCAGATTTTGTGTGCTGTCGCGGTTGTTTTCCCAAACAAGGGTAATATCCGGGCACTGAGACGCCACATAGGTGCGCCAATCGGAATAAGCGATGTCGTTATACATGGAAACACGCAGCGTGATGCCGTTTTCATTGGGGAAGGCGGCGGGAAAAGCCGCGCAGCCCGTCAGCACCAGAGCAACGGCAAGGACGCCTGCGCAGATGGCCCATATGCGTTTGAGGGAATTTCTCCGCATAGTTGATTCCTCCGACTTCTGCAAAAACTGAGAACAAAGAAGCGAGAGGGCTTCGCGCGCCGCGCTCGGCCCTGCTTGGACAAGCGGAGGATGGAGAGATTTAACGCAGCCTCCGTCAATATATGCCAATAGATAATACAGTATATGCGAAAAGCGGATACAGTTCAACATGTTGCAGCAGATTTCGTGGCAAAGCGACTTTTCCGCCCGATGTTACAGGTGAAAAGCCGCCTGACCCCCCAAAGGGGATCAGACGGCCACTGGAAAGGCGGCGCCTGCCTTACGACGCGTGATTTTCCCCGGTCTTGTAGTCGATGACCACCCCGGGCTGGTTGTTGTAGCAGTAGACGCAGAACAGTACGCCCGCGCCACGGTCTTCCACGGACATGGCTTCCATTAAGACGCCCTTGGCCACCAGATCGTCGCCGTCAAACAGGGGCGTGACCCGGTACAAAACGTGGTGACCGGTCTCTTTTACATAGTCGGCCATCATGTTTTCAAAGGGCAGCATACCGGTAACATTGAGATAGCGGGTGCCGGTGATGAGATTTTGCCGGTTGGCGTTTTCTCCCGCCAGCTGGAAACCGATGAGATGGCAGCGGTTGTAAAGGTATTTGCCATCCACAAAGTCGTACTTGGAGATCTGCCAGCCGGTGGGCTTTACCTGCCCGATGCTCTCCCAGCCTTCGGTGGGCATCAGCTCCTGACAGATGTTGGCGTAAGCCGCGCCGCAGCGGCCCATGGAGTCCACCTCACTGTACGTCTCAAAGACTTTGGTTGTAAGTTCCCCGTCCTTGAAAAAAGGCTTGTTGTCATTGACGGTGACATAGGCCTGGTCGGTAAAGGCCGGAATATTGTCCAGTGAGACGGACGCTGCTGGAGCGGGAGACAGGTTCTGATAGGCATAAAAGGCCAAAAGCGCCAGCACCACCACCGTGCCGGGCAGCCAAATCTTCTTTTTTGTGCGTCTTTTGGTCATGGTACATAGATCTCCTCTGTGATAATGGGGTGGGAATGCCCGGTAAAATCGGCAGAGCGAAGCAGCGTCCAACCGGCAAGGTCAAGGGGGAACCGCCTGTCGGACGGGTAGCGGCGGTTCCAGCGATAGAGGTTGAGCTGCCGGATCTGGGGGGCATAGGGAACAAGATCGGCATCCTCCACAAAGCAGTAATCCTCGGCCCCGGCCTGCCGCAAAAAGTCCTCAGCGATGCATAGTTGAGGGGACGCTTCAAACTGCCCGGCGGAGTAAGCGTTCATCCACAGGCGCTTCCCCGCCGTGAGATGGAGGATGCGCTCGCGCAGCAAAGCGTCCTGACTCTGGCGGCGGTGGTTAAACAACATGCCGCCGTCGTCGTCCACGCAGACGATGACGGTCATACCCGCTCGCCCTCTTCCGGCAGCACCAGACGGTACGCGCCGTCGCCCAGGGCTTCCAGAGAGCTGCGGTAAAAGACCGCCAGCGCCCGGCTGAGGGCCTCCGTGTCCCGGGCACCCGCCGTTTCAAAGGCGGAGTGCATGGCAAGCTGGGGCAGACCCACGTCCACCGTGTTCACCGAAACCTGGGTGTTGGCAATGCTGCCAAGGGTGGAGCCGCCGGCAAGGTTGGCCCGGTTGGCATAGCGCTGCACGCTCACCCGGGCCTTTTCACAGCAAAGACCGAACACCGCCGCCGACACCGCGTCGGTGGTGTAGCGCTGGCTGGCGTTGTACTTCACCACCACGCCACCGTTGAGGACGGGGGCGTGGTTTTTGTCGGCCAGCTCCGGATGATTGGGATGGATGGCGTGGGCGTTGTCGCAGGAGACGAGAAAGCTGGAGGCCAGCAGGCGGGGCAGATCCCTGCCGGCAAGGCGGGAGAGCACGTCCCACAAAAAGGTGGAGGCCGCGCCCTGCTTGGTTTCACTGCCCACCTCCTCGTTGTCGAAGAGGCAGAATACCGGCACGTCCGCCTGCCCACGGGCGGCGAGAAAGCCCGTCAGCGCGGCAAAGGCGCATTGGAGATCGTCTAGGCGGGGGGCGGAGATATATTCTCCCCATGCCACGCCGGGCTGAGGGTTATACAAAAAGAGATCGGTGGAAAGAAGCGCTTCCTCCGTCACGCCGGCGGCGTCCGCGATGCGGCGGCGGAAGCTGTCCCCCTGCCACAGCGGCAGCATATCCACGGCCAAATCGTAGGCATAGCCTTCGTTGGCCTTGCGGTTCATGTGGATGGCCACGTTGGGAATCAGGGCGCAGGGCTCCTTCAAGTCCACCAGCCGGGTCTCAACACCAGCTTCCGTGCGGACGATGACGCGGCCCGCCACGGAAAGGGGGCGGTCCATCCAGCTGGCGCAGAGCATCCCGCCGTATTTCTCCGTGTCCAGCCGGACATAGGCGCCGGAGGGGTTTTCGGCGTTCTCCTTGATTTTGAAGGAGGGGCTGTCGCCGTGGGCGGCGGCCATGCGGAAGGGGCCAAGTCCGCTTTTGGGGATACGGAAAGCAATCAGAGACGAGGCGTTCCGGGTCACATAATAGCTTTTGCCGGGAACGACGTGCCAGTCGTCGGCCTCGTGCAAAGGCATAAAGTCCTCCGCCTCCAGCATTTTGGCGGTGTGCGACACGGCCTGATAGGCAGTGGGGCAGGCGGCAATATAGGAAAAAAGCTGCTGATTCATGATAGAGCTCCTCTCGGTGAATGTTCTCCTCTATCATACGGCAAATTTGTCGGAAAGCAAAGTATTTTGTCGGCAAAACGCGGCGGGGAGAGCGAGACAAAAAGGGAAAAGAAGCGCCAAGCCTTGGGATACAAGTTTCTGACGCTTCTTTTCAAAATGAAGCCGGAATTTTTCTGCGGGTGCTTTGGAGGAGAGGAAACGCCGGGACAGCAGGTACGCCACAAGGGTCCCCGCCATGGCGGGGAGGGTGCAGCCCACGGGCATATCCACTTTCATCAGCACACGGTAGAGGACAAAGCCCACCAGCCACATGACCACGGCGTTCACCGTCACATAGCTGGCGATGCTGCGGATGAGAGGACTTTTTTGCCGGACACCGTCCAGCAAATCTTTGGTGATTCCCGCCATAAAAGGACTCCTTTCTTCCGGCGGAAAGAGCCGCACCATAAAAAACTGGCAGCATCCCCAAAGAGACACTGCCGGTACAAAAGCACTATGCGTCCCTACGCCAACATTACCCAAATCAGGTATCCGGGTCTAAGCACCATACTTACTCTCAGCCCGCGTGCGCGAGTTCCCCGCTTTCCCCCTATGCGATAACAGAATGTTTTTCCTGTCAAAACCGGTCTGACGGGATTTGAATAAATATCCATCCGACAAGGTAATACATATTCCTGCGCCTCGGGGAAAAGAGCACGCTTTCGGGTGTCCCGATTTCCGAAAAAGAAATTCCCAAAAGCCGGAGTTGACACCGGCGGCACCGTCTACTATATTGAAATCAATACGGTGTATCGTGAGACGGAAAAGGAGGAACTGTTATGAAAGAATATCCGAAAATTCCCCTGGGGATTTTCCCCACCCCCATCCACAGACTGCCCAACATCAGCAAGATTCTGGGCACCAACGTCTGGATCAAGCGCGACGACATGACCGGCGTGGGCCTTGGCGGCAACAAGGTCCGCAAGCTGGAGTACCTGCTGGCGGAGGCGAAGGAGCAAGGCTATGAGCTGGTGATGACCACCGGGCAGGCCCAGTCCAACCACGCCATGCTGACGGCAGCCTGCGCCCTGCGCCTTGGCATGGAGCCGGTGCTGGTGCTGAAAAAGAGGGGTATCTGCACCCGCCGGGGCAACCAGATCCTGAACTATCTCATGGGTGTGGAAGTCCGCTTTGTGGATACCGACAGCTATGACGACATCTATGCCGAGATGGACAAGATTGCCGCGCAGAAGGGAAAACCCGTTTACAAGATCCCTTGCGGCGGCTCCAACCCCCTGGGCGCACTTGGCTATGTAGACTGCATGAAGGAGATCGCCGAACAGGGCTATGCCTTTGACCATGTGGTCTGCGCCTGCGGCTCCGGCGGCACGGCGGCGGGCGTCTTTTTGGGCGGCGCGCTGTATATGCCGAAGACCCACATCACCGCCGCCATGGTGGACAGCGATCCCTTTGACAAGATCGTGCCCGAGCTGATGGACGGCGCGGCTCGCCTGCTGGACATCGATGTGAAGATGCCGGCGGTGGACCTCGTGGATATGTGCGGTCCCGGCTACTCCATCCCCTCGGAGGAGGGCAACAGGGCCATTGCTCTGATGGCCAAAAACGAGGGCATTATTTTGGACACCTGTTACACCGGCAAAACCTTTGCCGCGGTGGTGAAGATGGCGCGGGAGGGCAAATTCCGCCCCGAGGACAACGTGCTCTTTATCCACACCGGCGGCGCCGGCGGTCTCTTCGCTCCCGACTGGGAAAAGATGTAAAACACAGCAAAACAGTCCCTGTTCCCTTACGGAACAGGGACTGTTTTTTATGCCTGGGCCAGCTTGCTCACGGCCACAAAAATGTCGGAGATGGCGTACCAGGTGGGGAAATTCACCTCGCCTGTTACCGGCAGGTTGAAGACCTGCTGAAATACCTTCACGGCCTCCTCTGTGCTTTTCCCGTAGGCGCCGTCCTCCGACAGCTTGGGAATGAGAGGGTAGTTTTTGGAGATCACGTTGAGCTGCTGCTGAATGGTCTTCACATCGCCGCCGGTGTCCCCCAGCTTTAAAACGCTGGTAAAGGAAATCGGGATGCCCTCCACCTTTTTGGCTTCCTTGAGTATGATGTCATAGCCATAATAATTTTTCAGGATCTGCAGCGCGGTCAGCCCCTGCTCCCCCAGATCCTTGGAGCCCCACTGGCTCAGCCAGCCGTCCCGCTTGATTCTTTTGCCGTCGCAGTACTGGGTGAAAAGAGGCTGAATGATATCGCCGCGGGAGATATAGGTGGTAAATATTTCGTCCACCACATCAGAGATCTCCTGAAAAATATTCCGCCCGTAGGTGAAGGACTGGTCATAGGCGGTGGAGTTGGTGATGGTAAAGTCAAACCCCTTGCCCCGGTACCACTCGGTATAGACCCGGCTGAGGGTGAAGGACAACATGGCAAGGATATTGGCTTTGAGCGCCTCTTTGGGCCAGGTGGTGTAGATCTCGCTGCTGGCCACGTTTTTAATGTAATCTTTAAAGCCCACCGTGTAGTTGGGGGCGGTCTTGTCGTCGGGCACGCCGGCGTGAACAATGATGAGGCTGGGCACCACCGGCTCCGGCAGCACCACCATATTGCCGGGAAACGGCAGCTTTTTCACCTCCGACTCGGGGATCTTGGGCGGAAAGTCGCCCCAAAGCGTGGGGTAGGGAATGAGAATATTTTCAAAAGCCGGTTTTAAGATCACGTTCTGCACCGCCATGGCGGTGGGAAAAAGCTGCACGTTCTGCACGTTGGCCTCCTGAAAGTCGGGAAAGGTCACCGTCAGATTGTACTGGTTGAAGGGCCGCGGCTGATCGTATTGCATGGAGTATTCCAGCGGCGGCGTGGGCAGCGTCAGCGGCGAGACCTTCCCCTGGGCGTCCGTTTTGGTCTCCTCCAGCACACGGCCGGTATCTGGGTCGGTGACGCGTACGGTGGCAAACGGCGCCGGCAAGCCAAAACTATTCAAAAAAGTGTTGACTTGCAATGTGCCAAAGCCGCCGGGAGTGTTTTCCACCGGAGCGGTATTCTGATTATCCATTGAGCAGTTCTCCTCCTTGCGGCATATTTAAGTTGTAGTTAATGATGCTCTCCTTGATGGCCTGGAACGTGCCGTAGAGATTCAGCTTTCCGTAGCCCCATTTGATGTTGGGATACTGCTGCGTTTCGTCCCGGGTACAGCCTGCGATCAGAAGGCTGCGTATCAGATCACCGTTCATGGCGGGCATATTGCCCCGGGCCACGCCCCACTCCATCATCAGCGCCGCCGCTCCGGCGGTGACGGCGGCCGCCACGCTGGTGCCGGTCATGGTGCCGTAGCCGGTGGGATAAATGCCGTTGATAGCGACACCCGGCGCCACAAAATCCGGCGCCATGCGGGGCAGGCGGGTGGGGCCCCAAGAGGAGGAGACATACAGGCTGTTGTCGCTGCTGTTATAGGCGCCGCAGGTGATGGTGCGCATGGCGGCGGCCGGATAGACGATGGTGTATTCCGGCACGGGCTTCAAAAATTCCACGAAGGGGCTTACCTGTCCGGTGATGGGGAGCCAGGCCCAATATTCGCCGCTGACCACAGCGTCACCGAAGAGCGTGATGTCCCAGATACCCTCCGTGGCGTTGCGAAAACCCACGATCAGATTGTTGCTCACATCTTTAAAATACTTGATGTAGATGATCGTGTTCTCCAGCACCAGCTTTTCGGCGTATTCAAGCCCGGATTTAAAGGGAACACGGGGCAGCGTCTCCCCGGTGGGAGAGGTGATGCCCACGGAGAGCTTGTCGAAGGCCGGGCCAAAGATAATGACGGAAAAATCAACGCCCTGCTGCCCCACCTTAATGCTGATGATATCGGTGCTGCTGGTTTTGGACAGCTTTCCCTGGGTGTGATGGCGGGCGTTGGACTCGTTCCCGGCGGCCGTGGCGAAGGCGTACCCCACCCGCTGGGACACAAAGGACAGATAGTCCTCAAAAAGAGTGTTGCCGTCGTGGGCGCTGGAGTTGGAGCCCATGCCGATGCAGATGACCACCGGCATGTTCACCTCCTCAGACCGGTCCAGAATGTACTTGATGCCCAGAAGGTAATCCGAGGATTCATACAGATTGGGGTTGTCGTGCGGCAGCAGATAGCGGTTGATGTAATAGGGGCGGGCCCGGCGTAGCTTCACCACCATCAGATTGGCCCGGGGAGCGGCGCCGGCGTATTCGCCCTTGACATTGGCCGCGGCGACGGATGCGAGAAACGTGCCGTGGCCGTCCTCGTCGATGCTGGGCACGACGGTATGGGGATTGGGGGACTGAAGCGCTTCGTCGATCTTGGCCTTGTCAAAAGCCGCGCCAAAGTAGAGATAGTCGGGCCGCTCTCCGTCCAGCGTCTGGTCCCAGAGATTCAGAATTTTGGTGGAACCGTCTTCAAATTGGAAAGCCTTGTTGGTAAAGTCAATGCCGGTATCCACAAATCCCAAAATGACGCCCTGCCCCGTCAGATTCAGAAACGGCTGGTTGAGCACCTGGGTGATGCCGCTGTCGTCGTTGCTCTTGCTGCTAAGAGGCGAGAGAATCTTGGGGTAAAAGGCCAGAAAATTGCTGCCCAGATCCATTAGAAGGGGCTGGATGTTCTTTTCGTTGGTATAGCCCACGATGTAATTGTTGGCGAGCTCTGTACCCAGGTGGATATAGGGCTTATCTTTGATATAGACCTTGAAACGGTCAGAGTTGATGGTCTGAAAGTCCACCGTGCTGGGCAGCTTGACAAATTCGTCCAGAGGCAGCAAATCTTCGTCCGTTACGCCTGCAGCCATATACCGAAGCCTCCCCACTGATAACGTTCTAAAAAGCCCATGGTGCTGTTGAGACACAGCGTGCCGTAGCCGAAGGTGGAGTTGGGATAGACCGCCCGGGGCGTGCGCTTGGCGCCAAGACGCAAAAAGGCTTTGAGCCGTTCTCCGTACAAAAACGGGTCGTTTTTCTGCACGATCCCCCACTCCATCATCATCGCGGCGGCGCCGGTGACAAAGGGCGCCGCCATACTGGTGCCGGTGAAGGCGTCGTAGCCCCCACCGCTTTTGGCGGTGAGTATCCCCACCGCCGGGGCCGCCAGATCCGGATTGGGCAGGGCCGGATTGGTGTTGCCCACGCCGGAAAATTCGGCGATATTCCCCACCAGATCGTTGTAGCCTGCCACCTTGATGACCTTTTCCGATGTGGAGGGAATGGTCATGGTGTCGGTAACGGTGGGGCTTGAAAAATGGGTTTTGTCGGTGACTTCCTCGGAAGTGGGGAGCCATATCTCGATGCCGCCGTCCACCACGGTGCCGGCAATGATCCTCAACTTCCAGAGACCGGAGCTCACAGAGCCTGTGGTGGCCCGCACAGTAAAATAGATCTCCTGGTGCACAGAATAGTGGCTGGGCTGGCCATAGACCACCGTCAGCACCAGATTGCCTATGCGGACGTTTTTCACCTGGCTTTCGATGCCGACGATACCAGAGGAAGAGCCGTCGGGAAAGTCCAGCTCCACGGAAAAACTGTCCGCAAAATTTTTCCATAGCGAGAGATAGAACTGCTCGATGCCGGCGGCGGTAAAAAAATCGATGTCCTTTGTCTGGCCGGTGGAAATAGTGCCGGCATAATGATGCCCCGCCGCTCCCTCGTTGCCGGTGGGGATGACAATGGCGTTTTTCCACACGGTGCTGATATTGGAGAGATACGTCTCAAACAGGGAGTCGCCGCGGTGGGAACCGTCGTTCATGCCGAAGCTGATGTTGATGGCCACGGGCTTTTGCAAAGAAGCGGCTTTGGCGATGACGTATTTCACAGCCCGCATCAGCTCCGTGGTGCGGGCAAAGGAGCGGTAGCCGCGGGTGCCGATCTTCACCACGATCAGCTCTGACCGGGGAGCCACGCCCACGTTGTCTTCGCTGCCGGAACGCCCGTTGCCAGCGGCGATGCCCGCCACGGCAGTGCCGTGGCCAATGGTGTCTTTGCTGGGAATGATCTCCAGCGGCACCGGCGAGCGCAGGGCGTTGTCGATCTGCTCGCGGCTGTACTCGGCGCCGGAGGAAAAGCCGGCGGGCGGGATGCCGTCGATGGTCTGATCCCACAGCCAGACGATGCGGGTGGTGCCGTCCTCGTTGCGGAAATCCGGGTGGGTATAGTCGATGCCGGAGTCGAGTACCGCCACCAAAACGCCCTCGCCGGAGAGCCCGTAGACCTTGGGGTCTTGTACCGCCCGGACGCAGGAGGAAATCAGATTGTTGATGGCGGCGATATAGAGCGACTTGGGCAGCTCCAGGCTTTCGATCTGGGGATAAGAATAAAGAGCGGGGATGAGGGCACGATCCAATGTGATAATGGCGTACCCCTGCATCAGAATTTCGACCGTGGCCTGCAGTTCCTGGGCGATGGCGGTGAGATCCCCGCTGTATTTGGCGATGACTTCAAATTGGTTACTGCCCGCCGCCGAAGGGAAAAGCGGGGAATCGCTGGGCGTTGCCATGGGCACCTCCTGACTCAATAGTAGCGGCGAACCTGCCGACGGCTCACGGGCAGGTAGTACCACCAGCCTGACGAAAAGATATAGCCGGTCATCATGTCGTCCCGAATGGACTCCACGCGGTACCAGAACCCTCTTCCGCTGACCAGCCACAAAAAGACCACCATGCCCCGCAGAGCCGGGCCGGAGGGCAGACGGCTGGCTGGCAGGCAGTTGGCGGGTGCGGGAATATACCCCAGAAGCTTTTTTTCAGCCCCTGAAGCGGGAAATGCTTTGTTCATCCAATGGCTCATCTCCCTCCTGCGCAACAACAGAGACAAGATATGGTATGCCCTGCGGGCAGACTGGCTCATGCCACATATGGATATGTGTATGCGTTTTTGGGCTGGCATAGCACCCGGAAATGCGGGAGGCGCAAAGAACTGTTTTACTTTTGCCTGTTTTTCTTTTATGATAGGAAAAAAGCTGTGGAAAGGGTGGACGGAGATGGAATATCGCATGGAACACGACGCGCTGGGGGAGATGCAGGTGCCGGCGGATCGCTGGTGGGGGGCGCAGACACAGCGAAGCCTTGAAAATTTCCCCATCGGGGACGACCTCATGCCCCGGGAGATGATCCGGGCCTTTGCCCTTTTGAAAAAGGCGGTCGCCCAGACCAACGCGGAATTGGGCCTGTTGGATGAGCGGCGGTGCGCCTTGATCGCGCAGGTCTGCGACGAGATCCTCATAGGGGTGCTGGACGGCCATTTCCCCCTGTCCGTCTGGCAGACCGGCAGCGGCACCCAGACCAACATGAACGTCAACGAGGTCATTGCCAACCGGGGCAACGCCCTGGCCGGAAAGAAGCTGCTCCACCCCAACGACACCGTGAATATGTCCCAGAGCAGCAACGACACCTTCCCCACCGCCATGCACATGGCGGCGGCGGAGACCGTGGAACGCCGCCTGCTGCCGGCGCTCCGGTCTGCCATTGAGGTCTGCTGCCGTCTGGAGGAGGAAAACCGGGACGTCATCAAGATCGGCCGCACCCACTTGCAGGATGCCACGCCCATCCGCTTTTCGCAGGAGATCTCCGGCTGGCGGGGAATGCTGGAAACCTCTTACGGGCAGATCAGCGCGTCTGCCGCGGGACTTTACTCTCTGGCGCTGGGCGGCACGGCGGTGGGCACGGGCATCAACACCCCCAATGGCTTTGACCGTCTGGCGGCGGCACGCATCGCGGCGCTGACCGGCCTTCCCTTTGTCACGGAGGAAAACAAGTTCCACGCCCTCACCGCCAAGGACGCCCTGTCCTTTTCCCACGGTGCGCTGCGGACGCTGGCGGCCAACATGATGAAAATCGCCAACGACGTGCGGTGGCTGGCCAGCGGCCCCCGGTGCGGCATCGGGGAGATCCGCATTCCGGAAAACGAACCGGGCTCTTCCATCATGCCGGGCAAGGTCAATCCCACTCAATGCGAGTCCGTCACCATGGTGGCCGTGCAGGTCATGGGCAACGACGCCGCCATCGCCGTGGCCGCCTCCCAGGGCAACTTCCAGCTCAACGTCTTTATGCCCGTCATCATCCGCAACTACCTCCACTCCGCCCGGCTGCTGGCGGATTCCCTCGCGTCCTTTACCGGGCGGTGCCTCGTGGGCATCTCCGCCGACCGGGACGCCATGGACCGCCATCTCCGGCAGTCGCTGATGCTTGTCACCTGTCTCAACGGCACCGTCGGCTATGAAAACGCCGCCCGGGCGGCCCGCCTTGCTTACGAAGAGGGACTGACACTGGAAGAAGCCGTGCTGCGTCTGGGGCTTTTAAGCAAAGAGCGGTTTGAAGAGCTGGCGGCCCCGGAAAAAATGGTGTGAAGGACAAACACAAAAAAGAGCCGCCGGCGCACTTGTCGGTGACTCTTTTCGCGTCTTTTTCCCGGTGGAACGGGGAGAAAAACGGCTCTTTTTCCGCACCGGACAAAAAGAATTCGATGCGAAGAAACGAAATTTGGCGCCCGGCACGGCTCTTTTTTATTGCCCGATACGTTGGGCAATGCTGCGGGGCCGGGATTGCGTGGACACCGTGTTTCGCTGCCGGCTGTCAGGGGAGGATGGTTGAAAGACACCGTGCCGGTACTTGCATTTTTCCGCCGAACACCCTATAATGCGGGAAAGGCTCGCTAGCCCCGCAGCGGTGCTGGCGAGAGAGTCAAAGGAGGCAAGACCACATGAAAGAAAGAACCAAACGCTATATGATTGCGTCCGGCGCCGCCGCTTGCATGGGCGCTGTGGCGGCAGGAGCGGCCTACTTGACTACCAGGATCCTGGTGAAAACGGCGCTGGACAGAGACGAGCCCACCCTCATGAAAATAGCGGGAGACCGGATCTCCGGCGCGCTCATCGACCCGGAGGTGCGCCGACGGATCGAGGAAGGGGAACAAAAACTGCTCTCCTCCCACACGGAGATGGTGACCATCACCGCCGCCGACGGCACCGAGCTGGTGGGTCACTGGCACGCCTGCCCCGGCGCAAAACGGGCCGTACTGGCCATGCACGGCTGGCGCTCTTCCTGGAGCAGGGACTTCGGCATCATTTCGGATTTTATCTATGACAACCAATGCTCTGTCCTTTTTGCCGAGCAGCGGGGCCAGAACAACAGCGGCGGCGAATACATGGGCTTTGGCCTAAAAGAGCGGTTTGACTGCCTGGACTGGGCCAACTGGATCAATCAGCGCACCGGGAGCACCTTGCCGGTTTACTTTTGCGGTATCTCCATGGGCGCCACCACGGTGCTGATGGCGGCGGGCCTGGACCTGCCGGACAATGTGAGAGGCATTATTTCGGACTGCGGCTTCACATCTCCCGAGGAGATCTGGCGCCATGTGGCCAGAGACAATCTGCACATTTCCTACCGCCTGCACAAAGCCATGGCGGAGAATATGTACGCCCGCCGGCTTCAGATCAACGCCGACGACTACTCCACGCTGGACGCTCTCCGTGAGACGAAAACCCCCGTTTTGTTCATCCACGGCACGGACGACCACTTTGTCCCCGTGGAGATGACGTTTCAAAATTACAAGGTGTGCCGATCCCACAAGAAGCTCTTCGTGGTGCCCGGCGCCGATCACGGCATGAGCTATCTGGTGGACCACGCCGGCTATGAACAGGCCGTAAAGGAGTTCTGGAAGGAAACCGAGGGGGTCAACTGACCCGCCTTCCACAGCGCCTTCCGCCCACAAGAGTTCTCGCAAAAAAGCGAGGGCAGACCGTAAGGCCTGCCCTCGCTTGGCGTTTATATGGCTTGACGTTTGGATAGGGGACCGGGGATGGGTCAGCAGGCGGAACCGCCTTCTCCGTCGGCGGAGGAAACGTCGGGCGGCGCGCTCCGGGCCATGCTTCGGCGCATGGCCCGCCCGACCGTGCCGCTGACGGCCCGCCGGAAGGGGGAGACGCGGCACGGGTAAAAATACGGATGGTCCAGCCACTGCTTTTCCCGCCAGTAAGCGCTGTCCAGCCCGCTGAGATACTGCGCCAGGGATTTTTGCACTTCAAAGTCAATGAGCTGACGGACCGTGGGCACAAACCGCTCCGGTGTCTCCAGCAGAAGAGAAAAGCGGGCGATCTCCCCGGGCGTCACCTTCTTTTTGAGATCGAAAATGGTGCGGCCCACAGTCCCGGCGGGGACGGCGCCCCACTGAGCAGCCACGTTTTTTAGATACGAAAGGGTGGCCTTGAGCCCGGAGCCTTTGGTGGTGGCCACGCACAGCACCGGCTTTCCGGTGAGCACGGGACGGTGATACCAGCGGCAGGTGCGGTCGAAAAAAGTCTTCATCTTTCCGCTGACCTGCTGCAAATAGACCGGAGAGGCCAAAATGACGCCGTCCGCCGACACCAGCTTTTCCATAAGAGCGGGAACATCGTCCTTCAGCGGGCAGCGGTCGGTGAGCACACAGGCGTCACATCCCGCGCAGTCCCTGATGTCGTATTGATACAGCTCCACGATCTCAAGCTGTGTGCCATTTTGCGCCAGCAGCGCCTGTATCTGCAATAGAACGCCGTATGTGTTGGCTTTTCGCCGGCTTCCCAGCAGCGCGATGACTTTTTTCGTAGCCCAGGACCTCCTTTACAGCAAGCCGCCATGGCGCGGCGGTCCACTCGATGCGTTTTTTGATTTTTGCCGCCCGGTTGCCGCAGCTTCCCGGGTATCTTATGGCGTGCCCTCCGGCATGGTGCCGGGATGCTGTTTCCACCTGCCGTACCAGACGGAAAACAGGAGCAGACCCGCCAAACACAGCCCCCCGCCAAAGAGAAAGGCTCCGGGCAGGCTGCGCTGGGCCAACGCGCCGAAGAGCAGATTGGTACCCGCCCCGATGCTGTCTGTGATCATGGCGTTGACGCTTAGGGCCGTGGCCCGGTTTTGCGTGCGGATCTGGCGGTTTTGCAGCTCCAGCTGAAAGGGCTGGAAAAGACTGGCGGCAATCCGCAGCATCAGTATGCTGCCCACAGAAAGCGCCGCCTGGTGGGTAAGGGCCAGCACCAGACAGGCGGCAGACGCCCCGCCGAAAAACAAAAGGCCCGACCGGCCCATACCGGTTTTTCCCGTGAAGCGGGCGGAGTACACGCCCACCAGACCGGCCAGCGTCACAGCTGTATAAATATACCCCATGGCCGGGGCGGATAGACCGCATTTCACATATTGCAGTTGGTTCAAAAACACGGTGATGGTCTGGTGAGTCTCCGACAAAAAGGCTACCGCCGCCAAAAAGAGCAGCAGATATTTGTCTCGGAAGATCCGGCGAAAAACAGCCTTGCTCTCTTCCAGGCAAAAAGCTCCGCTCCGCTCCGCTTTGACCTCCGTCAGCCCCAGGGAGCACAGCGCCGCCAGGGCGTAGCTGATGACAGTGAGACCACCCGCCAGGCGGTAGTTGTCTCCGATAAAGACAGAGAAGACCACGGATGCGATCAGCAGTCCGGCGGTGAGCAGGCCGTCATAAATGCCAAACACCCGCTGGCTCTTTCCCTGTTCGCAGGAGAGATAGAGAATGCTGGTATCCACGCCGGACAGACCGGCCATAATGACGCTGAGCATCACGCGTTCCAGCAAGAAGCCCCAAAATCCGCTGGCCTGCCAGAACACGATCTTGGAGACGAGATACAGCATACAGCAAAACACCATGGTGCGCCGGTATCCGATCCTGTCGGCCACCACGCCCCACGGAATCTCCAGCAAAAGGCACAAAAGCAGGGAAATGCTTTCGATAAGGGTGATCTCAAAGACGGAAACGCCCTGCGCCTGCCGGTACAAGGTGGCCACGGGACCGTAAAAAACCATGCCTTGCAACAGCGCAATGGCATACATCAGATCAATATTTTTCTTCATGAACGATTTATTCCTCTCCGATTTCAGGCACAACAAATCAGCGCCGCTTTCAGCAGCGCACTGTATTTTGCGTTGTACTTACACCGGACAGTTCACGAAGACGCCTCCTTTGGGCCAACTGCTTCTGACAGATTTTCCCGTTTGGTCTATTATACCACACAGCGCCCCGTCCCACCAAGAAAAATCTTGAACGTCAAAAAGTCGCCGGCGGGAGACTTCATTTTCGCGGCCCTGCGCCTGATCATGCCGAAAGTGTGCCATGCTGCGCCGGGTCTGTTCTGCTTTAGGGGAGGACAACTGCGCAAGAGCAAACCGGCAGGCCGCAGGACAAAAAGAAAAGTCCGGCAGCCTGGCACGGTTACTGGACTTTTGCGGCAAAGGACTCATATTTTAATAGAAAGCCATGGGGAGTGCAATTTGCGTTATGGGGGGTGCAGGGTGGCGAGGGGGTGCAGAAATGTAAAGTAATTCTATACAGAAATAACTTACGGTTTAGGTACCCAAGTGAACGATTTAGCGCCGATGGTTCGCAGTATACAGCATCAAATCCAATCTCCATTTTTATATCTTTCAATATTATTTTGCACAAAAATGGAAATACTATGAGCAACGAGGTGGTAAAAATGGAGTATTTGTGGACAAAGAATATTAAAAAGCCTGATCTTCCTACACTTGACGGCGACAGAAAAACCGATGTGCTCATCATAGGCGGTGGCATGGCGGGGGTACTATCTGCCCTGAAACTTGAGCAGAATAGCGTGGATTATCTGTTGGTAGAAGCAAAGCAGGTGGGTGGCGGTATTACCAAAGGCACCACCGCTGTACTGACTGCCCAGCACGATACGCTGTATGGAGAGCTTATCAAAACACAGGGCGCCAAAAAGGCAGGAATGTATCTACACGCAAACCTTCAGGCTGTGGAGGAATTCCGTAAGCTTTCAATGGATATTGATTGCGATTTTGAGGACAAGCCGTCGGTCATGTACTCCCTACATGACGGCGAGGTTATGAAAAGGGAAGTAGAAGCTGTTGCATCACTGGGATTTAACGCCCAGTTTTTAACCAATACCGCTATGCCCTTTCCCGTTGCTGGAGCGGTGAGTTATCCGCAGATGGCCCAGTTTCATCCGCTGAAATTCCTGTACGGGGCGGCGCAAAAGCTGAAAATCTATGAAAACACCTTTGTGGAAAAACTAAACGGCACAGCCGCTATCACAAATCATGGAACGATTCATGCAAAAAAGGTAATTGTGGCAACCCATTTCCCCTTTGTAAACCGGCATGGTCTTTATTTTATGAAGCAGTATCAGCAGCGTTCCTATGTGGTCGCATATGAAAACGCACCCGATTTGGGATGCACCATTGAGGACATGAAAGAGAATGGATTTTACCTGCGAAACTATAATGGCTTACTGCTTATTGGTGGGGGTGACCATCGAACGGGAAAGAAAGGCGGCGGATATAATGCAGTCCGAGCATTTGCCAAGCAGTATTTCCCCAAAGCAAAAGAGAAATTTGCGTGGTCAAACCAGGACTGTGTCAGCTTGGACGGTGTCCCGTACATCGGCGTTTACAGTACGGCTATGCCGGATGTGTATGTGGCATCAGGGTTCAACCTTTGGGGAATGACGACCTCGATGGTGGCATCAAATATTCTCACGGATATGGTAATCCGGAGAGATAATCCCTATGCGGAAGCATTTTCCCCGAATCGGAATATGCTCACAGGTCAGTTGTTTTCCAATATGGGTACGACCCTGCTTGATTTCATCACGCCTGCCGCAAAGCGGTGCTCTCACCTTGGGTGTGCCTTGAAGTGGAACGCGAGTGAACACAGCTGGGACTGTCCTTGTCACGGATCTCGGTTTGATGAGCACGGACGAATCATCGAAAACCCGGCGATGAGGGACAGCCATGTGGAATAATAAATTTGAGGGATGGTATTTCAAGCATCAAAAAGACGATGATGTCATTGCCTTTATTCCGGGGAAAGCAAAAAGCGGTGTGTTTGTTCAGGTATTGTCAAAAAAGTCTTCTATGCAATATGACTTTCCAGAATTGACGGTGGATAAAGAGGGGATTCATGTCGGCAGTTGTTTGTTTTCTGAACATGGGTGCAGGATTGAATTGCCGGGCATACAGGGCGAAATCAACTATGGCCCATTAACACCGCTTGAATCTGATATTATGGGGCTGTTTCGTTACCTGCCGATGCAGTGCCGCCATGGAGTTATCAGTATGGCACATAGCTTGACCGGAAGCATTCGAATTGAACGGGAAGAACATTCTTTTGACGGCGGGACAGGATATATTGAAAAGGACAGCGGGGTGTCGTTCCCACGCTCCTATCTGTGGTTGCACTGCAATAATTTCCCCGAACAGTGTGCTATCATGCTTTCCATTGCGCACATTCCCTTTGGCGTCATGCATTTTACCGGCTGCATCTGTGCAATCATGTATGGAGGCAAAGAATACAGGTTGGCAACCTACAAGGGTGTTAAAATTAAATCAGCAGAGGAACACCATATCCAATTG
>JAYFNH010000014.1:0-110602 GCA_034933545.1 Oscillibacter sp.
ACTTACTATAACCGTCAGCGAATCTACACTACTAACCCCGGCGGTCTGCCGCCGGCCATGTATCGTCAGGCCGCCAGAGGTCTGGCTGCATAAGCCGCAGATTTTGGGTGTTCACATTCTGCACTGTTCTTGACTTCTCCAACCACTCGCGCGGATTCTTATATGGTTGGTTTTCTTTCCAAGACAGTATTAACTCGAATATTAGGTAAGGGGGCAAAGAAGATTTATGTGCAGCGAGCGCAACGGCTTTTTTAAAAATGTACAACGGACCAGAAGGAAAAAGACCCCATATTGTTTTTGAACGTGGAACATTGATGTACTGTGTATATTGTGGCGGCGAATGCGATACTCGGTAACATGCGCCATCAAGAGCGTTTCTCACGCACCCATTTCCGTCAGAGTTGCCAGTTGTTCCGGCGTGCAGCAAATGCAACAACGGATTTTCTCAGGATGAACTGTTTACAAAAACTATTATTGCATTTTATAGCGAGTACTCAAAAAACAAAATATATGATTGCGATTATTTTCAGATAGAAAGCAAGGAAGCACCTTTATCATTTTAGACTTTTTTGGCGACGGAAGGGTTTAAAGACGTTGAGAGAATCGAACGTATTATTACTAAGTTAGCGATATGTCATGCTGTATATGAATTATCAGAGGGATATAAATTTTTAAGATGGAATGGTTGCCCCCATCGTATCTGGTGGAAGTTTGAGCCTCAAATGACTAAAGATGAAATAAATGATTATGATGGCTTTGAAGATTTGACAGATTCACTGCTGCCAGAAGTGGGTTCCAGAGTTTACGATAAAGTTCGCGCCTTAGAGATGGTTTTGAGACAGGTTGACAATCCGGAACAAAAAATTCCAGTTAGACAAGTGTGTGAACAGTTCACATTGCCGCAGGCCGACGTTAAGTCCAATATAAATGATGGGTAGCACACCCTCGCACTCCGCCGCGTCCAGATAACGGCGAATCTGCCCAGACCGGACCCGCATGGCAGGCCTGCGTTCCGAGGTCGGGACTTCGCATAAGTCCGCCGGATTGACGTCGAGGAACCCATCCTTGCAGGCGTCGTCCAGACAGTGCCGAAGGAGCAGATGAACGCACCAGATACTGCGGGAACCGAGCCCGCTTTCCGCCAGCGCTTTATAAAAGGCACTGATGTGAACTGGCTTCAGCTTGGCGAACTTGATTTTCCCCACACCGGGGACGATGTGCCGGTAAATCAGATTGCGGTATCCGCCCTCGGTGCTGGCACGCCACTTTCCGGCGTTCCGCGCAAACCAGATTTCTGCCCACGCGCCGACTGTGTATTCTTCCTGCATTGTCCTCGCCTCCTTTTGCAATACGGACAATATTACAGAAAGAGGAAAATAGCTACTGCAAAGAGACTTTATCCCAGGAATAAAACATGGTATGATGATAAAAAAGTGTGAGGGGATATTGCTATCAAAAATCTTGCCAACGTGATTACTTTCACGCGGTTTCTGTTTGCAGTAGGAATGGTGCTGGCCGCTCCATTCTCCACCGCTTTTTGGACTTGCTATCTGTGCGGTGGAATCAGCGATCTGATGGATGGCGCGCTGGCCCGCAGGCTGAAAACGCAAAGCGCTACCGGAGCGAAGCTGGACAGCGTGGCAGATCTGTTTTTTGCCGCGGCAATTGCAGTTTTCGCCGTGCGGTATCTCCCATTTCCCATATGGCTGTGGATCGGTGCCGCTTTCATCGCGGCTTTGCGTCTTGCAGGCTATGCCATCGGGTTTGTGAAACACCAAACCTTTTCCGCCCTGCATACTTACGCGAACAAGGCCACGGGCGCGCTGATTTTCACATTCCCGGTTCTGTATGCGGCGCTGGGGCTGACTGCCGCGGGTGTCATCCTGTGCGCCGCGGCGCTGTTATCGTCTCTGGAGGAACTCGTGATTACCATAAACGCTCCGGTGCTGAACCGCGACTGCCGGGGCATCTTCCTAAAATAAACCACCTTTCAGGAGGCCGGAAATATGACCGATCAAGAGAAACTACTTGAGCGTCTGACCGACAAGGACGCCAAGTCCGCCTGCGCCTATGCGGATAAACTTGCGGCGGAAAGCCGGGAGAGCGACCGGTTTTATCCGTATCTCGACGACTTCGTCGCGCTGTTGCACCATAAAAATTCGCTGGTACGGAACCGGGCTATCTCCATTCTTGCTGCCAACGCCCGCTGGGACAGCGAAAACCGCTATGACGCTTTGATTGACGATTTTCTCGCCCATGTTACGGACGAAAAGCCCATTACAGCCCGACAGTGCATTCAGGCGCTGCCGGAAATCGCGACGGCGAAGTCAAACCTGATTCCCCGAATTCGAGAGGCGTTGAAAAATGCCGACCTCACCGGATACCGCGACAGTATGCGACCTCTGATTTTAAAGGATATCGTGAGCACGTTGCAAAAGATAGCGGAACAGAAAAAGAAGATTTAGTTGAGGTGGGAGATTATGGAGATTCGAGAGCTTGCGAAAGAGGAGTACGGCGCGGCGCTGGATTTGGCGTGGGAGGTTTTTCAGAAGTTTGAAGCGCCGGACTACGCCCCGCAGGGCGTAAAGGCGTTTTACGCCTCCATCCACGACCCGGACTACCTTGCTCAGCTGCGTATCTACGGCGCGTTTGATGGGGACGCGCTCATCGGCATTCTGGCCACCCGCAGCGGCGGCGCGCATATCGCGCTGTTCTTTGTGCGCGGCGCATACCACCGTCAGGGCGTGGGAAGGCAACTATTTTTCCGCGCCTGTCAGGAGAATTTCGCCGGACAGATGACGGTGAATTCCTCGCCCTATGCGGTAGAGGTTTACCGGCGTCTGGGCTTTTGCGAGACAGACGCGGAACAGACGACGGACGGCATCCGCTATACGCCCATGCTCTGCGTAACTCAGCGTACGGACTGCCCCTGCAAACGGATGCGCTGCCAGCGGCATGGCGATTGCGTTTTCTGCCGGGAGCATCACAAAGCGGACAAAAAGAATACGGTCTACTGCCAACGGCCTACGAGAGAGGAAAAGCGCCTGCGCCGCAGGCGTGATTCCTAATAAACACAATCGGGGAACAGAGCGGATAAAAGGCAGTCAGAATTTGGAATTGAGATTATTTATATAGAACGAAGGGATGCAGAATGAAAAAAGCAACCGTTATTGCAAGGTTCCATAGTTCAATAGAAACTGTTTGGAATATAGTTACGGATAACACAGCCTTTGACTGGCGCAGTGATATAGTTAAAATAGAAGTATCTGACGATGGTAATCGTTTTACTGAACTTACGAAAGACGGATTTGAAACTGAATTTACTATTGTACTCAAAAAGCCCTATGAACGCTATGAATTTGATATGAAAAACAAGAATATGGACGGGCATTGGATTGGGCTTTTTTCAAAGGGCGGCTCTGGTACAAAAATCGAATTTACTGAAGAAGTTGAAGTCGCTAATCCCATTATGAATTTATTTGTAAAGTCGTATCTTAAAAAGCAGCAAGCAGCTTATATTACGGATTTAAGAAAAGCAATGGGTGAATAAGGCGAGCACAACTCGTGGATTATCAATTTCCCGTTTGATATTGGAATCGCAGGCATGCGCGCTGCGTTCTTTTCGTATTTTATTCCGACAAGGAGGTTCCTATGGAGTACATTCTACTGACCCAGGAAAATCTGGAGCGGGAGCATATCTGCTGCGCCATCTCCTGTAATAAGGACCCGCAAGTGGCCTCCAAAAAGGCGTGGCTGCGGGACAGATTGGATGAAGGGCTGGTCTTTCTCAAGGCGGCAGAGCGCGGCAAATGCTTTATCGAATACCTTCCGGCGGAGTATGCGTGGGTTCCCATCGAGGCGGCGGGGTATCTCTACATAGATTGTTTCTGGGTGTCCGGTGCGCTCAAGGGTCACGGCTACGCAAACGACTTGATGGAGCGCTGTATCGCCGACGGGAAAGCGCAGGGGCGGCGCGGCCTTTGCGTGATCGCATCAAAGAAAAAGCAGCCGTTTTTATCAGATCCCAAGTATCTTACCTACAAGGGTTTCCGGCTGGCGGATACGGCGGAGCCGTTTTTCACGCTGCTGTATCTGCCCTTTGACAAGAGCGCACCTGTGCCGCAGTTCAGGCCCTGCGCCAAAACGCCGCATATTGACGAGAGCGGTTTTGTGCTCTACTATACCGCAGGCTGTCCCTATACGGCAAAATATGTACCGCTCATCGAAAGCTCGGCAAAGAACGTGGGCATCCCGTTCAAAAGTATTCTGCTGGAGAACCGGGAGCGGGCTCAAAACGCGCCCGCGGCGTGGACAAACTACGCGCTTTTTTATAACGGAAATTACGTCACCAACGAGATATTGTCGGAGAAGAAATTTCTTTCGCTGGCGGCGGAAAGATGAAAAACAGAAAAGAAGGTCAGCTTGATATGGCAAATGAATGGGAGCGCTTTAACCAGACGTTTTTCAATACGCTGGAGAGCGGCATCGAAAAGCTGCCCCAGAGCGAGCGGGAGGAGTTGTATCGCCCCTGCGCCGTGGGCTGCATGCAGAATTATGTCCTGAAAGAGCAACAGCGGCAGTTTGACGAGTGCGGCGGCGATCTGGATTTGCAGTACGAGAAATACGGGCGGTCGGAGTTCTTCTTCGCGGACATTATCGAACGCGGCCGCGTCTACGAGATCGGCTATCCGCGCTGTCTCTGCCCGGCGGTGGACGCGGGGCTTGCGTCCGCGCCGGTACACTGCGAGTGCTCCCGGCAGAGTATCCTTTATGTGCTCAATACACTTCTGCCGGAGAAGAAAATTCAGGTGGAGCAGATGCGCACGGTCCTCTCCGGGGCGCAGGAGTGCCGATTCCGTGTGACCGTGGAATAAAAGGAAATCCGCAAGGATTTTGTTGCATAAACCTTCAAAATGAAATCGCACAGAATGGGAAACAGAGGTGGTGCGCGGTGAAGCGCTGCATTGGCATGACCGGAATAGCATAACAAATAAAAAAATCAGGAGGGTTACCATGTCTATTCCGGAAAAAACAATCTATCCCCGCACGGGAGACAAGCAGACGGTCTATTTGAAAAATGTTGTTGATGACCCGAACATCGAGGTCGGCGACTACACGATGTACAACGATTTTGTGGGCAATCCCTGCGACTTTCAGAAGAATAATGTTCTCTATCATTATCCCATCAATCACGATCAGTTGGTGATCGGGAAGTTCTGCTCCATTGCCTGCGGCGCAAAATTCCTTTTTACCAGCGCCAACCATACCATGCGGTCTCTTTCCACCTATCCGTTCCCTCTGTTCTTTGAGGAATGGGGGCTGGACAAGGCGGATGTGACGCAGGCATGGGACAATAAGGGCGACATCGTCGTCGGCAATGACGTTTGGATCGGGTACGAGGCGGTGATTCTGGCGGGTGTGACCATCGGAGACGGCGCCATCATCGGCGCCCGCGCCGTGGTCACAAAGGACGTCGCGCCCTACACCATTGTGGGCGGCGCACCCGCAAAGCCCATTCGCAGACGGTTTTCAGACGAAACCGCTGCGAAGCTGGAATCCATGCAGTGGTGGAACTGGCCCAGGGAGCGTATCGCGCGTAATATTCCCTACATTCAGGCCGGGCAGATCGACCGAGTCGAATAACACAAGCATCGAAGGCCCGGTACGCAAGCACGTGCATACCGGACCTTCTTTTAGAAGCTTCCAATCCTTGCGCGCGAACTACCGGCGTGCTAAAATGGAAAAAACGTGCAGTTTCCGTGGAAATACCCGGCCACTGGAAGCATGGCACGGGTTACGGATAACTTTTATGCTCTGCTGAAGGAGGGCGATTATGGCGTCGAGTAAAGAATACCTGGACTTCATTCTGGAACAGCTTTCCGGTCTGGAGGATATTTCCCACCGCGCCATGATGGGCGAATATCTCCTCTATTACCGCGGCAAGCTTGTGGGCGGCATTTACGATGACCGACTGCTGGTCAAGCCGGTGAACACGGCGCTGGCGCTTATGCCAAATGCGCGCCGCGAGCTACCCTATGGCGGGGCGAAGGAAATGCTGCTGGCGGAGGATGTGGACAATCGGGAATTTTTGGAGCGGCTGGTGAGCGCCCTGTACGAGGAGCTTCCCGCGCCGAAAGCAAGACGAAAGAAGTAGAGGAGGGGTACCATGGCGTTTGATTTTAAAAAGGAATATAAGGAATTCTATCTGCCTAAGAATAAGCCGGAAATCGTGACCGTGCCGAAGGCAAACTACATTGCCGTGCGCGGTACCGGCGACCCCAATGAGGCCACCGGCGCGTATAAGGCGGCGGTGGGAGTGCTGTACGCCGTGGCCTACACCATCAAGATGAGCAAGATGGGCGACTACCGCATGGAAGGCTACTACGATTTCGTGGTGCCGCCGCTGGAGGGCTTCTGGTGGCAGGAGGGTATCGATGGCGTGGACTACACGAACAAGGCGCTGTTCCACTGGATCTCGGTCATTCGCCTGCCGGAATTTGTGACCAAAGCCGACTTTGAATGGGCGGTTGGCGAGGCGACACGCAAAAAGAAGCTGGACTGCTCCGCAGCGGAGTTTTTCACGCTGGACGAGGGCTTGTGCGTCCAGATCCTGCACATGGGTCCCTTTGACGACGAACCTGCCACCGTAGCGTTGATGGACGAGTTTCTTGCGGTGAACGGATATGAAAATGACTTCTCAGACAGTCGCCTTCACCATGAGGTCTACCTCTCCGACGCCCGTAAGGTCGCGCCGGAGAAGTGGAAAACGGTGATCCGCCACCCCGTAAAGAAGAGGTGATGGAATGGATTGCAGCATTCGCGCATGGCGCATGAGCGACGCTGCCGATTTGGCGGCGGCTTTGAATAATCCGAATATTCAAAACAATCTGCGGGACGGCCTGCCATACCCGTACACGGAAAAGGATGCCGGTGACTATATCGACGCTATGCTTCACGCCGATAAAAACGCGACCTTTGCCTTTGCTATTACAGTAGACGACAAGGCCATCGGCAGTATTGGCGTTTTTCGCAAAGACAACATTCATTCCCGCACTGCCGAAATAGGATATTATATTTCAGAACTGTTCTGGGGGCAGGGGCTTGGCACCAGCGCAGTGAAGCAAACATGCAAATACGTATTTGAAAATACAGATATCCTGCGTATTTTTGCAGAGCCTTTTGCCTACAACACCGCCTCCCGCCGCATTTTGGAAAAGAGCGGTTTCCTCTGCGAGGGTATCATGCGCGCCAACGCCGTTAAAAACGGCAAGGTGCTGGATATGGCACTGTACGCCCTTTTAAAATCGGACTGCCCGGAGTATTCGGAGGTGTAGACGTGGAAAACGCAAGCCCTGATTTTATCAACCTGACCTCGAAAAATCTCAATACGGAGCATCTTTGCTGTATTATCCGCAGCAAAAAGCCTCATCCCGGCGTGGAGGGAAAGCGGCGGTGGCTGTCTGAGCGACTCCAAGAAGGCCATGTCTTTCGCAAGCTGAATGTCAAGGGCTGCGTGTTCATCGAATATGCGCCGCTGGAGACCGTGTGGGTGCCTGTTACCGGTGAGAACTATTTATACATCTATTGCCTGTGGGCGGCCGCCCCCTACAAGGGCAAGGGCTACGGACGGGCGCTGATGGAGTATTGCATTGCGGACGCCAGGGAAAAGGGCAAGTCCGGCGTCTGTATGCTAGGCGCACAAAAGCAGAAAGCATGGCTGACAGACCAGAGCTTTGCGAAAAGCTTTGGTTTCAAGGCGGTGGACTCCACCGACAGCGGCTACGAGCTGCTTACCCTCTCCTTTGACGGTACGGCGCCGCGGTTTACTGATTGCGCCAGAGCGTCCAGAATTGAGAGCCGGGAGCTAATTATTTATTACGACCTGCAATGCCCCTATGTGGGTCAGAGCATCGAGACAGTCCGGCAGTACTGCGAAGAACAGGGAGTGCCGCTGTCCCTTGTTTCGGTAGATACACTGGAGCAGGCAAAGAACCTGCCGTGTGTGTTCAACAACTGGGCAGTATTTTACAGGGGCACATTCCAGACGGTGAATCTGCTGTTGGACGTGAAGAACTTAAAGCGGATACTGAAAAAGGAGTAAATCTATGATGAATGCAATCGTGTATACCTCCAATACCGGCTTTACCGCGCAGTACGCGGGGCTGCTGGGCGGGAAACTTAATCTGCCGGTCTATTCTCTGGACGCGGCAAAAGGGGAGCTTGCCGCCGGCGCTGAAATCCTTTATCTCGGCTGGCTGATGGCCGGTCAGGTCAAGGGCTATAAGCAGGCGGCAAAGCTTTATAAAATTGCCGCGGTCTGCGGCGTGGGCATGGGGGCCGGCGGCTCGCAGATCAAGGAAGTGCGCAAGGGCAACGCCATTCCGGAGAACATTCCGCTGTTCACCCTGCAGGGCGGTTTTGAGCTCAATAAGCTCCACGGCATTTACAAATTTATGATGAACACCATGAAGCGCACCGTGGGTAAAAAGCTGGCGGCAAAGCCAGACAAAACGGCAAATGAACAGGATATGCTGGATTTGCTTCTCCACGGCGGCAGCCGGGTCAGCGAGGAAAACCTGCGCCCGGTTATGGAGTGGTGCAAAAAATGAAAGAGCGCAAATTTCAAATTGAACATACCCCCGCCGTGCTGTACGGCGACGCGGCAGAGAAAGCGTATCTGTTCGTACACGGTCAATGCGGGCGCAAGGAGGAAGGGTTAGCCTGCCTGCCCATCTGGATATCAGGTGCTTGCCGTCGACCTGCCGGAGCACGGTGAGCACAAGGGCGGGGAAGACCGCTTCAACCCATGGACAGCGGTGCCGGAACTGAAAACGGTGTTTGCTTACATGAAGTCCCGGTGGAGCGAAATCGGTGTACGGGCCAACAGCATCGGGGCCCATTTCTCTATGCTTGCTCTTGGCGGCGCGGAGCTTCACAAGGCGCTTTTTGTCTCGCCTATCGTGGACATGGAGCGGCTGCACCCCATCCAAAACTGGAGCTGCCCCACGGCAATTTTATATGCCGGGCAGGACAACATGTCCACGATGGAAACGGTCAAAGGGTTTGCCAATGCACACGGCTCGGCCCTAACGGTTTATCCGCAAGGTGAGCACTGGTTCCATACGCCGGAGCAGCTGGCTGTTTTACGAAACTGGGAGGAGATGCACACATGACGGAGCAGGAGCAGGCGAATGTTCTGAAGGTGGTGACCTCGATCATTGTGCGCTGTGAGCGGATGCAGCCCAAGTTTGTCCCCGGAACCTCGCAGCACACCCTGCTGAAAAACCGCATTCAGGCCATGAAAATTGCAGAGGATTTGCTGACCGGGCGTGGCGCAGACCTATATTCCACGCAGGATCTGTCTGCCGCCCTGGAGCCGCTGGCCTCGATCCTCCGAAAATGCGAAAAAGCCTGTTCAAAATATGAGCCGACCAGCGTGCAATACAGGCGCTTTCACGCCACCATCCGGGCCATGGAATTGTCCCGGCAGTTGATCGAAAACGAGTTGGGCAGAAAATGAACCCCTTGACGTTTCTGTCCCGCAATGATAAACTGTCCTCGATTCATATAGATTGGAGTTGAAAAAATGCGCATTGCTTCCTGCTGATTGATTGGCTATGATGAAAACCGTGAGCGGCTTCAGCCGCCGTTTTGTCATGCCTGTGCAGAGAAGTTACGCATTTTTTGAGCGCTCACGGAATTGCCATGCCGACAGGCGGGCTTTGTCTTTCTGTGTGATGGCTGCAAGAAGTAACTTTCTTGCAGCCATTTTCTATATAGGAGGACAAAACCATGTCACAGATCAAAGTCGAGGGTCTTACCTTTGCCTATCCCGGCAGCTATGATAACATTTTTGAGGACGTCAGCTTCCAACTCGATACCGACTGGAAACTGGGCTTTATCGGCCGCAACGGCAGAGGGAAAACCACATTTCTAAAGCTTCTGCTGGGTGAGTATCCTTATGGCGGCAGTATCTCCGCGTCCGTTCCCTTCGCATACTTTCCGTTTCCGGTAAAGGACCGGAGCCGTCCCACGGAGGAGGTATTGCGCTCCGTCAACTCAGAGGCGCAGAACTGGGAGCTGATCCGCGAGCTCAGCCTTCTGGGCGTCTCCGAGGACGCGCTGGAGCGTTCCTTTGATACGCTCTCCTTCGGAGAGCAGACGAAGGCGCTGCTGGCGGTGCTGTTTGTGGGTGAGTCCCGCTTTTTACTCATTGACGAGCCGACGAACCACCTGGACGTGGAGGGCAGGCAGCGGGTCAGCCGGTATCTCCGGAGCAAGCAGGGGTTTCTTCTCGTTTCCCACGACCGGGCGTTTCTGGACGGGTGTGTGGATCACGTTCTGTCCATCAACAAAACCAATATCGAACTGCAACGGGGGAATTTTTCCAGTTGGTTTGAAAACAAGAAACGGCAGGACAATTTTGAGGCGGCGCAGAATGAGAAGCTGAAAAAGCAAATCGTCAGGCTGGAGACCAGCGCGCGGGAAAAGGCAGGCTGGGCGGACGTGGTGGAAAAGACGAAGTTTGGAACCAAGAATTCCGGACTGCGCCCGGACAGAGGGCATATCGGGCACAAATCCGCCAAAATGATGCAGCGCTCCAAGGCGATTGCCCAGCGCAGACAGGAGGCGATGGAGGAGAAGTCGCAGTTGCTCCGGAACATCGAACAAGCCGACGCGCTGAAGGTGTCTCAGATCCCCTACCGCGCGCCGGGGCTTGTCTCTCTCGACCATGTTTCAATTGTGTACGGCGAAAAAGCCGTTTGCAGCGATGTTTCCTTCACCGTCGAGCGTGGGGACCGCATCGCGCTGCGGGGCCGGAACGGCAGTGGAAAATCCAGCATCCTGAAGCTCATCTGCGGGCAAGACATCCCGTATACCGGCAACTTACAGGTTGGCGGCGGACTGAAGATTTCCTACGTCTCCCAGGATACGTCGTTTTTGCGCGGGAGACTGTCCGATCTTGCCCGAGAGAGCGGCATCGACGAGAGCCTTTTTAAAGCCATTTTGCGCAAGCTGGATTTTGAGCTGGTCCAGTTTGAAAAGGACATGGCGGAGTTCAGCGGCGGGCAAAAGAAAAAAGTTCTGATCGCCAAGAGCCTTTGCGAGGAGTCCAATCTGCTGGTCTGGGATGAGCCGCTCAACTTTGTGGATGTCAGCTCCAGGATGCAGATCGAGGCACTTCTGCTCTCCTGTCAGCCCACCATCCTGTTTGTGGAACATGACCGGGTTTTTACCGAAAAAATCGCGACAAAATTCGTGTCGCTGTGAAGGCCCAAGATATGGTCATATCTGCCCCCCAAAATCTATCTGATCGAGCGTAAACATCTCTTCCATTCCCGCCGCACATCTTTTAATATACGGAATTCATCCCTAACCAAATCCCAGAATACGAAAGTAACGATGGGAGTAGTGAGGGCAAAAGAGCGCCAAAGAGGAAGCCGCTTTACTGCGGAAAGCGTCAAAGAGGGCGGTTGAGGGGCAGACGAAGGTTCAGACACACGTTTGGGACCATCAGGCCGCAGGTTTGAACCCTGTCACTCGGACCATAGAAGCACCACTATTTTGATAGAATAGTGGTGCTTCTTTTTTTGCCAGAAAGCCCTTGAAATAAGGGCTTTTCAGCCAATATCATATAAAAAGCGCCACCACCATGGAGCAATTTTCTTGACGGCCGCGCTCATTTTTTGGATTTTTGTACTTCGCGGAACCGAGTAAACGTGTATTTTATGGGCTTCGTGAAGTTTATGGGGGTATTCGTGGAAGTTATGTGACTGCGTCTGTGCACCAGAAGCACGCCACAGTCACAGGTCGGCTCTATGTTCATACCGTCTTTGATACAAACAGAAAAAGGCCCTCTCCGGCAACAAGTGCCGAAAAAGGCCGTAAAGCAAGGGCTTCCGAGGTTCCGCACCGTTTCGATGCGAGCTTCGGGAGCCCTTTTTCTGTTTATTCGGTTTGTGGTGTCGGCTGCCTATTTGGGATTTACTTACCCTGCAAAATTGTCAGCGCCAGTGATAAAATGCAAGAAAACGCCGGTTAAAAAATGTAGGTTTGCAGCGGAGCGGAATGCAATATGGTACACTCGAAACTGCCTGCCGTAGTGGAGGCGGAAAGGGTGTCAAAATGGAAGGAGCAAACTGGATGGATATCCGAAGCGACCGGCAAAAAGGACTCAGCTACACAGAAATAGCGCGCAGGTATAACATTGACCCGAGGACGGCCAGGAAGTACGCCGAGAGCGAGACGCGGCCGGTATACAGCCTGAGCGCGGCGAAGCCGTCAAAGCTGGACCCGTACAAGGAGCAGATCGCAATCTAGCTGGAAGAAACGCCGTACTCGGCGGAGCGAATTCTGGAAAAGATCCGGGAGCAGGGCTTCGAGGGCGGGCACAGCATTGTGCGAGAGTATGTCCGCAACAAAAAGGAGCAGCTGGACGAGAAGGCAACGGTACGATTTGAGACAATGCCGGGGCTGCAAGGCCAAATGGACTGGGCATTTTTCGAGGATCACACTGTCTTGGATGACGAAAAGCTGAAGAAGCTGTACTGCTTCCTGTTCATTCTGGGATACTCGCGAGCGCGGTACATAGAGTTCGTGACCGACATGAGCACAAACACACTCATCCGCTGCCATGCCAACGCGTTCCGGTACTTCGGCGGATACCCCGAGGAAATTCTGTACGACAACATGAAGCAGGTGGTCATCAAACGCCTGCTGAAACAGGAGGACAGCACCCTGAACCGGCAGTTCGAGGACTTTGCCGGGTTCTACGGCTTCAAGCCTGTGCTGTGCAGGCCATACCGGGGCCAGACAAAGGGCAAGGTGGAGCGCACGGTCCAGTTCGTCCGGGACAATTTTATGATTGGAATCAAGTACTCGTCTCTGGACAATCTCAACGGCCAGGCGCTGGCCTGGTGCAACAAGGTTAACGGAAAAGTCCATGCCACAACGAACGAAATTCCCTTCGAGCGATTAAAAAAAGAGGGCCTCACCCCTCTCAAACGCGAATATATTATCGGCAAAATTAACCTGCGCCGGGTGCAAAAAGACTGCCTCATCTCGTACGGCGGTAATCAGTATTCCGTGCCATCGGAATACGCCGGCAAAGATGTGGCAGTCGTAGCGCTGGACAACCTGCTTGCCGCCTACCACGAAGGAAAGCAAATCGCCCTGCACCGGCTATCCTATCAGAAAAAAGACATGGTCGTCAATGCCCATCACTACCGCAGGCTGACCGTCAAGCAGTCCTTCGACATCGAAAACACGCTGCTGGACGGTGAAAATGTCATCGACTTTCCCATACAGCCACATAATTTGAGCCGGTATGACGAGGTGCTGTTATGACGGAACTGACGATGGAACGCCTCAAAGAAAACCTCGAAAGTCTTAAGATGAGAAACACGCTGGAGATACTGGACAACTATCTGGAACGGGCCGTGAAGGATGAACTCAACATCGTGGAGGTACTCGACCATATCTTTGCCGAGGAGGCGCTCAGTAAACGGCGGCGTGCCTACGAAAAGCAGGTTCAGATGTCTGGCTTTCCCATCAAAAAGACGTTGGAGGACTTCGATTTCAGCTTTCAGCCTTCCATTGACAAACGCCAGATTGAAGAACTGGCCACCATGCGTTTCCTTGAAAACGGAGAAAATATCGTTTTCCTGGGCCCGCCGGGCGTGGGTAAAACGCATCTTGCCTCAGCTTTGGGGATGGTTGCCGCCAGGCATCGTTTCTCCACCTACTATATCAACTGCCACACGCTGATTGAGCATCTCAAAAAGGCCCATTTTGAAAACCGTCTGCCGGACAAGCTCAAAACGCTGGGCAAATACAAGCTGCTTGTCATCGACGAAATCGGGTATCTCCCCATGGATATTCAGGGGGCGAACCTGTTCTTTCAGCTCATTGCCAGACGGTATGAGAAGGTCTCGACAGTCTTTACCTCTAACAAGACCTTTTCCCAATGGAATGAGATTTTCGCCGATGTGACCATCGCTTCCGCGATCCTCGACCGTGTGCTTCATCACTGCACCGTCGTCAACATCAAAGGCGAAAGCTACCGCCTCAAGGAGCGCAAGGAATACATGAAGCAAAAGCAGCACATCGTCAATACCCTCTTTGAACAGGGGCAAGCCTGATTTCCTACATTCCCTCACCGCTGTTTTCCTGCATTTTTTAACCGGCGAAAACCTGCAAATTCAAATCGGCGTTGACACTCGCATCATTTGCGGCGACTGCGGCAGTTTCTATGGCTCCAAGGTATGGAACTCCACTAGCAAGTACCGCCGCATGATATGGCAGTGCAACGCCAAGTTCAAAGGTGAGCATAAATGTACGACGCCGCATCTTACTGAAGAGGACGTCAAAGTCCGCTTTCTCGCGGCTTTCAGCACCCTGCTTGACGGCAAGGACGCCATTCTGGAGAATTGCGAACAGGTCGTACACGGACTGCACCGCAATAGATGCCGAGCTTACAGAGTTACTCCGCGAGATTGATGTGGTTACTGAACTGACAAAAAAATGTGTCGAGGATAACGCTGCCAACGCCCAAAAACAAGATGAGTACCTTGCCCGGTACACCGGTTATGTGGAACGATATAACTCAACAAAAGCGAAGGTCGAGTCGCTGGAGCGGGAGCGGACGCTTCGGCTGGTACGGGTGGACTCTTTTGACGCCTTTATCCGCATCGTCAAGGACATGAATGCCGTACCAGATGAATTCAGCGACAAGCTGTGGTTGAAAACCGTCAACACGGTCACCGTGAAGCCGGACGGAACGATGGTATTCAGGCTTCAGAACGGAATGGAATTGAACGGCTAAAAGGCAAATGAAGGCCTGCAGGCTTGACGGCTTGCAGGCCTGTTTACTTTACAAACCGGTTGAACCTCTAGTGAAAATAATTCGTTTTGGTGAGCCTAAAAGTATCTGAGCGGGGCTATTATTGGCAGCCTCAAGGTCCTTTGTGCGGAATCGTCAAACCTGCTTTTTTTTGCTTTTAGTAGGTGGTTCTTGATCTTCCTTAAAGGACTTGATTTATGAACTTTTCATTGTCCACATAACTTTCCTCGAACTTTTATATTGACAAAATTTGATTTGATGCATATGCTGATAGTAAATCAAATATTTTTGATATGAGGTGACAATGTGCTAACCATATATGAAGAGCATGCAAAGGTATTTAAGGCTTTTTGTGACGAAAAGCGCCTGCGCATCCTCGAGCTGCTGCGAGGCGGTGAGAAATGCGCCTGTGTTTTGCTGGAACAACTGGATTTAGGTCAGTCTGGGCTCTCCTACCACATGAAAATTCTGGTTGAGTCTGGCATCGTGGAGAGTCGGCAGGAAGGCAAATGGACACATTACAAGATTAGTGAAAAAGGCAGCGCCTATGCCGGAAATCTGCTGTCGGAACTTACGACGCCCAACACTGAGATAGAGAAGAGTGATTGTTGCAAAAGATAATAGATATTTTTTTGAATTATATATCAAAATAATTTGATATAATATACCATTTAAGTGAGGTTTTTTCTAAAATGCAAATTTTAAAGGTGATCTGGGACTTTTTTCAGTATCAGGTTCTTGGTATGAAATGGTTGGACGCGCTGATCGAAAGCGGGCTCTCCGCGGTTGGGCTGGACACGTCCACGCGCCTTGTTGGAAGCATTGAGTTCTTTCTTTATGACGTGATTAAAATCACAGTGCTTCTATGCTTTCTTATTTTTTTCATCAGCTATATTCAAAGTTACTTTCCGCCGGAACGCAGCAAAAAAATACTTGGGCGATTCCACGGCATCGGCGCAAACTGTATCTCGGCCCTTCTGGGTACGGTTACCCCATTCTGTTCCTGCTCATCCATTCCGCTGTTTATCGGTTTCACGTCCGCAGGTTTGCCGGTTGGCGTGACGTTCTCGTTCCTTATTTCATCTCCGATGGTAGACCTTGGCTCTCTTCTTCTGCTGATGAGCATTTTCGGCGCAAAGGTAGCTGTTATCTATGTGGTCGTCGGCCTTATCGTTGCAGTCATTGGTGGTACGATCATTGAAAAGCTCCATATGGAGAGATATGTTGAGAGCTTTATTCTGACAGCGGGCAGCGTAGACATCGAATCACCCGACCTGACAAAGAAGGACCGGCTGATTTATGCCAAGGAGCAGATGCTCTCAACCTTCAAAAAGGTATTTCCATATATTCTGGTGGGTGTTGGTATCGGCGCCGTTATCCACAACTGGATTCCCGAGGAATGGGTGGCTACGGTTCTCGGCAGCGAAAACCCCTTCGGCGTCGTTCTTGCAACGCTTGTCGGCGTGCCGATGTATGCTGACATCTTTGGCACCATTCCAATTGCGGAAGCGCTGCTATCCAAAGGAGCGCAACTTGGTACGATTCTATCTTTTATGGTGGCCGTTACCACGCTGTCTCTGCCATCCATGATCATGCTCCGCAAAGCGGTGAAGCCAAAGCTGCTGGCACTCTTCATTGCCATTTGCACCGTCGGCATTATCATTGTTGGCTACTTCTTTAACGCCATTCAGGGATTTATTATATAGGGAGGAAAGAATTATGGCAAAGACATGGTATCCCGTTATTGATTATCTGACCTGCGCGGAGTGCGGTACCTGCGTAGGAAAATGCCCGCACGGTGTTTACGATACCGCGAAAGCACCATCGCCCGTCGTTTTGAATCCGGAAGCTTGCATAGACCATTGCCACGGCTGCGGAAACTGGTGTCCGGTTGGCGCGATTACCTACGTTGGCGAGGATACCGGCTGGACACCGCCCAATGGCACGCAGGAACCGGAAGCGAAGGAAGAATGCTGCTGCGGAGGTGAGGCTGCGGCTGAAAAGAAAATTGTCATTGAGTATCTCTATCTCGATTTGCAGACCTGTGACCGCTGCATCGGAACCGACACGGTGCTTGATGAAGTAATGGCGACACTAACCCCCGCGCTGCAGTTTGCCGGCTACGAAGTCGAGTATAAAAAAATTGAGATGACAACAGCGGAGCTTGCGGTGCGGTATAAGTTCCTGTCCTCGCCGACAATCCGTGTAAACGGCCACGATATCTGCGCTTCCGTGGAAGAAAATAGCTGCGGCTGCTGCGGCGATATCAGCGGCACCGATGTGGACTGCAGGGTGTTTGCGTATAACGGGGGAAGCTATGAGGTGCCTCCGAAAGAAGTGCTCATAGATGCAATCCTCAGAGCCGTATACAAGGATACGCGCAGCTGTACCTGCGGCGACTATGAAATGCCGGAGAATCTGAAAAACTTTTACCAGGGAAAAAAACAAAAAATCTGAATGCTCTTGCGGTGGAGGATGTTGCTGATGACGAACAAGAAAAAGCTCTTGATGAAAATATTGGTTCCGGCCTTGGTTGTCGTAGCGATTGTTGTTCTATGGGCGGTAAAAACCCATCCCGCCGCGTCAGACAGTGACAATGAACTTGTTACAGCGGAAAACGAAGGGGATTTTCTTCTGGCGGCAAGCTCCATTGATCTGGAAACTCTGACCGCGTACGGCCTGCCGATTGTGATCGACTTCGGCTCGGACTCCTGCATTCCGTGCAAAGCCATGGCGCCCGTTCTTGTAACCATGAACGAGGAAATGCAGGGCAAGGCGATCATCAAGTTTGTCGACGTTTGGAAGTATACGGAAGCGGCGGACGATTTCCCAATTCAGGTCATACCCACGCAGGTGTTTATAAACGCCGACGGTACGCCCTATGTTCCAAGTGATGACATAGACATCGAGTTTACCATGTACAGCGATAAGGACACGGGAGAGCATGTGTTTACCGTTCATCAGGGAGGTGTGACCGAAGAGGAGATGAGGGCCATCCTTATGGACATGGGGGTAACGGAGTGACAGCCATGCTCGAGACCCTATCCGAGCTCATAACGAACAGTTTCTGGCTTGCCCCTTTGCTTGCGCTTATAGCCGGTGTGCTTACATCCTTTACACCCTGCTCACTTTCCAGTATTCCTTTGGTTATCGGCTATGTTGGAGGTGTAGGCCAGCGGGATCCGAAAAGGGCGTTTTGGCTTTCTGTCACCTTCGCGCTAGGAGCCGCGGTTACCTTTACAACGTTAGGGGTTGTTGCTTCCCTGGCCGGTAAATTAATGGGCGCCTCTGCATCTTGGTGGTATATTATCTTGGGTGTCCTCATGATTCTTATGGCATTACAGACCTGGGACATTTTCGAAATCATCCCATCGAGCTATCTTCTCGCAAAGAACACAAAGAAGGGCTTTGTCGGAGCGTTCATCGTGGGAATCCTCGGCGGCATCTTTTCCTCGCCGTGCTCGACGCCGGTGCTCATCGCGCTGCTTGCCATCGTCGCAGGGAAAGGAAGCATCCTTTCGGGCATACTGCTATTATTGCTGTATTCCATCGGGCACGGTATTCTCGCCATTGTCGCCGGAACATCGATAGGTTTCGTGCAGAAGCTTTCTTCTAGTGAAAAATACGGTAAGGCAAGCACCGTTTTGAAAATGGCAATGGGATCTCTGATCCTGCTTATAGGCTTTTATATGTTTTATCTTGGATTCTAAAAATCTGAAAAGGAGATATTAATTATGGCATTGTTTGGTGGTAAAAACAAAAATGAAGAAAAAACCTCCTGCTGCTGCGGCGGCAATTGTGACGCTGAAAGCATGTCGAAAGCTGAAACAGCGAAAGCCGAAGGTGCATCCGTGAAAATCTTAGGTAGCGGCTGCGCAAAGTGCAATCAGCTGGAAGCGGCGACAAAAGGCGCGCTGGAACAACTCGGCATGGATACGACTATCGACCATGTAACCGATTTTTCGCAGATTGCGGCATATGGTGTAATGACTACCCCGGCACTGGTGGTTGACGGTAAAGTGGTTTCTTATGGAAAAGTCCTTAAGACCGAGGAAGTCGTCACGATTCTTCAAAAGGTCAGGTGATTTAACACCCCGGAAAGGACTTCCTTTCCGGGGTGTTTGCCTGGTTAAAAGTCGAGCTTGAAAATGAGCGCTATAAGGCATGAATATAATATAGAGCAAAAGAAAAAATTGGAAATCTATACTTTATAAATGGAGGCGGTATAGTGAAAAAAAGTAAAAATACAGGCATTGGCTTCTTTGAGAAATACCTGACTTTGTGGGTCGTTCTGTGTATGGCTGTGGGCGTTCTGATCGGTAAATTTCTTCCTGAGATTCCGACATTCCTTGGGCGCTTTGAGTATGCAAATGTTTCGATCCCCATTGCCATACTCATCTGGCTTATGATCTATCCCATGATGCTAAAAGTGGATTTTCAGAGCATTAAGGACGTCGGAAAAAATCCAAAGGGCTTATTTGTCACATGGGTGACTAATTGGCTGATTAAACCCTTCACCATGTTCGGCATCGCGTGGCTGTTTTTCTTTGTGATTTTCAAAGCGTTGATCCCAGAGGAACTCGCACGCAGTTATCTGGCCGGTGCCGTTCTATTGGGAGCAGCTCCCTGCACTGCTATGGTATTTGTCTGGGGCCATTTGACAAAAGGAAACGCTGCCTACACAGTGGTGCAGGTGGCGACAAACGATTTGATTATTCTTGTTGCTTTCACACCCATCGTGGCTTTCCTTCTTGGCGTAGGCGGTGTAACAATACCTTGGGATACACTGATTCTTTCGGTTGTTTTGTTTGTCGTCATTCCTCTGGCTGGCGGCGTGATTACGAGAAATGTCGTTATTAAAAAGCGTGGGCTGAATCATTTTGAAAAGAACTTCATCCCCAAGTTTGGGAACGTTACCATTGTCGGCCTGCTGCTTACTCTCGTCATCATTTTTTTGTTCCAAGGCGATGTCATTTTGAATAACCCGCTGCACATCGTATTGATCGCGATACCGCTGATTATTCAGACATTTCTGATTTTCTTTATCGCTTATCTTGCAAGTCGCGCGTTAAAACTGCCCCACGACATAGCCGCGCCTGCCGGGATGATCGGCGCTTCGAACTTCTTCGAGCTGGCCGTGGCGGTGGCAATCTCGCTTTTCGGGACATCATCTCCCGCTGCGCTTGCCACCATAGTCGGGGTTTTGACGGAGGTGCCGATTATGCTGATCCTTGTCCGGATCGCGAACAATACGAAAGGATGGTTTGCACACAATGGCATATCAAATCAGGAAAATGTCTGAAACCGACTGGCCCGAGGTGAGCAGAATCTATCAGGAAGGGATGGACACAAATCTTGCGACCTTTCAGTCGGAGCGCCCGACCTGGGAGCAATGGGACGCCTCACATCTCAAGAACTGCAGGCTGGTCATAACAGGCAATGACAAGGTGTTTGGCTGGGCGGCGCTGACTGCAGTTTCGGGTCGCTGTGTTTATGCGGGTGTGGCAGAGGTCAGTATCTACATAGGCCAAGAGAACCGCAGTCGTGGGCTCGGCAAGGCGCTTTTGCTCGAATTGATTCGCTGCTCGGAGGAAAACGGTTTCTGGACGCTCCAGTCTGGCATCATGCAGAATAATGCGGCGAGTATCCGACTGCATGGAAGCTGCGGATTCCGCATGGTGGGTTATCGTGAGAAAATTGGCCGTGACCGCTATGGAAACTGGAGAGATACTGTCCTGATGGAAAAGCGAAGCGAAAGCGACTGCTACGAGGGAGCCTACACCTGTGGTACAGCCTGTTCCTGTGATAGCGGAAAGGGATAACGATATGAGAAAAGTCGCGTTTATCTGCGTTCACAACTCCTGCCGTAGCCAGATTGCCGAGGCACTGGGAAAACACTTTGCCGTCGATACATTTGAAAGTTATTCTGCGGGTACGGAACCGAAAGAACAAATCAACCCGGATGCGATTCGTCTTATGAAGCAGCTTTATGGCATTGAAATGGAGAAAAGTCAGCGCCCAAAACTGCTGGAGGACATTCCTGCTGTGGATGTTGTTGTGACAATGGGTTGCAATGTGGAATGCCCGTATCTGCCATGCAAGCACCGTGAGGATTGGGGATTGCCGGATCCGACGGGAAAAAGCGACGAAGAGTTTATTGAGGTCATTCACAGGATAGAAGAAAAGATGGAAGTGCTGCGGAACGAGATTGAAGATAAATAATGAGTTTAGACCATTGATGAAATTTGGAAACTTTCTCTGAGTATCGTTCATTTGTCTCAAGGACATGTTTTCTAGGCATATTATCAACACTGGTTGATATGGCAAAACCCGACTCATACTGCGCCGGGTTTTGTTGTGCATATACTAAAAAGTGTTGATTATCAATGGTTCTAGGCGAATCTGCACCCCCCTGCAAATCTGCACCCCCCCTAAAATGCTGATTTGCACCCCCTATGACTTTCTATTAAAATATGAGTCCTTTGCCATGTCCGGCTTCGACATTGCAGCGCCCATCAATATCACCGGCGACACAGGCAACGTCTTTATCCTGCACTGAGATGAGGCCGAGAACCCCGCAAACGGCTATCAGGGACGCGTTCGGTTCCGCCAGGGCGGCGCCATCGGGACTCTGCCCACCCTCGCCGTAAACGCATCCGAAACCTGGATCGTAACGTCCTTTTAAGCGAAAGCATTGCGGCAAGAGGGGAGAATATATCTCCCCTATCCAAAAAGTCTTGCGGGAATTTTCCCGCAAGACTTTTCTTTTTTTTCGTCACAGCAGGCAAACCTCTTGACCTCGCAGATAATTTATGGTTTAACATAGATATCACGAAGGAAAACTGGCTTCCCCGGTATCTGGCCGGGAATACCATCAGGAGGATCATCTATGTTAGGCAACTTTATTTACGCCAACCCCACAAAACTCCATTTCGGTGAAAACGCTCTGGACGGCCTGCGGCAGGAGCTGCCTCAATACGGCCCCCGCGTGCTTCTGGCCTACGGCGGAGGCTCCGTCAAGCGCACCGGGCTTTTCGACCAGGTGACGGCCCTTTTGCGCCAGTGCGGCAAGACCGTCGTCGAAGACGGCGGCGTCATGCCCAACCCCACGGTGGAAAAGCTGTACGAGGGCTGCCGGCTAGCCCGGGAAAACGACGTGGATCTGATCCTGGCGCTGGGCGGCGGCTCCGTGTGCGATTACGCCAAGGCGCTGTCCGCTTCCGCCTGGTGCGAGGACGACCCCTGGCAAAAATACTACCTGCGCGGGGATGAGGTGGACTGCCGCGTCATCCCCGTGGGTTGCGTGCTGACCATGGTGGGCACCGGCTCCGAAATGAACAGCACCGCCGTCATCACCAACCCCAAAGAAAAACGGAAGCTGGGGCATTTCTTCGGCGAGAAGGTGTTTCCCCAATTTTCCATCCTCAACCCCGTCTTTACCATGACACTGCCAAAATACCAGATGACGGCCGGCATTTTTGACATCATGTCGCACATTCTGGAGCAGTATTTTTCCGGCACAGACGACAATGTTTCCGACTACCTTTCCGAAGGCCTGCTGCGCTCCGTGATCCACAGCGCCCGCGTGGCCGTGCAAAACCCCACGGACTACGAAGCACGCAGCAACATCATGTGGGCCGCCGCCTGGGGGCTGAACACCTTGCTCTCCCGGGGGAAAACCACCGACTGGGAAGTGCACATGATCGGTCAGGCGGTGGGCGCCTACACCGACGCCACCCACGGCATGACGCTCTCTGCCGTGGCGCTGCCCTACTATCGGCACATTCTCCCCTCCGGCCTGCCCAAGTTCAAGCGTTACGCCCAAACCGTGTGGAACGTAGATCCCGCGGGTAAAACCGATGAAGAGGTGGCTTACGAGGGCCTTGCCCGCATGGAGGACTGGATGCGTGAGATCGGCGTGGTGCTTAATGTTGGGATTTTGGGTGTCACCGAGGCGATGGTGGAGGATATTGCCCAAACCGCACTCATCAAGGAGGGCGGCTACAAAGTGCTGACCCGCCCGGAGATCGCCGCCATTTTGCGGGAAAGCCTGGGCCGATAATCCGCCGCCGTGAGGGGCAACAAACGGCAATAGCCCTTGCTTCCCTTTCCGTTTTGTGCTACAATCAACCATTACTATGGAACAGACAGGGGGCTTTTACATGAAAAAAACGACAAAGCGTTCGGAACTGATCCGTGAGTTGATCGAGACCGGCGATCAGGAGCTTTGCGACGAAGAACTGATGCATATGCTCATCGCCGAAAAACTCGCCTCCAACAGCAACGATGGCGATGCCGCCACCCTCGGCCAGCGCGCCGCGGACGCCGTGGCCCGCTTTGCGGGAAGCTGGTCCTTTATCTTCTCCTTTCTGGGGATCATGGTGCTTTGGATGGTGGTAAATATTTTGCTTGCTTTCAAGGCCTTCGACCCCTACCCCTTTATCCTGCTGAATCTGTTGCTTTCCTGCATCGCCGCCGTGCAGGCGCCGCTGATCATGATGAGCCAGAACCGGCAGGAGGCCAAGGACCGGGCAAGAGCCGAAAACGACTACCGCATCAATCTGAAAAGCGAGCTGATCATCGACGATCTCCATTTGAAGCTGGACAAGGTGCTGGAAAACGAAAAAAAGCTTACCGAACAGCTGGCCGCGCAGAAAAAGCTGCTGGAAGAACTGCAAAAGGCCGCCGCGTCCGGACGATAAACGGCAGCGCCCCATTCTGCATAAAAGCCGCGTAAAAAGCGTGTCATCGGGAAGGAAATTCCCAATGACACGCTTTTTTTCTCTATTCTTTTTGGAACCGCTCTCAATACCGGCCCACAGGCGGCTGGCAGTAATCGGGCAGCGGGCAGACATACCGGCCGCCGTTCTTTTTCAGGACTTCCGCTTTGGCCGCGGCCATGACCTCAGGCGACGCCATGGTGTAGATGGCCGCCAGCGCCATCACCTCCGCCGCCCGCTCCATGCCCTTTATCCCGACGGCACTGCCGGAAAAGGCGGTATTCTGCCAGCTATGGCCCACGTTGCCAAGGCAGGCCGTGGCAACGTGGATGCTCAGCGTGGGCGCGGCATAGCCCACGTCGCCCACGTCCGTGGAGCCGGAGACATAGCTTTTTTCCAGTGCGTTGAAAGGATGTACGTTCGTATCCAACGGCTTTTTCAGCGCCTTGTCCACCTGCTCCGCCGGATAATACTCGGTCAGTTCCTCCCGGATGGACTTGAGGGTATCGCGGGGATACGTCCGCAAAAAGCGGGCGGCCTGCTCAAAGTCCTCCTCCGTCCACGCGGGCGCGCCCAACTCCTCAAAGGCTCGCTGTGCCACCGCCGCCAGCGTCTTGTTGGGCAGATAGTCTGAAAAGGCCATGGTGACCTCATAGTGCATCTGGGTTTCTGTCATCAGCGCCGCGCCCTTGGCCACATTCACAACTCTGGCAAACAGTTCCTGCATCTGGAACACCTTGGGCGCCCGCACCTCATATTTGATGACCGCGTGATCGGGCACCACGTTGGGCGCCGTGCCGCCGGCGTCTGAATAGGCGTAATGCACCCGGGCGGCGGGCAGCATATGCTCCCGCAGATAGTTCACCCCCACGTTCATCAGCTCCGCCGCGTCCAGTGCACTGCGGCCCAGGTGGGGCGACGCCCCCGCGTGGGCCGCCACGCCGTCAAAGATAAAGTTGGCGCCCATGATGGCCACGTCCCCCTTGGAGGGCACCTCGTTCACCGTGGCCGGATGCCATGTATAGACAAAATCCACATTGTCGAAAAGACCTGCCCGGGCAATAAACTGCTTGGAGCCGGCCCCCTCCTCGGCAGGACAGCCGAAGTACAGCACCGTGCCGTCCTTCTTCTCCTGCACCAGATAGTCCTTCACCGCGGCGGCCGCCGCGAAGCTGCCCGCCCCCAGCAGATTGTGCCCGCAGCCATGGCCGGGGCCATCCGCCGCCACCGGACGTTTTTCCGTGCAGGAGGCCTGCTGGCTCAGGCCGTCCAGCGCGTCGTATTCCCCCAGAAAGCCCATCACCGGCTTGCCGCTGCCCGCCCGGAACGTGGCCACAAAGGCGGTGGGCATGTCGGCGATGCTCTTTTGCACCGCGAAGCCCTCTTCCTCCAGCGCCGCGCACAGCGCCGATGCCGATCTCGTCTCCTGATACGCCAGCTCCGCATAGCCCCAGATCTCTTTGGCCAGCGCCTCTGTCCCCGCGCTTCTCGCGGCCACCGCTTCTTTCACAAATGACAGCTCCGTCATGGCGTTTCTCCTTTCACACGCTTAGAGCACCTTGCTCAAAAACTGAGCGGTGCGAGGATTCCGGGGGCAGGTAAACAGCTCGTCCGGGTCGGCGTCCTCCTGGATCACGCCCTGGTCCATAAACAGCACCCGGTCGGACACCTGCCGGGCAAAGGCCATCTCATGGGTCACATTCAAAATGGTCATGCCTCTGCGGGCCAGATCACTGATCACCGCCAGCACTTCTTTTACCATCTCCGGGTCCAGCGCCGAGGTGGGCTCGTCAAAGAGCATCACCTCCGGCTGCATGGCCAGCGCCCGAACGATGGCCAGACGCTGCTTCTGTCCGCCGGAGAGCTTCCGGGGATACTCGTCCTTCTTATCCAGCAGGCCCACCCGCTCCAGCAGCGCCTCCGCCTCCGCTGCGGCCTGATCCTTGGGCGTCTTTTTCTCCAGAATGGGCGTCAGGGTGATATTGTCCAGCACCGTCATATTGGGAAACACGTTAAAGCTCTGGAACACCATCCCCATGCGGCGGCGGATCTCACCGATGTTCTTCTTCCGGTTGGTGATGTCCTCCCCGTCAAAAAACACCTGACCGCCCGTGGGCTCCTCCAACAGGTTGAGGCACCGCAAAAAGGTGCTTTTGCCGCTGCCGGAGGGGCCGATCACCGACACCACTTCTCCCCGGCGCACCGAGGTGGTGACGCCCTTGAGCACTTGCAGCGTGCCAAAACTCTTGCACAGATCCTCCGTGCGTAAAATCGTATCAGTCACTGGCTTTGAGCCTCCTCTCAAAGAATTTTGCCGCCTGAGACAGCGTAAAGTTCACCACCAGATAAATAAGGCCCACAATGGTCAGCGTGGGAATCTGGATAAAGGTACTGGCCGACACCGTCCGGTAAGACGTCATCAGCTCACCCACGAAGAACACAGAGGCAAGGGACGTTTCCTTGATCATGACAATAAACTCGTTCACCAGCGCCGGCAGGATGTTACGCACCGCCTGTGGCAATATCACACGCCGCATCATGTGGATGCGGCTGAGGCCCAGGCTCCGGGCCGCTTCCCACTGCCCTTTGTCCACCGCGTCAATGCCGGCGCGGACGATCTCACACACATAAGAAGAGCTGTTCACGATCAGCGCCACCACAATGCAGGCCGTGTCCGACATCTCAATGGCCAAGATCTTCGGCAGCACCAGCCAGAAAAAGTAGAGCTGCAATAAAATAGGCGTACCCCGCAAAATTTCTACATAGACCGAGGCTGCCGCCCGCAGGCCTTTTATCCGGTTCATCCGCAGCAGCGCCACCAGAAGACCCAGCAGCGTGCCCCCTGCCACCGTGACGGCCGCCAGCCACAGCGTCCCGCCCAGCCCTTGTAAAAACGTGGAGGAATACCGGCTCCACAGTTTGACCATTGTTTCCATGACCGCTCTCCTATGCTCTCTTGTTTACGCGCGTTTTATGCGCTCTTGGTGTTACTGGATGCCCATGGTTTTGGCATACGCCGCGTACTGCGTGTACCACTGGTCGATCTGACCGGCAGCCGTCAGACGGTCGATGGCGTCGTTCACCGCGTCCGTCAGCTCCGTTTCCCCCTTGGGCATGGCCACGCGGGTGCCTTCCATGGATTCGTCCACCGTGAAAAGGAGGTTGGGCACGATGCTCAGACTGTACCCGGGGTTGGCGTCGGCGTAAAGCTGGCCGTTGGAGATCTCGCACACGCACACGTCCGCTTTGTTCTCCCCCACCATCAGCATGCCGTCCGTCATGGAGGACACGCGTTTGAACTCCTTGTACTTGGGCACCTGGTCATTCACCAGCGTCTCCTGCACGGAGCCGCTCTGGGTCACCACCACGGCGTTGGAAAGGGAGTCCATGCCGGTGTATTTGTCCAGATCCGCCGTCCGCACCAGCAGACCGTAGCCGCCGCCTGCCACAAAGGAATAGCCCTTGGACATCCCAATGGTCTCCGCCCGCAGCGGGGAATAGGCAATGGCCGAAATGGCCAGGTCATACTTGCCGCTGGCAATGCCCGCCAGCACTGCCGAGAACTCCAGCGGCACAATTCTCACTTCCACACCCAGATCCTGGGCAATGGCCTTGGCCAACTCAATGTCCACGCCCACATACTGCTCCTGCCCCGACTTGGAAGAGTCGATAAACTCATAGGGTGCGAAATACGGCTCGGTGGCGACCTCGATGTAACCCTGAGCCTTGATCTTCTCCAGACGGTTTTGCCCGGCCCCGGCTGTCGTATTACCGCCGGACGCGCCGCAAGCCGCCAGGGACAGCGCCATCAGAAGCGACAGCAGACAAGCGATCCATTTTTTCATTTTCTGTTCCTCCTGAACCCGCGCCGCACACACAGCGGCGCTTTTTTGTTGTTGGAGATATCTTACGCCACAATCTTCATTGTGTCAATGCATTAGTTCGCTAAATTGATAAACTTTTGTACATCTGAACAAGAAAGGAGTAAAAGAGAAAAGATCTTTTTATGGAATCTGCCCCCATCTCCACGCAAAAAAGCCGCCCGCTGCCGCTCCGTGTTTGGTGGGGGCAAAACCGCTGGCGGCCTAAGGCGGCATAGGGGAGCACTGTCAGCACGGCGGAATATTGGAGCGTTTCGCATGGGCCGGGCGGGCATATCCCACTTTTTCCCGCGTCTGCCGGCGTCCGTCGCTTCATAGAATCAAGGGGAAGCAACAGGCGCTATTCTTACTGACGCGGGAGGTAACACATGAAAAAAAGTTCTTTTGGGCGAACGTGCCTTGTCACCGTGCTGACCTTGCTTTTTGTGGCGGGCTTTGGTATCGTTGCTTATGGAGCGGGCGGCACCGGTGCGGACGGCTCCGTTTTTGCCGGCACCGGCTGGGCCATTCTGCCCCCTCTTGTGGCCATCGTACTGGCCTTTGTGACAAAAGAAGTCTACTCGTCGCTGTTTGCGGGCTGTCTGGTGGGGGCGATGCTGCTGAGCAACTTTGCCCCGCTGGCGGTCTTTGAGTCCCTTTTCAACACACTGATGAACAATCTGAATCTGAAGATCATCTTCTTCGACGTGCTTTTGGGCGTCATCGTCATTCTTTTCTCCCGCTCGGGCGGCTCCCGAGCCTACGGCGCTTGGGCGGGAAAATGGATCAAATCACGCCGGGGCGCGCTGGTGATGACCTCTGCTCTGGGTTGTCTCATTTTTCTGGACGATTATTTCAACTGTCTCACCGTGGGCACCATCATGATGCCCATTACCGACAAGTACAGGGTTTCCCGGGCCAAGCTGGCCTACCTCATCGACGCCACCGCCGCGCCCATATGCATTTTGGCGCCCATCAGCTCCTGGGCCGCCGCGGTGGCCTCCTACATCCCCGCCGAGTACACCGGCTCTGTCAACGGCTTCACCGTCTTTGTGCAGGCCATCCCCTACAACTTTTACGCGCTTTTGACGCTGGTGATGGTGTTCGGCACCTCTCTCACGGGGCTTGACTTTGGCCAGATGCGTCAGCACGAGCTAAACGCCGCCCGGGGCGATCTTTTCACCACCGGCAACGAATACCCGGAGGCGGCGGAAGTGTCCGCCGGTGAGAAAAAAGGCACCGTGGCCGATCTGCTGATCCCCACGCTTTTCCTCATCGCCACCGTCGTCTGGGGCATGGTGATCTTCGGACGCCGGGCCTGCGGGGAAAGCGGCACGCCCATGACGCTGAAAAATATGTTTGCCGCCACCGATGCTCCCATGGCGCTGATGTTCGGCTGTATGTTGACCATCGTGCTGATGGCGCTGATGTTTATTCCCCGGCGGATCGTGGATTTCAAGGGCTTTATGGACTGCATCGTGGCGGGCTTCAAGCTGATGATCCCTGCGCTGCTGGTGCTGACCTTTGCGTGGGGGCTCAAAAGCTTTGTGGATCAACTGGCGCTGGCCGATTTTGTGCAGGGCATCTTCTCCGGCAGCGAGACGCTCAACACCCTCTTCCCCCTCATCATCTTTTTGGTGGCCGGTGTACTGGGCTTTTCCACAGGCACCAGCTGGGGCACCATGGGCATTCTCATTCCCGTGGTGGTGCCCATCTTCTCCTATAACGGCACCGGCAACAGTCTGCTGGTCATCGTCATCTCCGCCATCTGCGCCGGCAGCATCTTCGGCGACCATTGCTCCCCCATCTCCGACACCACCATCATGAGCTCCACCGGCGCCCAATGCAGCCACATGAACCATGTGCGGACGCAGCTGCAATACGGTCTGACCGTGGCCGCCGACTGCGTGGTGTGCTTCCTTCTGGCGGGACTGCTGCGCTCGCCGTGGCTGCCGCTCCTGGTGGGCGTTGTGCTGGTGCTGGGCGAAATTTTCTTCCTCTGCCGTGCCTCGGCCCGCAGGCAGGCCCGGACTTAAATCATTACCTACTTCAACAAGGAGGGTTTTCCATGCGACTGGACGTTCCTTATCTGGACCAAAGCAAGCTGGCGCCCACCGGCTGTGAAAGCGTCACGGCAGTGATGCTGCTGCACTATCTGGGCAATCCCGTCACCATCGACACCTTTCTGGATCAATATCTGGAGCAGGGGCCTTATGAAAAGCGAAACAGCGAACAGTGGGGCGTTGATCCTCACGAGGCCTTTGTGGGCGATCCCCGCAGTGCCGACGCTCTTGGCTGCTATGCCCCCGTGTTGGTCAGAGCGCTGCGCCGGACGCTGGGCGGCGGCTTCGATGTGACCGACGAGACCGGCACGGAAATCGAGATCCTGTGCCGCCGGTACATCGATCGGGGGATGCCTGTCCCCCTCTGGGCCAGCATCGACATGAAGCCCACGGTCAACGGACCCTGGTACCGGCTCATCCCCTCCGGCAAACCGTTTATGTGGGTGTCCAACGAGCACTGCCTGCTTTTAACGGGCTATGACAAAGGGCATTATTTCTTCAACGACCCCTGGGATGACCACGGCGCGGTGGCCTACCCCTGGGACACGGTCTGGCAGCGCCATCGGGAGCAGGGAATGCAGGCCGTTGGCGTCAGGCGGAGGACGTAGCATGAGTACATTTCTTCTCATGGCCCGCGTCACGGCGCTTTGCCTGCTGGTGTACTACGGCACGGCCAACTGTCTCATCAAAGCCGTGGAGACGATCACCTTCTATCAGCCCTTTTCCCGGAAAATGGCTGATAATGGCGTCTATACGCTTGACGATCACCGCCATCTTCTCATCGGCAGGTGGCTGCCCATGGCGATCCTCTTTCTCGTTTCCACGGCGCTTTCCGTTTATCTGGCGTTCCGCACGGCGCCCATCGGCCCCGTGGTGGGCGTGATCGCGCTTTTGACGGGTCTTGCCGTCTTTGGGCGGATGACGCGTGATCCTACCTGCGCCATGCGGAAATTTGTGGTGCAATACCGGGATTTTATGGACCCAGAGCACTTTCAGACCGTTTTGAAAAGTGATTACGGCATGACGCTGGAGGAACTCTCCGGCTACAAGCGAAGCTGAGGGCTACTTTTTTTGCGGCGTCAGACGTTTTCATCCATTAAAAAGGCCCGCCGCTTTTGCGGCGGGCCTTCAAAAGGAAAGGGAACGGTTATCGCAGCTGGCCACAGGGCAGCTGCCCGCAGGGTGATTGGCCGCAGGGTGGCTGGCCGCAGGGCGGCGCGCCATCGGGGGCACACGTCACATAGCTGTAACCGGGAATGGTTTCCACGCCGCACTTCACCGGGATCTTGATCCTGACGCGCTGGGTAATGATGATCCGGCAGCCTTCCCCACAGTCGTCGGGGGCGCAGACGATGGACGGCTCGCCGCAGCACTCGGTCTCGATGGGGCCCACCACAGCGTTGGGCCGCACCTCCACAGGAATACTGATATCGGCGCACTCATATCCCACCTTGCGGCAGCTGTCAGGCTTTCCGCAGCCCGGCCGGTCTTCCCCCAGCGTATGATAAACGGTGTCGTGCATGGCTTACGCCTCCGGTTCGCCGCAGTCCTTGCAGATATCCTCGCTGGAAGATTCCAGGCAGTCCACATAGGTGTCGCCCGGCAGCGCCGTCGCACCGAACTCCACGGGAACCGCCACGCAGATCTTCTGGGTGATGGTGAAGGTGCAGCTGCCGCGCTTCTTGCCGGCACAGGGCTTATCACCGCCGGTGACCACGGGGTCGCCGCAGCAGGTGGTGGATGTTCCCAAGGGCTTGGCATAGGGCGTCACGGTAACGGGGACGCATACGGACATAGACTGATAGCCTACCGCGGGACAGGTGACATCACCGCCGTCCGGCACGGAGACCGTCTGCTTGCAGTTTGTGCATTCTGACATTGATCGAATGACCTCCTTTCAAACAATGTCTACCTTAATGCCACTTCCTATCCCGGCGTCACCGGCGCAGGGCAAAAAAATACCCGCGCGGAGCCGTGTGCCCCGCGCGGGTATTGCCATTTCTGATTCGCTTTCTTACTCGACGGAGACGTTCTCCTTCTGCGCCAGATCGTTGGTGTCCATGGAGTTCTTGTAGACCACATAGCGGTCAAAAAGATACTCCGTAATGAGATTGAGGATCATATTGATCACCGTCACCCAGTCGCCGTTCCAGCCCAGCGTGCCCTCCAGGAATTTGCCGCCCAGCGTGCTGAGGGGGGTGAACACGCAGTAGTAGCCGAACACCTTCAGCATGGCCACCGGCACATTAGCCGTGGACTTGAACGTAAACCGCCGGTTGATGGTAAAATTCCACAGCACCGACAGCACCAGCGCCACCAGATAGCTGATCCAGTAGGTGACGTGCATGGCGTTATACAAGAGGGCAAAGCTGCCCATTTCAATGGCGCCCGCGCTGATGGAAAACAGCACGAATTTCACCGTGCGCCACAGTTCCTTATGTTCTCTTTTCTCCACTGTCATTTCTCTCCCATCTGTTTGGCGTATTTTTGCAGATACACGCCCCGCATCAGATACGCGTCCGCCAGCGGCAGACGGTTCTTGACGCCCAGCGCCCGTGTGTGCAGCCACGCCACGCACGCCTTATCCGCCAGCAGGCACTGCGCCTGACAGTCCGCCGCCGTCCTGGCTCGGCAAAGAGCGCCCACGCCCTTCACCAGCACCACGTCCGTCTTTTCAAGCGCCCGGAGAAGAGCGGTCTCTTCCGGCTCCGCCGTAGGGATCACCGGCCCGATGATCTGAGCCATATCGTCCAGCTGGGCATATACTTTCTGTTTCTCCGCCGCGCAACACAGCGTCGCCGGGGTGGCACACGCCCGCACACTGCCGAATTTCCACGAAGCGGCGGCAACGCACCGCTCCGTCAGATCCTGATCCACTGTAAAAACATCGCACTGGCCACGGCAGGCCCGGCGGCAGATCTGCTCCAAAAGCCGCGCCCGGGCAAAGGCCTCGTCGGCGTCCCTGCCCACGATCACCGCCCCGTGCCGGGCCAGAAGTACCACCCGCGCCCCTGCCAGAAAGGCGTCCGTCACATGGGCGGCCAGCTTCTTCGTCCCTGGCAGGGCATACTCGGCCAGGGCGATGCCGCCCAGCGCCGCGTGCTCCGCCTCCGTTATCGGCAGGCGGTCAAAGCCCGCAAGACCCAGCGCAGAGGCGTAGGTCTGGTGGGTGTGCAGGACAAAACCCGCCTGGGGAAACACCTGATAGGCCGCCAGATGGATGCCCTTTTCCGAAGACGGCTTGTGCCCGCCTTCCCAGGCGCCGGTGGCCATGTCCACGCAGACGATGTCCTCCGGGGTCATGGTCTCATAGCTCAGGCCGCTGGGGGTGATGGCCATGCGGTTCTCCCCCGCCCGGGCACTGATGTTGCCCCAGGTGCGGGCCGTGAGTCCTTCGGTCAGCAGCCGTCTGCCGCCCTCCGCCACCAGACGCCGCGCTTCCCACATCTCGGTCATTCCACTACCTCAATGTGCTCAAAGGCTCGCTCGAAAGCCGCCACCGCCCGGTCGATGTCCTCTTCCGTATAGGCGGCGCTGGTATACATCCGGTTGCCCGCCAGCGTCACCAGCCCCTCGGCCATGTAGGCCGCGCCGATGTGCTGCATCTCCGATTTCCGGCGGGAGGTCTCCTTCAGAACATGGGGGATCTCCCAGGGCTTGCTCCAGCGGATGGCAAAATGCATGGTGCCCACCGTATCCAGATGGCAGATGGAGCCCACGTTATAGGCCACGAACGGCAGGCCTCTGCGGTCGATGAGCGCGTTGAGACCGTCCGTCAGCCGGTTGCCCATTTGGGCCGCCTTCTCCCAGGCACGGGTGCGCTCGATCTCGCAAAGGGTGTAATACCCGGCGCAGCAGGACAGGGGCGTTGCCGTCATGGTGCCGCCCACCAGCGCCTTCTTGCCGCCGTGTTCATCCAGGCCGGCGCCCAGATACTTCATGTACTCCTTCTTGCCGCCCAGCGCGCCGGCGCCGGGGTAGCCGCCGGCCACGATCTTGCCGAAAGCCGTCAGGTCGGGGGTGACGCCAAAGTACATCTGCGCGCCGCCCATGCCCAGGCGGAAGCCTGTCACCACCTCGTCGAAGATCAAAAGCGCGCCGTACTTGTCGCAAAGCGCCCGGACGCCCGCCGGGAACTGGAAATCCACAGGGCGTGTGCCGCTCTCCGGCCCGATGGGCTCCAGCAGCACCGCCGCGGTGCCGCCGCTGAACTGATTGCGCTTCAGAACCCGCTCCAGATCATTGAGGTCGTTGGGGAAAAACTCCTGTGTGTGTTCAAAGACAAAGCCGGGCACGCCCTGGGACTGCAAGCCCTTGGTGCCGGGGATGCGGATGCCGTAGGCCAGCTGGTCGCTCCAGCCGTGGTAGGCGCCGCCCATTTTCACGATGTTCTTCTTTTTGGTGGCCAGACGGGCCACACGAATGGCGCCCATGCAGGCCTCCGTGCCGCTGCCGAACATCCGCACCCGCTCCACGGAGGGAACACTGTCAATGATCTTTTTGGCAATGAGGTACTCGTACTCATGGAAAAGGCCGGTGGACGGGCCGCAGGTGTTGAGCAGCTCGATGACCTTTTCCCGCACCTCCGGCGGATTGGAGCCCAGCACCGTGGGGCCGCCCGCCTGCAAAAAGTCCAGATACTCGTTGCCGTCGATGTCATAGAGACGATTGCCCTCGGCCTTGGTGAACACCAGCGGGAAGGGATAGTTGAACGCCAGATTGTGCTGCACGCCGCCGGGAATGGCGGACTGCGCCTTGAGGATCATGTCGTGGGAGACACGGCACTTTTCCCCGAAATACTTCTCCTCGTAATTCCGCAGGGCATCCTTGCTGATGCTGTAAATGGGCTTTTGAATCAGGGCGTCCAGCTTCTGCGTCACGGCCGCCGCGTCCACATAGCGATAAGGTGTTGTCATAAAGTCTGCCTCCTTTTAAGATGCGTGTATGTGATTGAGCAAGGTAAAGCACTTGCTGTTGGCTTTGTATAGCATTTTGAACGCCTCAAACTGGCGGTCGTACACGGCCTTGTATCCGGCTTTTGGCTCATAGGCCGCCGTTACAGGGATGAACCGCCCCGCCTCCGACAGGTCCTTCATCAGCCCCAGGCCGACGCCCATCACCGCCGCGGCCCCCACGGAGCCGACGTTCTGGGGCGAATCCACGGTCTCCACCCTTCGCCCGGTGATGTCCGCCAAAATCTGGCAGGTCACAGGCGACAGCGCGCCGCCGCCCACAAACCGCAACGCGGGGGAGGTATGTATCTTCTTGTCCTGGCACTCCAGCATCCATCGCAGATGGTAGCAGACCCCCTCCAGCACCGCCCGGATCATCTCCGTCTTGCCGGTTTCCAGACGGATGTTGAAGAACATACCGCCGGCGTCCGGCGCCTCAAAGGGACAGCGGTTGCCGTGGAGCCACGGGGCAAACAGCACGCCGCCGGCACCGGCAGGCGCCTTTTGCACCGTTTGGGTCAGATAGTCGTACAGGCTGGTATAAGTGGCCTCCAGGCCTTCGGTGATCTTCTTCTTTTCCAGATACACACCGATCTCGTCCAGTGCCAGATGGTCCTTCACCCACTCCAGGCACTTGCCCGCCGTTTCCATCTCCGCAAAGTAATTATAATACCCCGGCTGCGCCCCGACAATAGAGCCGATCATGGAATTCACATCCACCAGACGCTTATCCACGACGGTGGAGACCCACCCGGAGGTGCCGCAGTAGATATGTGTATCGCCCAGATGCACACAGCCCGCGCCGATGCCGATGAGGGTGGCGTCGCCGCCGCCGCCGAACACCGGCGTGCCCTCCGTCAGGCCCAGATCCGACGCGGCTCTCGCCGTCAGGCCGCCCGCTCGGTCGGTGCAGCGGATAATATGTGGCAGGTGTTCCGGCTTTACACCGCACATCTTGCAAAGTTCCTGGCTCCATGTTCCCTTTCCTGGTCGGGAGTCGTACAGGAATGTGGAGTAGGCCGAATCCTCCGTCATCACAAACTCCCCCGTACAGCGGCAGAGGATGTATTCCTTCACGTCCAGCCACTTGTAGACCCTGGCAAAGACCTCCGGTTCGTTGGCCTCCACCCACTTGTACTTCCAGATGGGGTCTTTCACACTGGAGGACACCGCACCGGTGATGGCAAGGCTCCTGGCCAGATTCAGCACGTTGGCCCCCGCAATCTGCACGCCGTAGGCCATGCCCTTCTTGATCTCCCGGGTGGCCCGCTGGTCCATGTAGCTCATGGGGCGGCGCACCGCGTGGTTCTCTTTGTCCACCAGCACCAGTCCTTGCATCTGGGAACAAAAGGAAACCGCGGACACCTGCCCTGGTCGCACCTCCGTCTTTTCAAACAGCTGCCGTGTACTCACGCATATGGCGTCCCACCATTCGTCGGCGTCCTGCTCTGCGCCGCCGTTGTCCAGGATGTAAAGCCCATACCCTTGCTGGGTGTCTGCCACCAGTCGAATGCTGCCATCCACAGAAAAGAGGCACGTCTTCACGCCGGTGGTGCCGATGTCGTAGGCCAGTACATAGGTCATGACCCTTCCTCCTTTTTTGGCCCGAAGGCGGACTGAATAAACACTGTCATCTGCCGCGCCAGATACGCCTCGTCCGCCGCCGCGTCGCCGCAGTATTCCTGAAAACGAGAGCGATAGTAGTCGCAGCTGTATGAAAATTGCAGTATCAACAGCAAATTATCAAAAAAGAAGGCCAGCAGGCGCGCGTCCACGTCGATCCGGATCTCGCCCCGGGCCGCCGCCTCCGAGATCAACGCCGTGTAGGCGCGGGCGGAGATGCCCTCGATCTCCGCGGCCAGCTGCGCGGCATACGCGCTGCTGGCACCGGCGGTGATCTCATTATACATCACATTATAATAAGGATGTTCTTTGGCGCAGCGCTGAATGGCCCGGATCAGCCGCTCCACCCGCTGCTTCATGTCGCCCTCCCCTGCCAGCGCGCTCTCGATCTCCCCCTTGAGCACATCCAGCGCCCGGCGCAGGCAGGCCAGAAAAAAGCCGTTCTTATCCGTATAATACTTGTAGATCACGCCAACACTGACCTGCGACTCCCGGGCGATCTCATTGATGTTGGCCCGGTCCAGCCCCTTTTTCGCAAAGGCCGTGATCCCGCATTCCAGCAATTCCGCCAGCTGTTCTTCCGTCAGTCTTTTTCTCATACAGTTTCCTCTTCCGCCAATCTCATGAGCAGCAATTCATGTCTTGAATTTAGTATAAAAGCAACTTGTGCGTATTGCAAGCATTTTTTGAAATTTTTTCTTCTTTTTTTGTATGGACGCACAAAAAGAAACGATCTGTATTTGACAAAGGGACAACGGATGGCTACAATGAAAGGCACCATCAAAAAAGGAGGAGCGGCCATGGAGATCCTGTACGCGGACAAGCGCATTGTGGTGTGCATCAAGCCATCGGGCGTGGTATCCACCGACGAGCCGGGCGGTATGCCGGAGCTGCTGCGCCGGGAGCTGGGAACCCCCTGCATCCGCACTGTTCACCGGCTGGATCAGACGGTCAGCGGCGTGATGGTCTTTGCCCGCTCCGTCAAGGCCGCGTCGCTGCTCTCCGGGCAGATGCGGGAGCACAGCTTTCATAAGGAATACCGGGCCGTGCTTGCCGGTATTCCCGCGGAAAAGGAAGGCACCTGCACCGATCTGCTGCGCCGTGACGGCGTCCGCCGTATGACAGAGGTTGTTACGGAGAGCGGAAAGGGCGTGCAGGAAGCCGTTTTGCGCTATCGTGTGCTGGAGAGCCGGGAGGGGCTGTCGCTTGTACAGGTGGCGCTGGAAACAGGGCGCACCCACCAGATTCGGGTGCAGTTTGCCTCCCGAGGGCTTCCCCTCTGCGGCGACAGAAAGTACGGTACAGAGGCGGACTATCCCATTGCCCTGTGGTCACACCGCCTGCAATTTCTCCACCCCGAAACCGGAGAAGCCATGGATTTTTCGGCCCCGCCGCCGGAGATCCTGCCGTGGACACTGTTTGAAAGCGGGAAAGAAAATAGCGGTGTTATTTAAAATATTTTATATATGGCAATAGCAGTAAAGGAGGTCCACTTTTCGGTGGATCTCCTTTACATGTAGGGGCGGATGTCATCCGCTGGTCTCTGTGTCCCGGTTTTGCAAAGGCGCAGGCGCCGCAGTCTCAAAATCTGCTGATGGGCAGGCTGCCGTCGTCGGTGCCTTTTTCAATGGATAAGATCGTCAGATAATATTCCTTCCCCTGGCCCATGTCCACATACACTCGTTCTCCCGCTTTGTGTCCCAGCACCGCCTGGCCCACGGGTGATTCCTTACTGATGCTGCCCTGGAGCGCGTTTTGCCGCAGCGTGGTGACAATGCGGATGTTCCGGGTCTTTCCGTTTTGCTCCATCAGAATTTCCACCAGATCAAAAAGCCCCACCTCGTCCGCCGCCGACTTATCCTCCACCACATGGGCTGTTTTCACCATGCGCTCCAGATACCGGATGCGGGCGTCGTTGCGGTTTTTCTCCTGCTTGGCGCACTTATACTCAAAATTTTCGCTTAGATCGCCAAAGGCACGGGCTACCTTTACGTCCTCTATGAGCTTGGGGCGCAGATCCTGTACCCGGTGGCGGATCTCCTCCTGCATTTTGGCTATGTCCTCTCTTGTGAGTTCATCATACATGGCTTGTTCCTCCTTCTTCCATCTCAAACGCCGATGCCAGACGGCGCAGCGCCTCGGGCAGCCGGTCAAGGTCGATGCCCGAATAATTCACCACCATCACATGAGGCCGCGCCGTCTCCGGACGGCTGTAATAATCCGACAAAAGCGCCAGACGCACCCCCTGTGCGGCCGCACGGCGGCGCAGTTCTCCATCCAGCAGCTCTGTGTCGATGTGCATCAGAAAATGAAGGCCCGCGTCCTCCTCTAATATCTGCACATGCCCGGCAAAAGCGCTGCGCCGGATGTCCGCGATCACCGCGTCCCGCTTTTGATGATACCTGTTTTTCATGCGGTTGATGTGCATTTCATAGCTGCCCCGCTCCATGAACCGCGCCAGCGTGTACTGCTCAAAGCTGGGCACTGTGCAGGCGTAAAACCGCAGTTTCTCCCGGTAGGCCAGCAGCAGCGGCGGCGGCAGGATCATATAACTGATACGAATAGAAGGCGCGATGGTCTTGGAAAAGGTATTCAGATAAATTACCCGCCGGTTTTCATCAATGGAAAACAGCGTCTGGATGGGACGGCCCACAAACCGAAACTCGCTGTCATAGTCGTCTTCCAGAATGTAGCGTTCCTGTCCCGCCCAGCGCAGCAGTTCCTGCCGCCGGCCGATGGGCATGACGATACCGGTAGGATAGTGGTGGGAGGGCGAAATATGCACCACGTCCGCCCCGCACCGGCGCAGTTCCTGCACCGAAAGGCCGTTTTTGTCCAGCCCCACCCGCCGCAGCGCCACCTGATTGCTTTCGTAAATTTTGCCGATCTTACCGTAGCCGGGGTCCTCCACCGCATAACACTTGTCCCGGCCCAACAGCTGTATAATTAAATTGTAGAGGAACTCCGTCCCGGCGCCCACCACGATCTGCTCCGGGTCCACCCGCATACCACGGAACTGATAAAGATACCGGGCAATGGCCCCCCGCAGCTCCGGCGCTCCGTTGTAGGCCATGGGGGCGAGGAGTTTCTTGCCCTCTTCCGAAATCGTCTCCCGCATCATCCGTGACCACACCGTAAAGGGAAAGTCCTCCGCCGAGATGGAATTTGTCACAAAATCCATGAAATACGCCCGGTGGGACAAGGGCTTGACGGGCTCCTCCGGCGGAGGCGGCAGCTTATTTCCCGGCAAGCCCTCCACATAGTTGACATAATATCCTTTTTTCTCCTGCGCATAGATATACCCCTCCGCCATCAGCTGTTCATAGGCGTTTTTCACCGTGATGACGCTGATCTTCAAATGCTGGGCCAGCGTCCGCTTGGAGGGCAGCTTCTCCCCCGACGCCAGGTGCCCCGCCAGGATCTCTTCTTTGATGTGGCGGTAAAGCTGTTCATACAGACTCTCCCCCATCGTTTTCTCAAAGGCATAGGTCAGCATAGGCTCCTCCATCTGGTATTAAAGAATAATATCATTATGGGTATTTTAATAATACCAGCTCTCAGTATAATACAAGGTAGAATCTTTGACAAGGAGTTTTTCATCATGAGCGATCAAAAGACGAAGAAACTAGTTTTGGCCGCGCTGCTGGCGGCGCTGTGCTGCGTGGCCACCATGGTCATTCAGATCCCCTCCCCCGCCAACGGATTTGTGAATCTGGGTGACTGCTTTGTGCTGCTGGCCGCCTGGCTGCTGGGCCCCTGGTACGGTGCGGCCGCGGCAGGCATCGGTTCCATGCTGGCAGACCTGCTGGCTGGTTACGCGCACTACGCACCGGGTACACTGGTCATTAAGGCGCTGATGGCGCTGGTGGCCGCCCTGATCTTCCGCAAGATGACGCGCAAGAAAACGTCGGCCATGGTGGTCAGCTCCTTTGCGGCGGAATTTGTCATGGTGGGCGGTTACTTCCTGTACGCCATGCTTTTGCTGGGCAAGGGCATCGGCGCGGCGGCCAGCATTCCCGGCAATTTGGTGCAGGGCGCTGCGGGCATGGTGGCATCCGTCATTTTGATGGGCATTTTGAGAAAAACGGAATTGGATAAAAAATTGATTTAACGGAGGCGTTTATCATGGAAGGACAAGTTCATGAGGTGGAACAGACGGGACTTCTGGACGAGATAAAAAAAGAAGCGGCCAATGCGGCGGCGCAGCTGATGGATGCCGCCAAGCTGCGTAAGGGGCAGATCGTGGTGGTGGGATGCAGCACCAGTGAAGTGGTGGGCCACAAAGTGGGCAGCTACTCCACCCCCGAAGTGGGGCAGGCTATTTTCGACGGACTGCACAGCGTCTTTGGCCCCGCGGGCGTTTACATCGCCGCCCAGTGCTGCGAGCATCTCAACCGGGCCATCATCGTGGAGGCGGAAGCCGTCCCCGGCTATGAGATCGTCAACGTTGTGCCGCAGCCCAAGGCGGGCAGCTCCTTTGCCACCGCCGCCTACCACACCTTCCGGCACCCTGTGGCGCTGGAGGAAGTGAAGGCCGATGCGGGACTGGACGTGGGCGGCACCCTCATTGGGATGCACCTCAAACGCGTGGCCGTTCCGGTACGGCTGGAGCAAAACCACATCGGCAACGCCATTTTGTTGGCGGCCCGGGTGCGCCCCAAGTTCATCGGCGGCAGCCGTGCCATCTATGACGAGAGCCTGAAGTGACTCTCCTTCCGCCTTGGGCATGGGGCTGAAAACGAAAGCATTCCTTCCCAAAATTAGGGCCCAAAAGCATCCGTTGGAGAATGCCGAGCGGCCATCAAACAGTAGGATTGAAAAATCTTTTTTTACAAGGGAAACGGCGTGACTTCTGTCACGCCGTTTCCCTTTTTTATCAGCTGATCCGGCGGGATAACGCCCAGGCTGCTGCGGATGCGCTGCCTGTGGGGTTCATCCGACGCTGCCGGAAAATTTTCCGCGACAGCTTGCTATACCTTGCCAGATCCTTGATTTCGTGGGGGAACAATTTCCCTGCCAGTTCTATGATCCTTTCAAAAGGAATTTTTCCCATTGGCACCCCACTGCCTGTACATATTGTGGGAGCTTTCCGCCAGAAAGATGTTTACAATGTTCTGCTCTTCCTTGGAAAGACGCGCACATGGATCGTGCCTGGCGCGATTGTGCCGCATGAACGTGACCCGGAGCGTTTTGTCAAAGAATCCCTGATATTCCGGAGCGCACATGAGACGCTCCACACAAGGCTCCTGGCGGCTGAAAAACTGGAAAAACACACGATTTACCTCCTAATTGCCACAATGGAAAACAACAAAACGGCAAAGGCTTTGTTGCGGCAGATGCCCATGACGCTTTCGATGGCGGATCTGTATGGAAGAAAAATGTGTTATCACTATGAGGCGGATACCCTTCCGGTGGGAGAGACAAGTTCGGATGACTGCGAGGTCGGCGATCTTATCTACTGGCCGCCGATGAGAAGTTTGTGATCCTTTATAAACAAAACGGGGAAATTTTTGAATAATGATGAAACAGACAAAGCAGTCGAGGCGGCCATTCGTCTCGGATACCGGCATATCGACACCGCGCAGGCCTATGAAAACGAAGACGGCGTCGGTCTCGGCCTGAAAGTGCTGCGGCATCTCACGGGAGAAGATTTTTGTAACAACGAAAGTGTGCGCGAAATATAAGATGTACGAAAGCGCTGCGGCCTCCATCGACAAATCGCTTCGGAAACTCGACACGGACTATATCGATCTTGTCATCATTCATTCGCCGCCGCCATGGAAAGAATTTCGAGAAGAGGAAAACCGGTATTTTGTGGAGAACCGGGAAGCATGACGCACACTGGAAGACGCATATAAAGCCGGTAAGTTGAAAGCGATCGGTCTTTCCAATTTCCTGTGGGATGGCCTGGAAAACATCCTCGCTTCCTGCGAGATCCGGCCGATGGTGGATCAAGTGCTCTGTCATGTGAACGTCGCGCAGACGTGCCTGAAGTATGATCTGCAGCTTGGCACGGCGGTGCTTCCCAAGACCGAAAATGGGAAGCATATGAAGAACAACGCAGAGCTGGATTTCACAATTGCCGATGCGGATATGGATTTGCTGAAAAAGGTTAAAAAGCTGAAGGATTACGGGAGAGACAAGGTCTTTCCCGTCTTTGCAAAAGGATGATACGTCAAAAACAAGTAAAAAAGACGCATTTGACTTCATTGCCCCATACAGCACTTCATTGTTTTCCCACCCTGGATACCCACACATCACGCTTTCGCCTCAGACCTGTTCGGCGCTCACCAGGCCAAGTCTCCGGCGGATGCCTTTCGATAAAGTCTGTGAGAAAAAAGAAGCGCCGGAGTCGGCGGTAGATACCGTCAGCTCCGGCGCTGTATGTGATAAAAAGTTCAGCAGCCCTTCATGGCACGCAGAACGGCCATGAGGATGGAGAAATACTTGCTGTCGGGAGTGTCGGCACGGCTGGTGATGATGACGGGGCAGGAAGCACCGCACACCACGGACGCCATGGTCTTGCCGGCGATATAGGTCACAGCCTTGTAGAGTATATTGCCAGCCTCGATATAAGGCACCAGCAGAATGTCCGCCTGACCGGCCACAGGGTCCTTGATGGCCTTGTGCTTCACGGATTTCATGGAGATGGCGCCGTCCAGCGCAAGAGGCCCGGAGATGATGCAGCCTTCCACGCCGCGCTTGGTGATCTCGGCGGATTCCACGGTGCTGGGCATCTTGTCGGTAACAGTCTCCACAGCGGAGAGCAGAGCCACCTTGGGGCACTCGTTGCCAAGGGCGCGGGCCACAGGCAACGCGTTTTCCACGATGCCGATGCGGGTCTCTACGTCGGGGGCAATGTTGATGGCGCAGTCGGTGATCATGATGAGACGGCCTTCATATTCAAAGATGCCCGCCTGGCTCACCAGACGACGGGCTCCGTCAGGGATCAGGCCGGTCTCACGGTTCAAAATGGCACGGGCAAAATTGGAGGTCTGCAAAATGCCCTTCATGGGGATGTCCGCCTTGCCCTCGCGCACCAGCTTTACCGCCACCTTGGCCGCTTCCAGTTCCTCACCGTCAAAGGGAATGATCTCATACTCCTTCTCATCTTCGCCCATGTCGTGCAGCATCTGAACGATCATGTCCGCTTTACCGATGAGCGTTCCTTCCACCACGCCCTTGCGCTTGGCATTGACCACCGCGCTCAGCGCCGGCTCATCATGGGCATTGGCCAGCGCGATGCGCTTTTTCATGCCCTGGCTGAGAACGTAGGCTTCCAGATCCTTAAAATTCGTAATCATTGATGATACCTCCAGGATTTTTGTTGAGTTCACCGGCATTTTTCCCCGGTTTTTTCCACATATGGCAGTGAGGCTTTTTCCATTTTTTCCCCATTCCACAGGTTTTCTATATTATTATACTCGCATCTTATGGTAAAAACAATTCTTTTCCCATTTTTTCCACAGACGAGCCCGCCCCTTTCAGAAAAACGCCACAAAGCGCTTGCCTATCCTCTCCGTTTCCTGTATACTATGTCAAAAGAGCGCAACAGGAGGTCGTTTCCTATGTTTGTCTATATTGTGTACGGCATTATGATCGTGGGCGCCATCACGCTGGTGGCTCTGACGGTGCTGCGGATCGACTGGGCCAAGCACCCGGAAAAGTACGCTGACGCCGTGGAGGAGCAGAAAAAGGACCAGGAAAAAAAGGCCGCCCAGCAGCGACGCAAAGAGATGGAGCAAGAGCGCCAGCGGGACTGGAAAGGCGCTCAGTCCGCCCTTAAAAAAGGCGGCAAGCACAAATAATTCCATATATCATAAGGGCCTGTTTCAAGCGGAGCGCACTCCGTCCGAAACAGGCTCTTTTCTTCTTTTCATATCTTCTCCAGCAGCGCCACCGCGTGAGCCGCCATGCCCGAACCATCCCCGGTAAAGCCCAGATGCTCCTCTGTGGTGGCCTTCACATGGATCTGATCCGCCGCCACGCCCAGCACCCGGGACAGATTTCCCACCATCTCCGCCCGGTAGGGCGCCACCTTGGGCGCCTGCGCCACCAGCGTGGCATCCACATTCACCACCTGCCAGCCCGCCTGACATAGGAGCTTTCCCACCTGCGCCAGCAGCGCCAGGCTGTCCGCCCCCTGATAGGCGTCGTCATGATCGGGAAAAAGCTGGCCGATGTCGTCCAGACCTGCCGCACCCAGCAACGCGTCCATGATGGCGTGAGTCAGCACGTCCGCATCCGAATGGCCCAGCAGGCCCTTTTCATAAGGAACTGTCACGCCGCCCAAAATCAGCGTCTGTCCCCCCGCGAGCCGGTGAACGTCATAGCCGTGACCTATCCGCAGATTCGTCATGCCTCTTCCCTCCGGCGCAAAATCGCCTCCGCGATCTCCAGATCCAAAGGCGTTGTGATCTTAATATTTTCTTGAGAACCTTTGGCCAGATAGACCTCCTTGCCCAGCCGCTCCACCGCGGCGCAGTCGTCGGTGACGGCCACGTCCGCCTTCAGCGCCGCTGTCAGCGCCGCCTTCAGCAGATCCCGCTGAAACACCTGGGGCGTCTGCACAGCGTAAAGCCGGCTCCGAGAGGGCGTGGCGCAGACCCGGCCGTCCTCGTCCGCTTCCTTGATGGTGTCCGTCACCGGAATGGCCGGGGCCGCCGCGTTGGTCTTCTGGGCCAGCGCCACCACTTCATCGAACAGCTCCGGCGTCACAAGAGGCCGCGCCCCATCATGGACGGCGATGAACGCCGCATCGGGGCTCACCTCCATGGCCGCCGTCATCACCGACAGCATCCGGCTGGCCCCGCCTTCCACCACACGGATGGGCTTTGTGAGATTGGCTTTGCTGCAAAGGTCCGCCACAGCCAGCAGCGTATCGCCGCGAGTGGCCACCACAATCTCGTCCACGCTCTCCGCCGCCGCCACAGACAAAAGCGTCCGCAGCAGCACCGGCATACCGTCCAATTCCGCAAAGAGCTTGTTTTCTCCCCCCATGCGGCTGGAATTGCCTGCCGCCGCAATCACCGCCGCGCAGTAAGGACGGTTGCGGCCACCCGCTTTTTTCAGTTTTTGAAACCAACTTCCCATTTCTTTACTCCACTCCGGCTGTCATCAGTGCGTCCAGCCGCTGTTCCGCCTCGCCATAGGATACGCCCTGCACCATGGCCATTTCCGAGAGCAGGATCTGGCGGGCCGAGCGTAGCATTTTTCTTTCAATATGTGAAAGGCCCCGCTCCCGATCCCGGTACATAAGGCCCTTCACCACCAGCGCCACCTCATACAAGTCTCCGCTTTTTACCCGCTCTTTATTCTCCCGGCAGCGCTGGTTCCAGTTGGCCTCCATGGCCACGCCGATACCGGGGATCTGCGCCAGCACACGCTCCAGCTCCTCCGCCGTGGCGGGCGGGCGCATACCGATCCGGCCGCAGCTCTCTTCCGGGATCTTCAGCACCAGATCGTCCATATACATTTTAAATACATAGTAGGTACAACACCGGCCGTTCAGCTTTTCCTGGGTGATCCCGCCGATCACACCCGCGCCGTGCATCGGATGTACCACCTTGTCCCCCACTCCATACATATGCGCACCTCCATCGGTTTATGGCAGCCAACAGCGGCTATTTCCGCATCTTTTATGTCTATATTATACCCAAAATCCATCTTTTTCAAGGTAAATATTCCCATTGGCCGTGAGGGGTGCCGGGGGTCGTGTTTTATTCCACTCGCCGTGTGCCCAGCGGGTTGATCCGCAGCACATGGCAGCTGCCCTCGCCGAACACCGCCTCCGTCTCCTTTTGGAAGACAGACAGCTTTTTCTTCGGCACAAACGCCTGCACCGTGCCGCCGAAGCCGCCGCCATGCACACGCCAGGCGCCCTCCGTTCCCAGCAGACGTCCGCAGAGCGCCAGCGCCACCGCCATGCTCTGCTGTGCCACAGCGCCCGTGGGCACTACGTTTTGCAGGTACAGCCACGAGGACTCACCCGAAGCCCGTACCAGCTCCAAAAAGTGGAGAAGGTCGCCTGCCTCCAGCGCTTCCGCCTCCTCCGCCGCCCGGCGGTCCTCCTCAAAAAAGTGAACGGCCCGCAGCACGGCCCTGTCACCTACGGCCTTCCGCAGGGTCGGCAAGTGCGCCCAAAGTTCCTCTTCTTTCACATCCCGCAGCTTCTCCCGTCCGAAAAACGCGGCCACAGTCCCCATCTCCGCCGGGATGGCGGCGTACTCCGCCGTCAGCGAAGCGTGATCCGCCTTGACGTCCAGAATACAAAGGGCATACCCCGCCTTGTCCATGTCAAAAGCCACCGGGCGCACCGCAGGCTCTTCCGGATTTCTAAAATCCATGCCCACAAGGCCGCCCCAGGCCGAAGCCATCTGATCCATCAGACCGCAGGGCTTGCCGAAATAGCGGTTTTCCGCCATCTGGCCCATCCGGGCGATCTCCGTGGCTGTCCGGCGTATCCCCGACATGTCGGCGCACACCGTCCCCAGCAGCACCTCAAAGGCCGCCGAGGAGGAAAGGCCACTGCCCGGCAGTACGCGGGAGGTCACATACAAGTCAAACCCTGGCACCGTTCCCGCCGGGAAGCAAGAGGCCACCCCCCGCAGCAGCGCTTGTGCCGTGCCCTCTTCTTCTTTGCGGGGCGTCAGATCCGAAAGCGACACCGAGCAAAGGCCATAGCCCTCCGAATAGAGGCGGATCTCACCGTCGGGGCCGGGAGCCGCGAAACCCCAGGTCTCCAGGTCCACCGCCGCCGCCAGCACCCGTCCGTGCTGATGGTCGGTGTGGTTGCCGCCGATCTCCGTACGGCCGGGCGCGGCATAAACACGCACCTCTCTGCCCCCGCCAAAATGACGGGCAAAGGCTTCCCTGCCCGCTTGCAGTTCTTTTGTGGTCATGATTTTTCCTCTTTTTCCCGCCACCTGCTGCGGCGGCGCTGTTGATCTTTTTGGAAAAAAGAGCCGCAATGACTGCGCATTGCGGCTGCGAAAAACATCTCCTCGGAAGAATAATGCCGCCCATCAACCGGGCAGAGCCTGCTGCCGGTCCAGCAAAGACTGCATTTTTTCCATATGGGGCTGCACCTGCTCAAAGGTCTTGGCGCCAATAGCCAGGAACAGCACATCAATAAGAGCAAACTGGCCCACCCGGGAATTGGCGCTGCGGCTTTGGAACAGGCTGTTGGCACTGGTATCGGCAAAAAGGCGAATGTCAGACAGCGCCGCCAGAGGCGAGTCGCCGTATCTGGTCAGACTGACGGTGGTGGCTCCGGTCTCCTTGGCCGCCCGCATGATCTCCAACGTCGTGCGGGTATTGCCGCTGCATGAGATCAGCACCGCCACATCCTTCGGTTTCAGCGTGGCCGCCATCAGCGCCTGGCGATGGGCATCCTCGTCAAAAAGCGACAGCTTGTCCAGCTTCAGGAACTGGCCGGCCGCATACCGCGCCACCACGCCCGAGCCGCCCGTGCCGTAAAAATCCACCCGCCGGGCTTTGATCATCAGATCCACCGCTTTTTGGATCTCGTTCATATCACAGATGGTCAGCGTGTTTTCAATGAGCTTCAGATTCGCGTGATAAGCCCCCGAGATCACCGCCGACAGATCCGCGCCGGGCATCACCTCTTCATAGGGCTCTTCCATCTTTTGCAGCGCCAGATCCACCGACAGCGCCCGACACAGATCCTTATAGCCGGAATAGCCCAGCCGTTTGCTCAGCCGCACCACGGACGCCGTGCTGGCCTGTCCCCGGGCCGCAATCTCTTCAATGGGCATCTCCAGGATCTTCGCCGGGTTTTCCAAAATAAAAGCTGCAATTTTTCCTTCTGCGCTGGGCAGTGTGTGCAAAATTTCCCGCAGCTGTATGAGACAATTCACCATGGCAATTCCTCTCTTTATATCCGGATGTCTGCCCCTCCGGCAAGGCTATGTGTCGTCCTTATTTTCAAAAGAAGCCACTCATTCTGCCGCAAAACAATTTGTCTTCAACCTACCATATATGTCGTCCGTTTCAGCAGCAAATTAAGACTTTATTTGGCATTATTTTCACTGTGAAAACGGCGAAAATAAGCCCCGGCCGCAGCGGCCGGGGCTTATTGAGATCATTTTTACCGGCGGTTATGACCGTACCAGATCTTCTGCTTCTCCGCCTCGCGAATCAGTTCCTCCCGGAAATCCGGGTGGGCGATGCTGATGAGTTTTTCCGCCCGCTCCCAGGAACTCAGACCCTTCAGACAGACCATGCCGTACTCCGTCACAACATACATGGTGTTCACACGGGTATCGGTAACCACGCTGCCGGGGGTCAGCGTCCCGCGGATGCGGGAGTGGAGCTTGCCATTTTTTCCGGCAAAGGTGGAGGACATACAGATGAAGCTCTTGCCGCCCTTGGACAGATATGCGCCCAGCACAAAGTCCTGCTGGCCGCCGGAGCCGCTGATCTGCTTGATGCCTGAGGTCTCGCCGTTGACCTGACCGTACAGATCCACATCCACGGCGTTGCAGATGGACACAAAGTTGTCGTTGGCCGCCACCGTCCGCACATCGTTGGTATAGCTGATGGGCGCCGCCATGCAGGCGGGATTGTCGTTTAAATAATCATAGAGCTTCTGGGTGCCAGCGGCAAAGGCAAACACCTGACGGCCCCGGTCGATGTTCTTCCGGGCGCAGGTCACCTTCCCCGCCATGGCCAAATCCACATAGGCGTCCACATACATCTCCGTATGGACACCCAGATCCTTCAGATCCGACTCGCACAGCATTGCGCCCACCGTGTTTGGCATACCGCCGATGCCCAGCTGCAAACAGGCGCCGTCGTGGATTTGCTCCACGATCAGCTTCGCCACTGTCTTATCCACGTCCGTGGCGGGAATGGAGGGCTGAATCCCCATGGGATCGTTGCGGCCTTCCACCACTATGTCCACATCCGAAACGTGAATGCACTCGTCAAAGCCGCCAAGGCAGCGGGGCATATTTTGGTTGACTTCCACAATGACCACCTTGGCCCTCTCGCACACCGCCTTCATATGGGAGGCGGAAATGCCAAAGTTGAAGTAGCCGTGCTGATCCATGGGCGCCACCTGGAACATGGCCACGTCCGGCGGCGTGATGTGATCGTAATAATACCGCGGCAGCTCCGAATACCGCATGGGTTCATAAAATCCGGCGCCGGAGGCGATATGATGGCGCTCCAGCGAGCTCATGTGATGGGAGTTGAAAATAATATGCTCCCGGGGATTCTCAATATCAAAAATGGCGGGCTTCCAAAGGCTGATGCCGCCGCGCACCTTCACGTCCTCCAGCTCAGGCGCCCGACGGGCCAGTGCCTCATCCAGCACCCGGGGATGAATGGTGCAAAAACCGTAATCCACCCAGTCGCCGGACTTGATGATCTTCACCGCTTCGTCCGCCGTCCGTAATTTCTCACGGTACATCTTCTGATAATCCATCTCTGTTTTCTCCTTGTATGTTTCGTTGTACTATCCTTAACGTTTCCGTTGATTTTCCCAGAATCTCCCAATCATGGGCACGACTTCTTCGTTAAAAATTTATTGTGTGTTTTGCACAAAAACTCTTTGGCTCATTTGTGCAACAATGAACCATTAGGCTGAAAAACGGGTACAAAAACCGGCAGACACTTTGCCTGCCGGTTTTTGCCATCCATCTTTATGTTTGGCCACAATCGCGGTCAAATACGAATATTGTCTTGCTTATTCAGCGTCTTCGGACGTCTCTTCCTCGCCTTCGCCGGAGAGCAGAGCGCGGATGCTCAGAGAGATCTTCTGCTTCTCTTCATCCACAGCGGTGATCTTGGCGTCCACGATCTGACCCTCGGTGAGAACATCGGAGGGTTTGTCGATGCGGCGATCCGCGATCTGGGAAATATGGATCAGGCCATCCACGCCGGGCACCACTTCGGCAAAAGCACCGAAGGTCATCAGCTTCACCACGCGAACGGAAGCCACATCGCCCACTTTGTAGGTCTCCATAAACTTGTCCCAGGGATTGGAAGAACGATCCTTGACGCCCAGGGAGATCTTGTGCTTCTCCACGTCGAAGGAAATGACGTACACGTCCAGCGTGTCGCCCACGGACACCACTTCCGCCGGGTTCTTGATTCGGCTCCAGGATAGCTCGGAGATATGTACCATACCGTCCACGCCGCCGATGTCCACAAACACACCGTAGGAAGTCATGGACTTCACGGTGCCGGTGTAGTGCTTGCCCACTTCGATATTGGCCCAGATTTCGGCCTGAGCCGCCTGACGTGCCTCATAGGTCACGGCGCGGATGGAACCCACCACGCGGCGACGGGCACGGTTGACTTCGGTAATACGCAGGGAGACAGGCTGCTTGATCATCTCGCTCAGATCGGCGCCGCGGGGCTGACCGCTCTGGGAGGCGGGAACGAATACACGCACGCCCTTGACATTGACGACGATGCCGCCCTTGTTCTCCTCGGTGACAACGCCTTCAAGCGTGGTCTTGTCGGCTTCTGCCTTTTCAATGTCTTCCCAGACCTTGACGGCGTCCAAACGCTTCTTGGACAGCATGGCATAGCCTTCCACGTCGTTGACACGGATGATGTAGGTCTCGATCTCGTCGCCCACCTTCACCACGTCCTCAGGCTTTACACTGGGGTCGGAGGACAGTTCGTCGATGGCAATATAACCGGCTTGCTTGCAACCCAAATCCACCTGAACCTCAGTGGGGCCCACGGCGGTCACGATACCTGTTACCTTCTCTCCTGTATTTAAAGTCTTGAAAGATTTGTCCAGCATCTCTTCGAAGCTCTCTTCTGCTGCTTCTGTGGTCTTAATTTCTTCGCTCATCGTTGTATATACCTCCTTAATGATGCACGCTGGTGTGGACGCACCGGCCGTAAGACCTGCAACAGAACATCCAATGAAACATTCCGGCGAGAGCTCGTCCGCTGTCTCGATCTGATAAACGGAAGGGCATCTCTCATTACAAATTTCTGTCAAATGTTTGGTGTTGGCGCTTTTACGATCACCGACCACGACCATTACATCCACCTGAGAGGCCAGAGCCGCCGCCTCAGATTGACGCCTATGCGTAGCATTACATATTGTATCAAATATTTTTGCGTTTGTACACTGTTTTTTTAAGATTTGTGCGCAACTTTCCCAGATGGAACGGATGCAGGTGGTCTGCGCCACCGCCGTGAGCGGCGCGTCACGCCGCGCCGGGTCCTCCGCCAGCCACTGCGTCAGTTCCTCCGCTCCTGAGAGCACCACGGAAGCATCTCCGTAGCTGGCCACCGCCATCACCTCCGGGTGATGGGGTTCTCCGATGATAAGGGGCGTGCGCCTCTCCCGCTGGGCCTGCTCCACCAGGCGCTGGATCCTTACCACGTTGGGACAGGTGGCGTTGACGCACCGGGCGCCCATGCCCGCAAGCTCTTCGAGGACTTTTTTCTTCTCCCCGTGAGAGCGGATCAGCACCGTATCCCCGGGATGGATCTCAGCGGGCGATTCCACCGTGCGCATCCCCTTTTTGGCAAGGGACGCCACCACGCTGGTGTTATGGATGACGCTGCCCAGCATCACGGGAGACGGCTCATTCAGCGCCGTTTCCTCCGCCAGTTTCACCGCACGCTCCACGCCGTAACAAAAGCCTGCGCTTTCGGCAAGGATCACTTTCATTGCGTTTCCCCCAACCCATACACACGCCGCATGATCTCGTCGGCGTTTTTTTGATATTCCTCCGCCGTGCCCCGGCGGCTCTCCCGCAAGGGGCTAAAAGGCATGCCGATGATCACCGGCACCTTTTGAAAAAGCCGCTTGTTTCGGCCGATATATACCGGCAGAAGCTGCGCCCCCGTGCGCATGGCGATCATGGCAACGCCGCCCTTGGCCGCCGCGTCGGCGTCGTCTTTCACACGGGTGCCCTCTGGAAACACCAGCAGGCTCTGCCCGTCACGGATGGTCTGGATGGCCGTTTTCACGGCCTTGAGATCCGCGTGGCCCCGGTCCACCGGGAAAATGCCAAGCCGCCGCAGGAAATTGCCCAGCAGCCTGGTGCGGAAGAGCTGCTGCTTGGCCATGATGCGCATACAGTAGCCCTCCCCCAGCGCGTACACCGCCAGCAACGGGTCCCAGTTGCTGGAGTGATTGGCGCACAGCACCACCGGCTCCGCCGGTATGTTCTCACGCCCCACCACCCGCAATGGATGCAAAAACGTCACAAACCAACGAGTGAGACGGACCATTTTCGTATAAAACGGATTTCTGCTCATTTTTTCTCAAGCTGCTCCCAAATGACCTGTCGCAGCAGGGCGAGACTGCTCTCAAAGTTCAGGTCGCTGGTATCCACGCGCACCGCGTCCTCCGCCTGGCGCAAAGGCGCCGTGTCACGGTGCATATCCGCCCAGTCCCGCTCCTTGACCTCCCGCAGCACCTCTTCAAAGGGCTTGGGCGTCCCGCGTTCCGCCAGTTCCTTTTCCCGGCGTCTGGCCCGCACCTCCGGGGAAGCGTCCAGATAAATTTTCACTTCCGCCTGGGGCAGCACCACCGTGCCGATGTCACGGCCATCCATCACCACGCTGCCCCGCGCGGCCATGTCACGCTGCATTTGCAGCAGGAAAGTCCGCACCTCCGGGATGGCCGACACCGCTGAGGTATACATGGACACCTCCGGCAGGCGGATCTCTTTCGTCACATCCGCACCGTTGAGGATCATGTGCTGCAGGCCGTCATCCCCGTACACCGCCTCGATCTGAAGCCGGGGCAGCACCGCCGTCACCGCGGCGGTATCCTTGGGATCGATGCCGTTTTGGTAGACATAATAGCCAATGGAACGGTAAATGGCGCCCGTATCCACATACACGATCTTCAGGCTGGCCGCCAGACGTTTGGCCAGCGTGCTTTTCCCCGCGCCGGAAGGCCCGTCGATGGCCACGGCGTAATGGTTTTTCATATTCCTTCATCCTCCGCTTTTCTATATTCCCCGGCGGCTTCCCCGGCCGCGCGGCCTGTGGCCCACGCGATCTGGAGATTGAAACCGCCGGTATAAGCGTCCACGTCAATGATCTCGCCGGCGAAATAGAGCCCTTCCACCAGTTTGGAGGCCATATCGGCAGGGCGGATCTCCCCCACCTTCACGCCGCCTGATGTAATGATGGCATCGCTCACCGGACGGGGGCCTGTCAAAGACACCGGGAAACGCTTCAAAAGCGCCTCCAGCGTCCGGCGCTCCTCTTTCGTGATGGCGTTGACCTTCTTGTGGCCGGGGATCCCGGTCTTTTCCACCACCACCGGCACCATGCTCTTGTTCACAAGGCCGCCCAGCAAGCTGAAAAACTCCTGGTTGCACCGCTCCGTCATGTCCCGCAGCAGCCGGGCTTCCAGCTTCTCGTCGTCCAGCGCCGGCTTCAGGTCGATGGACAGACGGTAGCGGTGCTTGTTCCAGTCCCGCATATGGGCGCTGGCTGAGAGGATCATGGGTCCCGACACACCGAAATGGGTGAAGAGCATCTCCCCAAAGTCCTCATACACCGCCTTGTTTTTCTCGTTATACACCGACAGCGCCACGTTTTTCAGCGCCAGGCCCTGCATGGCGCCGCAGCAGGGATCGTCGCTCACCAGCGGCACCAGAGAGCCTTTCGGCTCTACGATGGTGTGACCCAGTTCCGCCGCCATGCGATAGCCGTCGCCGGTGCTGCCGGTGGCGGGATAGGACACGCCGCCGGTGGCCAGCACCACGGCGGTGGCTTCGTAGGAGCCTCGCTCCCCTGAAACGCCCGTTACGGCGCCGCCGCCCGTCAAAAGAGACACCGCCCGGTCCCGCACCACGTTCACATGGAGCTGGTGGATCCTTTTTTTCAGTGCGGCGCTGACGTCAAAGGCGCAGTCCGACTGGGGAAACACACGGTTGCCCCGCTCCGTTTTCAGCGGAACGCCCAGCCCCTCGAAAAAAGCCATGGCGTCCCGCCCGTTGAACCGGGAAAAGCAGCTGTACAGAAACCGTCCGTTGCCCGGCACATGGCTCATCAGCTCCTCCGTGGGGCAGTCGTTGGTGATGTTGCAGCGCCCTTTTCCCGTGATATTCAGTTTTTTGCCCAGCCGTTCGTTGGGCTCCAGCAGCGTCACCGGCGCGCCGTGTTCCGCCGCCGTGACCGCCGCCATCATGCCGGCGGCTCCGCCGCCGATGACCACCACTTTATTCATCGTCCGTCTTTCCAAACACACTGTATTTTGACCAGATGCTCTCCAGCTCCGAGAAGGTGCCGGAGATCTCCGCGCTCTTCTGCCGGCCCACCGCCACGATCAGCGCGTTGAGCAAACTCAGCGGCGCCGTCATGGAGTCCACAAAGGAGATCATGTCGCTGCGCACCAGAAGCGCCGTGGCCGCGTCGTGATACAGCGGCGACATCTCGCTGTCCGTGATGGCCACCACATCCGCCCCCCGGTCACGGGCAAAGCGCACTGCGCTCACCGCCTCCGTGGAGTAGCGGGGAAAGCTGATGCCGATGAGCACGTCTCCGGGGCCGATGCGCATGAGCTGCTCGAAGATCTCGCCGGCGGCGGAGCTTTGCACCGCCGTCACGTTTTTAAAGATCAGGTGCAGATAAAAGTTCAGGTAGCCCGCCAAAAACGACGACGAGCGCACCCCCAGAATATAGATCTGCCGCGCCCCCAAAAGCCGTTCCACCACCCGGTCGAAGGCCGCGCGGTCGATCTGCTCGATGGCGGTGTGGATGGCGTCCATATCCCGCTGCATCACCTCGCCCGGGATGTCGGCTCCCGCCATCTGGTCGCGGGAGGCGCGGATGCGCTGCAAGGACGTAAGGCGGCCGCGGATGATCTCCTGCAGCGCCTTTTGCATACTGGGATAGCCGTCGTATCCCAGCTCCGAGGCGAAGCGAACCACCGTGGATTCGCTGACGGACACCGTTTTTCCCAATTTATTGGCTGTCATAAAGGCGGCGATGTCATAGTTTTCCAGAATGTAGGCGGCAATCCGCTTTTGCCCCTTGGAAAAATCGGGCATATTCTGGCGAATGGTATGTAACACATTCTTCGTCAAGTTGATCTCTCCCTCTTGAGTGCTTCTCTCTCTTTTTCTGTTAAATAGCGCCACGCGCCGCAGGGCAGGTCTCCCAGCGTCAAGGTATGCTCCGCCACACGCCGCAGGCGCACCACCTCAAGGCCCGCCGCCTCGCACATCCGGCGCACCTGCCGGTTCTTTCCCTCATGAATGGTAACGGCCAGCACCGCCCGGTCCTTTTCACGCCTCAGCTCCTCCACCGCCGCCGGGCGGATGGGCTCGCCCTCCAGTTCCCGCAGCGCCGCCAGACGATCCCACGCCCCCGAAAGGGCGCCGGTGACGGTGACTTCATAGCGCTTGTCCACCTCGAATTTGGGGTGCAGCAGCGACTGGGTCAGGGCGCCGTCGTTGGTGAACAGCAGCAGCCCCTCCGAATCCATGTCCAGACGCCCCACCGGGTACACCCGCACGCCGCAGTCCGCCACAAGGGACGATACCGTGGGCCGCCCCTTCTCGTCGGACAAGGTGGTGACATAGCCCCGGGGCTTGTGCAGCATCAGATACACCGGCGCCGGCGCCGAGGTCAGCACCCGGTCGTCCACCTCCACGGTGTCTCGCTCCGGGTCGGCCTTGTCGCCTACCTTCGCCACAGCCCCGTTTACACGAACACGGCCCCCGGCCAGCAGCGTTTCCGCCGCCCGCCGGGAGCAAATGCCCGCCTGTGAGATCAATTTTTGCAGTCGCTCTTCCACGCGTTTCCTTCCTCTCCCAAAAGGGAGAATCCATAGTCATACAGCGCCTGGTGGTCGTTCCAGTCGCAGCCGTCGCACAGCGTCACCGCCACAAGTCGGTGTCCGTTCCGCTCCGCACAGCTCACCAGCGTCCGGCCCGCTGCCTTGGTAAAGCCGGTTTTCAGCCCAATGCAGCCCTCCACCTCCCGCAAAAGGCGGTTGTGGTTGCTCATGGTACGGCCGCCCACCGTGACGGTGCGAGTGGAACAAAGCCGCCGGAACGTGGGATCCTCCATGCCACAGCAGGCAAGGCGGGCCATGTCCCGGGCTGTGGAAAAGTGGCGCTCGTCGTCCAGCCCGTTGGGGTTGGCAAAGGAAGTGCCGGTCATACCCAGCTCCGCCGCCCGGCGGTTCATCATGGCCACAAAATCCTCCACACTGCCGCCGCAGGTGTGGGCGATGGCCAGCGCCGCGTCGTTGCCCGACTGGAGCAAAAGCCCATAGAGCAGCGTCTCCATCGTCAATTTCTCCCCCACTTTGAGGTACATGGAGGAGCCTTCGGTCATGTCCTCCGGCGTCACCGTGACCTCCCGGGAAAGATCCGCCGTCTCCACCGCCAGCAGCGCCGTCATGATCTTGGTGGTGCTGGCAATGAGCATGGGGCGGTCGGCGTCCTTTTCATAGAGCACCTGCCCCGTATCCGCGTCCATCAAAATGGCGCATGAGGCGGACGTCCCTATCTGCGCGGCATGGCAAGGCACTACGCATGACACCACCAGCAGTCCGGCACACAAAATAAGCGCCAGACTTCCGCGTCCTTTCATATCATCACCTCTTTGCCTTTACGGCATGGGATGATCGTAGTATGCCCCTTTAAAAGTCTTCTTTTTCCTTCTTTTTCTCCACAAAATTTTCCACGCGATCCATCATTTCGGGTACCATGTCGATGAGACGATCCACGGTGGTCACGGCGGGCAGGCCCACCGGCAGCACACGGGTCACGCCGTCCTTCACCACCAGGAAAGCCACCGGCTCCATCTTCACGCCGGCCGCGGTGCCGCCGCCGAACTTGTCCGTGCCATAGTCGCCGCCGCCGCTGCCAAAGCCTAAGCTCAAGCGGGACACGGGGATCAGCGTCACACCGTCAGGGGTGGTGATGGTACTGCCGATCACCGTGTTGGAATCGGCCATTTCATGAATTTTCGACATGGTGGCCTCCATCAGGCCGGCCAGAGGATTCTTCTTTTCGTTGTTTTCCATGGGGTACCTTCCTTTCTTTATATCGCGTTATTTGTCCGTATTGTCTGTTGTTTTCCTTATATCATGCGCTGTTTCTTTCGGACTGTCGCTTCCGGCGGTTTTTACCGTTTCGCCGGTCGTTTTCTCGGCTTCATCCGTTTTTTCGGCCGGCGCCGGATGCTCTTTTTCCCATTTTCTATACCATTTCCAAACCGGCAGTCCCGCGCCCAGCGCGATCACCACCAGATCGAAAACAAAAAAGCGGAAGCCGATCTCGCCCTCGGCCCTGGTGGGGACACCGGTAAAATCCACGCCCACATGGATGTGGGGATGGCGAATGGTCATCAGTTCTTCCAGCCGGGGCATCACCGTCCACACGGCGGTGGAGGCGTAGCCGTAGCGCTGGGCCGTTTCCGCCGGGTCGTCCCCGCCGATCACCAGCGACACTTCCAGCGGGCTGACGCAAATGCGCCTGCGGGTGCGGCGCAGCGTCTTTTGCAGCACCGACCAAAACAGAGGCAGCGCCGCCCTGATGTCCTTGAAGCCGGGCTTCGGCCCCGGTTTTTTCTCCTTTTGGGGAGGTTTCGGCTTTTGTGCCTTGGGCGGCTTTTCCGGCTTCTTTTTCTTTTTTTTCGGGGGCGCGGGCACCACGGTGAAGGCAAAGGGCCCCACCTTGACATCCACTTTTAACGCTTCATGCCAGGATGCTTTTGCTCCCACGGGAATGCACAGCACCAGCGCCAGCACGCCCACAATTCCCAGCAATATCCACAGAAAAACCAAACCCTCTCACCTTCTTTACGTTCAGTCGGCAGGTGTTTCCTCCGTCTGAGGGTCCAGCACGGCCCCGTCCTCCGCAAGGCGCAGCTGGCCGTCCGTCTCCATTCCAGGCATCTCCGGCAGATCCTCCAGGGAATTGAGGTGGAAGGCCCGCAAAAAGCCCTTGGTGGTGCGGTAGAGCCGGGGACGGCCCGGCACCTGCAAACGGCCGCATTCCTCGATGAGATACCGCTCCAGCAGCAGGCCCAATGTATACGAGCTGTCCACCCCCCGGATCTGATCCACATAGGCCCTGGTGGTGGGCTGATAATAGGCGATGATGGTCAGCACCTCCAGCGCCGGCTGGGACAGCTTGGCTGGCTTTCGGATCTCAAAGGCCCGGCGGATGCGCTCCCCATACTCCGGCGCGGAGCAGAGCTGATAGCTGTCCTCCATCCGCAGCAGGCGGATGCCCCGCCGCTCATAGGCGTACTCATCCGCCAGCTTTTGCAGCAGCAGCTCCGCCGTGGGCTTGTCCAGCTCCAGGGCAAAGCAGATGCGGTCGATGCCCACCGGCTCGCCGGAGGCAAAGAGGATCCCTTCCATGGCGGATTCCATGTCCTTCATTTCCATTGTATCCATTTATTTCTCTCCTCAAGACAGGGTATCCGGCGCGGCGGCGGCGCAGTCCACGGTACAGTCGCTTTCGCCGCCGTGGAGGCGGATGGCGCGGGCCTTGCACAGCTCCAGCACCGCCACAAAGGTGGCCACCATCTCACTGCGGCTGCGGCTGCCCCGGAACAAAAGCAAAAAGCGGGTGATGCCCCCTTCTTTCAGGCGGCGGATGATCTCCCTGGCCTTGTTCTCCACCGGGTAAGGCTCGTGCTTGACGATCTCCTCAAAGGCGTGGAGAGACGGCGTCGCCGTCTGGTGGTTCCGGTCCAGCACCTCCTGCATGGCCACGATCATGTCGCCGGGGGCCTGGTCGTATTCATAGATCTTGCCCCGCTCCATAGGCTCGGGCTGGCGGGTCACGATGTCCCGGCCAAACTCGCTGTGGGGGCCAAGGCTCTCCGTCAGCGTCTTGATCTTCAGATAGCAGTCGCCCCGGCGGCGCTCCTCCAGGGACTGAATGAGTGCGTCCATCTCGCTTTGGGCTTCTTCATCCTCCAGAGACAAAAGCATCCGCGTCTTGATATACATCAGGTGGGCGGCCATGGTGATGAACTCGCTGGCCACCTCCAGATCCATTTCCTTACGCTTTTCCAGATACGCCAGATACTGCTCCAAAATGAGGGAAATGGGAATATCGGCAATGGCGATCTTATTCTTGCCCAGAAGATACAAAATTAAATCAAGAGGGCCTTCAAAGTCTTGCAGGGTCTCCTGATCCCGGGTCTGCACCACTTTTTCCAGTTTGAATATCGGGTTGTCCACTCCTGTCACCTCAAAAGCCGACCAGCGCGCACAGCAGGTCAAACACCCACCGGATGGCTGCCGTCAGATAATTGCCGCCCAGATTCAACAACACCATTCCCAGCAGCACCAGCATACCAAACTGCTCGTACCGCAGCAGCGTCTGATACGCCCGGTCCGGCAAAAGCGCGAAGAGCACCTTGGACCCGTCCAGCGGCGGAATGGGAATCAGATTGAACAGCCCCAGGCCGATGGACAGCAACGCGGTGGACAGCAGAAACGTTAACACACTCTGGTTGAAGGTGGAATAGGCGGCGCTCACATAGACGCCCCTGGCCGCCAGAAGCAGCGCCAACGCCAATAAAAAGTTGGACACCGGCCCCGCCAGCGCCGTCAGCGCCATGCCCCGCTTGGGATGCTTGAAATACCGCGGGTCAACGGGCACGGGTCTTGCCCAGCCGAAGCCCAGCGTCACCATGGCGAACATACCGAACCAGTCGATGTGCCGCAGGGGATTGAGAGACAAACGGTGCTGCCGCTTGGCCGTGGGGTCGCCCAGGGCGTAAGCCGCCAGACCGTGGCACACCTCATGCACGATCAGACACAACAGCACGGAGATGATCCGCAGCGCCAGATCCTGCAAAGTGCCGAAATTCAGCGCGTTCCATAAATTTTGTAAATAGTTCAAAGGTCGTCTCCTCCCGGAGAGATAATATCTCACCATTATGACATTGATAATAGATGAATTATAACAGAAATCCCATCATATGACAAGCGCATTCCCAAATTCCAGGCAGGGCCGCGCAAAAGGCCACGCTGCCGGATGAGCAGCGGGGCCGCAGCGCAGTAAAATTGAAAAATCTTGAAAATCCAGTGTTTTCAAGGAGAGGTGCCGTAGCTTCGGTCACGCCCCCCTCTCCTTTTTCATCAGCTTATCCAGAGGAATAAAGTCCGGATCATCATAGCCGACGCGGTGGCGTAGGCGGCCGTGCCGTCCGCCGTTACCGCGGGCGGCAGGCAGACCATGACTGACACGGGAAGCAGCAGCGTCAACAGGCAGACACGCAGCGCCATACTCAAAAGTTTTCGCTTCATTCCTCTTCTTTCTCCTACCCTCTTTCATTTTTGGGAAAGCACGGCAAAAAAGCCGCCTTGCGGCAAGGCGATTCTCCCGCTTTCCCCATTGTCTGCTATTCTATTTTCCGCCTTTCTTTTTGTCGTCCACCCAAAGTATGAGATTTGACGTTTTTGGGAGAAAAGAGGTCCAAAAACGAGGGATCCATCGCTCCCCCGCTTGTGCCGGTGGTCGTTACTTTTTCTTTTTGGAGGGATCGGTGGCCAGGGCAATGAGCCAGCCGCCCAGGATGCATACCGCCATGGCCGCCCCGCCCCAGGCGATATGGCCCGACACTGCCAGCCCCCCCAGGCCCAAAAAGCCCACGCAGGCGCCATAGCCCACGCCCGTCAGCTGATGATCCTTGCGCTTTTTCTTTGCGTCTCGCAGCTTTTGCTTCTGCTCTTTTTCCTTGTTTGTCATGGGTACGATTCCTTCCTTATGTAATAGATAATTTCATTATATCGGATAAGCCGGCGCTTGGCAACGCAAAATACAGTGCCGCAGAACATGGAAAAAGCGCCTGCGGACGCTTTGCCGCAGGCGCTTTGGACGATGCTTTGTTTTTTTACGCCTGAGGGCCGCCGTCGGTCTTATCCTTCGACTCCTCCGCGGGCGTGACAGGAATTGCTGTCACCTCGTCCACCACGTCTTTCACCGTGGCACGGACTTTTTTCACCACGCCGTCCAGATAGATCACCGACACCAGGTCCCACAATCCGTCCACCACCAGCGCCGCGCCGATGAAAATCATCAGCCCGCTGGCCGCGTCGAAGGGGTCCACAAAGGCCACGATGCCCAGCACGATCATCAGCCCCGCGCCGATGAGCTGCACCCACCAGCCGTAGACCTTCAGACGCAGGAAATCAATGCCGTATTGCAGCTTCATCACGCCGCCGATCATCAAAATGATGGACAGCGCCACCGTCAAAAACGCCGCCAAAAACTCCGGCCGCGCCAGAAAATACGCGCCGAAGCCTATCATGGCCGCCCCCTGCACCAGCGAGAACGAGCCCAGCACCTGTGTCCTTTCCCGGGCAAAGTAGGCGATGACGTGCAGCAAGCCCCACAGGCACAGCAGCGCCCCCGACACCCGGCAGATGATGTCCCGGGACTGCTCCGGGAAGAACATCAGCAGCACGCCCAGCACCAGCAGGGCAATGTTCATGAACAAAATCTCGCGTTTGATGTTTTTGGTCTCTTTATGTACGCTGTCTAAAATGCTTCCCATGGCCCTGTCCTCCCAACTGTCGTTTGTGTAAGGTAAAAATACCTTACAGGTCTTTTTTTATCCCCGCACCCGCCGGCTGTCCAGCAGATATTGCTCGATGATCGCCGCCACGCCGTCCCGGTCGCAGTCGGGAGCAATGACGTCCGCCGCCGCCTTGGCCTCCACGCAGCCGTTTTCCATGGCCACGGAAAGCCCCGCCGTTTGCAGCATGGTCAAATCGTTGAGGCTGTCCCCGATGCCGATGGCGGCCTCCAGCGGAATGTCCATCATGCGGCAAAAACGTGCCAGGCACTTGCCCTTGGTGGCGTCCTCGTGGCCGATCTCAATGATCTGGTTCACGGAAGAATCCGTCACCGCCAGATGGCGCCGGCGCAGCTTTTCCCACATGGCTTCACGGTCCGCCATCTCCCGGTAGTAGAGATTCAGCTTCTCCACCGGCGTGTGATAGCGCAGCACCGCCTCCACCAGGCCCGGGAACCACCGGGCACAGCCATCGTACACCGCCTGGAAATTCCCCATGTGGTAGTAGTCCATGGTGGAGGAATCCGGCTGATCCACATAGGACTGATTTTGCAAAATGGTCTGCACCATCACATCCTGACCCCGCGTCTCCCGTAAAATGCGCTCCGTCTCCTCCCAGACCATGGGGAGGATATAGAGGGGCTTTTTCTCCCACAGGTCGTAGATACACGCACCGTTGGAACAGATGGCGTAATGGAACAGCGGCAGCAAGTCCGCGTAATCCTGCATCTCCCCGATAGCCCGGCCGGTACTCAGCACCACCTGCTTCCCTGCCGCCAGCGCCCGGCGGATGGCCTGCTCATTTCCCTGACTAATGGTGCGGTTCCGGTTGAGCAGGGTGTTGTCCATGTCCACAGCCATCAAACGATATTCCATATTTCCTCCTTTGCTTGATAAGGTATACTTGCGTAGACCCCGCCCCCGGAGCAAGCCCCGGAGCGGGAATCCGTTTGCTTATTTTTTGAAGCTGTCCTTCAGCGAAACGCTGCGGTTGAAGACCAGATGGTCGCCGCGGCTGTCCCGGTTATCCAGGCAGAAATAGCCCACGCGCATAAACTGGAAGGCGGGAGCGTTCTCCGCAGTGCGGTTTTCTCTGGCCGCGAAAGCACGGCCCACGTCGCCAAGACGGGACTCCACCTTGCAGCCCGTGAGGTCTGTCAGAGAATAGGGATCCATGCAGTCCAGGAAATTCTTGTCCGGACCGTCGGGCTGCGCGTCGGAGAAGAGGTTGTCATACAGGCGCACCTCCGCGTCCAGCGCGGTGGCGACGTCCACCCAGTGCAGCGTGGCGCCCTTGACCTTGCGGCCGTCGGCGGGATCGCCGCCACGGGAGGCAGGGTCATACTCGCACAGCACCTCAGTGACGCGGCCGCTGTCGTCTTTCACGCAGCCGGTGCATTTCACCAGATACGCGCCCTTGAGACGCACCTCGTTGCCGGGGTACATCCGCTTGTACTTGGGGATGGGTTCTTCCAGAAAATCATCGGCCTCCATCCACAGATGCCGGCTGAAGGTGATCTCATGAGTGCCCTGGGTCTCGTCGGTGGGGTTGTTTTCCACCGTGAACACTTCGCTCTGCCCCTCGGGGTAGTTGGTGACGGTGAGCTTCACCGGATGCAACACCGCCATGGTGCGCTCCGCCGTCAGGTTCAGATCCTCTCGCAGGCAATGCTCCAAAAAGGCGTACTCCACCGTGGAGGGCGCCTTGGCCACACCAATGCGCTCACAGAAATTGCGGATGGAGGCGGCGGTGTAGCCCCGGCGGCGCAGGCCGCAGAGCGTGGGCATCCGGGGATCGTCCCAGCCGGAGACATATTTTTCCTCCACCAGCAGCCGCAGCTTCCGCTTGGACATCACCGTGTGGTCGATGTTCAGCCGGGCAAACTCGATCTGGCGGGGCTTGTGATAGGGAATGGAAACGTTGCTCACCACCCAGTCGTACAGCGGCCGATGCTCCTCGTACTCCAAAGAGCACAGGGAGTGAGTAATGCCCTCCAGCGCATCCTGGATGGGGTGGGCAAAGTCGTACATGGGAAAGATGCACCATTTGGTGCCCTGGCGGTGGTGATTAATAAAGCGGATGCGGTAGATCACAGGGTCCCGCATATTGAAGTTGCCGGAGGCCAGGTCGATCTTGGCCCGCAGGGTCATCTTGCCTTCCTCCACCTCACCGTTTTTCATCTTCTCAAAAAGACGCAGGTTCTCCTCGATGGGACGGTCACGGTAGGGGCTGGTGGCGGGAACGCCGATGTCGCCCCGGCTGGCACGGAACTCCTCCGGCGTCAGCTCGCAGACGTAGGCCAGGCCTTTTTTGATCAGCTCCACGGCGTACTCATAGTCCTTTTCAAAGTAGTCGGAGCCATAGTAAAAGCGGTCGCCCCAGTCGAAACCCAGCCAGTGGATATCGTTCTGGATGGCGTCCACATATTCGGTGTCTTCCTTGGCGGGGTTGGTATCGTCCATCCGCAGATTGCAGAGCCCGCCGAACTTCTCCGCCGTGCCAAAGTCGATGCACAGCGCCTTGCAGTGGCCGATGTGCAGGTAACCGTTTGGCTCCGGCGGAAAGCGGGTGTGAACGGTCATGCCTTGGAACTGACCACCCTGTGCGATGTCCTCGTTGATAAAATTGTGGATAAAATTGCTGCTCTCGGAAACTTCTTCGGTTTCGGGGGTCTTTCTTTCCTCGGTCATTGTATCACGCTCCCTGTTTGTTTTGTATCGCTTTTCCTTTTTAATAAACGTAGGTAATAATTATACCGGGTACGGTCATAAAATGCAAGGGGGAGGCTGGGTATCCGGGGACTTTCTCCCGTTATTTTGCTCTTTTTTCTCTCTTCCGCTTAATAAAACAGATTTCCAACAGTCTTTTCTTGTGTTTTTCGACGTTTTATGCTAAAATATCTTCACTTAACCGAAAGGAAGTCATATCTCTATGAACAAACGTACCACCGACATCGTGGCCTATCTCACTTGGGTGGGCCTAATCATCGCTTTTATTGCGGGCGACCGGGAAAACGCCAAATTCCACATGAACCAGGCGCTGGTCATCGACCTCTTCGGCCTGCTCTCCGGCATTTCCTTTTTGGGCTGGACCCATTTTGTGGGCTGGCTCTGGGGCATCTTCATGACCGTGTGCTGGTTCATCGGCATCATCGCCGCCATCAACGGACAGGAAAAGTCCATTCCCCTGCTGGGCAATATCCGCATTTTAAACTAAGGAGCAGCTCGCCCCATCCCCTTTGAAGCAGCCGCGGTTTTTTCCTCCCGCATAGTGGTTGAAAGAAGTCGGTTTATGAACGTTTTCAAACGGGCCCGGTGGCGCTGGTATACCGTGGTGGTTTTTCTGGCTATGGTGATTTCTTCTTTCCGCCAGGAGGCGCACACGGTTCTGCCGGTCATTCTGATCGGGGCCGTGGTCAACTATTTTCTCATACGCTCCCGGGACATCACCGACAGCGCCGCGCCCTACGCCACGCTCCATCTGCCGGACGGCTCCGCGCTTTCTTCCCGGGATCTGATGCAGACCTTCCGGGACAGGGCCGGGCCCGCTATGCGGGTCAGACCGTGAGGCTGCGCTTTCCCGCCGTGCATATCGCCCGAAACGGCGAGATCGACACCGGCTTTGAAGCCACCGTCCGCGCCAAAGATTTTTTGGGAAAGACCGCCCTCCGGCGCGGGGACTTTCTCCAGGTCACGGGACCGATCGCACAGCTTCAATATCATGTGGGCCCGGTGACACTGGAAAAAACAGAGCCGCCGGTCCGATAAGCATCCCTCACGCACACCGCATCAAGCAAAAAAAACGCCGCTAAACGTTCGTTTGGCGGCGTTTTGGTTTGCTGATTTACTTACTTGATCATGGAAGCGATCTCAGCGGCGAAGTCTTCCTTCTTCTTCTCAATGCCCTCGCCTTTTTCAAAGCGAACGGCCTTGACGAACTTCACGCTGCCGCCCAGCTTCTTGGCGGAATCAGCCATATACTTCTCCACAGTGAAGTCGCCGTCCTTGACGAACTCCTGCTGCAGCAGGCAGTTTTCGGAATAGAACTTGGCCAGCTTGCCCATGACGATCTTTTCCTTCACCTGCGCGGGCTTGGAAGCCATCTTGGGATCGCTGTCCATCTGGACCAGCATGATCTTCTTCTCTTCTTCCAGCACGTCGTCGGTGACCATGGACTTGTCCCAGAAACGGGGATTCAGAGCCGCGATCTGCATGGCAACGTCCTTGCCGATCGCGGTGGCGTCAATGCCGCCTTCCACTTCCAGGTTCACCAGCACGCCGATTTTGCCGCCGGCATGGATATAGGGAACGGAGACGCCGGTGTCATAACGGGCAAAACGGCGCACCTTGATGTTCTCGCCGATGACCAGCACCATCTCCTGCTGCTGCTCCTGCACGGTGACGTCGGTGCCGTTGTACTTGCAGGCCATCAGAGCCTCCAGGTCAGCGGGGTTCTCGTGTGCCACGGTGGCGGCCACGCCCTTGACGAACTCCTGAAACTTCTCGTTCTTGCCCACGAAGTCGGTCTCGGCGTTGACTTCCACAGCCACACCGATGCCGTCCACCACGGCGGCGTAAGCCATGCCTTCGGCGGCAATGCGGCCGGCCTTCTTCACAGAAGCGGCCATGCCCTTTTCACGCAGCCATTCAACGGCCTTGTCCATGTCGCCTTCGGTGGCAGTGAGAGCCTTTTTGCAATCCATCATGCCGACGCCCGTCATCTCGCGCAGCGTCTTAACGTCTGTTGCGGTAAATGCCATTTTATATTCCTCCAGTTTTTATTCATTGGATCATGGCAGGAATCGCTCCTGCCGGCAGCTCTTTTTATCAAAGGAGCCGTCCCGTCGCGTTTCGCGGCGGATATGCGGATATGGGGCAGGGACACGCCCTGCCCCATACGGTTTGCGTTTCAGTCAGGCGATCAGCCTTCCACGGGAGCGGCTTCGGCCTCTTCCACCTGCTCGCCCTGCTTGCCTTCGAGCATGGCGTTGGCCATGACGGAAGCGATCAGCTTGATGGCGCGGATGGCGTCGTCGTTGCCGGGGATGGGATAGTCGATCTCATCGGGATCGCAGTTGGTATCGGCAATAGCCACCACGGGAATGCCCAGCTTGTGCGCTTCGGCAATGGCGTTGCGCTCCTTGCGGGTATCCACAATGAAGAGGGCGCCGGGCAGCTTCTTCATTTCCTTCACACCGCCCAGGTACTTCTCCAGCTTCTCGATCTCGGCCAGATGCTTGATGACTTCCTTCTTGGGCAGCATATCAAAGGTACCGTCGGTCTGCATGGTCTTGAGCTGGTTCAGACGGTCAATACGGGTACGCATGGTCTTGAAGTTGGTCATCATGCCGCCCAGCCAGCGGGCGTTGACAAAGTACATATTGCAGCGCAACGCCTCATCCTTGATGGCGTCCTGGGCCTGCTTCTTGGTGCCCACGAACAGGATGGATTGGCCGTTTTCGGACAGCTGACGTACGAAGCTATAAGCCTCTTCCAGCTTCCTGACGGTCTTTTGCAGGTCGATGATATAGATGCCGTTGCGCTCCGTGTAAATGAAGGGGGCCATCTTGGGGTTCCAGCGACGGGTCTGATGACCGAAGTGGACGCCTGCTTCCAGCAGGGCTTTCATGGATACGACGTTCTGATTTGCCATTTTGTTGGTTTCTCCTTTATGTTTTAGTTTGTTACCTCCAGCTTCTTCCTCTCCCCGGCCAACCCGTGAGGGCACCGACCGGGCATCCAAAGCTGTGTGGAATGCTGAAATATAATACCATATATATCTTGCAAATGCAAGAACATTTTATACAAAAATGTGCTGATCCTCCGGTAAAAAACCGCAGAAAACAGAGCATACGCCGCCTGGCGGCAGCTTTGGCGCCCCGTCTCGACAAGAGCGCCGACACTCCCGTGAATCACCCCGACGCCCCTCCTTCATTTTTTAAAAACTCTTCTATTCACTGATTTGTTTTCGCCTTCCGCAGATCATCTATTGAATCGTTAAATTTTATGTATGATAGTGGTTTTCCAAAAGCTTTGACACGATTCGCTCAGTACCGGAGCTGCCGGAAAAGCAGGCTGTCCCCCCGCACCCGGCCGCGCGCGGCCCATACTGTGGGGCGCTTCTGGCGGCGGCGCCGGGCGAGGTGTATGCCCGCAAAAAGCGCCGGGAACAGCGTACCTGACAGTTCCCCCTCACAAACACCATACACATCAAGACCGCACCCTCCGGCAGCTGTGCCGGGGGGTGCGGTCTTCCTTTTTCAAACACACTCTTTTGCTTCAAATGTTTCAAACACGCTTTTCGCCCGCTGCCCACCACGGGGCGCCGAGCAGCGATTTTCCGTTCCGCTTACAGCCACCGCCTCTTCTTTCTCTCCCGGTTACAGTCGCAGCGCTGAAAAGGTTTATCCACCAGAATGATATCGTCACCGAATTTCTGGATACACTCCCAGGGGATGTAATAGTCCTCGCCCCGGCCGAACAGGCCGAAGAACCGACAGGGGCCAAAGACGATGATCGCCTTTACCTCCCCTTCGGGAATAGTGATCTCCAGATCCCCCACGAAGCCCAGACGGCTTCCGTCGCAGATGTTGATGACCTCTTTGCGCTTGAGCTCCGAAAATTTGCACAGCATATGTTGACCCTTCCTTTCGCCCGGCCCCGTTTCTGCCGCCCTTTTCGGCAAAACGTGAAGCGCCCTTTGTCTCACACTACTCTATGGCGCCGCCGGCGCGTCCTATGACAAAATCAAAAGGACTGTCTTTCGCGTCGAATTTTACTTCTTTCCGCCCCGCCGTATAACCGGATTTTTCCGGGGAAATACTGAATGCATCAGGTGGGCGGAGGCAGCGCGATATGCAGAGTAAGGTAGAAATATGCGGGATCAACACATCTAAATTACAGGTTCTGAAAAGTGATGAGACCATGGAGCTGCTGCGGCGGACCAAAAACGGCGACACGGAAGCCCGGGAAACGCTGATCCGGGGCAACCTGCGGCTGGTTTTGTCCGTGATCCAGAAATTTCTCAACCGCGGGGAAAATGTGGACGACCTCTTTCAGGTGGGCTGCATCGGCCTCATCAAGGCCATCGATAACTTTGACATCACTCAGCAGGTAAAATTTTCCACCTATGGCGTTCCCATGATCATCGGCGAGATCCGGCGGTATCTCCGTGACAACAGCGCCATCCGGGTCAGCCGCAGTATGCGGGACACCGCCTACCGGGTCTTGCAGGCCCGGGAAGCTCTTATGAGCCAGAACCAGCGGGAGCCGACGGTGGAGCAGATCGCCAAATATCTGGAGATTCCCCGGGAGGACGTGGTGTTCGCCATGGACGCCATCGTGGATCCGGTGTCCCTCTACGAGCCGGTGTACTCCGACGGCGGCGACGCCATCTGCGTCATGGACCAGGTCAGCGACACCAACAATACCGACGAAAACTGGATCGAACAGATCGCTCTCCGGGAGGCCATCGACCGCCTGGGCGAGCGGGAAAAAAACATTCTGGCCTTGCGGTTTTACGAGGGAAAGACGCAGATGGAAGTCTCCAGCGAGATCGGCATCTCACAGGCGCAGGTGAGCCGTCTGGAAAAGGGCGCTATCGATTCCATCAAAAAGAGCTTATAGCAACAAAAAAAGAGACAAGCCCCATGGGCCTGTCTCTTTTTTTGTGATCTTCCGCCCCAAGACCGGCGTTTCGCCCCGCCGCCCGCTCCGCAAAAGAGATGGCGGCTGTGCAGCCGTTTTATCGGATCCCGTCCGGGTTGGCGCGGATAAAACGCCAGGCGTCTTCACACATGCGGTCCAGATCATACTGTGCCGTCCAGCCCAGTTCCTCTTTGGCCCGCGTGGCGTCGGCATAGTACCAGGGGGCGTCGCCCGCCCGGCGGGGAGCAACGCGGCAGGGGATCTCATGGCCGCAGGCCCGGGAAAAGGCCGCCACCACATCCTTCACGCTGTAACCTCTGCCGGTGCCCAGATTATAGGGCCGAGCGCCGCCGCTTTCCAGCGCCCGCAGCGCTGCCAGATGGCCCTTTGCCAGATCCGCCACATGGATATAATCCCGCACACCGGTGCCGTCCGGCGTGGGGTAGTCGTCTCCGAAAATTTGCAGGCAGGGCAGCTTCCCCACCGCCACACGCATCACATAGGGCAGGAGATTGTTGGGGATTCCCTGGGGGTCCTCCCCCAAAAGGCCGCTTTCATGGGCACCGATGGGATTGAAGTACCGCAGCAGCGCCACGCTCCACTCCTTGTCCGAAGCCGCCAGATCCGTGAGGATCTGCTCGATCATGCGCTTGGTGGCACCGTATGGATTGATGGGGCCAAGAGGCATATCCTCCGTAAACGCCGGGAACGGCGGCTCCATCCGCATACGGTACACCGTGGCGGAGGAGGAGAAGATCATTTTCTTGCACCCGGCACGGGCCATGGCCTTGCACAGGGCGATCGTGCCGCTGACATTGTTTTCATAGTACAGCAGCGGCTTTTCCACTGACTCCCCCACCGCCTTGAGCCCCGCGAAGTGGATCACCGCGTCGATCGGATGCTGCGTGAACACCGCGTCAAGCGCCTTTTCATCCAGAATGTCGCCCCGGACAAAGCACACGTCTTTCCCCGTGATGTGGGAGATGCGATCCATCACAGCACTTTTGGCATTATACAGATTGTCATAGATCACCACCTGATGGTCTGCATTCAGCAGTTCCACACAGGTGTGGCTGCCAATGTAACCGGCACCGCCCGTTACTAAAATGTTCACCCTCAAGTCTCCTTTTTCGCCGCAATCAGCTGACCCGGCTGTTCCCTGTCATCTGAAGAGGAAATGGCGTCAGCCGTTCATTTCCTTTAAATACCGGCTCAGCGCGTCCTGCCAGGAGGGCAGACGCGCAAAGCCCGCCGCCGTCAGCTTCTCTTTGGAAAGCCGACTGTTATAAGGCCGGGCTGCCTTGGAAAGGCCATATTCCTGTGTGGTCACAGGGACCACCCGGGTCGCGTACCCGGCCTGACGGAAGATCTCGCAGGCAAAATCATACCACGAAATATACCCACCTTCGTTGGTGGCGTGGTAATAACCGTACTTCTCGGTTTCCACCATGTCCACCAGCAGGCGTGAGAGGTCATAGGTATAGGTGGGCGTGCCGATCTGGTCGGTGATGACACGCAGCGACTCGTGCGTCTGCCCCAGCTGGAGCATGGTCTTGATGAAATTCTTGCCGCTGCGCCCAAACACCCAGGCGATGCGTACAATAAAATACTTCTCCAACGTCTCCGATACCGCCAGTTCACCCGCCAGCTTGCTCTCGCCGTACACGTTCAGCGGCTTATACGCCTTGCAGTCGGGGTCCCAGGGCTCCGTCCCCTGGCCGTCGAACACATAGTCGGTGCTGATATACGCCATCTTGCACCCCAGCTTGCGGCAGACCCGGGCAATGTTCTTCGTCCCGCCTTCATTGATGGCAAAGACCTTTTCCCGCTTGTCTGCGTCCTCCGCCAAATCCACCGCCGTCCACGCCGCGCAGTGTATCACCACATCCGGGCGCACTTCGGCGAGGGTCTTTTCCACCGCCGGGGCATCCGTAATATCCATCGGTACATAGGGCATGCCCGTCACGGCACTGCCGTCGGCCACGCCGCTGTAAGACAGCGCCATGTCGCTTCCCACGCCTTCATAGCCGCGTTTGGCCAGCTCGTTCATCACGTCGTGGCCCAACTGACCGGCCACACCTGTTACAAACACTTTCATGAATTTTCTCCTTGCCGCTTTTTTATAGGGGCCGCGACGGCACTCAATAGCGGATCTTTCCCTCCGCCACATTTTTCAGATACCCGCCGTAAGGCGATTTGCCATACCGCTCTGCCGCCGCCAGCAATTTTGCTTTGGAGATCCAGCCGTTGATGTAGGCCACTTCCTCCGGCGCCGAGATCTCCACGCCCTGCCGGATCTGGATCATCTTTACAAAGTCTGTGGCCTCCGCCAGAGAGTCCATGGTGCCGGTATCCAGCCACGCGAAGCCGCGACCCAGCAGCTGCACGTTCAGCGTGCCGTCTTCCAGGTACAGGCGGTTGAGATCGGTGATCTCCAGCTCCCCTCGGGCGGACGGCTTCACCTGCCTGGCAAGCTCCACCACACGGCGGTCATAAAAGTAAAGGCCGGTGATGCAGTAGTTGGACTTGGGATGCTGCGGCTTTTCCTCCACAGACACCACCTTGCCGTTTTCATCAAACTCCACGATGCCGAATCGCTCCGGGTCATTGACATAGTAGCCAAAAATGGTCGCTTCGCCCTTTTCAGCGGAGGCCGCCGCCGCGCGCAGCGTCTTTGTAAAACCGTTGCCGTAAAAAATATTGTCTCCCAGTACCATGGCGCAGGTATCATCACCGATAAATTCCTCGCCCAGCAAAAACGCTTGCGCCAGACCGTCGGGCGAGGGCTGCTCCTTGTAGGAAAGGCGCAGGCCGAACTCCGATCCATCCCCCAGCAAACGCTGAAAATTGGGCAGATCCGCAGGGGTGGAGATAATCAGGATCTCCCGGATACCGGAGAGCATCAGCGTGGAGAGCGGATAGTAGATCATGGGCTTGTCATACACAGGCAAAAGCTGTTTGGACGTCACCATGGTCAGCGGATACAAACGCGTCCCCGCGCCGCCCGCCAGAACAATTCCCTTCATGAAGCAATTCTCCCTTTCATCTGTCGGCCCACCAACCCTTTTCTCTGTTTACCGGTGTCCGTACATCTTTTCATAATACTGCTGATAGGCACCGCTGACGATGTCCTCCCACCAGCTTTTGTTGTCCAGATACCACTGCACCGTCATGGCAATGCCGGTATCGAAGTTGTATGTGGGCTTCCAGCCCAGCTCCGTTTCGATCTTGCTGGGATCGATGGCATAGCGCCGGTCATGGCCGGGGCGGTCCGTCACATAGGTAATGAGGCTCTCCGGCTTATGAAGTATGCGGAGGATGGTCTCCACCACCTCCAGATTGGTGCGCTCGTTGTGTCCGCCAATGTTGTAGACTTCTCCCACACGGCCCTTGCGGATCACCAGATTGATGGCGGCGCAGTGATCGTACACATGGAGCCAGTCGCGGACGTTTTCACCCTTGCCGTACACCGGCAGACTTTCGTCCGCCAGCGCCCGGGAGATCATCAGCGGGATCAGTTTCTCCGGGAAGTGATACGGCCCGTAGTTATTGGAGCAGCGGGAAATGGTGGCCGGCAGGCCAAAGGTGCGGTGGTAGGCCAGCACCAGCAGATCCGCTCCCGCCTTGGACGCGGAATAGGGACTGGAGGTGTGGATGGGCGTTTCCTCCGTGAAAAAAAGGTCCGTCCGCTCCAGCGGCAGGTCACCGTACACCTCATCGGTGGACACCTGATGATACCGCCCCACGCCGTATTCACGGCAGGCGTCCATCAGCACCCCGGTGCCGATCACATTGGTCTGCAAAAAGAGGCCCGGATTCTCGATGCTCCTGTCCACATGACTCTCCGCCGCGAAGTTGACCACAATGTCCGGTTTTTCTTCTTCAAACAGGCGAAAGACCGCCTCACGGTCGGCAATATCCGCCTTGACAAAACGGAACCGGGGATTGTCCATAGCCGCCTTCAGCGTGGAAAGATTCCCTGCATAGGTCAATTTATCCAGACAAACAATACGGTCTTCCGGATGGTTGTCCAACTGATAGTAAACAAAGTTGCTGCCAATAAAACCCGCTCCGCCAGTTACGATGATCGTCATTTCGTCCCTCTCCTTATGCTCGCGCTAATTTTTTCATGCCGCCGCGGATCACAGCCCCGGTGATCCGCCTTTAGCATCTCCCGGAAGGCAGGCGCTTATGTCTGAGGCACTTCGCCGTTCATGACCTGTTTGATGAGCGTCTGCGCCTGGCTGACGGTATCCGTATCAGGCCGCATCACATACAGGTTCTCGTCGGGATATGTGTAGGTGGTGGTCATATCACCGGTGCCCGTCACCGCGTAAGACGTGATGTTCCAGCCGCCGCCGGTGGAAAGCTGCATCTGCACGAAGTCGGCCATTTCATTGTAAGAAAAGTTTGTCGTGAAAGAGCCGCTTACCGCGTTGAGCAGACTCTGATAATTGGTCAGGATGGCTGGCGACATGGCCTTTTTCAAAATAGCCTCGATCATCGCCATCTGATCTCTTCCCCGCTGGTTATCGCCGGCGGCAAAAGAATGCCTCTCTCTGACAAATGCCAGGGCCGCGTCGCCCATCACTGCGTTGTCGCCTTCTGTAAACTGATAGCCCTGCGCGGCAAACGTATAGTCGGAGCGGACGGTAACGCCGCCGAGCGCGTTGACAATGTCTTTGAAGCCCGCGAAGTTGATGCGGATGTAATAGGGAATGTCAATGCCATAGAGCATAGCCAGCGTTCCCATGGAGCAGTCAATGCCATAAACGCCGGCGTGTGTCAGCTTATCCCGCACGCCATTTGAAACGGTCATGGGCACATAATAGTCACGGGGGGTATTGATCAGCATGATCTGATGGGAAGAAGGATTGACCACCGCCAGAATGTTAACGTCACTGCGGCCGGTGGCGTTGATATCGCCGGACTCGGAATCGGAACCGCTGAGGTAAACAATAAACGGCTGTTTGGTCACATCAATGGCTTCATGCGTCGCGGACACCTGCTTTTCCACAGGAGCGCCATACTGATAAATAATTTTTGTGTCCTGAGCGAAGGTACTGTACTCTTCCATTTCGCTCAAAGAACTCAAAAGAGCGTCATTGATAATGATGGCGTTGACCGATCCCTGATACAGGCCGTCGGCCAGACGGGAAATAGACTGATAAGAGGATGTGGAGACATCCCCGATCTCTTCGGACATTTTCGCTTTCATGGCACCGAGGGTATTGGCGTCCATCGATTTGGTCACGCCGAAGGTTTGCCCCTTCAAGTCCGCCAGCGTCTGGGCGCTGCTGCCCTTGAGGACGATCACATCTATTGTATTCGTTTCCTGCGGCGACTGGCTGATCTTCTTCAGCGCGCTTTGCAGCGAGGTAGACGCCACGATCCCATATACCATAGCCCCCGAAAGGATCAGAGCAATGACGCCGCAAACGACCTTGCTCGTCTTTTTCCTGCGCAAAGGGATCTGCACCACCACATGCGCCGCGTTAAGTACAAACAGTAAAATCACAGCCAACAGGAAATACTTGGTGGGAAGCATTTTCAGCGTCATCAAGTTGGCGGTCAGCCAAATGCTGCACGCCATCAGTATCACCATGCTCACCACGCCAAACCGATCCGCCCCTGTCTTCGCCGGTCGCCTGCCCATCCTTGTGTGGTTCTCCACGCGGGACGGCCTATACCCCTCCGAAGATCCGGAACGGCTATTATTTCTATCGCTCATCTTATTCTCCTTTTTTAATGGGTATCTATTGTTCCCAATATACGCCATATACACCGCAAAAGAGCCGGTCCGCCCTTCTGTTCCGTCAAAACGAATGCCGCGGCACACTGCGCAGCGCTCTTTTTCTTCACTGACCCGCCCAACGCAAAACTTTCCTCCTCGCATGAAGAGGAGCTGTTCCCGGTACCTGTTTAACCGGATGCTGCCTTCATCGGCTTTCCGTATCCGGCCGCACCGCCCGCGCATCAAAAGCCAGATGTTTTGCGGCAATGATCCAAGTTATTATAGCAGACGCCTGTCCAAATGACAAGGCGGATTCGCCAATTACACCGCGATTATTCCAATTTTCGGGCGCAGGCAGCTGCCGCGGATCGCGCCGCTGTTTTCACCGCCATAAGGGGCATACCGCCCCTTATGGCACGCATTGTCCATGCTGCCTGCAAAACGCGAAAAACCTCCCGGAAAGCGGCCCCAGCCGCTTTCCGGGAAGCTTCGACGGTATCTTCTTTCGTGCGCTCTAAATCGCCGCTTTTCTTTTTTATACAGCGGCGGCCTGTTTTCGCCGATGCGAAATGCTTTACGCTTTTTTCAATTCTTCCATGAAATGTTCTTTATTTTCCCGTGCGGTGGTGGTGGGACGGCCCAAATCGGAGCGGGCGCCGATATTACACTTCACCTCGATGAACGAAAGCTTCCCACTCTTTTTTGCCGCCTTCAGTGCCGCGTCCAGCGCGTCAAAAGAATCCACAGACACGGTGCTTTCGTAGCCGCAGCCCTCCGCGATTTTTACCAGGTCAACACGGCCCGCCACCGTCGGCATACCGCCCACGGTCTCATGGGCGCCGTTGTTAATGACGATATGTACCAGGTTTCCGGGACGGTTGGCGCCAATTACCGCCATGGAGCCCAGATGCATCAGCGCCGCGCCGTCGCCGTCAATGCACCAGACCGTCTTTTCCGGTTTTTGCAGAGCAATGCCCAGCGCAATAGAGGAGCTGTGTCCCATGGAACCCACCGTGAGGAAATCATGGCCGTGGCCCTGATGGTTGGCTTCCCGGATCTCAAAGAGCTCACGGCTGGCCTTGCCGGTGGTGGAGACAATGGGGTCTTCCCCTGTCACCGCCGCAATGTGGCGGATGATCTCCTCCCGACGCATGGTGTAGTCATTGGCGTAATTTAGCTTGCCGTCAAACTCCAGCGCGCCTTTTTTCACCACAAAAGCTACCTGTTTGCCCTGATCCAGCAGCGGCTTCCATGCGGCAAGCTGCGCTTTGACTTCTTCTTCTGTCGTCTCCTTGCTGATGACGAAGGTGCGAATGTCCATGTCCTCCAGCAGGCGCAGTGTTACCTCGCCCTGATAGATATGCTGCGGCTCATCGTGGACGCCTGGTTCGCCCCGCCAGCCCACAATGAAGATGCAGGGAATGCCGTAAACCTTGTCGTTCATCAGCGAGGCCACGGGGTTGATGATGTTGCCCTCGCCGCTGTTTTGCATATAGACCACGGGCACCTTTCCCGTTGCCAAATGATAGCCGGCCGCAAGAGCCGTGCAGTTGCCCTCATTGGCCGCAATGATGTGCTGACGGCTGATGCCGTAGGTGGACATCAGGTAGTTGCAAAGGTTTTGCAGCAGCGAATCCGGCACGCCGGTAAAGAACTCATAGTCCTTGAGAAAATCCAGCTTCATACGTTTCCTCCTTATCAGACAACTGTTTCATAAGTGGGGTCCACCGCCTTGAGTTCAGCCACCGAGTCGATCTCCACGATCTGATCGGGCTGTACCGGATAAACGGTCATAGACAGGTGCTTCAGCTCACGGTCTACGATCTCGTCCCAGTAAAGTCCCTCATGCCCTTCTTTTTCATAGGCAGAGGCAATGGCGTCCCGGATATGGGCGGCATCGGCCGCCTTGAAATAGGAAATACCCACCATGTTATAGGCGTCTGTGCCGCCCTTCCCTACCCGGATAATGCGGCCGTTTTCCATGTCAAACACCCAGTCGTCCGAGTAGCCGGGCACCATCTTGCCATAGTAGCAGGAAGTAGCCAGCTTAGCGTCAAAAATGGAGGGATCGGAAATATACAGGTCGGCCTCGCAGATAAAACAGTCAGCGCTTCCCATCGCCTCTTGGGCGGCGTGAATGGAGGAGATATTGTTTTTCACGGTATATTCCGTATTCTCGATCAGCGTCAGGCAGGGGTACTTATCCTCCAGATAGGCAAACTGCTCTTTCAAATAACCCACCACCACATAGAGCTTCTCTACACCCCGTCTTTGCAGGCCGGCGATCACCGTTTCGATCATGGGAACGCCGTGTACCTTCACCAGCGGTTTCGGGGTCTTCAGCGTCAGAGGACGCATCCGCTCTCCCTTCCCCGCCGCCATAATAATTCCAATTTCCTGTTTCATTGTATCTCCTTACAGCTCATCGATCAGTGTGATGATCTCTTTAAAGGGCATCAGCTTGGCATCCACTTCCTGGGCGCGGTGGTGCTTCAGAATTTCCACGGCGGTATCCCGCATGGCCGGGAACGCGCTGCGGGTGAGCTGGTTGGCATAGATGACAATATTGATGCCATGGGAAGCCAGTTCCGTTTCCGTGACGCTGTTGAAGGAGGTAGGCACCACCACGATGGGCGTCTCCTGATCCTTCTCACGGAACTTGTCGCAGAACTCGAAAATTTCCGACGGGTCTTTCTTCCGGCTGTGGATCATGATGCCGTCCGCGCCAGCGCCCACATAGGCAAAGGCACGCTCCAGCGCGTCTTCCATCCCCTGCTCCAGAATCAGGCTCTCGATCCGGGCGATGATCATGAAATCGTCCGTCAGCTGCACCATTTTACCGGCGGCAATCTTGGCGCAGAAATTTTCAATGGAATCCTGCGTCTGCTTCACTTCGGTGCCGAAAAGGGAATTCTTCTTCAGGCCTGTTTTATCTTCAATGATGACAGCAGACACGCCCATGCGCTCCAGCGTCCGCACATTGTAAACGAAATGCTCCGTCAGCCCGCCGGTATCACCGTCGAGAATGATGGGCTTGGTGGTAACTTCCATGATGTCGTCGATGGTGCGCAGGCGGGAGGACATATCCACCAGCTCGATGTCGGGCTTACCCTTGGCTGTGGAATCGCACAAAGAGGAGACCCACATGGCGTCAAACTGATCCAGTCTGCCGTCCTGCTCCACCACGGTCTTTTCCGCGATCAGCCCCGTCAGGCCGCTGTGAGCCTCGATGGTCTTGACAATGGGGCACATCTTCACCAGCTGCTTGAGCCGCTTGCGCCGGTACTCCGGCATGGCCAGCTTTTCCTTGAGCTGCTGATCGATCTTCTTCACTTCTTCCGAGCGGGTATAGGAAACCTCGATCAGTTCACCGCCGTTTTGGGAAAGAGCGGCCAGTACATTTTCCCGCAGAGCAGATTCCGGGCCTTCTCTCCAGTTGTCGCCGTGAATCACATAGTCGGGCTTCAGTTTTTCAATGATGGCGTCATAGCGCATATCGTCCTGACGCACCACCTGATCCACACCGTCCAGCGCTTCATACATCCGGCAGCGCTCTTCAAAAGGAATGGTGGGGAAACGATTGTAGCGGATCAGTGCCTCATCGCTCAGCGCGCCCACGATGACTTTACCGTACCGGCGGGCTTTGTCAATAATATTCAGGTGTCCGGCATGGATCACATCCGTGCAAAAACAGGTATAAACAGTTTTCATTATTTTGTCTCCTTATATATGATAGGCGTCGCAACATGGGCAGCTTCCAACGCTTCCCTGAGCACCACAAAAAAGTCCTCGATATCCCCTTCGTCAATGGCACCCAGCGCGCACAGGCGGAAGGTATTGGTGGTGGAAATCTTGCCGGGATAGATGGTAAAACCGTGATCGTAGCAATAGTCGTGGATGGCTTCAAAGCTCCAGTTGGGGTCGTCTGGGTACAGGACAGACACCACCAGACCCGATTGCAGGTCACGGCGGATCACATCCCGGAAGCCCAAAGTCTCCAGCCCGGCGTGAATGGCATTGAACACACGGGTGTGTCTGGCCCACTTGGCCTGCTCCCCCTCGGCAAAGTATTCGTCGAGACCCTGACGCGCGGCATAGATGGTCTGGACGGGAGGCGTGAAATGCATCTCGCCGGTCTTCTCAAAGTAGTCGTACTGCAACGTCAGATTGCAATAATACGAGCGCTTGGGATAGGCACGGGATGCCTCAATTATGTCCCTGCGGCCAATGACATAGGACAGGCCCGTCATGGCCATGATCCCCTTCTGCGCCGAAGCCATGCAGAAGTCGATGTTGTCCTTTTCGATGTCGATCGGCACCATGGCATAAGAAGAAGTGGTATCCACCGTGAAGGTGGCGCCATACTGATGAACAATGGCGCCAATGGCTCTGATGGGATTCAGGATGCCGGTGCCGGTTTCGTGGTGCGTAATATGTACCAGACCAATGTCGGGGTTCTTCTGCAGCGTCTCTTCCACCACTGTCAGATCCGGCAGCTGATCCACCGGGAATTTCAGGTCGATGCAGGGCAGACCGTAATACTGGCAGATCTCCACCGCACGGGTGCTGTAAGCGCCATTGTTGATGACCAGCACCTTTTTACCCTCCGGCAGCAGGGAGTTGATGCAAACGTCGATGTTCAGTGTGCCGGAGCCGCAGAACAGGACGGCCGTATAGCGGTTCAGATCGCCGTGAACCACTTTGACCAAGTCTTCCCGCATGGCCTTCATCATTCCCGCAAACTCTTTTTCGCGGGGGCAAATGTCCGGCACCACCTGTGCCAGCTTCACCGTGTCGGTGGTAGTGGAGGGGCCGGGATTGAGCAGAATGTTTCGTTTGATGTGCAGATTTTCTACGTTCATAAAAACCCTTTCTTTCTCCAAAGTGAAATATTAAAACTGTCTGTCACCTTACCCCAGCCGTTTTCTCTTTATCTTGCTGCCATAGAAAATCAAGCCGCAGACTGTCCATACGCCCAGCATGATATAGGATTGCCAGGACAAAGAGCCAGGCATGCCCGGCACCAGGAGCAAAAAGATAAACGTCAGGGAGAAAAGTGCGCCCAATATTGTCATGACCCCCAGCGGCATCCGCCGCTTCAGGTCCTTTTCCCGTTTAAGAGTAATAAACGCACTGGAGCAGGTATAGCCATAGCCAATGGCGCCGCCGATGGCGGACATATCCACAAACCAGCCCAGAGCCGTGCGGCCCAGCCAGGGACCGATCAAAGAGGCGATCAGGCAGAACCAGATGGCGTTGGCCGGCGTCTGATACTTGGGGTGAAGTCTGCCGAAAACAGCGGGAATGCAGCCATCCAGCGCAAGGGAATAGAGCAGACGGCTGGTCGCCAGCAGAAAGCCCAGTACACCGGACAAAATCGCGCAGCTGCTGGCAATCCCCAGGATCACCAATCCTGTTTTTCCCATCAGTGCTTCCACCGCCGCGCCCACAGCCCAATCGTGCTGCTGAATAAACACTGTCCAGTCGGGCGACGCCGCCGCCGTGACCAGGTTGTTGCAGACATAGACCACACAGCCAAAAAAGATGGCGATGATCATGATCGCATTGACCTTTTTGACGGGGAAGTTAAATTCCTCGCTGGCCTGGGGAATGGTATCAAAACCCACATAGGCCCAAGGCGCCACGGCCACAAGAGCCAGGATCCCGTTGCGGATCTCAGGCGGTGTCGCATGGCTGCTGGGGCCCCAGAAGGGCTTGAGATTCGCCCAGTCCGTAATGGGACTGAACAGGGCGGACATAACGATGATCAGAAAGGTCACAGCCAGAGAAACAGCCATGACTGTCTGCACAAAACCGGATTTTTTCACGCCGCACACACTGAATACCGCCATGATGATCATCACGCCGGAAGCCAGCAATACCTCGCCTAAATAGATGTCGTATCCGGCAATGGAATAGAGTCTGCCAAACTGAAACACACCGAAAAAGAGTTTCCGGGTCATAACGCCCAGCGCCACCGCGTCCATGGGTACGTTCGCCAGATAGGCCAGCGCCAGATACCATGCACAGACAAACGCATTTTTAGGCCCGAAGGCGGCCTTTGTAAAGGTAAACTCCCCGCCCGCCTTGGGATATTTGGGGATCATGTAGCTATAACTAAATGAGATCGTGATCATCACCAGCGCGCCGATTATCATGGCGATGGTGGTACCCATCGTACCGGCAGTTGGCAGAAAGGTGGTGCCGGGCATCATAAAGGCGCCCCATCCGATGATGCAGCCAAACGCCAGCGCCCAAACGCTCAGCGGGCTTAACTTGCGCTGCAAACCCGCTTCCGGCAGCGGTTGTTCCATGGTTTTTTTCATTCCTTCCTCTCTCCTTAATGGATTATTAGACGCCGTAGGACGCGTCCAGTGTTTTCAGTTCGTTGAATGTATCTATTTCAACCAGGTCCTCAAAAGAGCAGGGCCTGATATGAACGCTGTATTGATCCTTGTAGTAGGTCAGCGGCACATGCTCAAAAAGCCGTTCCTTCCCGCCGGGCGCCTGATAGACCTGCTTGATATGATCCACCAGCTTCGCCCCGTCCTCTGCCGTCCAGTAAGAAATGCCGAACATATGGTAACAGTTGGTACCGCCCACCATCACTTCTTTGATAATATCATTCTCCACCCGGAAACACCAGTCATCCGTCCGCTCCACCGGCACCGCCAGATAATTGGATTCGTACTGATACTTGGTAATCAGGCCGGGATGATAGAGCAGCAGGTCCCCCTCCAGTACATATGCATTCTGCAAATGACCGCAGGCACAAAACATGGATGAAATATTATTGGATTCGTTGTAAACGGGATTTTCTATAAAGTGGATCATGGGGTACTTATACAGCAGTTGGTCAAATTCCTCCGCCAAATAGCCCCGGACAATATAAATTTCCTCGATCCCCGCCGCCAGGACCGCATCGAGTAGCGTGTCAATAATGCGCTGTCCTCTTACGCGGATCAGCGGCTTGGGCGTGTTGAGCGTGATGGGCACCATGCGCGCGCCAAAGCCCGCCGCCATGAAAACAGCCCGCTTTACCCGGTACGGCTCCAAGGCAAGAAGCCCATCCGGCGTTAGGCGCCCCGCCTTCACATAGCCGCGCTCAGACAGATTCCGCAGCAAACGGTTGACAGAGCCGATGGACATACCGCCGGATGCCGCCAGTTCCCGCTGGGACATGGTGTCCTTTGCCTCAGCCAACGCCGTCAGCAATATAAATTCTTTTCGTGTCAGTTCCATAATGCTCTTTCATCCGGTCGTTCAATTGCAATTCTGATTCATCAAAAATTGAACGATATTCCCATGCCGCTTCTTTACTTGGAGCAAGAAAAGCCCCTCCGTTCAACACAGAGGGGTTTTTATCGCAGATTGAACATTTATTATCATAAATGTTTTGGGGAATTTTGTCAAGCCTTATAATCCATCTCATGGTTCATTAGGCGGCAAGGCGCCCGCAGCGTCTTGTAACATCACGGGGCAGCCTCCACCCACTCCACATCAAAGCTGTGGGGCACCCGCTGCTCCACCGGGGGCAGTTCGCGATACGCCCCATACAGACTTTTCAAATAGGTATCGCTGTCCTCCACGCCATAAAACTCCGATTCCTCGAACCGGTAAAGCGCGGGCCGCCCGATGACGCTTTTGGAGTGAATGGCATGATCGGAATTATAATCGATCACCAGGGAGGACGCAGAGACCGGTATCGCTTTCATAATGCGGTCAATTTTTTCATGCTGCTTCATTGGATCGAGAGTTTTCTGTATCAGCCAGATCATGGCCCGCTTTTCAAAACTCCGTTTTTCCGAGTTGTCCAGATAGTATAATGTCAGCAGCATTTTATGGAAATTGAACTGACGCTGCCGTCGTCGGGCCTGCCGCGGATCCCCGCTGACCCCGTCCAGGGGAAACACGTCAATATAGACGCCCAGCTCATAGTCCAGATGGGCGATGGTCTCCTCTTTGATACAGGTACGGTTGTCGCATACCTTCAAGTCATTGACATAGTTTTTCTGGGAATGATAGTCCATGTACCGATACGGCGCGCGGAGCTCACGCCGGGCAATCTCCTTGAATCGTTCATAATCGGGACGGTACATCAAAATATCAATGTCGTCATCCCATGGGATAAATCCCTGATGGCGCACGGCGCCCAGCATGGTACCGTAAGCCAGATAATAGGGAATCGCATTGGCTGTACAGACACGGTGGACTTCCCTGAGGATCTCCAGCTCCAGCTGCTGCACCTTTTTGATCTCCATCTTCATGTTATGACGCTCTCCTCTTCAGTTTCCCTTTCAGCATCCCCAAACAGCCCAGTAAAAAGTCCTTCAGTTCAAACACAGCCACCCCGCCCGTAAGCAGCAGCGCTGCCCCGTTGAACCAGTTGATGTTTGATTCGAAAAACATCTACATTGCAAAAGTGGCTACTGCATAGGAAAGAGCATAAAATGACAACAGTTGAAAGAGCACTAAATTCGATCGGAAAGAAATGCTTTATCGATTATTATGAAGATTTTAGAAGCTGCACAGATAAAAATGCTTTGACCCAAAAGATCCTTGCAAATAACAAGAATACAACATCACCTTCGGCCCAGATGACCAGAATTAACTATGCACAGTGGATTTTCGATAACAATAAAGAAAAAGAGGCGTTGAGCATTGGTGTTGTTGGTCACGGTAATGTCGGGTGCGGTATAGGTTTCGGCATCGGGACTGATGGCGTAGGCTACGTTGATCGGATGGGTGACGGAGATCGTTAGAGGAGAGATGGAGCCGTTGATCGTTACGTTCCCCGTGACGCTGCCCGTGCCGGTGTCGGTCTTGTCGGCGGCGAACGCCGGGACTGCCGCCGTAACGCCGAGCACGGCAAAGGTGATGATGCCTGCGAGAACCTTTCTGAGTTTGCTTTTCATTGAGAAGCCTCCTTATGAATTTTATATATCAACCGGACGTCCGGCTGATTACGAAACAGAAAGACGAATTTTGTAGTCTGCCATGCCGAGGTAAGCCTTAGTTGTTTTGTTATAATACTTGATTGCTGCGGTCACGCTGTAACTTCCGGATGAAAGCTGCCGGGAAAGGGTGAGGCCGTCGATGTGCTGCCCCGGATAGATCGGTGCGGATTTCGCCACGGTTTCGCCGTCCAGCACAATTTCACACTGCATAACGACGATGTTGGAGGATGGATTCTCCACTTCCCATGTGCCAGTGCTGCCCTTCGCTCCACTGGAAAAGGACGCCTGCGCGCTCACCTTATCGGTGACGGTAACTTCCTGCTTTTGAAGCCGGGACAGGATTTCCTGCCGCGACGGGGCTCTGCTGCTCCCCGGCTCCGCGCTGCCGGTATCATCCAGAGATGGAGCGGACGATGATGGTGTGGAACTGGACGGTGGTGGGTTCGGGCATGGGTAGGGACGCTGATTTCCGCAGCTCCGTAACAAGAGCAGCAGAAGAATCAGCAACAGTAAAAGAATTGCAAGAATGTACGGCCATTTGCGCTTTCGCTTTTCATCCTCCTTTCCGCGCCTGTTCTCATTGTTTTTTTCTGTTGTCATGCGGTTTCCTCCATTCATTCAGAAATTAAAAAAGGCGCTCCTTTCGGAACGTCTGAAACGACGAGTATTACCTTTCCTGATCCCGCTGTCTCTTTTTCTGCCATCCGTCCAGCAGCCGGATGATTACCTGCTCCATTTGCTGTGGGGTATACGACTTGGGAAAATATTTCTGGAGCTTGTCTGCTTTAATAGCGAGGTCGTTTTTCTCCGGCTTCTTTTCCTCCGACATGATCGCCAGCATACTGTCCTCGTTGAGGTGGCCCTCCTGACTGAAATTTTTCAGCCGCTGGGCCTGTGAAAGAGAGGGGGTGGCCTGTTCGCTTTCGATGGTGTCGAGCAAAAGAGTCTGTTCCTCTGGCTTGAGGTATGACAGTTCTACGGCGGGGGTCATGGCAATTTTTTTATCATCCACCATCTGCTGAAGCTGCGGTGCCAGCTCGTTCAGCCGGATATACCGCTGAATTTGTGTTGAACTGTCAGGAGAATTGGCAGCTAAGAGGTCACGGGAAACCTTGCCTTGCAACTTCTGTCCAACTTGGACAGAGGTTAAATCTGTCCTCTGTCCCTGATGTTTTATGGCGTCCAGCTTCATTTTGTATGCCTTGGCCCGTTCGCTCGGCAAGATGTTTTCACGCTGAATGTTGCTGTCAACCATGATGATGGTCGCGGCGTCATCGTCCAGATTACGGACGATCACTGGCATGGTGGAAAGCCCAGCCAGCTCGCAGGCGTGTTTGCGCCGATGGCCGGAAATCAGCTCATAGCCGCCGTCCGCGCGGGGGCGGACAATAGCGGGAACCAACACGCCGTACTCCTTGATGCTCTCCACGGTTTCTTTCATGGCATCATCGTCCCGCACCTGAAACGGGTGGTCGGGAAACGGGTGCAGCTCCGAAAGCGGCATATCCGTGACCTTCGCCCATTTTTCATCCTCGCGAGTTTCCTCCGTGGAGAAAATATCATCGTAGCTGTTCAGATTTATGTTTTTGGCGCTGCTTTTCAATTTTAAGCACCTCCTTTGTCAGTTCCCGGTACGCCTCGGCAACCTTGCCCTTCGGGTCGTGGGCGAAAATGCTCCTGCCCTCCGCGCTGATTTCGGCGGCGCGGACGGAATGGGGAATCTCCACGTCAAACACTCTCAGCTTTGAGCCGTAGGTGTCCCGCAGAAGGGCGCTGATTTCTTTGGCGTAATTTGTGCGGCTGTCCACCATCGTTAGCAGAATGCCGTCAATTTTGAGCTTTGGATTGATCTGCCGCCGCACCTTGTTGATCGTCTGCAAAAGTTGTTCCAGACCTTTGACCGGAAGATACTGCGCCTGAACGGGAATAAGAACGCTGTCGGCTGCGGCCAGCGCGTTGACGGTGAGCATCCCCAGCGAGGTCATACAGTCCAGAAGCACATAGTCGTACTGATGCTTCACACCGTCCAGATACTGTTTCAGAATCTTTTCACGGCTCATGGCGTTGACGAGGGAAACCTCCATACCGGACAGCTCGATATTGGCGGGCAAGAGGTCAACACCTTCCTCATGATAAAGAAGTCCCTCGCCGGGGTCGATGGGTTTTTCGTTCAGTACCTTGCCCATGATCGTCGCCAGCGTCATGGGCAGTTGGTCAGGCTGTGGATTGCCCAAACTGATGGTCAGGGAACCCTGCGGGTCACTGTCCACCAGAAGCACCTTTTTTCCTTCCTGTGCCAGCCCTATGCCGAGATTGGCACAAGTTGTGGTCTTGCCGACGCCGCCCTTTTGGTTGGCAACGGCAATTACATTGGTCATGTGATCTTTCACCTCCCGCTGAAATAAAAAAAGGACATTCCATAAGCAGGAACGTCCTTAAAATATGATGAAGTTATTCAATTTCAGGGGTAAATACTGCTTCAAAACTGCCCGTAAACCCTTGATATTACTGGCTTTTTTAAATAAATGCCGTAAGAACACTCTCACCATACCGCGCAAAAACAGGTTGACCTCATGAAAGTCGGCAAACGCCTGCAGCACCCGGGCGCTCATCAGCCGGTAATCCGCATGGTTATAGACCACTTCCGTGCCCATTTTATCCAGAAGCTTATAGTAGGTCTGCACCGTGGAACGTTTGAACCGCGTATCCGCAGCGCGGCTTGAGCGAACGCCGTAAACCACCTCCGCGCCCGCCAGATATTTGTCCACCATCTCGCTCATGGCGTGAATATCGTCCTGCCCGTCACAGTCGATGGAGATCGTTATATCGCAGGCGTTCCTTGCCTCCATCAGGCCGGCCAGTACCGCGCTCTGATGCCCGCGGTTGCGGCTTTGGGATATGCCAATGATATGCCTGTCCTTTTCAGCAAGGCCGCATATGGTCTGCCAGGTGGCATCCGTCGACCCGTTGTTGACAAACAGGATCCGGCTCTCATCGCTGATTTTTTCAGCGGCCACCAAACCGATAAGTTCCCGCTGAAAAACGGCGCCGTCATCGGCAGGACCATCTCCTCGTTATAGCAGGGAATGACCATCCATAAAACGGGTTTCCCCGTGGACGCAACAGGTACCAATCCTTCCGCCTCCCCCATCATCTGTCTCTCAGCTGGTAGAGCCGCATCCCGTCGTTTTCAAAGCAAAGCTTTACCGAATCGGCAGTGGGTCGAAAATCCGTCCCCATCCGCGTGGTAACGATGACATAATCAATACCGTTTTCTTTCATCAAAGCCTCCGTTTCCTCGCCCGTGGAGGCATAGATTGCCTCCGTTACGGCAATCTTCTTTCTCACCTCCGCTTCAGATACAGAGCTGTAAGAAAAGCCTTCCAGGAACATCTGCCGCTCAGCAAGAGCGCTGTATCCGAAAAAAAGGCAGTCGTCCTTGTATTGATCGGCGTTGTTCACGCTACGCCGGTCTGTGAGGAATGTGGCGTCGCCGGGTGTGTTGCAATAAATTCACTGCAAGCCCTTCCACTCGTCAGCGGAGATGTTCCTCACCGACGGCTCCAACGTCTGCGAATATCCCAGCCAGCCCCTTTCCGTCAGTCCCGTGCAAAGCTGCACACGGACATCCGACAAGAGCAAATGCGTACCAAACAGGGCAATGAGCGACAGGCAGAAAACGCCGCGCCGCCGCTGTCCGGAGGTCTACGCCGCAACATCCCCCAGCGCCAGATACACCAGCGGCCCGATGGCCGCGAACAGGAAATAATCCTGAGAATACCCCGACTGGTTCACAAACAAAAAACCGCCGCCCCCTATGGCCACCATGGCGATACACACAGGTGAACACATCGTCCACCCTTCGGTTTTTCACCGCCTGTCCCATCTCGTCAGCCAAGGAAAACAGCGCGTATAGAAGCAGCGGGCCAAACGCGATAAAAGCCACCAACGCAAGGCGAAGCAGCGTACCCACACAGGGAATGGAAAGCAGGCCCACCGGTGCAAAGGAGGCGACCGCCGTTCGATCCAGCGTGCCCCGCAAGAGCACCTCCACCTGTGTTGTTTTTGACTGTCCATACTGTGACGTGCCGTGGATCACCAGAAAATAGGTGGCGGCAAAGGCCGCGGCCGACGCCGCCACCTAACACGCCAGCGCCTTGTATATGTTTCTTTCAACGATGACCTTGACCAGATACACCGCCACAAAGGACGCCACAAATACCACCGAAAAGGGCCCCTTGGCCCCTGTGGCCACCGCTGTCAAGACCGTCAGAGACGCGGTCTGCCCGGGTGCTGTTTTATCAAGCTCCGCATTTTTTACGAAAATCAAAACCGCAATCAGCGCGGCAAGACCAAAAGCCCCCGCGTTGACGCTTGTGAAAATATGATAGTTGCTCCAGCTCCAGTAGCCTTCCTGATACCCCGCGCCAGTGAGCGGAAGAGACCACGCACCGCCAAACACAAAGAAAAAGCAACACCTGCACACGGTATAGACAATGTCCCTTTTGCGGTACGGCTGCCGCTCTCCTTTCAGCAGGCAGAACAGCGCCGTGCCAAAAACAGCGGAAACCATCAGTGGCGTGCATTGCATCACCAGGTCGAAAGCCGGTATGCCGAAAATATTTTCACACATACCAAACATCAAATCCTGGAAATAGTGATAGTACAGCGTTATGCCGCTGACTTTCAGATCTCCCGCCGGAAGCCCCTTGCTCAGCGACGCCAAAAGGCCCGTGTGATTGAAGAAGTCCTGCCCCAGGTCCACATAGGAATTCGACAGGAGCTCCCCATAGGGCAGCGTGATATAGATAAATGAAAGCGTGTAGCAAATCAGAAGCACCAGTAAATAGGCAATTACCTTCTTGCCGTCCGGTCTTCTCCGCTGGTGCAGTTCTCCGGCCAGGCGGCGTCGGCCAAGCACCGCAAACAGCAACAGGAAAACGGGGCTGATCGCCGCGAACAGCCAAAAAGCCTTCACCAGTGAACAAATCCAATATTCCGCTATCAGCAGCCCCAGACCCAGGAAATAGGAGAGCAGTACGGTATGACAAAAGCTGTTGTCCTTGAACCTCATCCCGGTCTTCTTCAAAAGAATAACGCTCGGCAGAAGGATATAGACTGTGCTGTACAGCACAAACAACAGGGTGTGAACGACCATATCTCTTTCTCTTCCTTACCTTATTCGCCCCGGCGCCCTCTTCATGCATGCCGTTTATTGGATGCCGTCGGGATTCATGCGGATAAAACGCCAGGCATCCTGGCACATGCGGTCCAGATCATACACCGTGCTCCAGCCCAGTTCTTCTTTGGCGCGGGAGGCATCCGCAAAGGAAAAGGCACCGTCGCCGGCACGGCGGGGATCCATCTTCCAGGGGATCTCGTGGCCGCAGGCCCGGGAAAAGACGGCCACCACCTCTTTGACGCTGTATCCGTTGCCGCTGCCCAGGTTATAGGCGCGGGCGCCGGAATGCTCCAGCGCCTTCATGGCCGCCAGATGGCCGCGGGCCAGATCCACCACATGGATATAGTCCCGCACACCCGTACCGTCCGGCGTGGGATAGTCGTCGCCGTAAATGTGCACACAGGGCAGCTTGCCCACCGCCACACGCATCACATAGGGCAGCAGGTTGTTGGGGATCCCCTGGGGGTCCTCCCCCAAAAGACCGCTTTCGTGGGCGCCGATGGGGTTGAAATACCGCAGCAGCGCCACACTCCACCCCTTGTCAGACGCCGCCAGATCCGTGAGGATCTGCTCAATCATCAGCTTGGTGGCACCGTAAGGATTGATGGCGGAAAGAGGCATATCCTCCGTGAAGGGAGGCTGGTTATGAATCCCATACACTGTGGCCGAGGAGGAAAAGATCATCTTTTTACAGCCCGCCTCCGCCATCGCCTGGCAAAGCGTAACCGTCCCTGCCACATTGTTCTCATAGTAGGCCAGCGGCTTTTCCACCGACTCCCCCACCGCCTTGAGCCCCGCAAAATGGATCACGGCATCAATGGGATAGGCGGCAAACACCGCCGAGAGCGCCTTTTTATCCAGAATATCGCCCGGCACAAACGTGACCGCCCGGCCGGTGATCTTCTCAAGACGGTCAATGACCGCCCTCTTTGAGTTGTAAAGATTGTCATAAATGACCACCTGATGGCCTGTGTTAAGCAGCTCCACACAGGTGTGGCTGCCGATATAGCCGGCGCCTCCTGTTACCAAAATATGCATGATAGCCTCCTTGCTCCGCTCGTACGGCGGGTGTTTATACCGTGGGCGTTTCTCCGTTCATGACCTGGTTGAGCAGCGTCTGCGCGTTGATCACAAACAGCAGCAACACCGCCAACAGCAAATACTTGTCCGGCAGCATCCGCAGCATCATCAGATTGGCGGTGAGCCAGATGCTGCACGCCATCAAAAGCCCCATGCTGATCAGGCCGAACCAGTCCACTCCGGTGACAGACCCGCTTCTTCTGCCGTGTGTCTGCCGCGGCACAGGCCGGTCACCCTGCCGGGAATGGTCGGAATAACGGTTCTCCCGCGGGGATCGCTGATTGCCAGACGCCCGGGAGGGATGCTCATTTCGATTGTTCATGATGTTCTCCTATATCGCGTATTTTATCTGTGGATATTGTCTTATCTTCCTTCCGCGGCAACCTCGCACGATTTTCCCCCGCGCCGGAGACCCGCCTGCCTCCACCGGCGGGAAGTCCGCAGGCGGATACCAGATAACTCAGCGCAAAGAGGAAAAGATACTCCATGGCTGTGGTGCTGATAAACAGGCAGCTGAGCAAAAAGGCAGACGCAAGCGGAAGCGCCACAATCATCATCATAAAAGACAGCATAACGGTTTTTTCCGCCATGGGACCACGCAGATAGTACCTGACAACGCCAACCGCCGCCGAGACAAGAAAGGTCATCATCAGCAGGAAACCTACCGCGCCGTAATCCACCAGCAGATCCATATAGCTGTTGTGCAGCGCCTTTCCCCTGGCAATAATGGACTGCATCCCGTACATTTGCGCATACAGGTCGTTGTGGGCCGGGCCAATCCCTATGACGGGATTGTGCGTATACAGTTCCAGTGCGTCCCGCCAGATATCCAGACGCCCTGCCCCAAAGGAGTCGTTCACTTTTTTAAAGGAATCCTGTTTGGTATCGTCGCTTTTATCAGCGGGTGTCTGCGCCTGCTGCCCGGTGCCGTCGGCGGGCGTCTGCACCTGCTGCCCGGTGCCGTCGGCGGGCGTCTGCTGCGTCACCTGGGCGGCGCGTCTTTCACTGATGGAAAAAGAAACATGATCCAGTCCTGTCCGGATGCCCATCAGTCCCGCATACAACACCGCCAAAAAAACCGCCGGCAGCAGCAGCGACACGACCACCCGAACGGCCGCTTTCATTTTTGTCCGGAAAGCAACCATAAAAAACAGGAACAGGACGATCCCGGCCGATGCAAACAGCGTCAAAAAAGCGCCGCGGGAATTGGCCAGCGGAAAGTAACACGCCTGCGCCACGATGTTGACAATGGTAAAAACGGTCAACACTTTCCGGCCCTTGTCCACCTTCCTCGTACGGCACATCCACAAGATGGCGGCTGAAAGCAGAGCAGACGCGGCGACAAAGGTGGCCGCGTGGTTGGAGTCATAATAGATGCCCAGCAAAATGATGGCATTGGATCCGTCGGCGTTGAGGTAGTTCTGGAGTCCCACCGGCATACTGACGCCAAGAAGCGTGAAATGACCCGCGAAGCGCATCATAAAAAGGGCCAGGCCCACGAAAGATGCCGCAAACGTGACGCCGAGAAAGCCCAGAGAACACAAAACCACATCTTTCCAGCGGTTTTTGGAGACAAAAAACAGCGGATAAAAAACGCCGAAAGGCAAAACAGTCAGCACCCAGGACTTCATGGCGCTGGAAAAGCCCACATGGGGCGCCGTAAAAAAGGCCGTTATCAAAACGCTCAGCGCAAAGGCGGCCAGCAGCCACTTGTAGGGCAGATCCTTCCATATCCCGGCCACCAGCAGGTCATAGGCGATGAGCAAGCAGCCCCACGCAATGAACACCGGATGGACCGCGACCACCAGATCACGCACCGTGCGGATCTCATATAAGAAAAGAAAGGTGCTATATAACAGCGCATACAGGCGATGGGAAAAGAACACACGGCAAAAGCCGCTGTTTCCCATTTTATCTTGCAGCGTATTTTGCGTTTTGTACAAGGTTTGGCCGATTTTATTCATAATGCTCTCCTTTTTCTCTGCTGATGTCTGACAAGGGCACAGGCATTTTTCAAGCCGGACACGGCAATGACAGACGCCAGAATCCTGCCCTTGGAGCCGGGCAGATAACGCCGGCACCGCGGCAGATATTCACTCAGCCGGTGGAATACCTGCTGATACTGTTCTTCATTCAAAACATACAGATTTAATAGGCAATTCATAAAAAGCCCTGCTCTGCGGGACTGCAAAAAAGCGGTGCGCGGGGCGTCCTGTCCCCTGTCGATCTCCGCCGTCACGGAGTCCATAATGGTCAGCGTGTCAAACAGATGCCGCGGGGTGGTTTTGGACGTAATGGCGCCGGGTCTTTGCTGGCGGTACTGATAGAAATAGCAGGGCGCCACCCACAGCTTTTGCGTGCGGGGCAGCAGGCGGCAGGTCCATTCCTCGTCCTCGTGATAAATGCCTTCCCGGAACAGGAGGTCGTTGGCCATGATAAAGGCGCGGCTGACGACAAAACGCACCGCCACCAGATAGTCGGAGTCGGTTTTATCCCGGATCTCCGTTAAAAAGCGGGCGGTCTCCACCTCGCCGGACAGGCGGGACATCACCAGCGACGCCTCGGGGCTTGTTTTTTTCCCATCGTCATAGTAGTTGGCGTATAATCCCACTGCCACGGGATAGGTACTGTGGACGGAAGAGAGCATCCGCTCCGTTTCCGCCCGATCCAGAAAATCGTCTGAATCCACAAACACCAGATAGTCCCCCGCCGCGTGCAGGATCCCATGATTGCGGGCGCTGGACAATCCGCCGTTTTTCTTGTGAAGCACCCGGATATCCCCATCGGCCGCCGCCAAAGAATCGCACAAAGCGCCGCTGCCGTCGGTGGAACCGTCGTCCACCAGCAGGATCTCCTTGTCCACCGCCACGGCCTCCAGCGAAGCAACGCACTGCTCCAGGTAATCCAATACATTATAAACAGGAACAATAAAGCTGAATTTCATCCGAAAGTGCCCCTTTTAATGCACGATTTTTCCATGTAACGCCGCCATCAGCCGCAGAGCCGGCAGGCAGCCGCAGGAGGCACAGGCAATATACGCCCGCTTGGCAAGCCCCATCTGCTTTACATAGCGGTTGCGGCCGTAATTCGGGTACTCTTTTTTGAAGTCCGCGATGGCCCGGCGGAGCTGCGTGCCACTGGCTCTTTTTTTGCAGAGGTTCAGTGTTTCTCCGTACAGCATGGCATAGATGGCGTGATACTCCTTTTCTTCCCGATAGCCCTCCCCCAGCTTTTCACACATAGCGGAAAAAGCCCGTTGGAAGCTGGAAAGATCGTCTCGCGCCTGGTTGGAGGCCGATGAGCCGTTACCTCGCTGGTAATAATAGTAAAGCGCTTCTTCCAGCACGGCGGTTCGCCGGGCAAGGCCCACCGCCGGGGGAATGACGGCCAGTTCCTCGTACTGGGTACAGCCCTCCGGGTACAAAAGGCCGTTTTCCCGGAAAAGATCAGTTTTGATGAGATGGGTGCAGGAGGAGATCGGCCCCAGCGCCACAAGCGCTTCCCGGCTGGCCGCCTGTGCGATGGCGCGGGTCGAACCGGCCCGCAGAGGCGTCTGCCCGTCGGAAGCGATGTAATAATCACAGATCACGCACTGGGCCTGCTCCCGCCGGGCGGCGGAGAGCATCTTTTCCAGAAAATCCGGGCTGTACCAGTCGTCTCCGTCGCAAAAGGCCAGCCATTGGCCCCGCGCCTGCCGGATCCCGGCATTGCGGGCGGCGGAAACCCCCTGATTGGTTGGCTGATAGACAAGGGTAATACGGGGGTCCGCCCCGGCACAGCGCTCCATCACCCCGCGGCTGTCGTCCGTGGAGCAATCGTCCACCAGGATCAGCTGATAGTGGGGATAGGTCTGCTGCCGGATGCTTTGGATGCAGCGCTCCAAATACGGCGCCACATTGTATACGGGGACAATGATACTGACCAGTTCTTCCATCCTTATTTCTCCCGATCGCAATGGTTTTTGGGGGCGAGACCGCCCCCCTGGAAAACGGTTATGTCCGGTCCAGATGCTTTTCCAGAATAAATTCCGCCAGTTCAAAGTCGAACAGCGCATCGATATCCACGGAACGCTCCGGCGGCATTTGATAGGCAAATGTGCGGTCGCTGTAATAGGATCTGTGCTCTTTGAGATAGCCATAATCCAGAACATACACCGCGCCGTTGGGGATACAGTATTCCTTCTGATCCTGCCGGTTCTTCATCACAGCGGCCGCCGGCGGGACGATCCGCTGCTCCGACAGTTCCAGATACCACTGGAGGGGGATCGCCGCCTCTTTTACCGAAAGGACAGTGGTGGCGTTCTTTTCCCGCAGCAGCCGCACCGCCCCGTCAATATCGGCGGCGCTCCGCAGCGGCACCGTGGGCAGCAGCACGAGAAATTTGTCGATCTTTTCTCCGCCTTCGGCCATCAGGTATTCCACCGCGTGCAAATAAACATCCACAGCGCTTGACGTGTCCCCAGCCAGAGCAGCGGGGCGCAAAAACGGCACCTCCGCCCCGTATTCCCGGGCAATAGCCGCGATTTCCGGGCTGTCTGTGGTGACGATCACACGGTCCACCGACGCGGCGCTGCGCGCCGCTTCTATGGTATAGGCGATCAGCGGCTTCCCGCACAGCGGCCGGATGTTCTTTCCCGGCAAGCCCTTGGAGCCGCCCCGCGCCGGAATCAGCGCGATCATGTAAAATCCTCCCGCGTCAGCATCTCATCATAGGACACCGCCCGCGTCAGTTTTCTGCCCAGCAGGTCATCCAGTTTTTCAGGCGCTATGCCTGTACCGGGACGCTTCAGATCCAGATCCTCCTCCGTCAGCACATGGCCCGCCTCCAAATCCCTGGCGGCCACGATGCTGCGGCGGAACGCGTCACGGCGCTCATACTCCGCCTTGGACACGATCCTTCTGGTGCTGCCCAGCGACAAATGCACGTTGCGCGCCGTTTGCACCAACTGGCACATCTCCTCCGGATCCGCCGAAATCTTATGATCCCAGCCAAACATACCCTTGTCCAGCGTGAAGTGCTTTTCGATCACGCAGGCGCCCAACGCCACCGCCGCCGTGGGGATCTCCACACCCAGCGAGTGGTCGGAAAAACCGATGGGGTATTCCGGGTACATATACCGCAGCCCCACGATGTTTTGCAGATTGATGTCTTCAAACGCGGGGGGATAAATGGAAATGCAATGCAGAAGCACAATCTGGCGGTTGCCTTCGCGCTCAATGGTCTCCACGGCCTTCGCCACTTCATAATCCGTACTCAGACCCGTGGACAGCACCACAGGCAGCTGCTTGCGGGCAATATAACGCAGGAAGGGATAGTTGTTCAGATCCATGGACGCCACCTTGATGAAAGAGGTATGGCAAGTATCCGCCAGGAAGTCCACCTCATGCTTGCTGAAGGGCGTGGAGGAAAAGTCAATGCCGATCTCCCGGCAATACTGCGCCATGCTGTAAAGCTCGTTGTCGGAAACGCTGAATTTATCAACGATCTCTTTGAGCGTATAGTCAGTTCTGTTGCGGTAATCATCATTGAGAAAATGGTTTTCCTCATATACTTTTTTAGAAAACACGGTATTCTTGGTCCACGACTGGAACTTCACACAGTCGCAGCCCGCTTCCTTGGCCTTACGGATCAGCTCTCTGGCCAGCTCCATATCGCCGTTGTGATTGGCGCCCAGCTCCGCAATGATATAGGGCTTGCCGTAATCCGAGATCTCCCGGCCGTTGTTCAGTGTAATCTTTCCCATCTTATACCACCCTCAAAATGATTTTATTTGTATGTTCCCACCAGGTATAGCCCGCCGTATGGCGGTCTTTTTCTATTTCAGCCTGACACATTTCCACAAAATTCGCATCCGTCGCCCGGCATAAAAACGTATCCAGCCGCCGGAGATGGGCTGTCAGTTCCCCGTCATAGGGCGTCCCCAGCGCCAATAGCTGTTCATAGTGTTCTTTGAGGATCCGCGCCTGCTTTTCCAGCGTCGCAAAATCCTTCACCCGCACCGAGGCGGTATTGGCGCCGTACTGCCGGTACCGCACAAGCCGGGCGCCGTCCACCAGCGCCCGCCCTCCGTCCAGCAGGATGCGGCAGGCCAGCCACCAGTCCACCGCTGTCAGGGCGGCGGGGATCTCCAGATAGCGGGAGAGCGTTTCCACGGAAAACAGTGTGTTTCCCAGACCCACCACGTTTTGATACAACAGCTGCTCCGCGGTCAGCGGATTGCGGACCCTATCGGCAAAACCGGCGTTTTCCATGAAACGCCCCGCCTGATCCATGATGGAAAAATCATGCACCACCATGTCCCAGCCTGAGAGATGCGCCTGAAAAAAGGACATCCGTCCCGGTTCCATCTCATCGTCGCTGTCGATCCAGGTGATGGCCTTATAGCCATGGGACTGGGCATAGACAACGTTGTCGATCCGGTTGGCAAGCGGTGAGCCGCCGAAAGCCGTTTTCACCACCGTTTGGGGCGGGAGCGGGGGCAGCTGCTCCGCCGTGATGCCGTCGAACAGCAGCAAAAAATCAAAAGCATTGGTATCCTGCCGCTCCACGCTTTTCACGCAGGCGTCAAAATACGGCAGGTTGGCCGGGAAGACCACGCAGCACAGCAGCATCCAGTTGTCAGCCATGCGTTGTCTCCTGCACAGCGCCCCTGCGCTTGATGACCTGTGCCGGAACGCCCACCGCGGTGACATTCGCCTCCACGTCGCGTACCGCCACCGCGCCCGCGCCCAGTATGGCCCCGTCACCGATTGCAAGGCCCTGAATGACAGCACCGCAGGTGCCCACCTCCACGCGGCTGCCGATGGTCACCGCGCCGGAAATGCAGGCTTTGGGGTACAGCGTCACATAGTCCCCGATCCGTACATCGTGGCCGATGCTGCAATCCAGATTGCACAAAAGAAAGTCGCCCACGGTCACATCCACCGTCATAATGGTGGAGGCGCAGATGATATTACCCTGTCCCAGATGCACCGAATCGGAAAGAACGGCACGCCTTGAGATGATGTTGGGAAACCGCACATGGGTATGCAGAAACGGCGCCACCACCCTTTTCCGGGCCTCCGAGCTGCCGATGCAGCAAACCGCGCTGATCTCCTGCCGATCAAGCAATATTCTGTTGTCATGGAAAACGGGATACCGCCCGATTTGATCCGTGGAGGTGTCCGGCGTCAGGAAACCCAGAATATTCCACTCGGGACAGACGGCATTGTTGTCCTCCAGAAGAAAACACACCTCCCGGGCAAACCCCCCCGCGCCCAGCAGCACGATGTCCTTCATGTCTTTCACTCCAATCGCTTACGCATTTTTTCCAGCTCGTCCAAACGGCCCATATCCATCCATGCGTTCTCGCTGACCGGATAGACGCCCACGTTTTCGCCCCGGTCGATGCACAGTTGGATCAGATCCGTGATATCGATGCGCGTATCGCTGGGGATGCAGTCCAAAAAGGCCGGCTCGATGACATAAAATCCCGTGTTGGTCATGAAGGAGAACGTAGGCTTCTCCGTCAGCTTCAATGCCTGCCCCGCATCGGAAATTTCAATGGTGCCGTAAGGAATGACCACCTTTTTCATGGCGCAGACCACCGTGATGATGTTCCGGTGTTCCCGGTGATACCGCAGAATATCCCCATAGTCATCGTCCAGGATGATATCGCAGTTGGTCATGAAGAACGTGGAATCATACAGTCCCTTCAAAAGTCCCAGACCGCCGCCTGTCCCCATGAACTGCGTTTCATCCGTAAAGGAAATGTCGTGTCCCGTATCGCTGTCGGCAAAAAACGCCTTGATGAGATTCTTTTTATAGTTGACGATCATCCGAAACGCGTGGCAGCCAAACTGTTCAAAGCGCTCCATGATCATCTCCGTAATGGTCTTCTCCCCCACCGGGATCAGCGGCTTGGGCAAAATTTGCGTATAGGGCAGCAGACGGGTGCCTTTTCCCCCCGCCATGATCACCACGGGCACGTTCAGCTTGTCGTTTTTATACACCCGGGACGCGTGAAGAAAGGAGATGGATCTCACCTTTCCCTCTCCATCCACGATGGGGACGGAGGTGATGCGGTTGGCTTTCATAAACGCGTCCGGCTCCTCCGGGCTGTCCAGCTGCAAAAAGCGGGGCGTCACATTGGCCGCCTTCATGATATCCGCCGTCAGCTCCCCGCCGCTGATGATATAGCGGCGGATATTGCCGTCTGTCACAGCGCCTGCCAGCGTGCCGTCCCCCCGGCACACATAGACGATACCCTTGCCGTTGATGTTGATGGTGTTCATGGCACTGAGGATCGTCGTCTCCGGCGGCACGATCAGGTTGTCAAATTTCATGGCGTCCCTCACTCAAAGGAGAGAATCGCCTCTGCCACCGTATCCACATCCGCCGGCGTCAGGCTGGTGCTGCACGGAATATTCAGCACATGCTCCCAGTAGTAAGAAGCTTTCTCGATGCGATAGGCCAGGCAGTCCTTGTAAAACGGCGCCTGATGGATCAGATACCAGATGGGCCGGGACTGAATGCCCAGCGACGAGAGATGCGCCATCAGTTCTTCCCGGCGGTCGGTCATATAGCTGTAAAACCAGTGGTTGGTCCTGATGTCCGCGCGGAAGGGCAGCAGCGCGACGCCCCGGCTGATATAGCGCTCGTAGTTGCGGCGTTTGATCTCTATAAATCCGTCCAACTCCTCCAGCTGCGCCAGACCCACCGCCGCCTGTAAATTGGTCATGCGGTAGTTGTAGCCCACCGCGTCGTGGGTGAAGCGAACCGCGTCCACTTTTGCCTGGGTGGAGAGGTGTCGGGCCTGCTCCAGCAATTCCTGATGGTTCGACACGATCATTCCGCCGCCGCCGGTGGTGATGATCTTGTTGCCGTTGTAAGAAAAAACACCCATGTCGCCGATGGTGCCGGCAAAGCGGCCCTGATACCGGCCCTGCAGCACATAGCTGCCCACCGCCTCCGTTGCGTCCTCCACCACCTTCAGGCAGTAGGCGTCGGCAATATCCATCAAACGCTCCATGTTGGCGATGTTGCCGAACACATGGACCGCCACCACCGCCCTGACGCACCGGCCTGTGGCCTGATGGATCAGCGCGCCGTCCACCAGGCGGCATTCCTCCCGGCAGAAGCGCTCCAGCTTATCCATATCCATGCACAGCGTGTCGTCGCAGTCCATAAACACCGGCTCCGCCCCGGCGTAACGCACCGGATTCACCGCCGCGATAAAGGTCAGCGTGGGGACGATCACCTCGTCGCCCGGTTTGACGCCGCAGACCAGCAGCGACAGATGGATCCCGGCCGTACCGCTCTGGCAGGCCACACCGCCCTTGGCGCCGGCGTAGGCCGACATCTTTTCTTCAAACTCTTCAATCGCCTTGCCCCCGGTGGACACCCAGCCCTCCTGGATGGCGGACGTTACATACGAAAGTTCATTTCCCTTCAGATTCGGTACAGACAACGGAATCATAGCTATCACCTCAAGTCAAATTTAGAGCCGCGCGAAAAACTGTTTTTACATATTATAAATGTCGCACTTGTACTTGTCCAGATTCTCCCGCAAAAAGGCAATGGTTTCGGCAATGCCGCTTTGCAGCGTATACCGGGGCCGCCAGTCCGTCATGGACAGGATCTTCTCGTTGCAGCCCAGCAGACGGTTCACTTCGCTCTTCTCCGGGCGCAGCCGCTCCTTCTCGCAGATGATCCGGGCACTGGGATTGATCTGGGCGATGATCTCGCCCGCCAGCTGGCCGATGGAGATCTCGTGCTGGGTGGCAATGTTGATCTCCTGGCCGGTGGCTTTTTCCGTCTTGGAAATCTCAATAAAGCCCTGGGCCGTATCCTTGACAAAGTTGAAATCTCTGGTGGGGGTCAGGGAGCCCAGCTTGATCTCCTGCGCGCCTGAGAGCAGCTGCGTGATAACGGTGGGGATCACCGCCCGGGCCGACTGCCGGGGGCCGTATGTATTGAACGGCCGGACAATGGTCACCGGCAGGTCGAAGCTGCGGTAAAAGCTCTCCGCCAGACGGTCGGCGCCGATCTTGGTGGCCGAATAGGGCGACTGACCCTGGAAGGGGTGTTTTTCATCAATGGGCACATACTGCGCCGTGCCGTACACCTCGGACGTGGAGGTGACCAGCACCCGCTCCGTTCCCAGTTCGCGGGCCGCCTGCAGCACGTTCAGTGTTCCCTTGATGTTGGTATCCACATAGGAATCCGGCGAATGATAGCTGAAGGGAATGGCGATCAGCGCCGCCAGATGAAACACCTGGTCCACGCCGCGCATGGCCTCCCGCACACCGTTGGGGTCGCGGATGTCGCCGTCAAAGATCTCGATCTGCTTGAGTTTCTCCTTGGGCAGCGTGTCCAGCCAGCCCCAGGAATTGAACGAATTATAGTACACGAACGCGCGCACGTCATAGCCCTGCTCCAGCAGGCTTTCCGTCAGGTGGCTGCCGATAAAGCCGTCCGCCCCCGTGACCAATACTTTTTTACTCATAGTCCCCTCCACATTCTTTTGTGATGATGTCTCTCATGCGCCGGCTGGTGTTTTTCACCTCCCGGCCAATGGCAAAGCACTCTTTTATGATGGGCCCCGTAAAGTCGGGGCGGTTGATCTTCTCCAGCAGCCGGGGCGTCCAGCGGATAAATGTGGAAAGCCATACAAAAACCGCCATGCGCAGCCGCTTCAAAGGGGGATTGGGGCGATAAGCCGCTTTCCCGGCGGAAAAATCCGTCCCCTCCTGCGTCAGCATTTCCTCCAGCAGATCCGCCACACGCTGATACGCCGGTTTTTCATCCATCCGGTAAAACTGTCCCACCACGGCCAGCAGTTCCCGGCCGGGGCCTTCCTGCCCGGCGTCGTTATACGCTTCAAACGCCTCGTAAGTGGTGACATGGCGCTCCAGCAGCAGTTCCTCGTTGTCCATCTCCGGCGGAATGGGATACGGCCGGAGCGTACTGCTGCTCTTGCCGAGAAAACAGACGTCGTTGAGGGAGGTGCTGAACCAGTTGTTGATGCTCTGGCAGCAATAGATCCACTGCCGCACGGACTCCGATCCGATGACCTTGAAATTGCTGTATGTATGCCGCAGTTTTTCCAGCGCCTCGCTGCCGCTTTCACTGGGGTGCGGGCGGTAGATCACCTCGGCGTCCGGATGGCTCCGGGCGTACCGCTCAAACCAGCCGAGGATCTCCTGCTGGGAACTGCGGCTGATGTCGGCAAACGCAAAGGCCACACCGGTAAGCTGATTGATCTCCTCCAGCCGCTCCCGGGACATACCCACATAGCTGAAGCTGGAGATAAACAGCACCCATTTCTTCTCCGGGTCCAGTCCGTAGCGTCCGGCCAGTTCCTCCCGGCTCAAAAAGGAGGAGCGAAAGGCTTTTCTGTTCAGGTCCATGGGGATGGAACCGGTGACAATGAGATTTTCCTCCGGAAGGCCGTCTGCCAGCAGATAGCTTTTTTCCCTCTCCCCCCAGCAGATATGGCGTGCGCCCCGTGCCGCCCCGTGGGGATACAGCGTTCCCTTTTCCCGGATGGCCTGGTTATAGACCTGCTCTGACTGCAAATTGAGGATCTTTGTCACCGGAACGGGAAAACGGTCATACAGCCCCACATCTCTGTCGTCGTAAAGCCAGGGCACCACCACCACGCAGGGCCTGCAAAAAAGGAAGGTGGTGAAGGAGCGCCAGTAATAGGTATTGGCCAGGCGCACCGAATGTCCTCTGCGGCGCAGTTCCTCTTTCAAAAGGCAGATGCTCTCCATCTCCCTGGCACGGTGTTCATAAAAAAGGACGAAATCAGTCATTTGCTTCCCCTTTTCCCGCCATACTCAGCAGGCCGGACTTGTTCCGGAGCCCATAATAAACCAGATACGCGCCCAGTCCCACGGCAATGATCCAGCGGATCACCGGCATCTGCGCGGTGACAAAGTAAAGCGCGCTGCCCGCCGCCAAAAGCACAATATCCGGAAGAAAGAGCTTGCCGCTGATATGATCTTCGACATTATTCTTCCTGGCGGGCACCAAAAAGGCAAGAAACAGCACCACATACGACACGGCAAAGGAAACAGCCGCGCCGATAGAGGCGTAAGTGGGAATGAGCCAGTTGTTCAAAAGCACATTGCACCCCACAGACACAAAGGTCACATAGGTGATCCACCGGTTCTTCTTAAAGAACTGAAACCGGCAGGAGTAAAAACAGGCGATAAAGGAAAAATAGGTACCGATGGACAAATACACCATGGTGGGAATGCCGCCCCAATAGCTGGAGGGCGAAAGCAGCTTATACACCTCCGGCGAAGTGAAGATGAACCCCAGCACGATGACACAGAAAATGCGGGAGGAGAGCCTGGCCAGACGGGGAACGGCCCCCTCGCTGTCTCCCTGCGCCACGTGCTTGAAATACCAGGGGATCCACGCGTTGAAAAGACCCAGCCGGATAAAATTCGTCACCTCGCTGAGGGTAAAGGCGAAGGAGTAAATACCCGCCTCGTATTCGCCCGACATATGCTGCAGATAGATACGCGCGATCTGGGACAGCAGCACGTTGGCCAGTGTGGTGAAGATGGCCGGAATGGATAACGCCAGGCAGTATTTCCATGCGTCCAGGCTAATAAAAGCCTTTCCCTTTCGATACTGCACCACCATATACACCAGTGTGGCCACCAGCAGCGGGACGATGCCGCCCAGAATCTTGCCGTCCACCGCGAAGTCCGCGGGCATCAGCTTGATGAGGGCGTAGGAAATGCCGATGGAGGTCAGACTGACTAAAAACGAGGTCAGCAGGTACTCGTTTTTGCGGCCCTCATAGATCAGCTTGGTCTGGTAGTAGTTGAAAATAAAAGTGGTATAGGAGGATACCAGCAGCATCACCGTGATGAAACGGCTGTATCCCAATATGCGGGAGAAAAAGGTCAGATTGACAAGGCAGCACAGGTTGAACACCAAAAAAGAAAGTGTGGAGAGCGTGATGGAACTTGTCACATAGTTCTCATAGTCCTGCCCCTTATAGTCCTTGATGGCTGCCGCCAGCGACCCCTGGGTATAAAGGCTGAACACGGTGGAAAACAGCAGCGTCCATGTGGCAAAGGTGTTGGTAAGGCCGTAATCCTCCGGGGTCAGCAGGGTGGTAAAGATGGGGGCGCTGATGAAGCCAAGGCCCCGGATCAGCACCAGTCCCACGGTATAAACCAGAGCCGAGGACAAAAAAGCCTCGCCCTTCTTTTTGCTCTTATGATTCAAACTCAAAACATCACATACCTTGCTTTTTATCTTGATCGCCGTCAGGCATCTTGCGTCTTGTTTTTACTGTGCAGCATCTTCACAAACAGGGCTCTGCGCCAGGCCGGGGGCAGCAGTGCCACCACCAACTGCACACACAGCGTATACGCATAGTCGAACCAGGAGATATAGCCCGTTTCATAGATCTTTCTTCTGCCGGAGCGGTATTTCTTGAAATACGCCCACCCGCCGCGGCGGTCGAACATATCCCGGCCGGTGCGTACATACACCAGATAATCGTCCACGTTGCCGCAGCGGGCGCCGGTGCGCATCATATTGACCCACAGGAAACTGTCCTCCATCAAAAGGGCGTGCTGATAATTGCCCGCCCGCAGTACCGCGCTCTTTTTGAACATAACGGTCACATGATTGAAGCTGTCCCGCCGCTTTTGATAGCGCAGGATCTCACTCTCCTTTGTCGGCACCCTCCGCACGGAAAGGATCTCCTGGGTCGTGCGGTCAAATTCCTTGATATGGCTGCCGCAGATATCCAGTTCCGGACGGCTGGCAAACAGTACCAGCTGCTTTTCAAACCGGTCCTCCCGGCAGATATCGTCCGTATCCATCCGGGCGATCAGCTCATGGGTGCAGTGGGTCACGCCCTCCCGCAGCGCCATGCCCAGCCCCCGGTTTTCCGGCAGGGGCACACGCTTGATAAGCCCCGGATGCTGCTCCTGATAGGCGTCCAGCAGGGCGTACAGCTTCGGCGTCAGAGGCCCGTCCTCCACGATCACCCATTCGTCCGCGGGGACCGTCTGCGCCAGAAGGGAATCAAAACAGGCGGCGGCATAGGCCGGCTTTTCTTTATAATAGATCGACATCAGTACGCTGAACGCGGGGTTTGCCACCTCGTCACATCCTTTCATATCCATCGGCTGTCATGAACTCACCACGGCCAGCAATGTCTTCATGATCAGCTGTATGTCGTACCACACGCCGGCGCGGGGCAGATAGGCCATGTCCAGCTTCAGCTTTGCGGGCATGATCTCCTCCACATAGGTGCGGTTGGGGTCGCTGCTGGCCGTCAGCAGATCGTTTTCGTTGCGGAACTCAATGGAGGCAAGGCCCGTGATCCCCGGCCGCACCAGAAAGATCTGACGCTGCTCCGGGGCGTAAAGGTCCGTATACTCCCGCACCTCCGGCCGGGGGCCCACGAAGCTCATGTCCCCCTTGAGCACATTGAACAGCTGGGGCAGTTCGTCCAGCTTGGTTTTGCGCAGCACACGGCCCACCGGCGTAACTCGGCTGTCGCTGCCGGTGGTGATCTTCAGCCCCGCGTTGTCGCGGCGCATGGTGCGAAACTTATAAATGGTAAAGGGAATGCCGCCTTTCCCCATCCGCTCCTGCCGGAACAGCACGCCCCCCGGCGAGGTCAGACCCACCGAAAGCGCCGTCAGCAACAGCAGGGGGCTGAGCAGCAACAGTCCCAGAAAAGAACACACTATGTCAAACACGCGCTTGCCCGCCAGACGCCCCCGCCCCGGCAGGACCACCGCCGCCTCTGTCTGAGGCTTTTTCTCCACGCTGCCGCTCATAGCACCTCTTTCAAGGTGCGGCACACCCGCTCCACGTCTTCTTCCGTCAGCGTGGAGTACAGCGGCAGCGTCACCTCATTGGCAAAGCGGGCATAGGCGTTGGGATAGCCCGCGATGGAAAAGCCCAGGTTTTGATAGGCCGTCATCATGGGCAGGGGCTTATAGTGGACGTTGGCCACCACGCCCTGTTCCGCCATGGCCGAAATCACATGGCCGCGCTCTTCCGGCGTTCTGCCGGTGAGCCGCGTCAGGTACAGGTGACAGCTGGAAACCATGTCCCCGTCAAAGTGCCGGGGCAGCTCCACGCCGGTGTCGGCCAGAAGCGCGTCATACAACCGCACCAGTTCATAGCGCTTTTCCAGCAGGGACGGATACCGTCTCAGCTGGGCAAGGCCCAGGCCCGCCATGATATCCGTCATGTTGCACTTGTAAAGCGGAGCCACGATGTCGTATTCCCAGGCGCCCAGCTTTGTCTTGGCCAGCGCGTCCTTGCTCTGGCCGTGAAGGCTCATCAGCTGATACTGATGATACAGCGCCTCGTTGTCCAGTCCCAGCGCCGGGTTCCACGTCACCCCACCGCCCTCGGCGGTGGTCAGGTTTTTCACCGCGTGGAAGGAGAAGGTGGTAAAATCCGCCAGAGCGCCGGAGCGCCGATCCCCCCGCCGCGCGCCGAAGCTGTGGGCGCCGTCGGCCAACACAGCCACCCGGCCGATCTGCGCCTGTATGTCGTTGGCGGGGGTAAAGAGGCTCTTCTTCCCCTCCACCGCCGCGAAAATGCGGTCATAGTGGCAGAGAATACCGCCCACGTCCACCGGGATCACCGCCTTGGTGCGGGGTGTAATGGTAGCACAGAGGGCGTCGCAGTCGATTTCATAGGAATCCTTTTCGCAGTCCACCAGCACGATCTTCGCCCCCACATGGGCAATGGGGCTGGCGGAGGCCGTATAGGTATAGGCGGAGGTGATCACCTCGTCGCCGGGGCCGATGCCCAACAGCCGCAGCGTCAGCTCCAGACAGGCGGTGGCGGAGTTGAGACACACCGCTTTTTCCGTTTGACAGTAAGCAGCGATTTTCTTTTCAAATTCCTTGGTTTTGGGCCCCGTGGTGATCCAGCCGGAGTACAGCGCCTCCACCACTTCTTTTACTTCTTCCTCCGTGATATCGGGGGGTGAAAATGGGATCTTCTTCATGTCTGACATAGTTTTTCTCCCTTTATCTGTCAAATCTTCTCACATATCCGCACCGCTGCTGACAGCGGGCTTTCATGATTTTCGCAAAACGGTCTGTCCGCACTCCACCTGGGTGCCGCTCTCCACACGAGCGTCCCGGTCAATGATGGCGCCGGCGCTGACGATGCAGCCGTTGCCGATCACCGCGTTGGCGCCCACGATCACCTTCGGCTCCACCAGCGTGCCATAGCCGATGCGGGCACTGGGCGACACGGAGGCCGACGGCGAGATCAGCGTGGGGATCACAAAGCCGGCCCGGATCAGCCGCTCCATCCACTCCATCCGCAGCTTCGCGTCGCCCACCGAGGGGATGGCAATGGGATATTCCGGCAGCATCCGTTCATATGCCCCGATCGTGCCGATGAACAGGGGATTGTCCGGGTTGTCGTCCAGAAAGGATATTTTATTGAAAACGCCAAGACTCTGGGCCACCTCCCGCACCACCTGGCCCTGCCCGCCGGCGCCCAGGATCAGCAGGTTCATCCGCTTGACTGCAGAAAGAGGCCTCACAGCAGGCGCAACACCCATCACAGCGTCCCGCTTGCTCTCCGCCTCTTCATATGTCTTTCCGTAGCAATAGCCATAAACGATCCGGTTGTTTTTGTCGCGCCCTTTTTCGTAACGCGCTTCATATCTGCCATCGCTTCTTTGTCGAATATTCGGTCCTGTCCTCACGTTTTATATGTCACCTCGATTATTTAGGGGGTCATTTGTTCGTTCATTTCCACTGATTAGTGGTCATTTTCCTATTTTATGACGAAATACCCGGACTGTCAACTGTTTTTCTCTCTGTACGGAGGGAACGCCGCGCAAAAAGCCGCGGGACACCTTTATAAAAAGTGTCCCGCGGTTTTTTTAATGGTCATTGGTCTGTCTGTCCCTCGTCGGGCTGCTGGAACGTGACCTCCTGTTCGCCGGCGGACCGCGTCTGAAAACGCAGCTGGATCACAGACTGGGGCAGATTCAGCGAGCAGGTAATGCACTGCCCTCGTTCCGCCGCCGCGTCGCACCGCCGCAGCAGATCTTTGAGAATGGTCTGATTCAACCCGCCGCCCCGCCAGTGAAAGGTAAACGTCTCCTTCTTCTTTCGCAGGGCCTGCCGCACCCGGTTTTCCACATCCTCCGCCCTGGTCAGCGACAGTTTCTCCCGGCGGTAATAGCCGCCCTCGCCGTCGGTGCAGGCGGGCAGCGGGTACACTGGGGCCTGATGATCCAGAAAAACGCGGCGGTCGTCAAGATTGAAATAGTCGTACCGCGGCCCGTCCACCTGGAGGGAGTTGTCAAAGGTGGCGTCCAGATGATACCACCGGCCTCCCAGCTGCACCAGGTTCCAGGTGTGGCGGTATTTGATCCCCGCCTCCGGCGCGGCGCCGCACAGTGCCACGATGCAGGGCAGTCCCACCGCGTCGCACAGCGCCTTCACTGTCTTGGCAATGCCCTCGCACACACCCACGCCCTGACCCAGCGGGCCGATGATCTCATGGGAATAGGCTTTTTTCAGCTTGTCGTAACGCACGTTTTCCAGAATAATGTCGTGGATGGCCTTCTCCTTCCCCCAGTCGTCCAGCCCCGCCATGGGGCGGGTCAGCCGCTGAAGGCGGGCCGTCAGCGAGCGCTGCTGCTCCCGGATCTTCCCCTTGTCAAAGAGGTACTGCGGCAGCACCTCCACATGCTCGGCCCTGGCATCGAAGCGCCAGGAGAAGGTGGGAACATAAAATAAAAGGGGGTTGTCCAGCCGCAGCACGGTGAACACATCCGTCAGACGCTCCGGCGTGAGACGCCGCACCCGTGCCGCGGGCGAGAGCACCGTAAACGCGGTCAGCAGACCGTCATAGACGGCTTTTTCCTCGGTAGAAAGCTGTCGGTAATAATAGCCGCCCATGGCGCACCTCCTTTGTCCTGTCCTGATTGTACCCGATGCAAGGCCGGTTGTCAAAGGCCGCGGGGGGCGGATCTTCTCCGCCCCCGCTTTTAGATATCCTCAGACCTGATACCCGTACTTTTGGAACAGTGCCGCCGCCATCTGCCGCTGCTGTGCCGTCATGCGGCCTTGGTACTGCTGCCACAGGGCGGCGGCGCTGTCGTAGCCGCCGTTTTTGAGATAGTTTCCCATGGCCCTGGAAAGGCTGCCGTAGGCCACAGAGCTCAGCGTCTTTTCCCCGCTGCCCGCTGCCCGCCGCCGCTTTGCCGCTGTTGTTCACGCGGCCCTCCGGGGCGGCCTCCTGGCCCGCCGTCTGGCCGTAGGACGAGGCATAGCCCCCGGTGAGGGACGCGGCCTTTCCCACGGTGTCGGCCATGGCCTGTTTTCCCTGCCGGACGTACTCGTCGGCATACTGCCCAAACAGGGCGTCCTTGCCGGGATCGTAGGAAAACACCTTTCGCCCGGCGATCTTCTCATACAGACGGCGCAGCTCTCCGCTTTCTTCGGATACAAAGTCCCGGGGCCGGGCGGCATTGACACTGTCCAGCGCTGCGTGGGCCGTTTCTGTTTCCGCCGAGGGCACAGCCCCCTGCTCCAGACGCGCCAGGGCGTCGGCAGTCTCCTGCGACACGCCGGAAAGGACCCCGGCGCTGGTCTGGGACGTGGAAGCGGCGGCGGGGGCCGGCTGGTTGTTGGCGAGGCTTCCCCAGGTCTCGTTGCCCACTACGCCGTCCACCCGCAGGCTGTTTTTCGTCTGATAGTCCCGCACGGCGGCCAGTGTCTTGGGGCCGAAGCCGCCGTCCACGTCCAGCCCGTAGCCGAATTGATTCAGGGCGCTTTGCAGCTGCCGGACATAGGCGCCGGAGCTGCCGTAATACAAATTCATAGATCCGCCATTCCTTTCTTTTCGCTTTGTTCTGCCGCCGGTCATACCGTGCCGGCCGGCGCTTCCTGTAACGGCCGGATTGCCTCCCTGGCGTATTGCCGTGCCTGAAGCACCTGGGTATAATCCTGCTCTACCGTTTGCCCCAGATAGACAGCCTCGGCCAGCTTGGCGGCCACATAGTCCGTCTGGCGCAGAAAGGTCTGATAGAACAGCACGTCGCCTTTTTGCGCGTCCCCGAAAGCGCGGCATACCACGCCCGAGGCGCCATCTGATACTGCTGTAAAAGCGCGTCTGATATCATATTGTCACCTCCCTATGGCCAGAACAGCCACCTTGCCCGTCACGCCGGTGGCCGCCACTGGGCGGCTGAAATACCACGATCCGGTTGTATAGCAGTTTCCCGCCGCGCTGGTTTGCAGCGATATGGCCGTCGCGGACGCTTCCTGCAAAACCGGAAGCTGCACTGGGTCCTGTGTGAAAAATTCCGACGGAAACGCGCCGCCTCCAAAATAGTTCTGGGAGTAGTAGGAACCTCCCACGGCGTAGTTGACGTCCGCTGTAAAGGTGTAGACCGTCCAGCACAGTTTGATCCCGCTTTTGAGTTTGATGTAGGTCCAGACGCCGGAGGAACCCGTTTCCGTGATAAAGTCCCGGATGCCGTTCAGATCCACGCCGCCCACCTGCAAGGCCGCCAAAAACGCGGCAGGCAGCGCCACCTCCAGTGCGTCGCTTTCGGCGTATTTTCCCACGCCGATCCCCTTGCGGCCCTCCCGGATGTTCACTGTCACAGCGGCGGTGGCGATATTTTCCGTCACCGCCGCGCTGCCCCCCAGCGTATCGGTGGCAGACACCTCCACCGTGTAGGAGCGGTTCACCTCCAGATCTCCGCCCAGTATAGCGGTGGGGCCGGTGATGGCGGTATAGCCGTTGAAAGCGCCGCTGGAGGCACAGTAGCGTGCGCGCAGCGCGGCGCTGTTGCGGCCGCCCGCCGCCGCGCAGTTGGCGGTACAGGCGATCTTCAAATAGGTGCCGCTGTCGCTATCGGTACCGTTTTCCGTGCAGCGCCGTGCGGAAAATCCGAATACCGACGACAGGAAATAGTCCTCCACCGTGATGGCATCCAGTGCGCGCGTGGCAGTGCGGCCGCGTGAATCTTTCACCGTCACGGCGGGGATCAGTGTCCCCGCTGCCGTGAGAACACCGGTGGTACGGGAGGTTCCGCCGCCGGAAACCGATCCCAGCGTCACATTGCACGCCGTGACAGAAGCGCCGTAAGGCGCCGAAGCCGTCACGGTGTAGCCCGCCTTGCTAAAGCCCTTGACATAAACCCCGTCGAGGGCGGCAAGGTCATTGACCGGTCGGAGCTGAACGGCGCCGATGGCGGGCACAACGCTGGGCAGCACCGTCAAGGTTACGTAGATGACCGCGTTTCCCACATACTCGCTGCCGTTGTAGGTGCTGCAGGAGATCTGCACCGTGCCGCTTGTGGCATTTGGCAGCTGCGCGCAAAAATCCATAGGGATCGTCCACTGGAGCTGGTCTCCGGCGGCCTCAGCCAATGTTCCGGAAAGCGAGCCG
>JAYFNH010000015.1:0-85853 GCA_034933545.1 Oscillibacter sp.
CTTTTGGCAGCCGGCCCGGTTCTTTGTCTTCTCTTTCAGGCTTTCTCTCCATCCGCCGCAAGAGGAAAAGGCCCCGCTGCTTTTGGCAGCGGGGCCTTTGGGGAAACGATTAAAGAATGGTTGTTGCTCTGACAGGCGTGCGCCGATCAGAACAGTTCCTTCTTCTTGCCCACAACGATGCCGGTACCCAGCAGCGCGGTGAGGCCCAGGATGGTGTAAACCACCACATTGCTGCTGTCGCCCGTGGCGGGGCTGGTAGCAGCGCCGTTGATGGTGAGCACAGCCGTCGCGGTACCGTCGGTAAAGACGGCCTTTGCCGTATGGTTGCCGACGCTCAGTGTCTTGAGATACTCGGGGGCAAAGGTAATGATGGTGCTGCCCTCAGACACGGCATAGTTGGCGGCGTTCACCAGGATACCATCCATATAGACGCAGATGAACTTGGCCATGTCGCCGTCAATGTGCAGGGAAACCGGCGCATTGTCGCTGACGGAATAGGTGGTCACAGTCTTTGCGTCGGATACCACGTTATAGGTCGCGGTATTGCTGTACACCACAACGCGGTTTTGTGCCTTGGCATAAGTCTGACCCACCACACCGCCAAGTTCCTTGGTGATGTAGTTCATCAGTGTCTCATCCATCAGCAGACCGGTATCAAGCTGACCGGAGGCGCCGGTAAAGGCGTAGTAGGTATCGCCGCCCGCCGCGCAGAAGTTATTGGTGACCACACCATAGATGGCGGCAGGATCAAAGGCCTGGCCGTTGATGCTGTTGATGGTCACGCGGTTGATGCTGGCGGGGCCGTAATAGGTGGAGTTCGGATAGGTGGCCGTGTTAGGCGCGTATGCCTTGGAGGTATCCACTGTAAACTGGATGCCGGAGGCCTGGGGGAAGCCGCCGATGCTGGCGGGTGTGCAGAAGGTAGAGGCTTCCAGTGCTTCCAGCAGCTGTGCGCCGGTAACATAGGCCACAGTGATGGTGTTGCCGAAGGGCAGAACCGTATGGACATTGTCCTTGGTGATGTCACCCTGCTTGATGGTGGCACGGATGCCGCCGCCGTTGGTCAGCGCCAGCAGGTGCGCGTCGTCCACCTTCAGGCCGGTCCCCAGCTGCTTGACCTGCCACAGCATGGAGTCGGCGATGAGATCGCCCAGATTGGATTCTCTGGTGCGGTTGCCGTCCTTGCTGCCGTCCAGAGTCACTTCGCTCTTGGCAAAGACCTGACCGTACGCGGCGTTGATGGTCGCATGGATCATGGCCGCCAAAGCCGCCACGGCAGAATCGCTTCCGCTCACGCTGGTGGTGTCGACGAGACCGTTGCCCACGATTTTGCCGCTCGTCTGGTCGATAAGGACCACACCCACGTTCTTGAAGGCTGTGCCGGTGGATTGGATGGGCTCGTTCGCGGTGCCCTTGGTCATCACCGTGTGGGAATGTCCGTCAATGATGAAATCAATGCCTGTGGTGTTCTTATACAGGTCATAGGAACGATTGGGCTGAGAGCTGCTGTCCACGCCCAGGTGAGACAGGCAGATGATGATCTCCGCTCCCTGTGCCTTCAGGGCGTCCACCTGTTTCTGAGCGCATTCATAAAGCGCCTTGTCAGACAGGAAGTTGAGTCCCTTGATCAGAGCGGGATTGGCCTTTGTCTGGGCTTCGGGTGTTTCCAGGCCGAAGAAGCCGATCTTCACGCCGCCGCTGGTGATGATGGTACTGGCCGGGAAAATAGTCTTGCCGGAAGCGTCTGTGACGTTGGCGCACAGAACGCTGAACTTGGCATCCTTCATAATGGTCATAAGGTTTTCATAGCCATAGTCAAACTCATGGTTACCGATGGTCGCCAGATCGTAACCGGCCGCGTTCATCAGCGCGATGGCGTTGGCGCCCTTGGTGTCGCTGACAGCGGTGGTGCCCTGGATATAGTCGCCGGCATCCACCAGAATGACGTCAGCGCCGGTGGCTTCCAGATTGGCCTTCATGGCGGCGATCTTTTCATAACCGTCAATGGCGCCGTGGACGTCATTGGTGTGCAGCACCACGGTCAGGCCATCGAGCAGCGTGGCAGAATTGCTGAGATTCATTATCAGGCTGACGATCTCAGTGGTGTTCAGACCGATGCCCATCATATACTCCATTGCTTCTCTGGACAGATCGGCCTTGCTCAGGTCGGCCACGCCGAAAGCGGTCTGGAGGGTGCTGATGATATTGCTCTTGGCGATGGCGTTGTACTGCTCGGAGCCCTTCACCACGCCGTAGTAGTTGACATAGCTGGTCATATAGTCGGCGACCACCTCATCATAGGTGGCGCCCGTCAGGCACTCCAGCAGTGCGGAGACAAAGCCGGCACGATCCTTGCCCTCGTTGCAGTGGACGGCATAGGTGCCAGGGTTGTTGGCGAAGAAACGAAGGCCCGTTGCCAGACCCGCCTGGAAATCGGCGGCCTGGAAATCAACGCCCAGGTTCAGATAAACGACCTTCTGGCCGGCATAATAGGTGTTGGCATATCCCTCATAGGCTTTGGCGGCGGTCTCGTTGTCGGCCAGGTTCATGATGACCGTGACGCCCGCCGTCTTCAGTGCCGCGTCAGCATAGGTGTTGCGGCCCAGCTCGGGATTGATGGGAGAAGAGGTGCGATACAGTCTGTTGGCCGCCATGCCGGTGGTGGCTACCACACGGAAGTTGGCAAATTCAGCATCAGACAGAGTCGGATAGTCGGCGCGGACATTGGTGCGGTGAATATCGCGCATCAAATACTGCTCCCGATACCCGTCCTCCTGGCTCATGGTGATGGTAAAGTTCACAGGGAAGGTAACGCCGGCAACAGGCGTCCAGGTGATGGTGCCGTCCGCAGCGGTGTTCTTTGTCGCCAGCTTATAGGTGGCGGCAAAGTTACCCATATTGATAGCCAGGGAGACTTTTCCGCCATCAGGGGCGATGACGGCAGCACTTCCGTTGTCCACATAGGAATAGGTGGGCACAACAGGAATTGTCAGTTTCTGGTCCAAAAACTCCACTGTCACCACATCGCCATAATCAAAGCCCGCAGCCTTGAGATCAGCGGTAGTGATATCTGTGGTGACGTTGCCGTACTTGGCAATGGTGTTGCTGGTGGTATCCTGCGCTTTGGCTGTGATGGTGCTGTTGGCCGCCCAGGCCGTCGGCATCATCAGTGCAAGCGTCATGACGAAAACGAGCAACAGAGATAGAAACTTGCGCATTTTATCTTCCTCCTTCGTAATTCGGATCATCACACATATGATCCATATGTATCTATTGTAAGGGATTTTTCCTTAATTTGGAATTCTCTTTTTAACATTCAGCGTAGAATTTTCTTCTCTAGATTTGTCTATTATGCCAGAAAAACTTCCCGCACAAATTTTATGTTTTTTGTGGCATTATTTTGGGGCATATGGTATAATAATGTATCGTTCTTATGGAATATGGCGGCGATGACGGCCCGGAGCAAACAATGGGCATCGTCACGCTTCGCAAGGGAGATGTATGTATGAAAATATTACTCAGCGGCGGCACAGTGGTCTCCGGTAAGGGCACCAAAAAAGCGGACATTCTCATTGACGGGGAAAAGATCGCGCAGGTAGGCCGGTCCCTTGTCTGTCCGGACGCCCGGATCATGGATGTCAGCGGCATGCTGCTGATGCCCGGTTTCATTGACGCCCACACCCATTTCGATCTGGACGTGTGCAATACCACCACCGCCGACGATTTTGCCTCCGGCTCCCGGGCGGCGCTGCGGGGCGGCACCACCATGGTCATCGACTTTGCCTGCCCCAACAAGGGTGAGACACTCCGCCACGGTCTGGAGTTGTGGCATCAGAAAGCGGATGGCTCTTCTTGCTGTGACTACGGTTTCCATATGACCATCGACGACTGGAACGAGGATATTGAGCGGGAGATTGACGACATGTATGCCGCCGGCATCTCCTCTTTCAAGATGTATATGACGTACCCGGCCATGATGATCGGGGACGAACTGATGTACCGTGCTCTTAAAAAGCTGAAGGAAAAAGGCGGCATCTGCGGCGTCCACTGTGAAAACAGCGGCGTGATTGACGCGCTTATTAAAGAAAAGAAAGCCCAAGGTGAGATGGGCGTGGGTTCCCACCCCCGGACCCGTCCGGCGGCCATGGAAGCGGAGGCGGTAGCCCGGCTGCTGCGGATCGCTCAGGTGGTGGACATCCCCGTGGTCATCGTGCATCTGACCAACGAGGGGTCCTTGCGGGAGGTGGAAGCCGCCCGCAAGCGGGGGCAGAAGGTCTATGTGGAGACCTGCCCCCAGTATCTGCTGCTGGACGAGAGCGTCTATGACAACGAAGACTATTCCCACGCCGCGCGGTATGTCTGCGCGCCGCCCCTGCGCACGGCGGAGGATCAGAAGGCGCTTTGGCGAGCGCTGCGCCGGGGTGAGATCCAGACGGTCTCCACCGACCACTGCAGCTTTACGCTGGAGCAGAAAGAAGCGGGCCGGGACGATTTCACAAAGATCCCCGGCGGCGTGCCCGGCGTGGAGACCCGGGGCGAGCTGGTCTATACCTACGGTGTGACCACCCGCCGCATTTCCCTTGCCACCATGTGCAAGGTGCTCTCGGAAAATCCCGCCAAGCTGTATGGCTGCTATCCCCGCAAGGGCGTTCTGCGCCCCGGCAGCGATGCGGATATCGTGGTCTACGATCCCCAGGCTGATCATGTGATCCGTGCCGAGGACATGGTTGGCAAAGCCGGCTACACCCCTTATGAGGGCTTTGTCACTCGTGGCAGCATCGCCCAGGTATGGCTGCGGGGGCATCTGGTCGTGGATCACGGCGCGGTGTTCTCGGACGGTGAGGGAAAGTATATCGTCCGCGGGAAAAATAGCCTGTAACGGCTTTGTTTTTTCCGTTTACCACCAGATAAGAGGTGTTTTCTATGAAACTCACACTGGATTTCGTTTTGTTCTGTCAGTCCCCGGCGCTCTTTTTGCTGGCTCTTCTTCTTTGCATCTGCTATTTCTGGCGGCGGAAGAAGCGTAAAGCGCTGGCGGTGCTGGATCTGCTGGGCACCATTGCCTGTTTGCTTCTGGGTGTGGCGCTGTATTACTTTGGTATGCTGCGGGAGCTGTTCACCATCCACGACTTCTGGCAGATCCGCACGGTGGGCTGGATCGGTCTTTGCGTGACAGCCGTGATCGCGGCGATAGTCTTTTTGCGCCGGGGCGGACGCCTTGTGCGCCGGCACCAGGACGCCCGGGCCGCTGTCAAAGCGAAGAACGCCGCAGCGCAGGAGCTGGAAAAGGCCAAAGCCGAGGCTTTTAAAGCCGGGAAAGCTGCTGCTGTCGGCGAGGCTGCTGCCGGCGAGGCTGCTGCCACATCTGATGTCGGCGGCCAAACAGCAGTGGTGTCAAGCGAAAATGCTCCCCTCGCGGTGTCTGTTGAGACGCCTTCCGGCGCAGCTTTGGGGGCGCAAAAGAACTGATTTGACTCTTTTCATCCATTATCGGGCGGCAGTTGATCCTGCCGCCCGCATCACGCAATCGGAGGTCTCCCCATGTTGGTACGGATACAGACCCATACAGATGCTGCGCAGCTTCAGGAGCTGGCGCTGCTTCTTCAGAATCAGCAGATCCGCATGGAGCGCTGTGAGGGCGACCCCACGCTTTTGCTCCTCTCGGGTGACACCTGGATGCTGGATGCGGCGCTGCTGCGGGCGCTGCCCTTCGTTGTGGACGTGCAGCGGACGGAAAGTGTCTGTCCGCTTGCCAGCCGGGACCGTCACCGCGAAAACACCGTGATCTCTGTGGGCGGCGCCGCTTTCGGCCGGGATTTCGTAATCATCGCGGGCCCCTGCGCTGTGGAGTCAGAAGAGCAGATCCGGGCGGCGGCGCGGGCCGTGAAGCAAGCCGGGGGCCAGGTGCTGCGGGGCGGTGCCTTCAAACCCCGCACCTCGCCCTATGTTTTTCAAGGGCTGGGCGCGAAGGGCATTCGCCTTCTGGTGCAGGCAGGGCGCGAAGCGGGACTGCCGGTGGTAACGGAGATCACGGACCCATCCCAGCTGCCTCTTTTTGACGAGGTGGACATCCTCCAGGTGGGCGCCCGGAATATGCAGAATTACGAACTTTTACGCTGTCTTGGCAAAACGGATAAGCCCATTTTGCTCAAACGCGGTCTTTCCGCCACCCTTACAGAGTTTTTGCTCTCGGCGGAGTATCTGCTTAAAGAGGGCAACAACCGCGTCATCCTCTGTGAGCGGGGCATCCGCACCTTTGAGACGGAGACCCGCGCCACGCTGGACGTCGCAGCCATTCCCCTTTTGAAAAAAGCCACCCACCTGCCCGTCATTGTTGACCCCAGCCACGCCGCGGGTCATGCTTTCTGGTACCGCCCCTTGCTTTGGCCTCCGCCGCCGCGGGAGCCGGCGGTCTGATGGTGGAGATGCACCCCCAGCCCCAGAATGCCCGCAGTGATGCCCCACAAGCCCTGTCGGGTGAAGTTCTCGCTCTTTTGTCCCGGCAGGTGCGGGCGATTCTCCCCTGTCTTCCCTGAAATTGATATGTGTTGTTTTTCAAAACGGTCAAAACCGGAAAATGATGAGGGTCATTTTCCCCGGTTTTGGCCGCTTTTCATATTTTCACCTGTTTGCGGCAAAACTATGGAAACGATCAAAACACGAGGTGAAAAAATCATGGAAAATCAACGTTTAGGGCGTCAGACCTTGCGTCTGGGCCACCCCCCCGCCGTCCATTCCTTCGCCTGCATCGGCGGCAAAATGGAAAGTCAGGGGCCGCTCGCGGACTATTTCGACGAGCTTTGCCCCGATTCTTTTTTCGGCGCCAAGACCTGGGAGCAGGGCGAATCCGCCATGCAGGAGCGGGTCTTGAACAAGGCGCTGGCCAAGGGCAATCTCAATCCCCGGGACATCGACTGCATCTTTGCCGGTGACCTTCTCAATCAGTGCATCGGCACGTCCTTCGGCCTGCGGGACTTCGGCATCCCCTTCTACGGCGTCTACGGCGCTTGCTCCACCATGGGCGAGAGTTTGTCCATGGCGGCGCTGCTGCTCTCCGGCGGCTTCGGGCGTCTGGCGGCGGCGCTGACCTCCTCCCACTACTGCACCGCCGAGCGGCAGTACCGTATGCCTATGCCCTACGGCAACCAGCGCTCCCCCACCGCCCAGTGGACGGCCACCGCCGCCGGCTGCTGCATTCTCTCCACGGAGGGCAAAGGCCCCTTTGTGACCCATGTGGTCACGGGCAAGATCGTGGACAAGGGCATCACGGATGTGAACAACATGGGTGCCGCCATGGCCCCCGCAGCCTACGACACCCTCTCCGCCCTCTTCCGCGAGACCCACACCGCTCCCGCCGACTATGACCTCATCTGCACCGGGGATCTTGGCAAGCTGGGTCACGAGATCGTCACGGATTTCTTCTGCCGCGACGGCGTGGACATGAGCAAAAATTACCGCGACTGCGGACTCATGCTCTACGACCTGCAAAAGCAGGATATGCACGCAGGCGGCTCCGGCTGCGGCTGCTCCGCCGCCGTTCTCAACGGGTTTTTGCTCCGCGGTATGCGGGAGGGCCGCTGGAACCGCATCGCTCTGGCGCCCACAGGCGCTTTACTCTCCCCCACCTCTTCCTTTCAAAAGGAGAGCATTCCCTCCGTCTGTCACGCCGTGGTACTTTCCAACACGAAGGAGGCTCTTTAAATGGACTACCTGAACGCATTCCTCTGCGGCGGCATCCTCTGCGCCATCGGCCAGCTCCTCATCGACAAGACCCAGCTGACCCCCGCCCGCATCCTCACCGGTTATGTGGTGGCGGGCGTTGTGCTGCAAGCCGTGGGCGTCTATCAGTATGTGGTGGACTGGGGCGGCGCCGGCGCTACCGTGCCCCTCACCGGCTTCGGTTACAGCCTGGCCAAGGGCGTTGCCAAGGCCGTGGCGGAAAAGGGCTGGCTGGGCGTCATCACCGGCGGCCTCACCGCCACCGCCGGCGGCATCGGCGCGGCCGTCCTCTTCGGTTTTCTGGCCGCCATGATTTTCAGGCCCGGCGACAAGCGCTGATCATTTTTTCGGAAATTTTTCAAAAAAATCACTTGACGAATACCCCCAAGGAGTATATCATAAGACTACGAAATAAGATACCCCCAGGAGGTATACACATGGAACACTGCGAATGTCATAAAACAAAGCTGCGCTCACCGGAGGAGCTGAAGCGTCTTTCCAACCGGCTCAGCCGCATTGAAGGGCAGGTGCGTGGTTTGCAGGACATGCTGCAAAAGGACGCCTATTGTCCGGATATTCTGGTGCAGGTGTCTGCGGTGAGCGCGGCGCTGAACAGCTTCAGCAAGGAATTGCTCGCCAGCCACATCCGCACCTGTGTGGCAGACGGAATCCGCCAGGGCGATGATGAAGTCATTGACGAGCTGGTGTGCGTGCTGCAAAAGATGATGAAGTAACAGCCTTCAGCATTTGTGCCGAAAGGCGCAAAGATGCTCAAATCATTTTCCGACGAGCTCTGCATAAGTTCGGCTGACAAAATCAAAGATTTTGAGCCTCACTTAACATGTGCGTCGGAAAAATACCCACACCTTTGCTCCCTGGGAGCGAACCGGGAACGCTGTGCCGCTTTGCGGTGCGGCGTGGAGGTCTCGAAAAAGTGTTAGACACCTTTTCGAACGTTTCAGATAAAGGTCAGGTGATTTCCCTTGAAACAAACATTTTCGGTCACAGGCATGACCTGTGCAGCCTGCTCCGCCCATGTGGAAAAGGCCGTGAGCCGTCTGCCGGGCATGAACACGGCGGCGGTCAATCTGATGACGGGCAGCATGGTGGCGGACTTCGACGAAACGCGGCTTTCGCCCCAGCAGATCATCGACGCCGTGGTGCAGGAGGGTTACGGCGCGGCGCCGGAGTCCGAAACCACCCGCGGCAAGCAGGCGGAGGGAGCGAAAAAAGCATTGGAAAAGATGCAGCGCCGCCTCCTTTGGTCGGTGATTTTTCTCATTCCCCTTTTCTATCTGGGCATGGGCCACATGGGGCTGCCGCTGCCGTCCTTCCTCATGCGGAACCATCTGCTCCACGCGCTTTTGCAGTTGGCCCTGCTGATTCCCATCGTGGCCCTCAACCGTGCCTATTTCACGGTGGGCTTTTCCCGCCTATTCCGGGGCAGTCCTAACATGGACTCTCTTGTGGCGCTGGGCGCGGCGGCGGGCATCGTTTACAGCCTGATCGAAACGGCTGGATTGATGGTTCCCGGCCGCACGGGCATGGCGGAGCTGTATTTTGAATCCGCCGGCATGATCTTGACGTTGGTGACGGTGGGAAAGTATCTGGAGGAGCTCTCCAAGGGCAAGACCACGGACGCCATCACCTCGCTTCTGGCCCTGGCGCCGGAGTCCGCCGTGGTGCGGCGCGACGGTCAGGAGCTTACCGTCCCCGTGGAGCAGGTGTCCGTAGGCGACACCGTCATTGTCCGGCAGGGTGGCCGCATTCCCGTGGACGGCGAAGTCACCGAAGGACACGGCACCGTGGACGAGTCGGCCATCACCGGCGAGAGCCTGCCGGTGGAAAAAGCGCCCGGCGACGCCGTGACCTCCGCCACCGTGAGCCGTTCCGGCTATCTGGAGCTGCGGGCCACCCGGGTGGGCGCGGACACCACCCTCTCCCAGATCGTCCGGCTGATGGGGGAGGCCGCTTCCTCCAAAGCCCCTATCTCCCGTCTGGCCGACAAGATCAGCGGCATCTTTGTGCCGGTGGTGATCTCCATCGCCCTCGTTTCTTCTCTGCTGTGGTATTTCGCCGGACATATGAGCGTCAGCTTCTCCCTTTCCATCGGCATCGCGGTGCTGGTGATCTCCTGCCCCTGCGCGCTGGGTCTTGCCACCCCGGTAGCCATTATGGTGGGCACCGGCAAGGCGGCGGAGCACGGTATCCTCATCAAATCCGCCGAAAGTCTGGAGCGGATGCAGAGCATTCGCACAGTGGTGCTGGACAAGACCGGCACGGTGACAGAGGGCCGTCCCACCGTCACCGACCTCACCTGCGCCGCTAACGTGACGACCGAGGAGCTATTGTGCCTCGCGGCCTCCATCGAGCAGCCCTCTGAGCATCCGCTGTCCCTTGCCATCGTGTCCGAGGCGCAGCGGCGCAATATCCCTCTTTGTCCCGCGCAGGGATTTGAAGCCATCCCCGGCGGCGTACAGGCCCGCATCGACGGCGATCTGCTCTTCGGCGGCAACGCCGATTTCATGGCCGGGCACGGTATCGCCCTGGACTCCCTGCGGGAGCAGGCGGACGCCCTGGCTCTGGGCGGCAAGACGCCCCTGTACTTCGCCGAAGAAGGCCGTCTTCTGGGTGTCATCGCCGTGGGGGATGTGGTGAAGCCTGGCAGCGCCGAAGCCATTCTGGCCCTGCGGCAGCAGGGTTGCGACGTGATTCTCCTCACCGGCGACAACCGGCGCACCGCCGAGGCCATCGCCAGTCAGGTGGGGATCACCCATGTGATGGCGGAGGTGCTGCCCCAGGACAAGGAGGCCAACATCGCCCGCCTTCAGCAGGAAGGTCGGCTGGTTGCCATGGTGGGCGACGGCATCAACGACGCCCCCGCGCTGGTGCGGGCGGACGTGGGCCTGGCCATTGGCGCCGGCACCGACATCGCCATCGAGGCGGCGGACATCGTGCTGATGAAAAGCAGCCTGCGGGACATCGTCTCCGCCGTGCAGCTGTCCCGGGCGGTGATCCGGAACATCCGTGAAAATCTGTTCTGGGCCTTTTTCTACAACACCATCGGCATTCCCATCGCCGCCGGTGTTCTCTATCCCCTGCTGGGTCTGAAGCTCAATCCCATGATCGCCGCGGCGGCCATGAGCTTCAGCTCCGTCTGTGTCGTTTTGAATGCCCTGCGTCTGAGGCGGTGGAAACCCGCGGCGGCGCGGGAGACTGCCGGAAAGGAAGTACCTGCTGTGACTGTCAAGACCATGAAGATCGAGGGCATGATGTGTGCCCACTGCTCCAGCCGTGTGGAGGGCGCCCTCAACGCCCTGCCCGGCGTCAGTGCCAAGGTAGACCTGGAACAGAAATCCGCCCATGTGGAACTCAGTGCCGCCGTCAGCGACGAAACACTGCGCCATGCCGTGGAAGATGCTGGCTATACCGTGACCTGCATTCAGTGATCCACCCTCCATGCAAAAAGACCGGCAAGACAGTGTGTCTTGCCGGTCTTTTCCGTTTTTCTTTGGTGCGGCGCTTCGGGAGACCCTGTTTCCACCGCACCGCTAAAGGAGAATATGTATATCCCTTGACATTTTTTGGCTAATACAGTACCATTATATAGTTTCCAGTATCACGACCTCAAGGTGCGGTCGGCGGCTTTCGCTCCACCAGCACCGGCGGGATGTCCACAATGGTCAGTCCCCGCTTCATACCATAGAGGATGGTCTGCATGGTACCGCCGGGCAGGCCGTCATGCACCGCGATTAGGAGTGAGGCGTGATCCACCATATAGCGGTTGCGTCGCTGCATACAAGACGGGGTGTACTGTTGCTGCACCACCGTTTCCACGTCGCAAAGCGCCACCAGGCGCCGGTAGCGCTCCCTTTCCGGGGCGGACCAGGCATCCGCCTGGGACAGGCAGGGGATGGCCGCCTCCAGCAGGATGTCGCCGTGTTTTTCCCGCAGATGCAGCACCTCTTCGCAGAAGTATAGGTCGCAGCCCCGTGCCATCCCGCAGATAAAGTGCCGCATCCCCGTTTCATAGGCGCTTTCCACCGCGTCGCGCAGCCGCGTTTTGAGTTTTATGCAGCGCGGATCATCTTCCTGGTCTCCCCAGGGAAGCTTCTCCGGCCTGTGCCCGGTGAAGCAGCAAGTATCCTCTCTGGCCCCCATCGTCATGCCACCCCTTTCGTCGCTTTTAATTTTAGAACATATATTCGATTTTGTAAAGAGTCTTTTTGGGGTTTTTGCTCACCGGGGCGCTTTGTGCCGGTGGTTTGCCGGTGTCTGAGGGCGCAAGCCCTTGTCATTGGGTGCTTTTTTCTTCTCTTTCTTTGTTTGTGACAGTTTTGTGACAATTTCAACGCAAGATTATGGAGATTTTTCCCGTCGCATTCTGTTATAATAGGCATAATAAAATGGTTCGTTATCGTTCAATATTCGTTAAGGAGGTCCTGTTCATGACAAACGTCCTTGTTTATTTGGAACAATCCGCCCAGATGCATCCGGAAAAGACCGCGGTACTGGACCCGGAGACCCGCTATACCTATGCCCAGCTGATGCAGCAGTCGCAGCGGATCGGCGGCGCGCTGTCCGCGGTGGGCTGCATTCGCAAGCCGGTGGCGGTGTTGATGAATAAATCGTCTCAGGCGCTCTCCGCCCTTCTGGGTGTGGTCTACGCGGGCGGTTTTTATGTGTTTATCAGCCCCGAGCAGCCGGTGCACCGGATCAATCAGATTCTGGAGATCACGTCTGCGGTCTGTCTTGTCACCGACCAGCCGGAAAAAGTGGCGGAGGTGACATACAGCGGCGTGGTGCTGGACTATCAGACGGCGACGGCAGCCGAGGTGGATGAGGCGGTGCTGGCGGCCATCCGGGCGCAGGCGCTGGACATCGACCCGCTGTACTGCAACTTTACCTCCGGCTCCACGGGTGTGCCCAAAGGCGTGGTGGTTTGCCACCGCAGCGTCATCGACTTCATCTCCGTTTTCCCGGAGCTTTTCGGCATCACGGAGCGGGATGTGATCGGCAACCAGGCCCCCTTTGATTTCGACGTGTCCGTGAAGGATATTTACTCCGCTTTGAAGATGGGCGCCACACTGGTGGTGATCCCCAAGAAGATGTTCTCCGTGGTGACACAGCTGCTGGACTACCTGTGCGACAATCATGTGACCACGCTCATCTGGGCTGTGTCGGCCCTGTGCCTCATCGTGCAGTTCAAGGGGCTGACCTACAAGGTGCCGACGTCTGTGAACAAGATCCTTTTCAGCGGCGAGATGATGCCGGTGAAGTATCTGCACCTGTGGCAAAGCGCGCTGCCCCGTGCCACCTTTGTCAACCTGTACGGCCCCACCGAGATCACCTGCAACTGCACTTACTACCGGGTGGACCGGGCCTTTGCGCCGGAAGAGCAGCTGCCCATCGGCCGCCCCTTCCCCAACGAAACGGTCTTTTTGCTGGACGACAACGACCAGCTGGTGACGGAGCCGGGCGTTTCCGGCGAGCTGTGCGTATCCGGCACGGCGCTGGCCATGGGCTATTTCAACAATCCCGAGCAGACCCGCAAAGCCTTTGTCCAGAATCCGCTGAACAAGAGTTATCTGGAGCTGATCTACCGCACCGGCGATCTGGCGTTTTACAGTGCCAACGGCGAACTGTACTTTGGCGGCCGGAAGGATTTCCAGATCAAGTATATGGGCCACCGCATTGAGCTTGAAGAGATCGAGACGGTGCTCAACAGTTTCTCCCAGGTGGATCGCGCCTGCTGCGTGTTTGACACCGCCAAAAACCGCCTGATCGCTTTCTACTGCGGCACAGCGGATCCCAAAGAGCTGAAAAAGTCCCTGTACGATGTGCTGCCCGAGTATATGATCCCCTCCCTTTTCCGTCAAATGCCGGAGCTGCCGCTGACGCCCAACGGGAAGATCAACCGGAAACTGCTGCTGGAAACGGACGGTGCCCATCATGGATAAGACCGCTATGGGGCAGGCCATCGATACCCTCCAGACGCCGTTTTATGTCTTTGACACCGATGAAGCCGCGGCGCAGGTCACGACTCTGCGAACCGCTTTTGGGCCCGAGATCGGCCTTTGCTACGCCATGAAAGCCAATGCCTTTGTGGTGGGCAGCCTGATTCCCTGGGTGGATTATTTTGAAGTCTGCTCCCCCGGCGAATTTCGCATCTGCCAGCGCACGGGCATCCCGCCGGAAAAGATCGTGCTCTCCGGCGTTTATAAAAAGCCGGCGGAGCTGGACGAGGTGATGGAGACCTGCGGCAGCGCCATCACCTACACGGCGGAGTCCCTTGCACAGTGGCAGCAGCTCTCCGCCTACGCCACCGTTCACCAATGCCCGCTGCGGGTGCTGCTGCGCCTCACCGCCGGCAATCAGTTCGGCATGGAGCAGGAGGTATTGGAGGAGATTGTGGCCCATCGGGACGATTCCTTTGCTCACATTGAGGGCATCCAGTATTTCTCCGGCACCCAGAAGAAAAATCCGACCCGCTGGGCGGAGGAACTGGAAAAGCTGGACGCGCTGCTGGAAACGCTCTTCTCCCGTTACGGCTTCACCGCCGAAAAGCTGGAATACGGCACAGGTCTTCCCGTGACGTATTTTGAAGGCGAAAAGGATGAAGAGCAGTCTTCCTTGGACGCGCTGGCCGCTCTTTTGCGGCAGATGCGCTTTGGCGGGAAGATCGTGCTGGAAACAGGCCGGCGGGTGGCCGCCTCCTGCGGCACTTACTTCACCCGCGTGGCAGACGTCAAACGGAACCATGGCAGCCGTTACTGCATCGTGGACGGCGGCATCCATCACCTCAACTACTTCGGGCAGATGATGGCCATGAAAAAGCCGCCTCTTTTGCAATGGAATGCCCCCCAGGGGGAAGGTGAACCCTGGACGGTGTGCGGCTCGCTGTGCACGTCCAATGATGTTTTGCTCAAGTCCTGTTCGTTTACGGATCTGCGTGTGGGAGACGTGCTGGTCTTCGGAAAAGCCGGGGCCTACTCGCCTACGGAGAGCATTGGCTTGTTTCTCAGCCGTGATCTGCCCCAGGTGGCGCTCTTTTCCAGGGAAAAGGGACTGCGTCTGGTGCGGGAAGCCCTGCCCACCGACCGTTTGAACAGTTCTTTGTAAGTTTCCAAATTAAGAAAGAAAGAGTGATTTATGATGGATCAATTACTGGAAATTCTGGAGGATATCAATCCTGACAATGACTACATGGCAGAGGACAAGCTGATTGACAACGGCCTTTTGGACTCTCTTTCGCTTTTGACGCTGGTCTCTGAGCTGGAAGATGCCTTTGGCATTGAGATCACTCCCACTGATTTGATTCCCGCCAACTTCAACTCCGCCGCCGCTATGTGGGAAATGGTCCAGCGGCTGCAGGAAGCGGACAAGTAAGGCGCGATGCAATATAATTCCCTTTTGTATCTGCTGGTATTTCTGCCGGTTGTCATGCTGCTCTACCAGCTGCTGCCCCAAAAGCACCGCTGGAAACTGCTGCTGGCGGCCAGCTATGTGTTTTTTTTCCTGCTGAGCCGGAAGCTCATCATCTATCTGCTGTTTTCCACAGGCTGTATGCATTACATCGGACTGTGGCTGAACACCTGCGACCGGGACCTGGAAGATTTCCGGGGCGCGGAGGATTTTCACGCCCAAAAGGAGCTGACCGCCCGGAAAAAGAGGGGCATCCTGTGGCTGGGTGTGGCGGCGCAGATCGGTGTGCTGCTGCTTTTGAAGTATTTCAACTTTGTCAGCGGCAATCTGAACATTTTGCTCTCCAAGATGTCTCTGTCCTTCACCTTCCCCACGTTGAAGCTGTCGGTGCCCATCGGCATCTCCTTTTTCACCATGCAGGCGGTGTCCTACATCGTGGATGTATACAAAAAGAAGACCCCCGCCGACAGGAATCTGTGGCGTCTGGCGCTGTATATGGCGTTTTTCCCCTCCATTATGGAAGGTCCCATCTGCCGCTATTCCGAAACGGCGGAGGCGCTGTATGCCGGTGAACGTCTAACCTATCACAACATTACATTTGGTTCCCAGCGCATCGTCTGGGGTCTTTTCAAGAAGGTGGTGCTGGCGGATCGGCTCAGTCCCCTGGTCGAGCTGGTCTTCTCCAAGTACACGCAGTACGGCGGCATCACGGTTTTGCTGGGCGCCATCTGTTATACCTTGCAGCTGTATGCGGATTTCTCCGGCTGTATCGACATGACCATCGGTACGGCGGAAATGTTCGGTGTGCGTCTGCCGGAAAATTTCCGTCAGCCCTTCTTCTCCCGTACCGCCTCGGAATTTTGGCGACGGTGGCATATTACGCTGGGCGCCTGGTTCAAGGATTACATTTTCTATCCGCTGTCTTTGACCAAGTGGATCAAGAGCATGGGCAAAAAGGCCCGCCTGAAATTCGGCCGCCATGTGGGGCCGGTGATCCAGACCATCGTGCCGCTGCTGGCTGTTTGGCTGAGCAATGGCATCTGGCACGGTACTGGCTGGAACTACATCTTTTTCGGTCTTTACTACTTTGTGCTGATCCTGACAGGCAACCTGCTGGAGCCTCTCATTGGCAAGAGCACCGATCTGCTGCATGTAAGCCGGAAGAGCATCGGCTGGCGTGCCATTCAGACGGTGAAAATGTTCTGCATCATCGTCACCGGCGAGCTCTTTTTCAAGGCCGCTTCTCTGGCTGCCGGCTTTGCCATGATCAAATCCATTTTTACCGCCTTTGATCTGTCCGCTTTGAGCAACGGGTCACTGCTGAATTTGAATCTGTCCGTCAAAGATTTTTTGGTGGTGGCTGTTGGTTATCTCGTTGTTTTGGCGGTGGGGATCGTACATGAAAAAGGTATCCACATCCGGCAGCAGGTTGGTTCCTGGCCCGTGGCCCTGCGGTGGAGCTTTTACTATGCCGCCGTTTTGCTGGTGTTTATTTTTGGGGCCTACGGCGGCAGCTATGCGCCCGTTGACCCGCTGTACGCCAGCTTTTAGGAGGTAATGCATTGAAGACTCAAAAGCACATCTTTTTTCGTGTAACCGCGTTTGTGGTGGTATTGGTCCTGATCTTAACGGGACTGTCCGTCGTTTTCAGGCCGAAGAGCACCTCTGCCTCCATCGACGACGAGGATGCGGGATCGCTGGATTATTTGGTGCTGGGCGACAGCGAGTGCTGCACCAGTTTCACGCCTATGGAGCTGTGGAATCAGTACGGCTATGTGGGATATAACTGTGGTGTGTTTGCGCAGCGTATGCAAAATGCGTACTACGGATTTGAGACCACTTTGAAAAGTCAGGCGCCCAAAGTGGTTTTGCTGGAGGCCAATCTGGCTTTTACCAATCAAAACAATATCCGGATCGCACAGAACGCCTGCGACCACCTGTTTGGAAATGTGATCTCTTTGTATCGATATCACAACGAGTGGCAGAATTTTTTATTGACTCAGCTGGACGATAAGCATGCCGCGGCCAAGAAAAATGCCTGGAAAGGCTTTCACACCTCCGGGCAGGTAACACCCTATACCGGCGGCAATTACGTCACCGCCACCGACACGGTCACGCAAATCGCGGAGCCCCAGAGGGCGTATCTTGACAAGATTGTGGAATTGTGCCGTAACAACGGCATTGAGCTGATCCTGTACTCCGTCCCGGCCCCCCGTGACTGGAGCTACGCCAAGCACAACGGGCTGGCAGCATACGCTTCCGAAAATGGACTTGCCTATGTGGATCTGAACCTGCTGCAAAGCGAGGTGGGGATGGACTGGTCCAAGGACACCTATGACAAGGGGGATCATGTGAACCTTGCCGGTGCGCTGAAAGTGACCACCTATCTGGGCGCGTATCTCCACAGCAACACAAAACTCCCGGATCACCGAGGCGATATGGCTTATGCGGACTGGGATGCGAAGTATCAGTTGTATCTCGGCAATAAGAAAAAGTTGGGCCTATAAAACTGTTTTACCGCTTTTGCATCGGCCGGGAGCAACAGGTTTTGTGAGGTGAGGGAAATGAACAAACTGATCTATGCGGCGGATGACGAGGAAAATATTCGCAACCTTTTGAAAACCTATTTGGAGCAGGCCGGCTTTGACGTGTGCGTTTTTCCCGACGGCGATTCTTTGTTTCGTGCCTTTCAGCACAAAAGCTGCGATTTTGTGGTGCTGGACATTATGATGCCAGGCACCGACGGATTGGAGATCTGCAAACAGATCCGGGCCATTTCCACCGTTCCCATCATCATTCTCACCGCCAAGGAGAGCGAAGTGGACTATGTAATGGGTCTCACGCTGGGCGGGGACGATTATATCATCAAGCCGTTCCGTCCCTCCATTCTGGTCATGCGGATCAAGGCGCTGATGCGCCGCATGGAGATGGAACACGCCGACACGGAGGAAACATTCACCTTCGGTGACATCTCCTACTCCGGCAATGAGCACGCCGTTTTATGCGGTGGGAAAAACATGGGCCTTACCATCACCGAAGTGGCCCTGCTGCGGTATATGATGAAAAATTTCAACCGTGCCATTCCCCGGGACGAACTTCTCAAGGAGATCTGGGGCATCAGCGCGGAGGTGGAGACCAGGGTCACGGATGAAACCATCCGCCGTATTCGCAAAAAGATGAAGATCGCGGGCAGCACGGCATCTATCAACGCGGTGTGGGGGTATGGCTACCGTCTGGAGCAGCCGTCATGAAGCACACCACGCTGACGCTGGTCACGTTGCTGTGCCTGACCATGCTTCTGGCCTTTGCGGCCATTCTGGTCACGTTTCACCTCATTATCACCAATTATATCGAAACCACCGCCACCGACGCCATCTACATGGCCATCAGCGAAAACGAAAGCCTGCTGGAAGCTAGTGATTACAGTTATCTGGCGGAAAACGGGTTTGCCGACTCCTCCACCATCGCCTACTGGCTATGGGTCAATGAGGACTACCGCCCCACGGGCAATTTCAGCGCCAAGGAGCGGGATCTGGCTCAGTGGTGCCGGGAAAATCCAGACGTGGACGGGGATGTTTCCTATGTCTCGCTGAACCAGCGGGAATATTATGTGGCCCAGGCCCAGGATCATGTGGTGGTGGACGGTACCCAGGGGATCTGGCTGTTCTATGTGGATGTCACCACCGAAACAGCCATGGTGCATCGGGTAGATCTGTCGCTTCTGATCATCATGGCGCTCTGCGGCACCATTGCCTGCGTGGCGGGCATTCGCATCGGCGTGAGCATTGAGCGGGGGCAGGAGCGGCAGAAGAAGTTTTTTGAAAACGCCTCCCATGAACTGAAAACACCACTGATGTCCATTCAGGGATACGCCGAGGGACTGTACGACGGCATCATACCGGACGAAAAGCAGGCCATCAGCGTCATCATGAGCGAGACGGACAAAATGGCGTCTTTGGTGGACGAGATCTTGTGTCTGTCCCGCATTGAAAGCGGCCAGGTCCAGCTGAAGATCGAAAGCGTGTGCGTGGCCGATTCTGTGAACAACTGCCTCATCACGCTGGAATCGGTGATTTTAAAAAAGGGTCTCCGGATTGAAACGGATATGGCCGGGAGCTGCCTGCCGGCAGATGCCGCGCAGCTTGATACGGCGGTCATCAATCTGCTGTCCAACGCCGTCAAATATGCTTCCCATCGGATCGTGATCCTTTTTGACGGCCGGAAGCTGTCCATCTGGAACGACGGCTCTTCTATTGACAAGGAAGAGGCGGCCCGGATCTTTGACCGGTTTTACATCGGTAAAACCGGCAACACGGGCATCGGTTTGGCACTGACCAAAGAGATTATCGAGCGCCACGGCTGGCGGATCCGCGTGGAAAACGGCAGTGCCGGCGGCACGCAGTTTGTGGTGGATTTTCTGCACGCCTGAGGGGTATCTCCGCTTCCTTTCTATTGTGATCGTTTGCCTCCGGCAGCCATAGGGCTGCCGGAGGCTTTTTGCTCTTAAGAAAAACTTAATCCTCCGTCAAATTGTTTCTTAAAAAAAATTGCCGTATGCTGTATGGCAGAAGGATCGATGGCAGCGCCTTTTTCTTAAAACTGTTGGTTGTGCGAAAGGCCGTTTTCCGTTATGATAAGAAGAAGGAGGCGATGTTTTATGTACCATATTCTCATCTGTGACGACGAAAAGGATATTGTTTCGGCGTTGAATATATATCTGACGGCGCAGGGGTATCAGGTGTTTGAAGCCTATAACGGCGCGGAGGCGCTGTCCATTGTGGAGCGTGAGGAGATTCATCTGGTGCTGATGGATCTGATGATGCCCGGGATGGATGGCATCACAGCCATGACCCGCCTGCGGGAAACCACCAATCTGCCTGTCATTTTGCTGACGGCCAAGTCAGAGGACACCGACAAGGTGCTTGGGTTGACGGTGGGGGCGGACGATTATGTGACCAAGCCCTTCAACCCCGTGGAGCTGATCGCCCGGGTGAAGTCCCAACTGCGTCGGTATATGCAGCTGGGCAGCGGCTCGGTGAAGCCCACGGTGGTGCAACTGGGCGGCATTGCCCTGGACGACAACGCCAAGACCGTGACCGTGGACGGGGAAAGCGCCTCGCTGACGCCCCGGGAGTATGACATTCTGCGTCTTCTGATGCAAAATGCCGGCACCGTCTATTCCCCCAAGGAGATCTACCGCAAGGTGTGGGGCGAGGACCCGCTGGGTGCGGACAACGCGGTGGCGGTGCATATCCGCCATATCCGCGAAAAAATCGAGATCGATCCTGCCGAACCTCGCTATCTGAAGGTGGTGTGGGGCAAGGGCTATAAAATGGAGGCTAACAAAACATGAAACGACTGCTGCCCAGGCTGGGTGCCAAAATATGCGCCGTATTTCTCTTTTTTATAATGGCGTCCGTGTGCCTTCTGAGCAGTGCGGGCATTTACTTTTTGGCCACCACCAATGCCTATCTGGATGGCGGCGCCGGTCTGCGGGACCAGGTAATGAGCCGGCTGACCAATACGCAGCTGGATAAGGCCTCGGAATATTGCAAGGCGGTGGCGCAGGACCTGTCTTCCGCCCAGAACTACGCGTCTGCTTTTTCCGAAAAGAATTCCAACTTTTCTTTTACCGCTGTTAAAGATGACGGCAGTGTGTTTTTGAGCAACTATACCACCGACGAGTATCAGTATTCCCTCTCACGGCGTTTTTCCGTTTTGATGAACTCTCATCTGGTGCAGGAGACGCAGACCTTTGCCTCCCAGCTGGCCCGGGACGAATATGTGACTACGCTCCACAGCAATTACGAGGTGCTGAATACGGAGTATCTGAACACCTCGGGGGAGGGTTACAGCGTCTATGTCCGCTATATCCGCGGCGATGCGGAAAACGTGGAGATCACCGGCTATGTGCGCAGCCAGCTGACCGACGCGGATGCGTATTATCACACCATGCAGTGGGTGGATAAGCTGATCGCCTGGCGCAATGCCCTCATTGCCATCAGCGTGGTGACGCTGCTGGGCGTCATGGCCTGCTTCGGCTTTCTGCTGTGTGCCGCGGGACACAAGGAGGGCGCGGAGGGTATCCACAGCAACTGGGTAGATGTGATCCCCTTTGATCTGTATCTGGTCATTATCACAGGGCTGGGCGCCCTTTGTGTGCTGCCTGTGACCGAAACCTCCGGCACGCAGGAGACCGTGGTCTTCGGCGGTCTTGCGGCAGGCAGCCTGCTGTGCCTGTTCCTTTCCCTGTGTCTAACCTTCGCCACTCGCTGTAAAGCCGGTACCTTGTGGAAAAATACCGTGATCTATTCTGTGCTGCGCTTTCTTTTGCGGCTTTGCCGCCGCCTGGTACGGATCATCGGCCGCTTTTTCACCCATATGCCTCTGTACTGGAAAACGGCTCTTGTCTTTATGGGGCTGTCTTTGTTGGAGCTTATCGCCATTGACAGCAGCAGCGGTGGCTGGTGGGTCTGTCTCAAGCTGCTGGTGCTGGGAGCCCTATGCTTTATCGTCTACCAAATGCGCCTGCTGCAAACAGCCGGAAAGGAGCTGGCGGAGGGCAACATGGACTGTACCGTGGACACTCGCTATATGTACGGGGAGCTAAAGGCCCACGGCAAAAACCTCAACAGTATTACCGACGGTATGCAGCGGGCCATACAGGAGAAGATGAAGTCCGAGCATCTGAAAACGGAGCTTATCACCAACGTTTCTCATGATATCAAGACGCCTCTGACTTCCATCATCAACTATGTGGATCTGCTGAAAAAGGAGCCCATAGCCTCCGACAGCGCCCGGGAGTACCTGGACGTGCTGGACCGCCAGTCGGCCCGGCTGAAGAAGCTGATCGAAGACCTGATAGAGGCGTCCAAGGCCTCCACGGGAAATCTGCCCGTGAGTTTAGAGGACACCGACCTCAATGTGCTGCTGACCCAGGCCGCCGGGGAATATGAATCACGGCTGGCGCAAAGCCGTCTGGAGATGGTATGGGAGCTGTCGGAACAGTCGCCCCACATTTCGGCGGACGGCAAGCTGCTCTGGCGTGTTTTCGACAACCTGTTCAACAACATCTGCAAATACGCTCTGGAGGGCACCCGCGTCTATCTCTCCACCATGGTGAAAGACGGCCGCGCGGTGGTAGCCATGAAAAACATCTCCCGCTGCGCCCTGAACATCTCCAGTGATGAGCTGATGGAGCGGTTCGTCCGGGGGGATTCCTCCCGCAACACCGAGGGCAGCGGTCTGGGACTTTCCATTGCCAAGAGTCTCACGGAACTGCAAAAGGGTTCTTTTTCCATCGACATTGATGGCGATCTGTTCAAGGTATCCGTCTCCTTCCCCAAAGCAACGTGACCTTTTCCCCCGCGAAAACGGCTTTTCCGCCGCTTTCACGGGGGATTTTTTTGTCCGGGGCATTGCAAAATACAGCTCCATCCGTTACAATATTCTCACAAAAGAATTACGAAAAGGGGTATCGAAATGAATATGCTCATCAACGCAAGAGGCGAACAGTGCCCCATCCCCGTTGTCAAGGCCAGCCAGGCTCTTGGGGGCATGACTTCCGGCACACTGGAAATCCATGTGGATAACGATATCGCGGTGCAGAACCTGCAGCGTCTGGCCCAGCAGAAGCAGGTGTCCATACGGGTGGAAAAGAAAGCGGTGGATGACTTTGCCGTGTTTCTGACGGTCAGCGGACCGGTGACGGCAGGAGACGTGCCCCTGTCCTGCTCTGCCCCCGGCTGCAGCAACTGGGTGGTGGCGGTGGATACAGCCTGTATGGGCCGGGGCGACGACGCGCTGGGCGCCACGCTGATGAAAGGGTTTTTGTACGCCCTGTCTCAGCTGGAGCAGCTGCCCCACACCATTTTGTTCTATAACGGCGGCGCCCATCTGACGGTGGAAGGTTCCGATTCTCTGGAAGATCTCAAAGCCATGGCCGATCGGGGCGTGGAGATCCTCACCTGCGGCACCTGCCTCAACTTCTACGGTTTGACGGAGCGTCTGGCTGTGGGCGAGGTGACCAATATGTATACCATTGTGGAAAAACTCTCCGGCGCAGAGCGGGTGGTCAAGCCGTGATCTATCTGGACAATGCCGCCACCACGCTGAAAAAGCCGGAAGCCGTCATCAGCGCAGTGGTGGAAGCGATGCAGACCATGGGCAACAGCGGCCGCAGCGGTCATGACGAGTCGCTGGCGGCTTCCCGCATTATTTACAGAACCCGTGAGTCTCTGGCTTCCCTTTTCCAATGCCGAAGCGACCATGTGGTGTTCACGGCCAACTCCACCGAGGCGCTGAATATGGCGCTTAGCGGCACGCTGGATCCCGGTGACCATGTGATCTCCACCGACTGCGAACACAACTCGGTGCTGCGTCCGCTGTACCGTCTGATGGAGCAGGGGGTGTCCGTCAGCTTTGTTCCGGCAGACCGGCAGGGTCTTGTCCGGTATGATGATTTTGAAGCGCTCATCACGCCCCGGACAAAGGCCATCGTCTGCACCCACGCCTCCAACCTTACCGGCAATAAGCTGGATCTGCCGCGCATCGGCGCCATTGCCAAAGCCCACGGGCTTCTCTTCATCGTGGATGCCTCCCAGACCGCGGGCGTCTTCCCCATCGACATGGAGTGCTGGGGCATTGATCTGCTGTGCTTCACGGGGCACAAAAGCCTCATGGGCCCCCAGGGGACCGGCGGGCTTTGCGTGGGTGAAGGGGTCGAGGTACGCCCTTGGAAGGTGGGCGGCACCGGTGTGCAGACCTATCTGACCACCCAACCGCCCCAGTATCCCACCCGGTTGGAAGCGGGTACGCTCAACGGCCACGGTATTGCCGGACTCTACGCCGCTCTTTCCTATATCGACTCCGTCTCCATGGACCAGATCCGGGCGCATGAATCACTGTTGACCCGCCGGTTTTACAAGGGCGTCAAGGATATTCCCGGCGTCACTGTCTACGGTGATTTTTCCACCTTTGACCGGGGGCCCATCGTCTCTTTGAATCTGGCAGACTGGGACTCTTCCCTGCTCAGCGACCGGTTGTCCTGCGACTACGGCATTGCCACCCGTCCCGGCGCTCACTGCGCTCCCCGGCTGCACAGGGCGCTGGGCACGGAGGAACAAGGGGCGGTGCGCTTTAGCTTCAACTGGTTTAACACCGCCGCCGAAATCGACGAGGCTATCCGGGCTTTAAGGGAGATCGCCGCCACATGAGAGAAAAAGAGCCGAAGCTTCTCATCACCTTTCACACCACCGCCGGCGCCATGGCCATGGAAAAGCAGTGTAAGCAGGACGGGCTGCCGGGGCGGCTGATCCCGGTGCCGCGCAGCATCACCTCCGACTGCGGCATGGCCTGGTGCGCGCCGCCGGAAGCGCGGGACGTGCTGGAATCGCTTATGCAGCGGGAATCCCTGGATACAGCGGGCGTCTACGAGTTGCTTCTCTGACGTCATTCATTTAAAAAACGCTAAAAAACCGTGCCGCACAAGGCTTTTACCTTTGTGTGACACGGTTTTCACTCTTTTTGCATCCGTCAGGATTCTTCGTCCAAAAAGCATCCCGCCAGCGCGGTCTGCCCCTCCACATTTACGTCGCAGCACAAGGAGACAGGCAGGAAGTCTTCTTCCTCTGCGGCCATGATCTGGTTTTTTCCTCGATGCTTGGCCTTGTAGAGCGCCATATCAGCCGCCTTGAGGAGTTGTTCAAAGGTCTCCCGGTCTTTCATCTCTGCCAGCGCGTAGCCGCCGCTGAAGGTGATAGGAAGAGACTGTTTCTCCATAGCGATCTGCGCGGCGTCAGCTCTGGCCTTTTCAAACTTCTCCAAAACCGCCGGGAGCTCCGGGCTGCACAGCGCCACCACAAATTCCTCGCCGCCGTAGCGATACACGGCTTCGGCGGTAAAATAATGCCGCAGGATAGAGGCAAACTGTCGCAGCACTTCGTCGCCGACGCTGTGTCCGTACATGTCGTTGACCTTCTTGAAATCATCCAAGTCCATCATCATGAGAAACAGCGGCTGCCGCATACATTCCTCCTGGAGCAAAAACAGGCTGCGCCGGTTCAAAACCCCGGTCAGCTCATCGTACAGCGACAGCTTCCGGAACCGGCGTCCCATTTTTTCCAGTTTCATCTGTGCCGTGGTGCTGTCCACCTTCATGTGATAGCGGGAGGCGTTGACCAAAAAGCAGACAATGAAAAAAATCAGGTAATTATACACATTGACTCTGTACGCCCCGTCAATGCGATATAAAACCGCGTAAAAAGAGACGCCGGTGATGAGATAGAGGAAAATGGAACGCGACGGCCGCCAGAAAGAAAATCCCGCGCAGCCCAGTACAACGGTGCAAAAAACAAGGATCTGGCCGTCACGGCTGTAATCTACACCGGAGATGAACATACTCCATCCCAGGGCGATCAAGCAGTAGGCCATTCCTACAAAGGCGATCCGCCGATGGCTCTTCACTTTCCCTCTCAAAGCCAGGGAGGCAAAAACTGACATTCCCGTGCTGGAGAAGAAAAAAACGAGATAGGAATACAGTCTTTGCCAATACCAGCCCGAATCCCGGTTTCCGAAAATTCCATAACGGATCAGTATTAAAATCTCAAAAAAACCGCTGATCATTGCCACCAACAGGCCAAAACGCATATTCTCTCGGTCGATCTCCTGCTGGACTTCCGGCTTCACAATGCCGCACTTCCAAAACTTTTTCCATTTTTTCAAGGTTCTCTGCAGCACAGCAACCGTCCACCTGCCTTTTTGGTATATATTGGATTGTACCATTTTTCTCCGCCAAAAGCAACGGGAGCGGGCTCGCCGCGCTATTTTTATTTAATATAACGATATTTCAAATATATTACCGTCATATCGGAATCCATGCTATGGCCGACCGTCTGCCGAACCGGGAGGAAAATCGGTCATTTGTGGTTTTTTTTGCGATTTTTGCTCCAGACGAAAAAGATCACGCCGCCGCATCCGGCAAGCACCAGCAGCGCCGCCCACAAGGCAATGTTACTACTGTCCCCTGTGCAGACGGCACAGTCCGCAGCGGCATAAGCCGTCTGCGCAAGGGTGGAAAGAAGCGCCGGCAAAAGAAGGATCAGGTACCCGTATGGTTTCTTTTTCATTGACAAACCTTCTTTCAGGTAAACAACAGGGCTCCCGCAGCAGCGGAAGCCCTGTATCTGTTATTTATCCTTTGACAGCCTCTTCCACGGCGACGGCCACCGCAACGGTAGCACCCACCATGGGATTGTTTCCCATGCCCAGGAAGCCCATCATCTCCACGTGCGCGGGGACGGAAGATGAGCCTGCAAACTGAGCGTCGGAGTGCATCCGGCCCATGGTGTCGGTCATACCATAGGAAGCGGGACCGGCAGCCATGTTATCAGGGTGCAGCGTGCGGCCCGTGCCGCCGCCGGAAGCCACGGAGAAATACTTCTTGCCCTGCTCCATGCACTCTTTTTTGTAAGTGCCGGCCACAGGATGCTGGAAGCGGGTGGGGTTGGTGGAGTTGCCGGTGATGGACACATCCACGCCTTCGTGGTGCATGATGGCCACGCCCTCGCGGACGTCGTCAGCACCATAGCAGCGCACGTTGGCGCGCTCGCCTTCGGAATAGTGGATCTCCCGGACGATCTTCAGCTCGCTGGTGTAATAGTCGAACTGGGTCTGCACATAGGTGAAGCCGTTGATACGGGAAATGATCTGAGCGGCATCCTTGCCCAGACCGTTGAGGATGACGCGCAGAGGCTCCTTGCGGGCCTTGTTGGCGTTTTTCACGATGCCGATGGCACCCTCGGCGGCGGCGAAGGACTCGTGGCCGGCCAGGAAGGCAAAGCACTTGGTCTCGTCGCTTAGAAGGCGCGCGCCCAGATTGCCGTGGCCCAGGCCCACCTTGCGGTCTTCGGCCACGGAGCCGTCGATGCAAAAGGACTGCAGACCCACCCCGATCATCCTGGCGGCGTCGGCGGCGGTCTTCACGCCGGACTTGATGGCGAGGGCAGCGCCCACGCAGTAAGCCCAGCAGGCGTTTTCAAAGCAGATGGGCTGGATGCCCTTGACGATCTCATAGGGATCGAAGCCCTTGTCCTGGCAGATCTTCCGGCATTCCTCCACGGAACCGATGCCGTACTGAGCGAGGACACCGTTGATCTTGTCGATTCTTCTTTCGTAACTTTCAAACAAAGCCATTTGATTGTCCTCCTTCTCTTATTCCTGACGGGGATCGACATACTTGGCAGCATTGTCGAACTGACCGTAATGACCTTTGGCCTTCTCCACAGCGATGTTGGCGTCGTCGCCCTTCTTGATGAAGTCCATCATCTTTCCCAGATTGATGAACTCATAGCCCACGATCTCGTTTTCCTTGTTCAGCGCCACGCGGGTGACGTAGCCTTCGGCCATCTCCAGATAGCGGGGGCCTTTTTCCTTGGTGGCAAACATGGTGCCCACCTGAGAGCGCAGTCCCTTGCCCAGGTCCTCCAGGGAAGCACCCACATCCAGGCCGCCCTCGGAGAACGCGGACTGGCTGCGGCCGTAGACGATCTGTAAAAACAGCTCGCGCATGGCGGTGTTGATGGCATCGCACACCAGGTCGGTGTTCAAGGCTTCGAGAATGGTCTTGCCGATGAGGATCTCGGAGGCCATGGCGGCGGAGTGGGTCATGCCGGAGCAGCCCAGTGTTTCCACCAGCGCCTCTTCAATGATGCCGTTTTTGATGTTCAGCGTCAACTTGCAGGCACCCTGCTGAGGGGCGCACCAACCCACACCGTGGGTAAAACCGGAGATGTCGGCGATTTCCTTGGCCTGTACCCATTTACCCTCTTCGGGAATGGGAGCGGGGCCGTGATACGCGCCCTTGGCAATGGGGCACATATGTTGTACTTCGGTCGTATAAATCATAATGAGTCGTTCCTTTCTCCATTAAAATTTTATTTATTGTAACCGCTTAGCGGGCCACAAAACCGATTTTGCGCTGTACTTTGGACAGTGTCTTGTTGGCCAGATACTGGGCGTGCTCCGCGCCTTCTTTATAAACGCTCTCCAGATAGGCCTTGTCGCTCATGAGGTGGTTGGCCTCGTCCTGAATGGGACGCAGCAGCTCCACCACCGCCTCGCCCACGGCGGGCTTAAAGACGCCATAGCCCTGGTCGGCAAAGGCCGCCTCGGCTTCCGCCACGGTCTTTCCGGTGGCGGCGCAGTAAACGGTGAGCAGGTTGGAAATGCCGGGCTTGTTCTCCCGGTTGAATTTCACCGCCGCCTCGCAGTCGGTGACGGCGCGCTTGAACTTGCGCAGGATGTCCTCGGGCTTATCCATCAAAAAGACGCAGCCGTCGGGGTCTGATTTGCTCATTTTGCTGGTGGGGTCGCCCAGGCTCATGACCCGCGCGCCCATCTTGGGGATAAAGGCCTCCGGCAGAATAAAGGTGTTGGAATAAAGGCCGTTGAACCGCTGGGCAATGTCGCGGCACAGCTCCACGTGCTGGCGCTGATCCTCGCCCACGGGCACCAGATCCGCCTGATACAGCAAAATGTCCGCCGCCATGAGAACCGGATAGGTAAAAAGGCCAGCGGTGATGTTGTCGGCGTGCTGCTGGGACTTGGCCTTGAACTGGGTCATGCGGGAGAGCTCGCCGAACTGGGTATAGCAGCCCAGGATCCAGCCCAGCTCCGCGTGCTGGGGCACATGGCTCTGGATAAACATGATGTTCTTTTTGGGGTCCAGCCCGCAGGCCACATACTGTGCCAGCTGGGCCACGCTGCGCCGCCGCAGCAGCGCGGGATCCTGCCGCACGGTGATGGCGTGCATATCCACGATACAGTACAGGCATTCATATTCATCCTGCAAAGCCACCCAGTTTTTGATGGCGCCCAGATACGACCCAAGCGTCAGTTCTCCGCTGGGCTGAATGCCGCTGAATATCCGTTTTTTTCTCTCCGGCGTCTGTTCCATATAGTTCCGGTTCCCTTCTCCGTTTTGCGGCGGTGTTGTCTCAGTGGCGCAAAGCGGCAGTCTATATATTGAGTAATTTTGATACATAGTAACATAATGTTTGAAAAAATGCAATAAAATCATTGACTTTTTCCCGCTTTAAAATATAATATGTAGTCATGTATTTTTTATTTAAAATGCCCTTTTTCGTATAATCTTGCGGAGGTTTATGATATGTTGATCGACCATGCTTATTTTGAGGCGCAGGAGGCCCGCATTCCCCGTGGGAAAGTCCGCACCCGCTTTGCACCTTCCCCCACCGGCTATATGCACGTGGGCAATCTGCGCACGGCCCTGTATACCTGGCTCATTGCCCGCCGGGCCGGCGGCACTTTTATTTTGCGTATCGAGGATACGGATCAGGGACGCTATGTAGAGGGCGCGGTGGATGTGATCTACCGTACCATGAAAGAATGCGGCCTCACCCACGATGAAGGCCCCGATGTGGGCGGCCCCGTGGCCCCTTATATCCAGTCGGAGCGCCGGGACACCTACGGGAAGTACGCTCAGCTGCTGGTGTCGCTGGGCGGCGCCTACTACTGCTTCTGCGGCAAGGAAGAAGAGGACAGCGCCGAGGGCAAGGAGATCAAAAAGCACGTCTGCTCCTGCCCGCAGCTTTCCGAAGAGGAGGTGCGCCGCCGCATCGACGCGGGAGAGCCTTACGTCATCCGCCAGAAGATCCCCGCCGGCACCACCACCTTCCACGACGCCGTGTTCGGCGACATCACCGTGGACAACGACACTCTGGACGACCAGGTGCTGCTCAAGTCCGACGGTCTGCCCACCTACAACTTTGCCAACGTCATCGACGACCATCTCATGGGCATCACCCATGTGGTGCGGGGCAGTGAATATCTCTCCTCCGCCCCCAAATATAATCTGCTGTATCAGGCCTTCGGCTGGGAGATCCCCACCTACGTCCACTGCAGCCCTGTGATGCGCGACGCCCAGAACAAGATGTCCAAGCGCCACGGCGACCCCTCCTATGAGGATCTCAAGGCCCAGGGCTATCTGACGGAGGCCATTTTGAACTATGTGGCGCTGCTGGGCTGGTCGCCCAAGGGCGAACAGGCCGAGCAGGAGATCTTCTCCCTTTCGGAGCTGGCCCAGGTCTTCGACATGACCGGCATCTCCAAGTCCCCCGCCATTTTCGACATCGCCAAGCTGGGACATTTTAACGCGGTGTACCTGCGCGCCCTGCCGGCGGAGCAGTTTGCCGCCGTGGCCCAGCCGTATATCCATGAGAGTGTGAAAAACGAAGCCATTGATACCGCCGAGATCGCCGCGCTTTTGCAGGCCCGGTGCGAAAAGCTGACGGAGATTCCCGAAAAGGTGGATTTCTTTGACGCGCTGCCTGACTATGACAGGGCGTTTTATACCAATAAGAAATCCAAGACCGACGAGGCCGTTTCCCTGGATATGCTGACAAAAACACTGCCGGTGCTGGAATCTCTCGCTCCCTGGACGGCGGAAAACATCCACGACACTCTGATCGCTCTGGCAGAGCAGCTGGGCGTGAAGAACGCCACGCTGATGTGGCCTTTGCGCATCGCCGTGGCCGGCAAGCTGGTGACGCCCGGCGGCGCCGTGGAGATCTGTCACATTCTGGGAAAAGAAGAGACGCTGCGCCGTATGCGCCGCGGCATTGAGGTTCTGGGCTGATATGGATCGGATAAAGAATTGGATCAAAGAGCAGTATGACATTATGAGTCGGTTTTTCCACCGTGAGTTTGCCCCGTCTCTTCGCATCACGGCCATCGCCTTCGGTGCCATCGTGGTACTGACCTTTGTGGTGTCGCTGTTCGCCAGGGATCTGGCGGCCTCTATTGTGGATCGATTTGCGGCCATGGTGCAGGATCTCGGCATCATGGACGAGGACGGCGGCTTTTCGGCGCTGCTCATCTTTCGCAACAATTTGCAGGCCACGGCAGTGAGTATTCTGTACGGGTTCATCCCGTTTTTGTACCTGCCCGCTCTGTCCCTTGGCACCAATGCCATGCTCTTGGGCGTTATGGGTGGTTATTATGTCAACAACGGCCATTCCCTGCTGGTTTATCTGGCGGGCATTCTGCCCCACGGTATTTTTGAGCTGCCGGCGCTGATTATATCGCTGGCGCTGGGCTTTTATCTGTGCGAGGTGGTGGTCACCTATGTGCGGAAGAACACCAAGGGGCTCGTGGGAACGGCGCTGAAAAATATTGCCCGGGTCTTTTTGTTTTGGGTGGTGCCGCTGCTGATGGTGGCCGCCGCCACCGAGGCGTATATCACACCCCTCATTTTGCATCTGTTTGTGTGACACTTTTTTAAAACGCGTCATATAACGGAAATAGAAATTGCCGCGTCTGGCGGCAGAAGGAGCTCACAATGAACGAGAAAACTGTCAACGTACCGGAATTGTTTGGAAGCATGGTCTTTAATGAGGAAAAGATGCAGCAGCGTCTTCCCTCCCCCATTTACGCCGCATGGCAGCAATGCATCCAGCAAGGTACCTCTTTGGATCGTTCTGTTGCGAGTGAGATCGCATCCGTCATGAAGGACTGGGCCATTGAGCTGGGCGCCACGCACTTTACCCATTGGTTCCAGCCCATGACCGGCGTCACCGCCGAGAAACACGACAGCTTCATTTCCCCCTGCGGCGGCGGTAAGATTATCATGGATCTCTCCGGCAGGGAACTGGCCCGGGGCGAGGCGGATGCCTCCAGCTTCCCCTCCGGCGGTCTGCGGGCTACCTTTGAAGCCCGCGGCTACACCGCCTGGGATCCCACGTCCTATGCCTTTGTGAAGGATGAGACTCTGTATATCCCCACCATTTTCTGCTCGTACAGCGGCGAGACGCTGGATAAAAAGACGCCGCTTCTGCGCGCTTTGAACCAGGTGGATCAGTCCGCCGTGCGGATCTTGCGTCTTTTCGGCAACACAGAGGTGCAGCACGTCTCGGCGCAGGTAGGCCCCGAGCAGGAGTATTTCCTCATCGACAAGACCATGTACCAGCGCCGGGAGGATCTTCTTTTGTGCGGCCGGACGCTGTTCGGCGCCAATCCCCCCAAGGGGCAGGAGCTGGAAGATCACTACTATGGCTCTCTCAGGCCCCGTGTGGCGGCCTTCATGCACGATCTGGACAAAGAGCTTTGGAAGGTGGGCATTTTGGCCAAGACCGAGCACAACGAGGTGGCGCCGGCCCAGCATGAGATCGCCCCCGTTTACAGCGACGCCAACAATGCCTGCGACCACAACCAGCTGACCATGGAGTTTCTCAAGAAGGTGGCCGACCGCCACGGTCTGGTGTGCCTGCTCCACGAAAAGCCCTTTGCGGGCATCAACGGCAGCGGCAAGCATGACAACTGGTCTCTTGCCACGGACACCGGGGAAAACCTGCTCAAGCCCGGCAAGACCCCCAGTCAGAACGCCCAGTTTCTGCTGTTTCTGGCGGCCTTTATCAAGGGCGTGGACGAATACCAGGATATGCTGCGCTGCTGTGTGGCCTATCCCGGCAACGATCACCGTCTGGGTGGCAATGAAGCGCCTCCTGCCATCATTTCCATTTTCCTCGGTTCGGAGCTGACCCACATTCTCTCCTCCATCATCGACGGCACGGACTATGTGGACATCGCCAAGCAGAAGCTTCAGATCGGCGTGGATGCTCTGCCGGAGATTCCCCAGGACACCACCGACCGCAACCGCACCTCTCCCCTTGCCTTCACCGGCAACAAGTTTGAGTTCCGTATGCTGGGCTCGTCCCAGTCCATCGCCAGCCCCAACACGGTGCTCAACACCATCATGGCCGAGGAACTGGATCAGTTTGCCGACATACTGGAGGGAGCGCCCGATTTCCAGTCCGCCCTGCAAAATCTGCTGCATGAGACGTTCAAGGCCCACCGCCGCATTATCTTCAACGGCAACGGCTACGATCAGTCCTGGGTCCACGAGGCAAAGAAGCGCGGCCTTTCCAACCTGTCCAACACGGTGGACTGTATGCCCGCCTACATTGACCGCAAAAATGTGGAGCTCTTCACTCGCCACGGCATCCTCTCCGAGCAGGAGATGCGCGCCCGGTACGAGATTCATCTGGAGAATTACTGCAAGGTCCTCCGCATTGAGGCGCTGACGCTACTGGATATGTGCACCCGTCACATTCTCCCCGGCGTCAGCAGCTACACCGGCTCTCTGGCCGAATCCCTGCTGCACAAAAAAGCGGTGCTGGGCGGTGTGGCCTGCCAGGTGGAGGAGACCATGCTTCAAAAGCTGTCCACACTCAACGCGCAGCTGCTGGATATCTGCGGCACGCTGCGCACGGCTCTCACCCAGGCCCCCGAAGCCGAAGGCAGCATCGATGCCTCCCGCTATTACCGCGACCAGGTGTTTGCCCGCATGGAAAGCGCCCGCGGCGTGATCGACCAGCTGGAATCCCTCACCGCCGCTTCCTTCTGGCCCTATCCCACCTACGCCGACATCCTCTTCAGCGTATAAGAGCAGCGAAACAGCCCCCGCTTGCCGCATGGCAGGCGGGGGCTTTGTTATTCCGCACCGGTGGATATCATCCGCCGGTGGCATTTCCGGCTTTCTCTTTTTTCTTGCACTGGACAAAATGGATCACCATGCACGCCAAAAGGGCGATGCTGATATAGCCGAATACTGGAAAAACCACGCCGATGAGCCCGGCAAAGCCCGCCAAACTGCCTACCCAGGCGCCCGCGCCCAGGCCCGCCGTCAGGCCCTTGCGATGCTCCGCCAGCACCGGTCTCTTCTGTTCCAGATAGGTGGTCAGCGCCACCAGCGACGCAAGGGAGTTTCCGAACATCCCCAAAAGCAAAAGCACGCCGTAGATCTTTCCCAGTGTCGGGCTCAGATCGCAGGCCAGCGCCAGCATGGGCAGCTCCGCCCCGGCGGCGGAGGTATGGGCCGCAAGGGATGTCAGCACGCTGCCCGCGATGGCGCAGAGCATCAGACACGACAGCCCGATGCCCGCGTAGACCGTTCCCTGCCGCTTCACAAGTCCCCCGATGGGGGTAATGATACCGATGGAGCCCAGCAGGTTATAGGCCACATAGGTCAGCGCCGCTATGAACCAGTTGGGCATCAGCGGATTGGTGTTGTGATCCACGCCCTGCCAGATCCCGGCGGTGCCGAAACTTTTCCAGGCAGCCACGGCAAAGCAGACGGTGGCCACAGCCAAAACAGGTACCAGCGCCGAAAAAACGTGAATCATGCCCTTGAGCCCGGCCATGGCGGCCACGGCCACCGCGGCGCCGAAAAGCGCGCCGAAGAGCCAGTCAGGAATGCCCGTCAGCTGGCAGGCCAGCGCGCCGGCGCCGGCGGTCATCACCGTGACTACGCCAAAGAGGAAAACCGCCTCGATCACGCCCACCGTCTTCCGCAGCCATGGGATCTCCCAGGGGATCAGCACGGTGTCCATTTCGTTGATGCCGGAGAGCTGGGTCAGCCGCACCAAAAACACGCCCAGCAGGAAAAACAGCACCGCCGAGAGAGCGAATCCCATATATCCCTTGACACCGAAAACGCCGAAAAACTGCCAAAGTTCCTGTCCGGAGACAAATCCCGCTCCCAGAAAGCAGCCCGCATAGGTCACAGCCAGTCGCCCGGCCTTGAGTTCATTCATCTGCTCACCTCATACCCTCTAAAAAAGTGCATTCCTATGGTATGAGATAATTTTCTTTTCGTCAACCCCCGGCGGATGAAAAAATGGCGTTTTAAAAAGTATGTATTGTCATTGACGGCGGCAGCGGGGGGCAGTATAATCAATGTATCGTGGTATAAAATTTTTACATAGAAGAGTGTAAAATAGGAGGAGACAGTATGATTCATACGATTGATGGCATTTTGGAGGCCGCCAAGGGTGGAACGCCGGGTGTGATCGCCGTTGCGGCGGCGCATGACGACGCGGTGCTGCAGGCGGTGTCCGAGGCACGGAAAGAGGGCATTGCCACCCCCATTCTGGTGGGTCATGTGGAAGAGATTTCCGCCATGCTCAAGGAACTGGGTGAGGATCCGGCCACTTATGAGATCATTCCCGGCGACAGTGACGTGGACTGCGCGGAAAAAGCGGTGGCGCTTTGCGCCGAGGGGAAGGCCCATTTTCTGATGAAGGGCATTCTGGGCACGGCGGATCTGATGCGGGCAGTCTTCAACAAGGAGCATGGTCTGCGCACCGGGCATCTCACCACCCACTGCATGTTCTATGAGATCCCGGCTTACGGCAAGATGCTGATCCTCACCGACGGCGGCGTGAACACCTTCCCGGATCTTGACAAGAAGGCGGAGATCCTGGAAAACGCGGCCATGGTGCTTCAGGCGCTGGGCTATGAGACCATTAACGCCGCCTGCGTGTGCGGCGCGGAGGTGGTGAATCCCAAGATCCAGTCCACAGTGGACGCCGACGCTCTTAGCAAGATGACAGACCGCTGGGCCAAGTATCACATGAACGTGTGCGGGCCGGTGGCGCTGGATCTGGCCATTAGCAAGGAAGCCTGCCATCACAAGCACTATACCGCCCCCGGTGCGGGCGACGCGGATATCCTGCTGGTGCCCAACTATGAAGTGGGCAACGGCATCGGCAAGGCAGCGTCCTATTTTGGCAATGCCAAAAACGCCGGCGTGATTCTGGGCGCCCGGGTACCCATCGTGCTGGTGTCCCGTTCAGACAGCGCCTATTCAAAGCTGGCCTCCATCGCGGCGGGCAGCGTGCTGGCCGCCGCGATGGATCTGGGCTAATCCCGCATCTTTCATTGACATTGGCTGCAAAACATCATATGCTTTCCCTGTGAGAATGCGGTGCGGCGTCAGAAGCCCCCGGCATTCTTTCGTCCTGTGTTCTGAACTTATATAAAAAAGAGGAGATAATCGTCATGGTGAATGAGACTTTCCACAAGCTGGGTACGGCACCCTCCGTCATTCGTGAGCTGTTTGCCTACGGTCTGAAACAGGCCGCCGTCATTGGTGCTGAAAACGTCTATGACTATTCTCTGGGCAACCCCAGCATTCCCTCTCCCGCCAAGGTGAACCAGTCCATCTGTGATATCGTGAAGGACACGGACTCCATCAAAGTGCACGGCTATTCCATGGCAGCCGGTTTTGACGGTGCCCGCCAGGCCATTGCCGACAATCTGAACCGGCGTTTCGGCCTTTCTCTCAAGGCTTCCAACCTGTTTCTGACCTGCGGCGCCGCCCCCGCTCTGATCTCCGTTATCAAGGCGCTGCTGTGCGACAGTCAGGCCGAGATCATGGCCATCGCTCCCTTCTTCCCCGAATACCGCCCCTTTACGGAGTCCAACGGCGGCAAGCTGGTGGTGGTGCCGGCGGATACCAAGGCCTTCCAGATCAACATGGAGGCGCTGGAGAAGCTTATCAGCTGCCACACCCAGGCCATCATCGTCAACTCCCCCAACAACCCCTCCGGCGTTGTATATACCGAGGAGACGCTGAAGAAGCTGGCTGAGGTGCTCACACGCAAGAGCAAGGAGTACGGCCATCCCATTTACATCATTGCCGACGAGCCCTACCGTGAGCTGGTGTACGGTGGCGTGAAGGTTCCCTTCATCCCCCACATCTATCCCGATACCATCGTCTGCTATTCCTATTCCAAGTCCCTGTCCCTGCCCGGTGAGCGTATCGGTTATGTCTGCGTGTCCGATTTCGCGGCGGACAGCGCCGCCGTGTATGCGGCCATCGCGGGTGCCGCCCGTGCCATGGGCCATGTCTGCCCGCCCACGCTGATGCAGCTGGTCATTGAGCGCTGCGCCGATGAGATGCCCGATCTGGCGGCTTACGATGAAAACCGCACGCTGCTGTACGATTCTCTGACGGCCATGGGTTACGAGTGCGCCAAGCCGGACGGTGCTTTCTATCTGTTCGTCAAGGCACCCAACGGCGACGCCATGGCGTTTTCCGAGAAAGCCAAGACGGAGTACAACCTGCTGGTAGTGCCCGGCGACGGCTTTGATTGCCCCGGCTATCTGCGCCTGTCCTACTGCGTGTCCAATGACATGATCCGTCGGTCTCTGCCCGCCTTCAAGGGCATGATCGAGTCCTATAAGTAAATTTTCATCTGCCAAAGCAGCGGCGCGGAAAGATCTGCGCCGCTGTTTTTGTGGATAAGTGACAAGGCTTTTGCGGTCAGCTTTCCGTACTCTTATGGAATATTTCCACTTGACTTTCGTCCGGCGAGGGGATAGAATACTCCTATAATTTGATACTGTGATATGCATTGATGAAGAGAAGTAACGCGGAGCCTTCTGGCAAAGAGAGTCGGCGATGGTGGAAGTCCGGCACAGCAAGACCATGTGAATAACACTTCGGAGCAGCGATCTGAAAGCGAAGGCAAGTAAGGGAGACGCGGAGCGCGGCGTTAAAGCGCGAGGGTTTGTTGGAACCCGGCAAGAGACTGTTTAAACAGTAAATTAGGTGGCACCGCGGATCGGCAGCTATTCGTCCTAAGATCTTTGGATGGATATAGCTGCCTGTTTTTATAGCCGAAAATGGATTTCGGCTGATCCGGCGGTGCTTTTTTTGTTGTAAGTGACCGCCTTCCCTCTGCCGGCGGGATGGGCCCGTTTTGTCCGGCGGCTGTTTTCTGCCGGTGGCAGATTCCATCAAACAAACTGTCTTAAAATTTTGAAAGAGGTGCGTGTTATGAGTAAAGTCGTGATCCCTGCCGGGTATAAGACCCCGCTGTCCATCTATGAAATGCAAAGAGCCATAGAGTTCATCAAGAGCAACTTCCAGGTGAACCTGAGCAACGCCCTGAACCTGCGCCGGGTATCTGCGCCTCTGTTTGTAGATGAAAACTCCGGTCTCAACGACAACCTCAACGGTGTAGAGCGTCCCGTCACCTTTGATATTCCCGACGTGGGCACCACAGGCCAGGTGGTGCATTCTCTTGCCAAGTGGAAGCGCCTGGCGCTGAAGCGTTACGAGTTCAACGTGGGCAAGGGTCTGTTCACTGATATGAACGCTATCCGCCGGGATGAGGAAGTGGATAACATCCACTCTATCTATGTGGATCAGTGGGACTGGGAAAAGGTCATCTCCCGGGAAGACCGCACCCAAGCCTTTTTAAAGCAGACCGTCCGCGCCATCGTCAGCGCCGTCTGCGAGACCAACGACGCTCTGCAAATCGCCTTCCCCAGCCTGCACACAAAGCTGGACCGCGATGTTTTCTTTGTCACCACCCAGGAGCTGGAGGACCTTTATCCGGAGATGACCGCCAAGGAGCGGGAGGATCTGGTGTGCCGGGCGCATCATACCGTTTTCCTGATGCAGATCGGCGGCAACCTGAAGCGCTCCGGCAAGCCCCATGACGGCCGGGCTCCCGACTATGATGACTGGTCCCTCAATGGCGACATCCTCATGTGGAACGAGACGTTGGGCCACGCCTTTGAGATCTCTTCCATGGGCATCCGCGTGGATGAGCAGGCCATGGACTATCAGCTCACCGTGCGGGGCTGCAACGACCGCCGGGAGCTGCCTTTCCACAAGATGCTGCTGGCCGGAGAACTGCCTTTGACCATCGGCGGCGGCATCGGACAGTCCCGCCTGTGCATGCTGATGATCGGCACCTGCCACATCGGCGAGGTACAGGCCAGTTTGTGGGATCAAGAGACGATGAACGCCTGTCAGGACGCCGGCATCATGCTGCTGTAATTCCCTTTTTATACACTCTCCCACCCATAAAAACAGCATAGCGGATTGGATCCGCTCTGCTGTTTTGGCGGTTGTGCCGCCTTGCGGCTCCTGTATCAAAAGGCGCAAAACCTGCCCTTCGGCATAGGCGCGGCCGCTGTGGGCCAAAAAAGCGGCAGGCTCCCGCCTGCCGCTTTCGCGTATCAAAGTTATTCCTCTTTCAGCTGCCCCACCAGTGTGGCCAGCTGCTGTTCCAACTGATCAAAGGTGTCGGGAGAATAGGCGGCGATCTCCTGCCGGGCGGTGTCAAACTGACCGCTCATCCGGCGCTGCGTCTCATGCAAGAGCGCCAGAAGGGCGTTGCTTTGGGCGCCATAGCGCTGCTTCGCCTCGGCGCACCAGGCCCGCTGCCCGGCCAAAAGCTCCTGCAGCTGGCGGATGGTCTCCCGGCGAAATTCCTCGGTGCGGCGGTGGGCGTTGATCTCGATGTCGGCGATGTGGTTTTTAATGGTCTGGTATTCCTGCGCCTGCCGACGCAGTTCCTGAGCCTCCTGCTCCAGCCGCTCGATCTTGGCGGTCAGTTGGGAAAGCCGCTGCTCCAGTTCCCATCGGGCTGGGCCGCCGTCTTCCGCCAGTGCCAGCTGGCTGTGCAGCTCTTCCATCTCGCCGGTCATGGTTACATTGTCGGCCTTGAGCGTCTCGTTTTCCTTTTCCAGGGCGCTGATCTTTTCCTGGTTTTCGGAGGAAGTCTTTTCAATGAAAGCGATCACGTCCTCCCGGTCGAAACCGCCGAATACACTTGTCTTAAAGCTTGTTGTCATGATATCCCCCCGCTTGTCGAATACTGTCTTATTGTTTACTGTAACACAGTTTTTAAGCCTTGACAATACAGGAAAAAAAAACGTAAAAACTCAAAAAAACCTATTGCAATTCAGATTGCCCTGTGCTATTATAAACAAGCTGTCCGAGAGACATGCGCCGTTAGCTCAGCTGGATAGAGCGTCTGGCTACGGACCAGAAGGCCGGGGGTTCGAATCCCTTACGGCGTACCAGAAGATTAGGTCAAAATAGATACAGGGCTGAAAAAGCCAGTGTTTATGCGGCCTGACGAGGGTTTTGAATGAAAAATTCAAGACCCTCGTTTTTCATAGATGCACCCTGCTTTTTAACAAGAAAGCAGGGTGTTTCTCGTTTTTGGCCGGAATCAGTCCGGTTACAATTAAATAAAGCCAATACCCTACAGGGCAATTTTGAAGCGGCTGTGTTCTTCGTAACTGAAAAACACAGCCGCTTTTTTTGCGCCCAAAATCGAAAAGAAAGGATGGATGCACCATGAAAAATGAACTGCAAACCCTGCGGTTATTCAGCCCCCTCTTTCCTCATATCTACAGAGAGAATGAATGGGGCGATCTTGACAATAACCGGGAGGATTTATCCGCCGGTGAGGTTTTGGAATATGAGGACAAAATCCTTGCCCTCATCGAAAAAGAAAAGCTCCCCAGCGAGGGTGAGCGTGGCCTCGCCGTTTACCTTGATGACGATCTCAGCCAAAAGGTGTACAGCATTAACCCCTCTGTAGAGGAATGGAACGGTGAGCTGTGGGGTGTGACCGAGATGCAAACCCACGGTACGCTCTCTTCCTCTGAGCTTACGGAGTTTACCGAATGGCTCTCTTCTCAATTTAGTGATGGCTGGGGCGAGGGGATGGAGCAGCGGGAAATCAAGGTGGAGGACGGTGAGCTGTATCTTAGCTTTTGGGATAGCAGCGACCGCTTCTTTATCAAGCCGGAGGATGAGCTGAAAGGCAGCCAGTCCTTCGGCTTCGGCATGACGATGGGAGGAATACAGTAATGCCAAATCATGTAACCAATATTTTAAGAGTATCCGGCGATCCGGAAAAGGTAAGGGAAATGTTCGAGGCCGTCAAGGATGATAAGATTGGTCTCGGCAGTATTGACTTCAACAAGGTCATCCCCATGCCTGCGCATATATTTCGTGGAAATCTCGGTATGGCCGAGCGTGAGAAGTACGGCAAAGACAACTGGTACGACTGGTCGATTTCCAATTGGGGAACCAAGTGGAACAGCTACGGCTACGATGGTGCATATACCCCGCAAGATTTTGACGGCGAGCATATCGAGTTCCAGACCGCATGGAGCCGTCCGGAAAATGTCATTGCTGTACTGGCGGCAAAATATCCTGCTCTATCCTTTGAACACAAATGGGCAGACGAGGACTTTGGATATAACACAGGAAAAAAGGAGTACGAAAACGGCGAGGAGATGTTATGCGAAATCCCTCCCGGCGGCTCCAAGGAAGCGTTGGAAATGGCGGCTGAGGTTCACGATGTGGATCTGGCCGATGCGGGCTACCTGTACAATGAAAAAACCGGCGAATACGAATACAGTAATCCAGATGAATCTTTTACCATGAAACTGTAATGATTGTGCGTATCCAAGCCCCCTCGGAGAGCATGGGGGGCACACGGGGGGAACTGGTTCCCACCCGTGAGGCGCACCGTGAGCAAAGCGAACCTTGCATTTTCCGCAGAAAATGCGTGCGACTGGAGGTGATGGAATATCAATAGCTTTATCAGCTGGGTGGGCGGCAAAAAAGCCCTCCGCAATATCATATACCGGCTTTTCCCCAAGGACTTCGGCAGATACATTGAAGTCTTTGGCGGCGGGGGTTGGGTTTTATTCGGCAGGCCGCCGGACTGCAAAGGTATGGAGGTCTACAACGACTTCAACGGCAACCTGACCAACCTGTTCTACTGTGTAAAAAACAGAACATTGGCATTCCTCAAGGAGCTGGGCTTCCTGCCCCTCAACTCCCGGCATGAATTTGGTGTCCTGCGCCGGTTCTTTGAAAAAGATGAATTCGATACCGAATACCTGAAAGAAGAACTGGAGCTGGCGCAGCAGAACCTACCGCCGCCTGAGTTTGAGGAACTGAGAGCAATTATGTTGGAGCAGGCCGAGCCAAGCGATGTATGGAGAGCTGCCGCCTTTTTTAAGCTCATCCGTTACAGCTACGGCAGCGGCTGCACCTCCTACGGCTGCCAGCCATTTGACATCCGCAAGGTGTTCGCTGTGATCTGGGAGGCATCCAGACGGCTTGCGGACACCGTGGTGGAAAATAAGGACTTCGAGGCATTGATCCGGCAGTACGACCGGGACGATGCCTTTTTTTATTGCGATCCGCCGTACTACATGACCGAGGGTCACTATGCGGTGGAGTTTCTCAAAACCGACCATCAGCGGCTCCGGGATGCGCTGGCGGGTAGCAGGGGCAAGTGGATGGTCAGCTACAACGACTGTGAATTCGTCCGGGAGCTGTATCAGGATTACACCATCACCCCGGTCACCCGCCTGAGCAATCTGGCGCAGCGGTATGAGGGCGGCTGCGAATACCCGGAGGTCATCATTACCAACTACGATCCCAAGGAGCGAGAAAGGGATACATTTCAATTAAACCTATTTGATTTTGGAGGTGAATACGAAGAATGACCGGACTTGAAAAAATCCGCTGGGCAAAAGCCCTGATTGAAGAAGAAAGTGGCGGCAGATATCAGTTTGTGGTCGGCAACGTTCACGATGACCTGTATCTGGATTGCAGTGCTCAAACCAATGCAGGCCTGTATCTAACCGTGCAGCAAAACAAGGGAACCGGCAACTATGACTGCATTTTCAAGGGCTATACCCGCATCAGCAGCGGCTATCACAACGCTAAGGGAATGCAGGAGCTGGCTGGCGAGTACAAGCAGGCCGCCTATTTCCTCAAAGAAATGGAGATCGCCAACATCTCTCTGACCAAAGATGAGCTTTCCACCTTTGTGGCCGAGCTGAAATCACCAGAGGAACAACAAATCAATGCCCCGCAGATGGGGATGTAAAGGAGGCTTATGCTATGAAAATCATTGAAACGAAAGGGCAAATTGCCGAAAACGGCAGCATCATCTTGCCGCCCGGTGTTTTGGAAACCATGTGCGTTACTGACGGTGATACCGTGCATCTGGCGTATCTGTCCCACCACCCGGTGAAGCAGATCAACAGCTATGGCGAGTTTTTTCTCACCAAGGACGGCATTGACAACATCGGCGAAACCGTAGAATCACCGGATTCTGCAGAGCTGTCGGTGCCTCATGCACTTTTGGCGGCGGCGGGGATTCCGCTGGACTATGATCTGGACATTCGCTGCGAGGACGGTGCCATCATCATCGGCAGTGCCGATCCCTTAAAGCAGCTGCCGCCCCAGCTCATGGAGCTGTTCGACAGCCTCGGCATGAGCCACGATACCATCCGCTGTGTGCTGGAGGGAGGTGTGGAGGATGAATAAGAAACCCCTGTACAAGCTGATGGACAGCAAAGGTCGTGTGCTGATTCCCAAGGAGCTGCGCACCGCCAGCGGCATGGACTACGGCGATATTGTGCGCCTTGGTTTGTCCAACGGCACGGTCAGTGTGCAAAAGGTGGACATCATCGAAATCGGTGACCAGTCCCCGGAGGCGGTGGAGGCCTATGTTCGTGCGGCGTTCAAAACCATGCCAAATGATACAAGGCTCTCCCTCATTTCCGACCTGACTGCCCTGCTGCAGCAGAAAAAGGAGGGCTGACGGATGGAACGAAATACTCTCTATACTGAAAAAGACTGTTCGGCAACTGGCTTAGACTGCAGTATTCAGGGAAAGGTTGTCGTAATCAGTCAGGACAATCCGGAACGGCAGCTGTACTTCTGTCTCTGCGGGAACGGAGCCGGTGCAAATCCCAGCGGCTCGGCTGTCTTCTTGGTGTCCCTGCGCACCGGGGAGTTTGCCCTGAAAAACCGCAGCGAGGTCATCGGTATCCTCAAACCGAAGTTTCTGCCGGACAACGCCAAGCTGCAGCTCTCCCAAATCAGGCCGGTGGGCGCATTGGATTTGAAGAACCATGAGCCAAAATACAGCGGCTACAGCTTTCTGCCCGATGGCCGCTATGCCTCCGGTGTGTGGCTCTGCACGGAGCAGGAGGCGCTTGATTATGTGGAGATGCAGAAGCCCTACCAGCACCGCATTATGCTCTGCGACCGGGATGGCTTTTGTGTGCTGGAAATGGAAAACGGCAGGCTCCTTCATCCATCAGTGGAGGAAATGGAAGCTCTCCGCAATCCGGAGAACGGAGGCATGACCATGACATAAAGGAGGTAACCTCATGCGAAATATCCGGATAGAAAAAGACATCATTTTGTACTACGGCAACCCTGCCGGTTATGTCAGCGGCGGCAAGGCGGTGGTCGATCCCCTGTTTGAGTCGGAGGAACTGAACGGCTTTCTCAGCCGCCAAAAGGAGATCGGCGAGGTGAAGTGGACGGACGGTGTGTATGACCGTCTTGTCAACGGTCAGCGGGATACCCAAGAACTCACCCTGCTGAAAAGCTGCCGGGTATGGCAGTTAAAGTCCGAATCGGATCTCCGGATGCGCTTCATCAGCCTTGCGGATTTCTGCAAGGAGTTCGGCGAGCCACAAATGTCCGATTATCAAACCGTCTATGACGGCGAGGTGGAAACCAACAATCTGGAGGCACTGTACACCAAATTCAATACAGACCATCCTCCCGGTTATGCGGGGCATTCCCTGTCCATGTCGGATGTGCTGGAGCTGTACGATGAAAATGGCAGCAGCTTCTTCTACTGTGACCGTTTCGGCTTTCAGGAAATCGGCTTTGCACCACCGGCGCAGAACCAGACCATGCAGCTCTAAAAGGCTGCTTTTTTATTGTAAAAATGCGAAAGGAGAAAGAAATCATGCCTGATGTAGAAGTAAAAATCAATTCCATGTACCCGCCCGGAGCCAGCGGCGGCATCCGTGCCTACGCTTCGGCAACGGTGGACGGCTGCCTCGGTATCCGGGGCATCAAGGTTGTGGAGGGAGGCCGTGACGGCCTCTTTGTTTCCATGCCCAGCCGCAAGACCGAAAATGGCTACAAGGAAATCTGCTTCCCGGTAACCAAGGAGTTCCGGGAACAGCTCCACAAGGCCGTGCTGGACAGCTACCAGCAGGCCGTAGCCATGAATCAGGCTCCGGTTCAGCCGCAGGAAAACGTACCGGAGCAAGCCGCTGCGCCCATGCAGATGGGCGGTATGTAAGCAACTCAATAAAAAATTTGGAGGTAAAACACCATGAAAAAAATGATCAACAAAGCAACCTATAAGGCCAATATGCTGGCAATTAAGGCAAAAATGGCACTCACTAACAACCACGCTGAGGGATTTGTGGATACCGCCATTAAGATTTTGATGGCCGTAGTCATCGGCGCTTTGGTGCTGGCCGGACTGTACATGCTCTTTGATAAAACCGTGTTGCCTACCCTCGTACAGCGCATTAAGGATATGTTCAACTATGCCGGATAAGCTGGCCGTTGTGCAGGCGGTTATTTTTACCCTACTGCTGTGTGCGGCATCGGTAACGGACTTGACAAAGCGCATTGTTCCAAACTGGCTTTGCTTTGGAATTGCAGGTGTTTCCATAATCGGATTTACACCGGTCAAGCTGCTGGGAATCCTCATCGCCTTGCCTTTTCTGCTGGCCGCCGTGTTCTTTGGCGGCATGGGCGGCGGCGATATCAAGCTGATGGCAGCCTGCGGTTTGGTGCTGGGGCTGCCCAAAGGACTGCTTGCGGCGATGGCCGGACTCAGCCTGCTGCTCATCTATGTAGCCATATACTGGATTCTTTGCAGGGTGCAAAGGCGGGAGGCAAAAAAGGCCTTCCCCCTTGCACCTTTTTTATCGGCGGGCTGTCTGCTCGCCTATTTCATTTAAAGGAGGACTTAAGCTATGAGCTTTTTCAAGAACAGAACGGTCATCGGCGTAATCTGCATTGTGCTGTCTTTGTTGATCTGCTTTGCTATCACGCCGCTGTTTAATCAAAGCATCAGCCAGAAAACCGAGATTGTGCGGGTGACCAAACCCATCAAAATCGGGGAGGCCATCACCAAGGACATGGTGCAGACCGTGGAGGTGGGCGGTTACAATCTGCCGGAGAATGTGATCAGGCAGACGGATACGGTCATCGGTAAATTTGCCTCCGCAGACTTAGCACCGGGGGATTACGTCATCGCCTCCAAAATTGCCGATGCCCCGGCTGCAGAGAACACCTATCTCTACAATCTGACCGGAGAAAAACATGCCATTTCCGTATCGGTCAAGAGTTTTGCCAACGGTCTGTCCGGCAAGCTGATTTCCGGGGATATCGTGTCCATTGTTGCTCCGGACTACAAGAAACAGGGCGTGACGGTGATCCCGCCGGAGCTGCAGTATGTGGAGGTCATCGCCGTCACTGCAGGCAGCGGCTATGATGCCAACACCGGAGAGCAGAAAGAAACCGAAGCTGAGGACGAAAAGGAACTGCCTGCTACCGTTACGCTTCTGGTCACGCCGGAACAGAGTAAACTCCTCGCTGAGCTGGAAGCGGACGGCACCCTTCATGTGTCCCTCGTTTACCGTGGCAGCAAGGAAAATGCGGCAAAGTTTACCGAGGCGCAGGACTCGGTGCTTTCCGAGCTGTACCCGGAAGAAACGCAATCTCAGGAAAGCGAGGATCAGAGCCAGCCGGAAGCCCCTGCAAATACAACGGCAGAAAGTGAGGCTGAGTAAATGCTGAACTTCAAAAAGGGCGGCCTGTTCAGCCGCAAAAACGATTGCGAACCGCAGGAAATGGAGCCGGACAACACCGCACAGGTGCTGGCGGTTTGGGGCAGCCCCGGCTGCGGCAAGACCACCGTGGCGGTGAAGCTGGCCAAATATCTGGCAGACAGAAAAAAGAACGTGGTACTGCTTTTATGCGACTGCACCACGCCCATGCTTCCCTGCATCTGTCCGCCCGGTGAGCTGGAGGGCGATCATTCCCTACGCAGCATTCTGGCTGCCAATTCCATCACGGAGTCCTTGGTGAAAAACAACTGCAACACCCATAAGCGGATGAGCCATCTGGTGGTCATCGGCCTGCAAAAGGGAGAAAACGAGAACTGCTATCCTCCTGTGAACGAAAAGCTGCTTCGGGAGCTGATGGGTGTGCTGCGTGATATGGACAGTCATATCGTCATCGACTGCGGCAGCGCCATCTATTTTGACGAGCTGTCGACCATCGCCATTCTGGAGGCCGATGCGGTGCTGCGGCTCATAAACTGCGATCTGAAATCGGTGAGCTATCTGTCCAGTCAGCAGGAATATCTGCGGATGGCAGGGTTTGACTCTGACAAGCTGTACAAGGCGGTCAGCAACGTGAAATCCAACGAAGCCAGCCAGAACATGGAACAGGTGTTGGGCAGCGCTGTGTTTACCCTCCCGCATTCCCCAGAGCTGGAGGCACAGGTTCTGGCCGGAAATCTGTTCGCCGATTTATCCTTGAAAGACAGCCGGGGCTTCCGAAAAGAGATACAGAAAATCTCGGAGGAGGTGTTCGGCGTATGAGCAGACATAATTTGTTTTTTATTCCAGAGCAGGAAACCGGAGATTTTCACAGTGTGCTGCAGCAGGTGCAGGAATATATCGCCGGTCAGCACAGCGAGCTGTTGTCGGATGGCAACGCCAACCAAGCCAAGGCCAACATCAAGCGTTATATTGCCAAATTCGTGCAGGACAGCCGTGTGGCGGTCAAAGGTATGACACCGCAGCAGCTGGTGGATGCTCTGTATACGGAAATGGCCGAGTATTCCTTTCTCACCAAGTACATCTTTGCGGACGGCATCGAAGAAATCGACAGTGCGACACGTTCCTAACTGAAAAGGTTAGGCACTAAACAAAGAACGTAAAAGTTCAGTTTGGTAGAACTGATAATCCAATAGGTGGAATGATAGGGTAACGCCTTGATACGCCTTCCTAAACACTGCGAATGGCACAATAGCAATTAAGTGCAAATTGTGTTATGAAGCTCGCTAAAGTCGTCTGTATGCACTTGCTAAGGTCAGAAATGATACAGCAAAACCAAGCCAGAGGTGGCTGGGAGTGTTAGGGCGGGGTCTACAAAATGCCTATGGTTAGAATTTTATCAGCTAAAACTGATAAATGGCGAACTCTTGAATGTACGGGTCTAAATCTCTAAATAGTCTAACGGCTATGCTTGCTATTGCAAGGTCTGTGAGGATAAGTAAAACTTGTCGATATGAAAGTCCTTTCATCGTTACAGGCGGTGACAAAACAGACAGGCTCAAAGAGAGAACCTAAGGGCATATATGAATAGATAGGATTATCGGAACGTGGTAAGTCAGCAACGTGGAGAGCTTAATCTCTATGAAGCGTTAGCAAGGAAATTCGCAAGATATAACTTGCTTTTATGCTGATGAAAGTAGTGGCACAGTACCTATGAAGCCGTGATAATAAGCGGTGGAGGGATAGCCACAAGTCAATATTTTACAGTAAAACACAACTCACAATCAATTGAAAAACTGCATAAGGTTCGAGTATGACTAAGAGAGGCGAAATTTCCTGTAAAGGAAGTGAGAGCCGACTTATGGCAACTAAAAAGCTCAAAAAGAAGCAAAAATTAAGAAACAATGAGTATTATGATACTCAAAAGATTTACGACAACCTTTATTCAAAGGCACAGCAAAACCAAAAATTCAATAACCTTTATGACATCATTATTAGTAGCGAAAATATACTGCTTGCCTATCGTAACATCAAGAGAAACAAAGGCAGTAAAACAAAAGGAACAAACAGCACTACCATATTAGATATTGGAGAACAAGAGCCAGAAAAGCTAATTGCTTATGTTAAAAATCGTTTGGCTAATTTTAAACCAATGTCGGTAAGGAGAGTTGGAATTCCTAAGGATAATGGCAAAACAAGACCGCTTGGAATACCCACAATGGAGGACAGGCTGATACAGCAATGTATCAAGCAGGTATTAGAACCAATCTGTGAAGCTAAATTTTATAAACACAGTTATGGTTTTAGACCTAATCGAAGTACGCACCATGCAATTGCAAGAACCTTAGCTCTGACCAATAGACACAATTTCCAATATGTAGTTGACATTGATATTAAGGGATTTTTCGATAATGTTGACCATGGAAAATTGTTAAAACAGCTATGGAGTTTAGGGATACAAGATAAAAGGTTAATCTGTATTATCTCAAAAATGCTCAAAGCTGAAATAAAAGGTATTGGAGTACCGAGAAAAGGTGTACCGCAGGGTGGTGTATTAAGCCCGATTTTATCCAATGTTGTATTAAACGAGCTTGACTGGTGGGTAGCAAGTCAATGGGAAAACCACAAAACGCATACGGAATATAAAAATCCAACAAGGAAATATGAGTTAATGCGTAAGGGTAAACTCAAAGAAGTGTTTATCGTCAGATATGCTGATGATTTCAAGCTGTTTTGCAAAGACAGAGATACTGCCAATAAAATGTTTATCGCTACAAAGCAATGGTTAGAGGAACGATTAGGACTTGCAATAAGTCCTGAAAAATCAAAAATAGTAAACCTTAAAAAGAAGTACTCTGAATTTTTGGGTATTAAACTAAAACTTTGGAAAAAGGGCAACAAATATGTTGTCAAATCTCATATGACAGACAAAAGTATAGAAAAATGCAAGAAACAACTCAAAGAAAAAATCAAAGTCTTACAGCATGATGCAAATGGAATTCATGTACAGCATTTTAATGCAACGGTACTGGGTATACATGGATACTATAAAATTGCAAGTCATATCAGCAAGGACTTTGCCCAAATTGCTTTTCATGTCAACAAGAGCCTTTATTGCAGAACGAAATGTATTAAAAGCAAAACAGGTAAAAAGAGCAAAGCTTATGAAAAATTCTATGGAAAATCAAAAGTGACACCACTTTATATCCGAGGGGTAGCACTGTACCCTATTCATTTTGTACAGACTACACCGCCTGTGTGCTTTTCACAAGATGTTTGCAATTATACACCACATGGCAGAAAGAAAATCCATGACAAACTACAAAACTTCAATTACGACACCTTGATTTATTTGATGAACAGTCCTATAAAGGGTCAAAGTGTCGAGTTCAATGACAATAGAATTTCATTGTATGTGGGGCAACGTGGACGTTGCTTTATAACTGGTGAAAAACTGCAAATAACCAATATGGAAGTACACCATAAAACACCCAAACATTTAGGTGGGAAAGATGAATATAGGAATTTAGTGTATGTTACCTTTGATGTTCATAAGCTAATTCATGCAACAACGCAAGAAACCATAGAAAAATACTTGTTAAGGCTTGAAAAATTACCTGTTGATTTAGAACGATTAAACAAACTGAGAATTTTAGTTGGAAATTGTGAGATTAGTGTAAATAAGTAAATATTGAGGGAACGCCGTGTGAAATGAAAGTTTCATGCACGGTGTGGAGTGGGGGAAAATTCGGAGATAACTTCAAAGAATTACCTATCACTATTCAACAGCTGGCGGGATATTGAAATCCAGTATGCCGGTGGACGCTGCGAAAAGCTTACGGAACACTTTGACAGCCCCGAACACTGCATTAATGTGCTGCGCCGGATGCTTCATGTGTCCGGCACGATTCTGGATGACCAATCCCCACTGGTGGTGGGTACCCTTGCGGAAAACATCCGGATTGCCGTCATGAAAAGCCCCATTGTGGATGCCAATATCGGCGCTGCGGCCTCCATTCGTATCGTCAATCCCAACCACATGGACAAGGGGGATTTCATAGACGGCGGCACGGCAACCGGAGAAATGCTGGATTTGCTCTCGGAGTTCATCCGCTACGGCATTTCGGTGTGCATTGCGGGGGCTACAAGCAGCGGTAAGACCACGGTGGCGGGCTGGTTACTCACCACCATCCCCGATAACAAGCGCATCTTTACCATTGAAAACGGCAGCCGGGAGCTTTCCCTCATCCGGGAACAGGATGGCAGAGTCACCAACTCCGTGGTGCATACCCTCACCCGAAACAGCGAAAACGAGCTGTACCGCATTGAGCAGATCGACCTTGTGGACATCTCCCTGCGCTTCAATGCGGATATTGTTGTGGTCGGCGAGATGCGTGGTGCGGAGGCCAATGCCGCACAGGAGGTCGCCCGAACCGGTGTGGCGGTGGTGACCACCATCCACTCCAACTCCTGCGAATCCACCTATCGCCGCATGGTTTCTCTGTGCAAGCGAGCCGTGGATATGTCGGATGAAACCCTCATGGGCTATGTCACCGAAGCCTATCCCATTGTTGTGTTCTGTAAACAGCTGGAGAACAAGCAAAGGCGGCTTATGGAAATCATGGAGTGCGAAATCCTGCCGGACAACAGCCGGAATTACCGTACCCTGTTCCGGTACGAAATCACCGAAAACCGCTATGAGGACAACCAGTTTTTCATTACAGGACACCATGTGGCGGTCAATCCCATCTCCGACAGCCTGTGCAAACGGCTGCTGGAAAACGGAATGCCACAGGAACGCATCAATCTTCTGAAGAAAGGAGGGCGGCGAGCCGCCGCTTGCAATTCGCACACTGGAACAGACGGTGAAATTGCAAGTTTGCCGCCTGCGTCCAAATCAAGTGAAGAACGGAGGTGTCACGTATGACAACCATTCAACTTTTGGCCTGTATCGGTATGATTACAGGTTTTTTTCTTTTACTCGGCCTAAAGCCGATGGAATTCACCGATGGGCTGTTTTCCTTTCTCACCAGAGAAAAAAAGTCCATCAAGGATGAAATCAAGGCGGCACAGCGCCGCCAGAAGCCGGGGTTTATGAAACGGCAAATCCAGATGGCGCAGGAGGTGCTGGCCATGACCGGCAGGAGCAATCGCTTTTCTCTGGTTTGTGCCTGCTCTCTGCTGCTGTTCGCCATCGGTGCCGCTATCGCCATTGTGATGGGTAACTTTTTCTGGGCTCCGGTGATGGCGGTGGGCTTTATGATGCTGCCCTTTTGGTATGTGCAGCTCACTGCCAGCCATTTCAAAAAGGACATCGCCGCTGAGCTGGAAACGGCGCTGTCGATTGTCACAACCGCATATTTACGCAGTGAAAATATCCTCACGGCTGTGGAAGAAAACCTCGGCTATTTGAACCCGCCGGTGCATCAGGTGTTCAAGGATTTTGTCCTGCGGGTGAAGCTCATTGATCCCGATGTGCTGGAGGCCATCAAGGTGCTGCGCACCAAAATCGACAATGAAGTGTTCCGGGAATGGTGCGATGCCCTGTGCGACTGCCAGCACGACCGCAGCCTGAAAGTTACCCTGACTCCTATCGTCAGCAAGCTCAGTGATATGCGGATTGTCAACGGCGAGCTGGAATACCTTGTCTTTGAACCACGCAAGGAATTTATCATCATGGTCATCTTTGTCATTGGCAACATACCGCTGATGTATCTGCTGAACAAAAGCTGGTATGACACGCTGATGCATACGCCGCTGGGACAGATCATTCTGGCCATCAGCGCCGCCCTGATTTTTATCTCTACGGCCTGCGTGCTTAAACTGACCAAACCAATTGAATATCGGAGGTGAACTATCATGATGAAATTGTATCTTAACCCCCTCGGAGAGCTGGGGGTTCCCAAAAGGGGGATAGTTCCCCCTTTTGAGGCACACCGTGAGCGCAGCGAACCATGCAATTTCCGCAGAAATTGCGTGTGCCATAGGAGGTGATAGCAATGGGATTACTGTTTTTATTCGGAGTCACCTTAGCGGCGGGGCTGTTCTTTATTCTTTTGGATCTGCTGCATCTGCCGTACCTCAGCACCGCCAAGGCCATGCTCAACACCACAAGGGCAGAGAAAAAAGCGGCAAAAACCTTGGAAGCCTACCTCATGACATGGGCGGTGAAGCTCGCAAAGCTGATCCGCATGGATGAATACCGCAGGCATCGGCTCAAAAATGTGCTGAAAGCCACCGGCATGAGCATGGAGCCGGAGGTCTATCAGGCCTATGCGCTGGTGAAGTCCGGCGTGATTCTGCTGCTGGCAATCCCGGCAGGCTTTGTATTTCCCCTGCTGGTGCCGGTGGTGGTTTTCCTTGGGGTCATGGTGTATTTCAAGGAAAGCAAAAAGGCAGACGAAAAGCTGTCCGCCAAGCGAGCCTCCGTGGAAAAGGAGCTGCCCCGCTTTGTTGCCAACATCGAACAGGAGCTGAAAGCCTCCCGTGATGTACTGGCCATCATAGAAAACTACAAGAAAAATGCCGGAGAAGCCTTTGCCGGGGAACTGACCATGCTGGCAGCGGATATGCGCTCCTCCAGCTACGAGGCAGCCCTTACCCGATTCGAAGCAAGGCTCAATTCGCCCATGCTGTCGGATGTGGTGAGAGGCCTCATCGGTGTTCTGCGTGGAGATGACAGCACGGTGTATTTTCAGATGCTGGCGCATGATTTCAAGCAGCTGGAGCTGCAGCGCCTCAAAGGTAAGGCACAAAAGATACCGCCGAAAATCCGTGTGTTTTCCTTTCTCATGCTGATGTGCTTTCTCTTTACCTATCTGGCCATCATCGCTTATGAGATCATCAAGTCCCTTGGCGGGATGTTTTAAGGGGGTGAAAGTGTGATTGTTCAACAAATGCTGATCAAATATCCGCAGGCGTCCTTTGATCTGATGACACCGGGCGGGTTTGTCTTTTTAACGCCGGAAGCAGCAAAGGAGCTGCTGTCGGGGAAAAGCGTGACCGGGCATCCCGGTGTTTCGGATTCCGCAAGGATGGTGACGGCTGATGAGCTTTTGAATCAGGAGGTCATTAGCTCCAACTACAGCGATAATGTGTGGCATATACTAAGCAATTTTCCGCAGATGGAGCAGGAGTCATCCCCTCCCGAACAGGGGGTGAAGCTATGCTGAAGCTCTTAAAATCCAAACGTGGCGAGGGTTACATTGATGTGTGCGTCCTCGTCCTCTGCGCCATGCTGGTGATTGCACTGGCCGTGCAGGTGCTGCCGGTGTTTATAGCCAAAAACCAGCTGGACACCTACGCCACCGAGCTGTGCCGGGAAGCGGAAATCTCCGGCAGGGTGGGCAGCGAAACCAGTCTCCGTGCAGCGGTTCTCACCGAGCAGACCGGGCTAAGTCCCCGGATTTCATGGTCAAAGACCGGCAATATCCAGCTCAATCAGGAAGTGACCGTGACCCTGACCTTGGACAAGAATATCGGGCTGTTCGGTGGGTTTGGTTCGTTCCCCATTACTCTACGCTCAGAGGCCTCCGGGAAAAGCGAGGTGTACCATAAATGACTAAGCTGAAACAAATTCTTAAGGATAAGGCTGGGAACGGTTTCCCTTTGGTGGTAGCCATTACGCTGGCACTTGTCATTGTTCTGTGCGGCGTGATGGAGTTTTTCCGGCTCAACATCATAGCCACTGGTGTAAAGGAAGCCTTAGAGGATGCCATTATCGTGACGGTCAACGACAACTATGCCGATGTGTACCACGGTGTACGGGAGGGCTATAGCGGCGGCTACCAGCCGGACGGCTCCTCCTTTTCTTATAGCGTGAACAGCGGCGATATTTACGGTTACATGGACGATGTCCTCGGTATGGAAGCTGTAGGAGGCAGCCATATGAAATATGCCGGGGATGCTTTGGAATACAAGCTGTCCGGGTTGGATGTCACTATCCGCAATGCGCCGCTGGCTCCTTCCTCCCCTAAAAACGCACAGCGCTTTGAAGCGGATGCGGTGATCTGGTTGGAGGTGTCGGTCTATTTCGGCGGCAAGGAGCTGGCTCCCATGAAGATCAAACTCAAGGTTCAGGCGGGATACACCGAGATCTTCTAACTGTTCGGGAAATTGTCTGGACTTCCGAAAAAATATGTAGTATGGTGAGAAATACAAAGAGGTAACATTTTACACTTCTCAAAGGAGGTTGTCTATATGAGTGATAAAACCAAAAGGAGGCTTGCCATTGCGGGTGCTGCTGTTATCTGCATAGCACTGGTGGCTGCTATAGGAATGCGGTTTGCTAAGGAACCCGCAAAGCCTGATGCTTCTTCACAGGAGCCGGTCAGCTCTTCGGATGTGGCTCCTGATATACAGAATAGTACAGAGAAAAAAGAGGTGGTGGGTTCCCCACAGCCTACATCGGAACCGGAAAGCTCGGAAACGCTGCCGCCTCAAACCGATCTGCCGGAGCAGAAGCTCCAGCCCGATCCGGTAAAACCGGAAACTCCCGCAAAGCCTGAGCTGCCAAAGGATGCGGATACCAAAAACCCAGCAAAGCCGCCGGAATACAAGCCGGAGGATACGGAAAAGAAACCCGCTGCTGAAAGCAAGCCGCAGAACGGCGGTGGCCTGCCGGGCTTTGATAATGTGCCGGACGGCGGTGCCAATCAGGTGATAAACGCTGACGATATGTATGAAAACGGCAATAAGATCGGCGAAATGGATTAAAAAATATTTGCAATAAAAAAGTACAGTTTATGCTGTGCTTTTTTTGTTGCGGAAAGGAGAAAAAATGAAACGATTGCTTTCTGCTTTTTTATCGCTGGTATTGCTCTTTTGTCTGATTTCGCCTGTTTCCGTTTATGCCGTTGGTGATGGGAACGTGGATGGGGGCGGCGGTGGCATGGGAGATGGCACCAGCACCAACTCGTGGACTCCGGGTAATGAGGGTGTGCGGGTGAGTGTAGTGAGATCTGATGATCACGCTATTGTCACAACTCCGATTGACTTAACAAACAAACCGCCGAACTCATCAATTTACAATTTTGGAAAGGTCAGTAAGCTGCAATATAACGGTGGCAGGTCACTATCACCAGTCAAAGGCGGCTATGTTGCAATTAAGCCAACACAGTCTATCCCTCGAATCATCAGCACAAATGGAAGCAACAATATCGAAGCCATCAAAAGCTATTTTACGGATGAACAGGTGATTCGAAGCATTGCCGGTCTCACTGGAATGAACTTCGATGTGTTGATCGGCGGCGAATACAAGTTACTTTTGGAACCCATCGCCTATTACAAATTCGAGGGTGTGATGATTGCCACCACAGCTACGGAAGCCGCCATGTATGATGAACAGGTCGGTGGTCTTCTGCGAAAAAGAATGGTATCCCTATCTCATAAAAATCTACCGCTTGCTATGTTTTTGGAGATGGCGGATCTCGGCTATCCGGCATGGTCAGGAAGCCGAAGCAAGGCAGCTTCCAATGCGGAAATCAAGTCCTCTCTTGGTCTTGGCATCGTGCGGTTTAAGGATAAGCCTGCCGAGCCTCCGGAGGTTTCTGTGTATGATTACGAATACCGGGTGAACACCGAGGTCATCACGGCGATCACCGTCAGCGGCGGTCAGAGCGATCCGGATCATCCGGTATCAGCAACCTTTTATGTGAACGGCAGAAGCCACAGGGTCAGCAACATCTACTATCCCGATGGCGACAGCCAGCTGGCATGGATACGCTGGACAACTCCGAGTACCCCGCAGCATATGACCATTACGGTTTCTGTGTCCGGAGGCGGCAGCTCCAGCAAGGCGACAATTAACGCAAATGTCATTGACCTTGATAAGAATCCGCCGCCCAACCCCGTAGCCGATGACCGCAATGACAGCTTTCAAAAGTCCGCTGTTCCAAACAAGGCGCAGCAATCCTCCGCCAGTTGGACGGTGTGGCGACCTTGGTGGCAGGAGCATTGGGTCTGGCACAGCGACTGGAACTGGTACAGTGATGGTGATGGAGGCGGTCATTGGGAGGATGACGGTGAATGGGTCGATGAGGGCTGGTGGGAGTTTGACCTCGACCGGTATCAGGCCAGCCTGTCGGCAATCATGGCAATCAAGCCCGATGATAAAAGCCCCACCGCCAGCGGAACGGTCATGAAGTCCGGCTATGGGATCAATGAAATGGTTTCTGCCAGAGTCAGCACCAACCAATCCTCGGCGGTAACCGGGGCGCAGACTGCGGTGACCTACTTTCCGGAATTCGGGTATCAGACCTACTGGCGGCTTTTAGAGCGCATGAGTTCCGGCTACAGCGCCCGGTTTGAGTTTCAGAAAAACCCTTATAGCACCTACAGCCGCAGGACGCATTTTTCTCCCATCTGGTTCCCGGACGGAAGCTATACCCCATACACATGGCTGATTGATTGCTGGTCACCCGCCGGGATGCTCTCTATGAATCTCACGGACAGCGTCACCATCCGGGATAATTTATGGACGGACTGGCATATTGCACCACAGAAACCCCATTAAAAACAGAGAAAAAAACAAGACCGCAGCCAATCGAAAGCTGCGGTCTTGCTGTTTTCAACCCTATAATGAAAGGTGGAAAATCAATGAAATCGAAACGAATTGCAATGCTCATGTGCGTTGCCCTGATGCTGTGCCTGATGTTCAGTACAACGGCCTATGCAGCAGGAACCGGGGATGTAGCCGGAGCCATTGAGGGAACGTGGACAACGGCCTCCCAGCAGATCAAAACCGTGGTCAACAAGGTGGTATTCCCCGCCATTGACCTGATTCTGGCGGTGTTTTTCTTTGCCAAATTAGGCACGGCTTATTTTGATTATCGGAAACATGGTCAGTTCGAGTGGGCGGCTCCGGCAATCTTGTTTGCCTGCTTGGTGTTCACGCTGACCGCTCCCTTATACATCTGGCAGGTGCTGGGGATGTAGCGGAGGGTTATTCCTCTGGCTTATCCGTCAGACGCAGCGGGGTCTCATCTGCATTCATATATGTTTGCTCGCACTCCTGCTGGGCGGTGCGCATAATACAAGCAGCCTGAGAAATGAGCTTCTCGGCATCGGTTGCTGCGTTAAACATTTTATAGTAGAGCTTTTTGTAATCTGCCACACAAATACCTCCTTTAACATTATTTCGGCGGCCTCCGTTGTGTGGTATTAAAGCTCTGAACGGACTAATTGTCAAGTCATAAATCAGGGAGAAAAGCTGACCGGTGCGGGAGGAAGCGGCAGTTATGAAAGAGGTGAAATTCAAATGTTTATCTGGGATTTTGTCGCCGACACTGTCCTCGGTCAGATTGTAGATTGGATCTACGGTCAAATCGTGGGCTTTCTCGGCGACTTTTTTATGCAGATGGGAAACATGGGCGCTGACCTGTTCGAAATGAGCTGGGTGCAATCTATTGTGCTGTTCTTTTCCTATCTGGCATGGGCGCTCTATGGAGTCGGCCTTGTGGTCGCAGCCTTTGAATGCGGGATTGAATCGCAGTCCGGCAGAGGCAGCATTAAGGATACCGCCCTCAACGCCATCAAGGGTTTTATGGCCGTGGGACTGTTCACCACGGTGCCGGTGGAGCTGTATAAGCTGTCAGTGTCTTTGCAGGGCAGCTTTACAGCCGGGATTACCGGACTCGGAACCGACTTCGGCACAGTAGCACAAGGCATCATCGCATCGTTACAGGATGCAGGAAATCTGGAGCAGGCCATGACCAGCAGCGTGTTCGGCGGATTGTCTGCTATTACAAGCCCAATCATGATGATTTTTATTCTTATCCTGATGGGCTATGCGGTAATAAAAGTGTTCTTCGCCAACCTGAAGCGAGGCGGCATCCTGCTCATCCAGATTGCGGTGGGGAGCCTGTATATGTTCAGTGTTCCCCGTGGTTATATTGACGGCTTCGTCTCATGGTGTAAGCAGGTGATCGGACTGTGTCTTACAGCATTCCTGCAGGCAACAGTGCTGATTGCCGGACTCATGGTGGTGAAAGACCATGCCCTGCTGGGGCTTGGCCTGATGCTGGCGGCTGGTGAAATCCCCCGCATTGCCGGACAGTTCGGACTGGATACCAGCACGAAAGCCAACCTCATGAGTACCGTATATGCGGCGCAGACTGCGGTGAACATGACAAAAACAGTGGTACAGGCGGTGGCGAAATGAGTGAGAACAAGCTGGTCTATATTGCCTCACCCTATGCCGGTGACATACAAAAGAATGTGGAATTTGCAAAGGCGGCTTGCCGCTATGCAATGGAGCAGAATTGTACGCCGGTAGCTGTCCATCTTTTGTATCCGCAGTTTCTGGACGACAACGACCCCATCCAGCGGGAAGCCGGTCTTCGCATGGGGCATCGTGTGCTGGAGGCCTGCGATGAGCTGTGGCTCTGCGGCAGCCGGATTTCCACCGGCATGGCGATGGAGCTTAAGGAAGTACAAAAGTTGGGTATCCCTGTTCGGGAGATATCCGCAGAACAAATCCAAGGAGGTTTTACGATGGAAAAGAAATATGGTATATGGGCGATGCGCAGCGCCGGGTCGGTGTGCGGAGCTGCTCAAAGCTGGTGCAAGCATGGCGGCAAGCCGATGGAGTCTGAGTCGATGGAACAGGCTGAAAGCTATGCCAAGCAGTTGAACGAGTCCTGTTATTCCCCCAATGTGCACTATGCCGCTAAAGAAATGGAATCGGAGCTGAATCAAGGCTCTGGTTTTTCCATGCGGATGTAAGGGAGGTGCCTCATGTATATTTACCCCGATCACTTGAGGGCAAAGGCGACCTTGTGGCTATGGCAGCTGCGGGATATCGGCATCATCGGTGTGGCGCTGCTCATCTCTGTGCTTGCGGTTTCCCAGCTGGGCTTTATACCGCCCATCGTGCTGACCGCCGTCTATGCTTTTTTAACCATCCGCTTTGAGGACACAAGCATTCTGGATTTTCTCAGGTATGCCTGTGCCTTTTTTATTGCCAAGCAGCAATTTTATGAATGGAGGTACACGCCAAATGAGTAAAAAAGCAAAGCAGGAGGCAAAGCCGCGAGCCTCCACCCGGCAGCTCATCGGCACCAAGGAAATCACCGAGTACAGTCTGCAGACCTATGGGCATGGGGAGCTGGTGTATTTCATCATCAAGCCCAGCAACATATCGGTGCTGTCCGAGGCCAGCATCAGCACCCGCATCTATGCTCTGATGACTGTTCTCAAGGGGATCGCCGAAATCGAGATTTTGTGCTTAAACAGCAGGGAAAACTTCGAGGACAACAAGCGGTTTCTTCGCAGCCGCATGGATCAAGAGCAGAATCCTGTGGTGCGGAAGCTCCTCGAAAAAGACCTGTCCTTCCTTGACCGGATACAGGTGCAGATGGCCACCGCAAGGGAGTTTTTAATCCTGATCCGCCTGCGGAATGAGAAAGAAAAAGAAGTATTCCCGTACCTGTCCCGTATTGAGAAGTCTCTGAAAGAGCAGGGATTTTCCGTAAAGCGAGCGGACAAGGAGGATATCAAGCGCATCCTTGCGGTTTATTTTGAGCAGAACGTCACGACTGAAAAGTTCGAGGATTTCGATGGGGAGCGATGGGTTATCTTGAATGAGTAAAAAACGTACAGGATAGCTTATCTATGTAGCTATCCTGTACGCAGTAAAGTGTTTTTTCTGTTATTCCTTAAAGGGAACCTGTTTCGATTCTTGTTTTAAGCGTTTTTATACGCTGGTCAATGTCGTGTATAACGGCAATGAACTCATCATTACTTTTTCCGGTCGGATCGTCAAGCCCCCAATCCTCCCGGTGCTTGCAGGGTAAAAAAGGGCACTGAACATTACAGCCCATGGTAACGACAACATCGACTGGTGGAATATCTGAAAGCAACTTGGAACGCTGTGTTTTTTCCATGTCGATGCCATAAAGTTGCTTCATTAATCGAACAGCATCCTGATTGATTTGCGGCTTTGTTTCTGTTCCGGCAGAATAGCTTTCAAACACATCGGCGGCGAGGTGCTTGCCAAGGGCTTCTGCAATTTGACTGCGGCAAGAGTTGTGAACACAAATAAATGCTACTTTGGGTTTGTTTACTTCCTTATTCATAAAAGTCCTCCTATAGCTCTCGCAGCTTATCGCCCTTAATATCATCTGCACTCCAAGCGATTAAAGCAAAATTGCCGTTTGTGTGTTCTGCTATCCTGTTGATCCACGGAATTTCATTACTGGCTTTTGCAGCTAACAGGGCGTTTGTTGTTTTTGTATGATAAAGAGAAGAATTCACAATCCACCACTTTGCAGAGATATTGGCTCGCTTCAAATCCTCTTCCAGCCGCAGTGCCTCATAAACCGGAGTGGTCTCCGGTAAGGTTACAATAATGACCTCTGTTTCAGCACTTCGCAAACGTGGCAGCAGCTTTTTCACGGAATCCGGGATATTGCCCTGTGTCCTCTGAACCTCTTTGTGATAGCTCAAAGTAGAATCCAAAAGCAAAAGTGTATGTCCTGTGGGGGCGGTATCAATGACAACAATTTCATTTTCGGCACGCTCCACTACTTCCGCAAAGGCTCGGAATACGGCTATTTCCTGTGTGCAGGGAGAACGTAAATCTTCCTCAATATAGGCAATATCTTCTTCCGACATGGTTTCCCTTGCCTTTGATAATACTTCCTCCTGATATCGTGCCAGCTCCGCATGCTCGTCAATATGGCTCATGGTAATGCCGCTGTTTTCATCGAGAACAAATTTTAAGTGTGCTGCCGGGTCAGTGGTGGTTAGATGCACCTTTTCGCCTTTTTCGGAAAGCCCTAAAGCGATAGCGGCGGCGAGCGTGGTTTTGCCAACACCTCCCTTGCCCATTGTGAAAATGACTTTTTTACCGCTATGATATAAGTCATCAATTACATCCTTTAGCTGAAGAATGCTCTTTGCTTTGATGGCCTCATCACTGATGACATAGCTATCCTTTGTGAGCAGTGACCTGACATTCTCTATGCCGGTAATATTATAAGCCCGTAAGGGAATCATGTAGGCTTGGATTTCCTCTAACGATTTTGGCATAATCACAAGGGCTTTTTGCTGTTTGTCGTAAAGGCTCTCCGAGATGCTATCATCATAATCTGCCAATACGCCATTGATTACCATAGACTGATTGCGTACACCAAGCTCCGCCAATTCGTGAGAAGCCCTCTCTATTTCCCTGAGAGGAGCTGCTTCAGGTCGGGTTACAAGGATTAAGGTTGTTTGTATGCCGTCTGCCAGTGTTTCCACCGCCATTTTATACATTTCCTTTTTGCTTTCAAGCCCGGATAATTGCCCTAAGCAAGAAGCCCCATGCGTACTTTCGCTGATGAAATTACTCCATGCAGAGGGAAGCTGGAGCATTCTAAGGGTATGCCCTGTCGGTGCGGTATCAAACAGAATATGGTCGTATTTTTGTGCTAAGTCTTTATTGGTAATGAAGTTGGAAAATTCATTGAAAGCGGCGATTTCCACCGTACAGGAACCGGAAAGTTGCTCTTCCATATTGGCGAGGACAGATTCCGGCAGCTTACCACGATAGGGAGCAATTACGCTTTCCCTGTATTCTGCCGCCGCCTGTATGGGGTCAAGGTTTGCCACATCCAGATTGTGTACTTCTGCAATAGGGATTGCTCTCCCTGAAAGCGGGGTATTAAACACATCCTGCAAATTGGATGCCGGGTCTGTGCTGACAAGAAGAACCCTTTTGCCGCTGTCCGCAAGATTTACCGCTGTCGCACACGCAACAGATGTTTTCCCGACACCGCCTTTGCCTGTGTAAAACAGGTATTTTGTTAAGGTGATTTTGTGTGGGTCAAAAAATTGCATTGAGGAACCTCCTTTCCTGCTTAGCAGCAATTCCCGCCAGAGCAGCCACAACCGCCTTGCTTTATGGATTTTGTTTCGGTCAAATAGCTTGCGGGAACCTCCAGCAGAGAAACAAGCTCCTCGTTGGTCGGATAGCGGCCAGTCATCACAATATTTTCATCGATCACAACAGCAGGCAGCTCCTCAACACCCTTTTCATTGATAAAGTCGTTGATCATTTTGTTATTGACAAAGGCCATTGGCGCACTGCTTAGATTAAAGCGGTCAACTGCCACTCCATTCTTTTTCAGTGCATTCAAAACCGTAGAAATGCGAAGCAGTTCCGGGTCAACACTCACACCGCAAAGGCCGGTGTCACAGCACATGGCTGGTTCAAATATTTGCATTTTTTTCATAGGATAACACTCCTTAATAATTTATTTTTTAGTATCAAGCCGTAAAACCCAATAATTTAATGTACGGTATTAGGGTTGGTAAACCAGTGTTTCGTTTTATTCACAAACCTCACAAGTAAGAGCATGACCGGCACTTCTGTCAGAACGCCAACGGTACAGACCAGCACCACCGGGGAAGTCGGCCCGAAAAGTGCAATCGCAACAGCTACCGATAGTTCAAAAAAATCCGAGGCACCAATGAGTGCGGCAGGAGCTGCAACATTATGGGGTTGTTTTGTCACTTTGCACATCCAATAGGCAAAGGCGGCAGTGAGGACGTTTTGCAGTATCAGCGGGACAGCAATTAAAAGAACATGCAGGGGATTTTCCAGTATGGCATCTCCTTGGAAAGAAAAGATGATCACCAATGTCAGGAGAAGCCCAACGGTTGTCACATTATCAAACTTAGGAATAAACCTTTGTGTAAAATATTCTTCGCCTTTGTTCTTTACCATGAAATATCGGGTAAGAAAACCACCCACAAGTGGAACAACAACAAACAAAACAATGGAAAGAATCAGCGTATCCCACGGCACAAAGATATTTGTTACACCCAGCAGAAAGGATACGATGGGAACAAACGCAACGAGGATAATCAGGTCGTTGACGGCTACCTGCACTAAGGTATGGGCAGGATCGCCTTTGGTCAGATTGCTCCAAACAAACACCATTGCGGTACAGGGGGCTGCACCCAGCAAGACGGCTCCGGCGACATAGCTTTGCGCGAGTTCAGTCGGTATGAGCGCCTTGAAAACAACGTAAAAAAAGAAGGAGGCAAGGCCAAACATTAAAAACGGCTTAATCAGCCAGCTGGTTCCGCTGGATATCAGAAGCCCCTGCGGATTCTTACGGACGTTTTTGATAGACTGAAAATCCACTTTCATCATCATGGGGTAAATCATCACCCAAATGAGAACGGCAATGGGAATGGATATCTGCGCATACTCAAAGCGGCTTAAGAATTCAGGAATACCCGACAAAAACTTACCGATTAAAATTCCCGCCGCCATACAGATGAGTACCCAAATTGTCAGGTATTTTTCAAAGAAGCCGATACCGGTATTTTTCTCCTTACTCATTGCCATCACATCCTTTGCAGCAGCCTGTATCTTCTTTACAGATACAGTTTTCCTTGTCAGAGGTGATGGAGCAGAAAAACTGCTTTGTTTTGCTGATAGCTTCCTCGTCCAAAGAATAATACGTCCATTTGCCCTCGTTACGGCCTTTGACAAGACCACATTCACACAGGAGCTTCATGTGATGGGAAAGAGTCGATTGGGACATTTCAAATTTCTCTAAAATCATGCAGGCGCAAAGCTCTCCGCAAGAGAGCATATCAACAATCATAGCTCTTTTGGGGTCACCCAGCGCCTTAAACACTTTGGTATTTTCTAAGTAGTTTTCCATATTAACACCTCACATCTATATTCTTCGATATGACTATTATATGCACCAAATCGAAAAGTGTCAATATGAAGTTTTATATAAATTAAAGATATCCGCAATATCAAGTAATATCAGTATTTATAATCACTATATTTTCTCAAGCCGTCACGCAATGTGGCGGCTTTTGCTATACCCAAAATCAAAAACAGAAAGGAAAAAACGCCGATGGCAAGAAAAAGAAAAAACCAATCACCGCCACAGGAAGATGCCAGAATCCAAGAGTTTCTGGATATGATCGCCCCTTCGGTAATTAAATTCAACACCGATCACTTCATCTGCGGCAACACCTACCGCTGTGTGTGGGCGCTGCGGGAGTACCCCACCGCCACCGAGGAACAGGCCATCCTCCGGCACTTGGGAGAAAAGGATGGCGTGACCCTGCGCATCTATACCCGCCATGTCACGCCGGTGGAGGAAAAGAAAATCATCAGCAACGCCGCCAACAAAAACCGACTGAGCAAATCCAATACCAATGATTTGCAGCAGACGGTCATGGCCGAAAGCAATCTGCAGGATGTGGCGACCATTGTGGCACAGGCACACCGGAACCGGGAACCCTTCATCCACTCGGCTGTGTACATTGAACTTTCGGCGCATGATCTGGATCAACTGAAGCTGTTGCAGACTGAAGTCATGACCGAGCTGATCCGCTCCAAGCTCAACGTGGACAGACTGATGCTACGTCAGCAGCAAGGCTTCCAGTGCGTGATGCCCAGCGGCTTTAATGTGTTTCGTGACCAGTTCGAGCGTGTTCTCCCGGCAAGCTCTGTGGCGAACCTCTATCCCTTCAACTATTCGGGCAAAACAGACGGCAATGGCTTTTATGTGGGGCGGGATAAGTTCGGCAGTAATGTGCTGGTGGATTTTAATAAGCGAGCCGATGACAAGACCAACGCCAACATTCTCATTCTCGGCAACAGCGGTCAGGGCAAGTCGTATCTGCTCAAGCTCATCCTGTGCAATTTGAGAGAATCCGGCATGAATGTGTGCGCCCTCGATCCAGAAATGGAGTACGAGGATCTGACCAACAACCTTGGCGGCTGCTTCATCGACCTTATGTCCGGGGAATTCATCATCAATGTGCTGGAGCCGAAAACATGGGATGAAAACGGCAGCCCGGAGGATAAGGATGCACCGCAGACCTTCCGCATCAGCAGCAAGCTCAGTCAGCATATTTCCTTTCTCAAGGATTTTTTCAGGACATACAAGGACTTTTCCGATCGGGAGATCGACACTATCGAAATCATGCTGCAGAAGCTGTATGACAAGTTCGGCATCAGCGACAGCACCAAGTTCGACCGCCTGACCGCCAAGGACTATCCCATTTTGTCAGACTTGTATGCGCTGATTGAGGAAGAATACAAGGCCTTTGATGAAAGTAGCCGCCAGCTCTATACCGCAGAGCTTTTGCAGAATATCCTGTTGGGGCTGCACTCTATCTGCAAGGGTGCGGAGTCGAAGTTCTTTGATGGACACACCAACATCACCGATTCCAGCTTTGTCACCTTTGGTGTGAAAGGACTGCTACAGGCCAGCAAGAGTCTGAAAAATGCCCTGCTGTTCAACATTTTATCCTACATGAGCAACGAGCTTCTGACCAACGGCAACACTGCCGCCAGCATTGATGAATTCTATCTGTTCCTGACCAACCTCACCGCCGTGGAATATGTCCGCAACTTCTCCAAGCGTGTGCGGAAAAAGGATTCGGCGGTGATTATCGCCTCGCAAAATCTGGAGGACTTCAATATTGAGGGTATTCGGGAGTACACCAAGCCCCTGTTCAGCATCCCCACCCATCAATTCCTGTTCAACGCAGGGAATATTGATGCCAAGTTCTACATCGATACCCTCCAGCTGGAGCAGAGCGAGTACAACCTCATCCGTTACCCCCAGCGTGGCGTATGCCTCTACAAATGCGGAAACGAGCGTTACAACCTGATGGTCAATGCCCCGGAGCATAAGGCAAAGCTGTTTGGAAAGGCGGGTGGCCGTTAATGGGAGGTGAAAGAAAAAATGGACATGAAAGCCCAGCGCTTCGGCATTGAGGTTGAACTGACGGGCGTTACCCGCAAGGCTGCCGCTGATATTGCCGCCGCCTATTTCGGCACAACAGCTGTGTATGACGGCAGCTACTACGACACCTACGCCGCTATCGATGCCCAAGGCCGCAAGTGGAAATTCATGAGTGATGCCAGTATTACTCCGGAGAGAAAAAATGGTAGACAGACGGTATCCGCCTCTTCAGAATATAAAACCGAGATGGTCAGCCCTATCTGCCGTTGGGAGGACATCGAAAAAGTGCAGGAGCTGGTGCGAAAGCTCCGGGAGGCCGGTGCCATTTCCAACAGCTCCTGCGGCATCCATGTTCATGTGGATGCCTCGCCCTTTGATGCCAATACCCTGCGGAACATCACCAACATCATGGCTGCCAAGGAAGATTTGATTTATAAGGCGCTGCAGGTGTCCGTGGCCAGACAGCACCGCTGGTGCAAGCCGGTGGACAACCGTTTTCTGGAGGAACTGAACAGCAGAAAGCCCCGGACACTGGATCAGGTTGGTCGGATTTGGTACAACGGCGAGAGCCGCAGCAACATCCACTATGATGACAGCCGGTACCACTGTTTGAATCTTCACTCTGTGTTTCAGAAAGGTACGGTGGAGTTCCGTTTGTTCAATGGAACCACCCATGCCGGGAAAATCAAGGCCTACATCCAGCTGTGCATGGCCATTTCCGCACAGGCGCTCAACCAACGCTGTGCCAGCCGCACCAAGACACAGACCACCAACGAGAAGTACACCTTTCGCACTTGGCTGCTGCGCTTGGGGCTGATTGGGGATGAATTCAAGACCGCCCGTGAGCATCTGCTGAAGAATCTGGACGGCTGCATTGCTTGGCGTGATCCGGCACAGGCAGAAAAACAAAAGGAACGGATGCGGCAGAAAAAAGAAAAAGAGCTGGAGCAGGCACGGCAGACTTCTACAGAAGTGCAGCCTACCGCTCCCGAACCAACCGAAGCCGAGGCAGAAGATGCCCCGGCTTTTACTATGCGTATGTAAATTTATATGTGAATGATAGGAGGAAAACATGGCTAAATCCCGCTTATACATTGCCTACGGCAGCAATCTTCATCTGCCGCAAATGGCATTCCGCTGCCCTACCGCCAAGGTGGTGGGAGCCAGCGAGGTCAAAGGATACGAGCTGCTGTTCCGTGGCGGCAGCCGTGGTGCCGTTGCTACCATTGAGCCGCTGGAGGGCAGCTCCGTGCCTGTGCTTTTATGGAAAATAAGGCCGCAGGACGAGCTTTCCCTCGACCGTTATGAGGGCTATCCAAATTTTTACCGCAAGGAAATGCTGGAGGTAGAGCTGAACGGCAAGCCGGTCAATGCGATGGTCTACATCATGAATGACGGCAGAGAGTTCGGCGCACCCTCGGATTTTTATCTCCACACCATCGCCGAGGGCTATGAAACCGCAGGCTTTGATACAGACTTTCTGGATCAGGCGGTGGAGAAATCCATTCGGCTGGCACAGGAGCAGCAGGCTGCAGAGGATGCCCAATTCAACCTTTGGCAGCAGAAATGGTGGTGATCCCCGATGGCAGACCCGGCAACCATTACCCTTGCGGTGAAAGCAGCAATCGCCGCAGCCACCGACAAACGGACATGGAAAGCGGTGGGCGTGGTCATCGCCGCCATTCTTACCCCGTTTATTTTAATCATCGTCATGATTATGAGCCTGCTGTCCGGTACCGCAGACCACAACAATTCCGCTGTGGATTTGAGCTTTCACGGCGGCAATATCTCCTCGCAGGTGTCAGCGGAGTACCGGCAGTACATCGAGGATATGCGGGGCAGCTTCTCTGATTTGGATGAAGCTGTGTCTGAGATTACGCCCATGCTCGAAAGCGGCAGTATCGACAGCACCCGCATGAAGTCGATTTTTTATTCTCTGTATTTCGGCGCTGAAAAGTTACGGATGAACGCTTCCGATTACCGAGCCTTTGCCGATTACTTTGTCCGCTACGAGGAACGCACCCGCACTGTTACCGATGCGGATGGCAATGAAACAGAGGAAACCTATACGGTGGCTGTTCCCATTACCGATCTGAATGAGATATACGGGAGCCTCGAAAGCTCCCTTGGCAGAGCCATTACAGAGGAAAATCGGATCAATGCACAGCAGATTTACTCTCACGCCAAGTATGGCAAAGCCATACCCGGTGCGGAGGATGGAGAATATCCCGGAGAGATGGGCGATGGTACCTATCAGGCGTTGATGGAGGAAGCCCAAAAATATATCGGCTACCCGTATGTTTGGGGCGGATCTTCTCCGCAGACGTCCTTTGACTGCTCTGGTTATGTGTGCTGGGTCTATTCCAAATCAGGCGTATATTATCTGCCTCGCACCACGGCATCGGGTATTTTTAATCAGTGTGCCGTGATCTCCCGTGAGGAAGCAAAGCCCGGAGATTTGGTGTTTTTCCAAGGAACCTATGCCTCAGCCGGAATCATAAGCCACATTGGAATCTACGTTGGGAACGGTCAGATGCTGCACTGTGGAAGTCCAATCGGCTATGCGGATCTAAACAGCCGCTATTGGCGCAGCCACTTTTATGCTTACGGCAGGCTCAAATAGACAAAAGGAGATGATGTTTCATGAAAGCAATTTTTGAACTGAAGCCCTCAGATTTCGATCTGCGGAGCTTTGAGGTATCGAAAACCATTCGGCTTCCCGCTGATATTTTTGAAGCTGTGCTGCAAAAACCTATGAGGGATTATAACTTCATTCAGGAAAATATGGAGCAGATGCACTGTGACAGCAAAGGTGTGTATCACTGCCTGCTGCTGTCCGGCGAGGGCAGAAATGACGGACTGCTGGTGGAATCGGAGGGCTATGGCTATTGCCGGTATGCCTCCTATGTCCCCAACATTTCCGCTCTGACCTCCCCGGCCTTGCAGCACCTCAACGAGCTGATGACAGCCACAGCGGACTACATCGTGACCACCGGCACTCAGAATACGACAGAGGGCAACTGGATTATCAGCTTTGATGAGCTGGCACAGCAAACCGGCTTCGAGCATGATTTTAACAGTATGGATACCATGCTGGATATGCTCCATGAGCGTGAGGAAGTAGCCAATGTTGAGTTAGGCGACAACGGCATTGACGTGTGCTATTACCTCAATTTCTGTCCGCAGTATGGCGGTCACCCGGAGGAAGCGGAGCCGGAGCAGCTGCCGGAAGCTCCCTCGCCAGTCAGCAGGCTGAAAGATTTGCTTCATCTCCATTGGGAGGATATCCATCTGCTTCACAAGGATGTGGAGGTACAGCCTGCCACCATTGTGGAGCTGGATGAGAATACCCTGACCGATGACGGGAAAGCGGCTTGGGCTGATGTTTTAGATGCCGAGGTGGTCAAGGTTTACAACGGCTACTACGGTTTACAGATGGAGCTGGACAAGGTGAAGCCCTCCCGCTTGGAGAAATTCTCGTCCATGCTTGCCGGGTACTGTCCGGTATCGGATTATGAAAATTGGGTCACGCAAGAGGATGATGCGCCCTCCCAGTCACCCGAAATGAAACTATGATATGGAGGAAAGAATAATGAAAAAAGCAACACTGACGGTCAGCTTTGACAGTGAAAAGCTGGATGCCCTGACCTATCACATGGGCAAAAAGGATACGGATTTGCAGACGGAGCTGGAGGATACCGTCCAGAAGCTCTATGAAAAGCACGTTCCGCAGGCCACCCGTGAGTACATTGACGATAAGCTCTCCCGTGAGGCCGTTGCCAAACCCAAGCCCCAAAGACCGGTTCGCCCTGCTGCGACTGGTGGCTCTGACAATAGGCTGGCGTAGGTAGAAACGCAGTCCGGGCGTGTGAGCGGCGGTGTTGCCCTGTGTGGCCTTTTGGCAGGCGTGGTGGCATCCTGATACCCATTAACATCGTACCGCCCACGTTGCGCCCGTGTGGAGAGAATGTGAGAAAGCCCCGGATGCGGCGATAAATTCTCAGAATGAGGGCATTCCGGTAGGGTCGAAAGTGGTGCAGGTTAAAGGAGTTATGCTGCTTTGGCAGCACAACTCCCCTGAACACCGACCGACAAAGCCGTTCGAGGATTCCGAAATGACATAACTTTCTGCCCGAAGCCCTAATTTGTTATGCTGGTTTCAGAAAGATGCAAGGAAAACAGGGCGTTTGCGGAGATTACACTGCATACCGGGGCAAAATCCACAGAGAAAAGGAGACAGTATGGCAAAGGAACCTGAAAAAGTCCGCACCGGCTTTTATATCGAAAAGGAAGTGCTGGATCGGTGCGATGAGCTGCTGGAACAGGCCAATGTGAAATCTAGAAATGAGTTTGTTACCGAGGCACTGAAGTTTTACTGCGGGTATCTCACCTCGCAGAAAATAGAAAACTATTTGCTGCAGAGCTTATCCTCTGTCCTCGTCAGCGCCATCCGGGATACGGAAAACCGTCTGGCCAGAATGGATTTCAAAATCGCCACCGAGCTGTCCAAGCTCTCTCATGTGGTGGCGTATACCCATGCGGTTGACGAGCAGGCGCTGCAAAGCCTACACTTAAAATGTGTGGAGGAAGTCAAACGGATCAACGGTGCGGTTGATTTTGAGGACGCATATAACTACCAAAAACGGCGAACCTAAAAATGTAAGACAAATTTGTTTCATTTGGGTATGGACTATGAACGCATATCCGTTTATATGTTGGTGTACAGCATTGTAGTGCTGAGAAAGGAGATGAAAGTGTGATGGAGAAAAGTGAAATCTTTGAAATGGCAATCCGGGAGCTGACGGAAGCTGCAATCGAAAAGCACAGGGAAGCTTTGGATGACAGCGAGCTTCAGCTTTATGCCGAAGTAAAGGCTCTTAGCTCACAGGCTCGTGAGATTATAAAGTCACTGCCGGAGGATCAGCAGAAAATTCTCACCGATTACTTTGAGAAAACAAATCTGATTGCCGATCACGAATGCCAGCATCTTTATGCTCAAGGTGCAAAGGACTGCGTGGAACTGCTCAAAAAGCTGGGTGCGCTGTAAGGGAACATAGGTGGACGGCCTCTGCGGAAGCGGAGGTCGTTTTACATATGCATAATTGCTTAATGATTTCTTTAGGATGGAGTGATATAATGAAAATAAATTTTAATCATAAACACAAACAGGAATTTATAGAGGAGGAAATATTTTATGGTAACACCTTACATAGTGTTTAGTAAGCAATGTGAAGAAGCAATGAATTTCTATGAAAAAGTCTTCGATGGTCAGAATAAGAAAATAATGCGATATAATGATTATGTTCCTGATGGAATAAAAGAAGATGTGAGTAACTATGTACTTCATGGGACAATGGATTTTTATGACACTCAATTTACCTTTGCGGATGAGTTTTCTAAACCAGTTACTTCTGGAAGTATGGTATACCTGACTATAAATCCAAGCAGTTTGGATGAAGGAACAAAAATATATGATGAACTAAAAGAAAATGGCGAAGTATTACTTCCGGCAACTGAAACTTTTTATAGTCCATTACATGCAACTGTCAAGGATAGGTTTGGTATTATGTGGAATATAATAGTGATTAACATTTGAACAAATTCCAATTTGCCATTAAGCTTTCGGGGGTTCGGCTATGTTACAATTATTTGATATTTCTCTGCCTCAAATGGGATTCCATATGCATGATTGCAGGATAACCAATGCTATTTTATCGGATCAGGCTCTGACCTTTGAGTTCGAAGATGGGATTTATATAATTCAAGATAAAGGTGTCATGGCAACAGGCTTTGCTAAAGTGGTTTTTTCAGGACTTGAGCAGACAAATTTTAATCGGGGATATGAGATTCAGTATCTGCATGACGACCGCAGGGAAAGTGTTGACTTTGAAACATTTCAAAAGGACTTGGATATTGGTACCGTAGATATGATATATGAAACTTACAACGAGCATCATGCTCACTTTGAAGGTGTTTTGACGAAATATCCGGATTGGAAAACCATTGAAATCAATGTGTTTTTCAAAGGCCTTAAAATATTTTATGAGAAAGGGAAAATCCTTGAGTGAAATAAAAGTATTTATTCAAGCGAAAATGCTTTTGCTCAGGCGGAAGGCCGATAATGGGCAACAATAAAATCTGCATCAATTGCGGAAGAAAAATGAAACAGCAGTTTATCGGCCTGCATCACTGCGAGTGCGGGATAAGCTGGAAAAAGGATATCGGATATTTTGAACGCACTCCCGATATGATATTTGCATTGGAACGGAAAGCCGTTGGGAAAAAGACAAAACAGGTTCCTGTTATCCGATATAAGTAGGTTAGCATTATATAATTAACTTGGCATTGGAGGTGGCCTTTTGGCAAAGCATGACTTTGGAATTCTTGAACAGTTTGAAGAAAACAAATGGTATCAGGAATACGATCCAGAAAAATACAACTGCATTTCAGTAGACATGGACGTGATGGATGAAGTCTTCGGTGCCTATCGGGAAGAAATAGGGGCAATCAAGGCCTTTGCCTGTGTTTCCTCTCAACCGATAAGCGGACTTTGTGAATGGAGCGTGAATCTAATGCCTCCGCAATCTCTTGAGGGATTCTATAATATCATTGTTCAAGCCAATAAATCTCTTCACTCAGAGGAGCTCGTTTCGTTAATTGACAAAATACAAGAGGCTATGGAAAATAAAAAATACTTAATACATTTTGGTATTTAAAGCAAATGCAATCAAGGCCATAAATTGATTCTTATGGGCGACCTATTGTCGCTCATTTTTTAATGGCATTTTAGAAGCTCGATTTATTAATGCTCAAAAAGATATTAGAAAATGCTTGACTACACCCTTGGGGGCTGGCTTAAGATAATTTTGAGAGCAATTAGAATTGTGTTGGGAGGAAAGACTATGCTGATAAAAGAAGTTTGTGAGAAGTGCAGGCTGACCAAAAAGGCGATAGAATATTACGAGTCTAAAAATTTGATACATCCGCAGATACTCGAAAACGGATACAGGGATTACAGCGATACCGATATATCTGCATTGAAAGAGATATCTGTGCTTAGAAAATGTGGTATTAGCATTGCCGATATTGCAGAGATACTAACCAGCTCAAACAAACCGGCAGCTTTAGCCAAGTGTAAATATATCACGGAATTACGGATGCAGCGTTTGAACGATATACAAAAGTGTATGGACAGCCTGATTGCCAATTACGATGTGAATCGTGAATTTGACTACCTGCAAACGCATGATGAGGACTTATACACCATAAAAGAGAAATTTGTTTTTGCTTTCCCCGGAAACTATGGCCTTTATGTATCGATGCATTTTGGCAGATTCCTGAATGGAACAATTGAAACTGAGGAACAACGAAAAGCTTATGATGCTATCGTGCATTACCTTGATCATGTGGATTTGTATTTGCCTGCGGAGCTTTCTGAATTTCTGGAAGCGCTTTTCAATGCAAGTGAAAAAATCGATGCGCTAAAGATCGAAAAAGAAACAAATGGCAGGATGCATGAAATGCTTGCCGATACAGACGGATACTTGGAACGCAACCGGGAAGAAATTGAACAGTATATCGAATTTAAAAGATCTGATGAGTATCAGAATTCCGAAGCAGGCAAAATTCAAGGGTATATGTTGGATTTTCAAAAAGAAAGTGGTTATCAGGAAGTTTTAATAGCCAACATGAAAATACTCAGTCCCGCTTATGCCGAATATTTGAAAAAGGTTGAAACGGCAAATGATATTATGCTGAAAAAGTTTCCAAAAGCAAAGGAAATGTATGAATTAAATTAATATACGATTTATGATTATTCTTTAGGGCGACCAACCGTGGTCGCTCTTTTCTTTTGCCCAAAACAGGAAAGGAGGCCGCCATGCCTAAAATCATATTTACCTCACAATATATGCGAGATGCCCCGCCAGCCCAGCTTGAAAACTATGTGAAGTACATCGGAACCCGTGAGGGTGTGGAAAAGATTGACGAGAGCAAGCTGCTGCTTCCGGCTACGGTCAAACAGCGGCAACTCATCGGGCAGCTAATCCGGGATATCCCCTCCGCCAAGGATATGCTGGAATATACCGACTACTGCGAAAGCCCCACCATCGGCAATGCTACCGAGTTTATCTCCCTGGCATTGGAACAGAATCTAAACCTCATCGGCAAACGGGAAAACTATGTGGAGTACATCGCAGGCCGTCCCCGTGTAGAGCGGGTCGGCGAACACGGTCTGTTTACCGATGCGGGAGTGCCGGTGGTGCTGGCGCAGGTGCAGGAGAATGTCTGCAACCACAAGGGCGCTGTCTGGACGCATGTTATCAGCCTGCGCCGGGAGGATGCCGCACGGCTTGGATACGACAGCGGAAAGCAGTGGCAGGATTTACTCTGCAGCAAAAAAGCAATGCTCTGCAAGCATATGAAAATCGACAGCGAGAACCTCCGCTGGTATGCTGCCTTTCATAATGAAAGCCACCATCCTCATGTGCATCTCATGGTTTACTCCTCCAAGGACAATGATGGCTTTCTCACCGAGCCTGCCATTGAAGCCATGCGCTCTGAACTGGCGCATGATATTTTCCGTCAGGACTTCGCTCACATTTATGAGCATCAAAACGAAGCCCGCAGCCACCTCAAGCAGGGTGCCTCCGAGGTGATGGCAGAACTGCTTTCACAGGTGCAGGGGCGTGTCTGTGACAACAAAGCTATTGAAGCAGATCTGCTACTGTTGGCTCGGCGGCTTCAAAATACCGGCGGCAAAAAGGTGTACGGATACCTCAAAGCCGATGTAAAAGCCATCATCGACCGCATCGTGGATGAGCTTGCCAAAGAAGAACGAATCGATAAGCTGTACCGGGCATGGAACGACTGGCAGAATGAAATCTTCAAGACCTATACCAATAAGCTGCCGCCCCTTCCTCCACTCTCCCAGCAGAAACAATTTAAGAGCATTAAAAACATGGTGATTGCCGAAGCGTTAAAGCTGGGTAATCATCATTTCTCATTTGAGGATGAGGCCGCATCGGAACCGGAGCTAACGGAGCCTGCGGATGGTGAGCCGGACGATATTTTCATGGAGCCTGCCGATACCGTCTTCCGTGCCGAGTGGAGTGAGCAATACAAGCTGGCGAAAAGATATCTCTACGGCAGCGAGGATGTGCCACAGGATTTTGATAAGGCATACAGCCTGTTCCTGCTGGAAGCGGAATCCGGCAATGCCCTTGCCATGCACGATCTCGGCAGAATGTTCGCCGATGGCTTGGGCCGTGAGATTGATCTGCAGGTCGCTCACGAATGGTATGAAAAAGCGCTGGCGGCTTTTTTATCCGCAGAAGAAGAAAAGCCCAAACCCTATTTGGAATATCGCATCGGAAAGATGTACGCCGCCGGTCTTGGCACGGAGCAGGACTATGGGCAGGCGGCTTCATGGTTTCAGGAGGCCGTGGACAAAAATCATAAGTACGCCCAATATTCCCTCGGCAGCCTTTATTACCGTGGTCAGGGTGTTGCTCAGGATTATGCGCAGGCACTCCGACTCTATACCCTGTCCGCCGATCAGGGCAACCCCTATGCGGATTATGAGCTTGCCAAGATGTACCGTGACGGTGTCGGCACACCGATGGATGCCGCTGCTTCCAATGAGCATTTCAAAGCTGCTTTTTCCGGCTTTTATCGTCTGGAAAAGGATAGCCATGATGACAAGCTGCAATACCGCCTCGGTCAAATGCTCTATACCGGAACCGGTACGGACAAGGATGTGCAGGCTACGATTTCCTATCTGGAGAAATCGGCGCAGCTTGGCAATGTGAATGCCCAATATCTGCTTGGCAAGGTGTGTCTGGAAACCGGTATGGGAAATCCGGAGAAGGCCATAGTATGGATGAGCAAAGCTGCGGAGGCCGGAAATGCCGGGGCGCAGTATGCTCTTGGAAAGCTGTACCGGGATGGCACTCATGTAGAGAAAGATATGCAAAAGGCTGTGGCCATGTTTACAGCCGCCGCAGAACAGAAAAACGAGTTTGCCGCTTATCAGCTCGGCAGGCTCTATCTCTCTGATGAGGGCATCAGCAAAAATGTTCCCGAAGCTGTCAAGTGGCTCACACTCTCCTCAGACCTCGGCAACGCTTATGCCCAATATGCTTTAGCGAAGCTGTATTTTACTGGTGACAGCGCTCCCAAGAATGTCGAGGAGGCAATCCGGCTGTTCACCTTATCCGCAGAGCAGAAAAATGAGTTTGCGGCTTACCAGCTCGGTAAGCTCTATCTTCTTGGAGAAGATGTTCCAAAAGATATAGAATCCGCCATCCGCTGGCTGACAGCTTCCGCTGAACAGGGAAACCAGTTTGCTCAGTATGCCCTCGGCAAGCTGTATTTCTATGATGGCGATGTTCCCCGTGACAGGGAAAAGAGCCTTTACTGGCTGGGGCTGTCTGCGGCACAGGGCAATATTTATGCGCAGTACCTGATTGACAACATCAATAGCTACCGCAACCCCTCGGTGCTGCTGGCTGCCACAAGACTTATGCACCGACTGGAGAATCTGTTCCGGGAGGATTACCGCAGAACCGCAGGAATCGCCGCCAGTCATATCGACCGCAAGCGCAGAAGAAAGCTGCAGGAGAAAAAGCAGGCGCAGGGTCACAAGCGTGATGACCATGTTCCACAAATTCATTTATGATGGGAGGTTTTATTGTGTCGGGCTATATCTATTTTACAGACGAACAAAAGGAACGTGCCAATTCCGTAGACTTGGTGGACTTTCTCCAACGGCAAGGAGAGAAGCTCCTGCCCTCCGGCAGAGATAAGCGGCTGGCCAGCGATCACAGTATCACGGTTCGAGGCAACCGTTGGTATGATCACGCTTCTGAAGAGGGCAGTTACGCCATCGACCTTGTGAAACGACTCTACAATCTGTCTTTCCCGGAGGCGGTCAGCCTGCTGCTGGGAGGTGAACAGGGAGTGGAATACCGGCAGCACAGCAAAAGCAGTGAACCGGAGCAGCGAAAGCCTTTTGCCCTGCCGCCAGCCCACACAGATATGCGCCGGGTATTCGCGTATCTCATCAAGCAGCGCTGCATCAGCCGGGAGGTGCTGTCGGAGTTTGCCAGAGAAAAGCTGCTGTTTGAGGATGCCGAATACCACAACGCTGTGTTTGTGGGCTTCGATGAAAATGGTGTGGCTTGCCATGCCCATAAGAAAAGCACGGTGACCGGCAGCAGCTTCCGCATCAATGTGGAGGGCAGTCACCCGGCCTACAGCTTTCATTACGTTTCAAAGAATCCCTATCCCCATAACCTGTTTGTATTTGAAGCGCCCATCGATCTGCTGTCCTACATCAGCCTGCATCCGCAAAATTGGAAACAGCACAGCTATGTGGCGTTAAACGGTGTGTCGGAGCAGCCGGTGTTAAAACTATTGGAGCTGTACCCACAGCTTGACCATGTAGTGCTGTGCCTCGACCACGATGCGGCAGGGATTGAAGCCGCCGAGCGAATCTATGACATTCTGACAGAGCATGGGCAGCCTGCGGTAGGTCAGGCGCAGTCCAAATACAAAGACTGGAATGAAGATTTAAAAGCAAAGAACGGCTTTACACAGCTCCCAGCTGAGGAACATCCTCAGTTGCTGCTTCGAGATGAGTTGTGCAATGAAATCGGTCAATACGCACGAGAACATCCAAGTACCGATTGCGCCGCAGATGTGTTTCGGAAGAAACTGCAAGGTTGCCGAGGAAATCCGCAACAGCTCAAGGAAGTGCTGGTGGAGCTGGCCGGTCTTTCTGTGCAGGCTGCTGCTAAGGAATATAAACGCATCGGTCACTGCCGGGATTTATCTGCGGTGCAAAGCCGGTTGAAATACGGTTTTAAGCCCTATCAAAACCGTGGCAGGCTGGAAAACAAACTGAGCGACATCGGAAACTCTCTGATGCCGCTTTTTTCATGCTCCAAAATAGAAACACAGAGTGAAAAACAAAGCCATGCGGAGAGCCTTGAACAGCTGGCGGTCGAATGCTTAAAGGGCGCTGTTCTTGCGGAGCTTTCCATTCAGCAAACGGCAGAGAAAAAACAAGAGCAAGGTGGCTTGTGTTTATCATGAGCCGCTTACGGAAAGGAGTCCCCCTATGCCATCCCAAGTAACTATTCTCATAGCAGTAGCCGCCGTGATGTTTTTCGTCATTGGCGGGCTCTCTCTTTTAGCACACTACTACACCCTCAGCGGAATCAAATCCAAAACGGTCGGTGACGGTCAGCACGGTACCGCCCGCTTCGCCACAGAAAACGAAATCAAGCGGACATACACCCATGTACCCTATGAGCCGGAGAAATGGCGGCGTGGGCAGAATCTGCCCGCCCTGCAGGGGCTTGTAGTGGGCTGCAAGCAAAATGCCGGTTCCACCACCGCCCTCATTGATGACGGCGACATTCACTGTCTCATGATCGGCGCTGCCGGTGTCGGAAAAACCGCCAACTTTCTGTACCCAAATATTGAGTATGCCTGTGCCTCCGGCATGAGCTGGCTCTGTACCGACACCAAGGGCGACCTGTTCCGAAATTACGCAGGCATCGCAAAGGATTACTATGGCTACAAAATATTGGTGCTGGATCTGCGCAACCCCACCCGCTCGGACGGCGATAACATCCTGCAGCTGGTCAATCGCTATATGGATGCCTACATGAAAAATCCGGAGAATCTCGCGCTAAAAGCCAAGGCTGAGAAGTACGCCAAAATTACCGCCAAGACCATCATTTCCAGCAGCGGCGAGGACTCGGCAAGCTATGGGCAAAACGCCTTCTTCTACGATGCTGCTGAGGGATTATTGACCTCCGTAATTTTACTGATTGCGGAATACTGTCCTCCGGAGAAGCGGCACATCATATCGGTGTTCAAAATGATACAGGATTTGCTGGCTCCCTCGCCGGTGAAGAATAAAAATCAGTTCCAGCTGCTCATGGATAAGTTGCCCTCCGACCACAAGGCAAGATGGTTTGCGGGAGCCGCCCTCAATACCGCCGACCAAGCAATGGCCTCGGTGCTGTCCACTGCCATGTCCCGTCTTAATGCGTTTCTGGATTCCGAAATGGAGCAGATTCTGTGCTTCGACAGCTCACTGGATACGGAAACCTTCTGCAAAGAGAAATGTGCTATTTTTATCGTACTACCAGAGGAAGATAACACGAAATACTTTATGGTTAGCCTATTCCTCCAGCAGCTCTATCGGGAGATGCTGACCGTAGCTGATGAGTACGGCGGTAAGCTACCGAATCGTGTGATGATCTTTGCCGATGAGATAGGAACCATCCCAAAAATCCAGTCGATGGAGATGATGTTTTCCGCAGGCCGCTCCCGCCGCATCAGCATGGTACCCATCATCCAATCCTTTGCCCAGCTTGAGAAAAACTACGGCAAGGAGGGTTCCGCCATCATCATTGATAACTGTCAGGATATTCTGTTCGGAGGCTTTGCACCCAACTCCGAAAGCGCAGATATCCTCTCAAGGGCGCTTGGGAACAAGACTGTCATGTCTGGCTCCATCAGCAGAGGAAAGAACGACCCCAGCCAGAGCCTCCAAATGATTCAGCGACCGCTGATGACACCGGATGAGCTGAAAACTCTGCCCAAAGGCAATTTTATTCTGGCCAAGACCGGCTGCTGTCCTATGCGCACCAAGCTGCCGCTGTTCCTCAAATGGGGCATCCGGTTTGAAAAGCCCTTTGAGATGGAGGAACGTGCCGCCCGTAAGGTTCACTATGCCGACCGCTTCGAGCTGGAGCAGGAAATCCTCCAGCGTGGCTGTGCCTATGACGAGGAGGACTTTGCCGAAATGCCGGAGCCTCCCGGTGATGATCGCAGCGGAGGTACGCTTCACACACCGATGCAGGAACATGAGTCGGAGCCGGAACAATCTACTATGCCTCTGCGCACCGATTAGGAGGTGTTCGTGATTGAGCTATCTATTGTCTCTCTATGCTGCGGATGTCCCACACCGTGCCGTAGTGGTCTACCGTTACCTGAAAGATCGGGCAAACAAGGACGGAACCTGTTACCCTTCCATCGGTACCATCGCCAAGGACTTAAAGCTTTCCCGCCGCACGGTGCAGAGAGCCATCACTGACCTTGAAAAGACCGGCCATCTTCAAAAGGAACAGCGCTGGCGGGAAAACGGTGGCAAGAGCAGTTTATTATTTACGGTGAAATGAAAAAACACATACTATGCCGCCAAGGGAGCAGTGCGTCCTGTCGGCGGCATATGGTATGTGTCATCATGGCCTATGCAGTGAACCTGTCACTCTAAGGATTACTTAAACACAGAGAAACAAAATATATACGGTAAAGATAACAATAACCATCCCCCCCGAAAAGAAGATGGTCATTTTGACTCCAGTACTGCCTTCACCGTTGCGGTAATGATTTTAAGATCGCGTTCATCGCATCGGGAAAGCAGCCGTATCAGCTGTTCTTTTTCGTTTTCTGTATTTTGGCTTTCTGGATAGAAAATATTGTCTGCCGGAATGTTCAGCGTAAGAATAATCCTGCATAGCACCTCGAAGCTGGGGTGTTTATGTTCGTTTTCCAACGCCATTATGTATCGACCTGTTATGCCGATTTGTTCAGCAAGCTCATCTTGTGTCAGATTGGCTGATAATCGGGCTTGTTTAATTGTTGTTCCTAAGTTAGTTAGAATAATCTCCACTCTCTGTTCACCTCCTATGTTATTTTACAGTTCGGGTGAAATAAGTGGAACGCTCTGCGTATTCGTTAAAAATACGAACTTTTAGTAAACGTACTAAATATTCCAATGCAAAATCTTTTTTTAGTGTTGCCTTAGATAGTGGATATTATTGTTGACAAAAAGAATTGATAGGAGTATGCTTACATTACCATCGGTAATTACCAATGGTAATGTAAGTTGGAGGTGCAATATGAAAAAATATATAACCAAAGAGCAAATTGTTGAAACTGCTCTTGAGCTTATGCGCAATAAGCGTGATCTGCGAGGTCTTAATCTACGGGAAATAGCCCGGACATTGGGATGCGCCCATACAAATTTATATAATTATTTTCCTTCATATAATGACTTGTTATGGGAAACACACATTACCATATTGAAGCTATCAATGGAACTGCTATCAAAAAAGTTGAGTACGGCACCCACTGCTGAACTGCGCCTTGTATATTTCTTTGAGGCTTTTGTGGAACTGTATCTGGATAATAAAGGTTGGTTTTGGTTGTCATGGCATGAATATATTGATGGCGATCGTCCGCAGGAAGATGTTGAAGCTACCGAAGTGACGAACAAAATGCTGAATCAACATATAGCCAAAATATGGAGAGAACTTTATGGACAATACCCAAATGCAGATACAACCAAACGAGTACTTCATAACACCCATTGCTACATTGTGGGTGAAATATCAAATTATCTTTTAGGCAGAGGCTTAATTCAAAATGAAGCCGAGTTAAAGGCTTATATTACCCGTGAAGCTGTCCGCATGTTTCGATTGTGTCTTATAAGTAATACTTAGACGCAATCATTAAAAAATAAATTTGCTGCATAGAGTGAATCCTGCCAACTAATCTGAGCATAGGGCTATACAGACAATTATCATGCTAAAGTTAGATTTCACTATTCAAAATGAGGTGTTTACTTGGAAAACTATGAACAGGAATTAAATACCGAACTTGCTCATTACAATGAAATTCTTGAAGTTATTCACACGCAATTGGAGGAGGCTAAAAAAGATAATATCAAAAGCGTAGAAAAATTACGAGAAACCAATCGGGATATGTGGGAGAATGCCTCCCATTCCGCAGATGATTTTGACGGAGCGGCACAGTTAAGCCAATTTTATCAACCGCTTGCCAGCAATACTTTTGCAATAGAATCCAGTGCTAAAAAAATCCAGTTGCTGGAACGATTATTGCAGTCAGCCTATTTCGCCCGAATTGATTTTTGTTCGGCAGCTAAAGAACAATACGAAAAAGTCTATATTGGCAGAGGAACATTATTTAATGATCAGGAGAAAGGAATTATCATCTACGATTGGCGTTCTCCTATCGCCAGCCTATTTTACCGCTTTGAAACTGGGAATGCACATTATGATGCACCGGGTGGCCGCATTGCCGGAGATATTGGGCTGAAACGGCAATATGAGATAAAAAAAGGAGTCTTCGAGTACTTTTTTGATGCCGATGTTCAGATTGCCGATGAGTTTTTACGCAAAATGCTATCCGGAAATACCTCCAGCAAAATGAAAACCATTGTAGAAACTATTCAAAAAGATCAGGATATCGCTATCCGAGATGTAACCCACGACCTGCTTATGGTTCAGGGAATTGCCGGAAGCGGCAAAACCTCTATTGCTTTGCATCGTGTGGCCTACCTCAAATATCAGGGTCTTTCAAGTCGACTGAAATCATCTGATATTATTATTCTATCGCCTAATACGCTATTTGAACAATATATTTCCAATGTTCTGCCAGAACTGGGCGAAGATGAAGTGAAATCTGTTGTGTTTGATGATTTGGTAACGGATAGTTTGCCAGACAAGCCAGCATTTCAGTCTCGTTACAACCAAACTGAAATGCTGATCTCCTGCACATCATCTACTACCAAAGCTTTGAAAAAGCAATCAATGGAATTCAAAATGTCCAAAGTATTTGGCAGAATACTAAACAGATATGCAGACAGCCTTCCAACATCCCATATCGTCTTTCCCGATATTGAGTATGATGGAAAAACCGTTTTTACAGGGCAGTATTTAAAAGATCGTGTGCTTCAAATGAATGGTAGTATTAGTTTGGCGGTAAAGCTGAGCCATCTGCGCCAGCATATTTTTAACGAAATACATGAGATGCGTAAAGATCGGATGCCTAAACTATTGCGGCAAGCGAGGGAAGATCCTGAGCACCCTTTTGATTGGGAAGAACATGCAAGAGAACTGTCTATCGAAGAAAGCACTCTTCTCGCCCAAAAAGTTGATGAATTTATAAAATTGGATCCTGTTTCACTTTACAAAAAATTGATAAACACAGATGATTTATTGCTTTCTCTTTCGGCAGAAACTGAGTTGCCAGATAACATTGAGGAAATACTGTCCTACTCAAGGAAACAACTCACAGATTCTACGCTTCAAAATGAGGATGCTTTGGCTGTAACCTATTTGCAGCTATTGATCGGTACAAATGATACCTACAGAAACATCCGGCAGGTTGTAGTGGATGAAGCCCAAGACTACTACGATCTTCATTTTGAGATATTAAAACAATTGTTTCCAAATGCACGATATACCATATTGGGCGATATCAATCAAACGATTGAAAAGCAGGAAAATATGAGCCTGTATGAGAGAATTACTGATATCTTGCAGCCTAACAGCTCTTGCTTAATGGTCATGAATAAAAGCTTTCGATGCACCAAAGAGATACTTTCATTCAGTATGCAGTTTTTGGACGATGGCACGCTCTTTGAAAGTTTTAATCGCAATGGCGACATACCACAGGTTATCAAAGCTGATAGCATAGATCTGCTCGATGGAAAAATAATCGAAGAAGCTGTTTATAGTAAAAACCAAGGCTATCAATCCATTGGAATTATATGTAAGGATGTACAGGAATCAGAATCCCTTTATAGTCGATTAAAAGATAGATTGAGTCTTCATTTAGTTCACTCAGGTGAAAACCTCAATACAGCAGGAGTATTTATTATCCCTATCACTATGTCAAAAGGATTAGAGTTTGATTCTGTGCTAATTTACGGTGTAAATAAAGAGAGCTATCATTCCGTTGATGATAAAAAGCTGCTGTACATTGCCAGTACCCGAGCTTTGCATCGCCTTAATCTATTTTATACTGGTGAGAAAAGTGCATTTATTGGGGGAGGTATGGGGATATGACGTTGGATATTATTATTTCTTTGCTGTGTGAGGTCATAAGTGCTTCTGAAAATGACTTAAGTGGCAGAACGCCACTAACACCGGAATATGATATTGAGCCAATTGATATTGCAAAACTGATGATTGAAATTGAAAAGCGTTTTGAGGTGACAATCCATGATGAAGATGTTCATACATTCCAGACAGTGAATGATGTGGTCAAATATGTGGATGCACTGATTGCAGAATAGGAGGAAACTATGAAAAAGATTATCGTTGTTGAGGGCATGGACAATATGCCAATGGGTAGTGCCGTATCCCGAATTTTAGAGGGGATGAGCGGTGTGGATAAGGTTACGTTAAATTTAGAAGAAGAATCCATCCTTGTGGAGTATGGCCGTGGTGTATTAACTGAAGATGAATTGTGTGAGGCCATTAACGAGGAGGGGTTTGAGGTTGTAGAAATACTTGACGAGGACTAATATCGCATTGCAATACAGCATTGGTAACGTCCACTGTCAATGCAAGCTAAGGGGGAATTATATGCAGGAAACAAAATGGCTTGCCTGTCCTATTTGCGATGGCAAAACACGAATACAGGTTAGAGAAGATACGATGTTGCTCAACTTCCCGCTCTATTGCCCCAAATGCAAAAAGGAAACTTTGATTAATTTTCAAAAAAATATAATCTCCGTTATCATAGAGCCAGACGCACAGACGCAGAGCCGATAACCATCCTGGGATTTCAGGGGGATCGGCTCCTTTTTTATACCCGCCGAATAAAAAAAACGGCGCTTTGGCGGGTCATTCTTTATGCCTAAATATCTAAAGCATCCCTCCAAACCCGTGAAGTTTGGAGGGATTTTATATGTGTTGGTCTTTACAGACTACACCGCTGCGCATTTGCTGCAGCGACATTAAGTAATCTGCATAACCGTTACATACATAGGTGATTCATTAAAAAAAGCCTATGTTACCCAGCGGATAGCTATGCCCACCAACACGAACTATTAGAGCATGTAAAATATGAAATAGCATATAAGAGTGTGCCAACGGACAGCCATGTCTATCGGTACGCTCTTTTTTTACGGTACAAAATTATTCCCCGGTGTCGGTCACCGCCTCTTGTCCTTCGTTTTCAATCACATTTTGAAAATTTGGAGGACAAGCATATGTCAGAGAACAAAAAATATACCATTGTAATCAAACGGCATCGTGTCGAGGTCAGCGAGGCCGTCTATCGTGCCTACCATAAAGAGCGTGAAGCAGAACGCTATCAGAATAAGCTGATCCGCCAGAACGAGCTATCGCTGGAGCGGTTCCATGAAGATGGTGTCAACATCGATTATCTCATCGTCCGTATTCAGCCGGACATCGTGGACAGGCTCATTCATCAGGAGCAGCAGGAGGCGCTGTGGATTGCTCTTCAGTCCTTGCCGGAGGATGAACGCTCACTCATTGATGAACTGTTTTTCAATGATAAAAGTGAACGGGAACTTTCTGCAATGATCTCCGTGCCACAGAAAACTATTAACGACAGGAAAAAACGAATCCTGCTTAAAATTCGCAATCTCATAGAAAATTAATCCGCTCAACCCCCTCACTTTTTCCTTTATAGAAGTGAGGGGGATTTTTCTATCTCTCTCGTGTTCCTTGAAAAACACCGAAGCCATTCGGTTATATCCAGCAGCTTAAATACGTTAGCTGTTCAGCTCCGATGAGGGGAAAGCGGCTTCGGAGGACACGCCAAGACCATCTGCGGATAGGTCAGAGCTATCCGTCAACACGATAGCATCAAAGGTGCCGAGCGAGAAATGTCCGTCCGAGAAGCAATCTGTGGTGGATTGCCCTGCCATGACCTGAACAGCCT
>JAYFNH010000016.1:0-158458 GCA_034933545.1 Oscillibacter sp.
CAGCTCTACCTCATAGACGGTGCCATTGACATTGACTCTGTACTTTTTCATAAACCTTCTCCTCTTAAGATATTTTCTTTACAGACAAAATACGGATGGCGGAAACATCGGTCCCCATATCTTCCGCAATGGCGGCAGACAAGGCGGCGATCAGCTCCTGACGATCGATTGTTGATGCAGGTGCGCTGACAGCTGTGCTTTCCGGCGGCAGAGACGGCTGCCGATTTCGGCAGAGCACACCCAGCAGCTTTGTCAGATAAACAATGCAGATAAGGCCGATGAAAACCGTCCCGATTCCCATCACGCATACAAATAAATTAGAGTATGTCATAAAACCTCCTTTTTGCTGCTCCATAGGGCAGTCAGCGTTTTTTGAATCAGCCGGAACAGCAGGGCAATGCTGTCCTCCCATACGCATTCATTGACAGAGTGGGCATGCTGAATATCGGCACCCAAGCATACCATCTGCATTTCCGGCGCTTTTTCCTGAAAGGGAGCTGTCTCAAGGCCTACCTTTGCCGTCTTTTGTAAAATGGGACAGCCGGTCAGTTCTTCATAAGACCGGCAGACAACTTCGGCCAGCGTACTGTCAGGATCGGTGTGCCAGCTGTGATACCCCGACATCTGGCCGTCAAAGCCGCATTGCTTTGTGAGGGCGCGGTGTTGTAAAACAACATGTTGCTCCTGTTCTCCCGTATCGCAGCGAAACATTACCTGCACCAAAAGCACATTTTCCCGGAGCATCACACGGCCCAGATTGCAGGAGCTGCTGACGGCGCCGGTGCCGGGCACTCTTTCGTACACTCCGTTTTCAAGCCGGGTCAGAAACAGCAGGACATCCTTCTGAAAGGCCATCTGCCACCACCGCGCAGGGCTGGCACATCGTCTGATAGACAAGGCACCGCTGTCCTGATACTCCGAGAGGAGTTTTCCCTTCCGCTCCCGCAGCAGATGGGCGAAATAAGTACTCTTTTCCGGTGGGACAAGAATGACAGCTTCGCTCTGGGCTGGGATCACGTTGAAACCTGTGCCGCCCCGGAAGGCGGATATACGCATTTCCGGCATATCTATGGAGGACAGAATCTGAGCCATCGCCTGCACGGCGTTACAAAGTCCTTTATCAATATCATCACCGGAATGACCCCCGGAAAAGCCGGAAAGACTGACATGAAATGCTCTATACGAGGGCAAGGCCGGTTCTGCCTGTACCTTTTTGGAAAAGGTCTCCCGGCAGCCGCCCTTGCAGCCAATCAGCTGGGTATCTGCATGAAATCCATCCGTATTAATGAGGTAAGCCGCCCCGGCCAGCCACTCAGGCGGTATGGCCATGGCTCCCCTGAGCCCTACTTCCTCCGAAATGGTGAAAAGGACGCGCAGGGGGCCATGTGGGAAATCAAACCGGCAGACAAGGGTCAAAATGACCGCCACGCCGATTCCGTTGTCCGCGCCAAGAGATGTCCGGCCATCGCTGCACAAAACACCCAGACGGCGCACAGGCATAACGGGGGGATCACTTCCCAGTGAAGCATCGGAGACGGCCACCACCATATCCATATGGGCCTGTAAAATTGTCGTTGGGCCGCCAGGGACAGTGGCGGGAAATTCCGCCATCAAATTTCCGTCTGCGTCCTGCTCCACACGGGATGCACAGCTTGTCAGACGGTTTTTGAGATACTCGCTAAGCACCTGTTCATTGCCGCTGCCATGGGGAATGGCACAGAGCTTTTCAAACTCAGCGATAATTTCATCAACCAGCCGATTTGTTGCCGTTTCTTTTTCTCTGTTACTTCTCATTTAGCTTTTCCAGGGCGGCAAGTTTCAGGCAGGTGCAAAAAATGGCAATGGCCTGCTGAAGCTCCTCTACAGGGGGAAGAGAGGGCGCAATGCGGATATTGGAGTCATTGGGATCCTTTCCGTAGGGGAAGGTGGCACCGGCGCCGGTCATCACCACGCCGGCTTCCTTACAAAGAGCCAACGTACGGCGTGCCGTTCCGGGCATGGCGTTGACGCTGACAAAGTAGCCACCCTTAGGGTTTTGCCACGAAGCGATCCCCAGAGGAGCAATTTCCGCATTGAGCGCCTGCAAAACCGTTTTGAACTTAGGCCCCAGAATAGCGGCGTGACGCTTCATCAGCTCCAGCGTATGCGCTTTATCCACCAAATAGCGGACGTGTCGCAGCTGATTGACCTTGTCATAGCTGATAATCTGGACTCCCATCAGCCTTTTCATATAGTCCAGATTGGCTTCGGAGGCCGCCATAGCCGCTACGCCTGCACCGGGAAGCGTAATCTTGGAGGTGGAGGCAAATTCAAATACACGATCTGGATACCCGGATTTTTCGCACACGGCCAGCATGTCCGGAAAGGAAACGTATTCGCCCTCAAATTCATGGACGCAGTATGCGTTATCCCACATGAGCAGGAAGTCCGGCGCAGAGGTCTCCATGGCGGCCAACCGAAAAATGGTTTCATTTGAATAGATGATGCCGTCCGGATTGGAGTATTTAGGCACACACCACATACCCTTGACAGCCGGATCTTTTACCAGACGCTCCACCACGTCCATATCTGGGCCGGAGGAAGTCATGGGCACCGTAATAAGTTCAAATCCAAAGGATTCCGTCACCTTAAAGTGGCGGTCATAGCCCGGAGCGGGACAAAGCCATTTGACATTCTCCTCCCTGCACCAGGGGCGGGGAGAATGAAGCAGGCCATGGGTATAGGCCTTGGAAATGGTATCATACATCAACTGGAGGCTGGCGCTGCCGCCGACAAACACCTGTTCCGGCCGGCAGTCCAGAATCTGTGCAAACAGCTCCTTGGCACAGGGAAGGCCGGAGAGCTCTCCATAGTTTCGCACATCCATACGATCGCACTGAAAATCGGAATCGCTTTTAAGCTGATCAAAAATATCGGACACCATATCAAGTTGCGCCTTGCCAGGCTTGCCCCGCGCCATATTCAGCTTCAATCCCAGATTCTTAAGTTTTTTGTACTCTGCCGATACGCGGTCAAACTCCTCCGCCCGCTCAGCAGCTGTCATTTCCTGATATGTTTTCATCATTGTTCCCCTTTCCTTCTGTTTATCCTTTTCGGTTATAGCCGGTCGTCTGGACGGATAAAGGCGCCGCTGGGCCTGCCCACGATCTCGCTGTCGGCAGCAATTGTTCGGCCGCGAAGAATAGTCCGCACCACTTTCCCTTGGAAAGTGATGCCGTCATAAGGCGACATTTTGACCACAGAATGCATCTGGGACTGGTGAAAAACGCCGCTCTTATCCATGTCAACCACAACAATATCAGCATCGGCCCCCACGCGAAGCGACCCCTTGCGAGGGTAGACCCCGATCATTTTAGCGGGATTTTCGGAAAATACCCGTGCCACGTCATGGAGAGTGAGCCGTCCCTTATTCACGGCGTCAAGCAGGATCAGGGAGGAGGTCTCCACCCCGGAAATACCCGCGGGAGCATCCCAGAGGCCTTTTGCCTTTTCGGATGCAAGATGTGGCGCATGATCCGAACAGACGCTGCCTATGGTACCATCCCGCAGCCCGTCCCAGATCTGCTCCTGATCCGCGGCGGTGCGGATGATGGGATATGTTTTCATAACAGCCTGCACCCGCTCGGCATCCCGGTCAGTCAGCGCAAGATAGTGGGGACAGGTCTCCGCCGTTACACGCTGGCCGTCACGCTGCGCTCGGCGGATTACCTCCACATCGGCACCGGCCGCCACATGCAGGATATGCAGATGCGCGCCGGCCTCCCGTGCCAGGTCAATGGCGGTGGAGATCACCGTGGTCTCACTGACGGCGGGGCGGGAACGGAGCATGGCGGCATAATTCCGATCAGGACTTGCCAGTACCTCCTCCGTCAGCACACGGATAAGATCGAAGTTTTCCGCGTGGACGGCCATGACTCGGCCGGTTTTGGCCACATCCCGAAAAATGCGAAAGACATCGCCGTTTTCCAGTGGAGGAATCACGTCCTGCATATCCCTGCGGTAATTATAAATCAGCTGATAGGTCTTGGAATGAATGGCATAGCCCCAGAAAAATTTAAAGCCTATGACGCCAGCCTCTGCCATCGGTTCAATGTCCCGGCTGTTCAGATCTCCCAGGCAAAGGCCCCACACGCCAAAATCCACATGAGCTTTGGGTTCGATACAGTCTACCAACTCATGAAGGCGGTCTGCATTATAAACGGGTGGATAACAGTTGGGCATTTCACAGATGGTCGTAACGCCGCCGCAGGCCGCCGCCATGGAGGAGTGGAAAAAATCCTCCTTTTCTGGCAAGCCCTTTTGACCGTCCCGGGAGTGAACATGGGTATCGATAAACCCCGGCAAAACATATTTTCCGGAAGCGTCAGTGATCATTGCCGCCTCCCCAGGCAGTTCACAAGCAGAAATGGCGGCAATTTTCCCGTTTTGTATGTAAATATTTCCTTTGACGCTCTCATCGGGCGTTACAATGACGCCACCCTTAATTACATGATCCCACATCATTAAATTGACCTCTCTTTCCGTGCGCTCGAGCTTTACACGCCCATACCATAGATGCCCATGCAACAACTATAAAGCAATTTTACTATAGCATGCCTCTCGTAAAACAACTATAGTCAGTTTTTTATCGTTGTTAGCTAAAATGCGTATTTGTCAAGCAATTGTTTTTGTGTAAAAATAATTGCATACAAATCTTTACAAGTCATTTGCACTATAAGACAAGAGGGTAGGAGAAAGCAACTATGAAAAAGCTTGTTATCGCACTGGGCGGCAATGCACTTCAGGAGGCCGGACAGCCGGCTACCGCGGAGGCGCAGCTTGCCATCGTCCATAAAACATCCCGCTACATTGCTGACATTATTGAGCAGGGCTATCAGGTCGCCGTGGCTCACGGCAACGGCCCGCAGGTGGGACGCATTGTTTTACAAAATGAAACGTCTGCCGACGTAACGCCTGCTATGCCGTTCGACGTATGCGGAGCCATGAGCCAGGGGTATATCGGTTATCACATCCAGCAGGGGCTGGCCGAGGCGCTACGCCAGCGGGGCAACGCCTCTGAAGTCGTTACCGTGATTACGCAGGTGGTCGTGGACGAAAGTGATCCCAAGTTCCGGAATCCGTCAAAGCCGATTGGAAAATTCTACAGTGAAGATGAGGCCAAGGCTCTGGCCGCGGAAAAGGGCTTTGTCATGAAAGAGGACGCCGGCCGCGGCTGGCGCAGAGTGGTGGCTTCACCCGTTCCCGTGGACATCGTGGAACTCTCCGCGGTGGAATGCCTTTTCAACAACGGCTATGTTGTTGTGACGGTGGGCGGCGGCGGCATCCCTGTTGTTCGTGATGAAATGGGAAATCTTTTCGGCACGGCGGCGGTGATTGACAAGGATCTTGCCAGTGAAAAGCTGGCCGAATGTCTGGGAGCAGATACGCTGCTGATTCTGACGGCCGTTGAAAAGGTGTGCCTCAACTACAACAAGCCTGACCAAAAAGATCTTGATACCATTACCGCAGCGGAGGCGAAGGAATACATGGCGGAAGGCCACTTTGCTCCCGGGTCTATGCTGCCCAAAATGGAAGCCGCACTGAAGTTCGTGGAAAGCAAGCCCGGTCGCAGAGCAATTATTACATCTCTGGAATTGGCCACCGCCGCATTGGCGGGCAGGGCGGGTACAATACTCTGCTGAAAACACAGGATATTATAATTTATAGGAGGTAAATTCATATGGAACTCAAGGATTTTAAGGGGATGGACATCCTCAACGGTTATCAGTTCAGCAATCAGCAGCTCAACCTTATCATGGAGACGGCTGCCAACTATGAGCGCCGCGTTAAAAACGGCGAGGTAATCCACGATCTGGACGGCCTGCTGGTGGCCACGCTGTTTTTTGAGCCCAGTACCCGCACCCGTCTGAGCTTCCAGTCCGCTATCTGCAGGACCGGCGCAAAGGTCATCGATCTGGGCAATGCCAGCGTTTCTTCCCAGTCCAAGGGCGAGACCTGGCAGGATACCATCAAGACCGTGGACGGCTATGTGGACGCTATCGTGATGCGCACGCCCATTGCCGGCGCTGCACAGGAAGCTGCCGACATCGCTGTACATCCTCTAATCAATGGCGGTGACGGCGCCGGTCAGCACCCGACCCAGGCTCTGCTGGACATCTATACCATCCGCAAGGAAAAGGGCCATATCGGCGGACAGACCGTCACCTTCCTGGGCGACTTGAAGTACGGCCGCACCGTCCACAGCCTGGGATACTTTATGCAGCAGCTGGGCAACAAGATGATCTTTGCCTCCCCCGAAGAGCTGAAGATGCCCACCGAGATCACGGCAGAACTGCGCAGGAAGGGCGCTGACATCACAGAAACCACCGATGTGCGCGCCGCTTTGGCACAGTCCGACATCGTCTATGTCACCCGTGTGCAGCGCGAGCGCTTCAGCGATGAGGCCACCTACAACCGCTGTAAAGGCAGTTATATCGTCAACAACGAAATGATCAAGAGCGCAAAGCCCGGCATCACGATTATGCATCCACTGCCCCGCGTGGATGAGATCGCCACTGAGGCGGACTCTTATGAGGGCGCCGCTTACTTCCGTCAGGCACACAACGGCATGTATTTGCGTATGGCGCTGCTGGGTCTGGTCACCGGTCGAGTTCAGTAATAATGACAAGTAAAAAGGTATGCATATCCCATACATGCATACCTTTTTACTAAAGAACTGCAGATATAAAAAAAGCGGCGGTCACAGCCATATAAAAATCGATATAACAAGAATAAAAAATTTCAAAATTTTAATATAGGCTGCGGTCGGTATCAAACTGCGTGTGCTTACAGCGGCAATACGCCATTCACAATGGTAAAGTAGGTGGAGAGGATCTGAAGAAACTCCAGCGCAAGGGAAGACGGTATGGTATCACTTCTTTTGATCCAACCGATCTCGCCAGTGATGGAACAGTCCTTTAGCTTAAAGTGCCGCATGGTGGGATAATAATCCGTATTCTGGTAGGCGATTCGGTTCGTGGTCGTAATGGAATAGGCTTCGGATTTATCCAGAATATCACCTATGGTGGAACGTTCCGAAACCACAACGCGGCTTGTCTGGGAATCCAGCCCCAGGGCGTCGAGAACAGATGTATACGGGCCCAGCTCCATTTCCTTGAAGATCACAATGGGCAGATCCCGGATGGTATCTAGACTGATCTCTTCCTGCTCCTTGGGCAGCTGAAAAAGAGGACTTCCTTTTCCCACAATGACCGAAACAGGGCTGGAGCAAAGGCGGAAATACTGAAGACCCTTCGTCTCCAACTGCTTGAGGGTCATCTTGTGATAATGGCTGTACATGCCAATCAGGCCGATCTCGCAGACGCGCCTTTCCACCATATCCACTACCTGATCGCGGATCCCCTCATGGACTTCCATGCGGAAGTCCTGATTCTGATGACGGTTGAACAGCTCCGCAGCCGCGTGATTGATATAGCGATAGTGCATATGCGCCATGGAAAAGGCCAGCTGATCCTTCTTGGCGGTGTAGGCCCCGATATGCTGGAGCTGTCTGAACTGCAACAGGATGATCCGGGCAAAGTCCACAAAGTTCTGCCCCAAAGGCGTTGTTTCAACCCCTTTGTTGGTACGCACAAAAATTGGATAACCGATTTCGGTTTCCAGCTTTTTAATAGACAGGGACAAGTTGGGCTGCGATAGAAACAAGTTTTCGGCTGCGAGACTGATGGAGTTCAGCTCGGCAATCTTGATGGCTTGTTCCAGCTGTTCGATCTTCATAATATCCTCCCGTATAAGCGACACAAACGGGCACAAAGCCCCTTGCATTAAATTCATAGTAACATATTCACAAAAACAGTCAAGGCAGAAAATATAAGAGGCCCGCCCTTTTACGGGCTGCCCACATCTGAGATAAGGAGATATGACGGTGTACGAAACGACAAAAGTCCTTTCCAACGAAAAGATTTGCAGTGGCGTGTACAGCATGGTATTGCAAACGGATAAAATTGCCGACGCCAGCGCGCCCGGACAGTTTGTCATGCTGAAAGGATGGGAGGGCAATGAACCTTTCCTGATGCGTCCCTTCAGCATCAACACGGCTGATTCGGAAAAGGGTACCATTACCTTTCTTTACAAGGTGGTGGGCGACGGCACAAAGAAAATGGCCGGGCTGCAGCACGGCGATGCAGTGCGTTTGTTAGGCCCCCTGGGGAACGGATTTCCCATAGACGGTGGATACAAATATGCTGCCGTTGTGGGGCGAGGTATCGGTATCGCGCCCATGCGGTTTTTGGTGGAGCGCCTGACGGCGCAGGACACAATCGTCTACGCTTACCTCTCCGCCAAGAATGAAGATTTTTTGTTCCACAAGGAGCTGTTTGAAAAGCTGGGCGCAGTGGTCAGAACAACCACCGATCCCACTGTTCGGGTCACATCCTTCCTGGAACGGGACGTGGAGATCATTCCCTTTGACGCGGCCTATTCCTGCGGTTCCAACCGTCTTGCTCAGGATTTGAAGCAGCTGCACGAGAAAATCGGCCTGACCGCCTATGTGTCGCTGGAGGAGCATATGGCCTGCGGCGTGGGGGCTTGCAAGGGCTGCACCCACACGGCTTATGATCCCGTGACTGGGGAATCCTTCTATGTACGCGTTTGCAAAGAAGGCCCCGTTTTCCCGGTAGAGAGGGTGGTGGGTTGATGTATCAGACCGATCTAACGGTCGCCATCGGCGGTCTCACTTTAAAAAACCCCGTGATGCCGGCATCCGGCACATACGATTATTTTGACTGCAACGCCAATGTATTTCCCATGAGCGATCTGGGTGCCATCGTTATGAAGAGCGTTCACCGCTATGAACGAACCGGCAACCTCTCACCCCGCATCGTGGAAACGCTGGGCGGCATGATCAACGCGGTGGGGATCCCCTCCTGCGGGATCGAATCGTTTATGGAGCGGGAGCTGGATCATTACTGCCAGCTGGACACGCCTATTATCCTGAGTTTGTCCGGCTCTCAGGCGGAGGACTATGAACAGTCGGTACAGATTGTGGCGAATGATTCCCGTCTGGCTGCTCTGGAGCTGAACCTCTCCTGCCCCAACGTGGGCTCCGGCCTTCCGTTTTCATCCGATATAGCCCTTTTGCGCGATGTCGTCACACGGGTCCGCAAACAGACAAAGCTGCCCCTTTTGGTGAAACTGACGCCCAACATAACGGACATCCGTGTCAGTGCGAAAGCATCGGAGGACGCCGGCGCCGATGCGGTGGTAGTTTCCAACACCTTCCGGGCCATGAAGATCGACATTCAGAAAAAACGCCCGGTGCTGGGCAATATTTCCGGCGGACTCTCCGGCCCTGTCATTAAGCCCCAGAACATGTTTCTTGTCTATCAGACTTACGAATCCATAAAAATCCCCGTTGTTGCATGCGGAGGCATCAGCTGCTGGCAGGACGCCATCGAGTATTTCATGGCGGGCGCATCCGCTATCCAGGTGGGCTGCTGCAACTTCACCAATCCCATGTGTATGGTGGAAGTAATCGAAGGTATAGACCAGTATCTCAAGGACAACAACTATACCTCCCTCAGTGAGATTCGCGGACTTGCCCATTAACGCAAGGACAGGACGTGATCTATATATCCCCGAGTTCCCGGTTGCCCGTTCCAAATTAGCTGTACCGCATAGTACAATTCAAGCTATTTCAAAGAAGAATAAAAGAGAGAAAAAACAGGAGGGAATTTATGAGTAAAGCAACTTTGGAAAATAAAACAAATCCGAACCGTCTGGCAAGAAATATCATGATTGCCCTGGTTCTGGGTATTGCGGCGGGTCTTGTCTTTATGGCGATCCGTCAGAATGTGTCCGAAGGCACATGGAAAACCATCAACAATCTTTTGTTCCAGGACATTACCGCTGACGGCGCACAAAAAGCCATTGGCCTATTCTACATCGGCGGTCAGCTGTTTGTCCGCGCATTGCAGCTAGTCATCGTTCCCATGGTCTTTACATCCATAGCGCTGGCCATCTGCACAATCACCGACGCCAGAACATTGGGCCGTGTTTCCGGAAAGACGCTGTTCTTTTTCCTGCTGACTACGGTTGTGGGCCTGCTGCTGGCCTCTGTTGTGGGTATCATCGTCTACAACGCTGGCCTGTTCAACGCAAATATTGAGGGTCTGACCGCCACCTCCGGCAATACCGGTGCAAACCCCCTGAACGTTATCCTGAACATCGTACCCGGCAACATCGGGACCACCTTCTCCTCCAACTCCTCCGTACTGGCCATCGTGTTCCTGGCCGTGGCCGTTGGCCTGTGCATGAACAAGTTGGGCGCAGAAAAATCATCCGCTTTGCACAAACTGTTTGAAGAGATCAACGACGTAATTGTGAAGTTCCTGAACTTTGTTGTGACCAACTTCGCTCCTGTTGCCATCTTCATGCTGCTGTGCCGTACCTTCGCATCTTACGGCATCAACTATCTCAAGCCCGCTATGATCTACATGGTTGTGACCGTTGTTCTGCTGCTGCTGTACCTCTTCATCGGATACCCCCTGTATGTGGCCATCAGCACCAAGCAGAACCCCAAATACTTCCTCAAGAAGATCATGCCCGTCATCATGCTGGGCTTCTCCACCTCCTCCAGTGCCGCTACGCTGGCTCTGAACTACGAGACCACTACTAAGCGTCTGGGCGTTGACTCCACCATTGCTTCCTTTGTCCTGCCTCTGGGCATGACCGTCAACATGGACGGTACTGCCATCATGCAGGTAGTTGCCACCCTCTTCATCGCCGGCTGCGCTGGATTCAAGGTGACACTGGGCGGCGTTATTCTGATCGGTGCTCTGGCTCTGGTTGCCTCTGTGGGCACGCCTGCCGCACCCGGTGCCGGCGCTGTGGTTCTGTTCACCATCCTGTCCGGTATCGGCCTTACCAGCGACGCCGCTCTTCTGGCCTACACCCTGATCCTGGCTATTAACCGTCCTATCGAAATGCTTGTCACCGCCCTGAACGTAGTGGGTGACGCAACCACCTGTATGTATGTCAGCAAGAGCGAGAATCTGCTGAACACGGAAGTTTACGAGGAGAAGTAAGGCTTCCGGATCATAAAACGCTTTCTCCCTTTGAATAGCTCTGATTTGAACGACAACAACATAAAGCGGCCGGAAACAAGACATCTATCCTGCTTCCGGCCGCTTTTTTGCTGTATTGCGGGCATCGCCGCATCAGCGGGGCACAACTTACTGCTCGATCACGCTTTTTTGGTAATCCTTCCAGTATAGAACCTTATGTTCAATCAGTTCCGATATAAAGTACAGCAAAAGGCCAATCAAACTCAGCAGAATGACAGCATTCAAAATCAGCTTGATATCGTAGGTTTCGCTGCCCAACGTCAGCAGATAGCCCAACCCCGCCTTGGCCCCGATCATTTCTCCGATGACGGCGCCGGTCATGGCCTGAGTCAAGGCAAGCTTGACGCCGGAGAGCATTATCTCCATAGAATAGGGCAGTTCAACCTTGGAAAACACCTGCCAGCGGCTGGCCTTGAGAACCTTCATCAGGCTATACATGTTATCGTCTATTGACCGAACGGCCACAACTTCGTTGATCATTATGGGAAAGGATACCACCAGGATAACCAACGCCGCCTTGGATTTGATGCCCAGCCCCATCCAGAGAATAAACAGCGGTGCCAATGATATTTTAGGCGCTGTCTGCAAAATCACAACAAAGGGCATAATCAACTTCTCAATAAAGCGGACTTTTGCCATGATATACCCCAGAACCAGACCGATAGCAATACCGATGGCTGTACCCAGCAGGATTTCCTGCATGGTTACGGCAATGTGGCGGTAAATATCGTTCTTGCCAAACAGATCCACCATGGATTTGAACAGGGTCAGCGGACCTGGCAGCAGATAATCGGGTAGTCCTGCCGCGTATTTATAACCGCTCCACAACAAAAGCAGAATGGGAAAAAAGGCGACGGGCAATATAATTTTCCGGTATTTTCGATAAAACATGTGAACACCTCATGATCTCTCAAATGGCTGCCGTCAGCGAAATATTACTTAGCGGGGGTATAGAGCAAATCAGATGCACTAAAGGAGGTATCGATGATACCGGCTTCCTTGGAGTTGTCCACCAGCTTCTGCCACTTTTCGGTATTGGAAGCGCCCAGGCCGTTAGCCTTGGTGTAATCGCTCTGCCACAATGTGGCGATAAACACATCGTTGATGATCTGCACGACCACGTTGCGCTTTTCTGCAAAGGTGGGGGCATACTTTTCAATGGACATATCCACGGCTTCTTCGGTATGGCCGTCAATGATATACTGGATTCCCTTATTCAGCGCGCGGCAGAAAGCAGCCACCGTATCGGGATCCTCGGCAGTCAGTTTGTCGCTGGCAACCAGCACGTTGCCGAAAGAGGGCAGGAACTGGTCGCAGGTGATCTCGCTGGCGGCATAACCGGCGTTATTGAGCTCGATGGTGCGCAGCTTAGAGAAAGCAATGGCGTCCACCTGGCCCTCTGTCAGAGCGGTGAGGATAGAGCCGGTACCTACGATCTCCACATTGACATCGTCAATGGTCAGGCCGGCAGATTCCATGGCAGCCTGCAGCTGGAAGTAGTTGGCGCTGCCCAGGCTGGTCACGGCAACCTTTTTACCCTTGAGATCGGCAGGGGTCTTGATGCCGGAATCGGAGCCAAAGATAATGGCGCCCAAACCTTCCTGATAGGTAGTGTGAACAACCTTTACGGGGATTCCCTGGGATTTGGCTGCCACCACGGCGTCAGCGTTGGGGAAACCGAACTCTACGTTGCCGGAAGCCACGTTCTTCACGATGTCAGCCGCAGCCGCATAATAGAATTCCACGTTCAAACCTTCTTCGGCAAAGAAGCCATTTTCCTGCGCCACATACAAAGGTGCATAGTAAGGGACGGCAGCGCCATCGATCTGAATAGAAACCGTTTTGGGCTCCTTGGGTGTGTCCGTCTTCGGGGTTTCAGACTTGCTACCGCAGCCGGCCAGCAGAGTCAGCGCAAGGGAGAAGCAAAGAGCCAGTGCCAAAAATCTCTTTTTCATCTTTTTCCACGTCCTTTTTCATTTTATATCTAAAGGGCCAGCGTGTTTTTTCTCAGCCCTTCAGTTCTTTTGACAGGTAAGTCTGCCACAGGTGCCGCGCGCCCAGAAGGGCGATCCGACACATTTGTTTCTGTTCTTCCGTGTTGTCCACCAGCCACTGATCCGTAATGCGGTTGCAGTGAACAGAGCAAATGCTGCCGGACAGGACACCGCTTAGCGCGGCCAGAGTAAAAATCGTTTCCGCTTCCATCTCCATATTAATGACCCGCAGCTTGCGATAGTGTTCAATCACGGCTTCGGCATCGTAATCGTTTTCAAAAGGTAGGGCCCGCCCCTGTCCGTGATAGAAAGAGGCAATAGAAGCACAGATACCCACGGTATAAGTCTGGTTCAACTCCTCGCAGGCCTGCTTCAGGCAGTCCACCACCTCAAAAGAAGCAATGGCCGGATATTCAGGCGGCGCGTAAAAGGCGGAGGTACCTCCCTTCCGCATGGCGCCGGTGTTGAGAATCATGGAACCACAGGGAATATCCGCCTGAATGGCGCCGGTACCGCCGATGCGGATCAAAGCTTTGGCACCCAGCGCAATAAGCTGGGCCACGGCGATTTCCGTAGAGGGCGCGCCGATGCCGGTGGAGCACACAGTCACGGGAACGCCCTGATAAAAGCCGGTCCCCACCGTATACTCCCGATTGGAGCTGACCAGGCGGAAATTTTCCAGCAGATCGGAGAAAAGGGCCACACGGCCAGGATCGCCGGGGAGTAAAACAATAGGGGCGATGTCCTTCTCGGTGCACAACAGGTGCGGCATCTTTCCATCAACCTCAGGGGTGGAAGCGGAGGTAAAAACCATACAGTACGTCGCATGGGGCGGGGCCGCCATGCGCTCCTTTCCAGAATGTAGAAAATAAAGGGTTATGCCTGTTGAGACGTATGCCAGTTCAACAGCCGCTGTTCCAAAACATTGATAACTTCATAAGTGAAAATACCCAGCAGGATGGTGACCACAATGCCGGCCAGCAACATGGAGGTGTTGTAGGTGGAGGAGGCGTAGGTGAGAATATAGCCCAGTCCCTGCTTACCGGACATCCATTCGGCCACGATGGCGCCGATAACAGCCTGCACAATACCGACCTTCAAGCCCGAAAAAAGGGCAGGCAGTGAGTATTGCATTTCCACTCTGGAAAAAATCTGCCATTTGGTCGCTTTGAGGACCTTCATCAGGTTGCCCACATCCGCCGGAATGGAGTCGAGACCCAGCATCATGCCGGCCTGCACCGGGAAAAGCACCATGGAGATGATCAGGACCACCTTTGATACAAGGCCGATACCGAACCAGACAATAAACAGGGGAACCAGAGCGATTTTAGGAGCTGTCTGCATAAAAATCAGATAGGGCATAAACATATCGTGCAAAAAGCGTACTTTGCTGAAAAGATAGCCTAGCGCCACGCCGATGAGCGCGCCGATCAAAAAGCCCAGAATTACCTCATAGGTGGTCGTCCAAAGATGCGGATATACCTCCCCAGAAGCAAACAGCTTCACAAGGCTCTTCCAAACATCCGTGGGGGCAGGCAGAATATAGGTCGGCGGCATCTTGATGGCCACATAAATCCACCAGATCAGCAAAAAGGTGCCGATAGACAGTGCATATTCAGCAATGCCGGCGAGCGCTTTACGCAGCTTGCGGTTCTTTTTCATCCGATCAGCCCCCTTAGATATTTGCTGTATTCGGTGAAGGCCGGTGCATTGCGAGTATCGTTTCCGCGGGGGCGAGGCATATCAATGGAGACAATCTCCTTGATCCGGCCGGGACGGGCAGACATCACCACCACGCGGTCGGACAAAAAGACAGCTTCTTCAATGCTGTGGGTGACGAAAATAATGGTTTTTTGTGTCTTACTCCAGATTTTCAGAAGCTCCTCATTCAGATGATCCCGGGTAAGGGCGTCCAACGCCCCAAAGGGCTCGTCCATCAGCATCAGCGGCGCATCGTAAGACAGAGCGCGCACGATGGATACCCGCTGCTTCATACCGCCGGAAAGTTCCCGGGGCAGCGCGTCCTTAAACTCGGTAAGACCGGCTAACTCCAGCAGGTCATCCAGCTTTTTCTCATTTTCCGGTGTCCGTTTGTTTTGAATAACCAACGGAAAGTCGGCATTTTGGCGCACATTTTTCCAAGGCAGTAGAACAGAATCCTGAAACACAAAGCCCATCTGCTGATTGGCGCCGTCGCGGTAGTCAATGGTACCGGAGGCGGCTTTATCCAGGTTTCCCACAATACGCAGCAGCGTGGATTTCCCGCAGCCGGAAGGGCCAATAATGGAAATAAACTCCCCTGCCTTGATTTGCAGATTTATGTCCTGCAGGGCAATGGTATCCTCCTTGAGCAGATTTTTATAGATCTGACCAATTCCTTTTAATTCCACACTGTATTCACTCATAACTGATACTCCTCATCGGTCTCATTTCCATGATTTGATTGATTATTTGATGGCACGGGTAATTTCTTCCGCGGCGCTTTTAAGCTGCCGGATCTTATCTTTCAAGGCCGCCTCATCGCCGGTCTTAACGGTGGTAAAAGCCAGAGAGGCAGCAGCTTCCCCGTTTAAATCAAAAATAGGGCAGGCCACACCGCAGATGCCCATTTGCAGCTCCTCGTCAATTTCAGAGAAGCCCAAAGAGTGGATGCGATCCAGCTCCCGGGTCAGCTCCTCCAGCGAGGTTTTCGTGTAGGGAGTTCTGGGATTCCGATCCTCTTCGGAAAAATAGCGCAGCGCCTGGGTACGATCCATATAGGCCGCAAATACCCGACCGGCTGAGGTGGAATAAAGTGGAAGCTCAATCCCTATTTTGACCATGTACAGGCTGGCATCCTCTTTTTCCACGCAGGCTACATTAATCACGTGCCCTCGCTCCAAAACACACAGCACGATGTTGCGGTCGATCTGCTTTGCCAGCCGTTCCATTATGGGCTTGGAGCAGGCAATTAGTGCGTTGTTCTTTTCTACCCGGGCAGCCAAAGAAATAATTTTATAGCTGAGTCGGTATTTCTTTGTCTGCGCATCCTGCACCGCAAAGTGGTCATTGCGCAGACTGTCCAACAGCCGATGGGTAGAGCTGGGCGGCAGCTGAAGTATAGCGGCCAGCTCTGAAACAGAAAGGCCTTCGGGGCTGCGGCTCATGGCCTCCAATGCGGCCAGCGTGCGATCGACAAGCTGCATCAATTATCCCTCCGTTCATTCCGATACACGGAATGTCATTCCATCTAATGGGTTAATATAAATATTACTATGTTGATAAAGCCATGTCAATTCTCATATAAGCCAAAATTGACATTTCACTTTTAACAAATATTCCAACTTTAGAGAAATACCGCGCAGAAAACGTAAGCGTAAAACAGCTATAAAAAAGGGGCCTGCCGACGGCAGGCCTCAGCGGGTTTAGGATTGTGCTCCTGGCTGTAAGCTACGGCAGGATGCCGGGGTAAATTCGGGTATCAGCGTTTCATCCCAGTCAGGATCGGACAGGGCCAGCGCCGGTGCGGTGCTCAGAATATAGGTCAAATACCGAAAAGTGCCCAGCCCGTTTTTCTTTGCGGGTTTAATGATACTGTAGATGACAGCACTTCCTTGCGCGCCGCCGGGTGTGTTCGCAAACAGAAAGTTTTTTCTGCCCATGACGAAGGGCTTAATACTCCGCTCTGCGCGGTTGTTGCTCAGCTCCAGCCGTCCATCCTCAAAATAGCGAATCAGATACGACCACTGTTCGTGCAAATAGTGCAGTGCTTTTCCAAGAGCAAATTTTGGCGGTGTATTTTTTGTCTGAGGCCATGCCAACAAGGCGTCTAAAACAGGCGTTTCCTGCTTCAGCCGCTGTTCATATCGTTTTTCGGGCGTAAGCTTTGCAAGCTCTTTCTCCAAGGCAAACAGCTTCATGCAATACTGCTGCCCCTCAAGGGTGGCAGAACCAGCCTGCTCCGGCTTTGGCAGAGCGTTCACGGCTTCATCAAATTTTCGCCGTGCATGGGCCCAGCAGCCAACCACACGGATGTTTTCAGGCAGCTTGTGGTAGCCCTGGTACCCGTCCGCGTGCAGCCAGCCGGAAAAGCCGGTCAGAAAAGGTTCTCGTTTTCCTTGCGGAGCGCATCATTCTCCGCGCTTAAAATGGAGACCATTTCAGCGTTACTTGTACCTTTTTTCTCTGTTATTTCCATGGTTAAATATTGCGCAAAATTCGCTGTAAAGCCAGCATTTTCAAGCGTTTATCGACGTTATATCATGCTCCATTTGGGGTCCTTTCATGAGCCATCGGTATTGCTGCGGCGTCAGGGCTCGGACTTCATTTTCACGGCGTGGCCACTGGTACGCTTTGATTCTATCACATTTTGGGTGTTTGCTCTCTGCACTTCTATGATATCCCTCCACGTTTTCATTTTACAAAAAGCGCCCTCTTTCACAAGCATTTTTGCATTTGTAAAATTCCGACTTAATACTTTACAAAATGTCAAAATTATTATATAATATGACTATATCGGCTAAAAAGTCAATTTACATTCATTGCTATCTGCGCAAAATATAGTAATTACAATATATATATGAATTTTACCATTGAGCTCATAACCCGGAGGTCATAGGTTCAAGTCCTGCCCCCGCAACCCATAAATCTGGCAGAGGAAACCCTGTCAGATTTTTTTGTGACCGGAAACGAGGCCGTCGCTATGCCTTTTACAAAGGAAGGAGCCAAAATGGAATTTAAAGTGACAGACCACATTCAGCCTCAGGATCGGGCGGATATTTTTCAGGAGTTGCTGGCATACAACCGTGCCAGGATCGAAGACCGCAATCCCCGGGATCTGGGAATTTACCAGGAAGACGCCGCAGGGCGCAAGCTGGCCGGACTGGTGGGCGAAACCCACGGGAACTGGCTGACCGTAGAGTACCTCTGGGTGTCCGAAGTGCTTCGGGGCCGGGGCGTCGGGCGCTCCCTTCTGAAGCAGGCGGAAGCGGAAGCAAAAAAACGGGGCTGCCGGTATGCTTTTTTGAACACCTTTCACTTTCAGGCGCCCGCTTTTTATGAAAAGCTGGGCTACCGCGAGGTCTTTGCTTTGGAAAATTACCCGCTCACCGGAAAACGTCACTATCTGACAAAGGAGCTGTGACTTGGGGAGTGGGTATCACGCATTGCTCTTTTATGGGAAAGAGACCGGTCTTTATAGAAATGGGCGTCCTGCGCGGCGGGCATGACGCCTTGGCAGAATTCTTCACCGCTCTGTTCCATTTTGCCGCGCAAAAAGGGCTCATCCAAAAAGGATGAGCCCTTTTTATTTATAAGGATAGGATCAGTTCGCGGCGCACATACCGCGGCCGCCACGGCTGCCCCAGCCGTTTCCGCCGGTGCAGGTGCCGTCGCCAACACCGCCGTTGCCGCGGTAACCGTTTCCATTGCCCAGGGCTTCGCCATTGCAGACGCCATTTTCGCCGCAGGCGGTCTCGCCACCGCAGCCAAGGCCGAAACCTCGGCCAACGCCGGTGCCGTCGCAGACAGCCTGATTTTCCTCGATAGCAGTGATGGTCTTGTCGGCCTGTGCCTGAGTCATGCTGCCATCCGCCACGCGGTCGGAGAGCTGATCCTTACGCAGCTCCAGAATGCCGTCTTTGAACTCCGCCAGCTTTCCGTCCTCCGACGCGATGGTGCCGTAGGCTTTTCCGGTTTCGGTCCGCTCCTCCGTCACACTTTCCACCGTACGTCCGGTGACACCCGCCGCCACCTCTGCCGGGGTCTTGTAGTCAGACGCCGCAAAGGCGGTGACACCGAGAAGACCGACGGTCAAAACCGCCGCAGCCGCTGTCAGTTTCTTTTTAATGTTTTTCATCATAGTTTCCTCCTGAAATCATCGTATTTTTGAATGGGGGTTGCTGTGATGTTAGAATAGACGATCTTTGCGGCAAAACTGTGTCTTTTCCCGTCCAATTTAAGGGCATTTTCCACTCTCCGGCGCCATAGGCACCGCCAGGCGGAACGTAAAGACCGCGCCGCCCTCCGGCAGGTTGTCCGCCGTGATCTCCATGCCGTGGCGCCTGGCAATGCCGGCCGCTATGGCCAGCCCCAGCCCCGTGCCGCCGGCGTTTTGGGCGCTGCGGCTACGATAGAAGCGGTCAAAAATGTGGGGCAGCTGGTCTTCTTTTATACCGCAGCCCTGATCACTGATGACGATTTTCTCCGAATCCGCCGCAATGGCGACACAGCCGCCGGGTGGTGAAAATTTCACCGCATTATCCAATACGATCAAAAACATCTGCCGCAGTCGGCCGTAATCGCCCTCGAAGGGCAGCGGCGCCGGGGCCTGCATTTCCAGATAAGCACTTTTGCTCTGCCCAAGACGGGCGGCACTGCGCCGGGCCTCTTGCAGCGGGTCCAGCAGGTTGATGGGCGCCATTTCAATGGCAAAGTCCCTGTTCTGCAGGCGAGACAACTCCAGCAAGTCATTGACCAATCGCTCCAGATGGCGCGCTTCGCCCAGCATTTCCCGGTGATACTCCGCCACCTTGGGACCGTCGAACACCACGCCGTCGCAAAGTGCCTCCAGCGATCCCCGCAAAACCGTCACCGGCGTGCGGAGCTCATGGGAGATATTGGCCGTGAACTCCCGGCGCAGACCTTCCAGCTTTTCGCTCTCGCGGCTGGCCTCTTCCAGACGCACCGCCAGCGTGTCCAGCGTGTCCGCCAGCTCGCCGATCTCGTCGGACTGATGCACATCCACCCGGGCGCCATACGCGCCTCCCGCCAGCGCCGCCGCTGCCGTCTTCATCCGTGCCAAAGGCCGGGTGAACGAGCAGGAGAGCCACACTGCCAAAAGAGCCGCCGCTGTCAGCGCCGCCAGAAGGCTGATAAGAAGCATGAAAAGACCGCCTCTGACCGCCGCCGGAGCGTGATCCGACTGCGCCCGCAGCAAAACGCCGCCCATCACGCTGCCATCCGCCGTTGTGATGGGAACTCCCACCGCAAGAGCGTCGGCGCCGGAGGCCGTGTGCAGCGCGTCACTGAAAGCCGTCTCACCCCTGAGGACCTGGGACACCAGCGGCAGCAGCGCCTCCGGCAGACTTTCTCCCTCGATGCTTTGCGCCATATGTCCCATACTGACGGACAGCGGCGCCCCCACGGCGTCCACCATCCACACGCCGGCGTCCGAAACGTCGCCGATGAACCGGAGATACGCCATGGTGCCGCCCTTGCCGTTCATACCCAGACCCGAGGAACCGGGACTGCCTAAAATATCGGCAAGGGACTGGGCATAGCGCTGCAGCTCGTCCCGCTGCTTTTCCACAGCCTGCCGCTGCACCAGGGCGGCAAAGACACCGCCGATTACCAGTGAAAAGGCCAGCAGCACCAGAGCGAAATAGCCGGCAAGCCGGCGTGTGATTTTACTTTTCATCCGCGCAGCCCTCAAATTTGTAGCCCACGCCCCAAATGGTGCGGATGTCCCAGTCGGGGTGGGGATATTGGTCCAGTTTGGCCCGCAGACGCTTGATGTGGCTGTCCACCGTGCGGCTGTCCCCGAAATAGTCATAGCCCCACAGCGCATTGAGCAGATTGTCCCGGGAGAAGACGCGCCCCTTTGCCGTGGCCAGTGTCCACAGGATCTCGATCTCCTTTTTGGTCAGCAGGAGCGCGCGGCCGTCAATGGAGGCGGTACAGTCGTCCAGACAGACGTCAAGTCCGCCGCAGGTGAACCGCTGCGCCTGCCCTGCGCTCCGGCCCAGACGGCGCAGCACCGCCTTGACACGGGCCATGACCTCTCCGGGGGAAAAGGGCTTGACAATATAATCGTCGGCGCCGATTTCAAGGCCCATGATCTTCTCAAAGTCCTCGCCCCGGGCTGTGATCATCAAAATGGGCACGTTGGAATCACGGCGGATCTCCCGGCAGACGGAAAAGCCGTCCTTTTCCGGCATCATCACGTCCAGCAAAAGCATATCCGGTTTCTCCGCCCGGAATTTTTCCATTGCCTCCCGGCCATCCCAGGCTACACTCACCGCAAAGCCCTCTTTGGCGGCATATTCACCGAGAATGGAGGTAATCTGTTTGTTGTCGTCGGCGATCAGCAGTTTTTGCATGGAGACACCTCCTCTTTTTATTTACAATATAACAGGTGATTTTGTTTTTTCTGTGACAAACACACACAGCCGCCGCTCTCCCAGAAACGGCGCCGCCTTTTCTTTTTTCGCGCCGTATGGTAGGATAAAAGCATCTGACAGCAGAGGAGGTTCCCTCTATGCGCACAAAGAAAGCAGGCGCCGCCTTTTCCATCATTATTTTACTTCTTGTGGCCGCTTACTTCATTGCCACAGATTAAACAGGCATCCGTGTGACGCTGGAAGAGGACAGGCTCTCTGTGAAGGCGCTGTCTTTCAGCGAGACCGTCCTGTACGCCGACATCGAAAGCATCAGCACCGCCTCCGACATCGACTATGGCACCAGAACATTGGGAAGCGACACCATCAGCATCAAAACCGGCACCTTCCGCGCGCCCCGGTTCGGCAGCTATCGGTGCGCGGTGGTCTCGGCGCAAAAAGAGGTCATCATCGTCAAAAAACACGATGGTAGCTATCTGGTGTTCAATACAAAAGACAGCGGCCAGCTTTCCCTTCTGGCAGACCGGCTGCGGCAGGCCGTTTTCTCCCAGGCTGCCAGCTGAGAAATAAAACTTTTAAAAAAGGGGATTGACATTGACGCGACGTCATCGTTTATCCTTTCCGGTGAGGTGAAAATCAGTGGAATACACAGTGAACAAGCTGTCGGCTCTTTCCGGCGTGAGCAAGCGCACCCTGCGCTACTATGACGCCATCGGGCTGCTGGCCCCCCGGCGCGCAGCCGACAACGGCTATCGCATTTACGGTTCGCAAGAGGTGGATCGTTTGCAGCAGATCCTCTTTTACCGGGCGCTGGACATTCCTCTGGAGGAGATCGGCCGCCTGCTCTCGGCTCCGAATTTTGACAGGGAAAAGGCTCTGGAAGCGCACCTGTCGGCGCTTTTGGAAAAGCGGGCAGAGCTGGAGGCGCTGATTGGCAACGTCACCAAAACCATCTGTTCCATGAAAGGAGAAACGATGATGACAGATCAGGAAAAATTTGAGGGATTCAAGCAAAAAATGCTCTCTGACAACGAAGAAGCCTACGGCGACGAGGTGCGAAGCCGCTACGGCGACGAGGCTGTGGACGCTTCTTATGCCAAGGTGGCCGGTATGTCGGAAGAACAGTGGCAAAAAAGCCAGGCGCTCAGCGCCGCCATTAATCAGTCGCTAAAAGAGGCGTTTGACAGCGGCGATCCCGCCTGCGAGGCGGCCCGGCGGGCCTGTGATCTCCACAGGCAGTGGCTGTGCCTGTTCTGGAAAGACGGCACATATTCAAAAGAGGCCCATAAAGGACTGGCGGAAATGTATGCCGCCGATCCCCGGTTTGCGGCCTATTACGACCGCGTCGCGCCCGGCTGCGCCCGGTTCTTTCGGGACGCCATCGTGGTCTACTGCTCCTGACGTTCTTTCCGGAAAGCGGACAGCGCAAGGCTGTCCGCTTTCTTTTTGAAATAAGTACTTATCCCGAAATAAAAAATCCGGGATAAACAGGAATAACCTTGCGAAAGGCAATGATGGCACAGGCAAATTCGAGTAATCCCAAATACGAAGATAGTTTTTTCTCAAATCGAACCAAAAGCTTACGAAAACGATTGATCCAGGAATGACAAGCTTCCACAACCCACCGCCTTGCATGAAAATCCGGATTACTTTCGAGAAGCAACTTTTCTTCTCCGCGCGACCTGACATGTGGAATATATCCGAAGGAAAGGATGACCTGCAATGCAGGATTTCCTGTATATCCGGCATCGGCACAGAGATTTGTTACTTTACCTTTGGGTGCGGTTATGACAGCAGCTTTCAACACATTTTCAAGTTCTGCTACATCGTGACGGTTGGCTCCGGTTACGACGAGTGACAGCGGGACTCCTGCACCATCCGTCAGCATGTGCGTCTTGCTTCCGTTTTTTTCCCCGGTCTGTCGGATTGGCTCCTACACCTTCCAGTGCCATCGGCGCTTTTCGCATTGAACCGTCGACGCTCTGCCATTCCCATTTGATTCCCGAGAATGCGTCGTAAGTTTGCAGCCCTTTTTCCCAAAGTGCTTCAAAAAAGCCAGTTTCCTGCCAAAATTGAAAAGCTCGATGTACTGCGCTTCCCGAACATCCAAATTCATTCTGTGGAAGTGCCTTCCACTGTATCCCCGTTCGTAATACATAGAGGATGGCTTCAAACACATTCCTCGCTGGTGCTGGCTTTCGCCCGCCACCAGCACGCCGTTTATATGTTCTTTCTGGATTTCGTTCATGTTTGGGTATGAGTGGTGCTACTTGTTCCCATAGTTCATTGCTTACTTTCCATGATTCCATTGTCGTTATCTTCTTTGTTTTCTTTCTATTATATCGCTTATCTTATTTCGGGATAAGTCCTTAGTCTCTTTGGCCGTATTTTGCGGGGCCGCAAAATACGGCGGCAAAACAGGGAACCTTTTCAACAGTCCATCCGTCATTTAGAATAGTGAGTGCGGCGCTGACATAGTAAGATTAAAAAGTGCCTATAAATTTCTTTTGATTTTCTTAATTTTTGAATTTTCTGTAAAATACGTTTGAAAATTAAGAATCAAGACCCTGTTTTTTCTTGACAAGCAGGGTAAAAAGTGATATAACTTACATTTGCACAGAGGTGTTTTCAGGCGCATCGTTGCGCCCATTGGCAGTAAGATGGTTCGTGCGGCCGGTATCCGCGCGGAATATTTCACCCGTTGGGTGATGTTGTATAAGGAGTCTCGTCTATGGTCTTTTCTCATCACGATCTGGACGCCGTTCAGAGAAAGGGTTTGCAGGGGAGCATTTACCGTATTTTTTCTCGTGTTTCACAGCATGTGGAGCATTTTTGGAATAGCAAATGGTATTTTATTTCTCTGCTTTTTGCTTCTTCCGTTTTTTTGATCACAGGGAAAACGGTGGCTGGCGTACTGTTTCTTTTGATGGCCACCACAATTTTTTTGGCGTTTTGTTCCGATTTTTTGGCGTCGGTTTTGCCTTTCTTTCTGATGTTTGAAATGGCGGCGCCGCAGTATGACAATCTGAACGTTTTCGTTCCCTTGGTGTTTGCGGCTTTTCCGTTTTTTGCCGCGCTGATCCTGCATTTGATTGTCTGGCCTGCCACCCCCAAAGTGGGACGCAGCAGCCAGGGGCTGTTGCTTGTGTCGCTGGCCACCGTTTTGGGCGGCTGCGACGTGATGACCTATCAGCAGTACACAAAGCCGCTGTCCCTTTATTATTCCCTGGGTCTGGGCGTGGGCATGCTGCTTTTATACCTGCTGTACCGATCCAGAATCTCCGTGCGGCAGGATTACAATCTGTATGATCGGTTTGCCTCCATTTTTTATGTGATGGGCGCTTTCATGGTGGTCATGGTCATGCTTGTTTACATATGGAACTGGCAGACCTTCTGGGAGACCCGCAGCAGCATCGACTTTTCCTACCGCAATTTCTGCGCCACGATCCTGCTCACCACGCTGCCGATGCCGTTTTATTTTGCCCTGCAAAACAAGAAGCATCTCATCTCCGCAGCGTTTTTCGGGCTGGGTCTGCTGTTTACTGGCAGCCGCAGCGCCCTTCTCTTCGGTGCTGTGACGCTGGCGCTGTGCTGCATCTATATGGTGCGGTTCCACGCTTTGTCCAAAAAAGTGGTGCTGGGCCTGTTTGGTGTGGGCGCCGCCTTCTTCTGCCTTGTTGGTTCCCAGTGGGTGGCCGGCCGCATCCAGAGCGGCGGATGGATCTCCATCAATGAGCCCCGCTGGCGGTTTTTGATCTGCGCTGTCCGCGACTTTGTGCGCCACCCCATTTTCGGCATCGGCCTTGGCAACAACCTGCATGAGCAGGTGTTCATCGGCGTTGAGGGCAGCATGGTGTTTTATCACAACATGATCGCTCAGATCATGGGCAGCATGGGCCTGCTGGGCATTGTGGCCTATATGAAGCTGGTCAGTGACCGCATTCACGTCCTTTGGTCTTCCCGGACGCCCTTTACCGTGTGTATGCGGCTTTCCTATCTGGGGATGCTTCTGATCTCCATGACCAACCCCGGCGAGTTTTGCCCCTTCCCCAACGCAGGCATGATGGTGCTTTTGTTTACCATGGCTGAACTGGCCGCCGGTGAGCAGGCGGTTCCCGTGGTACAGCTGCTGCGGATCCCCGCGCGCTCTTCCCGCTCTTTGGCTCACAAATAACAAACAGACATAAAAACCGCTCCGGCCAAAGCCGGGGCGGTTTTTTCCGTATCAAGCCATCAATAGTCCACTTTCATCAGGCAAAGGCCCTCCGGGGGCGCTGTGGGACCCGCCAAGCGGCGATCCTCGGCCTCCAATATTTTTTGCACCTCATCCGGTGTCAGACGGCCCCGACCCACCTCCAGCAGCGTTCCCACCAGGATTCGCACCATGTTCTGCAAAAAGCCAGTGCCGTGAAAGGTAAAAAACAGATAGTCCTTCCGCCGGGTGATCTCCATGCTGTCCACCACACGGACGGTGGATTTTTTCATGTGGGGGTTGCCGCAAAAGCTGGCAAAATCGTGTTCGCCCGTCAAAAAGGCCGCAGCCTCCCGCATCTTTTCCAAATCGGGGTGGAAATCCAGCACCGTCACATACCGCCGGTCAAAAACCGGCTTCACCGGCCCGTCGAAGCAGGTGTAGCGGTAGGTCTTGCCCACCGCCTTATAGCGGGCGTGAAACCGCTCCGACGCTTCTTTCACCTCCTGCACGGCGATGGCGTCGGGCAGGTAGCGATTGAGGTAGTCCCGGATCTCTTCCGGCGGCAGAGCCGTGTCCAGAAGAAAGTTGGCCACCATGGCTCTGGCATGGACGCCGGCGTCCGTACGGCCCGCGCCGATGACCTCCACCGGCTTTTCCGCCAGCTTGGTCAACACGCCCTCCAGCTTGCCCTGTATGGTCTCCCGTCCCGGCTGGCGTTCCCAGCCAAAAAAGCGCGTGCCGTCATAGGCCAGCGTCATCTTATAGTTTCTTTCCATGTTTACCCCCGGCTTTCGGCTTTTGTTTTCTATATTTTAACAAATAAAAGAGAAAAAGTCCCGGTCTTTTCAAATTTTCCGGAAAACAGGCGTGAAAAGAGGGAGGCCAAACAGCCTCCCTCCTGTTATTAGAGTTGTTTGACAAAGCAGCGGCGGCGCTTGTGCTGCTCGATCTTAAAGTTCTCCCACTGGCTCTGCACTTTTTCATTGGTTTCCAGCATGGGGCCGGTTTCCGCCCACTGAATCCCCATTTCCATGCAGCCCTTCATCACCTTGTTGAGGATCACGGCGTTGACGCCCATGCCCTGATGATCCGGGCGCACCGCGATCAAAAGCAGATCAATGGTGTCGTTTTTGTGGAACGCCTTAAGCAGATCTATCCAACCGGTGGGGAAAAGGCGGCCGCTGTGCTTTTTCAGCGCCTTGGCAATAGACGGGGCGCCCACGCCGAAGGCCACCAGATTCTCCTCCTCATCCATCACAAAGCAGGTGAGTTTGGGGTTAATGAGCGGCGCAAATTTATTGGCATAGCGTTTGATCTGCTCTTCCGACAGCTCCACTGTGCCGTACAGCGGAGCGTAGGCCACATTCACCAGATCAAAAAACTTACGGATCAGCGATGGATAGGCAAGACGGTTCTTCACATCGGCCACGTGCAACTTCTCCCGCTTGAGCACATAATGGGCCAGCTTATCCCACCGGGAAAAGATGACGGGGTCGTTGGGCACATGGAGCAGGTTTTCCACCCAGTCCACGTCCTTGACATAGCCCAGCCGTGCCATATGGTCGATGTAATAGGGGTGGTTGTAATAGGTAAAGAAGCAGCTGATCCTGTCAAACCCCTCCACCAGCATACCCTCTCTGTCCAGATCGGTAAAGCCAAGGGGGCCGTGCACTTCCTCACAGCCCATTTCCCGGGCCCACTGCTCCACTGTGCCAAAGAGCGCGTCGCTCACCGCGGGGTCATCAATAAAGTCCACCTGAGTAAAGCGCATCCGCTTCGTATGCCACTTTTCATTGGATTTGCGGCTGAAGATGGCGCCAATGCGGCCCACGATCTCGCCGTTTCGGTAGGCCAGAAAGCACCGCGCGTCGCAATAGGCAAAGGCAGGGTTGCTCTTGGGGTCCCAGTCTGACAGATCATCGCCATAGGTGGCGGGAACAAACTGAGGCACATCATGATAAAGGCGATTGGGATAGTCCACGAACAAATGGCGCTGGGCCTTTGTGGCGACTTCCTCGACGGTAACGACCGCCTGCTCGGTTTTAACTTCCGTGATCATTCTCTCTCCTCCGGAATCCTTGAGTCTGGTTAAGTATACTGCGTCTGTTCCAAAAATGCAAGAATTGTCGAAAACGTGCGTCTTTTGGGGGCCGCTTGCAGAGAAAGTCTTGACTTTTTTTCACCTCTCGGATATATACTAAAGTAATGGAAAAAGAAGAACTTTTTTCTGCGGCGCCGCTTTTTGCGCCGTGGCAAAAAGATGCCGCGGCGACTGTTCCGCGGCATCCTTGCTGTCATTCATGTATCTTGTGGTAATACTCTTTGACGCAGGAGAAGGTCTTCTCCGACATATCATGTTCCATGCGGCAGGCGTCCGTATAGGCGGTCTCCTCGTCCACGCCGATGGCCATCAGCAGCCGGGCGATCACCCGGTGGCGCTCATAGACACTCTCCGCCACCGTGCGGCCCAGGTCCGTCAGCTCCAGGCTCCCGCCGTCTCCCATGGTGACATAACCGTTTTCCATCAGCTTCTTCATAGCGATGGAAACAGTAGGCCGCGAAAAACCCATCGCATTGACCACGTCGATGGAGCGCACTTTGCCGTGACGGCACTGCTCCATCAGAATCGTTTCCAGATAATCCTCTGAGGATTCGGTCATTTTCATGTGTTTCGCCTCCTGTGTCGCCGGGTAAAGTATCAAAACGTGATTTCATTCATTATAAACCTTCGGTCATCAATTTGCAATCCTTCGCTGCCTATTCCATTTTTTAGAAAAGAGGCGACGCCCTTGACACTTTATTGGCAGGATATCCGTCAGATAACGGAGGCGGAGCTGCTGGCGTGGTTTTCCCAGATGTCTCCCCAGCGCCAGCAGGAGACGGCCCGACGGCAGGAAGCCGACCGCCGGCGCACGGCGGCGGGGGAACACCTGGCCCGGCAGGCCGTGGGGGCCTTTCGCGGTATGCCGGAGAGCGAAGTCGTTTTTCAGCGAACAGCAAAGGGAAAGCCCTATGTGGACGGCGGTCCTTTTTTCAGCATCAGCCACTCCGCCGATCTGGTCTTGTGCGCGGTGGACAAAGCGCCCATCGGCGCCGACGTGCAGGTCTTTCGTCCGGTGGGAGCCCATTTGGTGCGCCGGGTCTGTGTGCTGGAGGAGCTATCCTTTGTGGAGGGGGGCGCGCCGCTTCCGGAGCGCCTGACAGAGGCCGGGGCGCTGGAACGTTTTTTTTTCCTGTGGACCGCCAAAGAGGCCTGGTGCAAATACACCGGCGCGAGTCTGGCCCATCTATCCGATATCAACACGCTCGCCTGCCACGACGGCTTTTCCTTTGTCCGCTTCCGGCGGGAAAACTACGCCGTGGCCGTTTGCGCGGAAAAGTGAGGGTGGGGCTGTGGGTCCGGGCGCAAATACCGGCAGAAAGGCGAAATTTTTAGCAAAATGCCAAAAACAGTGTTTATTCCCATTATTTTATCTGTTATAATCCATATGTATAGGTATGCCTTTTTATGGCGCATACGATTTTGAGGGGGGCTCATTATGATCAAAGTTGGTATTATTGGCTGCGGTAAGATCGCACAGGTCCGGCACCTGCCGGAATATGCGCACAATCCCCGTGTGCAGTTGGTAGGTTACTATGACAAAAATCTGGCCCGTGCGGAAGACATTGCCAAGCAGTACGGCGGCACGGCGTACGCCTCTTATTACGAACTTTTGAAAAACCCGGAGATCGACGCCGTCAGCGTCTGCGTGGAAAACCGCAACCACGCCGAGATCTCCAACGCCGCACTGTATGCCGGCAAACACGTTTTGTGCGAAAAGCCCATGGCTGTTACTCTGCAGGAATGCGAGTCCATGGTGGCCGCCGCCGAGCACAACGGCAAATATCTGATGATCGGCCACAACATGCGCCTGAACCCGGTGCATCGCAAAGCCAAAGAGCTGCTGGACGCCGGTATCATCGGCGACATCATTACATTCCGCACCATTTTGGGCAACGCCGGCCCCGAGGGCTGGTCCGTGGACGCGGGTACCTGGTTTTTTGACAAGAACAAGGCCGCCATGGGCGCTTTGTCCGACCTGGGCATTCACAAGATCGACCTGATCCACTATCTGACTGGGCAAAAGGTGGTGGAGACCACCGCCAAGGTGCTGACGCTGAACAAGCGCGACGACAAGGGCGATCTCATCGGCGTGGACGACAACGCGCTTTGCATTCTGCGCATGAGCGGCGGCGCCGTGGGCACCATGGCCGCCAGCTGGACCATTTACGGCAAAGAGTGCAAGTCCACCTTCCTGTACGGCACCAAGGGCATTATGCGTATTTTTGACGACGGTGGTCACAACATCGTGGTGACGGACAACAACCACAACGTCACCTCCTATGACATCGACTATGACGAAAGCTCCTCCGGCGTCATTGACGCCTTTGTGGAGGCGCTGGAAAACGGACACGAACCGGAGATCTCCGGCAGAGAAGCCCTTTACACCATGCGGGTCATCTTCGCCAGCATCCAGTCCTCCGACATCAACCGGACGGTCAGCGTCAACGAGTCGTTTATCTCCCATTTTTAATGTGACCTGATATTTTATGCAAAGGAAGCTACCATATGTTCCGTGTTGGCATTGACCTGGGCGGCACCAATATTGCCGTCGGTATCATCAGCGGATCCCATGAGATCCTCTCCAAGATCAGCGTCCCGACCTTTGCCGCCCGTCCCTGGCAGGACGTGGTGTCCGACATGGGCGACGCCGTGGAAGAGGCCACCGCCCAGGCCGGTCTCTCTTTCTCCGACTGCACCCAGATCGGCATCGGCAGCCCCGGCACCTGCGATTCCCAGCAGGGCGTGGTGGTGCGGGCCTACAATCTGGGGTGGTACAACGTACCCGTCTGCCAGACGCTCGCACAGCGCTTTTACGTTCCCGTGAAGCTGAGCAATGACGCCAACTGCGCCGCTCTGGGCGAAGCCGTGGCCGGCGCCGCGGCGGGCTGCCGGGACATGGTGCTCATCACCCTTGGCACGGGCGTTGGCAGCGGCATCATCATTGACGGCAAGATTTACGCCGGTATGCGCAGCGCCGGCGCCGAGCTGGACCACACGCTGCTGGTACTGGACGGTGAGCCCTGCACCTGCGGCCGCCACGGCTGCTGGGAAGCTTATGCCTCCGCCACGGCGCTGATTCGTCAGACCCGACAGGCACAATCGGCGCATCCGGAGTCCCTGCTGGCCCATACCCCGCCTCAGAAGGTCAACGGCCGCACCACCTTTGACGCCGCCAAGGCCGGCGACCAGGCTGCGCTGGAGGTGGTCCACACTTACGCCCACTATCTGGCGGCGGGACTGACCAATGTGGTCAACGCGTTGGCGCCGGAAATGATCCTTTTGGGCGGCGGCATCTGCAACCAGGGAGAGTTTTTGCTCTCCCTGCTGCGGGATTACGTGACCGAAAACTGCTTCGGGAAAAAGGAAGGCGCCATTCCGGCGATCCGGGTGGCGCAGCTGGGCAACGACGCCGGTATCATCGGCGCGGCCGCCCTGTAAGGCAAGCAGAAGGAGCGCCGGCGTTTGAAAGCGTCCGCGCTCCTTTTTTGACTGTCTGTCGCTATTGTTCGGCTGTCTGCCGTCATAAAGAGGAGGAGTGCTCATGAAAGCCACTTTGTTTGATCACATCAAAAACGTTTTCAGCTGTCTCATGTTAGCAGGCGTCTGGATCTATCTCCTCGTACAGTGGTCCAGCCTGCCGGAAAAGCTGCCGGGGCACTATAATTTTGCCGGTGAGATCGACCGGTGGGGCAGCAGGGGAGAGCTGCTGATCGTTCCGGCGGTGATGCTTGTGCTGTTTATTCTTCTGTCAGTGCTGGAGCGGTTTCCCAATGTTTGGAACACGGGCGTGGAAGTCACCGAGCAAAACCGGGAACGCGTCTACACACTGACACTGCACTTGCTTACCTCTGCCAAGCTGCTGATGGCGGCGGTTTTTTCCTACCTAACGCTCTGCTCCGCGGCGGCGCGGCCGCTTTCCCGCTGGTTCATGCCCATCACCATCGTTGCCCTTTTGGAGCTTCTGGCCTTTTATATTGTCCGTATCACACGCGCAAAATAACAAACAGGCCGTCTGTCTTATAACAGGCGGCCTGCTTTTTTCATTTTTTACGCCTCGTGGGCCGCGCGGCCCTGCAAAAAGGCTTCTCGCTCCCGGCACAGTTCCCGGTACAGCGCGGCGCCGCTCCAGCGGCGGTTGGTTTGGGTCAGCGCCGCTTTCAGCGGCAACGACACGCGGCTGTGGCGCAGACCCGTGAGAAAGCTGTCCATCAACGAGGAGGAAAAGCCAGCCATCACCAGCATTTCTTCCGCCACGTCGCCTTCTTCCGGCAACAAAACCGGCTGGGAAAAGCCCAGCACCGCCTCCAGCGGCTGGCCATACGCCTCCGGAGCCACCGATCTGATCCGAATATCCAGACGGGCGCATACAGCCGCCACAGTATTTCGTTTTGTCTCCTCCACGCGGTATAACAGCACGGTGGGTCTCATATTCTTTCCGCCTTTCCCATTTGACTTTTGCTTGTCCCCATGATAGCATGAAACGCGTTCCTATGCCAAACGTATTTTACAAATATTTTAAAAACTCAGGTGAGAAAACATGAAAAAGCGCCCCTTACTCATTTGCACCGATCCCGGCATTGACGATTTTATTGCCCTTTGTTATCTGCTGCAGCGCCCGGAATTTGATATCGTGGGCATGGTGGCCCTCAGCGGCAACGTGGGGCTGGATATTACGGTGAACAACACGCTGCTGGCCGGGGAGATCTGCCGCCGCGGCGACATTCCCGTGGTGGTGGGGGCCCGGCAGCCTTTGGCCCGTGCCGGACGCGACGCCTGCAGCATTCACGGTGCCACCGGTCTGGGGCCTGTGGCGCGGCGCGCCACAGGCTCTCCCCTTACGGTGGACGCCGCCGCCTGGATCGCGGACACCGCCGGGGCCTATGACGGCCAGCTGGAGATCCTCTCCCTGGGGCCGCTGACCGATATGGGGCGGGCGCTGACGCTGTGTCCCGACCTGCCGGTGAAGCATCTGATGCTGATGGGCGGCGGGCTATGCGGCGGCAACGCCACGCCTCAGGCGGAATTTAATATTCTGGCCGATCCGGAGGCCGCCGCCATCGTCTTTGATTCCGCCATTCCCCGTACCATGATGGGGCTGGATGCCACGTCCCACTGCATTTTCCCCAAGGCCCATCTGGACCAGCTTCGCGCTTCCACCCCTCTTGGCCAGATGCTACCCGCCATGCTGAACTTTTATACCGATCTTTACCGAACGGTGAACGGCATTGAAGGCTGCATCATCCACGATGCCATTGCCGCCATCGCCCTGCTGCACCCGGAGCTGTTCACCATGCAGTCCTGCCGCGTGGCTGTGGTGACGGAAGAGGGGCCCTTTCTGGGGAAAACAAAGCTGGTGGAGGGATCGCCCAATACGCTGGCGGCGATGGCCTCCGATGCCGCCGGTATCGAAAGCATCCTTACAGACGGCTTGCAGGCGCTTTACGCCCAGGGGATCTGACGGTATGCAACCACAAAAAGCAGAGGCAAAAAGCGTCTGCTTTTTTATGCTTCAGCTTGCCGCTGTCATTTCCTGTATTTTTTGCGCGATGTACCCGGCAAAGACCTCATAACCCTCCCGACCCATGTGCAGGCCGTCCACCGGCTGATATACGTCCTCCCGGGCGGCCTGGATCGGGCTTTCGGTATAGGCGTCGATCACCGGCAGGCCGTTGGCCGCCGCCAGCGCCAACACCTCCGTCCGGGCGTCTTCCACAGCGGGGGCGTAGCCGTCATTGACTTTTGAGGGGTCCTCCGTGGCGTGGGGCGGCGTCACCAGGAGCAGGGTGCTTCCGCTTTTCATCTGTTCTTTGAGCCGGCGGATCAGCGTCTGATAGGCATCTTTGTTCTCCGGCCCCAGCAACGTCAGGCCGCGGTTGGTGCCCAGCATCACCAGCACGATATCCGCGCCCGAGACGTCGATCCCCTCGGTATCAAAAAAATCCAGGTATTGTCCGGCGTCAAGACCGCACTGCCCTTGATTCACCACACGGCAGCGCAGCAGTCCCTCCAGATAATAGGGGTAGTTTTCATAGTGTATGGAGGAAACGCCCGCTGTGGCGGTGCCGTAATCGCCCTCCGTCAGGCTGTCGCCGATACACACGATCTCTTTTTGGCACACGGGCGGCGCCTTTTGCTCATAGGCCGTCAGATCGCCATAGGCGCATACACTTATCGCCGGGCAGGCATTCGCTCTCTCCGTCCCCGTAAAATCAAGAAAACGCGCATACACCGCGCCTCGGGGCACCTCGCTCCCGCCGGTCACGTAGACGCACTCTGCCGACGACGCCGTGCTCACGCCCTGCAAAAACGTGTGGTCTTTGTCAAAAAACGCCACCGAATAGAGTTGTTTATCCCCCGGCAATTTCCACGTCAGCGCTTTGATGCCGGAGAGGGGGATCTCCTCCGTGCAGGCCCAGCCCGCCTTTTCCACCCAGCCGCCGGAGACAGCCGGCACCATCTGTTCGGTAAACGACAGCGTCAGCTCCTGTGACGTCGAAACAGACGCCGCCCGCGAGCCGCAAGCCGTCAAAAATATTAACAACAGCGGCAAAATGGCCGCCATGGCACGCTTCACGGCTGCTCGCCGTGGCTGCCGCCGTCTTCATAAGGATGATCTCTGAGATACTGAAGGCGCCGCCAGGCACGGTACGCCACCATAAAGCCGCCCACGGCCAGCACCGCCATCACCAGTCCCAACGGGATCATCCACCACAAAAAGGCGGTCACTTCACACAGCCAGGAAAAGATGCGGTAGGCCAGCATTACCGACAAAATGCCGCCCACTAAAATCAGCATCAGCAGCTCGCTGCTGGTGCAGGTTTGAATCTTTTTCATGTGATATTTCCTCTCTTTTTTGGGCATTCTTTCTTTAAAAATACGCGGTCTCTTTGCCGCGCTGTTTTTAGTATACACACCTGCCGCCGCCTGTCAACTGTCGGGTTTGAAAAGTTTTTGCGTAAACTTAGTGCCGTCTTTGCCCGGAAAAGGGGCGTTGCCCTATCCCGTGAAGGCGAATTGTGCTATGATAAAAAGGATCAAAAAATGCCCGGCGCAAAAGCGGGTCATGAAGGGGCCGCCGTCTGCGGGACAGATCCTATAAAGTGAGGGAAAAATTATATGTTTTCGTTGTTGGAAGAAGATCAGATCAGCAAAGGCCTTCTGTCGGACATCCGCGCCTTTCAGGAAAACCATCCCGTGCCGGAATTACTTGCGCCCCGGATCCCGGTGCCTCATTATGTATATTACGGCCGCGAAGTGTGGGAGGATGCCGTTTCAGCAATGCTTTGCGGAGAAAATCTGCTGCTGGTGGGCAGCAAAGCCACAGGTAAAAACGTGCTGGCCGAAAATTTGGCCAGCATTTTCGGCCGCCCCGCCTGGAACGTCTCCTTTCATGTAAACATGGACGCCTCCACGCTCATAGGCATGGACACCTTTGAGGGCGGACAGGTGACGTTCCGTCCCGGTCCCATCTATCGCTGTGCCCAGTATGGCGGCTTTGGCATTCTCGATGAGATCAACATGGCCAAAAATGAGGCGCTGGCGGTGCTTCACGCGGCGCTGGACTTCCGCCGCTCCATTGACGTGCCGGGCTATGACCGCATTGCCGTGGACAGTGCCACCCGCTTTATCGCCACCATGAACTACGGCTATGCCGGCACCCGGGAACTCAACGAGGCCCTGACCTCCCGGTTCGCCGTGATCCGAATGCCCACCATTTCGCCGGAAAATCTGGAAAAACTGCTGAAAAAAGAGTTTCCCGCGCTGAACAAAAAATACACAGACCAGTTTTCGCTTCTCTTTTTGGACCTGCAAAAGAAATGCGAAAGCGCCGAAATTTCCGAGCGGGCGCTGGATCTCAGAGGTCTGCTGGATGCCCTTCGTCTGATGCAGCGGGGGCTGGAGGCCAACCGGGCACTGGACATGGGCATCACCAACAAAGTGTTTGACACTTACGAGCGGGGACTGATCCGCGACGTGATCGCGGCGCGGATCCCGGCCAGGCTGGAAACGGCCGCCCTCTTTCCGTCCGTATGACCGGGCAGGGCTACAACGCCCAGCAGCGACGGGCGGTAAACGTGATCTGGACCACGGCGGAGAAATACGGCTTTACGCCCCGCTTTGTGGCCTTTGACGCCGACGATATGCCGAATTTCTATATGAACTGCATCATCGGCCTTGTGTATAAATGGTACGGTGCGGCGATGGTGCAGCGCCTTTTTGACGCCTGGACAGGTGACGCGCGGCAATTCACGCTGGACGGTATTGCCTGGCTGGCGCTGGAAAGCGCCGCTTACGCAAAAGAAGCACCGGCGCGACCCACGCTGCCGGAACTGCGCCGTGAAGCCGCCCAGGCGTTTTTTGACCGGGAATACCAGCGCTCCCGCCAGCAGTGGATGCAGCAGGATCAGCTGCTTTATACCATGCAGTCGGCTCGCTGGCGCACGGTGCTGGGCAAGGAAAGCCATATGCTGACGCCAAAGGAACGGCAGCTCAGCGAGGCTCTTTGCTGCGGCAGCGAATGGGACGCCGTGGGCCTGGAGCGGGAGATTCGCCGGATCATGGCGCAGTATCTTGCCTTTGACGGCCACATCCGGCGCAAAAGCTCCTTTCACATTCACTTTTCCGGGCCGCTGGCCGCGCTGCTGACAAAGCTGGTGCCCATGCAGATGATCCGCACAGACGAGCTGTCTGTGCGTCATTCCACTCACACGGAGCAAGGGCCTCTGACAGCCCTGTCCCGGGCGCTACGCGCCACGGCGGAGGAGGAAAACGAAAAAGACCGGCAGTACATTGAGACCTATTTCGGCCGCTCCATGCTGGACGATCTGTCGTTGAGCCGAATGGAACAATCCCTTTGCACCGGCGCTCACTTTGGCTGCCACCTGTGGCTCACAGCTGGCGCGGCGGCAGAGCATCCCGACAACCGGGAGGCGGAGCATTTGGCGCGGCAGGCCGCCCAGCAGTTTGAAAAAAACCGGGCCGATTATCTGGCCAACGGCGATCTGTACCGCAGAGCTCAGACACGTCTGACAGAACAGATCCGCAACTGTCTGCTGCTGCACCGGCAGGTGGAGGAAACGCCCTCCCGCAGGGGGTATCTGGACGGCAGCCGGGTCTGGCGGCAGCCCACAATGGGAGATGACCGTGTTTTTTTACGCAGCAGCGATCAGCCGCAGCCGGAGTTCGCCGTGGATCTGCTGCTGGACGGCTCCGCGTCCCGCCTGGGCTTTCAAGAGGTCATTGCAGCCCAGGGCTATATTTTGGCGCAAAGCCTGGGCGCCTGCGGGATCCCTGTGCGGGTGTCCAGCTTCTGCTCTCTGCGGGGCTATACCGTGCTGCGGCTGCTGAAGGATTATGGGGAAAAACCGGACCGGCAGAATCTGTTTCGCTATTTCGCGGCAGGGTGGAACCGGGACGGTCTGGCGCTGCGGGCGGTGGGACAGCTGATGGAACAGGCGCAGGTGCAAAAGCACCTGCTGATCCTGCTCACGGACGCCAGCCCCAACGACGGGCGCCGCATTCAGCCCGACGGCTCGAACCCTTTCAGCCGGGATTACGGCGGCGCGGCCGGTGTGACCGACGCCGCTGCGGAAGTCCACGCACTGCGGCAAAATGGCGTTCGGGTGGCGGCGGTATTTATGGGAGAAAACAGCGGCGTTCCCGCGGCGGAAAAGATTTTTGGCCGGGATTTTGTCCGCATCCGCCAGATGGATCAGCTCGCCGCCGCGGCGGGAAAACTGATCGAAGCTGAGATCAGAGAGTTGTCGGTCTGAAAACTGTCGGTATCGCTTTTCCACCGCTTCCGCCGGACAGCAATAACCTTTTTTTGCAGCAAGAAACCCCGCTGAACGCCTTTTTGCGCTCAGCGGGGTTTTTCTTATTGAGCTTCTTGCCGGAAAGCCGGCAGGGGAGCGCTTCTTACTTGCTCTCCTTGATGGCAGCCTGTGCTGCCATCGGTACATAGCGCCAATCATTTCATATCCACACGCTCACATTCAAGTCCGCCCACTTGTAGACTCTCCTACGGGTCGAAAAGCTGTAGATATACTTCTTTGCATCGTCGATCGTCAGCGTAAAGGCGCCGATTTTGATGTGGTCATCAGGGTCAAATTCGCCATCTGCATTGTTTCCGGTTCTCAGATACCAACGGAGCTCATCCTTTGACACCCAAATGCGCTCAATAAATGCCTCCACAATGCTTTCTGGGATAACCGAGTAATCAAATCCGGTGTACTCCTTCAAACGCTCTCGCAGTTCCAAGAGCTTGACGGAATAGTCCTCGTTGCTTGTCTGCTCCTTCTCAGGCTGCAAGCCTTTGATTTCTTCTGTGAGCTTGGCAACACGATCCTCGATCTCCTGCTTCTTTGAGCGAAACATTACCTTATCAATGTCACCCTCGGCTCTCATCTCGATCAGGTTTGTCCGCTTATCGGGTACCGCCGCGCCGCTCTCCCCGAAATATACGCACGCCTCCTGCGGCAGCGCCGCACGGATCGCCTCCGCCAGCGCCCGCGTGTTGCCTGTCCGGCTGCTGAACAGGACTCCATAGCTTTCCATGATACCGCCCCCCTTCAGCCACGTCCCGCAGGGCGTGGCTGTACATAAATCGGCTTATTTTATCATGTGTCCCCGGAAAACACAAGCTCCCGGCCGGTGGCCGGGAGCTTGTTTGTTATTCGGTTATGCGGCGTCTTACCATGCGCCCTCGTAGGCCAGCGTCACGGCGCTGCACTGCGCACCGGCGGCCATACACGCCGGGATATCCAGTCCCTCCAGATAGCCGTGGAGGAACCCGGCGATGAAGCTGTCGCCCGCGCCCATGGTGTCCACCACCCGGCACGGCACGATGCCCTGCTCGTAAAACCGCTGCCCGTCATAGGCCATGCTGCCCCGGCTCCCCCGGGTGGCTACCACGATGCGGGGCCCCGGTGCCGCCAGCTGCCGCAGCCGCTGCCGCAGCGCCTCGTCGTCCGAGCCGTCGTCGGAGAAAAAGGCAATGTCCGTGCCGGGCAGTGCCGTCTGCGCCGCAGGGTCCTCCGGCCGGTCGGAGCAGTCGAAGGCTGTGATCGCGCCGTGCTGCCGGATGCGGGACAGGTACCCCTCCGCGTGTCCCCACAGGCCGCTGACCACCAGGTCATGGCTGCCCAGGAAGGCGATGTCCTCCTCCGTCAGGGCAAACTGTGCCATGACGCCCTCGCTGTAGTCCCCGAAAACGCGGTCGCCGTTGATATGTTCCACATAGGTCACGGCGGTGCTGCCCTCGTCCACATGGACGTGGCTGACGTCCACGCCCCGGCTGCGCAGAGTCTCCAGCATGGCCGCGCCCCGGCTGTCCGTGCCAACGGCGCCCACATAGGAGGCGTTTCCCCCCAGCCGCCGGGTGTAGACGGCCACATTCACCGGGTTGCCGCCGAAATGATCCTCGCCCGTCTGGCGGTAATGGTCTACACAGTTATCTCCCACACATCCGATCCGTTTCACAGCAGCTCCCTCGTTCTTTCTATGGCACACCTTGCGTAGTAGGTGGGGTCATCCGTATACATGGACACCAGTTCGATGGTGGCGGTACCGTCATAGCCAGCCTGCCGCAGGGCCTCCAGCTCGCTCCTCAGGGGGAGCGTGCCGTCGCCGGGCAGAATGTGCGCCTCGCTGCGGCCGTCGCTGTCTGCGATATGCAGATGGACCATGGCACTGCCGGTACACTGGTAGAACTCCGCCGCTGTCTCATCCTGCACATAGGAGGCGACCATGTCGCACATGGTGCATACGGTGGGATCGTTCAGCTCCGACAGGACCGCCGCGATCTCCGCCGCCGTGGTGCAGGTGTTGGACTCAAACGGTGACAGCGGCTCCAGCAGGATGGTCTGGCCCGTGCTTCGCGCCTCCTCCGCCAGACGGCGCAGCGAGCGCATCAGCCGCTCGTGGCGATATTGCGGCTCCGTATGTCCGCCATGCCCCACAGAGATCAGGGTGTGGGACGCGCCGATCTGGGCGGCGGCCTCCATGCTGCGAGCCAGATAGCGCATACAGTCCTCCCATTGCCCCTCATCCCCCAGCATGTAGTTGTAGGGATAGCCGTTATGCTCCGGCGTGTAGATCCGGATGGGTACATTGTACCGCTCCGAAAGCTCCCGCAGGTGCGCGGCTCGCTCAGCGGTCATGTCCGGCGCCCATGCGTGGGGCCGCCCACCCCACAGCTCAATAAAATCGTAGCCGAAGGCTGCGGCGTCAGCAAAGGCGGCCTCAATGCTCTCATATTGGTATCCGCAGGTAAAAAGGCCCAGCTCCATGATATACTCCTTTCCATGTTTGACGATGGGTGAATTATAGCATAAAGCGCAAAATCAGTGCAACCGTTCTCCCACGCACATATGCAAGACTGACAGTTTTTTCCCCCAAGTGTGCAGTTTTTTCACTGTGTGGCGGTATGCGTTATGTTATGATAGAGGCGTACAATGGCCGTCAGGCCGTGAAAGAATCACGGGGCTATCCCGAAAAAGAAAGGACACTGAGCTATGATCAAATTTGACGAACAGAAGCAGTTGGACAGCACCGCCGGCGCTCTGACCATCCGCAAGGAGATCGAGCGGATCGCAGAGGACGTGGCCGGTCGCGGCTACAGCAATCTCTGCTACTTGGGTATCGGCGGTACCTACGCCTCCGCACTTCAGACCCAGAGCCATGTACAGGAAAACAGCGGCATGGAGATCATTGCCCAGAATGCCGCCCTGTACAACACCACCGGCAATCGCCGGATCGGTGAAAATACCGTGGTCGTGCTGTCCTCCGTCACCGGCACCACCCAGGAGGTCGTAGAGGCCGTGGAGAAGGTCAAGGCGCTGGGCGCCGTTGTCATCGGCTTTGTGGACAAGGCCGATACGCCGCTGGAAAAGCTCAGCGACTACTCCATCCGCTATCCCCAGAACGAGCAGCTGAAGTTCTTCATGCTAGCAGACCGTCTGATGTATCTGGCTGGTGATTACCCCCAGTATGAGAAGCAGTACGCCGAGTACGACCGCTATCTGCCTCAGGCGCTGGTGGACACGGAAAAGGCGGCTGACGAGTTCGGCAAGCGCTTCGCGGAGAAGCACTGCGAGGACGCCATGCACTACTTCGTGGGCGCCGGCAACCAGTATGGCTCCACCTACTCCTATGCCATGTGCTATTGGGAGGAACAGCATTGGCTGCGCAGCAAGTCCATCCACGCCGCCGAGTTCTTCCACGGCACGCTGGAGGTCGTGGATAAGAACACCCCTGTGACCCTGTTCATGGGTGAAGACAGCCAGCGTCCCCTAGCCGAGCGTGTCAAGAACTTCCTGCCCCGCGTCTGCGGAAACTATACCATCATCGACTCCGCCGAGTATCCGCTGGTGGGCATCAGCCCCGAGTTCCGCGGTGACATCTCCCACCTGGTGACCCATGCAGTTACCCAGCGCATTGACGCACATATGGAGCAGATCAACCGTCATCCCATGGAGATCCGGCGCTATTACCGCCAGTTCCCGTATTGATCGCCGCATGAAAGGAAAACGACACAATGTTATGGACTGAAGAGCTTTTCCATGTAAAAAAGCCCATTATCGCCATGCTGCATCTGGAGCCGCTGCCCGGCGACCCGCTGTTCAGCCGCGGTACCAATATGCAGCAGATCGCTGATCTGGCCAAGCGGGATCTGGAGGCGCTGCAGCGCGGCGGCGTGGACGGCGTGCTTATCAGCAACGAATTCAGCCTGCCCTACCAGCGGAAGGTGGATACTGTGACCACCGCTGCCATGGCCTTTGTGCTGGGTCAGCTGTGCAGCGAGATCTCCGTTCCCTATGGCGTGGACTGCATCTCGGACGGAGACGCCACCATCGAGCTGGCTGCCGCGGTGGACGCCGACTTTGTGCGCGGCACGTTCTGCGGCGTATACGTTGGTGACGGCGGCCTTTACAACAACGATTTTTCCGCCACTCTGCGCCGCAAGGCTGCACTGGGTCTGGAGGATCTGCGGATGCTCTATTTCCTGAATCCGGAATCGGATCGGAATCTGGACACCCGCGCCCTCGGTGATATCGCGCGCTCCCTTATCTTCAAGGCGGCGCCGGACGGTCTGTGCATCTCCGCCTCCGCCGCCGGTCAGGAGGTGGATGACCAGCTGATCCAGTCGGTCAAGGAGTGCTCCCACGACATGGTCGTGCTGTGCAACACTGGCTGCCGCGTGGATACCATCCGGCGGAAGCTGCGCTGCGCCGACGCCGCCGTGGTGGGTACGACCTTCAAAGAGAACGGCGAGCTGCGGCGCCGCGTGGACGCAGCACGGGTCAGCGCCTTTATGGACGAGGTCCGCGCCCTGCGCCGGGAGCTTTGACCGATGGACAGAATGATTACGGGCCGGATGCTGCTGGCCATGGATATCGACGGGACATCGGTGGGCAGCGACCACCGACTGGGACAGGCCAGCGTCGCGGCGTTGCGCCGGTTCCGTCAGGCGGGCCACGTGGTGTGCTTCGCCTCCGGGCGCAACGATTTTGACATGAGCAACATGTGCGGCGACCACCGGGAAGCGGACTATGTCATCGGCAACACCGGCGGAAAGCTCACCCGAACGCGGGATGACGCCGTCCTTTCTCTGCATCTGCCGGAGCCGGACTTCGTCCGCGCGCTGGCGGAGACCTGCCTGTGCCACGACGACTGTGTGCTCTATGTAGTTGCCGCCGGGTATATGGGCGTCAGCCGCATGACGCCGGGCGTCATGGACTATGTGCGCAGCAATGGCTGCCAGCCGGTGGTCTATTCCTCGGCGGAGCAGCTGCCCCTCCGCCGGGTGGAGGTCATGATGGTCAGCGGAAACGTGCAGTGGGCCATCGACGCCATCGGCAGCCGCGGCCTTGCGCTGGACTATGTGTTCAGTGAGCCGAATGTCATTGACATCACCCCCAAGGGGATCAACAAGTGGAGCGCCCTGCTGGAGCTGTGCCGCCTGGAGGACATTTCGCCGGAAAACGTCGTGGCCGTCGGAAACTATCTGAATGACAGGGACATGATCGAAAACGCCGGGATCGGCGTAGCGGTGGGCAATGCCGAGCCGGAGATCAAGGCGCTGGCGGATATGATCCTCCAGCGTGACCACAACCACGATGCCATGGAGGAACTGGTGGATAAACTGCTTGCGATGTAGCGGCGGCGTGCTATAATACAGTCAACTCATCAACGGAGGTTCTGCAAAATGCTTGTTACAGCGGATCTGCATACACACAGCGCCTATTCCTTCGACGCGGACTATGACCCCGCCCAGATGCTGGCCGCCGCCGCGGAAGACGGCCTGCGCCAGATATGCATTACCGACCACGTGGACTTCTATACGCCATCCGACGTCCACCTGCCCGATTTTGCCGCCCGGAGCGCCCGTCTGGCCCAGCTCCGGGGACAGTTCCCCCAGCTGACGGTGCTGGAGGGCGCTGAGGTCAGCATGACCGCCGACCCAGCCTGCGCCCGCAGTGCCATGGCGGCGCTGGACGGGGTGAAGCTGGACTTCGTCATCGGCTCGGTCCACACCATCGGCGCGGAGAACGTCTGGGCGGACGCCTTCTACGCCTCCCGCACCAGAGAGGCGGCGTACCGCCTCTATCTGGAGACGATCCTACTGTCGCTGGACTCCCTGCCGCAGCTGGACGTGCTGGGTCACTACGACTTCGTGGCGCACTACGCCCCCTATACAGACCGCGCCATGCAGTATGACGACGCACCCGACGTGTTCGATGCCATCTTCCGCTGGCTGGTGGCCCACGGCAAGACCATGGAGATCAACACCTCCGCTTGGGAGGCGGACGAGCCGTGGGGGCTGGACATCCTCCGCCGGTTCCGAGAGCTGGGCGGCCGGTTCGTCACGGTGGGCTCCGACGCCCACAACCCCCGTGCGCTGGGCCGCCGCTTCCGCGAGGCCGGTGCGCTGGCGGAGCAGGCCGGTCTTGCGCTGGCCTTCTATCGCGGCCACGAGCCGCAGCTCCTGTGAGTGCGGACAAGAAGGCGGCTCCCGCTGCCCCTCGCTTTCAGGAGCGGCTGAAAACACAGATCACCCGCAGTACGGTGATTCTGCTGACAGCCTTTCTCCTCCTGTTCGGCGGTCTGCTGGCCATCTACTCCGAGGGCTATACCCACTACGAAAACCGGGTGTACAACCAGCAGCTCACCGAAAGCTTCGGGGAGATCTACCTCTCCTGTGCCGAGTATCTGCAAGACACGGACAACACGGCGGCCATGCGCTCGTTCCTCGACGGCCAGATCTCCGAACAGAGCGTGTCCTACCAGTTCCACCGCTTCAGCTATGCCTCCCTGCGGGTCAGCGACCTGCTTTTGCTGGACAGCAGCGGCAACGCGGCCTTTTCCACCTTGGATGAATGCAGTATGCACCTGCTGTATTTCTGCCAGTCCATCCTCCCGCGGCTGACCGAGAGTATGAAGGTCTACACCACGATCTATTACATGACAGCCAGAGACGCCCGCCTTCTGTTCGCAACGCGGCTGGACGACGATGGATACGCCTTCCTGCTGCTGGACGGCAATGCGTGGAACCTCTCTCTGGGGCAGCTGCCCTATGACTTTGTGATCACCAATGCCAGCGGCACCGCCATGGTAGCCAGCAACGGCGCCGCCGTCAGCCCCTTCAACCAATTTTTGGGGGTCGGAAAGCGCAGCATCACCTGCGGTGATCAACGGTATATGGTCAGCGTCGGACAGCCCACAGTGGGCGGCCTGCTGGTCTATACCCTGCTGCCGTGGCACAATTGGGGCACCTACTACGCCATCGGCTGCCTGTGTGCCGTGCTCATGTTCGGTGTGCTTTTCATCACCCTGCTCCGCGTGTCCGGAGAGATCGCCAGCCGCAACTCCCGCTCGGTGGAAACGCTGCACGATGAGTTGAGCATCATTCAGCAGGGCAACGTGGATCACAAGATCCAACTGGAAACCGACGACGAGTTTCAGGAGATCGCCGCCCACATCAACTCCATGCTAAACACCATCCACAAGCTGAACCGGCGGAACGTGGAGCTGGTACAGCTGAACAACAGCGCGGAGATCGCCCAGCTTGAGTCCCGGTTCCACCCCCATTTCCTGTACAACACGCTGGAGAACATACGGTATGCGGTCCTCCTGGGCGGGCCGGACAGGGCGGATGAGATGATCCGCCGCCTGACGGCCCTGCTGCGGTACAGCACGGATACCAGCCGCTCCATGGTCCCGCTGGGCAGCGATTCGGAAAAGCTGAAGGACTATCTGGAGATCATCCGTCTCCGGCAGGACGGCCGCTTCACCTATACCGTGCAGGTGGACCCGGCGGTGCAGGATGTGCTCATCCCCAAGCTGTGGGTACAGCCCGTGGTGGAGAACAGCGTGAAATACGGCTCCCTGCGAAAGCAGACGCTCCATGTGGACCTTACGGCACGCATGGAGGATGGTTTCCTGCTGCTCACGGTGGAGGACAATGGCACCGGCTTTGAGCCCCAGCGGCTGAAGGAGGTGCAGGACTCGCTGACCGATCCGAAGAAGGGCGCGCGCCAAAGCGGGCTGCAAAGTCTTGCGCGGCGGCTTGTCCTCCTCTACGGAAAGGAGAGCTCGGTGACGATAGAGAGCGAATACATGGTACACACCCGCGTAACGCTGCGGATGAGGAGAGGGGGTTGACTGGATGTTCACGGTTTTGATCGCGGAGGATGAGCCCTTGATCCGCAAGGGCATCATCTACTGCACCGATTGGGCCAAGCTGGACTGCGCCATTCCGCTGGAGGCCTCCAACGGAGAGGAGGCGGCGGAGATGATACGCCAGCACCGGCCCGATATCGTGCTGCTCGATGTGAATATGCCCCTGATGGACGGGCTGGACGCACTGCTGCAGACCAAGTGCCTGTACTACTTCGTACCCATTGTCGTCACCGGCTACGCCGACTTTGATTACGCCAAGCGCGCCATGTGCAGTGGCGTGCAGCGCTATCTCCTCAAGCCGGTGGCAACTGCCGAGCTGGAGGAGGCCATCCGATTTGCACAGCAGAAGGTGGAAAAACACCGGATGATGACCCATGAGCTGGCGCGCCAGACCGATGTGCTCCAGAAGCTGGGCGAGCTGCCGGAACAGCAGGGCAAGAGCCAGCCCGTTCGGCAGGTCATGGCCTACGTGGCGGAGCACTATCCCGAAAAGATTACCATCGGCCGGATGAGCGAGCAGTTCCATTACAGCGAGACGCTGCTGATCCGCCGGTTCAAAAGCGAAACAGGCATCAACTTTTCGGAGTACCTGACCCACTTCCGTCTGCAAAAGGCCATCACCATGATGCGCGAGAGTGATATGAGCATCAGCCAGATCGCTGAGGCCTGCGGTTTTTCGGAATACCGCTATTTCCGTGTGGTTTTTCAGAAGAAGATCGGCTGCTCCCCGGCCCAGTATTCGCAGGAAGTGCGCCTTATGCGAAACAACGGGAACGAGTGTGTAGAATAGTCCCCGTTTTGTGCATGATTTTTGCTTTCCCCATTTTTTTATCTCTCTATAATAAAGGTAACCCCCCGCGAAAAACAAAAAAGGAGTATGAAAATATGAAACGTATCAAGAGAATGCTGGCCATGCTTCTGGCACTGGTCGCCGCTGTGTCTCTGGTCGCCTGCGGCGCGCAGAAGGACAACGGGGACGCCAACACCAACAGCGACGGCGCAGCAGAGGAGAAGAAGCTCGTTATTTACTCTCCCGCTTCCGACGCACAGGTCAACGCCGTGGTTCCTCTGTTTGAGGAGCGCTATGGCATCGAGGTCGAGGTCATCACCGGCGGTACCGGTGAGCTGCTGGCCCGTATCGACGCCGAGGGCGACGCTCCCTACTGCGACGTGGTGTTCGGCGGCGGTGAATCCTCCTATTCTGAGTACAAGCATGTGTTCCAGGATTACGTCAGCCCCGAGGACGCCAACCTCATCGAGAGCTGGCGCAACACCCTGGGCTACTGCACCAACTATAACCTGGACTGCGCCATTCTGATGTACAACACCGATCTGATCGGCGACATCCAGATCAAGGGCTACAAGGATCTGCTGAACCCCGAGCTGAAGGGCAAGATCGCCTCCGCTGATCCCACCGCTTCCTCCTCCGCCATGATGCACATTGAGACCATCCTCACCGACTTCGGCGGTCTGTCCCTGGAGAACGAGGAGGGCTGGAACGTTGTCTCTGAGCTCATCAAGAATCTGGACGGCAAGCTGGCCAGCGGCTCCAGCTCCGCTTGGAAGTCTGTGGCTGACGGCGAGATGACCGTGGTTCTGACCTACGAGGAGGCCGGTATCGCTCTGGCCCGCTCCGGCGCCAATATCGCCATCGTCTATCCCGAGGAGGGTACCGTTCTGACCCCCAGCACCGTGGGTCTGATCAAGAACTGCAACCACCCCGAAAACGGCAAGCTGTTCATCGACTTCGTGCTGAGCCAGGAAGTGCAGAACATCCTCTGCAACGACCTGGACGTGCGCCCCGTCCGTGACGATGTGAGCTATCCCGACTACTTCCGTCCCGCCTCCGACATCAAGACGGTGGATCTGGATCAGGAGTATGTCAACCAGCATAAGACCGATATCGTGGACAAGTTCACCAAGGTTTACCAGGGTACTTTCTAAATTTTCCTATTTGGCCAGCCGCCTGCCGTGCGCGGTAGGCGGCTGGCCGCTTCAAGAAGGGCGAGAGAAGTATGAGCAAGATCACTATTCAAAATGCAAAAAAGCAGTACGGTAACACCACCGTCATCGAGGGCCTGAATCTGGAGATCCGGGACGGCGAGCTGTTTACCCTGCTGGGTCCCTCCGGCTGCGGCAAGACCACTCTGCTGCGTATGATCGCCGGCTTCAACTCCATTGAGGGCGGCGATTTTTATTTTAACGAGGAGCGTATCAACGACAAGGAGCCCAGCAAACGGAACATCGGTATGGTGTTCCAGAACTACGCGATCTTCCCCCACATGACCGTGGCAAAGAACGTCGCCTACGGCCTGAAGAACCGCAAGACGCCCAAGGATGAGATCGCACGAGAGACGGATCGTTTTCTGGAGATGATGCAGATCAAGCAGTATGCCGACCGTCTGCCCGAAAACCTGTCCGGCGGCCAGCAGCAGCGCGTGGCGCTGGCCCGTGCGCTGGTCATCAAGCCCGACGTGCTTCTGATGGACGAGCCGCTGTCCAATCTGGACGCCAAGCTGCGTATGGAGATGCGCCAGGCGATTCGTAAGATCCAGCGCGAGGTGGGCATCACCACCGTCTACGTCACCCACGATCAGGAGGAGGCCATGTCCATCAGCGACACCATCGCCGTGATGAACGCCGGCAAGATCCAGCACATCGGCACCCCCCGCGACATTTATCAGCGCCCCGCCAACACCTTTGTGGCCACCTTTATCGGCCGTACCAGCATTCTGGACGCCCGCATGGAGCAGGGCGCACTGGTGTTCCCCAACGGCGAGCGCTTTACCCGCGACAGCTGGGCACAGATCCCCGACGGCCCGGTAAAGGTCTCCGTCCGCCCGGAGGAGTTTGTGGTCCACCACGCCGACGAAAAGGTCGAAGGCATCTCCGCCGTTCTGGAGGACAGCGTCTATCTAGGCCTGAACACCCACTACTACCTGAAGCTGTCCAGCGGCGCCAGTGTGGAGCTGATCCAGGAATCCACCATCGAAGAGAAGCTGGAACCCGGCAGCACCGTTACCTTGACGCTCAAAAACGAGAAGATCAACATCTTCTCCGAGGACGGCGCGAAGAACTATTTGAGGGGCTGAGCCTATGAAACAGAACAGTAAACGGTTCCGGCTGGACGTATGGGGCTGGACCACCATCGTCATTCTGCTGCTGTATGCGCTCTTTCTGCTGTACCCCCTGAGCCTTCTGCTGAAGATGGCCTTTTCCGATGGCGTCCATTTCACGCTGGAGAACTTCGCAAAATTCTTTTCCCGCAAGTACTACTCCATCACGCTGCTCAACAGCTTTAAGGTCTCCATCGCCGCCACCATCGCCTCGGTGGTCGTCGGCGTGGTGCTGGGCTACTTCATGTCGGCGTTCAAAATCCGCGGTGCCAAACTGCTGCGGATGTGCATTGTCATGGCCACCATGTCTGCCCCCTTCGTGGGCGCCTACGCGTGGATCATGCTGCTGGGCCGCAACGGTGTCATCACCGACTCCCTCTCCCGTCTATTCGGCATCACCATGCCGGATATCTACGGCTTCAACGGGATCCTGCTGGTTTTTGTCACGCAGCTGTTCCCGCTGGTATTCCTGTATGTACAGGGCGCCATGAGCAAGATGGACGCTTCCCTGCTGGAGGCCTCCGAAAACCTGGGCTGCACCGGCTTTAAGCGCTTTTTCAAGGTGGTGCTGCCCCTGATCTCCCCCACCGTGCTGGCTGGCGCGCTGCTGGTATTCGTCCGCGCCATGAGCGACTTCGGTACGCCGATGCTGATCGGCGAAGGTTATCGTACCTTCACGGTCATCCTCTACAACGAATTTGTCGGTGAGGTGTCCCAGAACAAGGGCTTTGCCTCTGCCATCGCCATCATCGCCATTCTCATCACCATGGTGGTGTACTTCTCCCAGAACATTGTGGCGAAGAAGCAGGCGTTCTCCATGAATGCGCTTCACCGTATCGAGAAGAAAAAGCTCCACGGCTTTTCCAATTTCATCGTACATTTCATCACCTATGTGGTGGTCGGCATCTCCATCCTGCCCCAGCTCTATGTGGTGTATACCTCCTTCCAGAAGACCAGTGGCCAGATCTATGTGGACGGCTACTCTCTCCAGAGCTATCAGGATATGTTCTCCCGTCTGGGCAGGAGCATCCAGAACACCATTGTGATCCCGGCCGTCAGCCTGCTGATCGTGGTGTTCCTGGCGGTGCTCATCGCCTATGTGGCGGTTCGCCGCCGGAACGTGCTGTCCGGTGCGGTGGATGTGATCTCCATGATCCCCTACGTCATCCCCGGTACCGTCATCGGTATCGCCATGATCTGCGCCTTCAACCGTGAGCCGCTGGTGCTCACCGGCAGTATGCTCATCATGGTGGTGGCGCTGGTGCTTCGCCGTCTGCCCTACACGATCCGCTCCTCCGTGGCCATTCTGCAGCAGATCCCCTTGTATGTGGAGGAGGCCGCCCTGTCTCTGGGCAGCTCCAAGCCCAAGGCGTTCTTTACCGTCACGCTGCCCATGATGTCCTCCGGCGTGCTCTCCGGCGCTATCCTGAGCTGGGTCACGCTGATCAGCGAGCTTTCCACCGCTATTCTGCTGTATACCGGTAAGACCCAAACCCTTACGGTGGCGATTTACACCCAGATCGTCCGCGGCAACTACGGTATTGCCTCTGCTATGGCCACCGTGTTGACGGTGATGACGCTGCTGTCGCTGGTGATCTTCAATAAGATCAGCAAGGATGGCGACCTTACGATGTAAGGAGACGCACCATGGAAAAACACACCATGCGGGACTATGTGCTGCAGACGCCCGCCGTCCTGCGGCGACTTCTGACGGAGCACTGGGAGGCGCCGCTGGCGGCGGCCTTCGCCGCCCGGCCCGTCCGCATCCTGCGTCTGGTGGCCAGCGGATCTTCCTACAACGCGGCGCTGTGCGTTCGGCCATACCTGCGAAAGTGGCTGTCCTGTGAGGTACTGATAACGGAACCGTTCACGTTCTGTACCTACGAGTGCCAGCAGCCCGAGGACGAGCTGGCCGTGGTTATCTCCCAAAGCGGTTACAGTACCAATGCGCTGCAGGCGTTGGACGCCATCCACGCCAAGGGGCGCACGGCGATCGGGATCACCTCCGATCCGGCCAGCGATCTACGGCTGCACGCAGACCTGCTGATCGACTACGGCTGCGGGCCGGAGTCCGTGGGCTATGTGACCATGGGTGTCACGTCGTTGGGACTGTTTCTGTGCCTGTTTGCCCTGCAAGCAGCCTACGCCGCCGGGCGGCTGTCCGGCGCCGCGCTTGCCGCAGAGCGGGAGAAGCTCTTCCGGCTGGCAGACGCCTATGAGCAGGCCATCCCGGCAGGGGAGACCCTGCTGCGCGCCCGCTATAAGCAGCTTTCCTCCATGCAGACGGTCTGCTTGGTAGGCGCCGGCGCGTCCTATGGCGTTGCCCGCGAGGCGGCGCTGAAACTGATGGAAACGCTGCAGATCCCTGCCTGTGCCTACGAGCTGGAGGAGTTCCTGCACGGGCCGAACCTGCACCTGACACCCAACCACACGATGTTTTTCCTTGCAGCAGACCCTCGGGACCGGGAGCGCGGCGCCCAGCTGTACCGGGCCGCATCCCTTGTAACGGACAGGGTGTTCCTGTTCACAGACGACACCTCCCCCGGCGGCGACCTGTCCGTGTCGGGAACGGTGGATGCGCTGCTGGCGCCCCTGACCTTCCTGCCGTTTTTTCAGTTGGCCGCCTATCATCTGACCGAGGAGCTTCATCTGTGGCACAAGCACCCGCTGGTAGCTGCCTTCGAATCCGCCGTCAGCGGAAAAAGTGAGAACTACATCTCCAAGGAGGTTCTCTGACAGCGCAGCCCGGAACAAAAAAGAGCAGCCCCATTCCCGCTCTGATATGCTCCCTCCATGTTTGACAGTGAAATAAAACACTGTCAAACATGGAGGGAGCATTGTTATGTCGGAAAGGGAAAAACTGAAACCGGAAGAGAAAGTAAAAATCGTAATAAAAAATACATAGCGGGAGAGGTAAGCATATGGTGTCCGTAGATCACAAGATTGTCGGACGGCTCCTGCACATCGCAATCCTCCTGCACATAGGGGCAACCATAGTCGGAGTATTCCTTATCAAAGCCGTGCTTTAGATAGAAATTCGGCTCATTCACCGACTGCATCACGGGATAATTGATGTTGGTATCTGCAATGCTGATCCAGCCCACCAAATCGCCGTTCTGCTGATAAAGCTCTGCAAGCTCCGGCAGAAGCATCTTTTCCTCGGAGTATGGAATCTGCTCCGCTGGTTCCGTTGCAGCATCCGTCTGTGCCGCAGCATTCACAAGGTCAGCCAGCTCGCCATAAAGCGCAGCTTGCTTATTCGACTCCTTGTGGTGATCGATAATAAAATAGGTGCTTGTGCCGAGAACGGCTACAAACACCGCAACAAGAATCATACAGATTTTCTTTTTCATTGAATTTCCTTTCCGAAAAGCAAAATGCCCGCCTGTTGCCAAGCGAGCATTTTACGATTCTGTCGTTTAATATTCAGAGCTTAACAGGAAGTCCGCTATGTGCATCGTCTTGATGCCCTCGTAGTTTCCTCCTGAGAACTCATCCGTTGTGAGAACATATTTGGGGTAGTTGTCGTGGATCTCCAACAAACGCTCATACTCCCGTTTTTCCGTTTTCGGAGAACGAAGCTCCTGTGTGACCTGCACATAGAGCTTTTCATTTTGTCGAACAGCCACAAAGTCGATCTCGCCGCTGCCGGATTTACCGACATTGACGGTATATCCTCTGCGGCAAAGCTCCAAGTATACGACATTCTCAAGACTGGATGCCACACTGTCAGAGTTATAGCCAAGAACGCTGTATCGCAGGGCGGTATCGGCAAGATAAAACTTCTCCTGCGTTTTCAGGATTTCCTTGCCCTGCAAATCAAAGCGGGAGCATCGGTGAAGCAGGTACGCCTTCTCCAGCTTCTCCAAGTAGCTGTAAACCGTTTCGTTGTCCAACGCACGGTGCTCTGCTTTCAGATAATCCGAAATGGATTTTGCTGAGAAGGTATTGCCCACATTGTTGAAGGTGTATTTGACCACTCGTTCTAACTGGTCGATCTTTCTCACCTGATTGCGCTTGACAATATCCGAGAAGATCGTGGAGTTGTAAATATCCCGCACGATGGTGTAGACCTCGTCCTGAGAGAACTCCTGCAAATGCGTTGCCGGGAAACCGCCCAAGCGCACATAGTTGGCAAGCTCTGCCTTCGGCTCTCCAACCTCGGTATATTGGCTTTTGAACATCAGGTACTCGCCAAAGGACAAGGTGAAGATGCGGAAAGACACATACCGTCCCGTCAGATAGGTCGAGATCTCAGAGGACATCATACGGGAGTTGGAGCCTGTCACATACAGGTCAACATCAAAGTCCGACGCCAGTGAATTGACGACCTTTTCCCAGCCCTTGATTTCCTGAACCTCATCGAGAAACAGATAGGTTTTTCCATTGGGCGAAAGACGCTCTTTCAGCTGCGTATACATCTGCTTCGCCGTCATATCCTCATATTCCATTGAGTCATAGCGGCAACTGACAATGCGCTCCTTCGGGATATTTCGCTGCGTTTTCAATCTCTCCATAATCATTTTCAGGATCGTTGACTTTCCGCAGCGGCGCACTCCCGTGAGGATTTTTACAAATGGCGTATCCACATAAGCCATAATCTTCTCTACATACAAAGGTCTGTAAATCATCGTGACCACCTCCGTTTGTAGATAGTATACCGCAATTCTCATCAAAAGTCAATTTGTTTTGCGATTATAAACCGCAAAACTTTTCGGCAATTTATTCAACTGCGGATTGCCTGCTATATGGCGAGGGTTAAGCCCCCTCGCCCGGTTTGGTGGTCATCAGCTTATAGAGCTTCGTGTTCTTGGGGAATTTATTGGCAAACGGTACAAGGCTGGAGCCGACCTTGATTAGTCCGTGACCGGCATCCACATTGGTGATATAGGAAAGCTGGGTGTCCGAAATGTTCAGCAGCTTCGCAAGCTCCAATCTGTCCGTAGATGCCTGATTGAGCATAACAATAAACTCGGAGTTTGCCAGCATCGTTCTTGCCGTGTGGGACTGAAGCAGGTCGTCCACATTCTGCGTGATGCCCGTGGCATAAGCGCCGTACTTTCGTACACGCTTCCAAAGAGTGAACAGGAAGTTTGCACTGTACTCGTGCTGGAACAGAAGGTAGATTTCATCGATGAAGATGAAGGTGTTCTTGCCCTTAGCTCGGTTCTGCGTAATACGGTTCAGGATAGAGTCGAGGACGACCAGCATACCGATGGGCATAAGCTGCTTGCCGAGGTCAAGGATGTCATAGCAGATCAGGCGGTTATCCGTGTCCACATTGGTTTTCTTGGCGAAGGTGTTCAGAGAACCGTTGGTAAACAGCTCGATGGCAAGAGCAATCTCCTGCGCTTCGGGTTCAGATTGCTTCAAAAGCTCTGCTCTGAAATCCTGCAAGGTCGGCACTTCGCCGGTATAGTTGTTCTGCTGATAGGTGCGGTAGACGCTTGCCGTACAGCGGTCAATGATGGACTTCTGCACTGCGCCGAGGTTGTTTCCTCCGATGAGCTGCTCGCACAGGGACATAACGAACTCGGATTTCAGAATGACGGGGTTTGCGCCGTCGCCATATTCCCGGTTCATATCCATAGCGTTGATATGGGTGGGAGAAGTGGCAGAGATGTTGATGATCTCGCCGCCAAGTGCTCGAACAAGAGGCGAATATTCTCGCTCCGGGTCAATGATAATGATGTCTGCGTTGCCGGCAAGCACCTGATTGATGACCTCGCCTTTTGCGGTAAAGGACTTACCACCGCCCGAAACACCGAGAATAAACTCGTTGCCGTTGAGGAGCTGTCTGCGGTCTGCGATGATCATATTCTTGGAAATGACATTCTGACCGTAGTAAACGCCATTGGTATGGCAAATGTCCTGCACACGGAACGGGATAAAGACCGCAAGGCTCTCTGTGGTCAGAGTACGGAACGACTCAATCTTGCGGACACCGAAGGGCATCGCCGTATTCAGTCCATCAAGCTGCTGGAACTTGAGAATACCGAACTGGCAAAGGTGCTTTCTTGCTGTGGTACCGTCATACGAGTGCATTGCTCGAATGGTAGTGTACTTGGACTCACCGGAATGCCAGCCGTTCATATACCGGAGATTGGGATGCCCCCAAGTGCCGCTGTAATCAATATTAGCATCGCCGCTTCTCGGAAAAGAAACAAGGTAGACCTCTGCTCTTTCTCCTGCGGCATAGGCAGTGGTTGTGCCAATCCCCATAAGGGCTGTCAGGCACATCACGAGGGAAAGCAGTCCCGCCATCCCTCGCTTGAAAAGGTTCTTTTTCATTGTGTTTGTTACCTCCTTGAAAACGAAAAACGCACCGTACAATGACGATGCGTTTCGGGTGAAATGTGTTTTGTTGTTATGCGTAGCCGATATAGATTTCATAAGAGCCGCTTCCGGTCTGCTCATACCAAATCCACACATCGGTGATGTCGCCGTCCTTGGCATATCGGTCGAGATAGCCACGAATATCCCGTTCGGTGTATTTGCATTTTACACCTGCGGCGATGGGGTTATCCCAGCAATACACGGCTCCGCTGTCAAGCGCAAGTCCGATGCTCTCAGCGTAGCTCTTGGCAAAGCTGATCCAGTAGTCAATGTCAAAGACCGGTTCAGTAGGTTCTTCTTTCGGCGGTTCCGGTGGCGTAGATTCCTCAGTTGCCGGAGGGGTGGGCTGTTCTTTTTCAGTCGGGGCAGCGGTTTCCGGTCGGCGTTCGGACTCGTCTGTTTTCTTTTCAGGTTCGCTCGGCTGTGATAGCACTGCCGTGCTGTGGTCAGCCTGTTCGGGAACCTCTGTTGGTTGGGTGGCACTTTCCGATACGCTTGCCGGGAACTCTGCGGCATGGCTATCCGTTTGCGAATCTGTGCTTTGGGGACGGTCAACCTCCGTTTTCTTTTCTGCCTGAGCCGTTTCCGCTTCACTGGGGACGATGTTACTGTCCGAAGAAGAAATAGGGTCAGGCGTTTCTGCAATATGCGAGGCATTGTTGCATCCCGTGGTCAGACACAGAAGCACAGCGAGTAAAAGAACTGCGATTTTTGGTTTCATACGCTTCACTCCCTTCGACAACATTCTACCCGATGAGAACTGCTCCGACAAAGGTGCGTTTTGAAGCGTAACTTTTCATCATACCGCCAAAACGCAGTTTTTCGAATTGTGCGATCTCCGTTTGCTCTTAGATAGATTTAACTTAGAGAGATAAAGATAAATCAGGAGATAATTTATTTCGGATAGTCTGGTAGTTCTCAGGGGTTGGAGTGTGAGGAAGGGGACAGCAGGAAACATACTCCGTGTACCTATCGGCTGTCACGCTCTGCCCGCTGACGAAGAAAACGGCTGTAATGCTCCAGTGCTTTGACCACATAATCCTCCGTTTGGCTCACGGGGATATTTTTCGGGATCAGACTTCGCACCTTGTCCCCACGCAGGACGATCTTCTCCCGCTGATTTGGTTTTTCCTCGCCCATAATGGCGGACACCACCTCTGGCGTGAGCTTTCCATCTGTGAAGAACTTCCGCATACGAATGGTCTGATCGTGGGACGGGGTGCATTGGTTCAGGTCGATTTCATCGACCACCGCCCGCTGATTATCCTCGTCCAAATAGGAAAGCTCCACCGCAGGACGCATTTTAATTTTTCCTTCGTCCACAAGGTCGAGCAGTTCAGGCACAAGGCTTGTCAGACGGATATAGCGGCGAATCTGTTCACGACTTTCGCCAACTTCGTTGCCCAAAATCTCATTAGTCCGTTGACCATCTAAATCTGACACCACTGGTGTCGGATTTTCTTTTCGTGGTCTACCGGCTTGCCTGTTCATCGCTTCCAGCCGCATTTTGTAGGCAAACGCCTTTTCTGAGGGAAGTATCTGCGACCGCTGGTAATTGCTTTCCACCATAAGAACGGTGGCGGCGTCACGGTCAAGGTCTACGACCTCGCAACGGAGTGCTTCAAACCCGGCAAGCTCGCAAGCCCGTTTTCGCCTGTGACCGGAAATCAGCTCGTATCTGCCGTCCTCTTTTTGACGCACGGTAGCCGGAGTAATGACTCCTCGCTCCTTGACGCTCTCCACAAGCTGTATCATATCCTCGTCATCTCTAACCTTAAAAGGATGGTCGGGAAAATCGTCAATCAGCTCAATAGGAATATCTCGGATTTTACTGAGCTTGGCATCATCCCGTTCCTCTTGCGTAGAGAATAGCTCATCGAGTGTGTTCGTGGGAAGCGTGAAGTCGCTCTTTCTGCCTGCCATCGGCTAACACCTCCTTCGTAAAATCCGTGTAAGCCTTAGACACGGTGCTGCTCGGCTCATAAGCGTATATGCTTTTCCCTTTAGATGAAACCTCGGCGGCTTTTACGGCAATGGGAATAGCCGTCCGGTATATCCTGATTCGACAACCGAAATTCTCCCTCAGCGCTTCCACCGTGCTCTTGGCGAGATTGGTTCTGCCGTCTACAAGCGTGAGCAGAATACCGTCGATTGTCAGGTTCCGATTGGTGTGCTTCTTCACCTTGGCAATCGTCGATAAAAGCTGCGTCATACCTTTTGCGGGGAGATACTGTGCCTGCACGGGAATAATTACGCTGTCTGCCGCAGTCAGAGCATTGAGCGTTATCATACCGAGGGACGGCATACAATCTATCAGCACATAGTCGTATCTGTCCTTCACTTGGCTGAGATAGTTTTTCACCACGCTCTCTCTGCTCATTGCAGTCACAAGGCTCATCTCCAACGCTGAAAGGTCAAGGTTTGACGGAACAAGGTCAACCTTTTCTTCGTGGCTGAGAATGCCGGAGAACGGGTCTTGCTGTTCTTCCCGCATTACCGCTGATAGCTTATTGGAAAGGGTCTGCGGCAAGCTGTCCGTGTCCTGCCAACCGAGGCAGGTAGTAAGGTCGCCCTGCGGGTCAGCATCCACGAGAAGTACCTTTTTGCCCTGCATAGCCAATCCAATGCCGAGGTTTACTGCCGTGGTGGTTTTCCCCACGCCGCCTTTTTGGTTGCATATCGCTATGGTTTTACAGTTTGGCATTTCGCTTTTCCTCCTTCTTATTAGATTTGGATCGCTTGATCCACGAAAACACAGGAAGCGGAGTCCTGTGCTTTGGTGGTCGCATTTAACTCGATCTCATCCCCCAAATGCGTAAAAGGAAATCAACAGGCGTTCGGCTGCTGACCGAACTCATAGGAATCTCACCTCTGCCGGGTACTCCGCCAGCCCCATAGGGAAGTATCATTGTCCCTGAATCGTTTCATCGCCTTATCCGTAGCAAGCGGATATTTCAGAATGGTTCGGAATCGCTACCAACCTTGCTTTCCGTGATAACCCTTGTGGGCAGGAAGTTCGTGGCGCACCTTCATCCGGCTGGGGCTTTCGCCCCCGATCAGGAATGTACCTGTTGAGTGTGTATTCTGTTTTCAAGGATCACGAGGAAACTTGTTTTGTCCCTCAATAGGTAGCCAGCGAGAAGGCCCATTTTTTAACCCCCTGAGCGAAAAAATTCAAAAAATTTTTTGAGCACGAAAAAAGCCGCTGATTTCATATCGAAACCAGCGGCTTGATTTGCGGTGTGTTCAGCTGAAAATGGGCAAAAAAATAACGGTCACACAATCCAAAGGGACTGTGTGACCGTATTTATATCAGTTGTTTTGCCTACGCTACTGCGTCAACTTTTTATTGGCGCTGTTCGCGGATGGCAGCCTGCGCGGCGGCCAGGCGGGCGATAGGCACACGGAAGGGGCTGCAGGACACATAGTCCAGACCCACGCGGTGGCAGAACTCCACAGAGGTGGGATCGCCGCCGTGTTCGCCGCAGATGCCCAAGTGGATGTCGGGGCGGGTGGCACGACCCAGCTCAGTCGCCATCTTCACCAGTTTACCAACACCGACCTGATCCAGTCTCGCAAACGGATCGTTCTCGTAGATCTTCTTGTCGTAGTAGGCGCCCAGGAACTTGCCTGCGTCGTCACGGCTGAAGCCGAAGGTCATCTGGGTCAGATCGTTGGTGCCGAAGGAGAAGAACTCAGCTTCCTTGGCGATCTCGTCGGCGGTGAGGGCCGCGCGGGGAATCTCGATCATGGTACCCACTTTATACTTCATCTTGAAACCGGCAGCGGCCAGTTCCTCTTCAGCGGTCTTGACCACAACGCTCTTGACGTAGGCCAGCTCCTTGACCTCGCCCACCAGGGGGATCATGATCTCGGGAATCATGTTCCAGTCAGCGTGCTTTTTCTGCACGTTGATGGCGGCACGGATCACGGCGCGGGTCTGCATGGCAGCGATTTCCGGGAAGGTGACAGCCAGACGGCAGCCGCGGTGGCCCATCATGGGGTTGAACTCGTGCAGGGAGGAGATGATGGCCTTGATCTGCTCCACGGTCTTGCCCTGGGTCTTGGCCAGCAGCTCAATGTCGGCTTCCTCGGTGGGAAGGAACTCGTGCAGAGGAGGATCCAGGAAACGGATGGTCACGGGACAGCCTTCCATGGCTTCATAGATGCCCTCGAAGTCACCCTGCTGCATGGGCAGGAGCTTGGCCAAAGCGGTTTCACGCTCTTCCACGGTGTCGGAGCAGATCATCTCGCGGATGGCGGCAATGCGGTCACCATCGAAGAACATATGCTCGGTACGGCACAGACCGATACCCTGAGCGCCCAGCTCGCGGGCCTTCTTGGCATCGTGGGGGGTGTCGGCGTTGGTTCGGACCTGCAGGCGGCGGAACTTGTCAGCCCAGGCCATGATGCGGCCGAACTCGCCACCGATGGAAGCGTCCACGGTGGGCATGGCGCCGTCGTAAATGTTACCGGTAGAACCGTCCAGGCTCAGCCAGTCACCTTCGTGATAGGTCTTGCCGGAGAGGGTAAACTGCTTGTTTTCCTCGTCCATGACGATGGCGGAGCAGCCGGACACGCAGCAGGTGCCCATGCCGCGGGCCACAACGGCCGCGTGAGAGGTCATGCCGCCGCGAACGGTGAGGATGCCCTGAGCTGCCTTCATGCCCTCGATATCTTCGGGAGAGGTCTCCAGACGGACCAAGACCACTTTTTCGCCGCGGGCAGCCCATTCCTTGGCATCTTCAGCGGTGAAGACGATCTTGCCGCAGGCAGCGCCGGGAGAGGCGGGCAGGGCCTTGCCCATGGGCTCGGCAGCCTTCAGCGCTTTAACGTCGAACTGGGGGTGCAGCAAAGTGTCCAGGTTGCGGGGGTCGATCATGGCCACAGCGCCCTGCTCGGTAATCATGCCTTCGTCCACCAGGTCGCAGGCGATCTTCAAAGCGGCGGCAGCGGTGCGCTTGCCGTTACGGGTCTGGAGCATATAGAGCTTGCCGGCTTCCACGGTGAACTCCATATCCTGCATATCACGGTAGTGATCTTCCAGAATCTGGCACACGTTCTGGAACTGGGTAAACGCCTCGGGGAACTTCTGAGCCATCTGGTCGATGGGCATGGGGGTACGAACGCCGGCCACCACGTCTTCGCCCTGGGCGTTGGTCAGGAACTCGCCCATCAGCTTCTTCTCGCCGGTAGCGGGGTTGCGGGTAAAGGCAACGCCGGTGCCGCAGTCATCGCCCATGTTGCCGAAGGCCATGGACTGCACGTTGACAGCGGTGCCCCAGGAGTAGGGGATATCGTTGTCACGGCGATACACATTGGCGCGGGGGTTGTCCCAGGAACGGAACACGGCCTTGATGGCGCCGAGGAGCTGCTCCTTGGGGTCGGTGGGGAACTCCTCACCGATCTTGGACTTGTACTCTGCCTTGAACTGGCCGGCCAGCTCCTTCAGATCGTCGGCGGTCAGATCTACGTCCTGGGTCACGCCCTTGGCGGTCTTCATGGCATCGATGAGCTGCTAGAAATATTTCTTGCCGACTTCCATAACGACGTCGGAATACATCTGAATAAAGCGGCGATAGCAGTCCCAGGCCCAGCGGGGATTGTTGGACTTCTTGGCAATGACATCCACCACCCGCTCGTTAAGACCCAGGTTCAAAATGGTGTCCATCATGCCGGGCATGGAAGCGCGGGCGCCGGAACGCACGGAGACCAGCAGGGGATTTTCATGATCGCCGAACTTTTTGCCGGTGATCTGCTCCATCTTCTCAATATATTCCATGATCTCTGCCATAATATCGGCGTTGATCTGGCGACCATCTTCATAATACTGGGTGCAGGCCTCTGTGGTAATGGTGAAGCCCTGAGGAACGGGCAGACCGATGTTGGTCATTTCTGCCAGGTTGGCGCCTTTGCCGCCCAGCAGCTCACGCATTTTTGCGTTACCTTCGGTAAAAAGGTAGCAATACTTTTTGCTCATAGCATTCCCTCCGAAATCTTTGTTGTATTTTGTATTTTTGAAGAACAATTAATTATAAGCACATATTCTTTCAAATGCAAGGTTTTTTTATGTTTTTTACTCTTTTTTTCTATATGCAAGGGAGTTTTCAGGACAACTTCTACTATTAGGAAACATTTTTGGGAATTTGCCCGGAGAATCCCTTGCAGGAGCGCGTGTATCTGTGGTATACTAATTCCATATTGGAATTTTATAGAGTTCTATACGGAGATGTGTATGATGGTACAAAAGGAAAGCCAGGATGTCCTCCGTCGGATTCGCCGCGCGGCGCAGGCCGGCTTGCTGGGTCATGCCATCATTTTTTCTGGTCCGGGGGACAGGCTGTCCGCCGCCCGGTACGCCGCCGCCGCTCTGGAGTGCGAAACGCCGGGAGAGGAGCCTTGTCTGCACTGCGAAGCCTGCCGCAAGGTGACCGGGCAGATCCATCCGGACGTGATCGCCGTTCACGACACGGAGCACAAGGAACTGTCCGTGGAGACGGTGCGAAATCTGAAAAAGGACGTGTATATCAGCCCCAACGAGGGAAAACGCAAAATATACCTGTTTGACAACTGCGACCAGCTGAACGCGCGGGATCAGAACGTGCTGCTGAAAATTGTGGAAGAAGGCCCGTCCTACGCGGCGTTTTTCTTCTGCGCGGAAAACAGCGCCGCGCTGCTGCCCACCATTCGCTCCCGCTGTGTGGAGTGGAAGCTCTGGGAGGAAGAAGAGACGGACCTCAGCGAAGCGGCGGATTTCTGCCGCCTTTTGGCGGGGAAGGACGCGCTGGCGGTGGTCTCTTTTTTGGTGGGGCTGGAGAACAAAAAGGTCAAACGGGAACAGGTGCAGGCGCTTTTGCAGGGTGCCTGGCAGATCTCCGCGGGGGCGCTGCTGCTGCAAAACGGAAAGCCCGCGCCCGACGCTTTCGCCCAGGAGGCCGCCTTGCTGGCCCGCCGCTATACCCGCGGTCAGCTCCTGCGCCTCACCGCTCTTTTGGAGCGATACAGCAAAGAATGTGATTTTAACGTGAACGCCGGCCTGGTTTTAGGGGCGGTGGCCGCAGAATGGGAGGTTATCCTTTGACAACAGTCATCAGTGTCCGCTTTCGAGGCGGATGTAAGTCGTACTATTTCGATCCCCACGGCATCGAGGTGCGGGAGGGGAGTTTTGTGATCGTCGAAACGGCGCAGGGACTGGAATACGCCCTGTGCGCCGAGGGCAATCACGAGGTGGAAGACAGCGAGGTGGTGCAGCCGCTGCGCCCTCTGGTCCGTCTGGCCACGGAAAACGACCGCCGCACGATGGAGTATAACCGCAGCCGGGAAAAAGAAGCCTTTGACACCTGCCAGAAAAAGATCACGGCCCATGGGCTGGATATGAAGCTGGTGCGGGTGGAGTGCAATTTTGAGGGCAACAAGATCATTTTCTTCTTTACCGCCGACGGGCGTGTGGATTTCCGGGAGCTGGTAAAGGATCTGGCCTCCGTGTTCCGCGCCCGCATCGAGCTGCGTCAGATCGGCGTGCGGGACGAGGCCAAAATGCTGGGCGGCTTGGGCATCTGCGGACGCCCCTTCTGCTGCTCCCAGTTTATGGACGATTTTATGCCCGTTTCCATCAAAATGGCCAAGACCCAGAACCTGTCGCTGAATCCCACCAAGATTTCCGGCACCTGCGGCCGCTTGATGTGCTGCCTGAAATACGAGCAGGACGCCTATGAAGACGCCATCCGCCGGATGCCCAAAAACGATTCCTTTGTGCAGACGCCCGACGGCGTTGGCACTGTTTCGGATCTGAACCTGCTGCGGGAAAAGGTCACCGTCCGTTTGGATGACCATCCCGACGCGCCCAAATGCTACCACAACTGCGAGGTCTGCGTGCTGCGCAACGGCAAGGGTTCCCGGGACGGCATCGCCATCCCCGCCCAGCGGCCCGAGCGCTATGTGGCGCCGGCAGAGGCGGAGGAGGACAAGCCCATCCGGCCCATCGTCTCCGACTTTACGCCGGAAAAGCAGCCCGAAGCGCCTGCCGCCGAAGAACCCCGCCGCCGCCGGAACAGAGGCCGCCGGGGCGGCCGAAAGACCGAGGGCGGACAGCCGCCCAAAGCCGCGGCACCCGCCAAGGCACCGTTATCCGTCAAAGCCCCCGGCAAGCCCCCTGTGAAAGCGTCCGTTAAGCCTGCCGCTCCCGCTTCGGCCCGGAAACCGGCCCAGGACGAGGAACATTCCGCCGCCGCCAGACGTCCCCGGCGGCGCGGCAACCGGCGCAAAGGCGGAGGCGGCGGAAAGACCGGCGGCACTGCCCCTCAGGCAGAATTATGATAAAGAGGCATCAGCAGCATGGGAAAATTTGACAGCGTTTTACTGGCCAGCGATTTTGACAACACCCTGGTCTACACGGCCGAAGCCATTGTGACTGGCGCGCCGCTGCCCCCTGTTTCAGAGGGCAACCGTCAGGCACTGGCGTATTTTATGGATCAGGGAGGCACCTTTGCCATGGCCACCGGGCGTGCTCTTCCGGCTTTTGCCCCGCTGGTTCCCTCTATTCCCATGAACGCACCTACCATTCTTTTCAACGGAGCCGCCATTTACGACTTTCCCAGAAAAGAGTATGTCCACACCGCCTTCCTTCCAGACACGGTAAGAGGCACCATTCACCAGCTTTTGCGGGATTTTCCGGGACTTACCTTTGAGATTTACCACGATGACAACTCCATTCATGCCATCAACCCCAGCGAGCTGACCCGCAACCACCTGCATCTGACCCATTTGCCCACCGTCACGCTGGAGAGCATTGACGAGGCGCCCTCTCCCATTTCCAAAATTCTCTTTGAGGAGCCTCATCCTTATCTGGAAAAGCTGATGCGCTATCTGGACGCCCAGCCCTGGCGCAGCGAGTATGAGCTGGTGACCTCCAGCGACTATCTGCTGGAAATGACCGCCAAAGGCGCCAACAAGGGCGATATGGTGCGCCAGCTGGCCCACATTCTGGGAAAAAATCCCCGTCACGTTTACTGCGTGGGGGACCACGCCAACGATATGTCCATGCTGCGTTTTTCCCACATTCCCTTTGCGCCCGCCAACGCGCTGGACTGTGTGAAAGCCATTCCGGGCACACATGTGCTGCCGGACAGCCGGCAGGACACCATCGCGGCGCTTATCGGCGTGCTGGACAAGCTGTACGAAGGTGTATGACGCACGAACAGGATACCGTCTTATTGCGGTATCCTGTTTTTTTGAACTTTTTTAAAAAAGCCTATTGACAATTCCCTCCTTATGTATTATTGTACTAATCGCCTAATACAATAATACATAAGGAGGTGCGGCACAATGGGGGATTTTCGCAGCGATCAGCCCATCTACACACAGCTGGTGGAAAAGATCACGCTGTCTGTTCTCTCCGGGAAATTTCCGCCGGGGGCCAAGCTGCCGGCCGTGCGGGAGCTGGCCGCTCAGGCGGGGGTCAACCCCAACACCATGCAAAAGGCGTTTGCGGAGCTGGAGCGGACGGGACTGATCTATTCCCAGCGCACCAGCGGCCGATTTGTGACAGAGGACGCCGCGGTGATCGGCTTTGCCAAGGAACGGCTGGCCCGCCAGCGAATGGATGAATTTTTGCAGTCCATGCACTGCCTGGGCTACGACAACAAGGAGGTTTTGCGTTTGCTGCAAAGCCGGGAGGAGGAAATCAATGTCTATTCTGACCTGTAAGGAACTGACGAAATACTACGACGGTGTGCAGGCGTTGAACCATGTGAATCTGGAGCTGGAGCCGGGGCGGATCGTGGGGCTTCTGGGCCCCAACGGCAGTGGCAAAACGACGCTGATCAAGCTGGCTAACGGGCTTTTGCAGCCCTCTTCCGGCACCATTGAGGTGGGTGGCTTCCGTCCCGGCCGGGAGAGCAAGCAGCTGGTGTCCTATCTGCCGGAGCGCCCGTACCTGTCCGACTGGATGAGCGTGGTGCATCTGCTGGATTTTTACTGTGACTTTTACCCCGATTTTGACCGCGCCGCCGCTGAAACCATGCTGACCCATCTGGACATCGGCCCCAAAATGCACATCAAGCAGATGTCCAAGGGCACCCGGGAAAAAGTGCAGCTGGTGCTGGTGATGAGCCGCAAGGCCCAGCTCTACCTGCTGGATGAACCTATCGGCGGCGTGGACCCCGCCACCCGCGACTACATCATCCACACCATTTTGACCAACTACAACGAAAACGCCACCGTGGTGATCTCCACCCACCTTATCGCCGACGTGGAGACCATTTTGGATGAGGTCCTCTTTATCAACAAGGGGCAGATCGTTTTGCAATCCACCGTGGATCAGATCCGGGCAGAGCACGGCAAGTCGGTGGATGAATTGTTCCGGGAGGTATTTCGCTATGCTGAGTAAACTGCTGAAGCACGAATTTCGTGCCACATCCCACATCATGCTGCCCTTGTATCTCATTTTGCTGGTGACCTCTGTGTTTACCAACATTTTGGGGCGTATTCTGGAAAACCACAGCTCCCGGATCCTTGTCGCTCTCAACGGTCTTTGCGTGACAGCCTTTGGCATTGCGGTGGTCGGTGTTTCTGTGATGACGCTGGTGCTGATGGTGGTGCGGTTTTACAAAAACTACATGACCGACGAGGGGTATCTGATGTTCACCCTGCCGGTGAGCAATCACCAGCTGATCTTTTCCAAGGTCATCGTCTCTCTGGCCTGGTTTACGGCCACGCTGGCGATGGAGATCTTTTCCGTGCTTCTGGCGCTTTTTCGTCTGGACGCATACCGCCATGCGCTGCAGGAGTTTTCCTTCTTTTTCGATCGGTACGGCAAGCTGGAGGGCAACCTGGTGGGCTACTGCGCGGAAGTGCTGGTCATTTTGCTTTTGTCCGCCATCGGTCTGTGCCTGATGGTCTATGCCGCCATTGCGCTGGGCCACAGCTTTGCCAGCAAGAAGATTTTACTCTCGGTGGTCTTCTTTTTCGCCTTTGACATCGGGCTGAAGATCCTGGGAACCATTTTGATTGCCAACTCCGTGGAGCGCACGGCTTACTTTTTCTTCAACACGTGTCCCTTGACCGACACCACCGCCATTCATGTGGTGCTGCTGATCGTCATCGGCGTGGAACTGGTGCTTTCCGCCGTCTTCTATGTCATCACCTATTTCACGCTGCAGCGCCGGCTGAACCTGCAATAAGGAGGACACCGCTGTGTCGGAAACGTCGTACCTATATGTCGTCCTGACCTCCACCCACAGCAAGATGGGCGGCTTGATCCGGACGGTGACCCGCTACCCCTACAACCACGTCTCGGTGGCGCTGGAGGCGCATCCCACTGTCCTGTACTCCTTTGCCCGCCATTACGAGGACGCGCCGTTTTACGGCGGTTTTGTTCGGGAATCCGCCCTGCGCTACTGCCGGCGGAACCGGGGAGCGGAGGCGCTGGTTTTTGCCGTGCCGGTGGAGCCGGCGGAGCTTGAACTGCTGCGGCGCCGTCTTGATGAAATGGCAGCACAGCACCAGCTGTATCTTTACAACACGCTTTCGGCTTTGCTGGTGCCGCTGAAAAGAAAAGTCGCGCTGCCTGCCTCCTATACCTGCGTGGAGTTCGCGGTGGACGTGCTGCAAACCAGCGGCGCGCCGGTGAAGCTGGAGACCGACCGCTTTTACTCCGTGGCGGATCTGGCCTTGCTTCTGGAGGATTATCTGATGGGCCGCACCTCCATTGACGCGTATATGACGTCTCTTGACTGGGCGGAGGACACCTTTCCCACGCAGACGTCGGTATGGCTCCGCACCCGGCTGACGGCCGGTTCTTACCGGGAGCTTTTATCCCGGCTGATCCAAAGCCGGTTTACCCGCAGCGGTACATAAGCATCAAATCAAAAGAGCGTCCGACAGGAGATATTCTCCCGCCGGACGCTCTTTTTTGATAATCTTGGTGGTTTATCCCACCACTTTGCGGCCGTCGGAATAAACGGCCTTGATGTTGTGGCGGTGGGTCATATAGATAATTCTCTCGAACCGTTCGGGCACCGTCAGCGGCCGAGCCGCCTCGGTAAAGTCGCTGTCGTCCACCACGATGGCGTGGAGCCGGTCGCCCGCGGCAAAGCCTTCCCCCGCACCAAAGTACCGGTGGCCCGAGGTGGTGCCCAGATAGTAGGCCTCCGGCACCGTGAGAAAATCGGTGTGCCAGTCGTCGGTGATGCGCCGGGTCTTGGAGGTGCGGATACTCATGGTAATGACCTTATACATGGGCAGCTGGGCGCCGCCGGCAATGTCGGAGCCCAGTGTGACCCACAGGCCCTCGTTGAGCATATGCCGTACCGGGCAAATGCCCGAGCAGATATTCACGTTGGAATCGGCACAGTGGACCACCACCACGCCCGCCTCCCGCATGGCCCGGCGCTCGGCCTCGTCGCTGTGGACGCAGTGGGCCATCAGGGTGTGGTCTTTCCACAGGCCGTACTTGTTGTATGTCTCCCAGTAGCGCTCGCAGTCGGGATGCAGCTGGCGCACCAGCTTGATCTCGTTGGTGTTTTCCGAAAGGTGGGACTGGACGTGCAGGCCCTGTTCGCCGGCGATCTTCCCCAGCGCCTCCATCAGCTCGTCGGTGCACGACGGCGTGAAGCGGGGGGTGATGATGGGCTTCACATGCTCAAAATGACACCCCTCCAGCCAGCGCAGCGTCTCCCGCACGGACTCCTCCGTGGTCTCCTGCAACAGCAGGGGATCGCCGTTTCGGTCCATGTTGACCTTTCCCACATAGCCTGTTACGCCGGCTTTTTCCAGTTCCTCCATCAAGATCCAGGTGGCCTCCGTGTGCAAAGAGGAGAACATGGACACACGGGTGGTGCCGTTGGTAATGAGGTCGGTGGCCAGCTTGCGGTAGACCCGGCGGGCGTAATCTGTATCCTTAAAGCGGGCTTCCGTTTTAAAGGTATAGGTGTTCAGCCAGTCCAGCAGCGGCAGATCCATGCCCATGCCCAGCATGGGGTACTGGGGCGCGTGAAGGTGCATATCCGCAAAGGACTGCATAATGAGCGCGTCGCCGTAATCTGTCACCGGCGCGTTTCGGTACGCCTCCGGCACCTCCTGATAAATGCCCTGGATGATGCCGTCGCGCAGCACCATGCAGCCTTTTTCCGTCACGGAAAGTTCCCCCAAACGGGGTGCGTGGACAATATTTCCTTTTAAAATCTCTTCCATCGTCAACCGTCCCTTCCAAAAAAAATGGCAAGAAAAAAAGAGCGCCCGATCCCGGGTATAGCATACCCCGAAACGAACCCTCATAGTAGGGCCCCAGGCGGCCCCGTAGAAACTTCCGCGCCTTGTCGCGGAACTATATGAGCACTATTTTCTTATGGGAAAAGAATACCATAGTTCTTTTTTGTTTGCAATCCCCCCATCGCAAAAAATTTTTTCATAGAAGGGGACAACCCCGCATAGGCTTGTCTCAAGAGGTGATGGGTATGAAAAAGAAAGGGGGCTCCGTGCTGCGGCGTTTTTTGGCGGTGGTGCTGTCTCTTTTGACGCTGTGGGCGGTGGTTTTGACGGTGGGCAGCGACTCTATGGCTGCGGCCATGGCCGCTGTGCGCCAGCGCAGCAGTCTCCCCACGGCTCTGCTGCGCTGGGAGCTGGGCGATTACGCCGCGCGGGATGCCCTCTCCGCCGTCACAGCCATGGCCATCGGCCAGTCGCCGCTGCTGCTGGCGGGCCGGGGCGAGGTCACGCAGCTGTGGACCACCGCCGAAACCAGCGACAACGGAGACGAAACGCCCCAGCCGGAGGAGATCCCGGTGCAGCAGCCCCAGCCCTCCGCTCCCTCTCAGCCCCAGACCTCCGGCGTCAAGGACAACGGCGTTGCCGCCCAGACCATCGCCCCGGGCTCTCCCGCCGGTTATGACGTGGTTAACGGCGTTTACGTGAAAAACACCTCCATCTATACGCTGGACGCGGCGGCCCTCAGCGCCAGCCCCTATCAGGTGACGCTGCCCACGGACGCGCCCCAGGTGCTAATCGTCCACACCCACGGCAGTGAAGCCTACACCATGCCTCCGGGGGAGGAATATACGGCCTCCGGCACCTGCCGCACCACCGATACCAATTACAGCGTGGTGCGGGTGGGGGACGAGATCGCCTCCGTGCTCTCGTCTTATGGGCTCTCGGTGGTGCACGACCGCTCCTTGTACGACAATCCGGAATATGACGGCGCCTACACCCGCTCTCTTGCCTCCATCGAAAGCTATGTGGCCAAATATCCCTCCATCACCTATATTCTGGACGTCCACCGGGACGCCATCGAAGACGGAAACGGCAACCAGTACAAGCTGGTTTCCAAAGAGGACCCGTCGGTGGCCCAGGTCAGTCTGGTGGTAGGCACCAGCGGCAGCGGCCAGAGTTTTGACAACTGGCAGGAAAATTTGAAATTCGCTCTGTCGGTGCAGCAAACCGTGGCGGCGGATCATCCCACGCTGATGCGCCCCATCTATGTACGCAACAGCCGCTATAACCAGCACATCACCACAGGCTCGCTGCTGGTGGAGGTGGGCGCGGCGGGAAACTCTCTGGAAGAAGCGCTCAATGGCGCCCGGCTCTTTGCCGCGGGGCTGGGGGCGACCATCTGCCGAAAATAAAACAGCGGCCCGCATCAAATAAAAAAACCCGGCAAGCGCCTTTGGCAAGGCGGCTTCGCCGGGTTTTATTTCTGACAATCGTCCTTTTATTCGATGCCGAAAAAGCGGCGGCCCGTCTCCCATGTGGCGTCTTCCACCTGCCGGGGCGTCAGCCCCTTGATCTCCGCGATCTCCTCCGCCACCAGATGCACAAAGCGGGAATCATTGCGCTCTCCCCGGTGGGGTTCGGGGGTGAGATAGGGGGCGTCCGTTTCAATCATGAGCTTTTCCAGCGGCACAGCACGGATGACCTCCGGCGCTTTGCGGGCGTTACGGAAGGTGGCGGCGCCGTTGAAGGACAAAAGCCAGCCCGCCTCAAGAAGGGTCTCGGCGTCCTCCACGGACCCCGAGTAGCAGTGAAAAACGCCCCGGACGCCGGGAAAATCCTTCACCGCCCGGAGGGAATCGGCGTGGGCGTCCCGGTCGTGAAAAATCACCGGCAGACCCAGTTCCCCCGCCAGCTCCATCTGTCGGTAGAGTACGTCCTTTTGCCGCGCGGCCGGAGGATTTTCCTTCCAGTAATAATCCAGCCCCACCTCGCCCATGGCCACCACCTTGGGCTGCCCGGCCATGGCGCGCAGAAGATCCATCTGCTCGGGTACAAAGTCTCCGCAGTCCTCCGGGTGAAGACCCACCGCGGCATAGACGTGGGGAAAACGGGCTGCCAGGTCGATGGCAGCCCGGGAAGCTGCCAGTGTGCAGCCGGGATTCACCACCAGCCCCACACCCGCCCCGGGCAGTGCGGAAAGGACGGCCTCCCGGTCGCTGTCAAAGCGTTTGTCGTCATAGTGGGCATGGGTATCGAAGAGCATATCAGCCCTCTTCCCTCAGACGGCCCAGATGCGTCTGGGCAATATAGGTGTCCTTCATGGCCAGCAGGCGGACCATGTGGGGCTGGGTCATGTGGCGCTTCTGCGCCTCCGCCGAAGACCACTTTTCCACCAAAAGCAGGCTGTTTTCATCCTCCGCCGCGCAGAAGTAGTCATACCGCAGGCAGCCGTCTTCCTTGCGGATGGCATCCAGGATCCCCTCTGTCCGCACCCAGTTTAAAAAAGCCGCCCGGCAGCCGGGCTTCATGGTATAGACCACATATAAAAGAAATTCATTTTCCATGGTAAACGCCTCGTTTCCTTTTTTTCCACTATACCTTTTTCTGGCCAAAATGTCCATGGTTTTTTCTCAAAAAACGGCAGCCCTCCTTTTGGGAGGGCTGCCAAAAGACCCATTTTACTTGTTGTTTTCTTCTTCCAGATAGGCGGAGGGGGCCGGCGCCACACCGCGCTGCCAGCCGATCCAGTTCACCGCAAAGAAGGACGCCGCACCGACGCCGCAGCCGAATACCACGGGCAAAATGCCCAGATAGAAGCCGCCGCCGGAGAGGACCTGCCACACGATGACGCCGATGGTACCCGCAATGACGGACACCACGCCGGAGGCCCGTGTGGCCCTGGGAATCACAAGGCCAAAACCGTAAGCCGCGAAAGGCCCGGCGCAGCGAATGGCGAAGGCAAAGGTGTTCATGGTCACGATGTCGATCTTGAAGAGAGAGATCAGCATTGCCACTGCCGCCGCGATGACGTTGCAAAGCCGGGTCAAAAAGACCTTTCGTTTTTCGGACATCTCCGTTTTGCCGCCCAGCTTGGGGTAGATGTCGTTCATGAACATGGTGGACATGCACAACAGGTTGGAGTCGGCGCTGGACATAGTGGCGGAGATAATGGCCGCCGAAACGATACCGGTAATGGCGGCGGGGGCAAAATGGCCCGTGACAGTCATCATGGAGGTAGCGCCGGTGACGTCGGGAATGCGATCCTTCACGGCCAGCGCGGCCAGGCCCAGCAGCGTGGGGAAGATGGACATGGCGGCCATCAGCAGCGCGGACAGCAGGGAAGCGCCCCGGGCGGTCTTTTCATCCTTGGCGCTTTCAAACCGGCTGACCATTTCGGGACCGGAGAGGAAGGTGCAGAAATAGTTGAAGATGTAGCCGATGATGGTGACCCAGCCGATTTTTGTAAAGCTGAGCTGTACCGGGGGCAGGGCGTCGGAAATGGCCTGCCAGCCGCCGCAGCCACGAATGACAAAAGGCGTGGCCACGGCAAGACCCACCAAAATGATGAGGAATTGCACAAGGTCCGAGATTTGGTCTGCCAGCATACCGCCCATGGTGGTGTAGGCAATGACTACGATGCCCGCCACCAGCAGGCTGACATTCATGGGGATGCCCGTGAGGGAGGACACCACGGAGCCGGAGGCCGCGATCTGGGAGGACGTCAGGCAGAACAAGGCCAGAATGTTCAAAACGGCGGAAAAGGTGCCGATGCCCTTGCCATAGCGGCGTTCCATAACTTCGGGAATGGTAATGGCCATGGTCTGGCGGATCTTGGGGGCAAAATAGGCCAGGGGAATCATGGCAACGGACGCTGCCAGCACATACCAGCAGGCGCTCATGCCCCAGGAGCCGAAGGCTTTCGCGGCCAGCCCCGTGGTGGAACCGCCGCCGATGTTGTTGGCGGACAGGGAAAAGGCCACCATGAAAAGGCCCATGCGGCGGCCGGCCACCATGTAGTCGCTGCTGTCTTTGATGGACAGCTTGCCCACCAAAAAGCCGATAAACAGCATACCCACGAGGTAAGCCACCACAATGATCAGGGGAACAATTTGAATCTCCATCTCTTTTTCTCCTTTTTTTCTTAACTGCGGTCGTTTTATCTTCGGTTGTTGCTCTGCCCTTGACCGGCGTTTTCTGCGCCGATCTCCGCCGCTCCCGCGGTGGACTATTTTTATATCATTCTATTTTTTATCATATGGCCAAAATACCCCGCCGTCAACAAAATCATATTCATCAAAACAGAGAAAGACAGACCGTGAAATTCTCACGGTCTGTCAATAGTTTTTCCTTATGCCTGCTATCTGCTGAAAAAATATTCTCAGCAGAGCTTGGCACCGGCGGGAACGGCGTCGTCAATGAGCATCAGATGCAGCTTTTCCTCGCCCTTTTCCTTGTGGACGGCGGAGATCAGCATGCCGCAGGAGGGAATGCCCATCATCTTCCGAGGAGGCAGGTTCAAAATGGCGATGGCCGTCTTGCCCACCAGCTCCTCCGGCTCGTAGTAAGCGTGGATGCCGGAGAGGATCACGCGGTCGGTGCCTGAACCGTCGTCCAGCACAAACTTGAGCAGCTTGTCGCTCTTTTTCACGGCTTCGCAGGATTTGATCTTTACAGCCCGGAAGTCGGACTTCAGGAACGTATCAAAATCTACGTTCTCTTTCACATAGGGCTCCAGCTGCAGCGCCGGCAGGGCGGCCTTTTTCTGGGCCTCCTGAATCTCGTTGAGTTCTTCCAGCGCCTTGTCGGCATCCACCCTGGGGAATACCGCCGCCCCCTTGTGGACGGAAACATCAGCCCGGAGAGAACCCCACTGACGGGCGCTGTCCCAGGTGCGGCAGCCTTCACAGGCGCCGATCTGGTCAAAGATCTTCTCGCAGCTTTCAGGGGTAACGGGCAGCAGCAGCACGGTGCAGATGCGGATGGTCTCCAGCAGGTTGTACATCACCGTGGCCAGGCGGGTCTTTTGACTCTCGTCCTTGGCCAGCGCCCAGGGGGTGTTCTCGTCGATATACTTGTTGGCGCGGTCGATGACCTTGAAGATCTCCTCCAAACCGTTCTGGAACTGGAAGGCTTCCATCTGGGCCTCATAGCGGTCCCTCAGGGTGGAGACCATCTTTTTCAGCTCGCAGTCGGTGTCGCTGTCCTCCCGGTGGGCGGGCAGCTGGCCGTCAAAGTACTTTTCCACCATGGCGGTGGTGCGGGACACCAGGTTGCCCAGATCGTTGGCCAGGTCGATATTGATGGTGTTAATGAGCAGCTCGTTGGAAAAGTTGCCGTCGGTGCCGAAGGGGAAGGTACGCAGCAGAAAGAACCGCAGCGCGTCCACGCCGAACTTCTCGGCCAGGATATAGGGGTCCACCACATTGCCCTTGGACTTGGACATCTTGCCGCCGTCCATCACCAGCCAGCCGTGGCCGTAGACGTGCTTGGGCAGGGGCATTTCCATGCTCATGAGCATGGCGGGCCAGATGATGGAGTGGAACCGGACGATCTCCTTGCCCACAAAGTGGACGTTGGCCGGCCAGTATTTGTCATAATCATGGTATTTGTCATTGAGGAAGCCCAGGGCGGTGGTGTAGTTGAACAGGGCGTCCACCCACACATAGACCACATGGCCCGGGTCAAAGTCCACGGGAATGCCCCAGTTGAAGCTGGTGCGGGACACGCACAGATCTTCCAGGCCCGGCTTGATGAAGTTGTTCACCATCTCGTTGACACGGGTGCGGGGCTGCAGGAAGTCGGTGTCTTCCAGCAGGTGCTGCACCCGATCGGCATACTTGGACAGGCGAAAGAAATAGGCTTCCTCCTCGGCGTCCTTTACCTCGCGGCCGCAGTCAGGGCACTTGCCGTCAACGAGCTGGCTCTCTGTCCAGAAGGACTCACAGGGCGTGCAGTATTTCCCCTTGTAGGTGCCCTTGTAGATGTCTCCCTTTTCGTACATCTTGCGAAAGATCTTCTGCACGGATGCCACGTGGTAGTCGTCGGTGGTGCGGATAAACCGGTCGTTGGAGATGTTCATCAGCTTCCACAGATCCAGAACGCCCTTTTCGCCCTCCACGATCCTGTCCACAAATGCCTTGGGAGAGACGCCGGCCTCCTTGGCCTTGGTTTCGATCTTCTGTCCGTGTTCGTCGGTGCCGGTGAGAAACATCACGTCGCAGCCGGTGAGCCGTTTGTAGCGGGCCATGGCGTCCGCCGCCACGGTGCAGTAGGTGTGGCCGATGTGCAGCTTGTCAGAAGGGTAGTAAATCGGCGTGGTAATGTAGAAAGTCTTTTGTTCCATACTCATATTCTCCTTTTCCGCCGCCCCGAATGGAAGAGCAGCCTGGTGATCCGTTTTGGGCGTCAGGGCCATTCAAAACAAAACATCGCCCCCGACGGCTTGTCAAGGGCGATGTGAACATCGCGGTACCACCTTGTTTCACCGCTCCCTCGCGAAAGACGGCCTTTGGGAGTCCCTTCCCGGACTCCTGCGCTGTGACGGGCGCACCCGACGGGGCTTAAAGTTTCCTCTCAGCCGCGCGGCTCCGGGGCCATGTTCGCCGGCATCCTCCGCGTCCGCTTTCACCTCACCGGACTCTCTTGCAGCGATTTTTGCCGGGTACTCTTCCCATCCTCGCCTTTGTGTTGCTAAGGGCTATGATATCCCGAATTTTTTTGTTTGTCAATAAAGGGGTTTGGTTTTTTCCCTATTTCTGGTATAATGATGGAAAAACTTGACTCTTTTGAAGGAGAACAACCCCATGAAACTGGTTTCCTGGAATGTAAACGGCCTGCGCGCGTGTCTGGGCAAGGGCTTTTTGGACTTTGTGCGGCAGGAGGACCCCGATGTGATCTGCCTGCAAGAGACGAAAATGCAGCCGGAGCAGGCGAATTTTGATCTGCCGGACTATGTCCGCTTCTGGAACAGCGCCGATAAAAAGGGCTACTCCGGCACGGCGATCTTTGCAAAAGAAGAGCCGCTTTCCGTGGTGTGCGACTTCGGCTCGGAAGAACACCGCCACGAGGGCCGCGTCATTACGGCGGAGTTTCCCGCTTTTTATCTGGTCTGCTGCTACACGCCCAACAGCCAGGACAGCCTCAAGCGCCTGCCCTACCGGATGCAGTGGGAGGACGACCTGCGGGACTATCTGTGTGCCCTTGACACCATCAAGCCCGTGGTCTACTGCGGTGACTTAAACGTGGCCCACGAGGAAATCGACATCAAAAATCCCAAGTCCAATCGGGAAAACCCCGGCTTTTCCGACGCCGAGCGCGCCAAGATGACAGAGCTGCTTTCCTCCGGCTTTGTGGATTCCTTCCGTCTGCTCCATCCGGAGGAAGCAGGCGCCTATTCCTGGTGGAGCTACCGCTTCCACGCCCGGGAAAACAACGCCGGTTGGCGGATCGACTACTTTATTGTGTCCGAGCGCCTGACAAAATATGTAAAGGCATCTGAGATCCTTTCCGATGTGTTCGGCAGCGATCACTGCCCCGTGAAATTGATTCTGGAGGCTTGATCTTTTCCGGCACAATACCGCTTTCAAACAAAAAGAGGACTTTGGCAAAAGCCAAAGTCCTCTTTTCTGCATAATCTTAGTAGTTTCTGGGAGTCTCTTCGCCGCTGAGCACGCGCAGCGCGCCCTGGGCCAGAGCCAGCATCTCGTCTTCACCGGGATACACGGTGATGGGGGCAATCCAGCTCACCATATCGGTCAGAGCGTCCACCGTCTCCTTGCCGTAGGCAATGCCGCCGGTGAGGATAATCTGGTCCACCTTGCCACCATGGCGGTGCAGGCTCACGGCCTGGGCACCGATCTCCTTGGCAATCTGATAGTGGAACGCGTCCACCAGTTCGGCCATCTTTTTGTTGCCCTGCTCCGCTTCCTTGAGCAGATCGCGCATATCGGTGGAGCCGGCATAGGCTACCAGGCCGCCGCGGCCGGTGATCATCTTGCGGATCTCGGCTTCCGTATACTTGCCGCTGAAACACAGCGTCACCAGCTGGTCGCCAGGAAGAGAGCCGGTGCGCTCGGGGGTGAAAGGACCTTCGCCGTCCAGGGCGTTAGAGGTGTCGATGACCTCGCCGTGGCAGTGAGCGCCCACGGAAATGCCGCCGCCCATGTGGCAGACCAGCAGATTCAGGTCCTCGTACCTGGCGTTGTGTTCCTTGGCGTAGCGGTGGGCCACTGCCTTCTGGTTCAGAGCATGGAACGTGCTCCGGCGGCGAATGCAGGGCAGGCCGGAATAGCGGGAGATAGGCATCATTTCATCCACCGTGGGGGGGTCCACCACGAAAGAGGGAATGCCCAGCTCATCACCGATCTCCTTGCCGATGAGCGCGCCCAGGTTGCAGGCGTGCTGACCCTGAACGCCCTTGCGGGAGTCCTCCAGCAGAGCCGGAGACGTGGTGTAGGTACCGCTGTGCATGGGCTTGAGCAGACCACCGCGGCAGGAAACGGCGCTGAGCGTGGACATATCAAAGTTTTCATCCTTGAGTGTCTTCAGGATCAGCTGCTTGCGAAAATCCTCCTGATCGGGAATGGTGGCATACTTATTGATCTCCGCCGCGGGATGTCGGATGGTTTCGGACAAAAGCTCTTTTTCGCCCTCATATACGCTGATTTTAGTGGACGTAGAGCCCGGGTTGATGATTAAAATACGGTAAGACATTTGTTTTCCTCCTTATTTGTTTGCCCATTATATAAATCTTATATAACTCTTTTTTGCTCAGTTTTTTCTATTATACAAAAAGAAAAAGAATCTGTAAATAATAATTTTTTTGATGGTCAATAAATCATTTTTTGTTTTCACAAGAGGGAAGAAGCGGTGCGAAGAAAGAGGCCGGAAAACCGGCCCCTTTCCTTATTTCTTTTCGCGGTCGTAGGCAACGATCACCCGGCGATTGGGTTCTGTTCCCACGGAATAGGTGGTAACGCCGGCATACTCCTGCAACGCGGTGTGGATCACATGGCGCTCATAGGCGTTCATGGGCTCCAGCGTCACGCTGCGGCGGTACTTGGTGACCTTCCCGGCCACTTTGACGGCCAGGCTTTCCAGGCTCTGCTCCCGCTTTTGCCGATAGTTCTCCGCGTCCACATGGATACGGACCCTCTTATCAACACCGCGGTTGACGGCGTAATTGGTCAGCTGCTGAATGGCGTCCAGTGTCTCGCCGCGGCGGCCGATGAGGGCGCCCAGCTTTTCGCCTTCCAGCGTCACCTGATAGTGGCCTTTTTCCGTTTCGCAGACCCGCACCACGGCAGGGCTTTCCATCTGCCGGAGCAGTCCATCCAAAAAAGCGCGGATACGCTGGGCATTTTCGTCCTGGCTCTCCTGCGCGGAAACGGCAGCTTCTTTTCGGACAGGAGCGGGCGTTTCTTCCTTCGCCGGCCGGGGGACTTCCTTCTGGACGGGAGCGGCTGCTTTGACCCGCGCAGTCTCTTTCCCGGCGGCAGAAGCGGTTTTCTTTTCCTCCGCGGAAGCGGGTTCTTCTGCGCCATAGGAGATGCGGACTCGAGCTGGGTTGCCGCCCAGGCCGAGAAAGCCGGACTTGGCTCTTTCCAAAATCTCAACGGACACATCGTCCCGGTCAAGACCAAGCTGTGCAAGGGCCTTTTTAACGGCCTCTTCCTCGGTCTTGCCCGTTACATCAATATAACTCATAGACAAGCTCCTTCTCAGTCTTTGTAATGATCGTCGCTGAAAGCGCGGCCTCTGGCATAGGGACGCTGTCCCACCCGGCCGTTTTCGTTGGTTTTGCTTCTCTTTTCGCTTTCCATCTTCTGGGGTTTGGAGGCTTTCTTATTGCTCTCCTTCATAGATGCCTTCTGCTGTTCATAGTTGGTGCGGGCCTGCTCCATTTTCTTCATGCGGGCTTCGCGCTTGGCACGATCCTTGTCGGTCTCTTCCCGGTCAAGAATCTTGTTGTAATACTTGTTGAGAGTGAGTTCCTGCAAAATGGAGAACAAGCTCTGAGAGATCCAGTAGATGCACAAAGCGGCGGGCAGGATATAGCCCATCCACAGCGTCATCAAAGGCATCATCAACAGCATCATGCGGGAACTCTTCTGATCGGCGCCGCTGGGCTGGGTCTTCATGGTGATCATGGTCATCACCACGTTGAGTCCGGCGGAAACGATGGGCAGCAGCATCAGGCCCCAGATGGCCCAGCCGCCGCCGGGGAAGGTTCCGAAGAACTGATTGGGGATGTCCGCCAGATTGATGCCCAGGAAATGATAGTTCAGATTGATGAGGCCGTCAAACTTGGCGGAAAACTCCGAGAAGTGCTCGGACACGAACTGGGTCACGTTGATCTGCTGATAGGCCACGTTGACAGTGGACAGGTCCAGACCCATGCCCACGGCCATGTTGGTCACTTCCGTCACCTTGTCCACGCTGAGCATCATGAAATAGCGCAGAGGGGAGCGGATGATGTAGTACAAAGCGATCAGAATGGGGAAGGGAATAAAACTCCACAGGCAGCCGCCCATGGGGTTGACGCCCTCTTCCATATACAGCCGGGAAATTTCTTGGTTCTGCTTTTCCTTGTTATTGGCGTACTTGGCCTGAATCTCCTTCATCCTAGGGGTCATGCGGCTCATACGCAGCATACTCTTCTTGGACTTCAGCTGGAACGGCAGCAAAACCAGCTTGACCACCAGCGTGAACAGAAGAAGCGCGATACCGTAAGACCCTGTCCAGCTGTAAAACATTCTGGTCAGCCAGGCAAATGGGACGCAGATCCAATAGCCGATTTGAGAAAACATTCGGTTGTACCTCCGTTAAGTTACTTTGGGAACGAGGTTTTCAGGGGACGGGATCGTACCCGCCTTTGTGGAAAGGATGGCATCGCATAAAACGTTTAAACCCCATCCATCCGCCCTTCACAGCGCCGTAACGGGAGATGGCCTCCATCGCGTACTCGGAACAGGTGGGGATATAGCGGCAGCGGGGCGGAAAGGCCGGGGAGATGTGTTTCTGGTAAAAGCGAATCAGGCGCATCAGCACTTTTTTCACATCTCTTCCTCCTTTAAAAGGTGAAGAGAGCGGGCCAAGGTCAAAAACTCTTTGTCCAGCGTCTGATACGGAGCCTTAACGGCCCGGACACGGGCCACCAGGATCAGATCATAGCCGGGAAGAAGCTTGTCCTTGTTGAGCCGATAAATCTCCCGCAGACGGCGGCGCACTCTGTTGCGTATGACGGCGCCGCCCAGTTTGGTGCTGACCGTCACGCCCAGCCTGCTTTTCTTTTGCCGGTTTTTCTGGCAATAGACCACGAGGCACGGCGCCGCGGCGGATTTTCCCTTGTGGTAGATCCGCCGAAACTCATAGTTTTCTTTTACGGTGACCTCTGCTTTCACAAAATTCTCCCTTTTCTGCTGTACGACCAAGTTTGCAAACGTCTTTTCAGCGGATAGACGAATAGGGACGGCAGTTTTGCGGCCCACCGTCCCTTTTGCTATCTATTTGCAATTGCGATGCATCTTCCGTGACCTCAGTGGGTCAGGCGGACGCGGCCCTTCGCGCGGCGGCGGGCCAGGACCTTACGGCCGTTGGCATCGGCCATTCTCTTGCGGAAGCCGTGCACCTTGGAGCGCTGGCGTTTCTTGGGCTGATAGGTACGGAACATTGCATGACACCTCCATTACAGATAAATCCGGTGCAGGCGAAAAACGCCTCCACTCTTACTCGACGGCGGACGGACGGAAACGTCCCTCCCGCAGTTGACTTTTCAGGCGCTGCTCTATAACAGCGCATTTTTCATTATACTGTCTCCTTTTTTTTCTGTCAACAGAAAATTTTTGAAAAAAGCAGGGCGCTCCATGGGTTTTATTCTTTTCTCTCGTTGCCGCCTCCGCAGTTTTTTCTTTCGCTGGCCGTGGTTTTTCCGTGTGCTTCTTTTCTTTTTTTCGAAGAAAACCTCTTCCGAAAAATCAATCTTATTATTAGAATATGTAGACAACCTAAGAAATTTTTGTTATACTGAGTTTAAAATATGGGGCAAATGTCTTTGCCTCTTTTATACAGAGAAAAACCTGAAACGCCGGGAAGGGAGCGCTATTATTGAATTCACTGTCTGATGTCTGGGCAAACGTATTGGCCCGCTTGCAGGGTGAGTTGTCCGAAACGACGATTCACACCTGGTTTGATGAGATCCAGGTGGTCACCATGGAAGATTCCGCCCTTGTGCTGCACTGCAGCAACACCTTTAAGAAAAACACCATTGAGACCCGTTTCCTGAAATATGTCAAAACGGCGCTGAAAGATATTTTTTCCTCCGATCTGGAGGTGAAGATCCTGGATGACGAACAGCTCTCCGCCTATCACGGCGTGGCCCCCGACGCTCCCGGCGCTCTTTGCGATTCGGACGCCTTTACCTTTGAAACGTATGTGGTGGGTCCTTCCAACAAGATGGCCTATGCCGCGGCCCGCTCCGTGGCGGAAAATCCGGCCAAAAACTACAACCCCCTTTTCATTTACGGGGATTCGGGTCTTGGCAAGACCCATCTGCTCTATGCCATTGCCCACCTGGCCAAGCGGCGCAAGCCCGAAAACACCATCGTCTACATCAAGGGTGATGAGTTCACCAACGAGCTGGTCCGCTCCATCCGGGAGGGTAAAAACGCTGAGTTCCGCGCCAAGTACCGGGAAGCAAGTCTTTTACTGGTGGACGATATCCAGTTTATCGCCGGCAAGCCCCAGACCCAGGAGGAGTTTTTTCATACCTTCAACACGCTTTATGAAGCGGGCAAGCAGATCGTCCTCACGTCGGACCGTCCGCCCCGGGAGATGACCCAGCTGGAAGACCGGCTGCGGACCCGTTTTGAATGGGGCCTCATGGTGGACGTGGCTCCGCCCGATTTTGAAACGCGGCTTGCCATCATCAAGAATAAGGCCGCTTTACTGGGAGTGCAGCTGCCCGACGAGATCTCCGACTATATTGCCGAGAACGTGACGGCTAACGTGCGGCAGATCGAGGGTACACTGAATAAGATTCTGGCCTACCGCGATCTGCTGGACAACAAAGTGGATGAAGAGGCTGTCAGCCGCGCGGTGCGGGATATGCTCAAGAAGAGCAACGAATATGTGCCGTCGCCAATGGTCATCATTGATTACATCTGTAAATACTACGGCATCGACGCCGACGTGATCCGCGGCCAGAACCGGGGTCGGGACATTGTCAACGGCCGCCAGATTGCCATGTATCTCATTCGCCGCATGACCAATCTGTCTCTGACGGATATTGGCAAGGAATTTGGCGACCGGGACCATACCACAGTGCTCCACTCTTTGGATAAGGTGGAAAAGCAGATGCGCACAGACCCCGCCTTTGCCGAAGTGGTGAAGGAGATCACCACCAATATCAACTCAAAAAAGTGAAGCGTTGTTTTTCCACTTATTTTGTGGAATCCACGTGGAAAATCTGTGTAAAAAGGAAAGGGTGTCAGAGACGTGGAAAAAGCAGAACCTTTTCACACCACCCCTGTGCAAAAACTTTTTCTCTGTTTTCAACCGTTTTCGCCGCTTTTCCACAAACCGTTTCCCCTACTGCCCCTACTTCTAAAAAATGATTAGTTTATGTTTTGTTTTGCAAAATGATGCATGACAATTTAGCAATCCGAAAGAAAGGACCGTGTCATATATGATGAAATTTTCCTGTGAAAAAGCGCTGCTGCAAAACGCCGTCAGCACGGCGTCCCGCGCTGTTTCCTCCAAAAGCTCCATTCCCGCGCTAGAAGGTCTGCTGCTAGAAGCAGGCGATGGGCTGACCGTTTCCGGCTACAATATGCAAACAGGCATCCGCACCTGCCTGGAAGCTTCCGTGCAGGAAAGCGGGCGCATTGTTCTCAACGCCCGCCTTTTTGGCGACATCATTCGCCGTATGCCGGATGATATGATCGTTTTTTCCGCCGATGAAAAGATGATGGTTCATCTGTCCTGCGGCGACGCGAATTTTGATATTCTGGGCCTTTCGGCGGAGGATTATCCCGAACTGCCGGAGGTGGACGATCAATTTTCCGTTTCTCTTTCCCAGCGGACGCTGCGGGCCATGATCGACCAGACGCTGTTTGCCGTTTCCTCCAACGAAAGCCGCCCGGTCCACACCGGTTCTCTTTTTGAGATCAATGACAAGGGGCTGACCATTGTTTCCGTGGACGGTTTCCGGCTGGCCATGCGCACAGAACCACTTGAAAAGATCGACGGCGGCGCTTTCAGCTTTGTGGCGCCGGGCAGCGCCCTCAACGAAGTGGAAAAGATCTGCGAGGATACCGATGATCTTATCACCGTGATCCAGGGCAACCGTCATCTCCTCTTTGAAACGGGCAGCACGCAGCTGATCTGCCGACGGCTGGAAGGCGAATTTCTGGATTATAAAAACGCCATTCCCCGCAGCAACTCCATTTCAGTGGAGGTGGACACCAAAAACCTGTTGGAAAGTCTGGACCGTGTGTCCGTGGTCATCAGCGAAAAGCTGAAAAGCCCGGTGCGCTGCGTTTTTGAAGAGGACAGAGTCCTTCTCTCCGCCAAAACCGGCAACGGCGAAGCCAAGGACGTGTGCCATCTCTCCGGCGACGGCACGGGCCTTGAGATTGGCTTCAACAACCGCTATCTCATGGAGGCGCTGCGCTACGCCCCTGCCGACACTGTGAAAATGGAGCTGAACACCAGCATTTCCCCCTGCATCATCGTTCCCACTGAAGGGGACGACAACTTCCTTTACATGGTCCTGCCGGTGCGGCTCAAAGCCCAATAAGAAAAGAGAAATACGATGATAAACATTCAAATTACCACAGAATACATCAAATTACAGGATCTGTTGAAGCTGGGCAACCTGGTGGACTCCGGCGGCGAAGCCAAACTGCGGATCCAGGACGGGGAAGTGTCCGTCAACGGCCAGGTCTGCACCATGCGGGGCAAAAAGATACGGCCCGGCGACGACGTGGCGTTTGCCGGCGGCCATTATACGGTGGTATATGCAGATTGACGCCGTCACACTGGAGCATTTTCGGAACTATACGTCCCAGCAGATCGCATTTGATCCCGCGTGCAACGTGATCTACGGTGAGAACGCCCAGGGCAAGACCAATTTATTGGAAGCCATGGTGTACCTGTCCTGTGGAAAAACGCCCCGCGCCCGCAGTGACAGGGAACTAATCTCCTTTGGAGAGAACAGTGCCCGGCTGCTGGGAGAGATCGAGACCCGGGAGCGGGTCTTTCGGACGGAAATCTTACTCAAAAACGGACAGCGGCGGCGCATGACGGTCAACGGCGTACCAGCCAAAAATGCGGCGGCTCTTTCAGAGGTACTGCACACTGTTTTTTTCTGTCCCGAAGACCTGCTGCTGATCCGGGAGGGCGCGGCCGCCCGGCGGCGGTTTTTGGATATGGCTCTTTGCCAGCTGCGGCCCCGGTACGCCGACGCGCTGGCGGAGTATCACCGCCTTTACGAGCACAAGACCCGCATTCTGCGGGACAGTGAGGAGCGGCCCGACCTTCTTGCCACGCTGCCGGATTTCAATACCCGGCTGTGCCAGACCGGCGCCGTGCTGATCCATTACCGCGCGCGATACTGCGAGAGATTGAAGGAATATGCCGCCCAGGCCCATCGGGAGTGTTCCGGCAAACGGGAGGATCTGACACTGACGTATGAAACGGTGAAGACGGTGACAGATCCCTTTGCCCCCCTGGGGGAGCTGACGAAGCGGCTTTCGGAGCATCAGGCGGCGCATTATCAGGCGGAGATTGCCTCCCGCCTTTGTCTCTCCGGCCCGCATAAGGATGATCTGGACGTCTGCGTCAACGGGCGCAGCGCCCGGCAGTTCTGCTCCCAGGGCCAGACCCGCACCGCGGCGCTGGCTTTAAAGCTGGCGGAGCGGGAGATCCATAAAAACACAGTGGGGGAATATCCGGTGCTGCTGCTGGACGATGTGCTCAGCGAGCTGGACCCCCGGCGCCAGGAGTATGTGCTCAACCGCATCTCCGGCGGCCAGGTGTTTATCACATGTTGTGAAGACGACCGTCTGTCCCGTCTTTTGACGGGGCGTGTGTTTCATATCAGAAAAGGGGAGGTGGTCTGATGGCCTATCTCCATATCGGCGAAAACGTGATGATCCCCGAAAAACAGGTCATTGGCATCTTTGATCTGGATATCACCTCCCAGTCCGGGATCACCCGGCATTTTCTGGATGGAGCGGAGCGGGAGGGTGTGGTCATCAATGTCAGCGAGGACATTCCCAAGTCCTTTTTGCTTTGCGACCACCCCTATCATCCCCAGATCGTCTATCTATCCCAGCTAAATTCCTCCACGCTGGCAAGGCGTTTGGAGGAGGCAAGTCCCAAGGATAAGGAGAAGAGTTATGTCTGAAGAAAAAACGAATATCCCGGTGGAAACAGAATACGACGCCTCGGAAATACAGGTGTTGGAAGGACTGGAGGCGGTGCGGAAACGGCCCGGTATGTATATCGGTTCCACCAGCGCCAGCGGCCTTCATCATCTGGTCTACGAGATCGTTGACAACTCCATTGACGAGGCGCTGGCCGGCTTTTGTACGGAGATACAGGTCTCCATCAACGAAGGCAATACCATCACCGTCACAGACAACGGCCGCGGCATTCCCGTGGACATTCAGCAGCAGACGGGCCGTCCCGCGCTGGAGGTGGTCTTTACGGTGCTGCATGCCGGCGGCAAGTTCGGCGGCGGGGGCTATAAAGTTTCCGGCGGATTGCACGGCGTAGGTGCTTCCGTGGTCAACGCCCTTTCGGAGTGGCTGACGGTACAGGTCCACAAGGACGGAAAGATCTATGAGATGCGGTTCTCCCGCGGCAATATCACGAAGGAGATCGCCGTGGTGGGGGAGACGAATCAGTGCGGCACCACCGTTACCTTTTGCCCGGACAGAGATATGTTCGATACGCTGGAATACGATTATGAAACGCTGCATACCCGGATGCGGGAGCAGGCGTTTTTGAATGCGGGGCTGCGGATCACCATCGCGGACAAGCGCGCCGGTAAAGAGCAGAGCGACACCATGTGCTACGAAGGCGGCATCCGCGAGTTTGTCGCCTGGATCAACCGCAACAAATCCCCGCTCCATGACGGCGTTGTCTATCTCTGCGGCAAAAAAGACGACGCCACGGTGGAGATCGCCCTGCAATACAACGACTCCTATACGGAGACCATCGTCTCCTTTGCCAATGATATCCATACGCCGGAGGGCGGCATGCACGAAACCGGCTTCAAGGCGGCGTTGACCCGCGTCATCAATGCTTACGGTGTGAAGTACGGCATGGTCAAAGGCGACGACAAGGTTTCCGGCGAGGACGTGCGGGAAGGCATCACGGCGGTGATCTCCGTCAAATTGCAGGAAGCGCAGTTTGAAGGACAGACCAAGGCCAAGCTGGGCAACGCCCGCATCCGCACGCTGGTGGACAATGTGGTGTCCGATCAGCTGACTCTTTTCCTGGAAGAAAACCCGGTGGTAGCCCGCACCGTTCTGGACAAGGCCATGATGGCCAATCGCGCCAGAGAGGCGGCCCGGAAAGCCCGGGAGAATATCCGCCGCAAGACAGGCCTGGAGGGCGACCGTCTCCCCGGCAAGCTATCGGACTGCAACGAGCGAGACCCCTCCCTCACCGAACTTTATATCGTGGAGGGCGACTCCGCCGGCGGTTCCGCCAAAAACGGACGTGACTCCCGGTTCCAGGCCATTTTGCCGCTTTGGGGCAAGATGCTCAACGTGGAAAAGGCCCGGGCCGACAAGGTGTACGGCAATGACAAGCTCTCGCCTGTCATTACGGCGCTGGGCTGCGGCATCGGGGAAGATATGAACCTCAACAGGCTGCGTTATCACAAGGTGGTCATCATGGCCGATGCCGATGTGGACGGCTCTCATATCCGCACGCTGCTTTTGACCTTCTTTTTCCGCTATATGCGCCCCCTGATCGAAGAGGGCTATGTGTACGCGGCCGTGCCGCCCCTTTATAAGCTGACCCGGGGCAAAGTGAGCCGTGTGGCCTATTCCGACGACGAGCGGGATCGGGAATCGGCGGAAATGCGGGGCGACAACCCCAACGCCAAGATTGACATTTCCCGGTTTAAGGGCCTTGGCGAGATGAACCCCCACGAGCTGTGGGATACCACCATGGATCCCGAGAAGCGGAGCCTGCGGCGCATTACGCTGGAGGACGCCATTGCCGCCGATCAGTGCTTTACGGTGCTGATGGGCGAGGCGGTGGAGCCCCGCCGGGAATTTATCGAGAAAAACGCCAAATACGCCATTAATCTGGACTTTTAAGGAGGTGCGTGAGAAACGATGGCAAGAGCAAAGGATTATAAGCCGGAGGACATCATGTACCCCCAGCAGACCATTGTCAGCAACGATTTGGTCAAGGAAATGGAGACCTCGTTTATTGAGTACGCCATGTCGGTGATCGTGGCCAGGGCCCTTCCCGATGTGCGGGACGGTCTCAAGCCGGTGCATCGCCGCATTCTGTACGCCATGTACGAGGACAACCTCACCAGTGACAAGCCCTTTAAGAAGTCGGCCACCTGCGTGGGCGACGTGCTGGGCCGCTATCATCCCCACGGCGATCAGTCCGTGTACGATGCGTTGGTGCGTCTGGCGCAGGACTTCTCCATGCGCTATGTGCTGGTGGACGGCCACGGCAACTTCGGTTCCATCGACGGCGACCCACCCGCGGCCTACCGGTATACGGAAGCCCGTATGTCCAAGCTGGCGGGAGAGATGCTGCGGGACATTGAAAAAGACACGGTGGACTGGGATCCCAACTTCGACGAAAGTCGGAAAGAACCCCGGGTGCTGCCCACCCGCTTTCCCAACCTGCTGGTGAACGGTTCTTCCGGTATCGCGGTGGGTATGGCCACCAACATTCCGCCCCACAATCTGAAAGAAGTCATCAACGCCTGCATCTGCGTGCTGGAGAATCCGGAGGCGACACTGGCGGATCTGATGGAGCATATCAAAGGCCCGGACTTCCCCACAAGGGGTATCATCATGGGCCGTTCCGGCATCCGCGCGGCATACGCCACCGGCCGGGGCCGCATCGTCATGCGGGGCCGCACGGAGTTTGAAGAGCACGGCGCGGGCCGCATCCGCATCATCGTGACGGAGCTGCCCTACCAGGTGAACAAAAAGATGCTGGTGGAGACCATTGCCGACCAGGTGAAGGACAAACGCCTGGAGGGCATTTCCGACCTGCGAGATGAATCCGACCGCAACGGTATGCGGATTGTGATCGAACTGAAAAAGGACGCCAATCCCCAGGTGGTACTCAACCGCCTTTTTGCCCAGACGTCTTTGCAGACCACGTTTTCCGTGAATATGCTGGCGCTGGTGGACAATCAGAGCCAGCCCAAGATCCTGTCCCTGCGTCACATCCTGGATGAGTATCTGTCCTTCCAGGAGGAGATTATTCTCCGCCGCACCCGCTACGACCTGCGCAAGGCGGAGGAGCGGGCCCATATTCTCGAGGGCCTGCTCGTTGCCCAGGACAACATCGACGAAGTCATCCATATCATCCGCGCGGCCTATGACGACGCCAAGGAAAGACTGATGTCCCGGTTCGGCCTTTCGGACGTGCAGGCCCAGTGCATTCTGGATATGCGCCTCAAGGCCCTGCAAGGGTTGGAGCGCGACAAGCTGATGAACGAGTACAAGGAACTGGAGGAGCGCATTGCCTACTTCAAGCGCCTGCTGGGTGACATGGAGATGGTGCGCGGCGTCCTCAGGGAGGAACTCGTTGAGATGCGTGACAAGTACGGCGACGACCGTATCACCGAGATTCAGGACGTGGAAGATGAGATCGACATTGAAGATCTTATCGAAGAGGAACAGTGCGTCTACACCATGACCCAAAACGGGTATATCAAGCGCACCCCCGCCACCGAATATTCCGCGCAGAAGCGGGGAGGTAAGGGCGTCAAGGCCATGACCACCCGGGAAGAGGACGTGGTGACCTCCGTGTTCACCGCCTCCACTCACGATTATCTGCTGTTCTTTACCAACACCGGCCGTGTCCACCGGAAGAAGGGCTATCTCATTCCGGAGGCGGGCCGGGCGGCCAAGGGCACCAATATCGTCAACGTGCTGCCGCTGGAAGCGGGCGAGCGTGTCACGGCGGGTCTTTCCGTCCGTGAGTTTGATGAGGACAGCTATCTGGTGATGATCACCCGCATGGGCACGGTGAAGCGTTTGCAGCTCAGCTCTCTCAATACCGCCCGCAAGGCGGGCATCCGGGCGCTGACACTGGACGAAGGCGATGAGCTTATTGAGGTACGGCGTACCGATGGCCATCAGAATATCCTGCTGGTGACCCGAGGCGGCATGGCCATCTGCTTCAGAGAGACGGATATCCGCTGCATGGGCCGCGACGCAGTGGGCGTGCGTGGCATCCGGCTGAAGGATGGTGACTATGTGGTGGGCGCCGCCCGGGCAGTGGAAGGGCACACGCTGCTCTCCATCACGGAAAACGGCTACGGCAAGCGCACTGCCATTGAAGAGTATCTCCGCGGCGACGGCGGTGAACCGCAAAAGCGGGGCGGCAGCGGCTTGAAGAACTATCGTGTGACGGAGAAGACCGGCAAGGTGGTGGCTGCCAAGGTAGTCACCGGAGAAGAGGACATTCTCATGATCTCCGATGACGGCACCATCATCCGTATGGACGCGGCGGACATCAATATTTACAGCCGCTCTACCCAGGGCGTGCGTGTCATGCGCGTGGCGGAGGGTGTCAAGGTGATCTCGTTGGCCCGAGCCGAGAAGGAGACGGAAGATTCCGTCCCGCTTTCGGAAGAAGAGTAATGGGGAGAAAGGAACACACCTGTGAGTAAGAAGAACACGGGCAAAGCCCCGGCGCTTAGGCTGACCCGGTGGCGGTATTTCTGCAAAACGCTTTACAGCAATGCCGCCACAAAGGGCGAGTTTTCCTATGAGGGCGTGACCTATCTCAAAGACGAGGAACTGCGTGCCATCGAGGAGAAAAGCACGCGCGTCCATGTGCTGCTGGTGCTGGTGCTGATCGTCATTTATCTCACCATGCGGGCCCAGTCCATTTACATGGTGGTGGCGGGCATGGTGGCCATTGTGGCCGGCGAGGTGTATCGGGAGCAGATGCTGCCCAAGGATATTCTCTCGCACCTGCAGTGTCCCAGTTATCAAAAACGGCGGCAGGATGTGGTGGACGATCTTCCGGAAGAGGAGGACGCGTAACAGGTGGATACCATTGAGATGAAGGTGATCGCCCGGATTCACTCCGCGTTTCCCACCAAATTTGGGATCCCCCGGCAAAGCGGTCTGGTGCCGTCGCTGCAAAGCCAGGTGGTGTTTGAACCCGGCTTCCGCAGTGCGGAAGCCGTCCGTGGGATGGAGGGCTTTTCCCACTTATGGCTTTTGTGGCAGTTTTCGGAAGCAGTGCGGGAGGACTGGTCGCCCACGGTGCGGCCGCCCCGCCTGGGCGGCAACACCCGCGTGGGTGTTTTTGCCACCCGCTCGCCCTTCCGCCCCAACGCCATCGGCCTTTCGGCAGTGAAGCTGGAGGGGGTGAAAACGCATCCCCAGCTGGGGCCGGTGCTCCATGTGTCGGGCGCCGACCTGATGGACGGCACGCCCATTTTGGATGTGAAACCCTATCTGCCATATGCCGACTGTCTTCCCTCCGCTGTGGGCGGCTTTACGGAAGGAACCAAAAGCGAGCTGCTGCGGGTGACGTTTCCCCCGGCGCTGCTGGAGCAGATTCCGTCGGAGGAGCGAGAGGGCCTGCTGGGTGTTTTGGAGCGTGACCCCCGCCCCCGGTATCAGAAAGACTCCCGGCGGGTGTACGGCCTGCCCTTCGGGCGGTGGGACGTACGCTTCACGGTGGAAGAGTGTGTGCTGACCGTGCGGGAAGTGGTGGTGCGATGAAGAGAGTAACGGTTTATACAGACGGCGCCTGTTCCGGCAATCCCGGCCCCGGCGGCTGGGGTTGCGTACTGGTCTATGGCGGCGCCAAAAAGGAACTCTCCGGCGGCGCGCCCGACACCACCAACAACCGCATGGAGCTGACCGGTGTCATTGCCGCGCTTTCGGCGTTGAAAGAACCCTGCGAGGTGGAGTTGTACTCCGATTCCAAGTATGTAATCGACGCGCTGGAAAAGGGCTGGGTCTACGGCTGGAAGAAAAAGGGCTGGATCAAGTCGGATAAGAAGCCGGCGCTGAACGTGGATCTGTGGAAGCTTTTGCTGCCTCTTGTGGAAAAACACACGGTACATTACCATTGGGTCAAGGGCCACGCGCAAAATGAGATGAACAACCGCTGCGATGAGCTGGCGGTGGCGGAGAGTAAAAAGTTTTGAAAAAGAGGGCGGTTGTTTACAAAATGTTCATGGGCGCTTCATGATTTTGCCATGTTTGGACATTATGATAACAGCATACAAAGGATTTATTCCTTATGTACTTTTCTCTCTCTCTCCTAACTAAACACACAACACACAACAAAAAAGCGTTCTGCTTGGCAGAACGCTTTTTTGTTGTCTTCGCAAAAGCGCGCAAAGATCGCTGGCTCGCAGACCCTTAAAAAATTTTTCTTTTTTTTAGCGGCGTTTGCAATTTGCCGTCTATCGGGTTACAATAACGAACAAGACAAGACGGGAGGCGAACAAATGGATTCTTTTAACGCGAAAGAACAGGTAAAGGGTCTGGTATCCTGGATGCAGGAGCAGCTGGGCGCTTGCGGCAAGACGGCTGTGGTGGGCATTTCCGGCGGGAAAGACAGCTCCACCGTGGCGGCGCTGTGCGTGGCGGCCTATGGCCGGGAAAACGTCTACGGCGTTTTGATGCCGGACGGCGTGCAGCCGGACATTGATTACAGCAACGATCTGGTGGACTTTTTGCAGATTCCCCACTGCACGTTTAATATCCATGACGGCGTGCAGGGCCTTTTGGGAGAGATGGAGCGAACGGGCCTGACGCCCTCCCGGCAGACCAAGGTGAATCTGCCTTCTCGTATCCGCATGGCCACGCTTTACGCGGTGGCGCAGAGCCTGGAGGGGGGGATTGTCATCAATACCTCCAATTTGTCGGAGGACTGGGTGGGCTACTGCACCATTTACGGCGACAGCGCCGGTGCGTTCTCTCCTTTGGGGATGTATACCACGGAAGAGGTGATCGCCATGGGCCGTGAGTTGGGCTTGCCGGAGAGGTTCCTCATCAAGCCGCCCTCCGATGGTCTGACGGGGCTCACGGATGAGGACAATCTGGGCTTTACCTATCACATGGTGAACGAATACCTGCGCAAAGGCGTCTGTGATCCGGAGATCCAAAGGCAGATCGACCATAAACACAGGATCAGCCGCTTCAAATTTGAAACGCTGCCCCTGTACCACAACGGTCTGCCCATTGTCATCGAAGACGAGACGAATTACTACAAGTAAAGAAAAAAGGACGGAGAAGCTTCTCCGTCCTTTTTCATAATAAACGCGTCAGGCTGCGGCAAACAGCAGAAAGCCGATGCAATTAATGGCAAAATTGGCAAACATATGGACAAACCAGGAAGCGTAGATGCTCTCAAAGCGCTGGTTGAGGAAATCGAAGAGCAATCCGCCCATAAAAAGACCCGTCAGCACCAGCAGATAGGGGCCCACCCCAAACCAGCCGCTCATCATGGCAACGTGATAGACGGTGAAGGACATGGCGCTGAAGAGATAGGCAAAGCGAAGGGATACAAAGCGCCGAAGGGTGAGAAAAGCAAACACCCGAAAGAAAAACTCCTCTAAAAAAGAGTTCATAAAGGAGATGTAAAGAGATACATAGAGAAAATTGTCCTTGTCTACGCCAATATTTTCCGTGAGTGTCCTGGTGATCTTTGAGAAGTCGAATAGGTTTCGGGTCAGCGCATAGGCGCCTAAGATCAAAAGAAACAGCCCCACGCCCAGTCCCAGCGAAAAAAACGCCGACTTCTTCCCCAGTTTAAAAAAGGGCCGCAGGTCAATATGAGCCGCTTTGCAGAAGAGAAGCGGGCAGGCCAGGAAGAAAATGACCTTGATGGCCGATTTAACGGCGTAGGGCGGCAAGAGGATCCCGTCCACCGCCAGCATCACGGCGCAGCAAACCGACACGATCCCGCATAAAAACACCGCTTTTTTTTGCTTAGCCATGAAAAAATCTCTCTTTCCGCATAAATGCTTTTGATTGATTGTAGCATGGAGAAGCAAAGGGTGTAAAGCAGCAATCTTTTCTTTTGCAAAACAAAACAACTCCGGCTGCCCTTGAAAAGGCAACCGAAGTTGTTGAATTATCCTACAAGCCCTGTCAGCGTTTCCAGATCCAGCGCGGGCTGAAGCGCCAGATCAATGCCGTAGCCCACGATTTTGGCCAGTTCTTCCACACGCATGTCAATTTCTTTGGGTGTCACGAAAAGGCCGCTGCCGTGGTGGGACATATCAAAATCGGTGTTGCCGGCTTCTTCCAGAATGTCGGCGGCCAGTGTGGCGGCGTCGATGACGGTGGGGACGCCCACGGAGATGACGGGGATGCCCAGCGTCTCCTGATTGACGGCTTTGCGGTGGTTTCCCACACCTGAGCCGGGGATCAGTCCCGTGTCGGAGAGCTGCACCGTGGTGCAGATACGCTCTGTTTTCCGGGCGGCCAGCGCGTCCACGGCGATGACGGCGGCGGGGCCGGTCTGCCGGACGATACCCCGAATCAGCTCCAGCGTTTCCATACCGGTGCTGCCCAAAACGCCTGTACAAAACGCGGAGACCGATGCGAAGCCCTGAAACTGCTCCGGCAGCGACGCAATCATATGCCGTGTCACCAGCAGGTGAGAAACGGTCAAAGGGCCGATGGCGTCGGGGGTCATATCCCGATTGCCAAGGCCCACCACCAGCACGGATTTTTCCGCCAGATCCTCCGGCAAAAGCGCGCGCAGCTGCTGGGACAGGCACTCCACCGCCCGGGAAAAGGCGCCCTCCGTCCGCTGAAAGTAGGGGCGCAGATCCACGGTCACATAGGCGCCCGCCGGCTTTCCCAACGCCTTTTCCCCCTGTTGATCCAGAATGCGCACGGTAGTGACCTCAAAGCCGTTTTGCCGGGTGATGCCGCTGAGAACGCCTGGCAGCCGCGCTCCTTTTTTTTGCGCCGCGCGAAAAAGTTCCGCAGATTCCACTGCCAAATCGGTGCGTTTGCTATACATATTTGTGTGATCCTCCTTCGTAAAAGCACAAAATATAGTGTTCTTTTGGTAGGCTGTCCCAGAAAAAGGCAAATATACAGGAACAGAAAGAAAAGATTGAAAAAACCCTTGCAATTTAAAAGGAAAGATGCTAAAATACTATCCTGCGTGGAAGTTTTTGATACGCATGAAATTTATCGCCGGGGAGGTGTTTGGTTTGCCGAATATTAAGTCTGCTAAAAAGCGTGTTCTGGTGTCCGAAGCGAGAAACGAACGCAACAAGGCCGATCGGTCCGCGCTCAAGACTGTTCTCAAGAAGTTCGAGGCTGCTGCCGTTGAAGGCAATCGCACCGAGGCCGAGGGCGCTTACAAAGTGGCTGTGAAGGCTGTGGACAAAGCTACCGACAAGGGTCTGCTGCACAAGAACAACGCGGCGCACAAGAAGAGCGCCATGACTTTGAAGCTGAACAAGATTGGCTGATCGCAAACAAAAGGACATCCTGTGGATGTCCTTTTTCTCTTTTTCCTCTTGACGGAGAGAGAGAAACATGCTATGGTGTAAAAAAGTATAAAAAGCAGGCAATGAGAAGGAATAGTACAGTTTCTTTCGCGGAAAGAGAGAAGGCGGCCGGTGCAAGCCTTTGGCGGGAGAAGGTGGAAGGCGCCTTTGAGCTGTGGCCCCAACGGAGGATCCTCCTCCCAGTAGGCGCTGCCGGAATTCCCCCGTTATCGCGGAAGCTGCGGCTCGGCCGCGGATGAGAGCAGGGAGTTTCCCTGAATTTAGGTGGTACCACGGACTTGTTTGTTCGCCCTAAGCTGATGGATCGGCTTGGGGCCTATTTTTTTGATTTTTTACATACTGAAAGATAAAGGAGCGTGTCACACATGAAAAATACCGAAAAAACCATGGAAAAAATCGTGGCTCTTTGCAAAAACCGGGGCTTTGTGTTTGCCGGGTCAGAAATCTACGGCGGCCTTGCCAACACCTGGGACTACGGCCCTATGGGCGTGGAGCTGAAGAACAACATCAAGAAGGCCTGGTGGAAGAAATTTGTCCAGGAAAATCCCTACAACGTGGGGCAGGACGCGGCGATCCTGATGAATCCCCAGACCTGGGTGGCCTCTGGCCATCTGGGCGGCTTCAGCGATCCGCTGATGGACTGCAAGGAGTGCAAAGAGCGCTTCCGTGCCGACAAGCTGATCGAGGATTACTGCGCCAAAGAAGGCGTGACATTGGAAAAGCCCATTGACGCCTTTACTCAGGCGGAGATGAAGGAATATGTGGAATCTTACAACATTCCCTGCCCCTCCTGCGGCAAGCACAACTTCACCGACATCCGCCAGTTCAATCTGATGTTCAAAACGTTTCAGGGCGTGACGGAGGATGCCAAGAACACCGTGTATCTGCGTCCCGAGACGGCCCAGGGCATTTTTGTGAACTTTGTGAACGTGCAGCGCACCACCCGCCGGAAGCTGCCCTTCGGTGTCTGCCAGATCGGCAAATCCTTCCGCAACGAGATCACGCCGGGCAACTTTATTTTCCGTGTCCGTGAGTTCGAGCAGATGGAGCTGGAGTTTTTCTGTAAGCCCAACACTGATCTGGAGTGGTTTGCCTACTGGCGTTCCTTCTGCCGCGACTGGCTTTTGTCCCTTGGCATGAAGGACGAGAACCTGCGCCTGCGGGATCACGACCCTGAAGAGCTTTGTTTCTACTCCAAGGCCACCACGGACTTTGAGTTTATGTTCCCCTTCGGCTGGGGCGAGCTGTGGGGCGTGGCGGACCGTACGGACTACGATCTGACGCAGCACCAGAACACCTCCGGCAAGGATCTGACGTACTTTGACCCCGAGACAAACGAGCGGTATATCCCCTATGTCATCGAGCCGTCTCTGGGCGTGGAGCGCTCCGTACTGGCCTTTTTGGTGGAAGCCTATGACGAGGAAGTGGTGGGCCAGGACAAGAGCGGCAAGGACGACGTGCGTGTGGTGATGCACTTTCACCCGGCGCTGGCGCCTTTCAAGGCCGCCGTGCTGCCCCTGTCCAAGAAGCTCAGCGACAAGGGCCGTCAGATCTATGACGAGCTGTGCAAGGATTTCATGGTGGACTTTGATGACACCGGCTCCATCGGAAAGCGCTATCGCCGGGAAGATGAGATCGGCACGCCCTACTGCATCACGGTGGACTTCGATACCGTGGGCGACGAGGAGAAGGCGGGGGACAACTGTGTCACCGTCCGCGAGCGCGATACCATGGCCCAGGTACGCCTGCCCATCAGCGATCTGAAGGCTTATCTCACCGAAAAACTGGCATTTTGAATCGTATAAAAAAGACCGCTGCCAAAGGGTGTCTCACTAAGGGATTTTATTCCTTGAAAAAATATCGGCATAGTTTGGAGAAATCCGGCTATGCCGATTTTTTCTGTTCTTGGGGCAAATCTACTGCGCCAATGAAATTCCAATGGATGAGGATGGTCTGCTTTTTCACCCTGGTGCCCGGCACCTTCTCTGGTGTGAACACATCGATGCGCTCCACGAAGGCTCGGACGATTTCAGCATCTAATTCCTTGACCTCGGTGTACTTTTTGACCTGCGCGAGGAAGGAATCGATGTTGAGCCTCTGCGCTTTGGCTTTGGAATGTGTCTCCCGCAGCACGATCACCCGTGCTTGGAGGTCTCTCTGCTCCTGCTCATAGGTGGCGGTCATCTTGACAAAACGCTCATCGGATATTTTGCCATCAAGGTTATCCTCATAGAGTCGTTGGATGATGCTGTCCAGTTTGGTGATCCGCTGTGTGGCCTGTTCCAGTTCCCGGTTGCATTCACGGAGCTGCCGATTGAGGTCGCGCTCATTCTTCTTGGTGAGTAGTTCCACAAATTCGGACTCTCTTTCACGCACAAAGGCGAGCATCCGGTTTATCTCCGTCAGCAGGATTTGTTCCACCTGCACATTGCGTATTTGGTGGGAGGTGCATTTTCCTTTCTGCTTGCGGTAGGTAGCGCACACAAAATGCTCCTGTTCGTGCGTCCATCCTCTGGCTCGGACTTGGTACAATTTCGCACCGCAGTCGGCGCAGAACAGCATACCGGATAAGACGGGCATCGCCCATCGGTGTGAGCCTGCGTCTGCCGTTGCGAATATTCTGGACAATTTCAAAGGTTTCCTGGTCAATAATGGCTTCGTGGGTGTTCTCAAAAATCACCCATTCGGATGGGTCATTGTTGACCTTTTTCTTTGATTTGTAGGATTTTTTCTGGGTCTTGAAGTTGACCGTGTGGCCCAGGTATTCCATCTTTACCAGAATATCTGCCACTGTGCGCTGTTGCCAAGCATAAATGTCCTCCGGCTCTCTGGCAGGGGTGTTGATGCCCATGCGGTGGAGATGTACCGTTGGAACGGGTATCTGCCGCTGTGATAGCGCCTTGGCTATCTGGGAAGGCCCCTTTCCGGCTACGCACATTCTGAATATGTCCCTAACCACATCAGCTGCGACCTCATCCACGATCCAGTGATGCTTATCGTCCGGGTCTTTGAGATAGCCGTAGGGAGGATTGGTGCACAGAGGTTTGCCGGATTCGCCCTTTGCTTTGAACACCGCTCGGATCTTTTTGCTGGTGTCCTTGGCATAGAATTCGTTGAAGATATTGATAAACGGAGTAAAATCACTGTCCTGCTGATTGGCGCTGTCCACGCCGTTGTTGATGGCAATAAAGCGGACATCTGCGCCGGGCAGAACCACCTCGGTGTAGTAACCGACTTTGAGGTAGTCTCTGCCCAGTCTGCTCATATCCTTTACGATGACCGTACCGACCTTGCTTTCGTCTACCAGTGCCATAAGGCGCTGCCAGCCGGGGCGGTCAAAGTTGGTGCCGGAGTACCCATCGTCTACAAAGAACATGGTGTTTCCAAATCCGTTGTCATCGGCATATTTCTGCAGAATTGCCTTTTGATTCAGGATGGAATTGCTGTCACCCTGGAGTTCATCGTCACGGGATAGACGGCAGTAAAGGGCCGTGATCTTATCCAGTGCAATAGTGGAGGACTGTCTATTCAATTGTTTCATATAATGCTCCTTTCCGACAGTCCTCAAGCGGTACTACATATTCCCGTACTATTGCGGATAAGTCAAGGGATTGTGTGGGTTTTCAGTAATCTAATCTGGGGTTATGCGGCAGGCGGCATATCGGAAGAATATGCTGTTTCGCTGTCCATAATCATCCGTTTCACCTTGTCATAGAGACGCTCCCTGGCTCGGCTGCTCTCAACAGAAATGACGGTGAATACGGTGTCGCCAATCTGCATTTCGGTCACGCGGCGGCGCTTATCTTCCGTAATGTTTACATTTTCCATGTTGTCTCCTCCCCCCCTAGGGCGGGTCATATCCCCAGTCGCTTTTTATAAGGACAGCGGCCCGGGGCCTCATGTGAATTTTCGCATAAGTTTTGAGGGGAATAGCCCCTGTAGGCAGATACCCACAGGGGCATCCCGGATATTAAGCTGCGGTGTCGGTCTTCTGCATGACCTTGATGGCCTCGGGACGGATCAGCTTGCCGTCCAGGAACTCATAGGCCAGGTAGCCGACACAGTCCACCATAGCGAACTGCTCCACCAGAGGACGGACACTGACAGGACTGCGGCCTACGATCCAGTAGTAGCTGAAGTCGCCGAAGGCAACAGGCTTGCTGCCGGATTCGGCATTGGGCATGAACTCGGAGATGCAGACCTTCTTGCCCAGAATGGTGTCATTGGTGTGGTTCCAAATGTAGTTGCCGGAGTTGTCCTTGACAGAGCGGAGTGCCAGAGCGGTTTCATCATTCATGAGCCAAATGCCGTTCTTGCGGTACTCAGGCTTCACAGAGAAGAACAGCTTGACCACATCATCATAGGTCAGCTGGGTGGTGGTCACGCCAACCTCTGCACCACCCTCGTCGGCCAGAATGCCTGTGGGCGTATTCTCGCCGGTGCCCTTGATGAAGCCGTAGTCCTCGGCTCTGCCGAAGTTCTTGGCCAGACGCTTGACCAGATAGTCCTCGATATCAAAGTAAGGATCGCTGATCATGCCCTCCTCCAGTTTGAGGAACACAGCCAGCTTGTGGCTCTTCAGTGCGATGTCACCAAAGTCAGAAATGCCGTCCTGGATAGGGATAACTCCACCCTCAGGCACCCAGGCTGCCATGTCATTACCGGCGACAGTCTTAATGCGGTAGTCGTAGTTGTAGAGGCGGAGGTCGGTGGCGAAGCTGCGGAACAGGCCGTTCTTCTGCAGAGCAGTCAGGAACTTGTCCTGGCTCTTGGGGGTGAGGGTAAAAGCTCCGGTTGCGACATTGATGCCGTTGGACAGATGCTCCTTGTGTCCGGGTTTACCACGCAGGGCATTCCACAGATGGGTTTCATAGTCTGCCCCCTTGATGTGGGGTAGCATAGCGGTGTAAGTGTTCATGGTGATGACCTCCTTTTAGTTGGCGCTCACGGGAGTGAGGCTCAGGCACATATTCTTGCAGTACAGTTCAAAATCCACGCAATCCATTTCGAAGGTCAGGCGGTTGATGGTGGTGTCGCGCTCGATATAGGGTGCCTTGCGGATGGTGAAGGGGATGCCGTCCTGGGTGTAGACGGTGGTTTTGTCATGCTTCTTGAGTTCCTTCTCAAAGTAATCCTTGGTAATCATGTGAAAATACCTCCATAATGTTTGATTTTGGGTAAATACCCTGTTTGAATTCGCGGTTTTGCGTATAAGACCCCGGGCCGCTGTCCAGGGGAAAAGGTCACAGAGATGTGACCTCCCCCTGGGCGGCAGTGGGCATCAGATGATGGTGATGGTAGGCTTCAGGCAGAAGTCCTGCTTCTTATAGAAAGCCACCAGCTTATCGTAATCCTTGAAGCGGAAACGGCTGTGGCCACCCTCCATCACCAGTTCGTACTGCTTGATGAAGGTAACGGGAGTGCCGTCGGGCTTGTACAGGGTGATGGAGTCATGCTTACGGAAATGCTCCTGCAGGAACTCCTTGGTGATCTTAGTTGCCATAGTTATATCCTCCTTAGTCATTGGCGCAGGTGCTGCATACGAACAGACTGCGCGTGGTTTCGTTAATGTCCGCACTGATGCGTTTCAGTGCTTTCCCACACCGGGGACAGCGGATGCTGAACGAATCGGTAGCGGGATCGTTGTTTTTGGCATAAAGCCGGAAATGGTGGGGCACCATTTCTGCCAGCCACATATTGCTCCGGCATTTGACTGCGTTTCCGTTGGGACTGGGGATCATAGCCACCTTTTCTGTCCCTTCGGTATCACAGTCAATGAGTGGGTAGTACAGGATTTCGTTCATGGCTCACACCGCCTGTCCGTCCTCATCGAAGAAGCGGCCTCTGCAGTAAGCCAGTGCCTCCTCTTTCGTGCCGAAGAACACGGTGGAGAAACCGTCCTGTACTTTCCAGATGTCATTCTCCTTGTGGCGGGATACCGCTACGGGCATACCACGCTTGCTCTGGAACAGCGCATGGCAGTCATAGGCCCGCTCGGAAAAGTCCCTGGGATTGAAATACTTGATACCCGGCTTCTTGCCGTAGAAAAAGTTGAGTTTCATATTTGTCTCCTTTCGTCGTTGTTATTTAGGTGCCGATCCGGTATTAAGCAATCATACGCACCACCTCCCTTCATTTTGGGTAGCAGTGGGTAGCAGCAAGGTAGCAGATGTTTCCGGAACTGCTACCCACGCAATCCCTTGTCCTGCAAGGGTTTCTGGTGTTTGGGTAGCAGAGGTAGCAGCAGAAGCCACTTCCATCTGTCTTTTTCTCCCTATCTCTACCCACACTACCTCTCCTTCCAACTATCTCAATTTTTGCTGAGAAGTTGAAAGTACTGCTACAACTGCTACCCGGGTTGCTCAAAACCTTGTGGCACAAGGCTTTTGGCGGGTAGCAGCAGAATTTTTCACTGCTACCCAACTGCTACCTACTGCTACCCGGCAGAGAGAAATTCCGTGCCGTCATAGCCGTACTCCCGTGGGTATTGCTCCTTGGTTTCCAAGGTGAGGGAGTAGTCGCGGTAGTAGGTGTTGCCCTTTTGGCGGGTAGTCATGTCGGCGTAGGTAGTACCGAGGTAGGTGGCCAGTTCCTCGCGGAAGTCCCTGGCGGATTTGGCATAGCCGTGGTTGTTGTCCCGGCACCATGCCTGGTAGACCTTGAAGATGCGGCCTGTAGTACAGTGGTAGTTGATGCGCCCCTGCGGCCAGGGACACATACACTCCTCAAAGAAGGTGACCACTGTGCTATTGGTGTTGCGGTACTCCTTCCGGGCATCTGCCACCGACTGCGGTTCGGAGAAGCGGTAGCCATTTGCGATGACAATCTGCAGCGCCTTAACGGCCTTGTAGACGATGCCATCTCGCTCGGCGTACATTTTCTCCAGCAACTGCTTGTCCTGCTTTTCCACGGGGATGACATTGGGGCAGTTGACTACCAGGATGCGGTCATAAACCCATTGGCCATCGTCTCCACCGAACTTGGGGAGCCGGTTCATGCAGAACCAGAGCAGACCGCCGTAGGTGTACTCAAAGGCTTGCTGACCTTTGAACTCGGCATAGAGGCTGTCGCCGCCGGTCATCTTCTTGAAGGTTTTCAGCTCGTCCACGGTGAGGAAACTCATATCGGAGCTGCCTGCCAGACGAGTGCCGTATACAGCACCGATGCCGAACCGAGCCTCGATCTCCGACAGGTCGATGCCGATGAAGTTGCCCTTGCCAAGCAATCTCTCTACCAGGCTCTTCAGCTGGGACTTTCCGGTGTTGCCGTCACCCACCAGGAACAGCGCCTTCTTCATGCGCCAGCCTTTGATGTTGGAAATGCAAACGCCGATGAACTCCAGGAGCAAGCGCTCAACGGCTGCGTCACCATTGGTGAGGGTGTGCATATAGCTGTCAAAGACTGGGGTGGGTGTTTTCTGTCCACTCCAATCGCAGGGGATTTGGATGGTGGAGAGGATCGAGGGACTGTGGGTAAGAAGTGTGGTTTCTGTAGCGGTGACCTTCAGCAGGCCGTTGCGGAAATTGATGATGTTCTCCTCGCTATTGAGGTCGTCCTGGCTAATGTAGGAGAGGTCTGTGGAGATGTGCTGCAGAGCCTCATTGACCTTGCTCATCTTCACCAGTTCCTCATCGTAGTCAGCAATGTACTGCTTGATTGCGCCGAGGAACATATCCGAGGAGTACAGCCGGTAGCAGCCGTCCTCATAGACATATTTCAGCAGTCCCTGCTTTCCGGTGTCCCGGACAAGCACATAGCCGAGATGGTGCCGGACATATTTGGCCAGGAGCGGTACGCTGACATAGGGCTGACCGGTTTCCTCGTTGAACTTGATGAAATAGGGGTGCGGCATTTTGGATCGGTGGTACTCATCGCCACAGGCATCGATGCCCAACTGGATGGTAGCCTCCCGGTAATCTGTCCGCTCCCACTTTTCGCGGTACAGAGCAGACTGCCGGAACAGTTCATCAATTGCCGCAGGATCGGGGCCAGTGCGGAAAGCCAGTAACGCACAGAGGGCGGCATCCGCTTCGGATCGTGAGCCGTAGTCGCTGATGTCCCCGTCATCGAACAGCTTTTTGAACTTGTCGCCGTTCTTCTGCTTCCGGAGATTGCAGATGAGGTCAAAGGTCGGCTTGTCACCATCCCGGCTCTCGCTATACCGCTGCTTTTCCAACCGGCGCATATTCTTCTCCAGAGTGGTCAGCACCGCTGCCGTGCATTCTTTCAGCGGCTGTTCCCACACCACATCTCCGGTGAAGACAGCGAATCGGTTGGTAAGGCCACCTACATACAACTCCAGACGGTTGTGTGGGTTCTTGGAGTAGTAGGCCTTGTCCAGTTTCGGTTTGCCGTCCTTGTCGGTGACGATGGGCAGTTGGCTGAAGTCGCATTTTCCATAGATGTGGATGCCACCACCGCTGACAGACCGCTCGGTATAGGAGTTGAACCGCTCCAGGATTGTCTGGATGAATGGATCGTCCAGGGCATAGTCATCAGCATCGAAGAAGAAATACCCCTCTGGCACCTTGAAACCAACACCGGCTGCGTGTTGGATCTCCACAGCGGCAAGAGCCTGATCATAGGTGACCCAGGTATGCGCCCATTCTGCTGATGTGCCAGTGGGGCCGCCGTGGGCAGAGAGCGGGACTTTGGTCTGCTTACCGGTCTTGCTGGATTTCCATTGCCACAGAAACCAGATCGGCTGCTGTTTTAGTTCGGCCATAAAATCTTCCATATCGTTCACCTCCTTTCATGTTGGCGGTCTGCGTTGTGATCATCGGAGCACCTCCTTTCACTTACATGGGGGAAATGTCAACCCCTTCCACCGAGCCACTGCAGATGAGAAGGCCGCTTGGGAAAAAGATTCGAAAACTTTCTTCCCTCACAGGTAGGCCACGGGAAACCCGAAAGTAAACCCCCGTTTAAGAGCAAAATTTTCACCCCTTCGCCTTACGCAGAAAAACAGGGCGTTTTGTATAGTGCCTTGCCGAATTTTTCTGCCCCCCTAGTTCTCCCTTGGTCAGCAGGAGGCTGTTTTGACGAAAGTTCGGAAAATTTTTCTCTTCACTAAGTCACTGCGGATAAGGGGGACGTTTTGACGAAGAACTGCAGAAATTTTTCTGCTAATTTCCCTCTTCACTGAGCCACTGCGGATAAAGAGGCCGTTTTGGCGGAGAATTGCAGAAGTTTTTTCGCAAGTTTTCTTCTCACTGACCCATCTGGACAGAAATGAGCATTTTGGCCGAAAGAAAAATAAAAAAATAAAAGCCAGAACATGACCGAATCCGAAGTTTCTGGCCATGTCCTGGCTTTGGTACAATTTTTGCTTTTTGTTGATGTTTATGGCTTTGGGTATTTGTTGATGCTCACCACGTAATTAATCAAGCATCGAAAAGTGATTTTTGTGGAAAATTATTCTGAAATATGTTAGTATCTTACCAAACAATAGTTTAAGATTTCGTTTTGGAACGGAGGCGTTACAATGAATGAGTTCGAAAAAGCCATACTTAAAATTATTGCTGAGCGTCCGGGTGTCAAAGCGAAAGATATTGCACAAATTCTCGGCTGTGACCGAAAAGATGTAAACTCAGCGCTATACGGTGCACTTAGCAGCCGCTGTTACCAGGATTCTTCTTATAGGTGGTATCTCAACGCCCAACGGAATAACTCTGTAAATATTGCCCCCGTTGCGCCCCCGGATAAACGTTTGGCAGATATCTGCAAATATTACTTAAATTGTCTTAGCCTTGAAGAAAGCAATGGTATTTCTGCTTTTTTGACATCAAACTTCACACTGGATTATGCTGAACTTGCAGGTATGGCCGTCGATAGCTCTGATGCCAACATTGCCAGGTTAATTCGAAAAGTTTCAGCAGAGAGAAATCTAGCCGCACATGTTGGTTATCCTGTGTTAATTGAAAAAATTCACTCTACTAGAACCAATCAGGATTACCTGAAAGTTGCTCCCGTTTTCCTGTTTCCGATTGAAATTTCGGGAGGGGCTGTTTCTGTGGCTTCGATCCCCCATGTGAACATGGAGGTAATTAAGCAGTATTCGTCTCGAGACATTAACAGTCAAGTTTATGATTTAGTAGACTTGGAGAGTGAACTAGGCCTAAACGATTTGGAGGCCGACATCGATTTGGATGAAATGGTCGCTCGCTTACAAGCGATTCGTGAGTGGCAGTGGAGAGACATTCTGGATCCTGCGAAAATCAGTATGGATCCCCCCATTGGTACGATTACTGAAGAAGGTATATATAACAAAGCAATTTTCATTGTATCCGAAAGGTCTCCATATACAATTGGCCTTGAATCTGAATTGTCTCAGTTAACTCGGTTGGATGAAGCATCTTACCGTGGAACGGCCCTATATGATTGGGTTCATAGGAATACGACTACTTTTGACGAACTGGCAACTAATGATACTCCGCTATTGGAAGTTCTACCTATGAACTCAGAGCAGGAGCAGGCTATCCGGCATGCCACAAGCAATAAACTTACAATCGTAACTGGCCCCCCGGGTACAGGAAAATCTCAGGTTGTTAGTAACTTGCTTGTCAATGCTGCTTGGAATGGAAAAAGCGTTCTATTTACCAGTAAAAACAACAAGGCAGTAGATGTTGTTGAAACAAGAGTGAATTCCCTTGGTCGGCGTCCAATTATGCTCCGTATCGGCGGCAATCAATATGCATATCATTTGGCTGAGTTGATAGCTGATTTACTGGCTTATTCTGCCGACCAAAACGATCGGCAGGAGTATCAAAGATACCAGTCTCTCTATCAAGATAAAATCACTGCGTACCAGGCTCTAAAAAAGAAAAAAGAAAGCGCAGTAATTTTGCGCAATCATGCAGATCATATGGAGCAAAAGGCTTGTGAGTTACGTGATAAATGGGGCAAATGGTTTAGTTCAGGTTCCGTTCTTGATGAAGATGCTTGCGAACAGGAATTCAATCACTACTGTTCCGCTTACAACGCATGGCAGCGATCCAAAAATTCTTTTTTCGGCCGGTTACTATGGTTTGCAATCGGTAAGAATAAAACGACCGAGCTCCAAAAAAATCTGGATCGACTTAATGCGTGTTTCCAAAAATATGAGCAGGCTGTCGTGGCTACAGAAGCTGGTTTGTTGGATTCTAAATATCACAAGAGAATCTGCGATATTGGACAGCAACTTATATATGCATTGCAAACAATTAATGAGTACCACGATGCCTTGGCTGATTTGTTAGCAGCACCGCAATTCGAGGACATTGACCGCGAACTCATTAAAATCAAATCTGATTTGGCGGATATTGCAGAAAAACTTTGGAATAAGTGGCTAGTAACACGGCCACTCCAAATGGATGCTACCTGCCGCAGTGAGATGAATGAATATGTTTCCGCTATGCGCCTGATTGGTGATGTTGATCTTTCTGACTACCCGGACATCAGAAAAAAGTTTAATCATCTTCAGCAGAAAATGACCGCTTTTTTACCCTGCTGGGCAGTTACATCTCTGTCAGCAAAAGGAAGAGTCCCTTTTCAACCGGGTATATTTGATTTGGTTGTTATTGATGAAGCCAGCCAGTGTGACATTGCATCTGTTCTGCCTATGTTGTATCGTGCGAAACGTGCGATTATCATAGGAGACCCCAAACAGTTGAGCCACATTAGCACGATTTCTAAAGCCCAGGATTTGAGCTTGCTGCAGAAATACAATGTGGATATGGGCTGGGCATATTCTGCAAACTCTCTATATGCAATTGCAAGTAGTCTGTCTGATCCAAATCATATAATTCAACTTAGGGATCATCATCGTAGTTTTGGCGATATCATCGAATTCTCCAACGCGGAATTCTATGACGGCAAGTTGCGTGTAGCTACCAACTATGATAGGCTCAGGTGTCCCGAGAATGTCAGTGCCGGTATCCGGTGGGTAGATGTTGTTGGCAAAACTGTTCGGCCTCCCTCTGGCGGTGCTTATAATGATTCCGAAGTTGCAGCCATCATTGACGAACTTAAACATTTGGTAGTAGAAAACGGTTACAAAGGTACGGTTGGCGTTGTTACACCGTTCAGGGTACAGGCAGAGAAAATTGGAAGAGCCATTGAGAAGATTCCTGAACTCAAAAGTGCTTTGACAAATAATGATTTCCTGGTTGATACTGTCCATAAGTTCCAGGGAGATGAGCGAGATTTGATGTTTTTTTCTCCTGTGATTTCACAAGGAACTAGCCAAGGCGCGTTGGGATTTTTGAAAAATACCGGAAATCTCTTTAATGTTGCAATCACAAGAGCAAGGGCGGTTTTGGTCGTGGTTGGTGACCATGATTATTGCGCAAAATGCGGAGTTCCCTATATGGAACATTTCGTGGATCATGTCAATCGCATTAAATCGCAGCAAGAACAGGAGATCATCACCACTGTCCAATATCCAGCAGATCGTCTATACCCCAAGGTTGCCAATCCAGAGCAAGTTTCGGATTGGGAACGCCTATTCTATACAGCGCTGTTCGACCACGGCATTCAAACTGTTCCTCAGTATCCCGTTGACAAGTACAAATTGGATCTTGCGATTGTCGATGGAGAGCGGATGCTCGATATAGAAATTGACGGCGAAATGTATCACAAGGACTGGAACGGAGAGCTGAGTTACAGAGATCAATTGCGTAACCAGCGACTATTTGAATTGGGTTGGGACGTAAAGCGCTTCTGGGTGTATCAGATACGCGATGATTTGCAGTCTTGTATTGACCAAATAGCGCACTGGTGCAATAGCAAGTAATCCACAGGCCCCAACGTTTTTTGTGACGTTGGGGCCTGCATATTTCATAGAAGCACTACCGTTGCGGGGCATCAGTCCCGTTTATTGTACAGCAGTAGCGATATACTTAAAATCGCAAGATAACACCCGAGGAAAATGGAGGGAGAAAGCATGGCATTCTATCCATACTCCGTCAAAGAAGTGTTAACCGGGCATTTTGGGTCGGACACATCTTTTGAAATGCGAAAGCCTCATGATGCAATATTAGGAGCGGCAGAATGGCAACATATGCTGCCGTTGAGCTGGCAATATGCTGACGAGCAAACCATTGGTTTGTTCTTGGGGCATAGGTTTCTCATTGACACAATCATAGAGGACGACTATATTGCTTACAAGTACCAACAGGGGAATGAACTGTGCGTATTTCTGATGTTTATGCTGTATGAGGAAAATGCGCCCTTTTCTATTGATCTAAACTATGCCTGCAAGATAATCCAAAAATGGCAGGATGCTGGATATAATGCTAAGATTGTCAGCCAATGCATTGGTGTGGAAAACTATAGAAACAGCGAGAACTTTAGGCTCGTTCATCACAGCACGCCCGGTGTGGGAACATCTATTTATTGCCTTGCGGAGAATGATGGGCAGAAAATACTGGTATTTGATTCCCACGAATGCTGGCCTCTGTATTACGAAAAGCTGGTTTATGTGGCCCAAACAACAGATTTCAGGGAATACGAATGCCTGTTTGAACCGGATGTTATTATTACGAGCGGCGTAGAAAAGAACAAGAAGAAACTCGCGTCGGGAATTGAGGCGGTTGCAGATTTTCTGCGCAAAAATGCCCCTGTCCGTATCTGCTTGTCTGAATTCAGGGGTACCGGCATTTATAGTCAATGTCTGATGGCTGGGCAGGAAGCACTTAATATCTGGGTCAATGCTCGTAACTTAATTACTGAGTTAAATATTTCCACACAAGCTGTCTCTGGTGCAGTTCTTTGCAAGGCTTTGAATTATGACAATGGGTTGGTTACCCAAGTTCCCGAACTCCTTTCGGTACGGCCATTGGAAATCAAACAAATGCACGGATACTCTGTACAGATGTCCTACACCAACGGAACCATTCGAAACTATTACCTAAAAATGTTCGAAGAGCCGGAAATCGCGGATCATGTTGTGGTGGACGGGTATCTTTTCAATGAGGATATATTGCAAAGCGCTTGTATGAAAGATAATGGCATTTTCTTTTCTAACGGATATGCGATACCTTCTCATATTCTGTTTTACCGCAGCTATCGTCAGGTGCAAAGTTCTATATCAAACTGCAAGTCTTTGCAGGCAGGGCGGTTCGCCTTCCATTCCAGACGGCTGCTCCCGTTAAAGGAGTTTAAGTCTCATTTTGCCACCCAGCACTACTGGGGGAATCCCGGTGAGTGTTACGGGCCAACAGATGCCTTGATGGATCTGGATGGCAATCGAATTTCTGATATCTCTTTTTATGGATTACTTACTACTTGGCGCAGCAAAAGTGTGTGGCGCGTTTGCGTTGAGCCGACGGGTTTGTATGGGTTTCTTACGGAAAACGGGAATTGGCTGATTCCGCCCGTATACAATTCCTTAAAGGATTTTGAACAAGGCTGTTCGAAGGCAACACGCAAAATCGGCGGTGAGATAAAACAATTTTTAATCACTGAGGAAGGGCGCGAAATCGCATTTGATCACGAAATCAATACAGATAGTTTTTGGGGTGGCCTCTGTCATTTTAACACTGCTACTGAACCGGTAACGGCCCCCGACCCAGGATACTATTGGGAACATGATTATGATCAGGTCAAAGCCGGGAAATGGGGCTGCATTGATCTAGACGGCAACATCATTGTTGAACCGCAGTACATATATGCTGTCGGTTTCTATAACGGAGACGGTAAAATTTCAATTGTTGCCCGGCTGATTGGGGGTAAACTTTTTTGGGGTGCAATTGATACTGCCGGAAAAGAAGTGATTCCTTGTCAATTTGAATCTTTGTATACCCGTTGGGGAGATGCTTTGGCTTTTAGACGGCATGGTGAAAAGTTCTATGGGGTCATGACTCTTGACGGAGAAATTCTTGCCGAACCGCAGTTTGAATACTTTGAAGCATATAACAGCGAGCACAGACTATTATCTGTTGGAAAACACGAGGACGCGTTGGGCGTATTTTCTCTGGACGAACAGAGGATGATCATCCCGGAGGAATATGATTGTATAGATTATGACGAAAAATTCATCAGTTGCGAGGTCGCATATACTTGTGCTGAACGCTACTTTGATTATAGCGGAAATGAGTTGGATTTTTCTGAATATGACCGCGTGTTTGAAAGCAACGGCCTTCTTTGTGTCAAAAAAGGTGAAAAACATGGATACATCGAAATAGATGGTACTGTGATAGTTCCTTTGATTTTAAGCACATTTGTAAACAATGATTTGGAGCTGTACAAAAAAGGCTACATTGTGACGGGAGAGCGCAAACTGAAAGGATTAGCGACTGTTGCTGGAGAAGAAATCTTACCACAAAAATACAGTGAGATTAGTGTTCACGATGATTTCATAATTGCATCTGAACGAACTGATGCCAATTGGTGCATCTGTGATACACTGTTTGATTTTAGTGGCAAACCAATTCTTAAAGGTGCTTATCGGCATATGTACTATGACAAAAATGATCAGACGCTGACAGTGGAAACCCCATATGGTACAGAGCTTTTCGGTTTGCAGATTCTAGAATAATAGTAAAACGCAGTTCTTAAAATGAAAAAGACCACACCGCTGACCTATAGCCAGTTGTGTGGTCTTCCTCTTTTGTTAGCACCGCTTGAGGACGTCACTCAAAAATCATCGTTGTTCTCAATAATCCCTAAGTGAACGCACCGAATGCAGCGGTCTTTTTTATGCCTGAACAGGTTCGGCGCCGCTCTCCGGCAGTACGGAGCCGCCATGGGGCGGGATCTTGCCGATGACGGTGCGGTAAAGCCGGTTGTAAAACAGCAGCGTGACAATCAAAGAAAATACCTCCGCAATGGGATAGCTCCACCAAACCAGATCGTTGTTGCCGGTCTGCTGCCCCAGCCGGGCCAGCACATAGGCCACGGGAATGAGGAAAATGAGCTGACGGACAAAGGAGATGATCATGGAGTAGGTGGAGTGGCCCAGCGCCTGGAAAGAACCGCCCAAAGCGATGCAGGCGCCTGCCATGCAGAAGCTCAAAGAAATGATCCGCAGGGCGGGGGTGCCCACGGCAAGCATGGTGTCGGAAGCGTTGAAAAGACGCAGCAGCGTGGAGGGGATGGTGAGGAAGATGGCCGTACCCACCACCATGATGCAGGAGGAATAGAGGGTGTTGAGCTTGATGGCGGAGGTCATGCGCTGACGGTTCTGGGCGCCGTAGTTGAAAGCCACAATGGGAACGACGCCGTTGTTCATGCCGAAGATGGGCATAAAGATGAAGCTATTGAGCTTGAAGTAGACGCCGAACACAGTGGCGGCAGTCTCGGCGGCCGCGTGATAGGCGATGAGGATCTTGTTCATCAAAAAGACCATCACGGAGCCAATGGCCATCATAATGACAGAGGGGATGCCGATGGCGTAAATGCGGCCGATGATCTCCCAGTTGGGACGGAAACGGCGGAGGTGCAGCTGGATGTCGGTGTTTTTCCGCCGGTTGAGGATGAAACTGAAGACGCAGCCGCAAACCTGCCCGATCACGGTGGCAATGGCGGCGCCGCTGACGCCCAAACCAAACACAAAGATGAAAATGGGGTCAAGGATGATGTTGACGATAGCGCCCAGGCCCTGAGAGTACATGGAGTAGAGGGAACGGCCGGTGCCCTGAAGGAGCCGCTCGAACATCACCTCGCCGAAAAGGCCGAAAGAACCGCAGCAGGCGATGAGCAAATAGTCACAACCCTGCTCCACGATATAGGAAATGCCTGTCTGTCCGGCAAAAAAAGGACGGGCAAAGAGTATGGCCAGAATGGCACAGACAACAAAACCCACAAAGGTCAGAAAGACGCCGTTGCAGGCCACCGTGTTGGCGCGCTCGGACTGTTTGGCGCCCAGCGCCCGTCCCATCAGCGCGTTGACGCCCACCGCCGTGCCGGCGGCCAGAGCGATCATCAGCTGCTGGGCGGGGAAGGCTAAGGAAACGGCGGTGAGCGCCTGTTCGCCGATCATCGCCACAAAAATGCTGTCCACGATGTTATATAGCGCCTGCACCAGCATGGAAGCCATGATGGGCAGAGACATATTCCAGATGAGTTTCCGAATGGGCATGACGCCCAGCTTATTTTCCTGCATAGGTTTTTGTATCCTTCTTTCTTAACAAACAATTTATTTTATCATACCCCCTTATAAAAGAAAACCCCTCAAAACACCTGTTTTGAGGGGTTTACAAAAGAAAAGCGTTGGAAAGCGTTATTTATGGGCAAAAAAGCGGGAAATTTCCTCGTCAGAAGCCTGCACGCTGCCCTGGGCAAAGCCGTCCTTGCCGCCGCCCCGGCCGCAAAGAGCCCCGTTCATTTCCTTGACAAAGTTCCGCAGGTCGCCGCCTTCTTCCACCAGGGCGTATTTATAGCTGCTCCCGCTGCCGGCAAAGACGGCGCTGCGCCCGCCGCAGACCGCACCGATGGCCACCGAGAGGCGGCGCACGGCGTCGGAGGAAAGGGCTTCGCTTTCAAGGCGCAGCACATTGCCCCTGCCCCGGCACTGCTCGGCAATACCGGCAAACACGGTTTCCTCCAGATGGGCGCCGCGCTCTTTGACCTGTGCCAGCTCTTCTTTCAGGCGGCAGACGGCGCCATAGGTGGCAAAGGGTTTGACGGATAACTCCTGCCCGATCTGGTGGTTTTGTTCCCAGCAGCCGGCGAGAAAGGCCAGTGCCCGCTGTCCGCACAGCACTTCCAGCCGGACACCCTCCCGGAACTTCTGGCAGGACAGGAATTTTACAAGACCCACCTGAGCGCTGCTTTTGACATGGGTGCCGCAACAGGCGCACAGATCCGCGCCAGGAAAATTGGTAATGCGCACGTCGCCCGTCAGTTCTTTTTTGCTGCGATAGGGCAAAACGGCCAGCTCCTCGGGGGAGGGGTAAAAGGCCCGGAAGGGTTGGTCCTCCCAGATATAGCGGTTGGCCCGTGCTTCGATGGCCAGCACGTCCTCCCAGGTCATCTCCGCGTTGTAGTCGATGGTGACAGTATCCGTGCCCATGTGGAAGCCCACGTTGTCGCAGTGAAACGTCTCGCACAGCATACCGCTGACGATGTGTTCGCCGGAGTGCTGCTGCATATGGTCAAAGCGGCGCTCCCAGTCCAGCGTACCGTGAACGGTTTCGCCTGGGGTAAGGGGCGTGTCGCAGATGTGCGTGATAACGCCGTCTTTTTCCCGCACGTCACTGACGGCGGCACCGCCCAGCGTACCGTGGTCGGCGGGCTGTCCGCCGCCCTCGGGGTAAAAAGCGGTTTGATCCAGCACAACGGCAAAGCCGCTCTTACAGGGTTGACAGTCGGTGACTGCGGCGTCAAATTCCCGGAGAAAAGAGTCGTTGTAGTAGAGTTTAACGGTTTCCATGAACATATATTCCTTTCGTAGTTGTTACAGAAGTGAGAAGACAAGGTGCCAGACGGGCGCGGCGAGAAACCAGCCCAGAGCGGCAGAGAGCAGGTTGGCGGTAAGACCGCAAGCCACGGCTCTTTTTCGGCTGTGCCCTGTGAGAAAGCGGGAATAGAGCAGTGTTTCCGCCGCTGTGACAGCCGCTTCCACCGGGAAGAACAGCAGATAGTAAGAGAAGTTCAGGCTGTTTCGCACCATGGAAAGGCCCAGCACCAGAAAAACCACCACCTGTGTGGAAAGGTTCACCAGCAAAAAAACCTTTGCGTTTTTTCGCAGGGAAAAACCGAACAGCGCCAACACCAGTCCCTCCACCAAAAGCGTCGGCAGACAGGTGGCCAGAAATTGCACCAGACAGGCGGGGAAGGTGGACGGCTGCACCACGGTTTTGGCATCCCAATCCACGGTCAGGGAGGACTGTAAAGTGGCCCGGGTGCAGACCTCTGATAGAAACGATTCTCCCGACGCGGTGACGATCGCCACACGGTAGGTATCGGGCAGGCCGAAATAGGAAAAGGTGTGCAAAAAGACGCCGTCATCCTGTGGCGTTCCGGTGAGCTGACCGAAGCAGGGAGAGCCGGTTCCGTCGCAGAGGACCAGCGACCATCCATCCGGGCGGGTGTTCTCCAGTGCCTGCAAAAGCGCCTGATTCAGCGCCCCGCGCTTCTCCTGCGTGAGATTTTCATAAAGATCGGCAGGTGCGTTTTGATAGACAAGATCCAGATAGTAAAGCGCCTGGGGCGGGTTTTTCACAACAATGCTGAGAGTGTCCTTGGGCCCCATGTCGGCGATGGCGGGCGGGGATAAAAAGAGGGCCAGACAAAGGGCAGCCAGCACGGCAAAGGCGGCTTTTTTCATTTGGTCACGTCCTTTTTGTTTTAGCATGACATAGATTACTGCAAAATGCAAGAAAAAGCGGCACAGCCATCCGCTGTGCCGCCTATAAGCAAAAATTATTTAATTTTGACAGCGGTGCCGTAGGCGATGATCTCGGCGGCGCCCTGCATGACGGAGGAACTGCCGTAGCGGATGTTGATCACGGCGTCGGCGCCCATGGCCTCAGCCTCATCCACCATGCGCTTGGTGGCGATGGCGCGGGCCTCGTTGAGCATTTGAGTATAGCAGGTGATCTCGCCGCCCACCAGCGTTTTCATGCCGGCCATGAAGTCCTTGCCGAAGTTTTTGCTGTCCACCACGGCGCCGCGCACCAGACCCAGCGCCTCAATTTCACAGCCGGGGATGTAATCAATATTTAAGAGCTTCATCTTCTTCTCCTTTATTAATTTCTTTCAGCCGCTCCAACAGCGCCAGAACGACGCCCACCATCAGCCCCAGAACGATGGCCACCAGCACGGCCAGAATGGGCCAGGGGATGGGGTCTTCGCTGTTGGCCCAAAGCATAAAGCCGATCAAAAGGCCAAAAAGGAAAATAAACAAAAAGGCGCAAATCAAAGGCGCGATCTTCTTTTTCCTTTTCTGGTCGTTTTGCACGTTCATAAAACGCACGCCGCCTTCCTCCAGTTCTTTCATTTCCTGCTCATAGCGGTGGATATCCAGCTGGGATAAGGACACCTGCTGCTGATGGACCTCCCGGCAGATCTGCTGTGTCTGTTCCAGACTGCGGGATTGCTCTTTTAAAAGGGACAGGTGCCGGTCCATGCACTGGCTCAAAGAGCCGCCGCTTTGCAGATTCCGGATCTCCTCGATGGGAACGGCCAACCGCCGCAGAAAGCGGATGGTCTGCAAGGTGCGGATGTCCTCCTGCCCGTAGCTGCGGTACCCGTTTTCCGACTCCCGGCCGGGGTGCAGCAGCCCCTCTGATTCGTAGTAGCGGATGTTCTTTTTGGAAATGCCCACAATTTGTTCCACTTCGTTGATACGCATATGTTTTCCCATGCTTTCTTTATATACCTTCCACCGGGAGGAAGGTCAAGTGTTTTTTGGCGGCTTTAAAAAAATAGTCCACGCGGAGGGCGTGGACCATTTTTTTAGAAGGGATCAGTAAAAAAGATCAGTCTTCTTCCATCTCTGTGACGGCGATGTGCAGCTCATCGAGTTGCTTCTGCTCCACGGCGGAGGGAGCTCCCATCATAATATCCTGGGCGTTCTTGTTCATGGGGAAGGGGATGATCTCGCGGATGGAGTCCTCACCGGCCAACAGCATGACCATACGGTCCACGCCCGGGGCAATACCGGCATGAGGAGGCGCGCCGTAGCAGAAGGCGTTGTACATGGCGGGAAACTTCTTCTTCACATCTTCCTCGCCCAGACGTACCATTTCAAAAGCTTTGATCATGATCTCCGGGTCGTGGTTCCGAACAGCGCCGGAGGATAGCTCCACGCCGTTGCACACCAGGTCGTACTGGTTGGCGTAGATATCCAGGGGGTCCATCTCGCCCCGCTCTGCCTTGAGCAGCACGTCCATACCGCCGTTGGGCATGGAGAACGGGTTGTGGCAGAACTCCAGCTCCCCGGATTCCTCGCCAATCTCGTACATGGGGAAGTCCACGATCCAACAGAACTCATAGCGCTCTTTATCCATGTGGCCCTCGCAGGCTGCGCCCAGCTTGTTGCGGAGGACACCTGCGGCCTTCTGCGCCAGTTCTTTTTTGCCGGCGGTGACGCCCACAAAGGAACCGGGCTTCAGACCCAGCTTGGCCACAAGGGACTCCTTGGAACCGGCCATAAACTTGGCGAGGCCGCCGGCCAGCTCACCGTTTTCGTCCACCTTGAACCAGAAGGGCTTGTTGCCGGACTGCACTTCCACCTCTGTGCAGAGCTTGTCGATGGCCTTACGGGCCAGGGTGCAGTCGTGTACCACCACGGCCTTGACCACCTGAGAGTCCAGCGCCTCAAAGCCGCAGCCCTTTACCTCGTCTGAGATATCCTGCACCAGCAGGTCAATCCGCAGATCAGGCTTGTCGGAGCCGTAATTTTTCATGGCGTCGTTGTAGGAAATCCGGCGGAACGGGGCGGAGGAGGCCACATTGTAGGTGCCGAACTTGGCAAAAATGGGAGGCAGCACGTCTTCCAGCACGGCAAAGATGTCGTCCTGGCAGGCAAAGGCCATCTCCATATCCAGCTGATAGAACTCGCCGGGGCTGCGGTCGCCGCGGGCGTCTTCATCCCGGAAGCAGGGCGCGATCTGGAAATAGCGGTCGAAGCCGGAGGTCATCAGCAGCTGCTTGAACTGCTGGGGCGCCTGGGGCAGGGCATAGAACTTGCCGGGGTGCTTGCGGGCGGGTACCAGATAGTCCCGGGCGCCCTCGGGGGAAGAGGCGGTGAGGATGGGGGTGGTGATCTCCAGGAAGCCGTGCTCCATCATGGACTGACGCAGAGCGGCCACCACCTGGCAGCGCAGGATGATGTTCTTTTTCACCGCCGGGTTCCGCAGGTCCAGATAGCGGTACTTGAGCCGCTGGGTCTCATCGGCCTCACGGCTGCGGTTGATTTCAAAGGGCAGGCTGTTGTAGCGGCAGCGGCCCAGCACCTCGATTTTGGAGGGCACCACTTCGATCTCGCCGGTGGGCTGGTTGGGGTTCTTGCTGGTGCGCTCACGCACCACGCCCTCCACGCTGATGGTGGATTCCTTGTTGAGGTATTTGATGATCTTCATCATGTCTTCGGTTTCCACCACGACCTGGGTGGTGCCGTAAAAGTCGCGGAGGACGACAAAGGCAAAGTTGCTGCCGACTTCCCGCACGTTTTCCATCCAACCAACGATCTTCACGGTCTGGCCTGCGTTGGCGAGCCGCAGCTCGTTGCAGGTATGGGTTCTGGACTGAAACATATTTCTCTCTCCTGTCTGTCGTAAAATGATTTCAATTCGTACTATAATGATGCAATATTACGCATAGGAATTACTTTTCCAGGATAACGCTGCCGGCATTGCGTTGCGTAAGCCCCTTTTGGATCAAGGACAGCGTCTCATCCAGGGACAGCTTGGTCTGTTCACCGGAGACCATCTCCTTGCAGGCCACCACGCCACTGGCAATCTCATCGTCGCCCAGGAAGATGACGTAGGGGACGCCCAGCTTGTCGGCGTAGCTCATTTTGGCCTTGAATTTTTTCGGCTCGGTGTAAAGCTGGGTGCGGATACCGGCGGCGCGCAAAACGGTGGACAGGGAAATGGCGGGGGCCAGATCCTCGGTCATGGGAAGCACCAGCACGTCGGCGGGAGCGGTGAGCAGTTCCGTGTTCAAAAGCCCCTGCTCGCCCAGCACATAGAAAAGGCGGGTGAGGCCGATGGAGATGCCCACGCCGGGCAGCTGCTTGTCGGTGTAGTATTCGGCCAGATTGTCGTATCGGCCGCCGGAGCAGACAGAGCCGATCTCCGGGTGATCCAGCAGTGTGGTCTCGTACACGGTGCCGGTGTAGTAGTCGAGGCCACGGGCAATGGTCAGATCCACGGCAAAGTTATCATCCGGCACGCCAAAGTCGGCCAGGTATTTGGTGACGGCGGTCAGCTCGTCCACGCCCTGATCGAACAACTCGTTTTTGCCCCGATAGCCCTCCAGCGCGGCAAGGACCTGTTCCTTGTCGCCGCTGATGGCAATAAATTTCATAATCTCGTCAGCCGAGTCGGACGCAAGACCGCAGTCGTCCATCAGACAGGCCTTCACCTTTTCCACACCGATCTTGTCCAGCTTGTCCACGGTGCGCATGATGTCGCCGGAGCGCTCCGTGAGGCCCTGCATGGCGTAAAAGCCGTTGAGGATCTTGCGGTTGTTGACACGGATCTGGAAGCGCTTCAAGCCAAAGGCGGTAAAGGTCCGATAAATGATGCTGGGAATTTCCGCCTCGTTGATGATGTCCAGTTTTCCGTCGCCGATGACGTCGATATCGGCCTGATAAAATTCCCGGAAGCGGCCCCGCTGGGCTCGCTCGCCGCGGTAAACCTTGCCGATCTGGTAGCGGCGGAAGGGGAAGGACAGCTCACTGTAATGCAGGGCCACATATTTGGCCAGGGGTACCGTCAGATCAAAGCGCAGGCTCAGATCGGCGTCGCCCTTGGTAAAACGGTAGATCTGCTTTTCGGTTTCGCCGCCGCCCTTGGCCAGCAGTACCTCGCTGGCTTCGATGACGGGGGTGTCCAGGGGGGTAAAGCCGTAAAGGGCATAGGTATGGCGCAGGATATCCATCATGCGCTCCATCTGCTGCTGGGGCGCGGGCAGTAGCTCCATAAAGCCGGAGAGTGTACGAGGTTTCAATCTTTCCATGGTAAAGACCTTTCCTTTTTCATGTAGTTATAAAGGCATTCCGCCGGTTTATTCCATTTCTTCTGCGGACATAGTCGGGTGAAAGAAAGCATCGGTTGCGGCCTGTCGGTCCCGGCGCAGGCAGTACCGTCCGCCCAGCCAGCGGCCCAGAAGCATCAGCACCGCGGTAAGGGCGATAAAGGGGTAGAGTGTTTCGGCAAACAGGATGATGGAAATGCCGCCGGCGGCGGCGCCCAGCCAAAGGCCCATCTCCTGATAGATACGCTTCACAGGCAGATAGACCCCGGCCCCGGCGCTCCTTTTTCGCGTGTGGGCCAAATCTCTGAAACACATACCGTAGTGCAGCAGGAAAAAATGGTAATGGGAATCATATATTTGGTAATCACGGGCATCAGGAGTGTTCCTCCTTAAAAAATAAACGCTCTCATCCCAGAGCATGGGACGAGAGCGTGATTTGACTCAACACTTCGTGGTGCCACCCAATTTCGGCCGATGACGGCCCTTTTGCCTCCTGTTACGGGGAGAGTGCCGTGAATGTTTCCATTCCCGCTCGAAAGCTGTCTTCCGCGGGCCACCGCGAGACGCTTGCAGCCAAAGGCGTCTCTCTCTGTGCCGGTGATACCGTTGTACTCCTGCTTTTTCAGCGCGGTTGTATCAATATGGTGCTATTTTATGAAATTTTATGCCAAAAGTCAAGCGGTGAACGGTTTTGTTTTGGGGTTGACGATGTCGCGCCAATCCAGATCCCCTCGTGCCAGACCCAGCACCAGCATTTCAGCGGTGGCCACGTTGCTGGCAAAGGGAATGTTGTTCTGATCGCAAAGGCGGGAAATATAGGCGATGCCGTCGTCGGGCTCCTTCATGTTGGGATCGCTGAAGCAAAGGACCATGTCGATCTCGTTGTAAGCGATGCGGGCGCCGATCTGCTGTCCGCCGCCGTGAGCGTAAGACAAAAACCGATGGATCTTCAGCCCGGTGGCTTCGGCGACCAGCTGTCCCGTGGTGCTGGTGGCGCAAAGGGTGTGCTTGGCCAGAATGCCGCAGTAAGCGGTGCAGAACTGGACCATCAGCTCTTTTTTATTGTCGTGGGCCATGAGAGCAATGTTCATAACCTCTCGTCTCCTTTATAGAATTCGTATCAGAGGCTCTTTTTTGCCGGTGATGCGTTTGGCGATATTTTCATAGGCGTGGGCGGCGTAGTAATTGCGGGTCATCAGGGGGATGCCCCGGTTCATGCAATAGGTAAGGTCACTGTCTTCTGGTACGACGCCCAAAAGGGGGAGCCCCGCCGTGTCGATGGCGTCGTCGATGGTGGTGTGCAGAGCGCGCAGCATTTTTCGCTGCACCCGGTTCACCACCAGATGGACGGAGCCGTTGGGGAAGGAGGAAAGCTCCGTCACGGTTCGCTGGGCGTCCCGCAGGCTGCTGGTGTCGGTGGTGGTGACCACGATCACGCTGTCGGCGCAGAGAGTGGCCAGTTGAAAGCCCAGCCCCAGTCCCGCGGGGGAGTCCACCAGGCAGTAGTCGAATTTCTCCCGGATCAAGGCGGCCAGAGCCTTCATCTGACCACGGGTGATCTCCAGGCTCTCGGTGCTGGCGGGAGCGGTGAGAAAGGAAAGATTTTTGTATTGCGGGTGCCGCACCACCGCGTCGTCCAGTGTGCAGCGGCGCTGGATCACGTCGTTGAAATCCATCAGTGACAGGTCTGAAAGCCCAAGTGCCAGATCCAGATTTCGCAGGGAAATGTCGCAGTCCAGGCACAGCGTGCGGTATCCCATGGCGGAAAGAGCCAGCCCAACGTTGGCCGTCAGTGAGGTTTTCCCGGTTCCGCCTTTTCCGGAAACCACAGCTATCATTTTACCCATATTGACTCCTTGACACGTCAGGTCAACGGACTTTTTTTGATCTTGGCAAAGGCGCGGGGATAAGCGGGAGGGGTGGGATTAATCTTTCGGATCATCACCACTCGGTGGGTCACGTCGGTGCCGGGAATGCAATAGTCCCGAACGTGGTTGATTTTTCCGCCCAGATGCCGGATCGCGCCTTTGGCGCTTTGGATCTCGGCTTCCGTCCCGGCAGATTTCATGGCCAGAAAGAAACCGCCCACCCGCACCAGGGGGAGGCACAGCTCACACAAGACGGGCAGTGCCGCTACCGCGCGGGAGGTAGCCAGGTCGAAGCTCTCTCGGTGGCCCACAGCAAACTCTTCCGCGCGGCCATGAATGCAGGTGACGCGGTGTAAACCAATAGTATCGCAGATTTCCTGCAAAAAGTCAACTCGTTTTCCCAGGCTGTCCAGCAGCGTCAGGTCGAAATCCGGCTCCAGAATCCGCAACGGCATCCCCGGAAAACCGGCGCCGGTGCCCACGTCCACCACTTGCTTGCCCCGGAAGTCCGCCATGGTCAAAAGCGCGGCACAGTCCAAAAGGTGTAGTGTGGCCACATCGTCGGGATCGGTAATGGCTGTGAGATTCATCACCTGGTTTTTTTCCAGCAGCTGCCGGGAAAACTCCATCAAAGCCGGAATCCCCTCCGATGGCAGGCCGTATGCCGCCAACCCCTGCCGCAGCAGCGTTTCCATACTCATTTGCTCTGTTCTTTCAGCAGGTCTCGAATTTCCGTCAGCAGTTCTTCCTGGGTGGGCGCCTTGGGGGCGTCAACAGACTCTTCCTTTTTGGCCCGCAGAGACATGGCCTTGTTCATGGCTTTCACCAGCAAAAAGACCACAAACGCCACCAGAATAAAGTTGATGATGGCGGAAAGGAACGTACCGATACCGATGGTGACGGCAGGCGCGGTATCGGTGGCCTTGCGCAGCGCGATGTTGAGCATGCTCAGATCCACGCCGCCAAAGATCCAGCCGATAAAGGGCATCAACACATCGTTGATAAGGGAGGCGGTGATCTTGCCAAAGGCCGTGGCCAAAATCACGCCGACAGCCATGTCAAAGACATTTCCGCGGCTGGCAAACTCTTTGAACTCTTTAAGAAACTTTTTCATATGTTTCACCTATATACAAAATGTTAAATGCGAATAAAAATATACAAATTGATATCAATTCTTGGGTGTAATTACGCTGTTGCCGCCCATATAGGGGCGCAGCGCCTGTGGGATGAGCACGGAGCCGTCGGATTGCAGGTTGTTTTCCAGGAAGGCGATGAGCATCCGGGGAGGGGCCACCACGGTGTTGTTGAGGGTGTGGGGCAGATACGTTTTCCCGTCCTCTCCCTTGACACGGATCTTGAGCCGGCGTGCCTGGGCGTCGCCCAGGTTGGAGCAGGAGCAGACCTCAAAGTATTTCTGCTGCCGGGGAGACCAGGCCTCGATGTCGCAGGACTTGACCTTCAGATCAGCCAGATCGCCGGAGCAGCACTCCAGCTGGCGCACGGGAATGTCCAGAGAGCGGAACAGCTCCACGGAAAAGCGCCACATCTGCTCGTACCACTTCATGGAATCCTCGGGCTTGCACACCACGATCATTTCCTGCTTTTCGAACTGATGGATGCGATAGATGCCTCGCTCCTCAATGCCATGAGCACCCTTTTCCTTGCGGAAGCAGGGGGAGTAAGAGGTAAGGGTCTGGGGCAGCTTGTCCTCCGGCAGAATTTGGTCAATGAACTTGCCAATCATGGAGTGTTCACTGGTGCCGATGAGATAAAGGTCTTCGCCCTCAATTTTATACATCATGGCGTCCATTTCTGCAAAGCTCATCACGCCAGTGACCACATTGCCCCGAATCATAAAGGGGGGGATGCAGTAGGTAAAGCCTTTGTTGATCATAAAGTCCCGAGCATAGGCGGTCATGGCGGAGTGCAGGCGGGCAATGTCGCCCATCAGATAGTAAAAGCCGTTGCCGGATACACGCCCGGCCGCGTCCATGTCGATGCCGTCAAAGCGCTCCATGATCTCCGTGTGATAGGGAACAGGGAAGTCAGGTGTTACAGGCTCACCAAAACGCTGCACTTCCACGTTGCAGCTGTCGTCCGGGCCGATGGGAACAGAGGGATCAATAATCTGGGGAATCACCATCATCAGCTTGGTCAGCTGTTCGCTCAGCTCGGCTTCCTGCACCTCCAACTGGGCCAGGCGGTCGGCATTGGCCTTTACCTGAGCTTTGGCCTCTTCGGCCTCCGCCAGCTTGGAGGGATCTTTTTTGGCCTGCCCCATTAGCATCCCTACTTTTTTGGAGAGGCTGTTTCGCTGGGCCCGCAGGTCGTTGCCCTCGTTCTGGGCGGCACGCTTGGCGGCGTCCAGACGGAGAATTTCGTCTACCAGAGGCAGCTTATCGTTTTGAAACTTTTTGCGAATATTTTCTCTTACAGCGTCCGAATTTTCACGAACAAATTTTATATCAAGCACGGTCGTTCACCTCATGATCAGATTTTGTTTCACGTGAAACATTAAAGCCGGGGGTTATTTGCGGCCCAGCGAACCCAAAGCGTCCAGCAGGTCGTTCAGGTCGTCCAACCCGTAGTATTCCAGCTCAATGCGGCCTTTTTTGCGGCCGTTGACAATTTTACAGCCCCGGCCAATCTTGGCACACAGGTCTTTTTCTGCTTCCTCCACATAGTTCACAGAAACTTGGGAGGCGGGGGGAGGCGTCTCTTTTTTCTCTGCTGTCAGCTTTTTAACCAGCAGCTCGGTCTGCCGCACGTTCAGATCATCCTTTGCCACCATGGCTGCGGCTTTTTCCTGCATGGCGGCGCTCAAAGGCAGCAGAGCTCGTGCGTGGCCGTTGGAAAGGCGCCCGTCTTCTACCATGGCCTTGATGGGCTCACTGAGATTCAGCAGCCGCAGGGAGTTGGCAACGGCGCTGCGTGATTTTCCCACCCGCTGAGCGGCTTCTTCCTGGGTCATGTGGTAGTCGAGGATCAAAGTCTGATAGCCGGCGGCTTCTTCAATGGGGTTCAGGTCTTCCCGCTGCAAGTTTTCGATCATGGCCAGTTCCATGGCCTTGCGATCATCGGCTTCGATGACAATGGCGGGTACCTCGTGCAGCCCTGCCATCCGGGCGGCCCGCCAGCGGCGCTCGCCGGCAATGATCTGGTAATAGCCGGAGGACAGTTTCCGCACGGTCAGCGGCTGAATGATGCCGTGTTCCCGGATGGAATCGGCCAAATCGGCCAGCGCGTCGGCGCCAAACTGTTTCCGGGGTTGGGAAGCGCAGCTTTCCACCTGTGAAATAGGAAGGAAGAGACTGCTTTTTTCCTCCTGCACGTTCATGACATCATCGCCCAAGAGGGCGGCTAAACCTTTTCCAAGGCCTTTTGGCGAATTATTGGCCATTGTCAATCGCTCCTTTTCTCCTGTCAGGCATTTTTTTGCAAAAACTCTTCCGCCAGCGCTACATAGGCGTCCGCACCGCGGCAGCTGCGGTCATAAGCGGTGATGGGCTTTCCGTGGCTGGGCGCCTCGGAAAGACGGACATTCCGGGGAACCACCGTGGCATAGACCTTGCCGGGAAAAAAGCGCTTTACTTCCTGCGCCACTTGAATGGCCAGATTGGTGCGTCCGTCGTACATGGTCAGCAGCACACCTTCCACATCCAGGGTGGGATTCATGCTGCGCCGCACGATGCGCACGGTGTTCATCAAATCGCTGAGACCTTCCAGCGCATAGTATTCCCCCTGCACCGGAACCAACAGCGTATGGGCGGCGCAAAGGGCGTTCAGCGTCAGCAGCTCCAGAGAGGGGGGGCAGTCGATCATGATATAATCGTACTGATCTGACACCTGCGCCAAAGCCTCCCGCAGCAAAAACGCGCGATTCTCCAATTCAATCATTTCCACGCCGGCACCGGAAAGCGCCTTGCTGGCGGGCAGCACGTCGCCGTAAGGGGTGGCCACAATGGCCTGCCGGGCAGGCTTTCCGTTCATCAGCACGTCGTAGACACCATCGGAAACGTTTTTGTCCACGCCCATCCCGGAGGTGGCGTTGGCCTGGGGGTCAAAATCACATAACAAGACCCGCTTACCGGCGTTTTTCAGCGCGGCCGTCAGGTTGACGCAGGTGGTGGTTTTCCCCACACCACCTTTTTGGTTGACAATCGCAACAATTTTAGCCATGAATCCCGCTCGCTTTCTCTTGATCTCTTTGTAACTTTTAGTATAACACAAAAGAGAGATGATTCAATACATAATCCGAGAATGATGTCAAAAAAGTGTTTCACGTGAAACACCGGCGGCAAAAGAGGCCCCTGCCGGTGAAAAAGTGTGAAAAATATGAAACATTTTGAACGGTTTTTTCAAAATGTTTCACGTGAAACATGGGGGGGCGCTGCCGCCCAGCAAGATCATGCCCATCAGGGGGGGCAGAGAAATCCGCAAAAGACCGTCCCGGGCAAAAAAGCGCTGCCGCGTCAAAGCATCGGTAAACAGGCCCTCCGGCAGGGGAAGAGAGAGCTCCAGAGCCGAGGAGCCGGCATTGAGGACCGTCACGGCCAGCTCGCCGCCCCACGTTCTGACAAAGCAAAGGCCGGCGCCCTGGGCATACAGATAGGTAATGTCGCCCCGGCGCAAAGGGGCACAGCAGCTTCGCAGCGCGCCCAGTTGACGGTAAAGAGCTTGCAGAGCAAAGTTTTCCTTGCCCCAGGGAAAGGTGCCCCGATTCAGAGGATCTTCAAATCCCTCCATGCCTGCTTCATCACCGTAAAAAACAGTGGGGGAGCCGGGAAAGGTAAACAGAAGCAAGGCGGCCAGACGCAGCCGCTGCAAACCTAGCTGATGCTCGTCCTCCTGCAGGCGGTAGGCGGCCCGGTCCGCCTTGGCGTTAAGATTGCTGTGGGCGGAAAGGCCCAGCAATGTCAGAATGCGTGGCGTATCATGGGTACCCAGCATATTCATGGCGGAATAAAAGGCGGAGGGCGGGTAGTTTTCCCGCAGCGTCTCCATGGCGTCACGAAAAACCACAGCGTCGCCGCCGGTGAGATACTGCAAAGCGGCGGTTCGGAAAGGATAGTTCATGAGACCATGGGTTTCACGGCCCAGGAGATATTGGCGGCGCTGACTGTAAGCAATTTTGTTGGAGCCGTCTTCCCACACCTCACCCAACAGCAGACTGCTGGACTTTTCCTCGTCCATGACATGGCGGATCTTTGCAATGAACCAGTCCGGCAGTTCATCCGCCACGTCCAGCCGCCAGCCGGAGGCGCCGCAGCGGAGCCAGTGGCGAATCACAGAGTCCTCGCCGTCAATGATGTAGTTGACATAATCGGGGTTGGATTCCTCCACCGCCGGAAGCGTCCGCACACCCCACCAGGCATCGTAACTGTCCGGCCAGTGGGAAAAGCGGTACCAGGGGTAGTAGGGGGAATCCTGGCTCTGGGCCGCGCCCAGAGAGTTGTAAAATCCGTCGGCGTTAAAATAACGGCTGACATTGCCGGTGTGATTGAAAACGCCGTCCAGCACCACGCGGATGCCCCGCTTTTCCGCCTCCCGGCAGAGAAGGAAAAAATCCGCCTCAGTCCCCAGCATGGGGTCAATGCGAAAATAGTCGGCCGTATTATACCGGTGATTGGAAGCCGACTCAAAAATGGGGCAGAAATACAAGGTAGTGACAAAAAGGCTTTGCAGGTAATCCAATTTGGAAATGACGCCAACCAGACTGCCGCCAAAAAAATCGTTGTTGTGAATTTCACCGTCGGCATCCGGCAGAAAATCGGGAGTGTCTTCCCAGTTTTCATGCACTGAGCGGTGGCCCACCATCCCCCGGGGATCTGGCACGGTGAGGCGGCAAAAGCGGTCGGGAAAGATCTGGTAGGTCACGCCCTCGCCAAACCAGGCGGGCGCGGCATGGGTATCGTCATAAACCGTCAGCTGCCAGCGCTGCATTTCGTTTTCCTGGCAGTAGCCGTTTTTTCCGTACCAGATATAACAGCCGTCCTGCCTGGTAAAACGAAAACCATACCAGACCAAGTCCGGCGACGGGGGAGCGGTATAGCTCCCATGGAAAACAGTGATATCACCCGGCTCCTCCGTGAGCGGCAGAATGACAGTGTCTGTGTGATCGAAAAACTCTTGAAAGGCAAGCAAGGAACACTCTGTAAAGTGTTCCTCCTTGTCAGTGCGAAGCGTAAACTGAACCGAAGTGCCGCAGGAAACGGCGCCGAAAGGGGATTTGCAGCGCAAATCGCGGGATGAAAAGACCACAGGGGTAAGCTCCTTCCTTATTTTAAAAGGCTATTCTCGCCGATAACGGCGGTGCCAATCTCTTCCTTGGAGAAATAGCTGTTCAAAATTTCCACAGCGGTAGACGCCAGCGCGGCGCCGGCATCGCCTTTTTCAATGACGATAGCCACGGCGATCTGGGGTTTATCGTAGGGGGCAAAAGCGACAAACACACCGTTGTTGTTGGTGCCGCCGGTCTGCGCCGTACCGGTCTTGGCGGCCGCGTCCACTACGCAGTTGGAAAAGTAGGTGGAAAGGCTGCCGGTGGTCAGGTCGTGCATACCCGAAAGCACTGCCTGAAGGTTTTCACTGCTGATTCCCACGGTGTTGGTGGGCGTCTCGTCATAGGTATAGACCAGATCGGAGTTGTCATAGGATTTGACGTTTTTCAGCAGGTGAGCGTTGTAATGAGCGCCGCCGCCTGCCAGTGTGGCAATATAATTGGCCAGCTGCAAGGGGGTAAACAGGTTATAGGACTGGCCGATGGCGGCCGTCAGCGTCTGACCGTCCGTCCACTCCAGACCGTTTTCCTCCGCGTATTCGGGGGAAGCAAGGGAACCGGCGGAATCGCCGATCTCAATGCCGGTGGGCTTCCCCAGACCAAACTGGGAGGCGTAATTGTCAATGTTGGCAATGCCGGTGAGGCGGCCCACCTCATAGAAAAAGTAGTTGCAAGAAACGGTGATGGCCTGGGAAACATTCACAAAGCCGTGGGTGCCGCCGGTGGAGCTGTAGATCCAGCAGGTGGGCTGGGGGCTGGAGTAGTAGGTGTAGATGCCCTTATCCTGTATTTTGGTGTTGGTATTGATGATGCCGGTCTCCAGTGCCGCCACAGCGGTGCAGGGCTTAAAGGTGGAGCCGGGGGCATAGGTGCCGTAAGTGGCCCGGTTAAACATGGGCAGAGCGGGGTCGCTGCTGAGCTTGTCGTAATCCTGATCGAAGGTGGCCAGGTTGTAGGTGGGATAAGAGGCCAGCGCCAAAATTTCCCCACTGCCGACGCTCACCACGGCGGCGCCGCCGCCGCGCTGGACCCCATCCTTGGCGGTCATCTCGCTGATCCGTTTGGCAAGAGCGTCTTCCACCGCCTTTTGCAGGTCAATGTCAATGGTCAGCGCCACGGTGTTGCCGGGCTCCGGGTCCTTGGTATACAGCTCGCCGGTGGTTTTACCCTCGCTGTTGGTGGTAATGAGACGGGTGCCGTCCTTGCCGTGCAAATACTGCTCGAAGGCCTTTTCCACACCGTCTTTGCCCACCAGGGCGTCCATGGAGTATCCTTGCTTGGCCAGTTCCGCATACTCTTCCGCCCAAATGCGGCCGATGCGGCCCAGGATATGGGCGGCATCGGTGGTCTGATATTCGCGGGCGCTGGAGGTGCCGGTGACGGCGCCCAGATAGCTTCCGTCCGCGATCTGGGAGATAAGGTTCACGTCAATTCCGTCGGCCAGCACATAGGAATCGGGGCTGTCCAACAGTTTGCGGACGGCCAGCTCATAGCGAACGCTCAGGATCAGCCGGGCGTCCGTGTCGGAATAGGAGGCGTCAATGCCGAAGTCGCCGCGCATCTTGTCCACCATCTGGCCCGCGCTCAGTGAGGAAATGGAAAACTCCCGATCGCCCGTATACTTGGTAAAATAGGCGGTTTGAGATTCGGAAGAAGTGTCCAGCAGATAGGTAAAAGGAGCAGTGCGGCTGATGGGCAGATTGTCCGTCCAGGTAATGTTGTTGGACTGGCAAAGCTGCAAAAGGCGCAAAATGGCCGCGTTGGTGGAGGCGTTGCTATTAAAAACAGAAGCATCGAAGCTCAAGGTATAGGTGATGCGGTTGGACACCAGAACCTTGCCGTTGCGGTCGGTCAAAAGGCCGCGGGAGGCCTGCACCGTCTCTGTCTTGGCAGTGCTGGTAATGGATTTCGCCAGATATTCGTCGCCGTGGACGATCTGTGTGTTGTACAGCACCACCAGAAACGACAGAAGACAAGCCCCCAGAAAGCAAGCCAGGGTAATGAGCCTGGCATTGAAGCTGTGGGGCGTGCGGGGTGTGTGGGGCGATTTCAAAAAAACCCCTCCTTTCACTTGGGGAAATCAGTCCGTTTTGGTCTTGCGGTAAACGTGGTGAAACAGAAGATACAGCAGGGGCGACAAGACCATGGATACCAGAAGCTCCCGGCCCATCAGGCTTAAAATGCCCAGAGGGGAGCCGATGTTGTGATAGGTAAATATCAATGTATAAAACAGCTGCGTCACCAGAAGAGAGATGGCGGACACCAGAAGGAAGCAGAAAAAACCCGGGGCGATCAAATTTTTGGCGATGAGTGCCGAAAGAAAAGCGATCAGCACAAAATCCAGTGTGTAAAAACAGGGGATAGCCGCCTGCGTGGTCATGTCGCACAAAGCGCCGAAGACCAGACCGAAGGTGCAGCCGCCCTGCGGCCCTTCAAACGCGGCAATCACACCCACCAGCATGGGCAGCAAAAAAGGGTGCACTGACAGCACGCGGATATAGTTGAGGATCAGGCTCTGCACCAGTACAACAGCCAGAACGGCTGCGCCATACAAGGCCCATTTAACAGTAAGATCGCGCCTGCTCATAAAAAATCCTTTCCGCCAGCGGCAGCTTATTTGACCACATCAAAATGGGTGATGATAAAAACCTCGGTCAAAGAGGAAAGATCCACCTTGGGATCGATGATGGCGTACTGGGAAAGACCGGAATCATCCGTCTTGACCTCACCCACCGAGCCGATCACAAGACCGGAGGGGTAATAGCCGCCAAGACCCGACGTGACGATCAGATCGCCGTTGATCAGCGTCTGCTGGTTGGACAGATAGTTCAGCCGCAGCTGACCTGTGCTCAGCAGGGACAGATCGCCGGAGGCCACACCCACTTCGTTGGTGCGGAAGACCAGCGCGCCCAGCTGGGAAGAGGGGTCCACCACCGTGGTGACGGTGCACCAGTTCAGCCCCACCTGGGTCACAACGCCCACCAGATAGCCTTCTGCATTGATAACGCAGTCATTCAGCGCCACGTCCTGCTCGGTGCCCTTGCCCAGCGTCAGGATAGAAGCCCAGTTGGAAGCGCTGCGTTCGATGATGGTGGCCGACTCGTAAGAAAAGTCATGGCGCTGCTGCCGCAGGTTCAAAAGTGTACGCAGCCGCTGGTTTTCCTCGCTGTCCGCCTTGGACTGGAGGATATCTTCTTCCATCTCCGCAATCTGCTTTTTCAGCGCCTCGTTTTCCTGCTGAAGAGCGTCCACCTGGGAAAAACGCTCGCTGATGCCGGAGACCCAGCCGGTCACAGCCGATGCCCCCGCCCGGAAGGGATAGGTGACCACACCGGCCACGTTGCTCAGCGCGCTGGAGCCGGAGCTGAAGGCCGACAGCACACACAGCATCACCGCGATTATGACTGTGGCGAAGAGGATCCATATGCCGTTTTTAGAAAAAAACTTCTTCATGCTTCCTCCTCATTCAAAAAATGTGACACCGAACGTTTGCAGCATCCGGCTCAGCCGCAGCACGGGCAACCCCATGACGTTAAAATAGTCGCCCTCGATCCGCTCCACCAGAAGAGATCCAAGCCCCTGCACACCGTAGGCACCGGCTTTGTCCATAGGCTCCCCGGTGCGGATATAGGCGCGCAGCTCCTGTTCGGAGGCGGTGCGGAAAAATACGTCGGTGGATTCCGCCTGGGTGATCCGCCGGTCGCCCTGCTGTACCGTGACGCCGGTGCAGACGGTGTGACGCCGCCCGGAAAGAGCTGTCAGCATGGCAAGGGCGTGGGCTTCGTCACGGGGCTTTCCCAAGCGCTGATTGTCCAAAAAGACCATGGTGTCAGCTGTAATCACAATGTCGTCCGGTTCCACAAGAGACTGCGCCGCCTCCGCCTTTTCCCGGGAGATGTAAGAAACGATTTCCGGCGGCGTCAGATGCTCCGGATACCACTCCTCCGCGTTGGGATGTATAACAGTAAAATGATCCAGACCGATCCGATGCAGCAATTCCTGCCGGCGGGGAGACTGGGACGCCAATACAATTTGTGCCATAGGGATACCTTCCTTTTCACCGTTATCTGCCGGTGGAGCCAAAGCCGCCGGCGCCGCGCGGGGTGTCGTCCAGCTCTTCCACCACGGCCAACGCTGGCTGTACCACAGGCACCACCATCAACTGGGCGATCCGGTCACCGGGAGACACGGTGTAATCCGCGTCGGAGGTGTTCAAAAGCCCCACGCCGATCTCCCCCCGATAGTCACTGTCGATCACACCTACGCCGTTGGCCAGGCAGACGCCCTGCTTGATGCCGAGCCCGCTGCGGGCAAACACCAGCGCCACATAGGCGGGGGAGGGCAGCGCAATGGCAATGCCGGTGGGGATCATCCGCCGCTGTCCCGCCGGCAGTACCACCGGCGCGTCCAGACAGGCGTAAAGATCCATTGCTGCCGCGCCTTCCGTGGCGAAGCGGGGGAAAGGAAAGTCAGTCCCCACCCGGGGCGACACAGCTTTGATTCGTAATTCCATAGGTTCTCCTGTCAAAAAAGTAATAACAAAAAGTATAATACATGAAGACAATAACAAAATGTATTCAATTTGGCCGGGAAATCAATCCACACCGCGGTAAAAGAGGCCCCGGGTCACGTCGTCGGGAGTAAATTCGTTTTCTCCCAGATAGCGGCGAAACACATGGACGCACTCCGCCGGAGATTCCGTAGTGAAACGGAGCCGGGCATAGGTGAGGCCCGCCTCCCGGTAGTCCGGGCGGTCGGCCAGAAACAGCGTCTTGCTGTTTTCCACCTCGGTGCGGCAGCCATAGGCCGGCAGCAGGGGAAAACGGGCTCCGGTGCGGTCGGTAAGGGTGTTTTCCTCCTGACAGCGGCAGCGGCCCGCCGCGTTGCGGATCAAACAGTTTTCCGTCAGCATCAAAGGCAGGCGGCCGTAGACAATGGCCTCACAGGGCAGGGGCTTGTTCAGGTCGCGGATCTGGGCGCCTCGCAGTTCAAAGGAAACGGTGGCGCTGTGGAGTCCCAGTTCCTTAAGAAAGGTGAGAGACCGGGAGTTAAAAACATTCAGCCCAAAGTCGCCGTGGCGGGTGAGGGGCAAGCCCTCCACCACAGAGAAGTGGCCCAGATTGCCCAGCGCCACGCCGGAAAGGCCGGGGCTCTCCTCCAGCTGGCGGCGAAAAGCGGCTTCATCCGCCGTGCGGAAAATCCGGGGCAGGACGGCGCAAAAGCGTGTCTTTCCGGCGTAAGGGGTCAGGTCCACACGGGAAAGCCACTCCAGGGGCAGGTAGATCATAGCCGGGCCGCAATTCACCAGCTCCTGCGTCAGCTGCTGAGGCGACGACAAAGAGCAGGTAAAGGCGGGGGGCGTCTGGGGGCCGGCCTCCGTCTGCGTAAAAGGCGTTTCATTAAAATGACGGCGGGCAGGCGGGGCCACACGCTGCCGGGCAAGAGCCTCCAAAGCGTCCCGGCGCAGCGCGTTCACGGAAGAGGCGGAAAGAGACAGTCCCGGGGCCACATCCACCTGGGTGTCCGTGGCGAAAAAGGCGGTGCCGCCGGTTTTTTTCAGACGTTCTCGCAGATCTTCCGGGGTAAGGGCGCGGCTGCGGGCCGCCTCCGGCATGTCGCCAGTGACGGTGACGTTGTGGCCGTCTCTGTCTGACGCCGTCAGGACGGCGCTGTGGTCGGGGATCACCCGGCAGGAAAAGCGGACGGGGATTCGCCGCCAATTTTCTTTTTCATAGGCGGCCCGGGCCGCAGCAAAGAGCTCCTTGGGCTCAGGGGCGTTTTCGGGGCGGGTGCCGAACATACCGGTGCCTTTTTTGCCCCGGTAGTACCAGTCTGTAAAACCGCTGCGGGAAAAAGCGTCGGTAAGCTGAGCGGTCTCTTCGGCGGTGGGAAGGCGCCGCTCCCGCAGCAAGCGGGCGTAAATGGCGGTGATCACCGCCACATATTCCGGACGCTTCATGCGGCCTTCCAGCTTGAGACAGGCCACGCCCATCTTCTCCATCTCTTCCAGATAGCGGGAAAGATTGGCGTCCTTCAGGCTGAGGGGATAGCCCTTGGGGCCGTCATTGACGCTGTACGACAAGCGGCAGGGTTGGGCACAGGTGCCCCGGTTGCCGCTGCGGCCGCCGATCATGGCGCTGAGGGCGCACTGGCCGGAGTAGCACATACAAAGCGCGCCGTGAACGAATACCTCGATCTCCGCGGGACAGTCCCGGCAGATTTGGGCGATTTCGTCTTTGGACAGTTCACGGGCCAGCACTACCCGCTCCGCGCCCAGCCGGGCGGCGTAATTAGCACCCCCCAGGGTGTGCAGGCTCATCTGCGTGCTGGCGTGAACGGGCACGTCCGGCGCTGTCTCCCGCAAAAGGGACCATACACCCCAATCCTGTACCAAAATGGCGTCCACGCCGATGGCGCTGGCATAGCGGGCGTCGTCCGCGGCGGCGAGAAGCTCCCGGTCGGTCAGGAGGGTATTCAGCGTCAGATAGACGCGCACGCCCCGCAGATGGCAGTAATCCAACGCCTTCTGGAATTCCTCCCGGGAAAAGTTTTTGGCGTTGCGCCGGGCGTTAAAAAAGCCAAAACCCATGTATACGGCGTCGGCACCGTTTTGCACGGCCGCCACCAGAGAGTCCCAGCTGCCGGCCGGTGAAAGCAATTCGATCATTTATCGCTTGTTCTGGGCCTTGAACAGCTCCCGCTTCACTTCGGACAGCTCGTTTTTGGCCTTGGTGGCTTCGTCCAGATAGGCCTTAAGCTGGTGGCGCAGATTTTCCGCCGCCTCCTGGGCCTTGAACAATTCGTCGGTAATATTGGCTGCCGTCAAAACGGCGGCGTCCGTCCGCCCCACATGGGCGGAGGAGAGAATACCGTTCATCTTGGCGTCCACATAGGCACCCACTTTTTCCATGTAAGCAGCGCTTTCATCCGCCACAAACGTATATTCCTCTCCGCAGATACTGATCGTCATTCGGTTCGCCATAATACCCTCCTACAATATATGAAAAGTCACGTGTTCATTACCACATACCTATACATTATTTATTATAGCACAATTACAGGCGGGGTAAATGAGTTTCTGCCTAAATTTACAAATTTATAAAATCCTACAACCCCCGCTTTACGAAAAGAGAGTTTTCGTGTAGAATAAAGGGAATTAATAGGAAGGGAGCGCGTCGGATGAGCGGCTATATTTTGCACGAAGAAAAAGAAGACCTGGTGCTGCCGGCCGAAAAAGCGGACCGTCTGCTCAGCCGGGGAGACGGGGACGCCGCGCTTTTGTATCTGTGCCTTTTGCGCATGAACGGCGGCATTTCGCCCCAGGAACTGATGAAGCGCCTGAGCTGGAGCGAACTGCGCCTGGCCAACGGGGAGCGGATCTTGCAGGAGATTGGCCTTTTGCAGCGCAGAGCCGACAGCCTGCCCCCCGAGCGGGCGGAGGAGCGGCCGGAATACTCCAGGATGGAACTGGCGGATATGCTGGAGGGCGACGCCGGTTTTCGGATGCTGGTGCCACAGGTGGAGAAAAAGCTGGGCAAAGAGCTGAAAACCGCCGACTTACAGATTCTGGCGGGGCTTTATGACAATCTGGGCCTGCCGGCGGACGTGATCTTTCTTTTGGTGAATCACTGTCTGGAGCGGTCGGAGAAGCGGTACGGGCCCGGAAGATGCCCCACACTGCGGCAGATCGAAAAAGAGGGATATTACTGGGCGCGGCTGGAGCTTTTTACCCAGGACGCGGCGTCGGCCTATCTGCGGCAGTACCACGTCAAGCAGGGTCGATTCACCCAGTATATGCAGGTGCTGCAGCTGGGCGCGCGCCTGCCGGTGGAGAGCGAGGAGAAGTACATCGGCGACTGGATCGACAAGGGCTTTTCGCCGGAGGCGGTGGCGCTTGCCTATGATAAGACGGTGTTTTATAAAAAAGAGCTCAACTGGCGCTACCTCAACGGGATTTTGCGCCGCTGGGACGAGAGCGGGTGCCATACGCCCGAGGAGATCGCCCGGATGGATGCCCCCCGGTCCAGACCCGCCGCGGCGGCTTCCTCCGTCGGGGGGAAAAACGACTGGATGAAAAAATATATCAAGCGGTAAGGAGGGAACTCGATGGCTTACGATGGCAAGATCATGCGCCGCGCCCTGGCGCGGTATGAAGAGGACAAACAGCGCCGCCTGGAGAGCTATCAGGCCCGCCGCCGCACCGTTTATTCCCGCATTCCCCGCATTGGAGAGATCGAGCGGGAATTGCAGGGCACCATGTCCCGCATTATTGCCTCCGCCCTGAAGCGCGGCACCGACCCGGTGCCCGCCATCCGGGTGATCCGGGACCGGAACCTGGACTTACAGCGGGAGCGGGGGGAGCTTTTGACACAGCACGGCTATCCCATGGACTATCTGGAGGAAAAACCCAATTGCCCCCTCTGCGGGGACAGCGGCTACCGACAGGGCGGACCCTGCCGCTGTTTGCAGGAATACTATGCCCAGGAGCAGATCAAGGAGCTTTCCCGTCTGCTGGATATGGGCAAGCAGAGCTTTGACACCTTTGATTTCAAGTGGTATTCTCAGTGCGTTTCCCCGGAACAGGACGTTTCTCCCCGGGCCAATATGGAGCGCAACTTTGACGAGTGCCGGGACTACGCCTACCAGTTTGGCCCCAGAAGCGGCAATCTGCTGCTGTGCGGCGACCCGGGGTTGGGGAAAACGTTTCTCTCCGCCTGCATCGCCCGGGTGGTGAGCGAAAGCGGTTTTTCTGTGGTCTATGACACCGCCGCCCATATTTTTACTCAGTTTGAAAACGCCAAATTTCACCGGGAGAGCGACTATGACGCCGCCCCCGAGTCGGATGTGAACCGCTGTCTCCAGTGCGACTTGCTGATTATGGACGACCTGGGCACAGAGATGACCACCGCCTTTGTGCAAAGCACGCTGTATCAAATTATTAACACCCGGCTTTTGACGGGGAAAAAGACCATCATCAACACCAACCTGAATCCGGGCCAGATCGGCGCCCGGTATTCCGGCCAGATCCTCTCCCGTCTGGAGGGGGAGTATGAGGTCCTGCCATTTTTCGGCGAGGATATCCGGCGGCTGAAACGGGAACAGATGTAAAAGCGCAACAGATAAACGTGCAAAAAAGGAAGCCATGCAACGCATGGCTTCCTTTTTTGTCTGTCGGAGAGCAGAATCAGCTCATATTGTACTGAGCGGGATCGATACGGCCGGCGGTGATGCCGTAGGAGACGCACAGACCCTTAAATTCCTGAGAACCGCAGAACCCGTCAAAGACCTGGGCACGGGTACTGATGCCGGAGGTGATATCGCCGGCCCAGCTCTGCGCTTCGGCATCGCTTGGCTGGCGGTTCAGAAGTACATTGTAAAGAAGCTTGACATAGTCCACGTGGGAGAGATTTTTATTGAGCAACTCCGTGCTGGAAAAGAAGCCGGCGGCAGCCTCAGCGCCGGTAATGGCTCCGGCCTGTAGGTTGTTGACCCAGTTTCGCAGGCCGCCGGCGTCGGGATCGCGACCCAAGCAAACCGTGTAAAGCCGTGTTACGAAGAAGTGGATCTCGCCCATGTCATAATCGGAAGGGACAATGCGGCCGGCGGTGATGCCGTAGGAGGCACACAGACCCTTAAATTCCTGAGAGCCGCAGAAACCGTCAAAGACCTGTGAGCGGGTATTGGTGCGGTTATAAATGCTGTCACTCCAACTCTTGATCTCGGCGGCGCTGGGGTCACGGTTCAGCAGGACCTTGTAAAGAGTGGTGACAAACTGCTCGGCAGTAGGATTTTGGGCCAGATACTCGTCGCTGGCAAAAAAGCCGGCGGCGGCCTGAGCACCGGTAACGGCGCCCGCCATCAAATTACTGGTCCAGTTGACAAAGCCGGCAGTGTCGGGATCACGGCTGAGACAGGTGTTGTAAAGCCGGGTGACAAAATACTGAGTGGGTGTCATTCCAGCGCCCATGTCATAATCCGCGGGATTAATGGAGCCGGCTGTAATGCCAAGTGTGGCGCAGATATTCTTAAATTCTTCCGACTGACAAAAGGAATTGAACGCGTCGGAACGGGCCATTCCGCCCGCGAGGGCCCTGACCCAGTTCTGCAGGCCGCTGTCGTCCGGTTTGCGGTCCATCAGTACTTCATACAGCGTGGTGACAAATTTTTCGTCGGTGGGGTTGGTCTGCTGATATTCGGCGCTGGCAAAAAAGTTTGCGGCGGTTTCCGCGCCGCTGATGGCGCCCGCCTCCAGATTCTTATACCAGTTGTTGACGCCTGCCTCATCGGAGTCACGGCCAAGACAGATATTGTAAAGCCGGGTAATAAAGGTCAGGGTTCCAAGATTTAAATAGGGGATGTTGTTATACGCGGCATATCGGGCGGAACCGCTGTTTGGCATGGCGCAGATCGTGGCATAGGGACATTCGCTGAAAGGAAGCTCGGTGGAGTAACCTGTATTCATGTTGTAATCGATCAGAGAAGCAAGTACAGGGCAGTCACGGAACGAACTGGCAAAAAACCCGTCGCCAAAGGAAATGACTACCGTCAAAGCGGTACAATGACAAAACGCACTGCTCAGAACGTTGGCGCCCACCGGAATAGAAACCGCCTTCAAGTTGTTTGCCTCAACAAAAGAACCGGTCAACACCCGCTTAACAGTGGCGGGGATGTCATAGCCGGCATCGGCCTTTCCGGAGGGGTATGAAACCAACTCCGACTGATCGCTGTTGAACAAAACGCCCTGGGCATTAACGCTGAAAGATGAATTGCCTGCTGCTACCGTATAACGCTGCAAGCCCGTCAGCGCGTTTTCCAGCGCGGGTGATAGAGCATAAAGCAGACCACTGCCCTGAGCGGTCACGCCGGCTCCGATGGAAACCTCCGTCACGGCGGCGCCATAGGAAAACCATGTGCCATAGGCATCAAACGCCTCAGGAATGGTGCCATTGCCTGTCAGGGAAAGGACACCGTCAGAAGTGATGGTCCAGGTAATACCGCCGCCAGCGTCACCGGTGGCAATGACTGCATTGTCCGCGGCGAAAGCCACGGTGGGAACCAGCGCAAGAAACATGCAGATCGTGAGTAAAATGCCGATCAGTCTTTTTGATTTCATGTGCAAATCTCCTCTTTATTTTCAATCTTCCTCTTGGATTCTTTCCTTGGATGGACTGTGCCGAGCGGGCCCCGCTATTTTGCGCCTCCTTTTTTTCCTATAATGGCATTATAATATATTTTATCGGGTGGAACAAGCTGGAGAAAATAAAAAAAATGCGTTGATTTTGTGCGCAATATATAAAATCAATAAATGACAGAGCTGTATTTCCGGCAAAAACGACACGACAATTGGCAATTAAATTGGTTTTTTCATAACAAAAAAGTGAGGGCGGGCATTTGCGGCTTTTGAGAGAGAATATCCGAAAATCCAAAAGGAGCCATGTCCAGCATGGCTCCTTTTGGGAAAAAACACAATAATGCGGCGACCTGGTCAGCTGCGGGGAAATAAAGAGTGAAGGCCGCCTTATATAAATTACCGATGCTTATTTTGCCTGCGTGGGATGCCAGAACGCCACAAAGGCGGACAAAAACTGCTATTTCAAGCGAAAGCATCGGGGGGCCAGACGGTAGATCAGCACATAGGACACCGGGATAAACACCAGTGTCAGCGCCATAACGCCCACGGTGAACCACACCGAAGCGGTGCGGACCTGTAGGCAGATATAGGCGGCCATGTAGATCAGCCCAGAGCAAAGGGAGTAGCCAAGACTCTTCTGGCCGCCGCCTTCCAGAAAAGGCTGAAAGATGTAGTAGAGCAGCAGCTGATACATATCAAAGAAAATGCTCAAAAGCGGAATGGTCACCAGCATGGGAATGTATGCCACCAAGCTTTCCGTCTGCCCGGAACACAGAACAAAGGCAACAATACCGCCGCACAGCAGCAGCGCCGGCAGCATATCCATCCATACCAGGCGCCGCAGCCGAATGCGAAAGTTTTGCAGCAGAGCGTCGCCCTGCCGGTAAAAACCGTACTTCAGCAGGCAGACGTCGCAGTTAAAAAAGAGGGACTTGCACACCCGCTGGCCTGAGCACATTAGGTACAAAATAAACACCAGCCCCGGCATAATGCCGAAAAGGGACAGATCCTTATCCTTGAAAAAGAACAGCGCCGCCACACAGGCAGCCACTGAAAAACCACCGATCAAAATCATTTTGACCCGCCATAGAAGGCGGTGCTGCCGTTTGTTTCGGGCAAAAAACAGGGCGTTGAGATATTCGTAACCCTTGAGATGCTCAAACTTATGGCTGCGGAGACTTTCGCTGGTGAAAGATTTCTCGTCCACGGCGCTGCCATTTTTCCCCATTTCTTCCACTGCCAGACGGCCTTGCACCACCACCGCATAGGTCACGGTGCTGCGGGCCACATAGGTGTACCGGGGAAAACGCAGCAGATACCGCAGCGCAGGCAGAGATACCAACGCCGCGGCGCAGGCCGTCAGCGGATGGGTGCCCACCGTCCAGATGGCGGGGATCTCCCGGCACAGCCAGATGAGCCCTGCCGCCGCCGGCAGACTGCCCATCAGGAGCCACAGCCCCACTTTGCCGCTGTGACCGATATTGAACTGCTTTTTGTCATAGAGCCACAGGCCCGCTGCTTCGCCGATAAGACGAAAGGCGGCCAGCTCGATCAAAAGCGACACAATGGGCCAGAAGGGCAGCTTGCCAAACAGGCACAGCCCGCCCCACAGCGCCGGCAGGAAATAGAGCGTGTCCCGCCCCAGCTTCAAAGCCACCTGCTGCAAGTAGTAAACACGGGCGTCCGCCCGCATCAGATTTAAAATCACGTACTTGTCCTCGTTGACCTCCAGCCCGGTGGAATTGACAAAAGAACCGGCCAGCAGGTTGAAGCAAAAAAACAGCAGAAAAACGGTGGAACCGGAAATTGTCGTCTCGCCGGGAAACAAAATGTCTCCGGCCAGTTTGGCGGGAAAATACAGCAGCGCAGCCACATAGATGGCTTTTTTCAAAAGACCGCCTACTATGCCGCCGATAAGCGACAGCACCTGGAAAAGACTTTTGATCTCCGAGGCGCGGTACAGAGAGGAGGGGACTCTTTTTCCCACCAGCGGCAGATGCTGCAGGCGGTAAATAAACCGATTGACAGCCGCGGCTTTTTGGATCTGCCAGCCGATCAGCGCCGTGTTATGCATCACGCTCACCGCCCAACAGCTCAATGACCTGGTTTTCAAAGTCGGGAGCGTGGATCATCTCCTCTCCCACACCCCGCAGCTCGCCGTTGTTGAGGACCACGATCTCGTCGCAGATGTCGGAGGCAATTTGCAGGATGTGGGTGGAAAGAATGAGAATGTGGTTGGTCTTCATCTCCCGCAGCAGCTCTTTCATCTGGTGGGCGGCCACCACGTCAAAGGACGTCAAAGGCTCGTCCAGCAGCACCACCGGCGGCTGCGACATCAGTACGCACAGCATTTGAAGCTTGTTTTTCATGCCGTGGGAATAGCCCTTGATAAGGCGGTACCAGTCGTCTTCCTCCAGCCCCACCATGGCCAGATAGGCCTCCACCGTTTTGGGCTGCCGAATCTTATCGTGATTGATGTCCAGATAGAATTTGACAAATTCCCAGCCGGTGAGGAAGTCGGGCAGCACGGGGGTGGCATAGACATACCCCGCGTCGCAGGCGATGGGGGCCAGATCGTCGCCCAGCAGCCGCACCTCGCCGCCGTCGGCCTTCAGCTCGCCGCTGATGCAGTTGAACAGCGTGGTTTTGCCGGCGCCGTTGCGGCCCAGCAGCCCGTAGATCTTCCCCTTTTCAAAAGAAAAGGACGCATCCGTCAAAACCTTTTTTTCCTCAAAGCTTTTCTGTAAATGACTGATTTGCAGAATCATGAATGGCTCCTTCCAAGTGTAACATATATTTTTTGGCGGCCAGGCCGCCGGCATAACCGGTCAGCGATCCATCTGCCCCCACGCAGCGGTGGCAGGGGATGAAAATGGGGAGAGGATTGCGGTGATTGGCCATGCCCACCGCCCGGCAGGCGCGGTCACGGCCGACGGCATGGGCCAGCTGCCCATAAAAGCAGGTCTGGCCGTAGGGAACGCGGCTAAGGGCGTTCCACACTTGCTTTTGAAAAGCAGTGCCCCGAGGGGAAAGCGGCAGCTCAAACACCTGCCGCTGCCCGGCAAAGTAGGCCGTCAGCTGTGAAACGGCCTCTTTGAGCAGCGGTGTGGACGGGAGCTGTGTTTCGCCGCCAGAAAAAGTCAGCGCCGTGAGAGCACCGTTTTCTTCGGTGATCGTCAGCGGGCCAATGGGGGACAAACAGGTGACAGACGGCATCAGACAGACCTCCTTGCCGCGGCGCTGTGAAGCAAAATCCGCAAAGTATATTCATTCTATCACACAGTTATGAAAATTAATAGAATTTCCTTCCTCAAGCGACAAAATATGGCGCCTTTCGCAACAGGGCAGTTCTACAATGGGGGACAAAGGAGGGAAAACTATGAGAAATAACCGGAAAGGGGATTTCCTGTCCGCCAGAGTGCAGTACCTGCCTGTGGCGCAGATCCGTCCCAATCCGCAGCAGCCCCGCAGCCGTTTTGACGAGGCAAGCATGAACGAACTGGCCGACAGCATCCGGCACTACGGCATTTTACAGCCGCTGACCGTGCGGCGGACGGAGCTTGGCTATGAGCTGGTGGCCGGCGAGCGGCGTCTGCGGGCTGCGCAGATGGCGGGACTGCGGGAGGTGCCGTGTCTGACGGCCAAAGTAGGGGAGGAGGACTCCGGACTCCTGGCTCTCATTGAAAATCTCCAGCGCCGTGATCTGGACTTTATCGAAGAAGCGCAAGCGCTCTCCCGGCTTATCGCCCGGTACGGGCTGTCCCAGGAGGAGGCGGCGGCCAAAATCGGAAAGTCCCAGTCGGCGGTGGCCAACAAACTGCGGCTGCTGCGCCTTGCGCCGGACATCGTGGCCCTCCTGCGGGAAAACGGCCTTTCGGAACGCCACGCCCGGGCTCTGCTGCGTCTGCAAAGCCGGGAGGAGCAGGAAAAGGCCCTGCACCATATTATTGCCCACGGGCTGAACGTGGCCCAGACCGAAGAATACATCGAAAAACGCCTGCGCGACATAGAGATCCAGCCGTCCAAGGGGCGGACGACTTATATTATTAAGGATGTGCGCCTGTTCCTCAACAGCATTAACCGCAGCGTGGATCTTATGCGCCGCTCCGGTGTTCACGCCGACTGCGGGCGGCAGGACACGGAAGACGAGATCCTCTTGACCATTCGCATTCCCAAACGGGCCGCGGCCCAGTGATCGGACGCCTCCATATATCTTCGCCGCTCTTTCTTGGTTGTAACGAAATTGTAATGCATTTTTGGAGAAAATACCGTATACTGGTAAAGTATATCTTGTGCAGAGGCAATTCCAACCATCAAAGGAGAGGCATATGGAAGTGCAGAATGTGGATCAGACGGCCTTACATGAAGTAACAAGCGCAGACCCCGCGCCCTCCGGAAAAGGAAAAAAAATCGCTTTGATCGCGGTGGGAGCAGTGGCTGTGGTCCTTTTGGCAGGCTATCTGGTCTTTTGCCTGCTGGCAGCATCACGGCAGACGATCCTGCCGGGCGTTCGGGTCATGGACGTGCCGGTGGGCGGCATGACCACCGCGCAGGCATCCCAGGCACTGGACGAAAGGACTGACGCCTATTGCCGGGAAACAAATATTCCGCTGCTCATCGACGGCGAAGAGGCTGCTCAGGCATCTCTTTCGCAGCTGGGCGCCGGGGTGAGCGGACAGGACGCCGCCAAGAAGGCATATGACAGCGGTCACGCCGGCAACTTTTTCAGCAACGGCTGGCATTACATAACGGCTCTTGTCAAAAAGCATGATATTGCCCCCCCGCTCTCATACAGCGCCTCCGGCGTGAAAGACGGGGCCGCCGCTCTGGCCCAGCAGCTGAGTTATGCCCAGACTGACGGCACATACCGGCTGGGGGAAAATGAGACCGACGGTTTTTACCTCGTCAAGTGCCGGGACGGCCGCACGGTGGACGCCGATGCCCTGGAAAAGGCTCTCACGGAGGCTTTGTCTGCGGGGCACTTTGACGCGGTCGCCTGCGCCTACACCACACAGACAGCGCAGCCCCTGGATGTGGACGCGCTTTATGAAACCATCCACGGCGGGGCGATCAACGCCGCCTACGATAAGGCCACCGGCGGGCTGACAGACGGACGCCCCGGTGTGGAGTTCGATGCCGCCGCCGCCAAGTCGCTTCTGGCATCGGCCCAGCCGGGACAGGAGGTGCGTCTGGCCGCCACGGTGCAGTATCCGGAAGTGACCAAGGAAAAGCTTCAGGAGGTGCTGTTCCGGGATGTACTGGGTTCCTATACCACCTATGTCAGCGGCTCCTATGGGCGGCTGACCAATGTGAAGCAGGCGGCCCGCAACATCAGCGGCTATATTCTCAACACAGGAGAGGTCTTTTCTTATAACGCCGCCGTGGGCGAGCAGTCTGCCGCCACGGGTTTTTATCCCGCTCCCGGCTACTCGGCGGGTAAAACCGTCATGGTCTATGGCGGCGGCGTGTGCCAGGTGTCCTCCACGCTGTATTACGCCTGCCTGCTGTCCAACCTGGAAATCACCCTGCGCTACTGCCATCAGTTCGCGCCCAGCTATATCCCCTTTGGCTGCGACGCCACCGTCAGTGACGGCGGCTGCGATTATCAGTTCCGCAACGATACGCCTTACCCCATCAAGGTGGTGACGTACTACAGTTCCGGCAATCAGCTGACGGTGGAGATCCAGGGCACGAAGACCAATGGCAACTATGTGCGGATCATCAGCAAGACCCTGTCCTCCACGCCCTATGACGTGGTGTACGAGGAAACCGACCAGCTGGCACCGGGGGAGAAAGAGCTGGAGCAGTCGCCCTACACCGGCTATTATGTGAAAACCTACCGCAACATTTACAGCGAGGACGGAGCGCTGCTCTCCAGCACGTTTGAAGACAGCAGCGATTACGAGATGCGCAACGAGATCTATAAGATCGGCAAAAAGCTGCCGGATACCACACCTGCAGTCCCGGGAACCACCACCGCTCCCGCCGCGTGAAAGCCATAAAAAAGCAAGCCGAAACCTTTTGGGTTTCGGCTTGCTTTTTTATGCACAGGGTCAGCGGCAGAGGAAAGAAAACCAGCCTTCGCTGCTGTGGCTTTCCATAATGGCCCAGCCGGCAGCACGGAGACAATTTGCCACCTCCACCGCTCGGTCGTCGATGATGCCCGAGCAGAGAAAAAAGCCGCCTTCTTTCAGAAGAGGCCGTATCTTCCCGGAAAGGAAAATGATCACGTCCGCCACAATGTTGGCCACCACTATGTCATAGTCGCCGCCAAACTCCCGCTGCAGCTGCTGATCCGACAGCACATCACCCCAGCGCACGGTGTAGCGGTCTTTGCCGATGCCGTTGAGGGCGGCGTTTTCATAGGCCACGCCAACGCATTTTTCGTCGATGTCGCACGCAAAGGCGTGCTCGGCGCCCAACAGCAGCGCCGCAATGGACAAAATGCCGCTGCCGCAGCCCAGATCCAGCACTTTTTCGCCCCCGTGGACGTGGGCCTCCAGCGCTGTGAGACAAAGGCGCGTGGTGGCGTGGCTGCCGGTGCCGAAGGTCAGACCGGGGTTAAGAATCAGCGCCACCCGCCCGTTGTTTTCGGCTTTTTCCCATTCGGGAATCACCAGCAGGCGCTCCCCGATCTCCATGGGCTTGTAATACTGCTTCCAGTTGTTCTCCCAGTCGGCGTCGGAGAGGTTGGAAAAGGACAGCGCCAGCGTGCCGTAGTCGGGATGCTCTCCTTTTGCCCGCTCGGCGGCTCCCCCCACGGCGGAAAGAAGGCTCCGCCCCGTTTCGTCGTCCGTCACATAGAAGGTCAGGCGGCAGACCCCATGCTTCTGCGCCAGCAGGTCGTCATCCACATAGTCCCAGTATTGCTTGTTGTTTTCCAAAAAGTTTTGAAAATCCTGCTCGTCCTCAATCACCAGCGAGTCAATGCCAAGGGAGCTGAGCAGCGCGCTCACCGGCTCGATGCCGGCGGGCGTGGTATCCAGATGCGTTTCCAGCCAGTTCATATCATCACCTCAGCGTTTGCGGCCCAGATAGAAAAGGCCGATGGCATTGGGGCCGGTGTGGCTGCCCACCACAGGCCCCACATAGTTGGTAAACACCGTTTTTACACCGTAACGGCTGCGCAGATCCTCCGCCAGAAGACGGGCCTCCGTCTCGCAATCGGCGTGGGCAATAAATACAGGGGCGCCCTTTTGGAGATTGCCCTCCATGGAATCCAGCAGCTCCTTCAAGGCGGCCTTCCGGCCGCGGCACTTGGTCACCGGCAGCAGGTGCCCGGTATCGTCCAGATGCAACACGGGCTTTACGGACAGCATGGTGCCCAGCAGCGCCGTGGCAGCGGAGACCCGGCCCCCCATTTTCAGATAGTGTAGGTCGTCCACCGTGATCCAGTGGCAGATCTGGCTCTTTGTGTTTTCAATAAACTCCGCCACCTGATCGACAGATTTGCCCTGCCGCTTTTCCTCCGCCGCCAAATATAGCAGCAGTCCCTGGCCCAAAGAGGCGCTGAGAGAGTCAATCACATAGATACGGCTGTCGGGGTATTCGGAGATCAAATCCCTGGCCGCGATGACGGCGGACTGATAGGTGGTGGAAAGGGCGCCGGAAAAGCACACGCACACGATGTCCTTTCCCTGGGATAAAACCCGGGACATAGCCTCTTCAAAGGCGCCGATGTTCACCGCCGAGGTGGTGCCCAGCGTGCCATTGCGGAGCATATGGTAAAAAGCCTCACGGGACAGCGCCCGGCCATCCAGATAGTTGGGATAGTCCTTATCCGCCATGTGCACGGTCAGCGGCAAAACTTCCAGCGCCAGCTCATTGGCCATATAGTCGGTCAGATCGCAGCAGCTGTCGGTCATCAATACAAAATCGCGCATATCATTCCTTCCTTTCAAGGGAGATGGACTTATTTTATCATAGCTTGCCCATTTATGTCATCTTTTTTATTTGCCCACGCAAAAACGGGAAAAAATGGTGGACACCAGATCCTCCCGCAATTCTTTTCCGTTGAGCTCGCCAAGAGCCGAAAGCGCAGCCTCGGCGTCGGAGAGGACAGCGTCGGGGGTAAGCCCCTGCCGAAGCGCTGCCAAAGCCCCCTCCACCGCCTGCGCCGCCCGATGGACGGCGTCGGCCTGGCGTGGGTTGGTGAGAATCTGCCCCTGCGCCGGCGCGCCGACAGGGAAGAGAGCCGTCACGGCTTCTTCCAGCGCCCGGATGCCGCTGCCGTCTTTGGCACTGATGGAAACGGCGTTTCCCGCGCAGAGCGGCAGCGTGTGGGGGGTCAGGACTGGGGGCAGATCCGACTTGTTTAAAACAATCAGCGTTTTTCCTGCTTTGGCGGCAGCAGTCAGCGCCGCTTCATCCTCCGGCGACAGGGGGGAGGAGGCGTCCAGCACCACCAGCGCCAGCGCGGCGCGCTGCGCCGCTTCCTTTGCCCTCTCCACGCCGATCTGTTCCACCAGATCGTCCGTGGAGCGAATGCCGGCGGTGTCAATGAGCCGCAGCAAAAGCCCGCCCACCTGCACTTTTTCCTCCACTGTGTCCCGGGTGGTGCCCGCCACATCGGTGACGATGGCCCTGTCATACCCCAAAAGAGCGTTTAAAAGAGAGGACTTTCCCACGTTGGGGCGGCCCAGGATCGCCGTGGGCAGACCATTTTTCAAAAGGCGGCCCCGGTCAAAAGTGGCGGCCAGCTCCGAAAGCTGTTGCCCGGCGCTTTCCAGGGCGGCGGTGATCTCCGCCTCTTCCAGCGGGGCGATATCCTCGTCGGGATAATCCACCACGGCGTAAAACCGGGAAACGATGTCCATCAGCGTGCCATAAATACCGGCCACACGGCGGCTGAGCACGCCACTGAGTTGTCCCACCGCGTTGCGGGCAGCCTGATGGGTCTCCGCGTCAATAAGATCGGCCACGGATTCCGCCTGCATCAGATCCATCCGTCCGTTTAAAAAGGCCCGACGGGTAAACTCGCCGGCCCGGGCCTGCCGAGCGCCCAGCGCGAAAAGCGCCCGCAGCAGCTCTTGCAGTACCACAGGGGAACCGTGGCACTGAAACTCCGCCGAGTCCTCGCCGGTATAGCTGCGGGGGCCGGGAAACGTCACCGCCAGCGCATAGTCGATGACCTGTCCCTGGGCATCCAGCACCCCTCCGTAAACCAGCTGCCGCCCGGTGTGGGCCAAAAGCGGTCTGCCGTCCGCGGGGCGAAAGACCCGGTCGGCAAGGGACAAGGCGCCGTCGCCGCTGAGCCGGACGATACCGATGGCGGACGGCACCGGGTTGGTGGCAATGGCGGCAATAGGTTCGGACATAGCAATACCTCCTGGGTGTTAAATGACTTCATCAAAGATCGCAAAAATTTTGCGGCAGACGGGACAGTACCCCGCAGGCACTTCTTCCGCGTCCTTGAATTAAATCGTGCGGCGGGAAAAGATGCTTTTCTGGCTGTTTTCCCTGTCACAAAAAGACATATAAAATCGCTGAAAGAGGGTGGAGGTGAAATGGGGCTCAGCCGTTCCCACCGTCAGTTCACCGCCGCAATAGGGACAAAGCATAGGCGGCCTCCCTTCGTTTTTTTCATTGTAGCACGAAAGAAACGCAAAAGAAAGCCGGAACAGGCTTTGCCTGTTCCGGCTTGTCACTTTTTTAAAAGAATGGCTCTTACTTGATCTTTTCGCCGGCGGCTTCCTTGGCGGTGATCTCTTTCACAGCGTCCTTGTGAGACAGGTTCACGCGGCCCTTTTCATCGATCTCGGTGACCTTGACCCACATCATATCGCCGATCTTGCAGGCGTCTTCCACCTTTTCGATGCGGTGATCGGCCAGCTTGGAGATGTGCACCAGACCGTCCTTGCCGGGGGCCAGCTCCACGAAGGCGCCGAAGGTCATCAGACGCACCACGCGGCCATAGTACAGAGCGCCCACTTCGGGCACGAACACGATGTCGTCGATGCACTTCTTGGCGGCGTCGCAGGCAGCGGCATCGGCGGAAGCGATGCGAATGGTGCCGTCGTCTTCGATGTCAATCTTGGCACCGGTCTCGGCCACGATCTTCTGGATCACGCTGCCGCCCTTGCCAATGACGTCACGGATCTTTTCGGGATCGATGTGGATGGTCACCATCTTGGGAGCATACTTGGAGACCTCGGTACGGGGTTGAGCAATGCAGGGCAGCATGATCTGGTCCAGAATCTGGCAGCGGGCGTCATAGGTGGTGTCCAGAGCTTCCTTGATAATGGCCATGGTCAGGCCGTCGTTCTTCAGGTCCATCTGGATGGCGGTAATACCCTTCTTGGTACCGGCCACTTTGAAGTCCATCTCGCCGTGGAAGTCTTCCACGCCCTGGATGTCGATGAAGGTGGTGAAAGAACCGTCGTCATCCTGGATCAAGCCGCAGGAAATACCGGCCACGGGCGCCTTGATGGGCACACCGGCGTCCATCAGAGCCAGCGTGGAACCACAGATGGAGCCCTGAGAGGTGGAACCGTTGGAGGAAACCACTTCGGACACCACACGGATGGCATAGGGAAACTCCTCCACGGGAGGGATCACGGGCAGCAGCGCGCGCTCTGCCAGAGCGCCGTGGCCGATCTCACGGCGTCCGGGGCTGCGGGCCGCCTTGGCCTCACCCACGGAGTAGCCGGGGAAGTTGTAGTGGTGCATATAGCGCTTTTCAGTCTCTTCCCAGATGGTATCCAGCCTCTGGTTGGCGGAAAGCGTGTCCAACGTGGTAACCGACAGCACCTGGGTCTGACCGCGGGTAAAGAGGCCGGAGCCGTGGACACGGGGAAGAACGCCCACTTCGGCGGCCAGGGGCCGGATCTCGTTCTTCTGACGACCGTCCACACGGTGGCCCTGAAGCAGCCATGCCTTGACGATCTTCTTCTGGAACTTATAGGTGATCTCGTCGAGATATTTGTCCATGTCGGGATACTCGTCCAGGAACAGCTCATGCCACTTTTCGATCAGCTCGTTCCAGCGTCCCTCGCGGACGTTCTTGTCGTCGGTGTCCATGGCGGCCTTGGCCTGATCCATGGTGGCGTCCACGATCTTGTCGAACAGCTCCTGGTTGAAGTCGGCGTGGGGATATTCGAACTTGGCCTTGCCAATCTCGGAAACCATCTGGTTGATGAGAGCGATCTGCTTCTGGTTCTCTTCATGAGCGGCCGCGATCGCGTTGTACATGATCTCGTTTGACACCTCGTTGGCGCCAGCTTCGATCATGACGACCTTCTTGCCGGTGGAAACCACGGTCACGTCAAGATCGGAGACCTTGCGCTGCTCGCTGGTGGGATTGAACACCAGCTGGCCGTCCACCAGACCCACCTTCAGGGCGCCCACAGGCCCGTTCCAGGGAATGTCGGAAATGGAAAGAGCGGCGGAGGTGCCGATGAGGGCCGCGATCTCGGGAGAGCAGTCGTGATCCATGCTCATCACAGTGCACATCACGGCCACGTCGTTGCGGAAATCATAGGGGAACAGGGGGCGGATGGGGCGATCGATAATACGGGAGGTCAGAACGCCTTTTTCGCCGGGACGGCCTTCGCGGCGGTTGAAGCTGCCGGGAATGCGGCCCACGGAGTACATCTTTTCCTCAAAGTCCACGGACAAAGGGAAGAAATCCACGCCGTCGCGGGGACGGGCGGCGGCGGTAGCCGTGCAGAGCACGGAGGTCTCGCCATAGGTGACCATGACGGCAGCGTTGGCCAGCTCGGCCAGCTTGCCGACCTCCAGCGTCAGAGGACGGCCGGCAAGCTCCATCTCATATTTGTGATAATGGGGATACTGGCGATGGGTAATGATAGTTGACATAGTTTGACTCCTTTTTTATTATCAGCATGACGGGAGCCTCCTAAGCAACTCTTTAGCACTTGATGCTGCGTCCGAACCGTCGGGCGTATCATCAACTGCTAAATGAGCTGTTTGGCTCCCCATGCCATGTATAAACCGGTTGTTTTGGAGAAAAAAACGAACACGCGGAAGCCCTGTCAGACGGCGGGGCGGCGGGGAATAGGAAAAGGCGCGGAGAAAGAGAGCCTTTCTCCGCGCGGTATGAACTTACTTACGCAGACCCAGCTTGGCGATCAGAGCACGGTAACGCTCGATATCCTTCTTGGCCAGGTAGTCCAGCAGACGACGGCGCTTGCCGATCATCATCTGCATACCACGACGGCTGTGGAAGTCATGGGGATGGACCTTCAGGTGATCGGTGAGCTGGTTGATCCGCTCGCTCAGGATAGCGACCTGAACTTCGGGAGAACCAGTGTCGTGTTCGTGGGTGCGGTTGGCCTCGATGATAGAGGACTTCTGGTCTTTGAGCATCATAATGTGTTTCCACCTTTCAAAAATGGGTGCCCACGGTCTGAGTGCCGGGATGGTGAAAGTCCACGGGACTAAGGCGGGGGCGATATTCTTGCACGATAACGTACTTGTAAATAATACCACATCCAAACACGGTTGTAAAGCAATAATTTACCGCATTTGCGGGAATTTTTATATGTTTGAGAGAATCACCGATAAAAAACCGGCTGTACGCCGAAGCCGTACAGCCGGGATCGGTCACGGACTGATGTGAATGGCGGAGACCGGGCACTGATCGGCAGAAGTCTGTACCGCCAGGCGGTAATCCTCCGCCACATCGCCGGAAACAGCCAGCGCCGGCTCACCGGGCACCATGGAAAACACGCCCGGACACAGCGCCGCGCACGCGCCGCAGCGAATGCAGCCCTTGGGCCGCACAGTCACATGCATGAAAACCACTCCTTTATATTGACACCCACAGTATGTCGCGGGGAGTGGACATTTATGCACGGTACCGATGGTATGGACAGTACCGATCAAACCTCAATACCCAGCGCTTCAAACCGGGAGATCAGACCGTGCCACGGATGGGGCGCGTCGTCGGGCATCTGCGCCAGATCATAGCCGGGGTAGTCGTTGCCCTCAATGATGCAGGGGCCGTTTTCGCCCATGGCGATGTCCCAGCCCACATATTTAAATGCGGGATACCGCCTGGCCGCCGTCAGCGCCAGCTCCTTCACCTCTTTTGCCAGCGGCAGGTGGCAGCCAATGAGCTTGATGCCGGTGGTGGGGTGGAAATTGTACTTGTTCAGCTCCTCATCATGGCCTTGGCCGCAGATGACGCCGTTGTCCAGATCGTACATACAGGTGATGCCGCCACGGCCGGTGTTGTCGCAGGGATTGCCGCCGGTGCCGAACTTTACGGCGGAGTAGACCACATGGGGCTCGCCGTCTTTCACGAAGGTGGCCACACGCACGCAGTTGATGGAGTCCGGGTGAATGCGGGCGGCGTCGGAATGCTGGTGCACCACTTCCTCCAGAATGCCGAAGCGCTTGTCCGGCCGCTTTACATATTCGTACAAAGCCGCCTCGTTCGCGAAATCCTTCACATACAGCTTTTCAATGCCAGTGCCGCAGTCGCCGTCCACCGGCTTTGCGATAATGGCGTCCTTGCTGCCGAGAAACTGATGAAAAGCGTCAGCGTCCATGCCCTCCACCTTCACGGTGTCGCGGTGCATCAGGTCGCCAAAACGCTTGGCAAATTCGTTTTTATCATTGAAAATGTAAGACATATCCCGGGGATTCACCCGTTTGACAAAGGCCGCCGAGCGGACACGAGTGAGGAAGGTGGAGCGCTCCTCAGCGTTCATATTGTAAAACTCGCACATCAGATAGTCCGTGGGGCCCGCGCCGTACTTATAGGAACACCACAGCAGATCCCAGAACAAAAGAGAGGCGCTTTTGCCGCACTTGGCGCTGGCCTTGGCCGCCGCGTCGTGAAAACGCTGGAGCTTGATCCCTTTGGAGACCTGACGCATAGAACTGATTTTCATAAATGTACTCCCATCCGCGGCAAAATGCCGCCATGCAGAAATAAACCGATCCCTATTTTCTTTCATTATAGAAACAGGCCGGAAAAATGTCAATGAGCATATTATGGGAAGAATTTGCCAAAAAGAAACCAAATTCCAGGCAAAATGAATGGAAAATTTTTAAAATTTATCCTGCAAAAAGCAAAACTGAATCCTGCCATTAGCCCCGATGAAAGAGGGACGGCATCTGGCCGGCCCTTAAAAAAATGTGCTTGACAGGGTTCTGGCATATGTATATACTGTATATACTGGACATGAACAGAATGGGTGGTGCGGCTTGGATATTATCATCAGCAATGCGGACAGCCGGCCGATCTACGAACAGATCTATGCACAGATCAAGGACGGGATCGTGGCGGGAGATTTGAAAGAGGGAGAGCTGCTGCCCTCCATCAGGACGCTGGCAAAAGATCTGCGGGTCAGCGTCATCACCACCAAACGCGCTTATGACGAGTTGGAGAAAGGCGGGTACGTCCACACGGTACCGGCCAAGGGCTGCTATGTGGCAGAGCGCAACCCGGCGCTTGTGCGGGAGGAATATCTTTTGCGGATCGAAGAGCATCTGCGGGAGGTGGCCCGCCTGGCGCCACCCTGCGGACTGACGGAGGACGACATCTTGGAAATGCTGCGTTTGATGAATCAAGGAAATCAAGGAGAAGAAAAATGAGTGGTTTGGAAAATGCCATTGTGGTGAAGGACCTGTGCAAGAGCTATCCCGGCTTTTCACTGCGGGATGTGAGTTTTTCACTGCCCGCGGGCAGTATTTTGGGTCTGGTGGGGGAAAACGGCGCGGGGAAAAGCACCACCATCAAACTCCTGATGGATGCCATTCACCCGAATGCGGGGACGATCCAGGTGCTGGGAACAGACACCCGTGACCCCGCCTTCAGCCGTTTAAAGGAAAAGGTCGGCGTGGTGCTTGACGAGGCCTATTTTCCAGAAGTGCTGACCGCCCAAAACGTGGAGCAGGTGATGAAAAACACCTATACCAACTGGAATGGGGAGACATATCACCGGTATCTGGAAAAGTTCCGCCTGCCGGACAATAAAGTCTTCAAGAATTTTTCCCGGGGGATGCGGATGAAGCTGGCCATTGCCGTGGCGCTGTCCCACGACCCGGAGCTGCTGGTGCTGGACGAAGCCACCGGCGGGCTGGACCCCATGGTGCGGGAGGAGATCCTGGACATTTTCAACGAGTTTACCCGGGAGGAGAGCCACTCCATTCTGCTCTCGTCCCACATCGTCAGCGATTTGGAAAAGGTCTGCGATTACATCGCCTTTCTCCATAACGGACGGCTGCTCTTTTGCGAGGAGAAGGACCGACTTTTGGAGGAGTACGCCATTGTGCGCCTGCGGCGGTCAGAGCTGGAGGCGCTGGAGAGCACGGCGGTGGTGGGGAAAAAGGTCACCGACTACGGCGCGGAGGTATTGGTGAAGCGCGGCGGCGTTCCAGCCTCCTTTGCCCGGGAGCATCTGACGCTGGAGGACATCATTTTGTTTTTGGCAAAGGGGGAGGACAACGCATGAAAGGGCTGCTGCTAAAGGATTTTTACACCATTTTTAAGCAGACGAAAATTTTTCTTATTTTGATTATCGTCTTTTCCGTCATGCCAGGCTATAACATGGCGGCGTTTGCCATCATGTATGCGTCGTTTCTGCCGATTACGGCTCTTGCCTATGATGAGCGTTCCAAATGGGACACACTGGCGGCCATGATGCCTTATTCCCACCGCCAGCTTCTTATGAGCAAGTATGTACTGGGTTACTGTACCATGGCGGGGGCCGCGGTGCTGGCGTTTATTGTGCAGACGTTTTTGGCGGCCACGCGCCACCGGGCACTGGCCACGGAGGATTGGATGGCATTGGTGATGGTGATGTGCATCGCCGTTATCATGCAGGCGATTTTGCTGCCGGTGATGTTCAAAGTGGGCGTGGAAAAGGGACGGCTGGTCTTTTTTGTGCTGGTGGGCGGCATCGTACTGGTGGGTACGCTTCTGGGCAGCCGACTGGCAAGCGCCCTGGAGAGCGCCACGGCGCTGCGCCTTTCCACTATGCTGCTGGTGCTGCTGGCGGTGGCAGTGGCGGTTAATGTGATCTCCATCGCCGTTTCCGCCCGTATCTACCGGACCAAAGAGGTATAAAAAGAAGAAAAGAGAGCTGCTGCCATTAGGCAGGTGTCCGCAAAACAGAAAACTCCTGCTTGCATTCTCGCAAGCAGGAGTTTTTTCATAAAACCCACAACATGGGGAAGCCATATACACAAGCGCACCGTTGATTTTTAGAATCGCTCCATATTTTCAAACTGTTACCTCGTCAAACAGAAATTTGAAGCAGTAGCTGCACATAAAACTTTGCAAAAAAGCTTGACAAGAAAACTTGGCGTGCATATAATAAGGATGTCAAGAAAACTTGGCAAAACGATTAGGAGGTATTGATGTGAATAAAGAAGATATTCTGGAAAAAAGCCGCAAAGAAAACAAAAACAAAGACATTGCCGAACTGGAAGTAATTGATCAGGCAAGCAATATTGCCGGACGAGTGGGAATGCTTTTTTGCTGTGTAATTGCCGTATTGGAGGTCATCTTCACCGGTAAACCGAATTTGAGCACTTGGGCCATCTATTTCAGCATACTTGCGACGTTGATGCTCGTGAAGTATATCAAATTACACCGCAAGCATGAATTGTGGATAACCGTCTTATATATTGCCTGTTTTGTTGGGTTCTTCGCAGCGTATCTTTTGAAATTAGCAGGGGTAATAAGTCTATGAACGAAGCGCTGATATTAAAAAACCATCTGAAAGAAACACGAACAGAAAAGAAAATGTCTCAGGCTGAATTGGCGGAAATGGTTGGCGTATCCCGTAATACAATCAGTTCCATAGAAACCGGACAGTTTAATCCGACCGCGAAATTGGCATTGATTCTCTGTATTGCACTTGATAAAAAGTTTGAGGAACTGTTTTACTTTGATTAGGAGCATGAGCATTCCCTGAATTCGAGCTTGTCGGGTTGTTCTCTGCTGTTGATATATCTTGTAAAATAAGCGGGCAAAGTATGAAAATTGCTGCGAATGATGCATCATTCGCAGCAATTTCTGTTTTACAACCACCCGCCGTTAGGCAGTGGCTCTCTTTTTGTAAGATAAAATGAAAATAAGATGAGGTAAAAAGATCCTTTACAGAGTTTGCAGATACGCCTGCACAAAGTGGGAAGCCACGGCTCCGTCGGCCGCGGCGGTGACGATCTGCCGCAGGGGCTTGGTGCGCACGTCGCCGGCGGCAAACACCCCCGGCACACTGGTGCGGGTGGTCTCATCGGCCACAATGTAGCCCTGTCGGTCCAGCTCCACCTGTCCCTTTACCAGCGCGGTGTTGGGGTCACGGCCGATGGCCACAAAAAGACCGTCCAATGGCAGCGTGGTATGGGCGCCAGTGACTCGGTCCGTGAGGGCAAGACCTGTCAGTTTGTCCCCGTGGAGCAGCTCGTCGATTTGTGTGTTCCAGATAAATGTCAGATTGCCCGCCTTTTTCAGCGGATCGAGATAGACCTTTTCCGCCCGCAGCGAGTCACGGCGGTGGATGAGGTAGACCTTTTCGCACAGCTGTGAAAGCGTCCTGGCGTCCTCTGCCGCGGAGCTGCCGCCGCCGGCCACCGCCACGGTCTTGCCCTTAAAGTATATACCGTCGCAGGTGGCGCAGTAGGCCACGCCTCGGCCCACCAGGTCCGCTTCGCCGGGAAGACCAAGCTTCCGAGGGCCGGCTCCGGTGGCCAGGATCACGCTTTTGGCCAGCACCGTGCCGCTGGAGGTGACCACACGCTTGGGGTTTTCCGAAAGGTACAAGGCGGTGACCTCCGCAAACTCGCTGACGGCGCCGAATTTCTCCGCGCCGGAGAGCATTTTCTCCGCCAGGTCAAAGCCGTCGATGCCCTCGTTGAATCCGGGGTAATTTTCCACCTGGGTGGTGGTGGCCATCTGACCGCCCGCACTGAGCATTTCCAGCACCAGGACGGAAAGCCCCGCCCGGGCGCAGTAAAGTGCCGTGGAGTAACCGGCGGGGCCACCGCCGATCACCACTGTGTCATAACTTCTTTCCATGATACCCCTCCTGCGAAATGACAGCGCTTACAGTGCGCCCTGCTCCTGCAGCCATGCCTCCACCTGCGCCTGAGACGCGGGAGCCACCAACTTTTCGCCGTGGCCGCCGTTCATATAGACATACAGGGTGGGAATGGTGGAAGCATCCAGCTCCTGGGCCAGCTCCGGCTGTTCGTCAACGTTGATCTTGCCGACGATCAGATGATCTCCGAATTTTTCCGCCAGACGGTCCAGCGCCGGGGAAAGGCGGCGGCAGTAGACGCACCAGGGCGCCCACAGATCGATGAGAATGGGCTCCTTGGCTTGCTCCACTTCCTGATGAAAGTTTTCTTTTGTAATATTTTTAATCATATATCGTTCCTCTTTTCAAAAAGAATGGTGTTGCGGCAACAAATGCCCTGTGTTTACTGTAACTATATCAGTAACAGTTACGCCTGTCAATAGGGAAAACACAAAAAAAAATTTTTTATTTTGGTCAAAAAGGGGAAAAGTGATCGATATAGAAAAAGATACAAATGCCACTGGACTATATAAGATGTTTCTGATAAAATAAAAAGACCGGCAAAAACGCTTTGCCGACGGAAAAAATAGAAACAGGCCCCGCCAAGCGGGCGCGACAGTGGAAAGGATGATCGTTATGAAATTTTATGAATGCAGTCATTGCCACAACATCATTGCCTATGTCAAAAGTTCCGGCGTGCCGGTGGTTTGCTGCGGTGAGCCCATGAAAGAGCTGATCCCCAACACCACAGAAGCGGCAGGGGAAAAGCACATCCCCGTTATCGCGGTGGAAGGCAGCAAGGTGACCGTCACGGTGGGAGAGGTGGAGCATCCCATGCTGGACGCCCACTATATCATGTGGATCGCACTGGAGACCAAGCAGGGCAACCAGCGCAAGGATCTGCACCCCGGCGAGAAGCCCAGCGCGGTGTTTATGATGGCCGAAGGCGACGAAGTCGTGGCCGCGTACGCTTACTGCAATCTCCACGGGCTCTGGAAGGCCTAAGCCGGCTTTGCAAAAACAAAACAAAAAGGGCTGCCTGACAACAGGCAGCCCTTTTACCATGCTTACAGGGAGCAGCTGGCGCGTATTTCCTCAAAGGGGCGCACCGGCTGCTGCTGAGGCGGATGGGGGCCCAAATGCTTTTCCATAAAAAACTGTGTGGTACCAGCGGCCAAATTTATACCCGCAGAAGTGAAGCTGTCCGGCCGCCCGGCAGCCCAGTCTGGTATGAAATGCCACGCTGTCCGCGGTCAGATACTCGTCCGGTTGTTCCAAATAAGCGATGCTGGCGTTTACGTTTAAGACGCCCTGAGCCAGAAGACATTCTTTCAGCTTTTCATACAGGCGGCGGCCCAGCCCCATTCGCTTTTTCTTCTTGTCCATATAGATGGAAGACTCCACGGCCCAGTCATAGGCCGCCCGTGTATGAAAGGCACTGGCATAGGCATAACCAAGGATCTGACCCTCGTTTTCCGCAACCAGATAAGGATACCTTTTCAATACACGGCGGATGCGCGCGGCAAATTCCTCTTCGGTTGGCAACTCGTATTCAAAAGTAATGGCAGTTTTTCGCACATAGGGCGCGTAAATTTCCAAAAGTCTGGGTGCGTCGGCTTCGGCAGCTGTCCGAATCGTTATGGAAGCGGCATGCATAAAGAGAATCTCCTTTCCTTTCTCATTGAATGAGCGAAATAAACATCATAATCTTTCTTCCACTGATAACCCTCATGTACAAGCGCAAGGTATACTTCACTATCAATTTGTTCCAGAAGGATTTCTGCAATTAAACGAAAATATTCTGGTCCAATGACTATGCCATTTGAGGTTTTACCATAGCTATATAACAATCCCAAAAATCAACCGCTCGAATCAGCCGAACGGTTGATTTTTTTATTTGGCTGATGCCGTATGATAGAACGCAGGAGATGATCATATGGAAAACTTAATGAGCGTCAGTCATTTGACGAAAAGCTTCAAAGAGAACAAAGTGCTGAATGACGTCAGTTTTGATGTACATCAAGGAGAGATCCTGTGTATTCTGGGCCCCAACGGCGCGGGGAAAACCACAACCATCAATATTCTCACCGCCGCACTCGGAAGCGACGTCGGCGAAATAACTTACAAAGGCCGTCCCATCGGCCGGCAGCTGCGCGTGTACAAGCAGGCGCTCGGCATTGTGCCGCAGGATCTTTCGCTGTATGAGGAACTGAGCGCGGAACAGAATCTATGCAGTTTCAAAAGGAAAATATTAAAGATAATATTCTTGCCGCGGCGCGCATGGAGTTTTGGGAAAAGGGCTTTGAAAAAGCTTCCATCAGAAATATTACCGACGCGGCAAAAACGTCAAAGAGCAATGTTTATAACTACTATCACGATAAGAATGCGCTGTTTGCGGCAGTAGTGCAGCCGACATTATCAGGAATCGAAAGCGGCTTTGAAAAACTGCGGGCCCAAAATCCGGAGACAAGTGCGGAGACATACTCGATAACCGGGCAGGAAAACGTGATTGTTAAAATCATGGAATTCGTTTTCCGGCATGATGCAGACCTAAAGCTGCTGCTGTTCCGTTCGTCCGGTGCTTCCCTCTCCGATTTTAAAGGCCGTGTAACCAAATTGCTTGCAGATATATTAGATGACTGGATTTCCCATTTGGCTCCCGATAAGGATATTTCGGCGTTTTTTATCTGCACGGTCGCCGGGTTCTATATCGGGGTGATCGAGCAGATACTTGCGGATGGAATAACCAGGGAGCAGGCCGCCGGACACTTCGATGTGTTCCTTAAGTTTATTTACGGCGGCTGGAGCGTAGTGTTAACCAGGGAATAAGGAGGCGCTTTAATGCCAAAAAGAATAGAATCAAAAACCTCAAGAACCGCGGAATTCACCTGTATGGTTCGCTGCCTGTCCTATCTGGAGAGTAGGCCGCAGTACAAGAGCGATGATTTCATATCATGCATTATTATGAATTTGCTGATAAAGTCTTTTATCGGGTTCCCTTTCGTGAGGAAACGTATGATCGACGGCTTTCCTTCAGGTATGTACGAATATATCATAGCAAGAACGAAGTACATCGACGAAGCGGTCAAAGCGGCTCTTGAGAACAAAACTGATCAGATATTAATCCTCGGGGTAGGCTTTGATTTCCGCGGGATCAGATTTCGCAGCAGGACGAATAACGCGAGAGTATTCGAGCTTGACGCCCCTGCGCCTTGAGAAGCGGAGCCGCATCCAGGAGCTTCATATACTCCGACACGGTTTCGGCAGTCCGTGTTATTTCGCGTAACGCAGCTTCACGCTCCACGCTTCCGATGTCCGCGTCCCGGTATCTGACGCTGCCGGTTTCGCTGATCCGGCAGAGGGGAAGCCCATCTACCGATACGCGCTTCCGCCCATTGTCAGGGGCGGAAGTCTCATAACCGTCTCGCCGCAGCACGATGCCGACCTCTAAAAGAAAGCTGGTGCCCTTTTTTAAATTGTTCTGTTCCATAGTGCTCACTCCTTATGATTTGTTTTAGAAAAGAAAAAGGCCGGCATTCGCAATGAATGTCGGCCTTGGGTCAAATATAATGATTATATTTTGGTTAGTATCAAAATATGCTGCAGACCCCTTGTAGCTGTCCCTACCAAAGAGGAATGGTATGAAAATATATCTTTTTTGCTTACACAATGTGGTTGCGTGGGCAGGAGTTAAATTTGCAGATTTGTGAAAACTCTGAATTCCCAATGGTTTTCAAGGAAAGGATGCAAACCAAGCAAGGTCCATTTTACCGAAAAAGGCGAAAACGATGCGCTCGTAGGCCCTTGAATATTCAAAAAAGTTATGAAAAAAAACGGCTAAATCAGGCTCTTCGGTAGAATGAGTGGGTAATAAAAAGTGAATAAGGCCCTGCGCAACAGGGATTTTGCTATGATTCTTAATGTCACAAAAGAAATCAGGAAAGCAGGGTCACAAGTTGCGCATTAAGAGCCTT
>JAYFNH010000017.1:0-10473 GCA_034933545.1 Oscillibacter sp.
GTCGCCGGTACACAATGGGGCAACAAAAAGTACATGAACATGAAGCATCTGGAGGCGGCCACCGAAGACGCTTCCATTGCCGTCTGACGTTATTCCCTCAGAGACTACAAACTAATTTGCGCATAACTCTTGACACTACCCGACACCATCGGCGGCTTCAATTCCATGCTGGAAAAGCAGAGGCACGGCAGCGGTGAGGTGCTTGTGTCAACGGTGCTGTTTGACAGCGAGTGCCGGGTCATCCATGACCGGCTACCTATTGGGAGCATTTGCCCCATGACGGAGAAGGAGTATTTTGTAGGCGGCTGCACCGCTCTGCTGGACGCGGTGGGCGGAGCCATTCACCACATTGGCAACGTCCACAAGTACGCCTGTCCAGAGGATCGGCCCGCCAAAACCATGTTCATCATCACTACCGACGGCTGTGAGAACGCCAGCCGTCGCTACGATTACGAGACCGTGCGCACCATGATCCGGCGGCAGAAGGAGAAATACGGCTGGGAGTTTCTGTTTCTGGGTGCCAATATCGACGCCGCGGCGGAGGCAAAACGCTTCGGCATTGACGCGGACCGCGCGGTCAACTATCGCTGCGACCCGGCGGGCACGGCGCTGAATTATGAGGTGCTCAGCGATGCCATCTGCAGCGTTCGGGAATCCCGTTCGATTTCCTCTGACTGGAAGAAACGGATCGACGAAGACTATAAAAAGCGCGGCGGGAAATCGTAATGGGCGCAATCTGCCGGTGGTTCGCTAAAGCATACGGCCCCTCTGAAATTCACTCGCCATATACAAAGAAATACGGCGGGACCGAGTGTAAAACTCAGTCCCGCCGCTCCTTTTCTCACAGCGCCTCAAGCTGTCGCCGCAGCTCATCATCGCTGAGTGCGCCGCGCTCGGTCTGTTCCTTCCAATCCTGCGCCTTGGCCACGGCAATATTCCATTCGCCGACCGAGAGTTTTCCTCTCTGCTTTCTCGCCTTCAGGCGGTTGTACGCCTTGTTATATTCCTTCTGCGCAGGAGTTGCGGTGACACGCTCCTGCGCCTCTTTTTTATGCGCGCCAACCTTGCGGCAGGTGCGCTCGGTCTCGCCGGGGGCAAGGTTATTGCAGTAGCAGGTGTTGTACCCGGCGGTGAGCAGAAAGTACGTGCCGCAGTTGTGGCACTGGCGCGGCGCGTTGCCCGCGATCAACGCCCGGTAAAAATCCGTGTAAAGGAAATGGGTCAGATAGGTAAACTCCGCCTGCTCCGCCAACACAACCTTGCCAGACTCCGTAGGCTGTCGCATCGGTGCAAATTTTGTCTTGGTGGGAAAGCTCTGCTCAAAGATACTGTCGCCAAACAGGCCCTCCACAGATTTCATATCGGTGAAGTACCGCGCAAACGCTTGGGCGTAGGCGTCGGCACTTCTGCGATTCAGCGGCTCAAGGTACTGGCTCAGCATCCCTGTGATCTGCCCGTGGAACACGCGCAGGCTTTCCGGAAAGTATTCCAGCCCATCCATCAGCTGCCGGAACATCGCGTAGCCCTCGGAGTGCTCGTCCAAAACCTCTGCCAGCTTCTCCTGATCCAACATCAGCAACGGCAGCAAGTTGTATGCGGTCTGCAAGTCCATCTGTAAGTCCCGATACACCGGCAGGGTAAAAATCAAATCCCAGACAGCGTTCAGTTGCTCTTGCGCGGAGCATGCGGCGCTGTCTGTTTTTGTATCCAGCAGCTCCCGCACCGCGGGTATGAGCTTGCCAATTCGTTCATCAAGCTCCGTCAGCACCGCATCGTCCAGATTCAAAATGTCGGTGGTGCACTGTCCAAGGGCGAACGGCTTGCCGCCGACGAACACCTCGTCCTTTCCAAACGAGACTGAGAAGCAGTCAAAATAATGTGCCATACTTGCGCGCCCTCCTGTATCCGATGGAGATTTTGGATTTGCCTGACCATGCCCCAAGCTATTGAAAGTCATTTTCCGGTCTGTTACCATGGTATCAGATAAAGAAAAGCAAGTCAATCTGATATTAGAAATGGAGAAGTGAAATGAACACAACGCTGAGAATAGACTCCGAGTTTGAATCGCTGTGCCCGCCGCTGACGGATGAGGAGTACGCCCAACTGAAGGAGAACATTCTTGCCGAGGGCGAAGTCCTCACACCCATCATCGTCTGGGACGGCGTCATCATCGACGGACACAATCGCTATGAGATTCTGCAAGAGCATCCCGAAGTTAATTACAGCACAAGAGAAAAGCAATTCACAAATCGCCATGAGGCCATCGCGTGGATCTGCCGCAATCAGCTCGGACGCCGAAACCTGAGTGAAATGCAAAAGACCGTTCTCATGGGCAGGCGGTATGACGCCGAAAAGCTGGCCTATGGCGACAGACGGAGCGAGGCGTTTTCGAAAGATCACGATGATCGTTTGAAATCTTCTTCGAATGTCACCGCACAAAGGCTGGCGCGGGAGCTGGGCGTCAGCGAAGCGACTGTACGGCGTGCAAGTTCTGTCGTCGCCGGTCTGGATGCGGCGGAGGAAGTGCTGCCCGGCGTGGCACGGGAGATTCTCGACGGCACGATCAAACCAACGAAGAAAGAAGTCATCGCCGTCGCAAAGGCCGCACCGGAAGAACGACGGCAGAGAGCCGAGAAACTTCGTGTCCCGAAAGAGACTCCCAAAAAGTCAAGGGCGGAGAGACATCAATAACTGACAGAGATACGAGCCATCAGTGCTAAGATGCGCATTGATGACGACAGAGCCATCAGCACGGACTCCGTACTCGAATCGCTGGAGGGGGTCGTTGCCAATATGATCCATGTCTGCGACACGCTCTTTTTAGACTTTCCCCGTCTGCTGGAAGATCACGATAACAAGGCCAAGGTCATTCAAATCATGCAGGCGGCAAAGCAATATGTTTTGCAGATAGAGGGCGATGACACAGTCATCCAGTCGTCAAAGCAAGCTTGAACGAGAGTAAGAATCAAAAAACAGGAGGTGCAAAATGAAAGAGTCAGTCTACAAGAATTACGAGGAGCTGCCGCTGTTCCTGAACGCGAACACGGTGGCAAAGGTACTGGGTGTGTCACCATCGTCAGGCTACGAGTTACTGCATGAAAGCGGTTTCCCGGCGCTCAAGATTGGTAACCGCATCGTCGTACCCAAGCAGGAGTTCATCCGCTGGGTCGAGCAGAATACAGGAGGTAAAGTTTGAAGTACAACCGCTATCCGAACCGCGATCCCATCAAAAATTATTTCCCTCTGCCAAATGAAATCTTCCTGTTAGGACTGAGTACCGGCGAGCTGTCCGTCTACTCCTATCTCATGTTCCGGGAAGATCGCAAAACGTATCAGTGCCATCCAAGCTACAAAACGATTGGCCGGGCAATCAACGCCAGCCAGAACAGCGTGCGAAAATACGTCGCCGGTCTGGAGGAGAAGGGCCTCATCGTGACGGAGCCGACGTCCATCGTCACAAAGTCAGGGCGAAAGCAAAACGGCAGTCTGCTCTATCACCTGCGTCCCATTCAGGAGGCCATCGACAAGTTCAACGGCAGGCAGTTCGCACGCATGGACGAGGAGCTGGCCCGGCAGCGCACAGCGGCAAAGCTTGCCCCTGTCGGCCCTTGTGTGCCGCTGTGTGAGGCTTCTGCGCAGGCGGTAGGGTAAACCATCCACCGGCACCTGTTCGGCAGAATTTCGGGCGATTCGGCACGGTCGAAAAAAGAGCAGGAGAAAGCAAGGTGGTCGGTTGACCCCCTTGCAAACGACTTCGCCCAGCAGTGCTGGGCGTTTCCGGACATTCCACCAGGTGGTCGGAAAACGGCTTTGTCACAGTTTAGGTGGTCGGGTTGGCAAAAAAGCGAGGAATTTCAAGGCATTTCACGTGCACCTCGAAGGTGGTCGCCGGCTGTTTGCACAGAATACGCAAACCAGTGAAAACACTGGATTTTCTGATAGCTTTGTGCCGCAAGTTGTGGTATATGTGTTGTCTTGATAAGGGGGCGATACCATGTACGACTACATGCGGGCGCTGAGAAATAAGTTCTACACGCCACCAAACTGCGAGGAACTGACGCGAGAATATGAGCAGACGCACAAGGAACTGCACGACCGGCTGAACCGCGAGGAGCAAAAGCTCCTGCTGCACATCACCGATCTGGAATGCTCCATGCGGGACGAGGCGTCCCTGCACAGCTTCCTCGCAGGATATAAACTCGCCGCCGGCATCTATCGGGAGCTGGCGCAGGAGCCGCCCTACTCCTTCGAGAAGGACGAGGAGCAGACGGCAGAGGCGATCTATGCAAAAGAACTTCGGTGGCGTTCGGAGCAATCCGATGCCGCAGACGGCTCAATAACCGAGCCGCAGGACAAAGAATAAAATTCCTTGGAGGTGAACCCCTATGGCAAAACGACGCCCATCCGGCGACGGCATGGTGCGAAAACGGGAGGACGGCCGCTGGGAAGGGCGCATCGTGGTGGGACACAAGAACAACAGCGAGCCCATCTTCCGCCACGTCTACGCCAGAACCCAGAAGGAGCTGATGGACAAGCTCCACCGCGACATCGATGACTACCACGACGCCGACCTGACCGAGGACTGTCGGATGACGCTGGGCGAGTGGCTGGATCGGTGGATGACAGAATACAAGGAGGATACGGTGCGCCCCGGCACCATGCGCAGCTACTGGACGCAAATCGAACAGTACATCAAGCCCCAGCTGGGCGACAAGCAAATTTCTCTCATCACCCCGCAGGACGTGCAGCGGATGTACCGGCGGCTGAAAAAAGAGGGGCGTGCCGTCGAGCATCCCCAAAAGGGCACACAGCTCTCCGACGCCACGGTGCGCGGCACACACTGCCTGCTCCACGAGGCGATGCAGGACGCGGTGCAGGCGCACATCATCGCCAAAAATCCAACAGAGGGCGCCACCATCCCGAAGCAAGGCGGCAGCGCAAAGCAGGTGCTGAACGACTTAGAACTGAACACTTTCCTCGCCGCCATTGAGGAGGACGAGCTCTGGCACGACTTCTTCTACACCGACCTGACCACCGGATTGCGGCGGGGCGAAATCTGCAGTCTCATGTGGCGGGACTTCGATGAGAAAACCGGCACGCTGAAGGTGTGCCGCACTCTGCACAGCAAGACGCTGGGTATCCTCGCTCTGGGCGACACCAAGACGAGCGCGGGCACGCGCTCCATCATCCTGCCCCAGAGCACGGCGGAGCTGCTGCGGCGGCGCAAAAAGAATTCCGTCAGCCAGTGGATTTTTCCCAACCCCATCAGGCCGGAGCTGCCCATGTCGCCCAACTCGGCATACAACCATCTGAAAACCCTGCTGAAGCGGGCGGAGCTTCCGGACATTCGGTTTCATGATTTGAGACACACGTTCGCGACCCACGCACTCGCCAGCGGCGAGGACGCCAAGACCTTGTCTGGTATCCTCGGACACACCAACGCCAGCTTCACGCTGGACACCTACACCCATGTGACGCCGGATATGCAGAAAACCGCCAGCGGCATCGTGGGCGGATTCATGGAAGACCTCTTTGGAAAGGAGCTGAAACCGTGGCAAGAAAACGAAAAGGCGGAGAAGGAACCGTAAGGCTCCGCAAGGACGGGCGCTGGGAAGGCCGCATCGTGGTTGACTACGATGACAACGGCAATCCCAAAGCCAAGAACGTCCTGGCAAAAACAAAAAGCGAGTGCCTGGCAAAGCTCCAGACACTCAAGAAAACCTGCGGCGGGTCAAAGTCCGAACGGCTGCGTCCCGAGATGGCATTCGGAGACTGGCTGAACTACTGGTACGAAACTCACTCCAAGCCAAAGCTCCGCCCCACCACGCAGGTCAATTATGAAAACTGCATCCGCGCCCACATCATTCCGGAAATCGGTAAGATTCCGCTGAACAAACTAACGCAAAATGATTTGCAGCAGTTCTACGCGCGGCTGAAAAAGACCGGCCGCAAGCGTCTCACCGAGCTGTACGGCGACGGCCTGTCCGACCGGATGGTGCGCATGTGCCACGCCGTATCCCGCACCGCGCTGGAGCGAGCGATGCACGACGGCTTCATCCGTACGAACCCCGCCATCGGCTGCAAGCTGCCGCCCAAGAAGGCGCGGGAGATGCAGGTGCCGGATCGTGAGGAGCTGCAGCGGTTTCTTATTCAGGCAGAGGCGGAGGGCTACTACGAGCTGTTCCTTCTGGATCTCTCCACCGGCCTGCGGCGGGGAGAGCTGATGGCGCTCCGGTGGGACGATCTGGATTTCAAGACCGGCGAGCTGAACATCGATAAGCAGGTCTATGATGTGAAGGGACAAATGCAGCTGGTCACACCGAAAACCAAAGCCTCTGTCCGCAAGCTGATGCTCCCGGCGGCGGTGGTCGCGGTGCTCAAGGAGTACAAAAAGACTGTGAACTCCCGCTGGATGTTCCCCTCGCCGGTGAAGGAGGACAGTCCCATGACGCCAGGCGCGGTGCGCAAGCGGCTCCAGCAGATTCTGGAGCACGCCGGGTGCAAGCACGTCAGATTTCATGATTTACGCCATACGTTTGCGACGCTCTCCCTGCAAAACGGTATGGACGTGAAAACGCTCTCGTCCATGCTGGGCCATGTGTCGGCGGCCACCACGCTGGACATCTACACCCACATCACCGACGACATGCGCCACTCCGCCGCGGAAAGCATTGACCGCGGCATCGGCAAGGCGGAGCCGAAGCAAGCTGCTGCCGCAGCGCCCGCGCAATCCGAAGCGCCGCAGATGACTGACTTCAAGCCCTACCGCGGACGCATGCGTAAGCCCGGCACCGGCTGCATCTCGCAGATCAGTGAGAACTGCTGGGAGGGCCGCTACTCGCCTGTCTGGTCTGACGGCAAGAAGCATGCGCGCAATGTCTATGGCAAGACTCGTGAGGAATGCGAAGCCAAGTTGCCGGCGCTCATCGCGCAAATGAAAGCTGAGATTAGGGCAGCCAAGGGGAATGCCGATGCAATCCCCGATGGCATCAGCAACAAGAAGAAAGCCGTCGCCGCTTATATGCGTGCAAATCCGCAGATGACAAACAAGGCTGAAATTGCGAGAGAATCCGGAACCAGCCGCAACACGGTGGTAAAATACTACGATGAGATCCGGCGCACGATGGCGGTTGGGTGAAAAGATTCCTGCTTGCAGTTTCCATTGACGCACCGCACAGGAAGCAAAAATGCAGGAAGAAGCACTGGGGAATGGATACCTCCGGTGCTTCTTCCTGTTCATGTATTGATGTTTGCTTTTCTGGCTTGTGCCATCAGCTGACGGACGTTCAACTGATACAGCCTGCCGTCTTTGATAAAATTGCTGCCGCACTGGCGAAACTCAAACGGAACATTCTGCCGCAGACATTGCTGCCGCACATCCAAGACCCAACCATAGTCCAACGGCCTTGCATTGCGGTCGGACTCGCCGCCGACCACCACCAGCTCCACGCCGCCCAGATGCCGCTCAATTTCCATCTTCTCCAGCATGGGCTGAAGAATCAGGTTTTTGTGCCGAATGGGGAGCGCATCAAAAATGGGCAGCCGCCTGTCCGCCTCCGCTTGATTTTCCACGGTGCAGCCCACCGTCACGTTTTCATAGCCGGCACCCCAGTCGTCCGGCACGCAGTCCGCAAACCGCTCAATACGCTTGGTCAGAAAGAGAAAGTGAAGGTCTGCTCGCTCCCGCATCATGCGCCAGCACTCATCCCGCCATTCGTCCGCATCCGGCAGCAGGAAGTCCGAAGAAAAGCAGAGGTAGACCGTCTCCCCGGGCTTCATCTTGTATGCGCCCTTGTTTTCTCCCCGCTTGTATCGCTCTACGGGTGCAAAGAAGTTGTCCGTCTTTGCCACCACATTGGTGTCCACGCCTCGCCTCGCGTCACCTTTGTGGATATAGCAAAACCGGCAGCCCTCGCTGTATTTGTGGCAGCCCCGCCACGGATTCCACATTGCCATAGAGAACCTCCCGCTTGCAGCTTTCTTACAGAGCAAACAGATATGCTGCGGTAATGCCTACCCTCTCCAATTCGCTAATGGGTAGGTACCGTTCGTTTCCTTATATTCAGCCAGAAGTTGTTTTTCACGTGCGCTGGCATCCTCGCATTCTTCGTATGCTAATAACAGCAGACCTGCATCTTCAATCTGCCAAACAGCCCGACCGCCCTTGTGATTTGTCGCTTTACCCCAACCGCAATTCATATATTGTTTCAGTCTCTGGCGAAGCCCTTTTCTGCCATCGGCCTTGCCGATATAAAGGGTTTCCTTGTCTGAACAGCTCATATACTTTTCAAGAAGTGCCTCTGGCGGGTAGCACGGTACAGTGGGGCTATATGTATGATCCGTAAATCGAACCACCAGTCCTTCGGGCACAAGCACCCGATAAACGCCGGTGTTTTCCGGAACATTCCCACATCTACAACTATATAGATTTTTTAATGTTGTGGCAGGAGCTGTGGTAGGGCAAATGACTTTGAGCCGCCTGAACAATCGAAGGAGGATACCGTTGGCGATACTTTCCCTAATCAGAGAACCCTCGCAGAAATGATCTCTTCGAAAGTGCCATGCAATACTGGCCAGTACGCACAAATAAGGTTGGGCCTCCAGCCATTCGGGGTCAGCAACCGCAATATGTCGTTCATCGAGTTTCCAATGCTGAATTACATCGTCATAATTGACAATGATGAGTCCCCCTTGGTATGTGCGGTCAATAAAAGAATACACATCATGCTGGAAAGAATATTGACGGGGGTTTTCTGAATACACGGAATATTCTCTGCACCATGATTGCTTTTCAGGCGTGCGCTCTATTTCTTCCAGCAGAGTAATCGCCTGATCTAATAACATCGCTTTTTCCATGTGGCTGCCTCCGTGGTTTAATTATCATTCCAACCAAACTTCTTCGTGAGAAGTTTTTCTTTCCACAGGCTCTCCGTCTGAATAATCGCATCCGAACTCATGTTTTTAGGCAGAATTTGCAAAACCGAGAACTGAAGGTCATGGCGACGTTCAGGGTTTTCTTGCAGTGCTGTCACCATCTTTTTGTTTCCACCGTGTCCGCCAGTCATGATATATGCAGCCCATCTTCCCCACAAGCCGTCTTGATTATAGGCGGAACCAACATACTGCGTGCCGGTTTTTTGATCTGCGATCAGATAAATTGCGTTGACAGAAGACAGTGCTGTATACCACGCCTCATAGCCACGCTGATTGTTTATGATTTTTTTCAATTTGTCATATGGAAGGCAGAGACTTTCAAATCCAGGAAATACATCCCCCTGAATGGAAACGATTTCTTTCTCTGTTGTGCCTTTTTGGTGCCACATCCGGGTCGACTTGCCCCAATCGATAACCAAGCGATTTTCATAGTCCTTCAAAAGATCCACATATTCCAATTTGAAGTATGCGTGCTCCCCCTGAAACTTTTTTGCCTCGATCTCTGGGACGCCATTCGGCATTACGTCAGGCGTATCTGGAATAGACTGCCCAACTTTATAGCAAGAATGAAGTTTGCACAGAGTACCGCTGTCGCTAATAAAGGTTATCCAGTATTCATACCCCTGACTGAATCCAACATCTTGATGACACGTGTACTCGTAGACCATGTTTGCGTCATAGCATGCCTTAAATCCCTTGTCTGTTAAGGCATGACGGATCAGCTTTACCTTGGCCGGATTCAACCCAACTTTATTGAGCACGTCGGAAAAATAAAGAATTGCCATAATGTTTGCGCCTCCTACATTGTTGTGCCATATAAAAAATAACAACCGTGCGGAATACCCACACGGTTGCCTTGGCGGCGCAAGGCCTACCGTTAATTTATTATAGGACAATATAGTACAAATTACAAGAAGGCATCAGATGGACATGTAATCAAATTCTGCGCCGCAATAATCAAAGAAATAGATGTGGTCAAAGCAGACCCCAAAAGCCGCTTTGACCACACCAAAAATCAGAATTTTTATGCAGAAAAACACGCTGAAATCAACGATTTCAGCGTGTTTTTGGTCCGAGTAGTGCGACTCGAACGCACGGTCTCCTGGTCCCAAACCAGGCGCGATACCAGCTTCGCTATACCCGGATATTTGCTTCTGGGGAATCCTGAATTTTTGCTGTCTGTGGTCATTACTGTGGTCAAAGGCGATTTTGAGGTACTTTTCACTCTGCGGAAGAAACATGCAAACGTCCGTGTGTCAACAGCTTTCGCCCTTTCGGCTTCATCCTGCCCGGATACCGGCACGGCACTCCCAAACCACCCGCGCTACACCCGGAAATTTATGAAATTATTTTATCTAGTCGTTTTCCCAAATTACCGGCACCGTTGACCGCTGGGCTCTTCATCGCTTCATGACAGCTATAAATCTTTCTTGCCATCGGAACGGGGCGCACCTCAGACTGCAATGGAAATCGAAATCTAAAAACCTTAAGTATTATATCTGGAATTGGCGTTAAAGTCAATCCACTCTCTGAAAATAC
>JAYFNH010000018.1:0-63139 GCA_034933545.1 Oscillibacter sp.
CCCCCCCACGGCAGCAAAGGAGGAACCCCATGAAAAAGAAAAAAACAAAGGGCGGGGTCAACTACGGGAAACACGGACTTTTGTTCATTGCTCCGTTTTTCATTGCCTATCTCCTGTTTTCCTTCTGGCCGCTGCTCTCCACGTTTTATTACAGCTTTTTTGAATATGTGACGCGCAACCTGCACACCACGGTAAAGTTCTGTGGTCTGCAGAACTATCTCAACATTTTGGGGATCGCGGACGGGGAGCGTGCTTATTTCCTCACCTATCTGGGTAACACGCTGCGGATCTGGATCTTGAACTTTGTGCCGCAGGTGGCGCTGGCGCTGCTGATCGCGGCCTGGCTCACCAATACCCGGACGCGTCTGGGGCGCGGCGGCATCTACAAGGTACTGGTCTATATGCCAAACATTATCACTGCCGCTTCCATCTCCTTGCTGTTTTACGCCCTTTTGAGCAAATTCGGTCCCATCATGTCCACCCTGCGCAGCTGGGGCCTCATTGGCGCCACCTCCGACATCATGACCAGCAAATGGGGCACGTCGCTGACCCTCTCCTTTATCCTCTTCTGGATGTGGTACGGCAACTCCACGCTGCTGCTGATCGCGGGCATGATGGGCATCAATCCCAGCCTCTATGAAGCGGCCGATATCGACGGCGCCAGCGGCTGGCAGAAGTTTACCCGCGTCACCATCCCGCTGCTCAAACCCGTGCTGCTCTATGTGCTGGTCACCAGCGCCATCGGCGGCTTGCAGCTTTACGACATTCCGGCCCTGTTCAATACCGGCAACGGCGGCAGCCTTATCGGCCTGCCGGACGATACCTCCACCACCGTCACCATGTATATCATGCGTCTCCACGCCAGTGATACAGGCCGCGCGGCGGCTGTATCGGTGCTGCTTTTCATCATCACGCTGATCATCAGCCTCATCTTTTTCCGGGCCTTCCGGGACGACAAGGAGTATAAGAGCCTGCGGGCTGCCCGCCGGCGCAGAAGGGGGGCGCGGACATGAAAGAAGCTGACAATCTGCGCCTTCAAAAGCGCAGAAAGGTCCTGCGCCATGCGGTGCTGATCTTTCTCAGCCTGCTGAGCCTGCTGCCCTTTTACCTGATGTTCGTCAATGCCACCCGCGCTTCCAACGATATCAAGGCGGGGATTTCCCTCTTCTTTGGCGGAAGCCTTGCCGAAAATCTGAAGAGTTTTGCTTCGGCGCAGGTGGGGTTGGGCGTCACGGTGCTGGGCGCCATGTTCAACTCCTTCAAGATTGCGGTGCCGTTTACGTTTTTGTCCGTCTATTTCTCCGCGCTGACGGCTTACGGCATCTATGCCTATGACTTCAAGCTGAAAAAATTTGCCTGGGGCTTTATCATGGCCATCATGATGGTGCCCACGCAGGTTTTTGCCATCGGCTACTATAAATTCATGATCCAGCTGCATCTGATCGATACCTACTGGCCGCTGATCATTCCGGCCATCACCACGCCGGCTGTGGTGTTCTTCATGCGCCAGTACCTGCAAGGGGCACTGTCTTTGGAGATCGTGGAAGCAGCGCGCATCGACGGCTCCGGCGAGTTTCATATCTTCAACACCATCGTGCTGCCGCTGATGAAACCGGCGCTGGCCACGCAGGCGATCTTCCAGTTCGTCTACTGCTGGAATAACCTCTTTATGCCCACGCTGATCATCAGCTCCAGCGGCAAAAAGACACTGACCATGTTCGTCCAGATGCTGACGGCGGAGTCCTTCCGCACGGACTACGGCGTGGTGTTTGTGGGTCTGGCCATTACGATCCTGCCCATGTTCATTATGTACTTCATTTTCTCCCGCTTCATTGTGGAAGGCGTTTCGCTGGGTGGTGTAAAGGAATAATACTTGATTCTCCTCTGTTTTTCATTTTAGCAGGAGAGGGCCAGTGCGAAAAAGCACCGGCCCTCTCCTGCTATGATTTTGTGAGTGAAACGCCCCGCGTCAGGGCAGATCGCGGGGGCGCTGTGGCAGCGGGCGGAAATCGGGGCGCGGCGGCAGCCAGCCTTTGGTCCCCCGGGAGATCTTCCGGGGAACGGGAAACAAGTCTTCGTAGTCGCCGCTGTAATATTTCCGGTTGTTCTCCACCAGCTCGGGCAGGGTCACCGGACGGTAGAAATTGATATCCACCCCACAGTTGAGCACATGGGGAAGCCCCTGCAAAATGGTGTAGATCTCGTTTCGCATATTGTGGATGTGGCCGTGAATCACATATCCGTTTTTGGTGTACAAAATGGGGTAGTGACTGAGCATGATGTGGGTGCCGCCGTCGTCGATCTCGTTAAAATCGGTGACAGTCTCAAAATAGCGGAACAGCACCGTCGCGTCCTGAAAGGGTGTGTCATGATTGCCGCGGATCAGATGCTTGCGGCCGGAGAGCTGCTCCAGCACGTCGCAGGGCACAAAGCCGCCGTTGTAACCCAGATCACCCACCACATAAACGGTGTCCTCCGGCTTCACGGTTTCGTTCCAGTTGCGGATCAGCGCCGCGTCCATGGCGGCGGTGTCAGAAAAGGGACGAGCGGCATACGCCAAAATAGGCGTGTAATGAAAATGCAGATCAGCGGTGTAGTAGATCATTCGTCCTCTTTTCTGCCGGCTCCGCCCGGCGGGCCTATATGCACTGCATTATAGCAAATCATCACTTTTTCCGCAAGCGGCGTCCATAAAAGAATCCATTTATTTGCAATCAGCTGCCTGCCGCTTTTTTACGGGAAGCGGCAGGCAGCATAATAAAGTTTTTGACAGCTGCTATATAGAAGACTGCGTCGAAGACGAAAAGCCAGCGCCGCATAAGCCGCATAAAAAGAATAGCACCCTGTTCCATCGAAGAACAGGGTGCTATTCGCAGGAGCCGGGTTCAATCACCTGAGAACCCTCCGTTTCTACTTTGATTTCTGCCGTCGCAACGAATGTCTCTGCACACACAGACCAGTTATCCGCACACACGAGGTATCAGATCTATTGTTCATATGAGGTCCTGGAGTACAATCAAATGCGTAGGCCGATCGTTTGGGATACCAAAGAAGGATTGCTTCTGACTTTGCTTTGAAAAGATACTTTAGAAAACATGGGTTTACACGAACCGGTTGGTTGCGATCGTCAGCTTCCTGAGATCGCGGCAATCAGAACATCGGACTCACTCCTTTCGAGTCTACTGTCCAATCCTGTTTCTAACTTCCTTTTCTAATTAAAATATACAAAACAATTCCGAAAATGTCAAGATGCTTTTTGCACTTTAACAAATTATTCACACTTTGCCGTCAAATTTGCCTTCCTTGTGCTCGGCGTCTGAACGGGCGGCCACGGCGCGGATATCGGGAAAGCGTGCGGCGGCCAGCCGCCAGCTCTGCCGGCCGTGGGGCAGAAGGCAGGCCGAGCAGTTCTTCACGCCCTTTTCCGTGTAGGTGAAATGCCCGCCGCAGCGGTCGCCCAGCATATAGAGGGGGCAGTAGCAAAACAGGCAGTTGAAGTCCTCCGGGTGATCGGTGGGGTGACAGGGAAAATATTCACAGTCCAAGTGCTGAAAAAAATAGGCTTTCTTTTCCTCCATAGGACGGTTCCTCCTTCTTGAAAAATAGGGGTTGGGGCGTGCCCACATGACAGCCTGTGGCTGGGTCAGTGGCGTGGTCGGACACCACATAGACCCGGTGAGGGCAGCGGCGCAGCTGTGCCAGGACCAGCGCATCCACCCGCTGCAAAAAAGCCGCCTTTTCTGCGGCGTCTTTGCGGTGGGAGGCCTCGTCCGCCCCGTTGATGTGCAGCAGGACGAAGGGAAAGTCTTTGGCACTCTCCAGCGCGGCGGCGGTCTTGCCGGAAAGATCGGTGTCCACATCCCCGGTGGCACCGGGGATCACAGGGCAGGTCATGCCCAGCATGGCGGCGATACCCCGGACGATCTGTGTGCCGCAGATGACGGCGGCCCTTTCACCAAACGGCGGCAGCGGCGCCGCCGCCGACTGTCCCCAGGGAACGGCGCACAGGGCGGCGGTCACGTTGTCATCAAAGAACGCGCCAAGGGAAGCGCTGCCCGCCGGGCGCAGCTCAACGGGCGCTTTGCCCGCGCACTCGTAGGGCGGGCAGGTCGTCAGCGCATCGGCGCAGTCCCCCTGTCCGCTGATAATCAAGAGCCCCTTGTAGCCGCCCAGACTGTGATAGGCGCAGCCGGCGGGTACATGGACGGTATCGGGCACACCCGTGGGTACCGAGCAGCGGCCCTCTCCGTCCACCGCCAGCCAACTGACACGGGTGACAAGGTCGCCAGCTTTCACCCTTATACCGGCCCCCAGGGCGTCGGCATAGCCCCGCAGACAGTGGGAAAAATCGGCGGCACCCAGAAGCGTCAGAATGCAGTTCAAACTCTCCGTCTCATAGCCGGCGGGAGTGGTGGAAACGTACTCCCGGAAGTCAAAGGAGGACAGCACCGGAAGATCCGCCGGACGAAAGGCGGGGTCGGTCATGCCGTCGATCACACATAAGATCGTACTCATGCGCTTCTGGTCAGCAGATACATCAGGGCGTTGATGACGGACGCCGCCACATTGCTGCCGCCCTTGCGGCCCCGGGCCACAATGCACGGTGCGCCGCTCTCGCAGATCAGTTCCTTGGAGGCCACCACGTTCACGAAACCCACCGGCACGCCCACGATCAGTGCCGGGCAAAGCCGCCTCTTTTTCATCAGTTCGTCCAGACGGATCAGCGCCGTGGGGGCGTTGCCGATGGCGAAGATCACAGGCCCTTCCAGCCCGGCGGCTTTGTCCATGGAGGCCACCGCCCGGGTGGTGCCGTTTTGTTTGGCTGCCTCGGCCACGTCCTCGTCCGCCATAAAGCAGACGGCGCGGCCGCCCAGTTTTTTCAGCGCCCCCTTGTTGATGCCCGCGCAGGCCATATTGGTGTCGGTGACGATGGTGGCGCCGCCGGAGAGCGCCAAGAGCGCTTTTTCAAGGACGCCCTCCGAAAAATAGAGGGAGTCGGCGTAGTCAAAGTCGGCGGTGGTGTGGATCACCCGCTTGATGATGGGAGCCAGTTCTTCCGGCAGCGGATGGGGCAGCTCCGCTTCGATCAGCTCAAAGCTGCGGCGCTCGATATCCTCGGGTTTTACGATTTCAAATGACATATCCTTCACCCTCCTCCAAAATGCGATGGATCAGTTTCATATCCAGATGCTCCCGCATCCCCTGGGCCAGCAAGTCATACTGCTTGTCCTTGTACGCGGCCAGATCAAAGGCAAGGCCGCTGCCCAGCGTCACGCCTTTTTCCTCCGCCAGAGCGGTGAGCAGCGCCTGACGGCAGGCGGCGGAGTCGAAAAAGCCGTGGAGATAGCACCCGTAAACGTGCCCTTGCTGACAGCCGTCCGAAACGCCGGTTTCCAGCGTCACCAGCGGCTGCGCGCCGGGGGCGAGAGTGGTGCGGCCCATGTGGATCTCGTAGCCCTCCAAAGCGGCGCCGGAGAGCCGGGACAGCGGCCCACGCACCTGTCCGGCACGGGCCGACAGGCGAGTGCGGTGCTTTTCACTGGCAAATTCCGTGTCGGCGGGCAGCAGCTCCATACCGCGGATGGAACCGCCTCCTTCGGCGCCCTCGGCGTCGGTAATGGTGCGGCCCAGCATCTGATAGCCGCCGCAGATGCCGAAGATCACGGTGCCTGCCGCCGCTCGTTTTTTGATCTGTGTCTCCAGCCCGCACTCCCGCAGCCACCGCAGGTCGGCAATGGTGCTTTTGGTGCCGGGCAGTAAAATGAGATCCGGCTCTTTCAGCTCCCGGGCGGAGGAGACGTAGCGCACGCCCACGCCGGGGGTGGCCTCCAGGGCGGAAAAGTCCGTGAAATTGGAGAGATGGGGCAAACGGATCACCGCCAGATCCAGCAGGCAGTCGGCGGTCTTTTTTTGCAGCCGCTGGGAGAGACTGTCCTCGTCGTCAATGTCCACCGGCAAAAAGGGCATGACACCCGCCACCGGCTTCCCGGTGAGTTTTTCCAGCGTGACAAGACCGCTTTTGAGAAGCGTCTCGTCGCCCCGGAACTTGTTGATGATGGTCGCCTTGATGCGGGCCTGGTCGGCCTTGTCCAGCAGGGCAATCGTGCCGTAAAGCTGGGCAAACACCCCGCCCCGGTCGATATCGCCTGCCAGCAGCACCGGCGCGTGGGCCAGCCGGGCCATGCCCATGTTCACAAAATCGTCGGCCTGCAGATTGATCTCCGCCGGGCTGCCCGCGCCCTCGATGACGATGATGTCGTTTTCCGCAGCCAGAGAGTCATAGGCGGCCTTCACCTCGGGGATCAGCGCCTTTTTATAGGCGTAGTATTCGCCGGCCGTCATGTTGCCCCGCACCTCGCCCAGTACGATCACCTGTGAGCCTACATTGGTGACGGGCTTGAGCAGCACCGGGTTCATCCGCACGCTGGGCTCCACACCGGCGGCCTCGGCCTGCACCACCTGCGCCCGGCCCATCTCAAGGCCCTCGGACGTGATGCAGGAGTTCAGCGCCATATTTTGCCCCTTGAAGGGCACCACCAGGTAGCCCTCCTGATGGAAGATCCGGCAAAGACCGGCGCACAGCAGGCTTTTGCCCGCGTTGGACATGGTGCCCTGCACCATAATTGCTTTAGCCATGAAGCACCTCCCGTATGGCGTACACCAGCGTGTCGTCTTTTTCCTTCGTTTTCAGACCGATGCGAATGTAGGAATCGTCCAGCCCGGCAAAGCTGCCACACCGGCGCACCAGAATGCCCCGTGCCTCCAGCTTTTTCGCCAGAGTCGGATCGCCCCGGCACAAAAGAAAATTGGCGGCGCCGGGGTAGACGGTAAGCCCCGCTTTCTGCAAAAGCGCGGACATGCGGGTGCGCTCCTGTGCCACATAGCGCCGGGTCTCCTCGGTCCACTGCGGCTCTGCCAAAAGGGAAGCCTCTCCCGCCTTTTGCGCCGGCACCGATACCGCCCATTCCGGCCCAAAGGGCGCGATCCGGGACAGCAGGGCCGGCTGGCCCAGTAAAACGCCCAGCCGGAGGCCGGCCATGGCGTAGAGCTTGGTAAAAGCCCGCAGGATCAGCAACTGGGGGAACCGCTCCAGTTGGGGCAGCACCGACGCGCCCTCCGTAAAGGGAAGAAAACACTCGTCTATCACCGGCACCGTCCCTGTTCCTCGGCAGCGTTCAAGGAGCTTTTCCATCAGCGCGGTGGAGCAGAGCTGTCCCGTGGGATTGTTGGGATTACAGAAAAAGAGAACGTCCACGTCCTCCGTGATGTCGCCCAGCATTGTTTCCGTCGGCAGAAAACTGTTTTCTTCCAGAAGCCGGTGTTCCCGGATCTCCGCGCCGAAAAGCCGGGCGGGGCGCCCGTACTCGGAAAAGGTGGGGGAGAGGGTCAACACCACCCGGGGCCGCAGCGCGGCGCAGATGCGAAAGATCAGATCCGCCGCGCCGCCGCCACAGAGAATGTAGGATTCGTCCACGCCCCAGTGGATGCTCAGCGCCTGGGTCAGACGCCGGCAGCGGGCGTCGGGATACAGGGCGAAATCATCGGTGGAGCACGCCAGAAAAGCGGCGGCTTCGGGTACCATCCCCAGCGGGTGGGTATTAATGGAAAAATCCAGCGTCACAGGAGCACCGCTGTAAATATCGCCGCCGTGTTCATAAAATCGCATAAAACCCTCCTCTGACCGCCAGCGCCAGCAAAGCAAGCAGGCAGACCGTGACGTGCAGCAGCTTGTGTGAGCGGAGAATGTCTGCCGGCTCAATGGGCCGTATATCGTCGCCGATATACGGCTTTTCGTGTTTGACGCCGAAATACCAGGCATCCCCGGCCAGCCGCAGGCCCAGCGCCCCCGCCATCACGGACTCCGTCTGGGCGGAATTGGGGCTGGCGTGCTTGCGCCTGTCCCGCCGCCAGACGCGCCGGGCATCCCGGGCGCTGAAGCCGCAAAGCCCCGCACCCGCGATCATCACCACCGCGCACAGCCGGGACGGCAGATAGTTCAGCACGTCGTCAAGCCGTGCGGAAAAGCGGCCGAAGTCCAGATAGCGCTCGTTTCGATAACCCACGGAGGAATCCAGTGTGTTCACCGCCTTGTAAAGGCAGCCCAGCACTCCGCCACCCAGCGCGATGTAGAATAGAGGCGCGGCCACGCCGTCGGCAGTGTTTTCCGCCACGGTCTCCACCGCCGCGCGGATAACGCCGCCGGCGTCCAGGGATTGAGTGTCCCGGCCCACGATCATGGAAACGGCCCGGCGAGCGCTCGGCAGATCGTTTTCCTCCAGCGCGTCATAGACGCGGCGGCTTTCCACCTGCAGGCTTTTGGCCGCCAGAAGCTGCCATATCAAAAGACTTTCCCCTGCCAGATACAGCCAAGGGGAGAGATGCCACAAGAGCATCAGCAGCGCCCCCGGCACAAGAACGAATGGCACCACTGTGAAAAGCGTCAGAAGCGTTCCGCCCAAACGCTTGTTGGGCAGGGGATAGAGCCACTTTTCAAAGACGGTGATGAGACGGCCCAACAGCCGGATGATATGCGGCCAGCCCTGGGGATCGCCCAGCGCCGCATCCAGCAGCAGCCCTGTCACCAGCGCCGCCGTGTTGTAAACGATCAGCATAGCGTGCCTCCCGCAGATGCGGCAAAAGCCGCCGCCTTGTCGGCAAAGGCGCGGGCAAAACCGGGATTTGATGGCAGATACAGGTGAGGGAACCCGGCGTAGAGCGTGTCGCTGACGTGAACGCAATCCCAGCTTTTGCCGCCCACGGGCTTTTCGGCCCGAAAGCCGTCGCCGCAGTCGGCACTGTCGTAGTAGTGGAATTCGTGGCCGCGGATAGTCGCCCCGGCCCGGCAGAGGAGGTTGTCCTCTCCGGCCTGAAGCGTCACATAGCCAAAGCGCTGCAGGCGGTCGGTTTTGGCGGCGGCAGCGTGAATCACTCCCGCCATGGGGATGCCGTCCAGCGTATCGTGGAGATACAAAAAACCGCCGCATTCGGCCACGGTGGGCATCCCTGCGCCGATGGCGCGGCGAACGGCTTCCCGCATGGCGGCGTTTTTGGAAAGCGCCTGAGCGTACAGTTCCGGGTAGCCGCCGGGAAGGTACAGTCCGCCCGCGTCCGGAGGCAAAGCCTTGTCACGGAGAGGGCTGAAAAAGACGATCTCCGCTCCCGCCTGTCGCAAAGCGGTAAGATTTTCTTCGTACAAAAAGCAAAATGCCTCGTCTTTGGCCACCGCCACCCTGACGTGGGCGGGCGCCGCCACGGGCGCGTCCGCCTGCGTCAGGGCGGGAGCGGAAGCGGCCAAAGCCGCGATACCGTCCAGATCCAGATGCTCCCGCGCCAACTGACCTAGCCGCGCCAGCTTTTCCTGCCAGTCGGAGATCTCGTCCGCCGTGATCAGCCCCAGATGGCGGCTGCCCACGGAGATCTGGGCGCAGCGGGGCAGACAGCCGAGGGGCCGCAGTCCCTCCGCCTCCGCCAGCTGCCGCAGGCTAACATAGGTCATGGGCGAGGCGTTGTTGAAGATGACGCCCGTGATTTGATTTTCTTCCCGGAAAAGGCGGAAGCCCCGTAAAATGGCCCCGGCGGATGTGTGCATCCCGGTGGTATTGACCACCAAAATCACCGGCGTCCGGGTCTTTTGCGCCACCTCACAGGTGCTAAAAGCCCCCTGCGGCCCCGCGCCGTCGTAGTAGCCCATGACGCCCTCAATCACGGAAAGTGAACCGTTCCCTCTGGCGAGAAGGGAGCAAAGCTGTGAGTCGTTGCAGAAAAAGGAGTCCAGATTATAGGAGGGAAGTCCCAGTATCCGGCGGTGAAACATGGGGTCGATGAAATCCGGCCCGCATTTAAAGGCGGAGAGCGGTTTTCCTCCGGCGGCAAAGGCTGCCAGCAGGGCCAGCGTCACAGTGGTCTTACCGCAGCCGGAATTGGTTCCGGCAATTAAAATACGGTCATTCATCCGCCTTTCCTCCACAGAGAAGATAGATGGGGTTCTGGCCCATCATCAGGTGTAGTCCGCCGGCCGCCCGGCCCCGAGCCACGGAGAACTGCACCAGCTCCGGCTCCAAGCCGAAGGAGCGAAAAGCTGCCAGTGCCGCTGCCGCGGATTCAAGGGCAATGGCGTTCACGGCAATGCGGGCCTTGGGATTTTTCGCCCACACAAGGTCGAAAAGCGAGGCCATCTCCCCGCCGCTGCCGCCGATAAATACCCGGTCTGCCGGGGGCAGATCCGCAAGAGCCGCCGGGGCGATGCCGCAGGCAGCGGTGACGTTGCCCACCTGAAAGCGGCGGCAGTTTTCATCGGTGAGCACAACGGCGTCGGCGGCGCGATCCACCGCCCAGACGTGCCCTTCGTAGGCCGCCAGTGCCATTTCCACCGTCACGGAGCCTGTGCCGCAGCCAATGTCCCAGCACACGTCCGTGGGCTTCACCCCCAGCTGGCTCATGGTCACGGCCCGCACCTCCGCCTTGGTCATGGGCACGTCGCCCCTGAGAAAGGCGTCGTCGGGAATGCCGCTTTGCACACGGGCGTCGGCAGCAGGATTTTCGATCAGCAGCACGGTCAGGCTGGCCGTCTGGCGCTTGGCGAGTGTTTCCACCGTCGTGGTGGAGACGACCTCTTCCGCCGCCCCCAGATTTTCGCCCACATGGACGGTGAGCGCGCCGAAGCCGCAGCGGCAAAGGGAGACTGCCAGTTCGGCGCAGTTACCGCCGGTGAGCGCGAAGGCGAGGGCGTTTCGACGCACGGCGTCCACCAGATTGGCGCTGCGCCCGTGGCAGCTCACCAATTTGGCGTCCTGCCAGCTTTTGCCCAGGCGCGCGAAAAAATACGACACCGATGAAATGCCCGGCACCAGCGTCACTTCCGTATCCGGCAGCCCACGAGCGGCTCCCGCGGCGGCGCTGTAAAAGCCGGTGTCGCCGGATACCAGCAGCGCCGCCTTGTCGATCCGTTCGTGCTCCATGCAGGCGCAGACCTTTTCTGCGTCGTACAAGGGAAACGTCCGCTGTCCGGCTCCGGAGAGCGCCGCCGTGAGCCGGGGACTTCCGAAAAGAGCCTGCGCATCCTCCGTCGCCCGCTGTCCGTCGGCGGTGAGCGTGCCGCCTCCCATGCCGGTGCCTATGATCCACAAATGCTTCACAGCGATCCCTCCTTTAAGCGGTTTGCGAGCTCCGTCACGGTGATGCCGTCCGTGTCCGGCGGGCGGCGCAGCACAGCCACGCGCATGTCCAGCTCCCGGGCGGCCTCCACCTTTTCCGGAAAACCGCCCGCCGCGCCGGTCTCCTTGGTCACGAGAATTTGTGCTTTCGTTTCGGCAAACATGGCCCGGTTCAGCTCTTTACTGAAAGGCCCCTGCATACAGATGATGTGGGCGGGCAAAAAACATGCGTCAAGGCAGGCGTTCAGGCTCTCCACACGGGGCAGGACGCGCAGAAAGATCCGCTCCGCCGCCTGCTCCACAGCGGAAAGGGCCGAAGCTTCCTTACCGCCCAGCGTGGAAAAAATAAGGTCGCGGCTATTATTCAGATAGGATACCAGACCTGGCAGATCATCAAAGTACAAACAACCATCCTCCGGCATGGCGGGCCGCACGATCCGCAGATAGGGCATACCCTCCCGCCCGCAGGCCCGCCGCAGACTGGCGCTGACGCCATCGGCATAGGGATGCGTGGCGTCCATCACCAGGCGGGGCCGGTGCTGCCGCAAAAGGGACGCCATGGCTTCCTCATCAAGGGGCCGTGCCTGCACGGTGAGATGCGCCTGCGGCTCCAGCATGGCTTCGCCATAGGCGGAGGCCACACATACCAGCGTTTCATGGCCGCTGCCTGCCAAAAGTGCCGCTGACTCCCGGCCCTCGGTGGTACCGCCGAACAAGATAAACTCAGTCAAGATGATACCCCCGGGGCGTCACCATGCGCCCATCCACCACTTTCGTTTGGGAAGAGCCGATAAACACCGTGGTGAACATATCCACGGCGGCGCTTTCCAGCTGGGCAAGGGACAGGATCACGAACCGTTCGCCCTCCCGCCCGATGTTCTGCACATAGCCGCAGACGGTTTCGGGCGCCTTACAGGCGAGCAGAATGCGGCAGGCCTGGGCCAGATGATCGGCCCGCTTACGGCTGGAGGGGTTGTAGAGGGCAATGGCAAAGTCGCCCTCTGCCGCGCATTTGAGCCGCTTTTCGATGATCTCCCAGGGCGTCAGCAGGTCGGAAAGGCTGATGACGGCAAAGTCGTGGGTCAGGGGAGCGCCCAGCACGGCGGAGCCGGAAAGCGCCGCCGTCACGCCCGCTATGACCTCCACCTCTATACCGGGGTATTCGGCTTTCAGCTCCAGCGTCAGTCCCGCCATGCCGTAGACGCCCGCGTCGCCGCTGCAAACCAGCGCCACCGTCCGGCCTTCTCCCGCCAGACGCAGCGATTCCCGGCAGCGGTCCACTTCACGGGTCATGCCCGTCTGATAGGTGGGCTTTTGGGGAAACAGCGGATGAACCAGATCAATGTAAGCGCCGTAGCCCACCAGTATATCGGACTGAGTGATGGCATCGAAAGCCGCCCGCGTCATGCCGCTTTCACAGCCGGGACCGATGCCCACCACAAATACTTTTTTCATAGACTGTCCTCTTTTCCAAAAGATAGGGGATATTCCCGCAGAGCCATGGCCATGGTGATGCCGTTGCCCGCGTTCTTTTTGGCGATAAGCCGGCCGCCGCTGCCCCGAACGGCGCTGCGCTCGCAGACGTTGTCCACGCCGGTGACAGACTGGACAAACGCCGAGGCGGAGAAATCGCCGGAAACGGCGGCAAGCTCCGCGGCGGAGTAGGTTTCAAGGGACAGCTTATGACGGCGGCAGAAAGCCAGAAGCCCGGGCTCCTGCGCCTTGAGGTCGATGGTGCAGACCTTGTATACGGCTTCGGGAAAGCAGTTGGTGCGCCCGAGCATCATCTCATAGGCCTCCTCCAGCGCCTCTTCCGCAATGCCGCTCCGGCAGCCCACCCCCAGCACCGCCACCGGCGGCACAAGGCGCAGCGCTTCGGCTTTTCCTCTGGTGCGGTGGGAGATGAGGATGTCATAATCCTCGTTTGCCGTTCGCAGCTGGGGCGGGAGTTTGTCCGGCAGAGGGCAGGTGCTTTTGATGCTCACCGTCTCCCCGGACAGAAGGCGGGAGGCAATCCACTTGATGCGCTGGGGATTGAGAATGGTCAGCCCCTGCGCCCTGGCCCAGGTGTCCATCGCAAAGACCCGGTGGATGTCGGTGGCGGTGGTGACCACCGCCACGGCGCCCAGGTGGGCGGCCAGTTCCGACGTCAGACGGTTGGCCCCCCCCAGATGACCGGAGAGCAGCGACACGCAGAAGGTGCCCAGTTCGTCCACCGCCACCACGGCGGGATCGGTGGTCTTGCTCTTGACAAAAGGCGCAATGCCCCGCACGGCAATGCCGCAGGAGGAGATAAAGATCAGCGCGTCACAAACGGCAAAGCGGGCTTCCACCCACTGGTGAAGGCCGCCCTCCGGACAGCGGCACAGGTCTGCCGTGTGGCCCGCATTCTCTAAAAAAGAGACAATGCGCTCACCCAGGGCCATCCCTGTTTCACGGAAGGCGATGATCCCCGCGTTCATGCTTCCGTCCCTTTCCGAAACGCCGTGGTGAAGGCGGGGTCGTACAGCTTGGAGGTGTTGTAGTCCGCGCCCAAAAAACCACCCACGGTGATGAGGGCCAGATGGGAGACGCTGTTTTCTTCCGCCGTGCGGTGCAGCGTTTCCACGGTGCACCGCAGGACCTTTTCATCGGGCCAGCTGGCCTTGTAGACGATGGCAGCGGGGGTTTCGGGGGCATAGCCGCCGGCCAGGAGCTCTGCTTGCAGCGCCTGCGTCATGCCGGCGCTGAGAAAGATGACCATGGTGGCGCCGTGGGCGGCAAAGGCGCGGATGCTCTCTCTTTCCGGCACAGGCGTCCGGCCTGCCATGCGGGTGATGACCACGCTCTGGCTCACTGCCGGGAGCGTGTACTCCGCCTGCAAAGCCGCCGCCGCGCCGCTGAAGGCGGACACGCCAGGGCAGACCTGAAAGGGGATGGAGAGTTCTTTCAGCCGGTCCATCTGCTCACGGATGGCGCCGTAAAGAGCGGGGTCGCCTGTGTGCAGCCGTACCAGGGACAGCCTCTCCGCGTCAGTCCGGCGCATGACGGCGATCACCTCGTCCAGCGTCATTTCGGCGCTGTTAAACACACGGCAGGACGCTTTTTTGTAGGAGAGCAGGTCGGGATTTACCAGAGAACCCGCATAGATGATGACGTCGGCCTCCGCCAGAAGGCGGGCGCCGCGCACGGTGATAAGGTCGGGAGCGCCGCAGCCGGCGCCTACAAAATGGATCATATTTCGTTCCTCCAGATCGTCAGTAGTGAAGCGGCATTGGGACTTTGCGTCAGAACGCCGGGCAGCGCGGGCGCGTTGGTAAAGCATACAAATCCGATCTCCATCTGCGGCGGGACCCGGCGCAGCAGGCAGTCCTGTATTTTCTCGCCTAAAAGACGCATCACAGACGCCAGCAGCCCCGCTTCCTGCAGCAGCAAAAGCGCCGCGTCGGTGGTGACGCAGCCGTCGATGGCCCGCAGCAAGGGCAGGGAAGCCTCCGCCTCCAGCGCCCAGCGCAGCAACGCTTCGATGCGGCCGTCCCCGGCCTTTGAGTGAGTATCGGTGATGCCGATGGACAGCTTCACCAGTTTTCCGATGTGCCCCACCAGCAAAACGTGTGTAAACCCTTTTTCCACCGCGCCGTCCAGCGCCGCTCCGATGAAGTTGGAGCAGGTAACAAGTTGTCGTGTGTCCAGATGCAGCGCTTCCTGAGCAAAGGTACTGCCATAGTTGCCGGGGGAGAGCAGCAGATTTCGCTGCCCGCCTGCCGCCAGCTGGGTCAGCTCCAGCTTCACGGTGTCCACCAGCGCTTGCGCGCTCATGGGGTCCACCAGTCCGGTGGTGCCCACGATGGAAAGCCCGCCTTCGATGCCCATCCGGGGGTTGAAGGTGCGCTTTGCCGTTTCCTCGCCCCCGGGGATGGAGAGGATCACACACAGTCCGCCGGCGTACCCGCAACTGCGGCAGGCTTCTTCCACGCTTTGCGCGATCATTCGTCGGGGGGTGGAGTTGATAGCCGCCGCGCCCATCGGCTGGTCAAGGCCAGGCTTTGTCACGCGGCCCACGCCCTCACCACCGTCAACGGTCAGCCCTGTGTCCTGCCGGGTGAGGGTGGCGTAGATCAAAAGACCGTCCGTGGCGTCGGGGTCGTCCCCGCCGTCTTTTCGGACGGCGCAGGAGGCGCTGCCGTCTGCTGTCATATCCGCTTGCAGTACAGGCAGCGTCAGCGAGATACCGGCAGGGGTGTCGATGGTGACGGCGGCGGGCGCCGTCCCGGTGAGCAGCAGCAGCGCCGCGGCCTTGGCCGCCGCTGCCGCGCAGGAGCCGGTGGTGTAGCCGCCCCGCAGGAGCTTTCCCTCCTTGGCCACAAACCGTTCCGCCATCATGACTTTGCCTCCGTGATGACGGTGGTGAAATAGCCGGTGCCCTCCGGCAACTCGGCAAGAGAGGAATACACTGCCTGGGTGGAAAGACCGCAGTCCACCACGGCGGCGGCTTTCACGTTTTTTTCCAGCAGCGCCTTTTTCACGTTGCCGATCTGGCGGCCGGACTTCATGAAAACTTTGGTGCCGTCAAGGGAAAGGGCGGCTTTCACGTCGGTAAAGCTGCCGGGGAAGATGTGCAGGGGCAGCTGCATCTCGGTGAGGCTCCGGCCCAAGACGCAGGCGCAGGCACAGAAGCTGGTGACGCCGGGGATCATGGCGACCGCATAGCCTTCGTCCGCCAGAAGCCCACTGACATAGGGCAGCGTGGCGTAAACGGAGACGTCGCCGATGGTGATAAAGGCCACATCCTCCCCCGCGTCCAGATGCCGGGCAATCTCCTCCGCCTGACGGCGATGGGACTGCCGAAGAATTTCCGCGTCCGATACCATAGGGAAATCCAGCAGCAAAATTTCCTTTCCCGCCAGTGACACCGCCCCTTTGACGATATCCAGCGCCATGGTTTTCTCGCCCCCTGTCACGGGGAAGGCCACCACCGGGCACTGGGTCAAAAGGCGCTGGGCTTTGAGAGTCATCAGCTCCGGATCACCCGGCCCCACGCCGATGCAGTAGAGCGTACCTGCTTGTTTTTTCATCAGTCCACCTCTTTTTCATGAACATCCGGGCAGCAAAAAAGCCTCCGGTAAACGACCGAAGGCTCTGATCATCCCCCATAGGAAGACGACGACCATAACCTTCGGTGGACGCAAAGGAATATGAAACGATGGTAATCCGGCTGTAACGGCAACGCACTTGTGAGGGAATTTCACCCTGCTTTCCCATTTTTCAGTTGTCACGTTTTCAAAGGGCGACCGGCCCGCTGAAAACAGGTTTCTTTCATCATAGGCCGCCCCCTCTTGTCTGTCAAGCACTTCTTTCGGGGGGGGGGGGCCATCGCCCTTGACAGAAAAAAGAGAGAGTGATATACTTATGCTGTTGTATTGGAGATTTTCCCCAACTGATGAAAAAACTGAATAGAAGAGCAGACCATGGAAGTTGGGTGCGATTCCCACACAAGGCCGTTGCTGTAATTCGCGATTGTTTCAACATACGTCACTGGCGCTGGCTGGGAAGGCGTTGAGACGAGTATCCTTTGGAAAGGGGAATAGCGATCAGTCAGAATACTTGCCTGCTTTTATGCCGCATCCGCCGCCTCCCAAGGCACGGCGGATAAAGCTCTGCGGGAATCCGGAGCATGGAAATTTCAAGCGCAGCCGCAATAGGTGAGCTGCCCGATCTGATCCGAAGAAATGTGTCTGTCCGCATAGCTGATGCGGACAGACTTTTTTGCGTTATGGACGGTGTGCGTTGCCTGCACCGGACGTGCGATATATGAAAACGGAGGAAGATTGAAATGAAACAAGGAAAAAAGATGCTGGCATTTTTGCTGGCGGCCGTCATGGTGCTGCTGCTGGCGAGCTGCGGGCAAAAACAGGAGACAGAGACCAAGAGTACCTATCCCAACCCGGTGCTGCTGGTGGTGAGTTTCGGCACCAGCTATAACGACAGCCGTGACGTGACCATCGGCGCTGTGGAATCGGCGCTGCGCACGGCGTATCCCGACTATGAGGTGCGCCAGGCTTTTACCAGCCAGACCATCATCGACATTCTGGCCAAACGGGACAACCTGCACATCGACAACGTGACGCAGGCCATGGAAAAAATGGCGGCCCAGGGCGTCAAGCAGGTGGTCATCCAGCCCACCACGGTGATGAGTGGTTTTGAGTACAGCGACATGGTGAAAGAGGTCTCGGCCTTCTCTGAAAAGTTCGAGAGTCTTTCCATCGGTATGCCGCTGCTGTCTTCTGACAATGACTATACACGTCTGGCCAAGGAGATCACCGGCGGAACGGCCCAGTACGATCAGGCGGGCACGGCCGTCGTCTTTATGGGCCACGGTACCGGCAGCGATGCCAACTCCACCTATACCAAGCTCCAGCAGACGCTGGCGAGCCAGGGCCACAGCCGTTACTTCATCGGCACGGTGGAGGCCACGCCCACTCTGGCGGATGTAATGGCCGACGTGAAGGCCTCGGGTGCCACCAAGGTGGTGCTGCTGCCGCTAATGATCGTGGCCGGCGACCATGCCAACAACGACATGGCGGGCAATGAACCGGATTCCTGGAAGATGCAGTTTAAGAGCGCGGGCTATGATGTGGAGTGCGTCATCAAGGGTCTGGCTCAGATGTATGGCGTGCGCCAGATGTTTGTTGACCACGCGGCCGCGGCGATGGGTTTGACGCCTGCCGCCGGTACCACCGATACGGCGGCTCCCGCCGCCGATGGCTCTGCCCAGACGCCTGCCCAGACCGCCGGCGCGGTGCAGGGAAGCCAGATCGCGGACGGCACCTATACCATCACGGTGGACTCCGATTCCTCCATGTTCAAGGTGACGAACTGTGAACTGAAGGTGGAAAAGGGCGCCATGACGGCTGTGGTCACCCTCAGCGGACAGGGCTACGACAAGCTGTTCCTGGGCACGGCGGAAGCGGCCGGCGCGGCGGAGGAAAGCCAGTTTATCCCGGCAGTGGACAATGCGGCCGGGGAGAAGACCTACGCGCTGCCCATCCAGTTGCTGGATACGGATGTGGCCTGCGCCGCCTGGAGCATCAAAAAAGAGACCTGGTACGACCGCACGCTGGTGTTCCACAGCGCGGATCTGCCCGCCGGAGTGATCACGAAATGAGAAAGAACCTGCTTGGGCTGACCGCTGCGCTGTTTTTGACCTTGTGCCTGACAGCCACGGCCTTTGCCGCCGGACTGAAAGACGGCGCCTATCTGGTGGATGTGACCATGACCGGCGGCACCGGTAAGGTCACCATGGAATCCCCCTGCCGTCTGACGGTGGCGGGCGGAAAAATGACGGCCACCGTGGTGCTCACCAGTGCGCATTACGAATATATGCGTCTGGGCGACGACAAGTATGACGCCACCCACGGCGACGGCGCGTCCGTTTTTGAAATTCCCGTCACGCTGGATACCGACATCGACGTGGCGGCCCAGACGGTGGCCATGAGTACGCCTCATGAGGTGGTGTATCAACTGCACTTCACCTCGGCAAGCGCCAAACGTGAAGGCGGGAGCCAAAACAGCATGGTCCTTCCTGTGTCCATCGGCTGCGGCGCGGTGGTGGTACTGGCTGTGGCGGTGGTAGTATGGAAGAAAAAGAGAGGCTGAGAAAATGAAACGGACACGGTTTTGGGCGCTGCTGCTGGCCCTGGCGTTTTTGACGGCCCTGACCGGCTGCGGCCAGACGGCGCCTGTGGCAAAAACGGGGCTTGGCAACGGCACGGAGCCGGTGTCTCATATGGAGCTGAGGTTTGCCCAGCAGTTTTCGGTGGATAAATACGCCGACGGCTGCCGTCTCATCACCGTGCGGGACGACGGACGATATCTGGTGGTGCCGGAGGGTGTCACGGTGCCGGAGGGCATCAGTTCGGATATCGTGGTTTTGCGCCAGCCGCTTCAAAACGTTTATCTGGTGGCGGCCGCCGCCATGAGCCTCATCGACAGCCTGGGCGCACTTGATGGCATCGGCCTTTCGGGAACGCAGGCGGACAAGTGGTACAATGAAAACGCCCGCCGGGCCATGGAGGAAGGCCGCATCCGCTTTGCCGGCAAGTACAGCGAGCCGGATTATGAGATGATCCTCTCCGCCGGGTGTCCGCTGGCCATCGAGTCCACCATGATCTATCACAAACCCGAGGTGCGTGAAAAGCTGAAAAGCCTTGGCATTCCGATGTTTGTGGAGCATTCTGGCCGGGAGACCAGTCCCCTGGGCCGCACGGAGTGGATCAAGGTCTACGGCGTTCTTTTCGATAAAGAAGAGGAAGCCCAGCGGCTTTTTGACCAGCAGGAGGCCAAGATGGAGGAGGCGGAAAAGGACGAGCCCACCGGCAAGACTGTGGCCTTCTTTTACATCAGCTCCTCCGGCAGCGCCGTGGTGCGGAAGTCGGGGGACTATGTGGCCAAGATGGTTCAGCTGGCGGGTGGAACGTACATTTTCTCCGATCCGGGAGAAGAGGATTCCTCCACATCCACTATGACCATGAACATGGAGACCTTCTATCAGACCGCCAAGGACGCGGACTATATCATCTATAACAGCACCGTCGCCGGGGAATTGCATTCCGTGGCGGAGCTGGTGGCGCGCAATCCTCTTCTGGCCGAATGCAAGGCCGTGAAGGAGGGGAACGTCTGGTGTTCCGACCAGAACATCTATCAGGAGACGATGCAGCTGGGCAGCATGGTGCTGGAACTTCACGCGCTGCTGACCACGGAGGATCCCGGTGGGACGCAGCTGCGCTATTTCTATCATCTGAATTGAAGGGAGATCCCATGGAGACAGAGATCAAAAAGCAGTGCGCCCGCCGTGTTGCTGTGCTGGTGATACTGGCGGCGGCGCTTCTGGCGCTGGTGGCCGCCAATATCAATCTGGGCAGCGTCCGTATTTCGCTTGGGGAGATGATGCGGATCCTGACGGGTCGGGCCACGGATGCCACCGCCGCGGACATCGTGTGGAAGATCCGGATGCCCCGTCTTGTGGCGGCGGTGCTTTTGGGCGGCGCTTTGTCTCTTTCGGGATTCCTGCTGCAAACATTTTTCAACAATCCCATCGCGGGGCCGTATGTGCTGGGCGTTTCCTCCGGTGCCAAACTGACGGTGGCGCTGCTGATGGTGGCGGTGATGAGCCGGGGCCGGGCGCTGGGTGCCGGGTGGATGATCGTGGCGGCCTTTGTGGGCGCCATGCTCTCCATAGGCTTTGTGCTTTTGATCTCCACACGGGTGAACCGCGCCTCCATGCTCATCGTCAGCGGCGTCATGGTGGGCTATATCTGCTCGGCCATCACGGACTTTGTGGTGACCTTTGCCGACGACGCCAGCATTGTCAATCTGCACAACTGGTCCCGGGGCAGCTTCTCCGGCATTTCCTGGAACGATATCCGTGTGATGACGTGGGTGGTGCTGGTGACATCGGTGCTGGTGTTCCTGCTCTCAAAGCCCATCGGCGCCTATCAGATGGGGGAGAGTTACGCCCAGAACATAGGCGTGAACATCGGCATGTTCCGCGTGGCGCTGGTGCTGCTCTCAAGCATTCTCTCCGCCTGCGTGACAGCCTTTGCGGGACCTGTGTCCTTTGTGGGCATCGCCGTACCCCATATCGTCAAGACCCTTTTAAAGACGGCCAAGCCCCTGTGGGTGATTCCGGTGTGTTTTCTGGGCGGCGCCATTTTCTGCCTGGGCTGTGACCTCATCGCCCGGACGGCCTTTTCGCCGCTGGAGCTGAGCATCAGCTCTGTCACGGCGGTATTCGGCGCGCCGGTGGTCATCGGCATCATGATGAAAAAGCGCAGGGGGAGGTAGCCATGGCCTATTTGTTTGAAACGAAGCAGATGACCGTGGGCTATAACGGTGTTCCTCTCATCCGGGATGTGGAGATCCGGTTGGAAAAGGGCCATATACTCACCCTCATCGGCCCCAACGGCGCGGGGAAGTCCACCATCCTCAAGAGCATTGCCAAGTATCTCAAAACGGTGTACGGCACCGCCTATATCAGCGGCGAGAGCGTGGCGGAGATGAACAACCGGCACTTGGCCCGTCAGATGGCGGTGGTGCTGACCCAGAAGATGAAAACGGAGCTGATGACCTGCCGGGAGATTGTGGAAACAGGCCGCTATCCCTATACGGGGCGGCTGGGCATCCTCTCCCCGGAGGATCACCGCCAGGTGCGGGAGGCCATGGAGCAGGTCCGCGTCTGGGAGCTGCGCCACCGGGACTTCATGCACATTTCCGACGGCCAGCGCCAGCGCGTCATGCTGGCCCGGGCTATCTGCCAGCAGCCCCAAATCATCGTGCTGGACGAGCCTTCGTCCTTCCTGGACATCCGCTATAAGCTGGAGCTGCTGGACGCCCTGCGGGACATGGCCCGGGAAAAAGGGATTTCCGTCATCATGTCCCTCCATGAGCTGGATCTCGCCCAGCGGGTGTCGGACGAGGTGATGTGCGTCAAGGGCGAGTATATCACCCATTACGGCACGCCCGATACCATTTTTAAAAAGAAACTCATTCACCAGCTCTACGGCCTCACCGAAGGGGGATACAACCCTTATTTCGGCAGTCTGGAGATGCGCCGTCCCACCGGCGAGCCAAAGGTGTTCGTCATCGCGGGGGGCGGCACGGGTCTGGAGGTGTATCGGTCGCTGCAAAGGAGCCAGACACCGTTTATCACCGGTATCCTCCATGAAAACGACATCGACTGCCAGGTGGCGCGGGATCTGGCGTCGACTGTCATCGCCGAGCGCGCTTTCTGCCGCATATCCGATGCGAGCTACCAACAGGCGGAGGAAGCGCTGCGCCGCTGTCCGGAGGTCATCAACTGCCTCACGGAGTATGGGGAGATTAACGGGCGCAACCGTGATCTGCTGGAGGCTGCCTCTGTCATGGGCTGTCAGGTGCGGCCATTTCTGGGCGAAAAAAAGTGAACAGAGAAAAAACAGCGGGCAGCGTAAGGCTGTCCGCTGACGCTTTTCTGCCGCAAAGGCTTGCATTTTTGGCGGAAAAGGTGCAGAATACAGAGAATCTTTTTTGATTTCTCACTTTGTGATTTTTCTAGCGAAAAATAAACTTGAAATAGGCGGAGAAGTCTTATACATTTATGTAGATATATAGAATGGCAGGGGCGCGGAAGAAAAGGCCAAGCCCCGCCACACGGAAAAATCTTTAAAGGAAGAAAGTGTGATTAAAAGCGATGCCGGTGGATTTTACGAAAAAAATGAAGCAGGAATACACCATTCTTGCGCCCGATATATTTCCCACACACATGGAGCTGCTGCAAGAAGTGTTCGCCATGCACGGCTACCGTCTGAAGGTGCTGCACTATGAGGGAAAGCAAGTCATTGACAAGGGATTGCAGTATGTCCATAACGATATGTGCTACCCAGCCATCTGCACCATTGGCCAGCAGCTCTATGCCCTCACCTGCGGGGACTACGACCCCCACAAATGCGCACTGATCCAGTTTCAGACCGGCGGTGGGTGCCGGGCTTCCAATTATATCATGCTTCTGCGCAAAGCCCTGAACAATATGGGACTTGGCTATGTGCCCGTGATTTCCCTTAGCTTCAAGGGACTGGAGCGTTACAGCGGCTTTCGGGTGACGCCCCTGATGATATTGCAGGGGCTCAGCTCGCTGGTGTACGGCGATATGCTGCTACTGCTGAAAAACCAGACGGCGCCCTATGAGGTGCATCCCGGCGATACCCGTAAAACGGTGGAGCAGTGGATCGCGGAGCTGTCCCGGCAATTCCGCAGCGGCCCCTTTGGCGGCGGCGTTCTCACCAGCCGGGTCATGCGAAAGAACCTGCGGGCCATGGCGGCTGATTTCCACGCCATTCTCAAGAAGAACCGAGAGCTGACAAAAGTGGGCATCGTGGGGGAGATCTACGTCAAATATTCCTCCTTCGGCAACAACGGCCTGGAAAAATTTCTGGACACCCAGGACTGCGAATACATGGTGCCCGGCGTGCTGGGCTTTTTCCAGTTTGGTTTTGCCAACGGCGAGATGGATTACCGTGATTACGGCGGCAGCCGGTGGAATCTGCTGGGCGGCCATCTGGCGGAGAAATGGACGGATCACCGTGAGGCCTACATAGCGGAAGCACTGCGTCCCTATCCGGAGTTTGTGGTGCCCCACTCCTTTGAAAAGATCAAGACTCTGGCGGATCAGGTCATTGACCGGGGCGTCAAAATGGGCGAGGGATGGCTTTTGCCCGGCGAGGCGGCGTCACTGATCGAACTGGGGTACAGCAATGTGATCTGTGCCCAGCCCTTTGGGTGTCTGCCCAACCATATCGTGGGCAAGGGCACCATCCGCCGCCTGCGGGAGCTTTACCCAAAGGCCAATATTTTCCCCGTAGATTATGATGCGGGGGCATCCAAAGTGAACCAGGAAAACCGCATCAAGTTGATGCTGTCTATTGCCCGCGAGGAGGTGGAGGAATGAAGAGCGTTGGATTGGATGTGGGCTCCACCACCCTCAAATGCGTGGTGCTGGATGAAGAGGGAACCATCCTCTATCAGGCCTATCAGCGCCACCGTGCCAAAGCCTCGGAGCTGTGCGCCTCTTATCTGCGCGAGATCGACCACCGTTTTCCCGGCGAGGAGATGTACCTGACAGTGTCGGGTTCGGCGGGTCTGGGCCTTGCCGAGCAGCTGTCGCTGCCCTTTGTGCAGGAGGTCTACGCCACACGCATCGCGGCCCGTCACTTTGTGCCGGAGATGGACGTGGTCATCGAGCTGGGCGGGGAGGACGCCAAAATCCTGTTCCTCTCCGGCGGCTTTGAAATGCGGATGAACGGCACCTGCGCCGGCGGCACCGGCGCTTTTATTGACCAGATGTCCTCTTTGATGGACGTGACGCCGGAGGAACTCAATGACCTGGCGGCGCACCATGAAAAAATCTACGCCATCGCGTCCCGCTGCGGTGTTTTTGCCAAGTCGGACATTCAGCCCCTGCTGAACCAGGGAGCCCGGCGTGAGGATGTGGCCGCCGGCATTTTGTATGCCGTGGTGAACCAGACCATCGCGGGCCTGGCACAGGGCCGGGAGATCAAGGGCCGCATTTTGTATCTGGGCGGCCCGCTGACCTTCCTGCCGGAGCTGCGCCATAGCTTTGATAACGCTCTTGGCACGGAGGGCACCTGCCCGGAAAATTCCCTTTACTATGTGGCGCTGGGCGCGGCCATGGCCCATGTGGACCAGACCTGCCGGCTGGCAGCGCTGGCGGAGCGCATCGGCGGCCACCTGTCCCAGACGGCTTATCAGCGCTGCGCCCCACTTTTTGAAGACGAGGAGGAGTACCGGGCGTTCCTTTCGCGGCACGAGGAGGCTTCGGCGGGCCTTGTATCGCTGGACGCGCCCAAGGGCGAGATGTTTCTTGGCATCGACGCTGGCTCCACCACGGTGAAGGCGGTACTGTGCGACGCTTTAGGCAACCTCTTTCATCCCATGTACCGTCCCAACAGCGGTAATCCCGTGCCGCTGATCCGGGAGTATCTGATGGGGCTGTACCGGGCGTATCCGGATATCACCGTCCGTGCCGCCGCTGTTACAGGCTACGGTGAGGAACTCATTAAAAGCGCCTTCCACGCAGATTTCGGACTGGTGGAGACGGTGGCCCATTTTACGGCGGCCAAGCATTTTTGCCCTGAGGTGGACTTTATTCTGGACATCGGCGGGCAGGATATCAAGTGCTTCCGTATCGCCGGCGGCGCCATCGACAGCATTTTTCTCAACGAGGCATGCTCCTCCGGCTGCGGCTCATTTTTGCAGACCTTTGCCGGGGCGCTGGGCTTTACGGCTGCGGAATTTGCCCGTCTGGGCCTCTTTGCCACCGCCCCGGTGGATCTTGGCTCCCGGTGCACGGTCTTTATGAACAGCGCCGTGAAGCAGGCGCAAAAGGACGGCGCCACTGTGGCAGACATTGCGGCGGGCCTTTCTGTGAGCGTGGTGAAAAACGCGCTTTACAAGGTCATCCGCTGCGCCAACGCCGATGCCCTTGGGAAAAATATTGTGGTGCAGGGCGGCACGTTTTTGAACGACGCCGTGCTTCGCGCCTTTGAAAAGGAGATCGGTCGGGAGGTCATCCGCCCCCGGACGGCGGCGCTGATGGGTGCCTACGGTGCCGCGCTCTACGCCATGGAGCGCAGCCATCCCGGTGACCGCAGCCACATTCTGGATGCGGCAGGCCTGGCTGCCTTCCGCCACGAGACAAAGGCTGTGACCTGCGGCGGCTGCGGCAACCGCTGCCGCCTGACGGTGAACAGCTTCGGTGACGGCGGCACCTATATCGCGGGCAACCGCTGCGAGCGTCCCCTGGGCGGCAAGAGCGGCGAACACCTGAACCTCTACGACTGGAAACGCAGCCAGCTCTCCGCCTTCCGTGAGAACCGCCGGGAAGAGGGAAAACGCACGGTGGGCATTCCCATGGGACTCAATTTCTATGAATTGCTGCCTTTCTGGCATGCCTTCTGGACCACGCTTGGCTTCAACGTGATAGTGTCCCCGGATTCCAGCCGCGACCTGTACCGCTCCGGTCAGCATACCATTCCCTCGGATACCGTGTGCTATCCGGCCAAGCTGATGCACGGGCATATCGAATGGTTGCAGGGGCAAAATCCCGACGCTATCTTCTATCCCGACATGAGCTATAACGTGGAAGAGGGGCTGGGGAACAACCACTATAACTGCCCGGTGGTGGCCTATTACCCGCAGGTGCTGAAAAACAACGTGGCGGAACTGCGCACGGTGCCGTTTATCTGCGATTTTGTCAGCCTGCATAACCGGCGGGAGTTCGTCAGGCACATGGCCGGTATCGTGAACAGGTATTTTCCGGACGTGTCCCGAAGCCAGATCAAGCATGCCTCCGCCGCGGCCTATGCAGCCTACGAGGGGTATCTGTCCGCTCTCCGGGCGGAGGGGCAGGCGTATATTCGTCTTGCCCGGGAAAAAGGTATTCCCATCATCGTGCTGTGCGGCAGGCCCTACCATGTGGATCCGGAGGTGAGCCACGGCATCGACCGTTTGATCTGCTCGTTGGGCGCAGCGGTGCTGACGGAGGACAGTGTCAGCCATCTGGTGCGGCCCTTCGCGGTGAAGGTGATGAACCAGTGGTCGTACCACGCCCGCCTCTACGCGGCGGCCAGGTATGTGGCGTCATCGGCAGACCCTGCCTTACAGCTGGTGCAGCTGGTGTCTTTCGGCTGCGGCGTGGACGCCGTCACCACCGACGAGGTGCGAGCCATCGTGGAGAAGTCGGGAAAGCTGTATACACAGATCAAGATCGACGAGATCTCCAACATGGGTGCCATCAAGATCCGGCTGCGGAGCCTTTTCTCCGCCGCCCATCTCTCGGAGCCTGAAAAGAATATAAAGAATATAAAGAATATAAAGAATATACAGTAAGCGAGTCAGCCCCGCCCGGACAAAGTGCCGGGCGGGGCTTGCGGCATCGGGACAGGGCAGTCGTTAAACGGCTCATGAGAGAATTTTTATGCTGTTTCGTCTTAAGAAAGGGAGGATGCCAGCCGATAATACAGATAACAAATTTCGACACAAATGAGGCGCTTCATACAGGGAACGGAAGAACCGGCGTTTTTCAAAAAACAAGGGGATTGCCGTCCATATAGCAAGGAGGACAAATATGAAAAACCCCATCAAAAAGAAGGAACGGGAGCGGGACGGCTCTGCGGGAAGATCCAGCCTGGTAAAGCGAGTGCCCCAGATGATCGGCGTCGTGGTGGCGATCATCATTGTGATCATGTGCGTGGCATTTGGCCTGCTTTCCCATAATGCGGTGGCAGACCTGGTGGACAAAGAGGTGCAGTACGCTGCCAGCACCAACGCCATGAAAGCCGAAAGCTATTTTCAAAGTATGGAGGTCTATTCCGAGACGCTGGCGGACAATGTGCTCTTGTTCCAGAGCTTCGACCGGGATGAGGCGCAGAGCGTGCTGGTAAATTCGCTCAAGGATGTGGTGGCGTCGGGCCGAGTCTTTTCCGCCTATTTTGCCTTTGAACCAGACAAGTTTTTTGCCAACACGCCGGATGGCCTTTCTTACTATGCTTATCAGAACGGCGGAACCATCGGCGTGGACATTCTGACCAACTATGCGGAATACGGGTCGGGGGATTATTATGCGCCCACCAAGAGCAGCCATAAGACGCATATCACCGAGCCTTACAGCTATACACTCTCCAGTGGAGAAACGGTCTGGCTGATCACCCTCAGCGCGCCGATCCTGGATGCCAGCGGCACCTTCCTGGGCGTGGCCACCTGCGACATTCTCTCCGACAGCATTGGCAGCATTGATTATACCGACGGAGGCTATCAGTCGGCTTATACCACGCTTTTGACCTCACAAAAAACGTTTGTGGCCAACACGGCCGATCCCGGGCTGGTGGGGACGCAGGATACCTCTGCCGACATCGACAAGGTGCTATCGGATGTGAAAAAGGGCGTCAGAACGTTCCAGGTCAAGGATCTCAAAAAAGGCAAAGCCTCTGTGGCGGTTTACCTGCCGGTAACACTGGAGGGAACGGATCTGAACTGGACCAGTTCTTTTGTGGTCAATACGTCCGAGGTGTACCGCAACGTTGTACGCATGGTCGTGATCGTGGCAGTGGTGGGCCTCGCGGGTATACTGGCGCAGGTGCTCTTTGGCCAGTGGGTTCTTCGCAGATCTCTGGCGCCCATTGCGCCGCTGGTGAAGATGGCACAAAAAACAGATAACTTTGACCTTTCGGAAGAAGAAACGCCGTATGTCTTCCCCCATAATGAGTTTGGTGATCTGGCGTCTGTGTTTACGCAGATGTCCGTTAAGCTGAAGGCCATCATCCAGGATGAAGATTATATCCTCTCTGAAATGGCAGGCGGTAATTTCACCGTCCAGAGCCGCTGCAAAGATGAATATGTGGGCGCCATGCACGAGATTTTGAACTCGGTGCAGACCATCCGGGACACGTTGGGCGCGTCTTTGGTGCAGATCAGCGTTTCGTCCGACAAGGTGGCCGACAGTGCCACCCAGATCTCGGAGGGCTCTCAGACACTGGCCCAGGGCGCCACGGAGCAAGCTTCCTCCATTGAGGAGCTTTCCTCCATGATCAATTCCATCAATGTGGGGATCCGGGAGAATGCCGGCAGCGCCGACCAGGCCAGCAAGCTGTCCATGGAAGCCCGTACCAGCGTGGAAGAGAGCAATGAGTATATGGTACAGCTGACGAATGCCATGGGGCGCATTGCTACCGCTTCCGCCCAGATCCAAAGCGTGATTAAAGTCATTAATGACATTGCTTTCCAGACCAACATTCTGGCACTGAACGCCGCGGTGGAAGCCGCCCGTGCCGGAGAATCCGGCAAGGGCTTCGCGGTGGTGGCCGATGAAGTGCGGAATCTGGCGCAGAAGAGCGCCGAAGCGGCCAAGAGCACGGAGTCGCTGATCACCACGGCGGTAGAAGCGGTGGAACACGGAAAGAGCATCGCGGGCAGCACGGCGGAATCCTTGCATCAGGTGGCTGACCGTGTGGGCAAGACCAACGAGATGGTGCGGAATATTTCCGCCTCCTCTCAGGATCAGGCCACGGCGGTGGAGCAGATCACGGTTGGCATTGACCAGATCTCCACGGTGGTACAGATGAACACGGCCACCGCGGAGGAAAGCGCGGCGTCCAGCCACGAACTGTCTCAGCAGGCGCAGAACCTCAAGACCATGGTGGGTCGGTTCCACCTGCCATCTTCCCATTGATGGGAATGCGCAGTGACTTCATACATATAAAAGGACGGCGTGTGCAAAAGCACACGCCGTCCTTTTGGCGTATTTTTCAGCGCATCAGCCCTTGAGGTGACTGTTCACGGCGTCCAGCACCGCGCTTACATCCAGTCCGTGGACGGCGCATGCGTCAGACAGGGATTCCATCTGGGAAGAGGGGCAGCCCAGGCAGTGCATCCCGCAGTTCATCAGAATGGGAGCGACTTCGGGATACCGGTGCAGGATGTCGCCCATGAGCATCTGGCCGGTGACCGCCTGAGTGTCGGTCTGACCGAAGAAAAGCTGCATATCATCTTCCACACTGCCGATGCCGGCGATGCCGAAGTTCTCCACCAGCACCTTGGCCACGTTGGGGCTGAGGAAGGCGGGCAGGGTGGGGCCCAGGTGAATGTTCTTCACGCCCAGGTACAGCAGAGCCAGCAGCACGATAACGGCCTTTTGCTCATACCAGGCGATGTTATAAACGATGGGCAGGTCGTTGATGTTGTCCAGACCGAACACTTCCTTCAGCTTCAGCGCGATAACGGCCAGAGAGTAGGAGTCGTTGCACTGACCGGCGTCCAGCACCCGGGGAATGCCGCCAATATCACCCAGCTCCAGCTTGTTGTAACGATACTTGGCGCAGCCGGCGGTGAGGATCACGGTGTCCTTGGGCAGAGCCTTGGCAAAATCGCTGTAATAGCTGCGGGACTTGGCGCGTCCGTCGCAGCCGGCCATAACTACGAATTTCTTAATGGCGCCGGACTTCACGGCTGCCACCACCTGGTCGGCCAGAGCCAGCACCTGAGCGTGGGCAAAGCCGCCGACGATCTCACCGCTTTCGATTTCCGTGGGAGGGGCGCAGCGCTTGGCGTGGGCAATGATCTCGGAGAAGTCCTTCTCCTCGCCGATGCCGCCGGCAATGTGTTTGCAGCCGGGATAACCTGCCGCACCGGTGGTGTAGAGACGGTCTTTATAGCTGTCTTTGGGCGGTACGATGCAGTTGGTGGTCATGAGGATGGGGCCGTTGAAGGACTCGAACTCTTCTTTCTGCTTCCACCAGGCGTTACCGTAGTTGCCAACAAAGTGAGGGTACTTCTTGAAAGCGGGATAGTAGTGGGCGGGCAGCATTTCGGAGTGGGTATAGACGTCCACGCCGGTACCTTCGGTCTGCTTGAGCAGCATTTCCATATCCCGCAGGTCGTGGCCGGAAATCAGGATGCCGGGGTTCTTGCCGACGCCAAGGTTTACTCGGGTGATCTCGGGATTGCCGTAAGCGTCGGTGTTGGCTTTGTCCAGAAGCGCCATGCCGGACACGCCGTACTTGCCGGTTTCCAGGGTCAGCGCCACCAGATCGTCGGCGGTGAGGCTGTCATCCAGCGTGGCTGCCAGCGCCCGCTGCAAAAAGGCGTCCACTTCGCCGTCGTCCTGCAAAAGCGTGTTGGCGTGCTTGCTGTAAGCGGAGAGACCCTTGAGACCGTAGGTGATCAGCTCCCGCAGGGAACGGATGTCCTCATTTTCGGTGGACAGCACGCCAACCTTAGCGGCCTTGGCTTCCCATTCGTTCTCGGCGCCTTCCCACAAAGCAGCCTGGGGCAGAGCGGCGGAGTCCTTCACCTGCGCCAGCAGGCGGCTCTTTTCCACCAGGGTGGAGCGGATGCGGGCCTTGATGGCCATCTTGTCAAAGTTGGCGTTGGTGATGGCGGTGAACAGGTTAATGGTAATGAGATGATTGATGGCGGGGTCGATCTCGACGCCCTGGGCGCGCAGAGCGGTGGTGACGGCAGAGAGGCCCTTGGTCACATAGACCAGCAGATCCTGCATGGCGGCGGTATCCGGCTGTTTGCCGCACACGCCTGCCTGCGTGCAGCCGGAGCAGCCAGCCGTTTCCTGGCACTGATAGCAAAACATCTTGTTTTCCATAAAATTTCCTCCTTGCACATGGCAAATTATTTGATTTTTGAGAAGGAATAATGAGAATTTGTAAAATGACAGCGTGACGTTAGTATGTCTCGCTCCGGGGCCAGTCATCATGGCGGTCCACCGGATCGGCCTGTCTGTGGACAGTATATGATAAAAAACACAACCTGTATGTTGTTTTTACAACAAAGCATCCGCGAAAACATTTCATTTTTTCATGAAAAAAAGATAAAAACAGGTAAAAGTGAAAAAAGGCAGGAGGCCGGATGCTGTCGAAATTGGGTTGTGATTTTCCACCTGTATGTGATAAAATGATATATAACTAAAGCAAGATGCTTTATGGCGGCATGAGGCAAAAACACTCCCGGATAAGAGAAGAGGCGCTGAGCGTGGAAGGCGGAAGACACAAAAGAACACGGGGCTTTACTCTGGTGGAGGCGTTGGTGGTGGTGGCCATTATTGCCATCTTGATCGGTATTGCCGTCCCGGTCTTTACGGCGCAGCTGGAAAAAGTCAGACAGACCACCTGCGCGGACAACCTCCGTTCGCAGACGGCCCTTTTAACAGTGGCTTATCTGGACGGCGGGGAAGAAGCCGTAAAGGACGCCTATCAAACCAGCGGCGGAGACTACACCTGCCCCTCCGGCGGCCACATCACGTACCATCTGGACGCTGGCGGCCATGTGAGCGTCTATTGTAGCCGCCATGCGGTGGAGACCTCGCTGGGTGACAACACCACCATCGGCACCGTGACGGATATTCTGAAGAAATACTCCACCGGACAGCTGGACTCCGGCGCGGCGGGGCTCAAAGGCAGCCACACCACACAGGCGCTGGAGGCTTTGGCCAAAGGGGGCCTGGATCTCAACGCGCTGGGCGCTGTGTCATGGCGCTATGTCACGCAGAATAAATCCCTGTACTGGTCTACCCTTGATATCAATGACTATGATACCGGCGATCAGGTGCTGGTCATCAAATACACCACCTCCTCCCCAAAATACTCTGTCTGGACGGCAACGGTGGACATGACCACCTCCAACGGCAGTACCTACAAGACGCTGACGCCTGGCGACAATTCACCGGGGAACGTGGTTTTCAACGGCACAACCTCCTATGAAGACGCGCTGGCCGCCTATAAAAAAGCGCTGACGGCCCGGGCTCTGACGTGACATACAAATAAAAAAGAGCTGCTTTTCCTGCCCACAGGCAGAGAAGAGCAGCTTTTTTGTTTTGAAATACGTTACTCGCCGGGAATGGCGCAGATCTGGACTGCCAGTGTCACGTTCGGGTGCATCTGCAAAATAAAGCAGGGGATCTCCGGCGTGAACGGGCCGGTGAAAGCTCGCCGAACGATATCAGATTTGTCCGCGCCGGCCACCACTACACAGAGGGCTGGCAGGCGTACAGCTATGCCGCTCTCTGCGGGACCTCGGAGCATGCCATGCTTTGAATCCTGGAGCAGAATCCGCAGCTTCAAAAAATCGCGCTCTGCCTTGACAGTGACAAAGCTGGACAGAAAGCCGTGGAGCGCCTGACCGAAATTCTGCGGGAGCATGGTATACCATTGTCACGCCAATGCTCCCAGAGACCAAGGACCGGAATGATAAAATGGTAGCGCAACAGTCTGGTGCATCTGAACAATCAGCCTCTATGAGGATGTACCTATAATCGAATGGGAGTGCCCAACGGAAATTCGGCAAGTTCGTCTAAGGGCAACAAGGCAAAGTAACCCACTTGGCAAACAGGGATTTCCCCTACGCTGCTATGCATCCAGAATCATTACAACCACAACTGTCCCGGCAGCTTCAATTTCTTTTTGGCGGGGAAGCTCTTGTCAAAGGCTTCCGCCTCTTTGTCATCCACAAAGTAGCCCTGCGGTGTACGGTAGGTTCCGCTTACACCGGTAAGATATCCCTTTTTGAGTTCCTTGCAAAGGAAGTAGGGTACTTCGGCATCTCGGGGTTCCTCATAGTAATGAATTCCCATTGTGGAGGCAACAACAAAGCCGGATTTGCCGTAGAAGTCAATATTTCCCTCAAAACAAAGCGCACCTGCGCCCATCGCCGCCGCTTTTTCCATGGAATAATCGAGCAGAATTTTTCCATACCCCTGCCGTTTATAGTCCGGGTGGATGCCGATCGGTCCGAGGGTCATAATGGGCAGTTGAGCGCCGTCATCCTTTTGGATGTTGGTGCGCACATACATTACCTGCCCGATGAGTTGCCCGTCTTTTTCCATGACAAAGTCAAGCTCCGGCACAAATTCCTCCCGATTGCGGAAGGTATGCAACACGTAATGCTCGGTGCAACCGGGACGATACACATTCCAAAATGCCTCCCGGACAAGGGCTTCTGTGTTTCTATAATCGCTTTTTGTTTCCAAACGGATAATAGTGTTATTTTGATTCATGCTTTCTTCTCCTTTTTCCTTCGATTCAACTTATTGGTTTTTGAAATTTCCTTGAACTTCTTTTCTTTTGCCGCAAGATAACTCTGCGCATCCTCCGCGTATGCATTTTCTGTTCGCAGCTTCTGATAGGACTGCCATCGCTCCTGCGAAAGTGTTCCATCCGCCAACGCCGCATTCACGGCACATCCGGGCTCATTTGTATGGGTGCAGTTTTTGAAGCGGCAGGAAGCCGCTAACTGCTCAACATCCGAAAAGGCTTTCTCCAAGCCTTCAGCAGAATCCCACATTCCGATTTCCCGCATTCCCGGCGTGTCGATGACCATGGCACCGTTCGGCAGTATCAAAAGCTCTCTGTGCGTAGTGGTATGATGGCCTTTGTCATCGTCTCGCAACCCGCCGGTTTCCAAGCGTTCTTCTCCCAACAGGCGGTTGATCAGCGTGGATTTTCCCACGCCAGAGGAACCCACGAAAGCAACCGTTTTTCCGTTTGTCAGATAGGGTAAAATCTGTCGATATCCATCCTGCTCCATAGCGGAGATTACAATCAAATCTGCACCCATTGAAATTGTTTCCACAGCCGTCCGTTTTCCATCCACATCGCGGCACAAATCCGCTTTGGTCAACACCACCACAGGTGTTGCACCGCTGTCCCATGCGATGGTTAAATACCGCTCTAAGCGCCGCAGATTAAAATCGTTGTTGAGAGACATGCAAAGAAACACCGTATCAATATTTGCAGCAACAACCTGTTCGCTTTTTCCTGTTCCAGCGGCTTTGCGCAGAAAGACGCTTTTTCGGTGTAATACCCGATGAATCACGGAACTTCCGGCCTGATTCCAGTCCGCCATCACATAATCTCCAACAGCCGGATAGTCAGAGGGCGTTTGTGCCTCATACTGAAACTTACCGGATACAACCGCCTGCTGTTCGCCCAGGCTGCCTGCGATTCGATATTGTCCCTTTTCCTGTAACACCACGCGGCAGAGCGCCCACTGAGGATATTCCGTCGCCAATGCCACAAATTCCAGCGAAAGCTGCTTTTCCATCATCCTTTTTCTCCTTTCAGGCGCTGCCCGGCCGCTTTCAAATGTTCCTCCATCTGCGCGATAACAGCCGCTTTGTCCGCACTGCCATCATATACGCTATAGAGCAGGAACATCGGTGCATAAAAGGCAACCGCTTCCTGCTGCGGATTTTGGATATCCAAGCTGCCGAACAAATCGGTAACATATCCCAGCGGACCAGAGGCAAGGTACTGCTGATAAAGTTGGTTCATTTCCTCGCTGTGATACTGCTCGATGGTTAGCATCTTACGGAAATCAGAGGAAAACTTCTCCTGCGTCCAGTACAAAAACTGGGCTTTGCTATATTGAATCAGCTGGTTTATCGGCGTACTACAATATTTTTCTGTCATCTCCGTAAGTGTTCCCTCCGGCAATTCGAATTCAGCAGCACGTTGGGCGTCACGTTCTTCCATGCGTGTAACAATCTGGTCAAAAATATCTCGCTTGTTTACATAATGCTTATAGAGCGCACCCTTGGTCATTCCCAATGCGCCGGCGATCATGCTGACGGAAACTGCCTCATAGCCGTCTTTGGCAAACAGCTGCAGCGCAGTCGTTAATATGTTTTCCTTCGTTGTAGCCATGGTTTCTTCTCTTTTCTTTCAAATAGTAAACTATCGTTCACTATGATTATAGTGAACGATAGTTTACTTGTCAAGTGCAGAAGCACACTTCTTATAGAAATAATCAAATTCCAAGATATCGGCCTGTTCTTTGGCTCCAACATAGCCGTAATTGATCTGCCCAATCCCACCCGATCAGATGGCAACAACCTTCTGCATCTGGTTACAAGTACATGGATGAATACCGCAGCGACGAACACAACCGCGCCGCCAAGGCCAAGGCGGAAAAGTACACCGGGATAGTCTCCAAGACCATCATCAACCCCTCTGGCGACAGCGCCAATTACGGACAGAACGCTTTCTTTTATGATGCGGCGGAGGGACTGCTCACCTCTGTGATTGTGCTGCTGGCGGCGTTCCTGCCGCCGGACGACGATCACTGGGAGGAATACCGTCACATCATCTCCGTATTCAAGATGGTGCAGGAAGCTTCTGGAGCCGTCCAGGGTCAAGGGGAGAAGTCGGTTCCAGCTTCTGTTAGCAAGGCTCCCGCCTGAGCACCAGGCCAAATGGTTCACCGGCGCGGCGCTCAATTCGGCGAAGCAGGCAATGGCCTCCGTCATATCCACGGTACTGTACCGGCTCAACGCATTCCTCGACAGCAAGATGGAGCAGGGTGCGACACGTTCCTGACTGGAAAGGTTAGACACAAGGTCGAATAAAGTGAAAATTGAAAGGAGTTTCATAATTGTGAACTTGTAGAACTGATAATCCGACAGGTGGAATGATGGGGTAACGCCCTGAAACGCTGCCCGAATACTCCGATATGCATAATCAACGCAATCAAGGTTGTGTGTAAAGCTCGGAGAAGACGGCAGAGAGCAGTCCAAACAGGTCGATCTGTGCCGCAAGGTTTTTTCAGAAGATGCAATGAAATTACTTCAAGGAAAAGCGGAGAGATGTAAGGATCAGATCCGATATAACAGTGAATTCGGCGGGGAGAAACCTTGAAAAAGAAATTGATTGACAAGCACGCCGGCGCGTGATACTATACATCTCAAGTTGTATGCCTATCGCAAAAAACTTACTGACCATTCTCTTCGGAGGATCGAGGCCATACGGACAGCCGGGTCAACTGCCGCTTGCAGCGGAATCGCTGCGTTATTGATTGAGTTAGAAGCTCAAATTTTATGAGTTGGTTACTACATAACCATGTGTATCTTTTACACAATACTTGTGAAACGGTCAATAAGAGTAGTAATAGTAAGTTTTACTGTATAGGCTCTGAATGATGAACCCCATTGCGCGATCAGGACTGCCGGAGGAAAACGGCGGTTTGCCTCTGCGCTTTGCCTGTTCCCAAGGATTTTTGTGTAGATCTGCACGAAAATGCTTGGGATTTTTTTATGGGCAAGGGGGGGCTATCGTGGAAAAGAAAATTGCGCTTTACGGGTTTAACAACCTGACCAAAACACTCAGCTTCAACATTTATGACGTTTGTTACGCCAAAACGGAACGGGAACAGCGGGACTATATCGCCTACATCGACGAGCAGTACAACTCCGAGCGTCTCACTGGTATCCTCTGCAAGGTGACGGAGATCATCGGCGCCCATGTGCTGAACATCTCCAAACAGGACTACGAGCCGCAGGGGGCTTCCGTGACCATCCTCATCACGGAAGAGGCACTGCCGGAGGTGCTGGTGGATCAATCCTGCAACAAGGGCTGCTATCTCCTGGCAGACAGGGAAACGGTGCTGGCTCATCTGGACAAGAGCCATGTGACGGTTCACACCTATCCGGAATACCACCCCGACAAGGCCATCTCCACCTTTCGGGTAGACATCGACGTATCCACCTGTGGTGAGATCTCGCCCCTCAATGCGCTGGAATATCTCATCGGCAGCTTCGATTCGGACATCATCACCATCGACTACCGGGTGCGGGGCTTTACCAGGGATCTTTTGGGGAAGAAGTATTTCATCGACCACGAGATCCACTCCATTCAGGATTACATCAGCGCAGAGACCATGCGCCGATATGACGCCATCGACGTCAACGTCTATCAGGCCAATATGTTCCACACCAAGCTGCTCATCAAGGAGATCGACCTGCAGAATTACCTCTTCAACACGGATGTGTATGAGCTCTCGCCCCGACGGCGGCTGGAGATCACCGACGACCTGCGCCGGGAAATGATCGAAATATACAGCGGCGCCAACGTCTACTGAGGAGCACGCCATGAAAAACAGAGCTCCCATCTATGAGGCGCTGGTCGCCCATCAGGCCAGGCGGGTAGTGCCCTTTGACGTGCCGGGTCACAAAGGCGGGCGGGGAACGCCCCAGCTGACGGCCTTTCTGGGGCAGGCCTGCCTGAAGGCGGACGTGAACTCCATGAAGCCGCTGGACAACCTCTGCCATCCGGTGGGGGTCATCCGGGAGGCGGAAGAGCTGGCGGCCGAGGCGTTTGGCGCCGCCCACGCCTTCTTTATGGTGGGCGGCACCACCTCGGCGGTGCAGGCCATGGTGCTCTCCTGCTGCAAGGCGGGGGAGGAGATCATCCTGCCCCGCAACGTCCACCGCAGCGTCATCAACGCGCTGGTGCTGTGCGGCGCCGTGCCGGTGTATGTGACCCCCGGCCTCAGCCGCGATCTGGGGATCTCGCTGGGGATGCGCCATGCGGACGTGAAGGCGGCCATGGAGGCCCACCCCAACGCCCGGGCCATTCTGGTGAACAACCCCACCTATTACGGGGTCTGCTCCGACCTTGCGGGCATCGTGACCATGGCCCATCAGCGGGGAATGCGCGTGCTGGCAGACGAGGCCCACGGCACCCATTTCTACTTTGGAAAGCACCTGCCCCGCGCGGCGATGGCGGCGGGGGCGGACATGGCGGCGGTGAGTATGCACAAAACGGGCGGCTCACTGACGCAAAGTTCCTTTTTACTCTGCGGCAAGGGCGTCAACGCCGACTATGTGCGTCAGATCATCAATCTTACCCAGACCACCAGCGGCTCGTACCTGCTGTTGGCGTCGCTGGATCTGGCCCGGCTGAACTTGCAGGAAAACGGCGCGTCCATCTTCGCCAAAACGCTGGAGCTGGCGGAGTACGCCCGGGGCGAGATCAACCGCATCGGAGGGTTCTACGCCTTTGGAAAAGAACTGACCAACGGAGACGACTTCTTCGACTTCGACGCCACCAAGCTCTCGGTCCACACGCTGGAGCTGGGACTGGCGGGCATCGAGGTCTACGACCTGCTGCGGGATGAATACGGCATCCAAATTGAGTTCGGAGATCTGGGCAATTTTCTGGCGGTCATCTCCGCCGGCGACCGGGCATTCGAGATCGAGCGTCTGGTAGCCGCTCTGGGGGAGATCAAGCGTCTCTATGCCCGGGATAAAACCGGTATGCTGGAGCATGAATATATTGTGCCGCAGGTGGTTCTGCCGCCCCAGCAGGCATTTTACGCACCCAAGCGCAGCCTTCCGCTGACGCAGAGCGTGGGCTATGTCAGCGGCGAATTTGTCATGTGCTACCCCCCCGGCATTCCCATTCTGGCGCCCGGCGAACGGGTGACAGACGAAATCGTCGCCTATATCCGCTACGCCCGGGAAAAGGGCTGTTCCCTCACAGGCACGGAGGATCTGACGGTTTCCTCCCTTCAAATTATCGAATAAGGAGAATGAATTATGGAACTTTGGTATACGGAAGAACATTCGGAAAATGTGCGGTTTTCCATCCGCGTGGACAATCAGGTTTACAGCGCGCAAAGCGAGTTTCAGCGCATTGATTTTTTTGACAGCAAGGAATTTGGCCGCTTCTTTACTCTCGACGGCCTCATGATGGTGACGGAAAAGGACGAGTTTATCTATCATGACATGATCGTCCACGTTCCCATGGCCACCAATCCCGCCATTCGTTCGGTGCTGGTCATCGGCGCGGGCGATGGCGGCACGGTGCGGGAACTGACCCGCTATGCCGGCGTGGATCGCATCGACATGGTGGAGATCGACCGCATGGTGGTGGAGACCTGCCGGGCGTATCTGCCCCAGACGGCCAGCCGGCTGGACGATCCCAGGGTTCACATCTACTATGAGGACGGTCTGCGCTTTGTCCGGGACAAGGAGAACGCCTACGACCTGATCATCGTGGACTCCACCGACCCCTTCGGCCCCGGCGAGGGCCTTTTCACCAAGGAATTCTACGGCAACTGCTACAAGGCGCTCAAAGAAAAAGGTATTCTGGTGAACCAGCATGAGACGCCCTATTATCCCTCCTACGCCAAGTCCATGCAGCGGGCCCACCGGCGCATCCGGGAGTTTTTCCCGGTCTGCCGGGTCTATCAGGCGCACATCCCCACCTACCCTTCGGGCCACTGGCTCTTCGGCTTTGCCTCCAAGGAACTCGACCCCATCCGGGATCTGGACGCGGCGGCCTGGAACGCGCTGGGGCTGAAGACACGCTACTACAACACGGACCTGCACACTGGCGCCTTCGCCCTGCCCAATTACGTCCGCGAGCTGCTGGAGATCGACGATGAATAAGAACGTCCACACCTTTCTGGGCTGCGACGCGGACTATGAGCAAAGCCGCACTGTCCTCTTCGGCGCGCCTTTTGACTCCACCACCTCCTTCCGTCCCGGCGCCCGCTTCGGCTGCGCCGCCATGCGGCAGGAGAGCGTGGGACTGGAAACGTACAGCCCTTACCAGGACAGGGATCTATGCGACGCGAGCGTGTTTGACGGCGGTGATCTGGACCTGGTGTTTGGCTCCGCTCAAAGGGCACTGGCGCAGATCCGTGCCTGTACGGAGGAGATCCTCCGGGATGGCAAGCTGCCCGTGATGATGGGCGGCGAGCATCTGGTGACGCTGGGAGCCATGGAAGCGGTGGTCAAAAAATATCCGGAGGTGCGTGTGATCCATCTTGACGCCCACGCGGATCTGAGAGATGATTATATGGGAGAAAAACTGTCTCATGCCACCGTCATGCGGCGCGTTTGGGAACTGGTAGGGGATGGACACATCTATCAGCTTGGCATTCGCTCCGGGGAAAAGACGGAGTTCGCCTTTGCCGGAGAGCACACCGAGCTGTATCCCTTTGCCCTCCAGACGGCGGCACAGGTGGCGGCGGAGGTAGCCGACAGCCCGGTGTATCTGAGCATCGACCTGGATGTGCTGGACTGCGGGGTATTCCCCGGCACCGGCACGCCCGAGGCAGGCGGCGCCACGTTCCGGGAACTGCTGGAGGCGCTGCTTCGCTTTGCGCCGCTGCACATTGTGGGCTGCGACGTGGTGGAGCTTGCCCCTATGCTGGACACCAGCGGCGCCTCTACCGCCACCGCCTGCAAGCTGCTGCGGGAACTGCTTTTACTGCTGCGGCACTGAATGGCGGGAAAAAGTGAATATCCGACAATAGCAAACCTGTCGAAAGGCAGGGGCGCAAAGCTAAAGGGCCTAACAGCAAACGCTCAGGGCAGCCAGTTGCCGATTGGCTCTTTACCGGGCGGCAGCTGCAAATTTTGGCTGCCGGCCGGTTTTTTTTGAGAAAAATGGAAAATGCTGCAAGGATCGAGGAAGTTGATTCGTATTATAAGCAGGGAGAAGAAATGATGAAACAAACGTCAGAACCCATCAACGATGTGGTCAGTGAAGCTCTTCGGGATTATGCGGACATGGTGCGCCGTATTTGCTCTATGTACCTGCGGCAAAGGGAAGACGTGGAGGACGTTTTTCAGGATGTGTTTTTGAAACTCCTGCAAGTGGACAAGCCCTTTGACAGCGAGGAACATAAAAAGGCATGGCTTTGCCGCATCACCATCAACCGCTGCAAGGACCTGTGCAAAGCATTTTGGAGACGGAATGTGGGTTCACTGGAGGAGATGGAGATCCCCTGCGAGGATCAGGAGGAAAGCGACGTGCTTCTGGCAGTTTTGTCACTGCCGCCCAAGCTGAAGGACGTGATCTACCTCTTTTACTACGAGGAGTACACCGCAGGAGAGATCGCCCATCTTTTGGGACAAAAAGAAAACACTGTCTATTCCCACCTGCACAGGGCAAAAGAGATACTCAGACACAAATTGGGAGGTTCGGCATATGAATCAGCATTTTAAATCCGCAATGGGCAAGGTCAAAGCTGACCCTGAACTTTTGGCACATACAGAGCAATATCTACGGACAGCGATGGACACCAAGCCCGGAGAAACAGTCTTTCCATTACAAAAAAGGAGTGAACGACCTATGAAAAAAGCATTGGCCGCGTCCGTGGCTGCCGTTCTTCTGATCGGCTCTTTTGTCACCGGTTACGCCTATCTCAAAACACCGGTGGCCTATGTCAGTCTGGACATCAATCCCAGCGTGGAACTGGGCGTCAACGCATTGGACCGTGTGGTTTCGGTGGAGGGTGTGAACGAGGACGGCCAGACCATCCTCACAGGACTTGATCTGATCCACACAAATGTCTCCTCCGCCATGGAGCAGCTGGTAAACGCTGCCGCGGAGCAGAACTTCATCAAGGATGACGGTACGTCCGTCGTTGCCATCACGGCAGAATCCAAGAATGGCGATAAGGCCGAACAGCTGGCGGCCGAGAGCCAGCAGGCCGCGCAGAATGCCATGAGTCAGAGCAACGTCTCCGCGCTGCTCTACAAGGATTGCTCTGATCTCTCGCTGCGGACAGAGGCAAAGGACCTGGGCATCTCTCCCGGCCGGTATAAGCTCATTAAGTCCCTACAGGCGCTGGATCCCTCTTTGACAGTGGAAGAACTGCAAAACAAAAAAGTGTCGGAGATCATGGTGCAGCTCAATGACCTTTTGGACAGTGATGACGATAACACCGATGAAAGCACCATCAGTGAGGAACTGAAGACGGTGGCAAAAGAAGCGGCTATGGCTGCTTTTGAAGCCTCCAAGGCGCAAGCGGGCACCGCCTTTGAAACGGCCAAGGCACAAGCTTCTGAGATCCAGAAAGCCGCCAAAGAGCAGGCACAGGCCCTTCGCCAGCAGGCGGACGCACTTTTGGCCAATCAGGATGCCATGAGCGATGAGGAGCGGGCCGCGGCGGTGGCGCAGGCCAAAACGCTCACAGAGCAGGCGGAGAAACTGATGAAGACGGCCAACGAACAGGCTGAGGATATCCGCGAGGCTGCCGGTGAGGAGAAGGAAGACGCTATGAAAGCGGCTGGCGAGGTAAAGGAAAAAACCATGGAAGCCGCTTCGGGCAATCAGAAAGACAACAAAAAATCTGCTGCTGGCGATGAAACAGAGGAAATAGAGGAAGCGGATGACACGGAAGACGCAAAGGACGCTTCCACGGCACCCTCCGCCAGCAATCAGGGCAAGGAAAATTCCACCAAAGGAAACAGCCAGAGCAGCAATGCCCCGGATAAGTCTCAGGGGAAAAAAACAAAATAGGGCTTGATCCTGCGGTATCAAACGGATAGATCCATATAAGAAGAAGCTTCGTTTGGCATCATATGACAATGCCGGATCTAATGGCGGCCACGCCGGAATCCCGGGCGGCCTGCGCCACCGCCTTGGCAACAGCCGGCGCCACACGGGGGTCGAAGGCTTTGGGAATGATATAGTCGGCGCTGCGCTCCTCGTCGGAGACCAAGGCGGCCAGCGCCCGCGCCGCAGCCATTTTCATTTCTTCATTGATGTCACGAGCACGGACGTCGAAGGTGCCGCGGAAAATGCCGGGAAAGGCCAGAACGTTATTGATCTGGTTAGGAAAATCACTGCGGCCGGTGGCAACGACTCTGGCGCCGCCGGCTTTGGCGTCGTCAGGAAAGATCTCGGGTGTGGGGTTGGCGCAGGCGAAGACGATGGCATCACGGTTCATGGTTTTCACCATCTCCATGGTGACAGTGCCGGGGGCGGAGACACCGATAAAAATGTCGGCGCCGACAAGCGCCTCGGCAAGGCTGCCGGCTTTTTTCTCCTGATTGGTGACGGCGGCCATCTCCTGCTTGATCCAGTTGAGGCCCTCGCGTCCTTCGTAAATTGCGCCTGCCCGGTCACACATGATGATATCTTGAAAACCGGCGGAGAGCAGCAGCTTTACGATGGAGACAGCGGCCGCGCCGGCACCCGAGGTGACCACCCGGACATTTTCCTTGCTTTTGCCCACCACTTCCAAGGCGTTGATGAGCCCCGCCAGCGTGATGACGGCGGTGCCGTGCTGGTCGTCGTGGAAGATGGGGATGTCGCACTTTTCTTTCAGCTTACGCTCAATCTCAAAACAGCGGGGTGCGGAAATATCCTCCAGATTGATACCGCCGAAGGAGCCAGAGAGCAGATAGACGGCGTTGACAAACTCATCCACATCGTGAGTCTTGAGACACAAAGGAAAAGCATCCACATGTCCAAAGGCTTTGAACAAAACGCACTTGCCCTCCATCACCGGCATACCGGCTTCCGGCCCGATGTCGCCCAGCCCCAACACCGCGGAGCCGTCGGTGATAACGGCGCAGAGATTGTGACGCCGTGTCAGATCGTAGCTGCGGCGCACATCTTTTTGAATTTCCAGGCAGGGCTGTGCCACGCCGGGGGTATAGGCCAGAGAGAGATCTTCCTTGGTGGCAACGGGAACCGTTGCCACCACTTCGATCTTGCCTTTCCAAGTCTCATGCCGCTTCAGTGATTCTTTTGCGTAATCCATGTCAAAGTCTCCTTTTTGATGATGTTCTCTTCCTGTGGGGCGTTATAAAGAGGGCAGAGAAGCGGCCGCCACAGACTGCCCCACTCGGCGGCTTTTTTCGTCCGGAAGCTGTACACGGACTTTGGAGGCCACATCCGGATATTCGTCAGAGAGGACGCGCTTTGCTTCCGCCAGCAAAAGATCGCCGCCCTTGCCGGACATGACACGTCCCAGCAAAAGGACATGGCGGAAATGATAAAACGTTTCGTAAAGCGCCACCGTATGGGCCAGATACACGCCAATGGAGCGGTAGACGGAGGCGGCACGGGGATCATTCTGCTCCATCAGCGCCTGCACCGCTTTGAGCTGCTCGGCCGGAGACGCCTGCGCATCCAGAGGAATGCCGGCCTTGCCGGCAAGACGCGCCACAGCGTCCTGCGCCAGATACTTGGCGCCGCAGCCGATATCACCGGACCACTCATCCGCCGGAGCGTCCGGCGAGGCGTCCACCGGCGCAAAGGCCAGCTCATTGAGCCATCCGGTAATGCGACCGTTTTCATCCACATAGCCCACGGCCTCGCTGGTGCCCATGGCAATGCCCAGCACGTTGTTTTCGTGAAGCCCCATAGATCCGGCCAACGCGGTCACATCACCGTCGTTGCACACAGCGATGGGAATGCTGCCAAACTCCCGGCCGGCGCGGAGATAGATGTCTTTCACTTGCGTATAGAAGAGCTCCCGGGGCACCTGCAAAAAAAGAGAGGACACCATGGGGTGGTTGTTGACAAACACACCGGCGGAAGAAACGCCGATGGCGTCCACCCGGGGCAGGTGCGCCGCGGCAGATCGCATGGCCTCCACAATATGGTTATAATGATAGGAGGGATCCGGATTTGTCTTGGGGAACCAGACGATCTCCTGGGAAAAAACGGATTCGCCGTCCACCACGGCAGACACCTTCAAATCGCTGCCGCCGGCATCAAAACCGATGCGGCAGCCCTCCAGATGGCGCCCCACACTGGCGGATGCGCCTGTCTCCCGGGGGACTTCATCGCACAGGCACACCTCAAACGGCCGCTCGTACACTTCTTCCATAAACTTCCGGTCAAAATGGCGGTCGCCGCCGGGCGCGTAAGAGGCTTCAACGGCGCGGCAGACATCGGGACAACCGGCCAGATACAGTCGGAAACCACCTTTGATCCAAAGAAAGAGCTTGATCAGGCGCTGTGCAAAAAACAGGTCGGCCTGCCGCCGCTGGGGCGTACTGTGCACATAGGTGTGCCACACGGCGATCTGACCATCAGAACGCTCCAGGGCGATGTGTAGCGGCTCTCTGGCATCGGACAGAAACGCTTTAAAAAATGAAAAGAGAGGGATGTAGCTCTCGTCCAGCTGGGGGAGATTTCGAACAGGAATGTCAATGCCCAGATATTGCATAGGAAACAGATCCTCCTTTCACAGTAAAACCACCTAGCGGCTTTGTTGTTAGCCTATCAGTTTTTTTGCTTCTGTCAAGTCTTATTCCACAAGAAAAGATATGCGGGGTTGTTTTTGAGCAGCTAAAGCCACTGGCTTGGATGGTGATTGGCGTCTGTCTATTCTATTTAAAAAATCAATAGCAGAAAAAATTTTTGAGAAAGTGTACGGCCAGAAGGACACAAGATAATAAAATTTTTTTCATTGCCAGAAAGAAAATGTAAAAATATGGTATTTTATTGTAAAAAGACAGCTATCTGAAAAAAATAAATTCACATATCACAAGAGATAGAAAAAAAGAACGCTATTTGACCTGCACAGGCAAAAATTTTTTGCAGAAGTTGACTAAAATGAGCGCAAAATCTTGTAATAGAAAGAAAACGGTGTTATAATCAAAAAACAATAAGTCGGTGTATGATTGGTTTTATGCGCATTTTGACCGCGAGGAAACCGGATGTGGACGCGGAGGGACGCTATGCTGCCGTTTATTTTGGTTCCGCTGCTTGTGGCGCACTGCCGGCGGTATTCGCTTCGGCCGCTGTTTACCGCGTGGGATCTGCTGCCTCTGCTTCTGACGGAAAGTGTACATATTTTCTTCCAGATCAGCTGTTGGTTGGGAAATACTCATTGGATCGGTTATGGAAAATACTTGCAATGGGCGTTTTTGCTCTCACTGCTGTTTCCTATTTTGCGGCGGGAGCTTTATGTCCCGGCCCTGTGGGGAGCAGGCTGTACGCTGGCGGGCAGCTTTCTGAACCATCTGGTCATTGCGGCCAACGGCGGGAAAATGCCGGTTTGGCCCACGTTTTCCCAATGGACGGGCTATTGCACAAGGGAAATGCTTTCCAGCGGTGTGGACGGACTGCATGTGTTGATGACGAATGATGCCGCCTTGCCGTTTTTGGCGGATTATCTGGATTTGGGCTGGTGTATTCTCAGCCCCGGGGATGTGCTCAACCACCTGTTTGTTGCCATCATTCTTTACCGTGCGGTGCTGTCTTTTAATCGCCCGGCGGGACATTCTTTGAAAAGCAGGTGATGAGAATGGAATATATCCTTTTGTTCTTGACAGATGGCGTTTTGGGTTATTTTTTGCAGGGCGTTGGATTCTTGATGGGCGTCTATGCGTTTGTGAAGCGGCGTATCGTTGCGCGGGAATTTATCCCCATGGCTGTGCTATATGCTTTGATTGGATTCGGAGTGCGCCAGATTCGGGTAATCAGTTTTGGATTCCATACCATTTTGATTATGATAGCATTTATTTTACTGGCAGTGTTGATTCTCAAAACACCAGCTTTTATGACCGTGGTGGGAATTTTAGCCGCTTCTATGACGATCTTGCTGTCGGAACTAATAAACCTTGCTGCTTTATCGGGCGTTTTGGGGCATGATCAAATTATGAAAGTGATGGCTGGTGACGGCACTGTTTCTGGTGAAATCAGCAAAGCAGTAGCAGGTACTCCTGTCAATTTGATTTTGGTGGCTGCCATGTTTACGTTTTATAAAATTCGTATGAGATCCAAAGAGGAGCGGGATCAAGATGGAAAAACTGGCGCGCAGGTGGGCGCAGAAGATCGGAACGGCACAAAACGCTGACAGTGAAAAGGTAGCGGTGATGGCCTACGGGCTGACGGCACTGCTGCAGTTGGTGTTCATCTTTCTCTCCGCCGTCCTGCTGGGCTGCTTATTTGACTTTTTCTGGGAAGCCATGATCGTATTTTTTTCGGTAGGCTTTTTGCGCCGTCTGATCGGCGGCGTCCATTCCGGCAGCTTCAACGGATGTCTTTTCCTCAGCGTTTTTTGTATTGCACTTTTTTCGGCCCTGGCACGCTATGTATTGCCGCTTACCGGGTTTTGGACAGCTTGTTTTGCTTCGGGAGCGATCTATCTGATGGCGTCGTTTTTGATTTACCGGCTGGCGCCTGTGGACTCTCCCAACAAACCGGTGAGGAGACTCGAGAAGATCAAGCGCTTGCGCCGCAGCGCCGCTGTGGTGGTGGCCGCATTTATTTTGCTGACGGCTATCATGCTTTTGAAGACCTGCCGAGGGACCGATTGTCTCGCCTATTTATGGGCTTTGGATCTCTCGGTTCTATGGCAGGTTTGTATGCTGACCTCAGGCGGAAAGCGTCTGATTAAAACACTGGATCACCTTTTTAAGGTTTCACGATCATAAAAGAAAGGAGGAAGTTTTCATGAAGAAGAAGGTACTGGCAGCCATGTCCGTTGTCGCCACTCTCGTTGCGACGCTGGTTGCGACCTCTGCCTGCATTTGGTGGATGTATCAGCCGGAAGAGCCGGAATCTCTGAACGATCTGTAATATGAGTGACGCGGCTTTGTAAGAGCAGACGGCATAAGGAACACTCCGTAATCTTTATGTGCGCCTGCTCTTACAATTTCTTTAAAGGAGGTGCGGGATGCTGACAGAACAGGAAAAACGAAGTAAATTCAGCAATATGTTCTTCATGCTCAAGATCATGGCGCTGTTTTTCTGCACAGCTCCGTTGTTTCAATATTATTTTGGAGACAGTACCAGCCATACGGTACTCAATCTGAATATCGGAATGGGTATCATTTTTCTTTCCATCATTGTGATCGTGGCATTTATGTGGATCGTGCTGAATTATCAGTTCCGGAAAGCCAAGATCGGTCACTATATCGAAATTGCGGTTTTTTATCTGGTTTGTCTGGCGGCGATCTTATACAGCGGTTCCTATCAGAGCTACTACAAATATATGTTTATTTTCATGATCGTGGTCTACACCATGGACATGGGCTTTCGTACGGGTATGTTTGTGGCTGTGCTCAGCGCGGTCACGGTTCTTACGCTGGATCTGACGCTGTATCATGCCAGCGGCGTCAATCCTTATTTTCAAGCGGATCTAGCGCTTTCGGCCATGTTTTTTGTGGTGGCCTGGGTGCTGGGCTTTTACGTAAAGATCGAAAATGAACATATCGAAAACTTAAAAAGAACAGCCAATATGGATGGCTTGACAGGCCTTTTCAACCACCGATATTTTTATGATACGCTGACGACGCTTTTTCAGCGCGGCGATATGCAGCCGCTTTCGGTCATTATTTTGGATCTGGACCATTTTAAGGTCTATAACGATATGTTTGGGCACCAGAAGGGCGACGACGTGCTGCGGCAGGTGTCCCATATGATCCAGGCTTCCACCCGACCGGAGGATGTGGCTTGCCGCTATGGCGGAGAAGAGTTTACGGTGATCTATCCCCATACCACACAAGCTCAGGCCATGGAAATAGCCGATCAGATCCGCCGTGTCATCAGTGACTTCCCCTTTGACGGCCAGGAGATGTTGCCAAACCACAATCTGACAGTGTCCATCGGCGTGGCGGAGCGCCTGGGGCAGGAGGATTCTGTGCAGGAGCTGATCGAGCGGGCCGACGCCGCTTTGTACCGGGCCAAGTTTTTCCGCAAGAACCGCGTCGAGCTGTATTCCTCTATTTTCGATCAGTTTAAGCACCTGGACGTGTCCGATGACAACAGCATTACCTCGGTAAAAGCGCTGCTGACGGTTATCAACTCCCGGGATCAGTACACCTATAATCACACGGAGCGCGTGGTGCGCTACTGTGATGTGTTTGCGGACCACTGCTGTCTTTCGGCCCAGGAGAAAGCCCATTTGGTCTATGCAGCCTATATTCATGACATCGGAAAGATCAATGTCTCCAAGGAAACCCTGATCTCCGAAAAACGGCTGTCAGACAAAGAATGGGAAGAGATCCGCAAGCATCCCATCGACAGCGCCGATATCGTCAGACAGATTCCGGATCTGCAAGAAGTGGTTCCCATTGTCCTGCAGCACCATGAGCACTTCGACGGAACAGGGTATCCCAATGGCTTGAAGGGGGAGGAGATCTGCCGCCTGGCCCGGATGCTGTCTTTGGCGGACAGCTTCGATGCTATGACGGCCAAGCGCCCCTATCAGCAGACCCGTACGTTTGAAAATGCTTTCCGGGAGATCCGCAGATGCGCCGGAACGCAGTTCGATCCGGCCATGTCCGAGAGCTTTATCGAAGCGGTGGACAACGCCTTGTAAAGAAGTTGTTTTCATGAAAAAGGAGCTTGCAAAACGTCATTTTGCAAGCTCCTTTTTTGTTTGCTTATCCGAACACATAAAAGATCTCACACAGCAAAATGGCGCAAAGCCCCAGACAGGTCATCAGCAGGCCAAAAGAAAGGCTGTTGGTAATGCGGCTGGCGGTATCCCGGAAGGTTCCCACACGGTCGGAGACCTCCGCCTCGTTGAGAGGACTGGTCTTGGCGATCGACCGGACAAGAGCGCTGTAACGGTTTTGATTGATGCGAATGTGGGAATCCCGCAGCAGCGTCTTTCGCATAAAGAGCACCAACAGGTCCAGCGTATCGCAGAAAGCTCTGGTCACCACAGACAAAAGCGCCAGAAAGTGGGTGAAAAACGGGCGATACACGCCCTCATCCAAAGAGAACTTTTCCGGCCACAAGGACAGGTACACGGGCTCTCCGTCCTGCCGCTGCATCAGCACCCGGCAAATGAAAAGTCCATAGACCAGAGCACCGATCCCCAGAGAAATGACTACGCCCCGGAGGTTCACCCAGGCGAAATAGGAGACGGGGTGGGCAAAGGGATGCCCACCGGTAAAGGGGAGTGTCAGCGCGGTGACGCGCTCGGCAAGGCGATGGGGCAGAAGTCCCAGAACCGGCAAAGCCACAGCGGAAAGGAGCAAAGCGGCCATCGTCATAGGGCGGCTGCCGGCGTGGAAATGGGCCCGCTTGGGCGCGCCTTGCCAGAAAAGCGCCACATAGATCTTGAAGAGATAAGCGGCGGTAAGGCCTCCGGAGAAGAGAAACAGCCATTCCACCCCGGTGACAGCCCAGCTGCCGCTGAGGTGGGCGTATTCCACCAGACTTTCATGTACCAGCGTCTTGCTGAGGTAGCCGCAAAAACCCGGTATGCCCGCCAGAGAGCAGGCACCGCATAGAAAGACGATGTGCAGCAGGGGTCTTCCCCGTCCAAAGCCGCGGATCTGGTTCAGATCCAGCGCGTGAGTATTCATGTAGACCACACCGGCGAAGAGGAAAAGCGTCAGCTTCACAAGGGAGTGGTTCATCATGTAAAGCACCGCACCGTTGGCAGCCAGGGCGTTTTCCTCACCCAGCAGGCTTGTCATGGCGATGCCCGTCATGACAAAACCGATCTGCGAGAGAGAAGAACAGGCCAGAATATACTTGAGATTGTTGGAAAAAACGGCGATCACCGCACCCAGCACCATGGTAATGGTACCCAGAGTCAGGATTAGATCGCCCCAGGCGATGTCGTGGGGCAGCATCTGCGCCGTCACCAGAAAGACGCCGAACAACCCCGCTTTTGTCAGCACACCGGAGAGCAGCGCACTGGCCGGTGCCGGGGCCACCGGGTGCGCCTTGGGCAGCCAGATATGCAGCGGGAACACACCGGCCTTGGCGGCAAAGCCAAAGAAAACGCAAAAAGCGGCGGCCCACAGTGCTCCACGGTCAGTAACGGCGGCGCAGGCACTTTGCAAAGCGGCTATTTCCATTGTTCCGGTGAGGTGATAGAGGATGAAAAGCCCCATCAGTGTCACAAGACCGCCCAGCACCGCGATGGTCAGGTAGGTCTTGCCCGCGTCGATGGCGGCAGGCGTCTCATCCTGCACCACCCACACATAGGAACAAAGGGACATCATCTCAAAGAACAGAAAAGTGGTGTAGAGATCCGCCGATAAAAAGACGCCGAGAGTGGCGCTGAGTGTCAGCAGGAAGAAGAAATAGTAGCGGTTCAGCTGGTGCTGTCCCAGGAAATACTCCTGGGACAGCAGGGAAGAGGCAAACCACATGAACGCCGCAATGACGCCGTAGACACAGCGAAAACCGTCCAGCGTAAAGCTGAGGTGGCAATAAGGAATGGTAAACGATGCGCCAAACTGTGTGGCGCACAGCGCCCCCATCCCCAACAGCACCGCGCCTGTGGCACAGACCACAAAGATGCCCTGTCCTTTCGGGAAGGAGCGGCCGATCCACACGGAAAAAAACGCCGCCGCCAGAGGGAAGAAGAGAACAAAATAGATCATCAGACACTCACCGCCTCTCGAATGAGATCCAGCAGGCTCTGGGGGAAAAGCCCCATGACAAGACAGGCTGCCGCCAGAACGATCATCGGCACCAGCATCAAAGCGCCCGCTTCACGGACGGTGCCGGGTAAGGGAAGGATCCCCTCCTTGCTGGGAAACCAGGCCCGCACCACCACCTGAAACATATAGATGGCGGTAAACAGAGCCGACAGCAGCAATGCCGCAAAGCCCAGAAGGGGCAGCGGGTGGTACGTATGGACAGCCGCCAGAGCGATATACCACTTGCTGATAAAACCGTTAAAAGGCGGAATGCCCGTCAGCGCGCAGGAAGCCACAGTGAAACAGGCAAACGTCACCGGCATATATTTGCCAAGGCCCTCCAGCTCGTCCACATACTCCCGCTCCCCGTAATGCAGCACCGCGCCGGCGGCGAAGAAAGCCATAATCTTCACCACGGAGTGGTAGATCAGGTGCAGGAAGGACGCTGTCAGCGCCTCTGTCGTCATGATGGAAACGGCGAAGAGAATGTAGGACAGGTTGGACACCGTGGAATAAGCCAGACGGCGCTTGAAGTGTTGCTGCTTGAGGGACATGCTCGAACCGTAGACGATGGTAAAAATGGCCAGCGTCATCACCAGCTCCTGCGCCCAGGAACCGGCCACCGCCTCGGGACCGAAGGCATAGTATGTCAGACGGATGCAGGCAAAGGCGCCCGCCTTCACCACGGCCACCGCGTGCAGCAGCGCTGTGACAGGCGTGGGAGCCACCGCTGCCGCCGGCAGCCAGGCGTGCAGCGGCCAGATGGCAGCCTTCACGCCAAAACCCAGAAACGACAGAGCAAATACCGACAGCAGCGTGGTGCGGCTGCCGGCATAGCCCGCCAAATGCCCTCCGATCACAAAGTCCTGCGCGTCGGTGACGATGACGAAAACCAGACCGATAAAGGCCAGCGCCGCGCCGCTCATGGAATAGATCACATACTTGATGCCCGCCTGGATGGCTTTGGAGGTCATGGGCTGCATCACAAGGGGCAGCGTGGCTAAAGTCAAAAGTTCGTAAAAGAGGTACATGGTCATCATGTTGGCGGAAAAAGCGATCCCCAGCGTCACACCGAAGGACGCCGTGAAAAATGCCCAGAACATCCGCAGATGCTTTTCATGACGCATATAGTCCCAGGCATAGACCATGGTCACCGGCCATAAGGTGGCCGAGAGTCCCGCAAAGAGCCGGGCGGCGCCGTCCATGCGAAAGGAAAGCGTCAGCTTGTCGGTAAACCGCAGCAGTATAAACGTGTCGCTGCCGCAGCGCAAAATGGCCATCCAGGCCAAAGCTGTGGTGGCGACGGTCAAAATGCCGTAAAACCAGCGACGGCTGCCATCGGAGGGAAAAACGATGAAGTAGGAGAGGAGGCCCCCCACCAGAGGGAGAAACACGGGAAGCAGCAAAAACCAGGAACTCATGTCGCCACCTCCTTACAACACAGCCCCGGCAATGCGCTGCATCACTGAGGTCAACAAATCGGGGAACAGCCCCAGCAAGCCGCAGACCGCTGCCAAAAGGATCAGCGGCACGGTCAGTTGCCATGGCTCACAGAGCCGGTCGCCAGGCGACTCCGGCAGATCCGCACCGGGGAAAAAGCCGCGAATAATAGGCGGGAACAGATACCCCGCCGTCAAAAGCGCCGACAGCAGCAGCACCGCGGGCGCCAAATAAGCGAAGGCTCCCGGCAGTCCGTCCAGCGCCGCCAGGGAAATATACCACTTGCTCACAAAGCCGCCGAAAGGCGGAATGCCCACCAGCGACAGCGCGGCGAACACAAAACAGCCAAAAGTCACCGGCAGCCGCCGTCCCACGCCCCGAAACCGCTCCACGCTGCGGACACCCGCCAGGCAAATGAGAATGCCGGCGATGTAGAAGAGGGCAATCTTGGCGGCGGCGTGGAAGGTGATTTGCAGAAGACTTCCCATAAGACCCTCCCGCGACAGCACAAAAAGGCCGGTGAGCACATAGGAAATCTGGGAAATGCTGGAATACGCCAGCCGCTTTTTGAAGTTTTTTTCCGTAAAGGCCATCATAGAGCCCATAAAAACCGTGAACAGTGCCAGAGACAGGCAGGCTGTCTGCACCCAGGTGCCCCGCAGCCGGTTGGCTCCGGCAATGAAGTAGATGACCCGCAAAATGCCGATCACGCCGGCCTTGGTGATGATGCCGGAGAGCAAGGCGCTGGCGGGGGCCGGGGCCACGGGATGGGCGGTGGGCAGCCAGTTGTGCATGGGGAACATACCGGCCTTGGTGCCAAAGCCCAGAATGATACAGAAAATGGAGGCCAGCACCAGCTGAGTGTGGTGGCCGGGGATCAGCGTCCCGCCGGGCAGGAAGTCCAGTGTAAAGGTGTTGTCATACAGCACGGCCAGACCGAACAGCACGAAAAAAGCGCCGCCGATGGAGTAGTAAAGATACTTCACGGCACCGGTAATGGCCTTGCGGGTGCGCTCATACAGCACCAGGGGCATGGAGCAAAGGCTGGTGAGTTCATAGAAAACGTACATGGACACAAAGTCTGCCGATAGAGCCGTGCCCAACAGCATACCCTCGGAGATAAACAAAAACGTGTAAAAATTGGCCTCATGCCCGTGCTCATGCTGCATATATTCGTAGGAATACAGCAGTGTCAGAAGCCAGCTGATGACGGTGAGAAGACAGAAAACAGCGGCCACGCCGTCCAGATTCAAGGCAATGGTCAGCGATTCGGTGAGCCGCCAGATATCGGAGGTGTAGTCACGCCCCGAAAGCACTGCGGCAGTCACCACGCACACCTCTACGATTTGGGAGGCCATCAAAAAGCAAAACCGCCGCCTGCGCCCGCCGGGGATGAAGTGAGGGATCAGCAGCCCCGTCAGAAGGGGAAGAAGGATAATACCGACCAGCATAATTCTCTCTCTCCTTTCCCGTTACTGGCAGAACAGGTCGATGCCCTGCGTGAAAAGCGCGGTGAGCGCCGAGGAATGAATGCCCACCATCAGATTAAATCCGGCCAGCAGGGCGGCGGGGACGATGGTCTCCACTTGAGGCATCACCCGGTTGTGGTTGCGGGCACCCTCTTCCCTCGGCAGCCAGATAAGAATGGTGGTGTAGAGAAAGTACATCACATTCAAAACCGTGCTGACAGCCAGCGCCAGCAGCACCGGCCAGGTCTTCCATCCCAGACCGAAGGCGGAGGTGGCAAAGTACAGCTTGGGAATAAATCCGGCAAAAAGCGGAATACCCACCATGGACAACGCGCCCACGGTAAAAGTAAAGCCCGCCACCGGATGCCGGTGCCCCGCCCCGCAAAGGGAGCGGAAATCCTGCCGTCCGCCGCTGACATTGGCCAGCTGAGAGGCGGAGAGAAACAGCATGGGCTTGGTCAGCGCATGGGAAAAGATCTGGAAAAATACCGCGATCAGCGCAGCCTGTGTGCCCATGCCAAGTCCCATATAGATGTAGCCGATCTGGGCCACGGAGGAAAAGGCTACCATGGTGGTCAGCCGTTTGGCGAAAATGGCGGACACGGAGCCTGCCACCATGCCGGCGATGCCAAAAAGCAGCAGCAGCGTCTGCACACCGCTGGCGGCAAAGATCTCAATGCCGACAACACGGTAAATGATCTTGATCAGCAGAAAAATATACCCTTTGGAGATCACGCCCGACAAGATGCCGGAGGAGGCGGGGGTAGCGCGGCCGTATGTATCGGGCATCCAGAAATGGAAGGGGAACATACCGCTTTTGATGGCCAGGCCCACCACCATCAGCCCAATGGCAATGGTCATGGAAAACCGGTAGGTCCCCGCCTCCCATAAAGAGGCAATGGTTTCGTAAAGCTGGGGAAAGAGCAGCTGCCCGGTAATGGAATAGGTGAAAATAACGCCGATGAGGAAAAGACCGGAGCCGATGAGCGCGAAGACCATGTAGCGCACCGCAGCGATCAGCGCCCGGCCGTTTTCCCGGATGGACAGCAGCGCACAGGAGGCAATGGTGCAGATCTCGATGAACACATAGCCGGTAAAAATATCGTTGGTATAGCAAAGCGCCAGAAGCGACACATGCGCCAGATCCACCATGATCCAGTAATAGCTCTGCTTGCCGGGAAACACGTCCCGCTCCATCCGCTTTATGCCGCCCAGTACGCAGCAGAGCATCACCGTGGCAAACAACAGGGCAAAGAGCGGTTCCAGAATGCCCAGGGCAATCTCGTTGCCCCAGGGCGCCGCAAAGTGGCCCATCAGATATTCATAGCTCATATGATTCCGGTAGCAAAAGGACAGGACGCTGCCTTGCAGACCAATGCTGGCGCACAGCAAAAACAGCGTCAGCCGCTTGGCCCAGCGGGCATCCAGAAAGAAGGATGTGACCGCGCACAGCAGCGAGAGAATGACGGAGAAAAACGGAAAGTTCTGAACGAAGCTCATTGCTTTCCTCCTTTACTCACCGACATCATCATGTAAAGAGAGTCCACATCCAGTGTGTGATAGGTGCGGTAGATCCGCACCGTCAAAGACAGCATCAGCGCCGAGACGCTGACGGAGACGACGATGCCGGTGAGCACCAGGCCTGCCGGAATGGGGTTGATGTAGTATTCCGCGGTGGTGATGCCGTCCACAATGATGGGCACGTGCCGCCCGGCGATGTAGCCGCGGGAAGCCAGAAGCAGAAAAACGCCCGTGTCCATAATGTCCAGTCCCACCACCTTTTTTATGAGATTGCGGGAGAAGAGCAAAATGCAAAAACCAATGGAGAACAGGATGACAGCCACAACTTCTTCATAGTTATAGAGGAGATTGCCGAAAAGTTGTTCCATCACAGTCTCCCCCTTCTGAAAAACATATAGAAACTATACATGGTAAAGCAGACCACAAAGCCAACTGCCACGTTCAAAGGCATGATAAGGCCGCCGGATAAAATGTGGCCCGGTGCCCCCCCCGGAATAAGGAAGGGCAGGTGGTTGGCGCCGGTATAAAAGGAATAGCTCTTGGCCAGACAGTAGAAGGCCAGAGAGCAAAAGACCACCAGACGCACCAGTTTGGCCGGGAAGACACGCGAAGCCTTTTCCTCACCCCAGACCATGGAATAGATGATCAGCCCCGCGCCCAGCACCGCCCCGCCGGAAAAGCCGCCGCCAGGGGAGAGATGGCCGTTGAGCAGAATGTAGATGCCGAACAGCAGGATAACGGGCACCAGAAGCCGGCATACTCCCCGCACGATCATGTCGTCGGCGTAGTTGATCAGCTCCTTGGTGTGCTTAATGTGCTGGCGTTTGCCGGAAAGATTCATCAGCACCGCCACCGAGCACACGGCGGTGAAAAGCACAAAGGATTCGCCCAGCGTGTCGAAAGCACGGTAGTCAAGGATCATTCCCGCCACGGTGTTGACAGCGCCTGTTTCCTCCGTCCCTTCTTCAATATAACGCTCCGACACTTCGTTGATGGTGGGTGCGTTGGGGTCGCCGTAGCGGGGCAGGTTGGCCACCGTCAGGAGCATCAGCGTGATAAAAATGCAGCACAGAATGGTGGCTGCGATCTTGTAGAGCAGCGTGGACTTCCGCACATACTGGGAATAGGCCTCCCAGCTGTGGCGGGGCCGGTATTTCTCCACTTCCTTGAGGGCTTGGAGGGGCTGATGGCCCGGAGAGCGCAGGGGAGTGGTCAGGTCAATCTGACCGTTTTTCCACAATGTCCAGATGGAGGAAAATTCCGGATCGATCATGGGTTTATCTCGCATGGTCAGATTCCCCCTCTCCCTCGTCCTCTTTCCGGGAATCGTGCTCGGCGTCCTTGTCGATCAGATTGATGCGGTGCAGCGTGAGGAAAAACAAGATCCCGGTGACGCCCGCGCCCACGGCCGCTTCTGTGATGGCAAGATCCGGAGACTCCAGCAACACCCAAATGATGGACATGATGACGCTGTACGCCATGTAGATGATAATGGCGTGCATGGGCTTTTTCACAATGGCGGTGCCAATGGCACAAATCACAAGAGACGCCAGAAGAATGATACGAAAAGCGGTTATCATGGCTCTCTGGTCTCCTTTTCCTCGTCTTCGTCTTTGGGAGCGGCGGACAGAGATTCTGTATCCGGCGGCAGCTCACAGTGGGCGGAGAGATTTTTGTCCACACGGTACTCAAACTGGGTCAGCATATGGCTGGAAAGAGGACTGGTGCACCACTGGAGAATGAGGATCAGCACCAGCTTCAAAACCACCATCCGGGGCCCCATGGCGATCATGATGCCCACCAGAAATAAAAAGAGAGCCTGTGTGTCGGCCATGGCGGCGGCATGGATGCGGTTGAGCGCAAAGTCGAACATAAAAAGACCCATCAGCGAAACGATCAGGGTAAAAAGCCCGGCCAGAACGCAGAACGCCGTCAGGCCAAAACGGATCCATTCACCGATCATGACCGCTGTCCTCCTCTTTGTCCTTTTCCTTCTTCCGGGCATACAGGTTGATATAGATCTTGCAGAGCATCATCACGGAGATAAACGACAGCACCACATAAATGATGTCGATGTCCGCCAGATAATCCTCCCCCAGCAAAAAAGCCAGAATGGCAATGACGATGATGACAATGGTACTGATGAGATTGATGCCGATGATCCGGTCCACCGTCAGCCGGGAGCCGATGATGTATACCAGTGCCACCAGGACGCACACGGCCAGAACGATCAGAACAACCCAAAAGAGATCGTAATAACACCTCTGGATCAGTTCCATTTTGTATCCTCCAGCTTCTGCAAAATGCGGACCAGGTACCAGTCGGAGATAGAGCTATCGTGTGACTTATCCAGACACAGCACGGTGAAAAGGCCGTTCTTTTCCTCCACCGTCACCGTACCGGGTGTCAGCGTAATGGAGTTGGCCAGCAAGAGCCGGGAAGCCTGCTTTTTCAGAGGGATCCGAACCTTGACGATGGCCGGATGATAGTCCGGGCGCGAGGTTAAAATAATGCGCATGACATTGAAATTGGCCTTAAAAATTTCGACGATCAATGCCAGCGCGTAAAAGGCATAGATCCCCAGCCGTTTCCACAGCCCTTTCTCGTTCTGAGGACGGTAGCCCAGTGCATAAAACGCGAATCCGTAGATCGCGCCCGCAATGGCAATGCCGAAAAGACAAATTTCCAACGTCACGCGTCCGTTGAGAATGATCCAAAGCAAGAATAGAAGTATAAACGTTACCAATTCCTCATCTCCCCATTGAGAAAACTGTGCCGTCCGCCGGGGCGGACGGTGCCTGATTGCATTGTGCCATTAACATGTGTTAATAATTTTTTTAATTCTTAACGACCAATTAATTTTACCATAGGCGCCGGGAAGAGTTCAACTATTAATACTATCTTTTATGACCTTTTTTCATACAAATCCTATGTCGGCACATAGAGGGCCTTCCCTGCGGGAGCAAAAGGCACCTGTGGGACAGCCTCTTGTTTTTCCTTAAAAGTATGCTATACTGATAGAGCTTTTTAAAGCAATGCACAGGGCAATGCACAGGCAGCGGTTTCCTGTGCCAGTTTGGTCGCGGAAATGCGCGGCGGATACACAGAAGGAGAACAGATACATGACGGGACATATGCGAGTGGGTGCAACAAAAGGAATGGTGCTGGCGCTGCTGGCGGCCATGCTCTTGACCTTATCGGCCTGCGGCGACAAAAAGATGCAGACGGCGGAGAGCGGCGTGACGCTGCCGGTGGAAAACGGCGCTGTTATTGGGACAGGCAGTGTTTCCTTTGCCATGGAGATAAAGGACCAAAACGGCCAGATCACAGCTTTCACGGTGAAAACCGATGAAAAGACCGTGGGCGGGGCTTTACAGACACTGGGCGTTATTGATGGTGAAAAGGGGCAGTACGGCCTTTACGTTAAGACAGCCAACGGCATTTCGGCGGATTACGACAAAGACGGCGTTTACTGGGCCTTTTACATCAACGGTGCTTACGCCGAAACCAGCGTGGATGCCACGACCATTACGGAGGGTGCCACATACGCTCTTTGTGTAGAAAAGGGCTGAGACGGTGACGGAGACGAAGCAGTGGCTTTCCACCCGGGATATGGCGGTCTTTGCCATGCTGGGCGCGCTGATGTTCTGCTCAAAGGTGCTGATGGAATGGGCTCCCAACATTCATCTGCTGGGGATGTTTACCATGATCTATACGCTGGTATACCGGAAAAGGGCGCTGTTTCCTATTTATGTATATGTGTTCATTAACGGAATCTTCGCCGGTTTTGCCACCTGGTGGATCCCCTACCTGTATATCTGGACGGTGCTGTGGGGCGTGACCATGCTGCTGCCGCGGCACATGAAAAAGCAGGTGGCGGTTCCTATGTATATGGTGGTCTGCGCCCTGCACGGCCTTTGCTTCGGCACACTGTATGCGCCCATGCAGGCGCTGCTGTTCGGCCTGGACTGGCGGGGAATGCTGGCCTGGATCGCGGCAGGTTTTCCCTGGGACGTGATCCACGCCTGCGGCAACTTTGTGGCGGGAACGCTGATCCTGCCGCTGTCAGCCCTGCTCAAAAAGCTGGACACCGCCCCCTCGGGCCTTTGATGAAGAGGACGACGCAAGTGAAATTAATAACAAAAAGCGTTCTGCAAACCCTGCGGGTTTGCAGAACGCTTTTTATATGCTTAATCAGCTTCTTTGACCGCCTCCTGGAGTACCGCCGAGGCAATGGAACCGGCCACGGTGGCGCCGCCGCCGCCGTTTTCCACCAGCACCACAAAGGCATAGGGGTGATTGGCGTCGTTGAGAAACCCGGCAAACCAGGAGTGGGGAGAGGCGGTACCTACCTCCGCCGTACCGGACTTGGCACAGATCTTCAAATCGCCAAAGTTGCTCTGACCGTAAGTCTTCTCTACATTGTTGGCCATCATGAAGGTCAGCGTCTGGCAGGTCTTTTCAGACCAGATCCGGCTGCCGGCGTTTTTTCCGGGTTTGGAAACAGTAAGACCGGCCATGGTGGTTTCCCGCTGGATCAGGCGCGGCGTCACAGGGGTGCCGCCGTTTCCGATGGCGCCCATCAGCGTCATAAAGGAGCAGGGGTTCACAAGGTCGTCGTACTGGCCCACCCCCGACCAGCCCAGTTGGGGACTGCCCGCCGCGCCCACGTCGAAGCTGCCCGCAGCGGTGGTAATGCCGCTGACGCTCTGACTATCCAGCAATCCCGCTTCTTTGGCGTACCGGGCCAGTGTATCGCCGCCCAGCTCCACGGCCAGCTGCGCGTAGGCACAGTTGCAGGAATCGGCAAAGGCATCGTAAAAATCCAGTGTTCCGTGAGCATGGGGACAGGTAATGGTGTCGTCCCCGATGGTCAGACGGCCGGTACAGGTAAAGGTGCGGTCAAATACATCGCTTAGATGTTCAATGGCCGCTGCGGAAGTCACCACTTTAAAGACGGAGCCCGGCGTGAAGGTGGAAGAGAGGAAACGGTTTATATAAACACCCTCGTAACGGGTGTCGCCGTCTTTGATGTCGGGTATATTTTCGGGATCGAAAGAGGGCGTGGAGACCATGCACAGAATCTCACCGGTCTGATAGTTGTAGACACCCACGGTGCCCTTGCGGCTTCCCAGCTCATTGTAGGCAAGCCGGTTGAGCTCCGAGCTGACGGTGAGATAGATCTTGCGGCCGCCGGTGGTGGTGCCGGTGAGCGCGTTAAATCCCACCAAATCTGACAAAAAGGCGGATCGGGCGCCGGTGGCAATGTTGCCGTAAGGGTCGCCCACCGCATGAAGGGTGGCCTTGCGGATGGTGCTGTCCGCGGCATATGCGCCGCTGGCGGGATCGTAGAGTACCGTGCCGCTGCGGTCAAGGATCTGCCCTGTGGCAAGAGAACCCTCCGTGAAAGCGTGCTGATTGGAGGGGAAAGCGGCCCAATCACTGCCATGTGTCACATAGCGGACGCAGTAGATCGCGGTGCCGGCCGCCAGAAGCGCCGCCAGGATCAGAATTAAGAGCATTCTTTGTTTCACTTGCTTCATTTGGCGCCATCCTCCTCTCCCGGCGAATCGTCTTTTCCGAAAATATGCGTGTCTCCAAAGGGATTCCCGGTCCAAAACAGATCATCGCTGTTCAGCGGCTCGGCATCGGCGGGGTCCTCTTTGCGGAAGATCTCATCCACCGGGATATCCGGCATCTGGTCAAAAAGACCGCTGTCCTGCGTGGGGGCCGCTTTCTTAACGGGATTTTTCTGGGGCAGCTTGATGAGAAAACTGGCGTTTTGCCTTGTGTCGGAGGCTTTGAGAAAGGTCAGCAGGCCCCAGCAGGCGATCATACTGGAGCCGCCCATGGACACAAAGGGAAAGGTCACGCCCGTCAGTGGCAGCAGATCCACCGCGCCAAAGACATTGAGCATGGTCTGGAACAGCAGCATGGCCACGGCGGAAGAAGACGCGATAGCATAAAAGCTGGAGCGGGCGGTAGCGGCCGATCTCACAGTGAAGACCGCCAGGATCAAGAGCGAAGCGATGGCGCACAGCGCTAGGATCAGACCAAATTCCTCACAGACCACACCGAAGACCAAATCGGTGTTGGCCGCCGCCACATCCTTCAGCCAGCCGTTGGTGGGGCCCACGCCCATCAGACCACCGCTGGCCGCCGCGGACATGGTGCGGGTCTGCTGATAGCCGGAGGATTGGGCGAATTCCCAGGCGTGGCGCCAGGAAGCGAACCGGTCGGCGATGTAGGGCTTGAACCGGAGAATGATGCCGCCGCCAAAAGACGCCGCCGCCACCATCATCACGATGGAGGGCAGGTCGCCGGTACGGAGAAAAGCAATACACAAAAAGGCAGCAAAGAAGATCAGAGCCGTGCCAAAATCGCTCATCAGCGCCAGACATCCCACGCAAAAAGCGGAAAACAGCACCGTAAAGATCAGATTTCGCTTGGCGAAGAGACGGTCCAGCGTGGCCGCCCCCGCCAGAATAAAGGCTATCTTTACAAATTCAGAGGGCTGAAACGACAGCGGCCCAATGGAGACCCAATTCTTGGCGCCAAAGATTTGCTCTCCGAAAAGGACGTTAAAGGCCAGAAGCGCCGCCGCTGCGGCGGCGATGGGCCAGCGGGCCTTTTCAGCCAGCTTGAGATTCCGAAGAAGAAGGCTCAGCGTCAGAAACAGTACGATGCCCATAATGACAGTGACCAGCTGCTTGTAAAGTCCCGCCGGGTCGTAAGCGGAGATCACACCAAAACACAGCGAAATCAGAAAAAACACCAGCGTTTCCGCCTCGTAGGCCGTGCGCCGTATGGCTCTGTACAGGAAGTACAGCCCCCACATGAGGCCGCATAAAACCGCAAAAGAGAAAAAGATGGTGGATTTTCCCTCTTTGGCCGGCAGAAATTGCAGGACCATCAGCACCTGGAAAAGCGTCAGGATCAGCAGCGTTCCGGCCGGCCGGATGGCCTGTCCCGGACGTGTGCGCCGCTGGGCCTGCTTTTGCTCGTCGGCATGGCTGGCGGGGAAGAAATACATTTCCACGCCCCCGGCCGCGATCACATCGGCCTGCTTCACCTCTGTGCAGGCAAAAATACGCTGCCCATTGAGCAAGACGCCACTTTTGGCGTTCAGCGGGTAAATGTACCACGTTCCGGAGTCATCCCGCAGCAGGGCGGCATGACTCCGGGAGACAGAGGGGAAGTTGATTCGCACGTCACAGCTCTTGGCCCGCCCAATGACATTTTCCCAGTGATTTAAATCATACCGCGTGCCATTGGAAAGGCTGAGAAATCCCCAAGTCTCCTGTTCTGTTTTTCCCGCGAATAAAGAGCGGCAGCAGCGAATCAGCAGCAAAATGCCAAGAACGGCCATGCCTATGCGCCCCACCCATAAAGCGGCGTCCGCCAGATTGGCGCCAATCTGTGAGAGGTGCAGGGAAGACGCCAGCTGGGAAAAGATCGTTTGAAAAAAGCTGCTCATAACGGCCTCACAGTCAGAAGATTCATACATTATACCTTATATAGTATATACTTTCTTCCAATTGTCAAGAAAAACACAGATAGCGGAAAAGCCGTGCCCCGCGTCATGCGGGGCA
>JAYFNH010000019.1:0-14462 GCA_034933545.1 Oscillibacter sp.
GGCGCCGTTGCCGCACATCTCGCCCAGGCTTCCGTCGCTGTTGAAAAACACCATGCGGTAGTCGGCGTCGCCTTTGGCGTTTTCCACCGCCATCATGCCGTCGGCCCCGATGGACATATGCCGCTCGCACAGGATCTTGGCCACGTCTCCCAGCTTTTCCGCCGGGATCTTTTCTTCCCGGTTATCCAGGATCACAAAGTCATTGCCTGCTCCGTTCATTTTCCAGAATTTCATGTTTAGCCTCCTCGTGTCTTTTTATGTATAATATCCGTTAACACAGAAACGCTTTTCGTTAAGTTTTTGTTAATAATATAGCAATTTCCGTGCCAACTTGCAACGAAAGTTCTTTTTTGTCGAATGTGCCAATTCTGTTCCGTCATTTTTGTTTGTTATGCTTACTATTTTTGCAGGAAGCATCTGTTTTTTGTTAAATTTTTCTCATTTCCCATATCTTTCCAGTTAAATTGTTCTGTTTTCAGGACAGTTCTTCCCGGAATAAGAACCCCTGCAAGCGCAAAAAAGAGGGCTTCCACCGGTGTGGAAGCCCTCTTTTAACCGTTAAAACAGGATGCGTCATTCAATATTATATTCTTTCAGCTTGCCGTAAAACACGGTCTTGGAAAGGCCCAGGTCTTTCATGGTCTGGGCCCGGTTGCCCCGATTTTGCTGCAGCGACTCCTGAATGATCTTGCGCTCCTCCTCTTTGAGGCGCTCCCGCAGGGTCATCTGCACAGGGGTGCCCTCCAGGCGGATATGCTCGCCGTAAATAATATCGGTGTCCGACAGCGCCACCGCGCTTTCCAGCACGTTTTCCAGCTCCCGGATGTTGCCGGGCCAGTCGTAGTGCAGAAGCTTGCTGAAAGCCTCGCCGGAGAGGCATTTTTCCGGCATACCATAGGTGGTGCGGATTTTTTCCATGAGGTTTTCGATAATGAAATAGATATCCTCCCGGCAGTTCCGCAAAGGCGGCAGCTCGATGGCGAAGGCGCTGAGCCGGTAGTAAAGGTCCTGGCGGAAGCGGCCGGTGGCCACCTCCTGCTTGAGATTGCGGTTGGTGGCGGCCAGGATCCGCACGTCCACCGGCACCATCTTGGTGGAGCCCACCCGGCAGACCACCTTATTCTGGATGACGTTGAGCAGCTTGGACTGAATATTCAGCGGGATCTCACCGATCTCGTCGAGGAAGATGGTGCCGCCGTTGGCCTCTTCAAAAAAGCCCGCCTTGCCTTTGGGGTTGGCGCCTGTAAACGCGCCGCCCACATAGCCGAACATCTCGCTTTCAAACAGCGTGGGGGTGATGGTGGAGCAATCCACCGTGACAAAGGGGCCCTTGCGCCGCTGCGCCCGGCAGATGGCCGACGCCAGAAAGGACTTGCCGGTGCCGCTTTCGCCGGTGATGAGCATGTTGCAGTCCAGCTGCGAGAGCTTGAAGGCCCGGCGCTTCACCGCCGCCATAGCCGTGCTGTTGCCGAAAAGGGAGCTGAAGGCGTTGCTCTCGTCCAGAAAATTCAGCCGCTCCGTCTCCCGGTACTTTCGCTCCGCGGAGCGGATGGCGGTGTTGCGCTCCAGAATGGTATCTTTCATGTACTCGATGTTGCGGAAACGGACGATGACCCCCGCCACCTGCTCCCCATCCATCACAGGCAGCAGCGACGCCACCAACGCGTAGCCGTTGACCTCGTATTCCTTGTCCTCGTACTGTGCCGCCTCGCCTGTCATCACCCGGCGGATGTCGTCGTCAAAGACCTTGCCCTCAAAGAAATTCTGGTAGTGGTAGCCCACCACGTTGATCTCAAAGTCCGGGCTTTTGGCGATGAAGCTGTCGCCCCGAAACAGGTTGCCGATGGACTCTTTCCGGGCGGAGTAGCCCTTTTCCTCCCAGAACTTGACCTTCCGGGTGTGGCTGTCGATGGCCACCAGCTGGGCAATGCTCATGAAATAGGGGATGGCATAGCTCTCGCCGTCCACCTCCACCCGGGCCTGCCGCTCCTCGCCGCCGATGAAAACGCGGATGTGAAAGCCCTCGAACTCGGTTTCCAGGCTGAACTGGTCGGTGATATCCCGGCGGCGCAGGTATTTATAGACTCCGCAGCTGCCGGGCACCCGGTACAGGCCCACTGCCAGCACCGCGTCCCCCTTCTGTATCTTCTTGTCGCTCACACCGATGGCAGAAAGCTCCTGGGGCTGCAAATTGCCGTCGTCATCCCCCAAAAAGGTGTCCGCCACCACAACGATATCACCCTCTGCCAGACGGCCCGCTTCATGGGCGGCGTGGCAGTGGTTCACAAGACCGAACTGTTTTTTCGCGTTTTGATTGATATGGGTGATGTCCCCCCCGGTGTTCAGTATGAACATGGCCTGTGAGGAACTCTCCATAATGCTTTGCAGAATATCCACAGGGCTTAATCCTTTCTTTCATCGGCGTCGGCGAAAGCCAAAAGCGCCCTTTTTACTCTTCGTGTCCCGCCCCACGGGGCGTACACGCTTCTATCCTATCGTTTTTCCCCGCCGTTTTCAACGCCCGTTTTTTCCTTCTTTTCCGGGCTAAAGCGAAAGCGGGCGCGGCACACCGTCTCCCCCTCCCGGCTGAGACGGCAGAACCAATCGCCGCCGCCGCCCTGACGGCTGATGAGCAGCTCCTGCCCCTCACGGCACTCGCTGTCGTAATGCACCTCCGCCTCCTCAATATCCCATGCCATCAGCGTCTCATGGGGGAAGGTGTTCAGCGCCAAACGCACATACTCCACGTTGTTGACGTGGTGGGACATATCAATGTGCTGGGAATAGATCCTCTGGCGGTAGACCGGTCGGTCGGCCGCCGGGTCAAAGCGCAGCTTGTCGAAGACCGGGGGGCAGACCGCCGGGGGAAAGCCCTCCGCGGGGTAGGGAAACTCCTCCAGCCGCCGGGGCTTGTGGGTCTCAAGATCCAGCGGTACCAGCTCCTGGCATCCCACCACCAGCAATTCGCCCGCCGGGGCGCGCAGCTCCATGTTGATATGCGCCCGCACTCGGCGGTTGTCGATGGGATACACTCGCAGCACCACCGGCTCATCCCACGCCGGGCGGCGCAAAAAGCGGAGTTTTGTTTTATAGACCACCCAAAACGCTCCGTAGTCGCGGCGCAGGGGGATATTGTCGCATTGCAGCTGTCCCAGGCACGCTGTCATGCCGTCTTGCAGCATAGCAAAGGTCTGATAGGTGCCCAGGCGCACCGTTCCGTCGGTATCCGAGGCGGTGACGATCCGTTCCTGCCGGTAGATCATTCCATACACTTCTTTCTTTATTCTCATACACTGTCCCGATTATAGCACACTTTTTTCGCAAAAACCAGTCCGGGGCGTATGGGTTGATTTGCCAGCCGGAAGAGTCTATAATGGCACCATTCCCCACGCTCCGGCGCGCGGTATTCGGAAAGGGGTGGCACAGTGGACGCGTTTTGGTACAGTCTTTTCTATATTGTCTTCTGGGGCGTCGCCTCCCACTTCATCGGCCAATGGCTGCCCCGGTGCTGGTTCCATCCCGGGCGGGGCGTGTTTGCCTGCCGCCCCTGGGAGCGGAACGGCCGAGCCTATGAAAAGCTGGCCATCCGCCAATGGAAGACCAAAGTCCCGGATATGAGCCTGATCCTGCGGGATATGCTGAAAAAAGAAGTCAGGGCCGACAACACCTCCGCCGGTCTTTTCCGTCTGGCCACGGAGACCTGCGTGTCCGAAACGGTCCACGTCCTGCTGATCTTTGTCTCCGTCCCCATCCTCTTTCGGTGGAGGAGCCGCTGGGGCGCGGTCTTTTGTCTGGTCTACAACGTGCTGGGGAATGTGCCCTACATTTTCATCCAGCGGTATAACCGCCCGCGTCTTTTGGCGCTGGCGGAAAAAAAGAAGCAAAAGGAAGAAAACGCATGAAACTTCTGATCCTGTCCTGCAACACCGGCGGCGGGCACAACTCGGCGGCGGCCGCCATCCGCAGCCGTTTCGAGGCTGCGGGACACCACTGCCGGGTCGTCAATACGCTGGATTTTCTGCCCAAAGCCACGGCGGAGCTCATCAGTAAGGGCCATGACTTTGCCTACCGTCACATTCCGCTGATCTACGGCGCAGGCTATCGCTATGAAGAAAAGCACGCCTCCGTCCCCTTTTACGAGCAGACTCTGCGGGGGGCCGATGGCCTGCGGGAGTATCTGTCCGATCACCCGGCGGATCTGGTGATCTGCGTCCACGTCTTTTCCGCCATGATGATGACGGAGCTGCGGCACAACTGGGGGCTGCTCCTTCCCACCTACTTCGTGGCCACCGACTATACCTGCAGTCCCGGCGTCAGCGATCTGGACGTGGACGGCTTTCTCATTCCCCACAGCCGTCTGGTGGACGAATTTACGGCGGCGGGCATCCCGGTGGGAAAGCTGTATGTCACCGGTATCCCGGTGAAAGAGGAGTTTACCCGTCGGGAAAGCCGGGACGAGGCCCGGGACACGCTGGGTCTGCCCCGGGAGGGGCGGCTGGTGCTGCTGGCCACGGGCAGCATGGGCTGCGGCCCTATCCGCACCACCTCGCTGCGTATGGAGCGGGTGTTGGGTGAAAACGACCGTCTGGTGGTGATCTGCGGCAAAAACAAGCGTCTTTACCGGGACCTCACCTTTCTCTTTTTCCAGAACAGCCGGGTGAAGATCGTGGGCTACACCGACAAAATGCACCTGTATATGCGTGCCTCCGACGTGCTGGTGACAAAGGCCGGTGGCCTGAGCACCACGGAAGCCGTGGCCGCCGGAGTGCCGCTTTTGTATCTCAACGCCGTGCCGGGGTGTGAGAGCCGCAACATCGAGTTCATGACCCGGTGGGGCTACGCGTTGGCGGCGGAGGACGAGCTGCGTCTGCCGGGTCTTCTGAGCGACTGTCTCAGCGGCGCGGTTTCCTTGCAGGCAATGGTGGCCCGTCGGGAGGGCGCTTTTCCGGAGCACGCGGCGGACAACATCTTCCGTCTTACCCTGCGGGGCGACACCCGATCCAAAAAAATCAGGACGATGGCCACATAAAAAAGGCACCGGAAAAACGACAATTTTGCTTTTCCGGTGCCTTTCCCTTTGCCGTTTTATTCTCTTCGCAGCGCCTCGATGGGATTGAGTTTGGATGCCTTGACGGCGGGGATCAGTCCAAAGACGATACCGATGCCCATGGAAAACACCACCGCGATCACAATGGCCGGTATACTGATGGCCACCGGCGTGGCCATCACCTGCGCCATCAGTTTGGCCAGCATGATGCCCACAATGACGCCCAAAATACCGCCCAGGCTGGTCAGCACCGCCGCCTCCGTCAAAAACTGCCACATAATGCGCCGCCGCTTGGCGCCGATGGCCTTTTTCAAGCCGATCTCACGGGTGCGCTCGGTGACGGATACCAGCATGATGTTCATGACGCCGATGCCGCCCACCAGCAGGGAAATGCTGGCGATCCAGATAAGCTGGCGGTTGGTGGAAGCGGAGAGCTGTTGCAGCTGCTTGGCCTGCTCCAGCAGGTCAAGGCTCTTGTAGCTGTACGTCTGTCCCGCGATCTGACTGCCCGCCAGAGCCGCGGCCGCCGCCTTCCCCGCCTTGGTCATATCGTCTGTGGACACGGCCCGCAGCGCCACGTTCTGGGGTTCATCGTACCGGTAAACCAGAGGCCAGCACTCCACGGGGATAAACAGTGCCCCGGTGGAGGTGTCGGCATACATCTGGTAATCCTGCACGGTTTTGATGGTGGGCTTGAAGGCGCTGTTTTTCCCGACCACGCCCACCACCGTAAAGGGCTCGCCCTGGATCTCCACCGTGCGACCCAGGGGGTTCAGACCGGGGAACAGCACGCTCACCGCCTTTTCACTGACGATGACCACCTTGCGGTTTTTTTCAAAGTCCGCCTGACCAAAGCCCCTGCCGTACAAAATGCGGTAGCCGTTCACCGACAGATAGTGGCTGTCCACGCCGAAGAGACTGCCATTGAAGGCGGTGGCGCGGTAGTAGATGCCGTCGGTATAGGTGCGGCTGCGGTAGAGCGATGCCTCCTGCACACCGGCGATCTCCTCCAGCGACGCGCGGGTCTGCTCGGAGATCACCGGCACGCCCGCCGGCAGATCAGAGTAGCCCATCTCCACCGGCGTGTCGTTCTGGCACAGCTGCACGTTCACCACGTTGGTGCCCGAGCCGATGAGGTTGGCCTTGATCTGCTCGTTGGTGCCCTTGATGGTGGAAACGATGGTGATGATGGAGGCGATGCCGATGATGATGCCCAGCATGGTCAGAAGAGAGCGGAGCTTGTGGTTCCAAATGCCCTGAAAGGCCAGCGCTATATTTTCCAGCATTCCGTTCCCCCCTTAATATCCGTAAAACTGATCGGGCGTCGCTTCCGTGGTCTGCGCGCCGCTGCGTACCGTATTGCCGTAGGGGAAGGCCACATAATCGGACACCGTGAGGCCGTCCAGCACTTGGGTGTAGTAGCCCCAGGCGCTCTTCCCCGTCCGCACCGTGCGCTCTTCCAGCCGGCCGTCCGTTCCCCGGATGAAGACCACGCTCTTGCCGTTTTCCGTAAGGATAAATTCATTTTGCAGGTAGATCCCCTCTTGCGTATCCGCCGGGGTATAGAGCACCTGCACCATTTCCCCCTCCCGCATCTTGGCATCGCCGCTCACCTGCACAGTCAGCGGATAATAGGTATTGCTGCCGCTGCCGCCCACGAAGCTGCTGTCCATGGGCGTGTCACCCAGCGCCGTCACCGTGCCCCGGTATTCGTTGTTGTTCTCCCAGGAGCGAATGGTGACGCTCTGCCCCAGACGCACGGCGGCGCGGTCCAGCTCGCTGCACGCCGCTTCCACATAGAAACCGCCCCCGTCCGAGATCTCGATGACGGGGCTTGCCGTAAGGGAAGCTGTCTTGGCGTCCCGCACGGTTTTGACAACGCCGCCCGTCTTGGCCGTCACGGTTCCGCTATCCTTCTCCTGCTGCTTTTTCTCATACTCCACCTGGGCGATCTGGGCGGAGATGGTCAGTTTTTTGATCTCCTGCTCTTTCCTGGCCCGCTTCACCGCCAGCTCCTCGGCGGTGAGTCCCTTTTCCGTCTCCTGCCCCGTGATGGCCGGCGGCAGCTGCGGCTGATACATCCGGAACGTGATCTCGCCGTCCTTCTCCGTCAGATGCAGACCCCAGCTTTCCTCCACAGCGCCGGTCCGGGTGGAACCCATCCGCACCAGAAAAACCGCCCAACCCTCCGCCGCCCCCTGGGGCAGCAGGGTCTTGAGATAGGCCCGGGAATAGGTATTGTCTGTCCCCCAAAGGATGTAAAGGGGATCGTCCTCCGTCCCCTTACCGCTGAGCAAAAAGGGCGTTTCCAGCGGTGTTTCGTCGTCTTTTGACGGCGTGGAGGGCTGCTGGTTTTGCAGCGCCGTCAGCTCTCGCCGGGCGGTCTCCAGCTGCGCCTGCAATTTCTGGGCCTGGATCTTGGCCTGCTGCAGCGCCAGATCCGACAGCGTGGTGTCATAGCGCAAAAGCACGTCGCCCTTGTTCACCTGCTGCCCCTCTTTTGCCAGCACCTCCGTCACCTGCTGGGTGCCGGAGAGATACACGTTTTGCAGGTGATCGGCTTTCACGGAGCCGCTGGTCTCGGTGCCGCCGTCCACATAGTCGGTCATGGAAAAATTCTGCACGGCATAGACCTTGACAGCGCCGCCGCTGCCCCGCGCCAGAAGCAAAACACCGTAGACCAGTCCGCTCACCGCCGCCAGAATCGCCAGCGTCAGAAGGGTCGTTTTCACTGCTTTAGGCATGAGCATCCCCTCCTCCCGACAGCACGCCATCCCGGATCTGGTACACCATCTGGGCGCAGGCGGCAATGGCGGCGTCGTGGGTGATCATCACGATGGATACGCCGCCGTCGTGGAGCTTGTCAAAAAGCTCCATCACCTGCCGGCCCGAAGCGGAATCCAAAGCGCCTGTGGGTTCGTCCGCCAGCAGCAGCTGGGGCTGACACACCACGGCCCGGGCGATGGCCACTCGCTGGCATTGTCCGCCGGAGAGCTGATCCGGCCGGTGATCCATCCGATCCTCCAACCCCACCAGCGTCAGCGCTTCCACCGCCCGGCGCCTGCGCTCTTCCCGGCCCACGCCGCCATAGAGCAGCGGCAGCGCCACGTTTTCCAGCGCCGTCATTTTGGGCAGCAGGTTGAAGGACTGGAACACAAAGCCCAGCTTCTTGTTGCGTATTTCAGAGAGGTGGTTGTCGGAGCAGCCCACCACGCTCTCGCCGGAGAGCAGGTATTCCCCCGAGGTGGGCACATCCAGACAACCGATGAGGTTCATCAGCGTGGTCTTTCCGGAGCCGGAGGGGCCCATGATGGCCACATACTCCCCCTGTCCCACTTGCAGGCACACGTTTTTCAAAACCGGCGTCACGGTCTTTCCCATGGGGTAATCCTTGCAGATATTCGTCATTTCCAGAATCATTTTGCCGCCCCCGTACTGCCAAGGCCCTTGTCGGCGACGGTGATGCCCGCGTTCTCGCCGCCGCCGAAGGAGTAGGCGTCCAGCCGGGACACGGCTATTCCCTCTTTAAGCGTATCGTCGGGATAGGCGATGTAGTCCTGGGCCGTGAGACCGCTGTCCACGCGCCAGGTATCGGTATCCGCCTGATGATTTGACAGTTTCACCGGGCGTTTTTCCAGCTTGTTCTGGGCGCTAGCCACCCATACCCAGGGGCTGCTTCCCGCTGCGTCTGCAAAGTAGTCACTGGGCAGCCGCAGTTCCGCGGACTGACCCTGCCCCACATCCGGCTCCACGAAAACGTGCTGACCCAGCAAAAGCCCCTCCCCCGTTTCCAGCTTCACATAAAAGGGGTATTTGCTGGCCCCCGCGGCTGTTTCGCTGCCGCCGGCAGAAGAAGAAGAAGCGTATTTTTCTGTCATAAGGCCGCCATTGCTGGTGGAAATGGGATTTTCCCAGTCGATGCGGGACACGCTGCCTTTCCACACCGCCGTGTCGTCCACACGGGAGCGGATCAGCACCGCCGTTCCCTCGGTGAGGGCGGCGCGGTTGGTCTCGTCGATGGTGCCCTTGACCTGATAGCCGCCGGCTTCCACCAGCGAGACCGTCGGCTTTGCGCTGCCGCTGCTGTCCGTGCCGCCGTCGGTGTTCACCGCCAGCACCCGGCCGTCCACCGGCGATGTCACGGCATTGCCGCCCACAGCGCCTTGCAGCCTGTCGATCTCCTTTTGCTGCAGCGTCAGGTTGTACTGCGCCTCCCGGATGGCGGTTTCCAGCGCTTGGATCTCCAGCGTGTAGGACAGCTGGCCCTCGGCGGGCGCCGCGGCCTTTTCCTTTTCCAGCTGCGCCTTCTGATCGCTTTGCGCCTGGATGTCCACCTGCATCTGCTGGTGTTGCAGCTTGGCCTTGTCCAGATCCATCTGTGTGGAGGCGGTGTCATAGGTAAAGAGCGTCTGTCCCTTGGTGACGTCGTCGCCCACGGACACCCATACCCGCTCCACCGTCTTGGTATCGTCCTTCTTCACGTCTGTCTGTTTGCCGGCGGAGACCACCCCCGCGTAGCGGTTCACCTGTCCCGCCGCGTCAAGACCGGTGAGCATAGCCACCGACTGCGCTGTCACGCCGTTGCTGCCGCTGCTGGCGCCGCAGCCCGCCAGGGTGGCCAGCAGCAGTGCCGTCAGCAAGATCGTACCGATTTTTTTCATACACATTTCCTTCCTTTTTGATCGGGTGGGAGTTTAATTCTTAGACGGCAGGCGCGTTCCTTTTGTTCCGCCGGGGCAAAAGGGAAAATCCTCTCCCGCAAAAAGCGCAAAAAAACAAGAGGGAACATCCCTCTTGTTTTTTCCTTTATTTTTCTTTTTCGATCAGGGGCAGATACTCCATATATTTGGTATCCATGGCACAGCTGTACTGAGCGCAGTCGCAGAATTTTTCCACGGCTTTCCGGGTCTTTTCAATGGGCTGCAGCGTCCCGGCGCCGGCCACGCAGCCACCGGGGCAGGCCATACCCTCCAGCAGATAGCCGTCGTATTTGCCCGCCTTGGCCATCAGCAACAGTTTTTTGCACTCCTCCAGACCGTCGGCGTAGGCCACCTTCACTTCCCTGTCCGGGTCGATGCGGTGGATGGCGTTCACCACCGCCTTGGCCACGCCGCCGGAGACGGCAAAACCTCTGGCGTCACTGCTGGCGGAGTTCAGCGCCGAAGCTTCGGACATGGGGATCTGCTCTTTGTCCACGCCCTTGGCGGCGAACATCCCCAGCACTTCTTCAAAGGTCAGCACGAAGTCCACCTCGCTGCGGACGGTGCGGCGGCTGGCCTCCAGCTTTTTGGAGTCGCACGGCCCCACAAAGGCCACCTTGCAGCCGGGATGCTTCTCTTTGATCATGCGGGCGGTGAGCACCATGGGCGTCAGCGCCACGGAAATGTTGTGGGACAGCTCCGGGAACATTTTCTTCACCAGATCGCTCCAGGAGGGGCAGCAGGAAGTGACCATGAATTTGTGCTTTTCCGGCACCTCTTTCAAAAAGTCCTCCGCCTCTTCCACCACGCACAGATCCGCACCGATGGCCACCTCGTACACGTCCTTGAAGCCCAGGCGCTGGAAGGAAGCCTTCATTTTGCCGGGAATGGCGTCTGAGCCGAACTGGCCCACAAAGGCCGGAGCCAACGCCACGTAGACCGGTGTGCCGCTTTTGATGGCCATGATGGTCTGAAAAATCTGGCTCTTGTCGGCGATGGCGCCGAAGGGACAGGCCACCAGGCACTGGCCGCAAGAGGTGCAGCGTTTATAATCGATGGTGGCCCAGCCGTGTTCGCCGGCATTGATGCATTTGATGCCGCAGGCCTTGCGGCAGGGGCGCTCCTGGCGCAGTATCGCCGTAAAGGGGCAGGCCGTCACGCATTTGCCGCACTTGATGCACTTGCTCTGATCCACGTGCGCCTTGCCGTTCTGCCGGTAAATGGCGTTCTTGGGGCAGATCTCCATGCAGGGATGCTCCAGGCAGCCCTGGCAGGCGTCGGTGACATGCACCATGTTGTCGGGGCATTTGTTGCAGGCGAATTTGATGACGTTGATCAGGGGCGGCTCATAATATTTTTCCGCCACCACGCTCTCCTCAATGCCGTCGGAAAGCTGGGAATATTCCGAAAACTTGCGGGCAGGCATTCCCATGGCCAAGCGCAGCCGCTCGCCCACCACGGCCCGTTCCACGAAAATACTGTCCCGATACGTGGAAATTTCTCCCGGTATGATCTCAAAAGGTAGTTGCTCCAGTCTTTTACCGTAGTCGCCGCCTTCATAGGCCATTCTGGCAACTTCCGTAAAAACCTGGTGACGTATCCGGGTCTTACCGGTTTCCATTCCGCGCATAGTGTCAATGCCTCCGTCTTTCTGTCCTTAAAGTATTTCTTTTTCTGTCATTCGCAAGTACTATGCTTATAATTTCACAAAGTTTCATTTCTGTCAACCCCCTGCGGCCGCTAAACAGGTGCTTATTTCCACATTTCATTTTTTAACACAGGAAAGGTCTCTTTTTCCCCTCTCAGACTGTCAAAATCTCATCGGGTCCCCGCCGCCCTGCCGTTTCCTTTTTCCGCCGCCGGGCGGGGTGCCGGCGCCAAAAAAGCGGCGCGCGCCTTTTTCGACAATTTGGGACAGGAAAGGTTTCTTTTTCCCGTCTCTTGTGGTAAGCTAATAAAAAAACGCGGGGGTCACCCCCGCATTGGGGGAGAGTTTTTTGCAGTACATTGCCATCAGCGGGACGGTGGGCTCCGGGAAGACGACGCTGCTCAACCGTCTTTTGCAGCGTCTGGGCGACCGGGCGGATTTTCATCGGGAGCGTCCCGAGGATAACCCGTACATCACCGATTATTATGCCGATTCCCAGCGCTGGTCGTTTCACAGCCAGGTGGCGTTTCTCTCCTTATATTTTGACGATCCCCGCTGGAACGGTTCTCACCGGGAGTTTTTCTTTTTTGACCGCAGTTTTCGGGAAAATCTCATCATCGCCCGCTATCGCCGGGACCAGCAGGATCTGACGGAGGAGGAATACCGCATTCTTTGCCGCTTGGGCGAGGGCATTGCCGACCTGATGCCGCCCATCGACAAGTACATCTATCTGGACTGCTCCTCCTATGTCATCAGCGAGCATATGAAGGCCCGCGGCCGGGACTATGAAGAGGATCTGGATATGTTCTATATTTTTGAGCTCAAGCGTCTTTACGACGAGTGGGAGGGAACGCTGCCCAAAGAAAAAACGCTGGTGGTGAATATGGATGAGGAGTACGATCTGGAGGCCATCGTTCGTTTTATCGAAAGCTGAAATTCGCACAGCCCCGCGGGTGGAATGCCGCGGGGCTGTGCGTTTCCTTATGCGCCATAGGCCACAAGTACGATCTGCTTTCCAAATTTCTGAGCAAAAGTCTGCTCCATGGAGACGATCTCCGACTGTTCGCTGACACTCAGTGATGCAAAACCTTCTGTCATGATGATTCCCTCCCGCCCATATTCTGTGCCCGCAAGGCGCTGCTTATGCGGCAAAGCGGCCCCGGCAAAACAAAAAAGCCCGCGGCCTTTAAAAGGCCACAGGCTTTTGGTGCCCCGTCGGGGATTCGAACCCCGGACACCCTGCTTAAAAGGCAGGTGCTCTGCCGACTGAGCTAACGGAGCAAACGGTTATCGGAAAGGATGCAGACATCCAATGATTTTTGGCAGGGATGGCTGGACTCGAACCAGCGGATGAGGGAGTCAAAGTCCCTTGCCTTACCACTTGGCTACACCCCTATGTGGAAAAGAATAAGGGATTGGGATTGCTCCCAATCCCTTATTAGTGGGGTGGGTAAAGGGACTCGAACCCTCGACACCCGGAACCACAATCCGGTGCTCTAACCAACTGAGCTATACCCACCATATAGGTCATTTGCCCGCTGACTTGTCCTCATTTACGAATAGAGGTGGTACCCCAGGAGGGGTTCGAACCCCCGACCTACCGCTTAGAAGGCGGTTGCTCTATCCAACTGAGCTACTGAGGCTTATCAATTGGAGCGGGTGACGGGAATCGAACCCGCATCCCCAGCTTGGAAGGCTGGTGCCCTGGCCATTGTGCTACACCCGCATTTGGCCCTCCGCCTAAATCGTCAGCTTAAAGATAATAGCATGGAAGTTGCGTTGTGTCAAGGCGTATTTCAAAGAAAATTCGTGTTTTTTTGTCAAAGAAACAGAAAGGTAACGCCCCGGTTGTAAGCGTCCAAATCTCTATCCTGCCGCAGAGCCGGACACAGGGCAAACGACGCTCTTGTTTCCTCTTCAAAAATGCTGAAAGTCTCCCCCGGCAGGCACTTGCGCAGTTCTCCCCGCTCCACGGCGGCAAGGGCATACTTCCGGCATTCCGTGCGGATGCGCCCGCCTTTTCCGCTGGAGCCGTAGCCATGGATCACTTTGAGGGCCGCGCATTTCTGCCGCCGAGCCTGTCCGATCTCCATGGCGAGGCGCTTCACAGCCTCGTCCGCCGCCGGGCGCCCCTCCTCCAGGTCGATGATCCGCAATCCGTTCATTTTTTCGCCTCTTGTGATAAAAAATAGTGAAATAAAGGAGCCGCGTCCACCGCGTCGTCCCGCGCTCGGTCATAGGACTGCCGCTCCGGGTGCCACTGCACGCCCAAAATGGGCAGTTTTCTGTGGACGACAGCCTCGATCACACCATCCTTGGCCCACTGCGCCACCTCAAGGTCCGTTCCCAGGCGCTCCACAGCCTGGTGGTGGTTGCTGGTGACGCAGGCCGATGGCCCCCACAACTCACGCATCACGCCCGCGGTCTGCGTCGGGTGGATGAGATCACCCTCCGGCGACTGATGCCCCGGGATCTTGGCAAACAGCGTGCCTCCGAAGTAGACGTTCAGCGCCTGCATACCGCGGCAGATGCCAAGGATCGGCCTTCCGCTGCCCGCAAACGATTGTATCAAAAAGGTATCGGTGGCGTCAAGGTCTCTCAGAATATCGCCGCCGCCGGGCAGCAGCAGCGCGTCGCAATCCAAACTCCGGTACAGATCTCGTGTCAGCCGCACCTCCGCGCCGCAGCGCCGCAGCGCCGCGGCATAATTGCCGTACTCTCCGTTTTCTCCGTAAAGATACACCGTCTTTCCCATTTTGAACCGCCTCCCTCCTTCATATAATGAGTGGTCTGAAAGAGATATTCACAAAAATCAATATTGCAAGGCGGCAAAAAGCATGGTATCATAGTTGCGTTCCATTTTGGCACGAATCTCCGCGCCGATGAAATCTGTATAAGGACAGGTATCGAAGTGGTCATAACGGCCCTGACTCGAAATCATGTTAGAGTGAATAGAGAGCCGCCGTTTATGCAATAAACTAAATATGGAAGCGTATCGAAGTGGTCATAACGGCCCTGACTCGAAATCAGGTAGCCCGCAAGGGCTCGTGGGTTCGAATCCCACCGC
>JAYFNH010000020.1:0-87709 GCA_034933545.1 Oscillibacter sp.
CAGCTCTACCTCATAGACGGTGCCATTGACATTGACTCTGTACTTTTTCATAAACCTTCTCCTCTTAAGATATTTTCTTTACAGACAAAATACGGATGGCGGAAACATCGGTCCCCATATCTTCCGCAATGGCGGCAGACAGGGCGGCAATCAGCTCCTGACGATCGATCGTTGATGCAGGTGCGCTGACAGCTGTGCTTTCCGGCGGCAGAGACGGCTGCCGATTTCGGCAGAGCACACCCAGCAGCTTTGTCAGATAAACAATGCAGATCAATCCCACAAAGACAGTGCCTATCCCCATTACACACACAAACAAATTTGAGTATGTCGGCATTTCATAAAACCCCCTTAACTGATTTTTTGAACATTATAACAAAAATTTTGGGAAATGGTAGATATACTTTTATATTTTAGACAAAGTTTGGATGAATTGTATAAAACCTATGGAATATTCCATAACTTTTCACAAAAATGGTAACAAAAGAAAACACTTTATAAGAACACTCTTTTATGGTACAATAAAATTATCATGGGGGAGGATTCATATTATGCATTATGACCATGTGATTTCCGGCAGATTTATCGATCGTCCCAACCGCTTTATCGCGCATGTGGAGGCGGGAGGGGAGGTGTTGACCTGCCATGTCAAAAATACGGGCAGGTGCCGGGAACTGCTGGTGCCGGGATGCTGGGTCTTTCTCTCCGGCAGCGACAATCCGGCCCGGAAAACGGCATATGATCTGATCGCCGTGGAGAAGGGAAGACGCCTCATCAACATGGATTCCCAGGCACCCAATCAAGCGTTTCGGGAGTGGGCGGAAAAGGGCCTGTTTACGCCGGGAACACAAAAAGTGCGCCCGGAGTTTTCTTTTGGAGAATCCCGCCTGGATTTTCTGGTGGAAACCGCTGATGGCCCCCATCTGGTGGAGGTCAAGGGCGTGACGCTGGAAGAAAACGGCCATGTGCTGTTCCCTGACGCGCCGACTCTGCGGGGCGTCAAGCATCTGCGAGAGCTGGCGCGGGCGGTACAAGATGGCTGGAAGGCGACGGTTTTCTTTGTGGTACAGATGGACGCTGTGACCGATTTCACGCCCAATGAAAGGACTGACCCTGTTTTCGCCCAGGCGCTGCGCCTGGCGGCAGCAGGCGGCGTAGAGGTGCGGGCTTACAGCTGCCGCGTGGCACCGGATGAAATGGAGATCGAGAGACCCGTGAAGGTGATTTTGCCATCAGGAAAAAATGAGGAGAGCGTATGAGTTTACTGGAAATTTTTCTTGTGGGCGTGGGGCTTTCGGCAGACGCCTTTGCTGTTGCCGTCTGCAAGGGACTTTGCATGAGGGCGGTGAAGTGGAAAGACGCGCTGGTGATCGCGCTGTATTTCGGCGTTTTCCAGGCGCTGATGCCGCTGATCGGCTGGTTTCTGGGGTCCCAGTTCGCCCGCTATGTGACTCGTTTTACGCCCTGGATTTCTTTTATCCTGCTGGTCTATATCGGCGGCAACATGATCCGGGAGAGCCGGCAGAAGGAAGAAGTGGTCTGCAAGACCGCCCCGCTGTGCCACAAGGAACTGCTGATGCTGGCGGTGGCCACCAGCATTGACGCCCTGGCGGTGGGCGTGACGTTTTCCTTTGTGGAGCTGGCCGCTGCCATCGGCGTCGCGGTGACACTCATCGGCTGCACCACATTTGTTCTGTCGCTGGCCGGCGTATTCATCGGCAACGTCTTTGGTGTGAAGTACAAAAGTAAGGCGGAGCTGGTGGGCGCGGTGATTCTCATTCTCATCGGACTGAAGATTCTCTTGCAGCATTTCGGCGTGATCTGAGGGAGAATGCCCCAACGTCATCACTCTGGTCATATCAAAGCCCTGTACACCACTGCTTTTGCGGCGGTGTACAGGGCTTCTTAACAGCTTTGCCGGGTGGCGCATTTTTGGGGCCGCCGCGCAATATATCTGTGGAGAGGTGATCGCGGTGGCGGCGTTGAGCAAACTGATCGGCGGCCTGGCTCTTTTTCTGCTGGGTATTTCGTTTATGGGAGAGGGGATGGAACGTCTGGCGGGAGGCCGGGCGGAGTGCTATCTGCGCCGCTGCGCCAGCAGCCGGGGCCGCGGCTTCCTGCTGGGGACGGCGGTCACTGCCGTGGTGCAGTCCTCCTCGGCGGTGACCGTCATCGCCGTATCCTTGGCGGACACCGGGCTTTTGACGCTGCGGCAGGTGATCCCGGTGGTCATCGGGGCCAACGTGGGGACCTGCGTCACCGCTTGGCTGCTGTGCCTTTTTCAGACCGGCTCCGGCGTGCTCACCGCCCTGCCCGCGGCGCTGGCAGGCGCGGTGGGAACAGGGCTGTATCTGTTTTCCAAACGAAGAAAGCACTGGGGAATGGTACTGCTGGGATTCTTGCTGCTGATGACGGGGATGGAAGCCATGACGGCCGCGGCGGAGGTGCTGGCCGGGCAGCCGGGTACGGAGCTGCTTCTGGCGGCGGCCCGCCACCCGCTGCTGGGACTGCTTTTCGCCACGGTACTGACTGCATTTATCCAGAGTTCCAGCGCTTCTGTGGGAATTTTGCAGGCGCTGTCGGTGTCGGGACAGATATCCGTCGCCATGGCGCTGCCTTTAATTTTGGGAGAAAATATCGGTACCTGCGCCACTGCTTTTCTTGTGAGCCTCCGGGGCGGAATGGCTGCAAAGCAAACTGCCTTGATACATCTTTTGTTCAACTGTATGGGGACGGCGGGGGTCGTCCTGCTGCTGATGCTGTTTGAAAAGCCGGCCGCTCTCCTGTTGAAAAGGGCGGCCGACTTTGAAAGCATCGCGGTAATCCACTCGGTATTCAATTTGTTATCGGCAGCACTGCTGCTGCCGTTTTCCGACGGGCTGGCGAAAATAGCCGAGCGGCTCACGGGCGCAGGGCGCGAAAAAGTCCGTCTGTGATGCGGGCCGTCATGCCCCAGAGAGGATAGGGAAGCCCCTGGTAAACAGGCACCTCCATGGTGCCGGACATCCAGGTGTAATCCGAAGGAACCTGCACCTGCTCATAGGGAAAATCCCCCACAGCCGGTTCCAGCGCATAGCGGTAAACGATGGGCTGATGGCTTTCAAAATAGGAAACGGGCACGGTAAAGGTGTGCTTCACCTCAGCGGGGTTGAGACGCATGGCTTTCAGCGCCGGAGCGTCTACCTGGGCGAGGATCGGGAACATCAGCGCCTCCGAGCGCAGATAGAGAAAATCCAGAGTGCCGATGATATGGATTGCCGAAGAGGGGAGTTGAAGCTCTTCAAAGGTCTCCCGCAGGGCGCAGACTTCCGGCGTTTCCCCCGACTCCATGCGCCCGCCGGGAAAGCAAACCTCTGAGGCGTGATACCGCAGACCGGCGGAACGGACTTCGTACAGAAGGGACAGTCCTTCTTCCGTCTCTACCAGCGGGACCAGCACAGCAAAAAGAGCCCGTGCCCCCAGCAAGGTGGGCTGATGATGGCTGAAAGCCCTTTGGAAATCCTGAAGCTCCATTCTTAACGCCTCCTTTTCCTTTGCGGAAAGTATAGCACGGCGCAAAGCAAAAGAAAAGTCCCCCCGCGTCAGCGGGGGGACTTCGTATGAATCAATCAGCACGGGCCGGGGCCGGGACGATGGCCCTCGCCGCAGCCGCAGCCATTGCCGCAGCAGCAGAAGAGGACGATGATCGCAATGATGATCCAGCAACAGCAATTATTGCCACCGAAAAAACCGTTATTGCACATAGCAGAACCTCCTATGAAGATTAAGACCGGTCAGGTCTCATTCCATAGTATGACTGCCCAGGGAAAAGGTGATAGCCCTCGCCCTTATTTTCTTGTGATCCGATAACTCAGTGTCAGAAGTGTATCCACAAAGTGCACGTCTTCAAAGAAAACATCCGGCTCCTGAGTAGAAAGCTCCACATTGGTGAAGTTCCAGAAACCGCGGATGCCCAGAGAGATCAGCTTGCTGGCCAAAGGCTGCGCCACATTCTGCGGCACCGTCAGCACCGCCACGTTGGGGCGGTATTCCTGCACATACGCCTCCAAATCGTCCATGGAGCGAATCGTCACATCGTGGATCTTGGTGCCCACAAGGGACGGGGAAACATCAAAAGCCGAATCCACATGAAACCCGACTTTTTCAAAATCAAAGTTTTGCAGCAGGGCGTGGCCCAGGTGGCCGGCGCCGATGATGATGAGCCGGTGGCCGCTGTCAATGCCGAGAATGTGGCCGATCTCCGCCCGCAGCTCCGCCACGTTGTAACCGTAGCCCTGCTGGCCAAACTCACCAAAACAGCTCAGGTCCTGCCGGATCTGCGAGGCGGTAATATCCATTTTGCCGCCAAGGGAACTGGAGGAAATGCGGACGACACCCTTGTTATACAGGTCGTCCAGATAGCGGTAGTAACGGGGAAGACGATGAATGACTGCGTCTGATATTTTCTGCTTTTTCATATTTTTCCTTCTCTTCTGCTGGTCTAATCGGATAGGCCCACAGGCCACTTGCTAATTATTTCACATTCGTTGTTTGTATTGTACCGCATAAAAATTCAGATGTCAACTTTTTTAACAATCTTTTTTGAAAAATTTCGCTTTACAGACAGGAAAAAAGTTGATATAATACATAGGCCGTGTCGGAGAAATATATGCGCCCGTAGCTCAGCTGGATAGAGTGACAGACTCCGACTCTGTAGGCCATGCGTTCGAATCGCACCGGGCGTACCAAAAGAAAACCGCTTGAAACCCTTGAAATAAAAGGGATTCAGGCGGTTTTCTTTTTCTTTTTTTGCCCCTCTTATCACGGGCCTATTGTCCCCATTGAGTGCCAAATGTCTACCACAATGATGACAAAAGCAGTGACAAATTACTTGTTGGCGTCATTTATTTTGGCCTTGGCATCGTCCAGAACATCATCGGTTGTATGCGTGTAGATGTTGGCCGTGACCGATATGTCGCTGTGACCCATCAGATCCTTGGCCACGTTGATGGGGACGCCGGCGCGCTGTAGATCCGTGCAGTAGGTATGCCGCAGGCAATAGGGCACCAGATCATCCGCAACAACTGAATCTTGAATGACAGTGGTATGTTTTCGCTTGCCCTCCGGTTTAATTTTGACTTCTTTTGCCCCCAGTTCTACATCCACATATTTCACATATTTTTTAAAAACTTCCCACATGCGCTTCATACTTGATTCCGTCAATGGGGTTTTCTCGTCCCTTTGGGTAAAAACATAGTCCTGTGGCTTCCCCTGCGCTGATTTAAGGCGCTCAAGGAAAATGTCGGGGATTGGGACCCTCCGGACCCCTGCGTCCGTTTTAGGGCCTTTCTCACGGCTACTACCGCTTTCCTTGGCTGCGGATATTGTAATGTATCCTGTGTTCAGGTCGATATCAGTCCAGTGCAGCGCGGCTGTTTCACCGGGCCTGAGGCCGCAGTAAAGAATCATCAAGACCCAAAGTCCTGCTCGGTTTTTCTTCCCGTCTTTGTTTAGGGGCCAGCTGGCCACCTCAAGAATCGCCTTGCGCTCCTCGTCGGTAATGCTGCGATGCTTACCTTTGGTCGTCTTAGGCAATGTAAGGTTGATAGAAGGATCATACTGTATCAGCCGTGAGGCAACGGTCTGGCGGAACAACGCCTGAATTACGATCTTAAGCTTGGTAGTGTCAGACTGTGATTTACCCATCCGGCTATTGAGTAAGGATTCGACTATGAATACTGTAATAGAATCGCACCGGAAGAGACCGAAAGAACATGCCGCGATGTAGGTTCGGTCACGCGCTTTCGGGAGAAAGTCAAAAACAATGAAATATGGAAAATCCATCAGCGGGCCTATAAAAAATACTATGCGCGCGTACTGAAAAAGAATATGAGCAAGACTGCCTTCAACGAATGGGCGCAGGCCGCCGAGAAGCTGCGGGACGAGACTCTTTTGAAAGCGGATCTGGCCCGAAAAATGAACCGGCCGTTTTCCCTGGAAAGCTATACTGCCGTGCTGAATAAAGAATAAACTGCCAAAGAATCTCTTGACAACCTTGCTTCTCAGAGTTAACTTACACACCAACGGGAAGGATGGTGTGAGGGATGAACAATTTTAATAGCATGGATGACTTTATCGAAAACGTGTCCGTCAAGGACATGCGGTGCTTCATGGAAGCTCTTTTCTCGGAGGTCGGAAAGCTTCGAGCACGGCTCGGCTCGAAGGCATACCTGCTGGACCAATACATTGCCACCTTGATGAAGGCCGTGAACAGGACTTCGGCCTACGATGCCGCCACGAGTGGCTTTGAATGCATCTCGGAGCTCCGGGGAATCTGCCGGGATGTGACATGTAGAGAAAAAGAAAATATGGACCGGCCGTTTTACGAACAGGCGGAAGACTTTATTGAAACCAATCCCCTCAACTGCAGGGAAGTATCGACGAGGATCTCGCTCTATACCGTCCTGCTCTTGGGCAATTATATGGAGACGATGGCGGAACGGTTCAGAAAAGAATTGGAATCTGATTTGCTGGAGGAGTTTGATCTTGCCGACTTTCAAAAGCTTCGCGACCGGCTTTACGATGAACTCGGTGGCACGAAGGAGATGGATCGAGCCGACCGGCTGTTCCGCCAGAGCTTTATGACGGTTTCTCCATTAGCCTGTTGGCTGCAGGGGATCGCGGACGCCCTTCTGGGCGATCTGATCTCACGGGACCGGGAAAGCTCCAGATTTATTTTACAACTGTTGCTTGACGGAAAAGCATGAACGCTTCACGAGAAACAAATAAACGGTGGGGAACCTTCCGGCAGACAATCCGGGCAGGTTCCCCGCCGTTTTTGTTCAATTTATCATCGAACCTTATAACTGGGATCTGACTATAATTCCTTTTGCATTTACAGATCGGAAGTTAAATTGCTTTTGAAGTCTTTAATGTCAGTTTTTCTTTTTAAATTTTCTGCCCCTGGTGACAACAACCAGTCCGCATCCGGAAATACCGAGCAGCGCTATCGGTAAAAACGGAAATGAATCACTCCCGGTATTCGGATTCGAAGTTGTTTCAGAGGATGAATCCGTGGAAGAGGTGTTATTCGACGACGATTCATTAGAATCTGACATAGATTTCGAAGCCAGCTCCGCGACCGCGTAATAACTGAAGTGGGTGGTATTAAACACAAGATAACCGTTCTCCTGCCTCGCGTTCATATCGGTCACCGTACCGTCCGCATCGTTGTACCAGTAGACATGCAAGTCTCCGCTCATGCCGGATGGGATAGGTATTTTTACTGTGATCTTACCTGTAAAGCCGGTCACGGCCTGATTGCCCTGATCCATGAGAGACAGATTATAAATCATTACTGCCGACGGGGAAGCAGAAGATGTGCTGCCGTCGATCAGCTTATTGACAACAGAATAGGCTGAACTGCCGGAGCCCGCTTCCGATACTGCGGAGGAATGGACGGAAACAGATGTAACCCCGCCAGGCAGGTTGGCACCCGAAAGGTCGTATTGAACGCCTGTACCGCTGTTTGTGATAACCGGCGTCACCTCTACCTGAACTTTGCATATGCAGGGGGAATAGTTTGAACTTGCCGGAGTAAACGTAGCTTCATATTCTCCGTTTTCGGATACCACCATGTCCGGATTTGTCCAGCCGAAGGAGCCGGTCACGCTGCCCTCTCCGTCTTTAAGTTCGACGGACGAAAGTTTGCCGACAACCGAAATATCGGAAGCCGTGGGGACCTTCTTAATGAAAGCGGCGGCCTTCCCAATGTTAACTGTAACAGTATCCATTGCCTCATTGTAAGTGGAATCGGAAGCTTTTTTGGCGCTGATCGTTACTGTTCCTGCACTTTTGATGGTCACCACCCCGCCGTTGGTGACCGTTGCGACGTCAGTATCGCTTGATTGATAAGTCACATTCCCGCTGCTCTGGCCGCCGGAAGCCGCCACCGTGAAAGCATCGTCGCCGTAGGTTTTGCTTATTGTTTCGTCTGGAAAGCCAAAACCGGTCTGGTCATATTTTGTAATGCTGTAACCGCCGATTGATGCTGCAATGGAACAGGAGTAATTGTCGTTATCTGCAGGCGCATATTCCGCCGTAATGTTATATTCGCCGGCAGGAACATTGCTCCATGGTGTCTGCGCTGTGTATTTCCCGTCGCTTTCGGTGATATTCACACCCGAAGCTATCGTTGTACCGCCGTATTTGAATGTGACGGTACCGCCAGGAAGATTGACCGCGCCGGAAGAAACGGTCGCGGTAAGGTTGACCGATCCTCCTGCCTTTGCCTCGCTTTGTGACGCAGCAAGCGTCAGTGCGATTGCTTTTTGCATGACCGCAAAAGCTTTTGTCACGCTGCCTGTGTAATTGCCGGTTCCTTTTACCATAATGCTGTAGCTGCCGGCGTTTGTATAAGTCGGATTCTTTGTACCGCCGGTTCCGTCATAGACCTCATAATCCGTTCCGCCGATAAGAGTATTTGAGCCGAACGTTGCTGTTATAGCCGGGGAAAATGCCGCGCCCGTATAGGTTGCGGAAGCTACGGCGACGGCCATTTCGCTCGTGCTTATGCTCTTTTGACTGACAATAAAGGCTTTTGTCGCTGTTGCATCATAATAGCATGAATTTCCCGGGAGCGTTGCAGTGATCGTATAGTCGCCGTTCCCCGCGTTTGCAGGGCAGGCAGTGTCGGCGGTGTAGGTGTTCCCCAATTTGTCGGTTCCTGAATACGTATAGGAGACCGCACCGGTCAGGGTACCGCCCGTCACGGCTGTGTCAGGGCTGATCGTATAGCCGTAGGTAAAAACCTGCTTACCGGTATTTTTAAAACCGAAAGTACTCTGGTTCATTTTGAGCACGTTCGGGCTTGCCTGCGTACCGGAAGTTTTTACCGTTCCGTGGTAACCATTATAGGCCGTTCCGTCCGCCGTTACACTGACTGTCGTATCGCCGTCCGTATAGGCTGGGAGATAGAGGTACAGCATTTCATTGCTGTCGGCCTGCATGCCAGTAAACCCATAGGAATAGCTGCCGCTTTGCGTGATGGAAAGCGCGCTCACATCCGTGCCGGAGGGCAGGGTCACAGTCGTGGGGTAAACGGGTGTTGTGCCGTCGCTTGTCGGCGTGCCGCTGATGTTGGACGTGCTGACAGACCCGCCGGTTATTTTGACTGTGGTGGTGCCGGATGTGTCATACGAGCCGTCTTTTCCGCTGCCGATGCCAGAGCTATAGCCGTAGGCACCTCCGATTACTTTTGTTATCACCGTGCCGCCGGATATCACAATTTCCCCGCCTTTTTTATTATAGCCGCCTCCGATTCCGGCACCGCCGTTTGCGCCTGTAGCCGTTATGTATCCACCGGAAATGGTGGCTTTCACTCCTCTTCCATTACAGCCTCCTCCGATTCCGGCGCCGCCTCCCGCCGTTGCCGTCACGGTTCCGCCGGTAATTGTGACCTCCGCTCCGTTTCCGTAGTAACCGCCTCCGATTCCCGCAGAGCAGCTGTTACCACTCGCTTCAACGGTTCCCCCGGAGATCGTCACCGTTCCGCCGCTGCCGCCCGTCGTACCGCTGATATAACCGCCGCCGATACCTGCGCCGTACAAACCGCCTACCGCTGTTATTTTCCCGCCTGCAATTGTCACGGTGCCGCAGTCAATGCTGTTTTTGTCGCCGCCGATGCCTGCGCCGTAGCCACAGCTTTTTGCATAAAGTGAATCCGCATCCGTTCCCGTAATGCAAAGCGTGGCAGTCGAGGCGACTTCTATGCCGGCATAATTGCTGTCGCCCGTCAGCGTGTTTTCTCCGCTGAGCGTCAGGTACACGGTAGCACTGCCTGTAATGGACATTGGACATTTACCTGTGTTCGTATCATTCAACGTAAAACTTTTCAGCACAATATTTTGCATACCCGAAGTAACAGAAATGCTCCGCATACCTACACTAAAAGATTCCTCGATTACATAACCGTATTGATTTGCAGACGCATTTCCGCCTTTGGAATCTTTACCGGTTAAGCTGCTGTCCGCAATGGTTATGTCTCCTTGAGATATGTCAAGCACCGTCATCTCCCCGGCGGCCGTACTTGTATCTGAATCCGTGGCGTTCGCTCCATAATAGGTATCGTTGCAGCAGATGGCCGACTTGTTATTGCCCGCCGCCATCCAGAGGTACAACTGACTGGAGCCATCCGTCTTGCAGAAGAAAGTCTTACCGCCGTTGATGGAAGCGTTCACGTCGGCCGTGGCCGTCAGACCGGTCACCGTCACACAGTGCTCGGTATTGCCGCTGCCATCGGTGACATCGCCCGTAATCGAAGTAGCATAAACCGAGCCTCCGGTGATGACTGTACTGCTGCCGGAAGATAAGGCTCCGCAGCCAATGCCTGCGCCGCCGCTACCACCATTTGCTACGACCGTGCCTCCGGAAATAATGGTGCTGCCGCCGGAGCCACATTCACCGCCGCCGATTCCCGCACCGCCGACACCGCCGCCGCTTCCATAGTCCACGCCGGCATTTGCCGTGACAGTTCCGCCGGAAATAGTGACGTTTCCGCCAGAAACATTCGCTCCGCCGCCGATGCCCGCGCCGCCATTGCTTCCGGTAGCTGTAACTTCTCCGCCGGAAATAGTGACGCTGCCGCTTGAAACGCCTGCGCCGTTTGATAAGCCCCCGTTGCCGCTTCCAATACCCGCTCCGCCGCCGAATACCTCATCACTGCCTCCGATTGCCGTCACCGTACCGCCGGAAATCGTAATGATGCCGCCGCTTCCCTTATAGCCGCCTCCAATGCCCGCGCCGCCTGAAAAGCCGCCGAAGTCACCACTGCCTCCAGTTGCCGTTACTGTACCGCCGGAAATATTGACAATACCGCAACCCGCACTGTATCCGCTGCCAATACCCGCGCCGCTGCTCTTCATATCGTCGCTGTTTCCACCGACTGCCGTCAGCGAACCCGTACCCGCTATGCTGACCAACGCGCCCTCCGGCACCTCAAGACCCGCGCGCCCTCTGCCGCTTTTGAGCGTGTTTGTGTCGCCGAGCGCGAGATTAACTGACGCACCCGAAGAAATGGAGAAGGCGCAGGGGCAAACTCCATAATAAATATTACCCTCGCTAAGATTACTCACGTCAATATTACTCACGTCGATATTCACACCGCTGAGCGTGATATCCTGCGTTCCTCCTGTCACGGTGATAGTATTTGAGGACGTGTCACTTCCGGTGATAATATAGCCGTGTGAATTGTATGTAAGGCTTACTCCGTTCTGCTCCACCGTGCCGTTGCCTATAACGATGCTTCCATTGCTGATATTCAGTGTGGTTTTATCGCCTTCCGCCGCCTCGGCTTTCAGCAAACCTCCCGGCAGTATGGTAAAAACCATCAGCGCTGCCAGCAAAACGGTAAGGCTCTTTTTGAAACGTCCAACACTCGTCATTTTATTTTTCCTCCGTCAAAAAATATCCGCGGGCAATCAATATAAAATACATTCAACACACATGAATGGGCTTCCTGTGTAAATTCGTAAAACTGTCTTCAGTCAATCATCTTATGACATATTTTACCACCATTAATTATAAACTGCCTGATTTTTTTCGCAATGTACGAAAGTACAGTCTGACTAAAAAAAGGTACGGGAGATTTAAAAATCCCTCGTACCTTTTTAAATAATAGATTTATTTCTTTTTTATTAATGAGGCTCCTGAACAATCCCCATTTTCACGGCGTAGGCGATCACCTGCGATCGGTTTTCCAGATGCAGCAGATCGATAATTTTCCCCATATGGTATTTGACCGTGCGTTCGGTCAGGCCCAGAGCTGTTCCCGCATCTTTATAGGTAACGCCTTTCGCCACCAACTCCAGTATTTCAAGCTGCCTTTCGGTAAACTGCGGTTCTCCAGTGCTTGATTCAGCAGATTGACAGTCGTTTCTTTTCCCGTCCGTGTTTAGCCGCTTCAGCTCCTGAAGAATCCCCGCGGCAACCGGACGGGTAAGGAGCGCCTCTCCGTTTTCAAGGCCGTGCAGCAATTCCACAAGCTCTTTCGCACCGGTGCTTTTCAGCAGATAGCCGGACGCCCCATAGCGGATCGCGTCAAACAAGTCCTCGTCATCTTCCGAAGACGTCAGCATGGCAATTTTGATTTCTGGCCATTCGGCTTTCAGCAGTTTCAGCGTGTCGATTCCGCTCAGATCCGGCATTTTGATATCCATCAGAATGACGTCCGGTTTTAGAAGCCTTGCTTTTTCAAGAGCTTCCCTGCCTGAATGGGCGATGTCCGACACCTCGAAGTCATAGGTTTTCAGAAGATAGCTGAGACCTTCGATGAATAAAGGGTGGTCATCCACCAGCATGAGTTTCATGGACGTTCTTTCCTCTCTGTGAAACGGGCAGCGTCAAAGCGACCCGGCAGCCTTTTCCCGGTGCGGATTCGACGGTAAACTCCGCGCCGATTTCCGCCGCACGCTCCTTCATGATGCTCAGCCCGAACGATTTTCCGGCCCTGCCGCTTTTGTTTAAAACGGCAAATCCTCTGCCGTCGTCTTCTATTGATAAGAGCAAATCTCCTTTTTCAAGTGAAAGGGATAATTTCACGTGATTTGCCCCGGAATGTTTCTGCACATTGTTGAGAGCCTCTTTCGCGATACTGAGAAAATGAAGCTGAACCTGCGGCGCAAGGTTGATTTCGGCCAGATCAAGGTTAGTAAAAAGCTCCGTCTGTATGCCGCTCCGCTGCTCAAAATGCAGGATATCGTTCCGAATCGATTCCAGAAAATTACTGTCGGAGGGAGAGATGCTTCGGGCGCTTTTGATATACGCGCGGATTTCGTCGTGCGCCGCCTGAGTCACCTCAACCAGCCTGTCCAGTTTGTCGCTGACGGTATCGACACCGGCTGTCACAAGCTCCTGCCGGATGCCCTGCGCCTGCAGGTTGATAAACCCAAGGATCTGCCCCAGATTGTCGTGAAGGTCCCTTGTCATCCGTTCCTTCTCATGGGCGGCGGCAAGCCTGCGCTGCTGCTCCAGATACCGTTGCTGCTCCTTCTTCTTTTCCGTTATTTCATATATCATGACAAGCTTTCCCATTAATGTCCCTCGCAGCGTTCCTCTTCTGGCATTCAGGGGGGAAAAAGCCGCCTCAAAAATCCGAACGCCGTCGTCTGTTTCAACTGAAAATTCAATCGGCGTCGCGTCCCTGTCAGCACAGGCCTTTGCAAACTCAGGTATATCGCGGCAAACTTCCGCTGCTTCACGACCGGAAGCCTCTTTTGCGGACGTTCCCATGATTCTTTCAAACGCGGGGTTGACATCCAGTATTCTGCCTTGCAGATCGAGCACCATCACGCCCGTATCCATGGCTTCCATCACCGTTGCGCGCGCAAGCGGCACCAGATCGAACATCTTATAGCGGAAAATTGCCCAGGCCATCAGCGCCCCGGCGGGACCGAAAAACATCGGCGTGAGATCGAATCCTTGAACGGGGCTCAAACCCGTGATATAAAAAAGGTTCGGAAAGACAATGAAACTCGTGCCGATAAGAAGGATGACGGCCTGCTTGCGGTAGACTGTTTTCCGGTGAATCACGGCCAATATCAGCAAAATCAGGGCTATAATATTGATGACATGTTCATAAACCGCGTGAACCAAAAAAGCCGGGCCATACTCTTTGGCGATCACCGGAAAAGCTCCGCTGGTATCCAAACGCATATTATACCGCATCAGGCCGTGAAACCCGTCCGTCCATACCAGTATGATAATGATGGTCGGCAGCAGCAACAGCCACCAAAATTTCCGGTTCCGCAGCCATTTATCGTAGCCGGTAAAGCGCATGCTCAAAGCCAGCAGTGCAATCGGGGAATAACAGTAGGCGAAATACTGGATGTTCGCCCAGAATAGTTTTGTGGGTAAATCGGTTCCGGACATTTCAAGCGCGTTGCCGCCCGACCATACGGTCACGATCAGCATGCTCACAATAAAACTGACGGCGCACTTTGAATGCCGTTGCCGGATAAACCCGTATACGCCAAGCGAAAGCGTGGCGGACGCCGAAATCAAAAGGGGCAATATGTAGGGGATATATTGAAACCGCACCGTTCCGCTTCCTTTCAGTGATATAATTGCCGCAAAGTAAAATTTTCCTACCAATTCAATTATATCGCTGAAAGCGGGAAAAAGCCAGTCTCTTCCGAATCATACTTTGTGGTGATCACTATTTCTGATTCTTCTTACGAAACTTTCTGCCTCTGGTAACAATACACAGGCCGCACATGGAACTTCCGAGCAGCGCTGCGGATAAAAGCGGAAATGAACTGCTCCCGGTATCCGGACTCGGAGTTGTTTCGGAAGACGAATCCGAAGAAGAGATATTATTCGACAACGATCCGTCGGAACCTGGCGTAGATTTCGCCGTCAGCTTCGCAACGGCGTAATAACTGAAATGGGTGGTTTCAAATACGAGAAAACCGTTTTCCTGTTTCGCGTTCATATCGGTTACCGTGCCGTCGTAATCGTTGTACCAGTAAACGTGCAGGTTGCCGCTCATGCCTGATGGAATGGGAATCCTGACCGTGATTTTACCGGTGAAGCCGGTTATAGCCTGATTGTTCTGATCCATAAGAGACAGATTATAGAGCTTTGTTGGCAATGAAGAAGCGGAGGATGTGCTGCCGTCGATCAGTTTATTGATAACAGAATAAGTTGAACTGCTGGAGCCCGCTTCTGATACAACGGAGGAATGAATGGAAACAGATGTAACTCTGTCGGGCAGATTGGTATTGGTAAGGTCGTATTGAACGCCTGTGCCGCTGTTTGTGATAACCGGCGTCACCTTTACCGGAACCTTGCAGGTGCACGATGAATAATCCGTGGAATCAGTCGGCGTAAAAGTCACATCATATTCTCCATTTTCGGATACTACTGTGTTCGGATTTGTCCAGCCGAAGGAGCCGGTCACACTGCCTTCGCCGCCTGTGAGAGCGAGGAAGGAAAGCTTTCCGACAACCGGAATTTCGGCAGAAACCGTGGGAGCAATTTTTATGGCAGTGTTGGCTTTTCCAATATTCATTATAATTGTGCCCACTGCCTCCTTGTATTTGTCGTCAGCTAAACTGGTCGCCATAATGGTTGTTTTCCCGCCCTTTAGGACAGTGATATTGCCGCTGCCGTCGACAGTTGCGACCGTTGGGTCGCTGGAGGAAAATGAGATACCGCAGGAACTCAGCCGGCCGCTTGTTTGAAGTGTAAAGTTGCCGTCGCCGTAGGTCTTGTTGATAACGCCATCAACGATGGCATATCTGTCGCCTCCCGTTATTGTAAAATCGCGCTGGGTGGCTTTACTAACAGTAATTTTGACATTCGCTGTCGCCTTATAATATCTGTCATCGGTTGGACTGTCTGCCGTAATGGTTGTGCCGCCGGACTTTAATAAAGTGACTTTTCCGCTGCCGTCGACCATTGCGACCGTTGGGTCGCTGGAGGAAAACATGATGCCACAGGAACTAAGACGGCCGCTTGTCTGAAGCGTAAAATCACGGTCGCCGTAAGTCTTACCGACCGTTCCGTTTTCAATTGTGTAGTCTTCGCCGCCGGTAAATGCAAAATCGCTCTGATTCGCCTTGCCTACCGAAATCCTGACCGTCGCTGTTGCCGTATAGTACCTGTCATCCGTTGGGCTATCTGCCGTAATGGTCGTATCACCGGACTTTAAAATCGTGACTTTGCCGTTGCTGTCAACCGTCGCGACCGAAGTGTCGCTTGAGGAGAATGTGACTTTATTGGAACTCAGATGGCCGGATATCTCAAGCGCGAAATCGCCGTCGCCGTAAGTCTTGCTGATAGTACCGCATGCAATTGCGTAATCCGCTCCGCTGGAAAAGGCAAAATTGCTCTGCGCGGCTTTGCTCACCAAGATTGAAACTTTTGAGGTAACTCCGTAATATCTGCCGTCCTCCGGGCTGGTTGTCGTAATATCTGTTTTTCCTGACCTTATGATTGTGATTTTGCCGTTTTCATCAACCGCTGCGACCGACGGGTCGCTTGAGAAAAATGCGACGGCTTTGGAACTCAGACGGCCGGATGTCTGAAGCGTGAAATCGCCTTCGCCATAGGTCTTGCTGATTACTCCTCCGCTGACGGCATAGCCGTCGCCGTCCGTTATTGTGAAATCTGGCTGACCGGCTTCACTCACATCAATTTCGACGGAAGATGTCGCTTGATTATATAAGTCGTCTTCCGGGCTTACTGCCTGAATACATACCCTTCCGCTTTTCAGAATTCTGACTTTGCCGTTGCTGTCGACCGTCGCAACCGATGGATGAGTGGAGGTAAACGTAATGTCTTTGGAGCTCAGATGACCGGATGTCTGGAGCGCGAAATCGCCGTTGCCATAGGTCTTGCTGATTACTCCTCCGCTGATGGCATACCCACAGCCGTTTGCAAACTTGAAATTTGTCTGGTCATTCTTAACAACATAGTAGCCTGAAATGGTCGCCGCTTGAGGACAGATATAATTCTGCAGGCTGCTCTGAACATAATTAGCGGTGATATTGAATACGTTGCTAAGAACTTTTTTAAACGTCACGACGGCAGTGTAAGAGCCCTTGCTGTCTTTTGTAAAATATGCCGAAGATGTGCTGCTACCCAAGCTAAATTTAACTGTCCCCTGCGGCATGTCCACTATGTTGTATGCGGTAGCCGTCAGCGTGATATCGTCTCCCGCGTATCCAAAATAGTTCGGAAGCACGGTCAGCCCCAGCGTGATTTTCTTTGGAACAATGCAAAAGGTTGTCATCGTCATTCCGGAATAGTTTCCTATCCCATTTATCAAAATGGGACGCTGGATTGTCTGTGCCGAAACATCTTTATAGTTGATATTCTGATTATAGGAAAGCGTATAATCTTTGTCTTTGATAAGCTTATAACTGCCGTCTTTGATGATAACGTCCGGCTTGATGTCTTCGCCGGTATAAGTCTGGTTGCCCGGTGAGTTCACCGTCAGGCTGCTGATTCCTTTTTCTGAGATAGTAAAGTTTTTAGTCGCCGTCAGGTCGTTATATGCAACATCCGTCATTGTGGCTGTGACTGTGTAGCTTCCGATATCGGAAGGAACGGTCTGGCTGTCCGAAATCGTCTGTCCCGTCAAATTGTCGGTTCCAGAGTATGTATAGGTGACTTTTCCGGTGGACGGACCGCCGGAAGTGGAAAAGGAGATTGGGTCTTCATAAGTGTATTTGTCATTTCCTACGATGGAAAAGGTGTCTGGCCAGTTCAGCTTTAGAACATTCGAATTATTGGCTCTTATGGTCCCGGAATAGCTGTAGCTTTTGCCGCCCGCCGTTAAATTGACGGTTGTGACGGATGTGCTTACGGGGAGGTAAAGATACAGCTTTCCGCTGGAATCCGTTAGCATATCGGCGGAGCCGTAACCGAGTGTCTGTCCATCCTGTGTGACGGTAAGGAAAGTAACCATGTTACTGGCCGCATCAGGTATGGTTATAGCAGTCAAATAAGCAGATGAGCCTGCCAAACCGGTCGGTGTTACTCCTAAAGCCGACGCGCTTGCGGAACTTGCCAACACGGATCCCCCGGTAACCGATATATGGGTATAATCGCCATAATAGGGATTACCTCCGCCGATACCTGCGCCCGCATTGTAGGTATCCTGAGCGTTTGCCGTTACAGTGCCGCCGGAAATAACAATGTTGCCGCCGCTGCCGTACCCTCCTCCACCAATTCCAGCGCCGTTTACCCAGCAAGGGGTTATATGCTCGCTATACGAGCCTCCTTTGGCATTTACGGTTCCGCCTGAAATATAGATGCCTCCGCTATTCGCGCCTTCATAAGCACCGCCGATGCCCGCAGCGCCGTAACCACCCGTTGCTGTTATTCTGCCGCCTTTTATATAAATCGTCCCGGAAGAAGTATATCCATAATCGCGTGACCAACTGTTTAAATAGATGCCCCCAATGGCCGCGCCGCCATACGAGGCAAAGGTGTGCAATTCGTCCGAGTCAGTCCCGGTTACTGAAAATGTGGCTCCTTTCGCGACATAAACGCCGCACCTATAAGAACAAAGATAATTCTTCCCCTTAAGGGTAAGATTCAAAGTCGCGCCGCTGCTGACTTGCGCAGCGTAGTTGTGCTGATAATTAAAGATACCTAAATTGTCCAGAGTAACATTGTGCGTGCCGCTGTTAACTAAAATGTGATAATCATTACTCTCCTGAACGTCTATCGATCCGGTAATGATAAAATCGTTGGCGTAATATGTGTTTCCGTTCTGTATCGCATTGCCGTCATTGAGCTCAATTGAACCGTTTGTAATATTCAGCGTGGTTTCAGCCGCTTCCGCTTTCATAACCGCTCCTGGCAGCATGGTAAATATGGTAAATATCATAAGAGTCGCCAGCATTGCGGCAAGTCCTTTTTGCAATTTGCCTTTTTTCTGTGACATTTCACTTTTCCTCCAGAAATCAATCAACCGCATAGTAGCATTTAAGTAAATGATAATTTGGCAGGGAGTCAACCATACGGATGGCTTTCGGTTTTTCTACCGGATATTTCATCCGTGTGACATATTTCACCATACATTATTATAAATCATCAGATTTTTACCGCAATGTACGAAAGTACAGTCTGAGAAGAAAAATATTAATTCATCTGCAGTTCGGGCGCGCATATTCCGCAATTGTAATATATTAATATATTATTATGATTCATTTGCTGAAAAGTTTTTTATGCTCTGCGCATAACCATCTGACTACTGTTTGACTACTATTATCTTCAGCGGCAAAAAAAACAGTGCAAACCGGTATGGCTAAAGGACTTGTACTGTTTTCACTTTGTTTCAAAATTTGTGCAGTACCAACAAGAAATGGCCTAAAATTAGGCTTTCTTGACATCGGTCATAGTTCTCCGACTCTGTAGGCCATGCGTTCGAATCGCACCGGGCGTACCAGAAGAAAACCGCTTGAAACCCTTGAAGTGAAAGGGGCTCAGGCGGTTTTCTTTTTCGCGTATTACGCGTTGCGGAATAAAATGGATGCTTTAATCTGGGGCGTCTTAGGCCACTTTGGGACATTCAAGTGTGCAAAATGCGTGCAAAAAAGGGGCCAAATTATGGCGCGGGGTTCATCAACTTCCGCGCGGTTTCCAAAGATGTATCTGTCGGATGGGTGTAGATATTGGCAGTGGTGGATATGTCTGTATGGCCCATCAGGTACTTTGCGATGTTGAGAAGGATTTGGCCAACACCATAATTGTCATTGTCCGGGTTTTGTTTATATATCTCTCGTATTTTGACCAGAAGCAGCTGCCACGGCTTGGGCTTGCCAGCCGACTGCAAAGAGCGGTAGTACCCGGATTCACTGACTTTCACAACCAGGCACATGGCATGAACGCAGAACCGCTTACGGTGCAGCGTGATGTACTCATACAACCGCTCCGGCTTTACCGTTTCCGGTCTTTGGCGAAAAAAACCAGCGCATCCTTGAGAATCTCGTTGGCTTTTCGCAGCTCGGAATTCTCTTTTATCAGATGGCGTTCGTTCTCAGAAAGCGGCGCGTCCCGGCGAATGCCGCTGCCGACGAAGGCGTGGTCTCCGAAGGCCTTTCGTTTCTGCCGCCACTCCGCCAGTGAGTAGTACGGAATGCCCAGTTGTGCCGCCGCTTGTTTCACGCCGATTTCATCGGACAGCTTAACCGATTCTTCTTTGAACTCCTTGTTATATTTGTGCATTGCAAACACCACCTTGTTTTTTCTTTGATTCTATCACATTTTGGATGTTTGCTCTCTGCTCTTCTATGATATCCATCCAAAACAGTTATCACAATCCTCAGATTAAATAAACGCTGAAAAGAGTATTCACGCAATTTATTTCTTTTGCAAAAGTGACCTTATTATTTTTAACAAAGTGCCTCCCAAGGAGCGAGAACTCTATGCCCACCTTTGGCAGTGGGACAACTGGAGTATTGAAACGGAACAGGAACGCTTCGGTAATGCACAGAACGAGAGCCAGTCAGGAATGATACTGAAATAAAAAACGCCTACCCGAAGATGGATGCAGAAGGCTATCTGGATTCGAATAATTTACTGACAGATATCTTGAGCGCAGCCGCAATATCCAGCGATTCCACACTTGGCGTTGCTTTTGCTGTCTCAATCTGCTGAATGTAATTTCGGCTGAAAGAAGTCATTTCGGCAAGCTGCAGTTGAGTAATGCCCTACTCTTTTCTATAATACAAGATGTTTAATCCAATCTGCATAAAGCCTTTTTAGTGCGAGTCATTCATCTTGCATCCCCTCCTTCACATTCCCTCCTTCATATGTACATTTTATTGGAGTGGTCTCAAAAGGTAGATAAACTTTTTTATAGTAAATACACTTAATTAGGTTTTATTTATTACGTATAAGTGTTATTATGCATGATATGCAAGTATACTTTTCAAAGATAATTAGGTGGTGTCACAAATTCAATATGACACTGCACAGTCCCTCTGCTTTCAGCGGTAATTCCGACCGGACAGGAGCGACATATCAAGAAGGAGAGATATATGGAAAAAACAAGCAGACTAAAGATTTTCCCCTTGCTGGCATTTGTATACAGCCTGTTGGTTGCACTGTTCTGGACAGCACTTCGGGTCAATTATGCGGGCATTTCCAAGTTTTTGGGGGCGGATACGAATCAATCCTTCATAGTCATGTACCTTCCGGTGATGATCTGCGTACTGCTCTGGCTCCTGTGCGCCTATTCCTTATTCGGATTTTTGCGCTATCAAAAAAAGCGGATACATACGGTCATCTCTCTGATTTTAAGCGTCGTATTCACCGTAGGGATCGCCATCGTCATCTATTTTGGCTCCGTTGATTATCTACCCTTTATACTGCCGCACTTTTTCAGATCACTAATGGTCAGCGCCGTGATTTTCGTTTTTGCGCTGCTTCTGTTTTACCCGTGGAGGTCAGAAAAGAAGATTGCTGTTGACATCAAACTCGTCTTTGTGGCTGTGGTGATCGCCGTGACCGCCTTTGCGGGTTACCACCTGAAAAGCAACCGCTTTTCCTGCGACGCCGTGGTCTACGCGGTGGAGGACACTTATCAGATCACCTTTTCTACCAACGACAACTCCATTGCCTGGGTGGAGGTAGACGGAGTTCGGTACTTTGACCTTTGTGCGGGCAGCATGCGCTCAAAAGACCTCGTCCACAAGATTTGCGTGCCCCAGACCGTGCTGGACAGCGCGGGTGAATACACCATTTACGCCCAGCAGATCATCTACCGTGGTCCCTTCGGGGGGTTCAAGGGGAAAGTTATCTCAAAAGGCCACAGCTTTAGGCCAGTGGACAGCTCCGACGGACTAAAATATTATACGCTATCGGATGTCCACGGCGCATTTGACGGGGCCATAAGCGCCGCAAGGTCGCAGGGCGATTTGGATTTTCTCGTCATTCTGGGTGACACCATTTCCATGGTGGAAAGCGAAAAGGATGCCAATGCCTCCTCAGCGATGGCTTCTGCTATTACGAATGGAAGTATACCCGTGGTCTACGCCAGGGGCAATCATGAGATTAAGGGCGAGATGGCGGAGGATCTTTATAAGTATGTCGGCTCCAAGGATCAGAATTTTTATTTTACCTTCTCCCTTGGTGATGTTAAGGGAATCGTGCTGGATTTGGGCGAGGATCACGATGACGACTGGTGGGAATACTATGGGACCGCACAGTTTGACCATTATCGTGACGAGCAAACTGCGCTGCTGCAGCGCTGCATCGACGAAGATTTCTTTTCCGGCTGCAATTATCGCATGGTGCTCTGTCACATCCCGGTGACCTTTGTCAATGACCGCCACGACCATATGAACTATAAAACCCAATGGACGAAGCTGATAAACAAGCTGGATATCGATGTTATGCTCAGCGGCCATGAGCATGACTTGACCGTGTTTGCACCGGGTGCTGCTGAGCCGGGAGCAGAGCTGATTTACAACAAGAATTTCACAGGCGTGGAGGGCAAAACCTACAGTGGCTATCTCACGGACTACAATTTTTATTGTTTCCTTGCGGCCAGAGCCGCCAACGATCAACTCAGCGACACCCAAAGTCTGCGTACCAATGCTTTTACCGGCCTGTGCATTGAGGCTGATCTTCCCACTGCCGTACAGACTGCGCGCTATACCAATAGCCGGGGAAAGGATGTCCCGGTGTGCAGCATATTCGGCACGGATGCACCGGCGGAAGTGTATCAGTTCCCAGTGGGGAATGTCCCCAAAGACATTGTAGAACCGGGAGAGTAATGGCCGGAGTGCCTGTGAAATCGTCGGACCGTGCAGTTTATGAATACAGCAAGAGCGCATTATTCGACTATTGCCCAGTGAGCAGTGCTCTTATTTTGTCAAGTGTTTCCGATATAGATTGGGCAATACACACGCCTGACAGAAAAAGATTGACTCGGCGAGGCATCGCGGATATAACAAAGCTGCTTACATAGTATTCAAGCATAGATAGCTCCCGGATCAGATAAAATTGTCAAGCACAAGTGTCGCACAGCCCGTCGATAATCGTACGGACGTGTTGCCTGCGAGCCAAGAACCTATCAGGTCAGGCGGCAAAATAAAATAGATTTGCTTTGAACTATACGGTCAGAATCAAAAATAGTGTATGAGCCACAAGCGTTCGAATCCCATCGCAATTTTCCTGCGATTCATCTTTTGCGAGCGAAAGGGACAGAAAAAGCGGGCAAAATAGACTGTTACGATCATTCAGGTCAGTTCCGAAAGAAGACCGGAGAGACCTTTCTCGGCGTAAATGTCCTTGTAGTATTGCAGCTCCTCTTCAATGAGCCCATCGATCATCCGCATACCCAGCACCTCCACCGGGGCCTGATCGTCCGTCAGCAGATGACTGCCGGGAACATAGGATGTGAGATTTTGCCGGACGGTACGCAGGAGATTCCGCAGGCGTACATCGCCCACAGAGGAGAGATGCTGCGCCAGCAGCTCCGCCGGATCTCCGCCGAAACAGGCGAAAAGCTCTTTGTTGGTGGTATTCGGCACGTCTGCCGTGTAGACATAAGGGAACACCGATAAGATGGTGTCAGACAGCCAGGCGTTGATGCTGTCGGCGCCGTCGGAGTGCATATTCATGTTGACCACCATGACGCCGTTTTCAGTTAAGTGGGACCGCACCTGGGTAAAAAATTCCTGCGTGGACATCTGAAAGGGAATGGTAATGTCCTGATAGGCGTCCACCATGATCACATCATAGATCTCATCCACGGTTTGCAGATAGGCCCGGCCGTCGTATTCCGTCACCGGAATGCTTTCCGGCAGGGAGAAGTAGGAAGAGGCCAGCTCTGTGATCTTTCCGTCGATCTCCACGCCCTCCACCGCGGCGCCGGGGAAGTAGGTCTGGCACTGCCGGGCAAAGGTTCCGGTACCGTTGCCCAGGATCAGAACACGGGGAGCGGCTGACCCGGTCATCGACGGCGCAGCCAGCGCGTAATCGTAGTACATACCGGTGAGGCCGCCGTTTTTCATCATCACGGACTGCACGCCGAAGAGCACGTTGGTGGACAGCGTCACACGCTCGTCGTCTTCCTTGACCTGCAAATAGTTATAGACAGATTCCCCCTCGTAGGAAAGGGAATTTTCCCAGAACGCGAAGGAGGTGCCGCGGCCGAAGACCACACACAGCGCAAAGAGAACGGAGGCCGTGATACAGCGGGCGGCGCAGGCCCTCTCGCTGATGAAATACACAAGACAGATGGCCAGCAAGACCCCGGCGAAGATCAGAAAGGTGACAGAGGTACCCACGGCGGGGATGGTCACAAAGGTGGGCAGAAACGTGCCCAGAATGCTGCCAACCGTATTGCAGGCTCCCAGTCGCCCCACCGTTCGGCCGCTGTCCTCGAGACTGTCCGCCGTGTATTTTACAAGAGATGGCGTGACGGTGCCAAGAAGAAACAGGGGAAAAACAAAAAGGACCATGCAGGTGGCGAAGGCTGCGATCACAAGAAACTGCGCGTTCACCGCGAAGACCAGAAGACTCGAAATCCCCAGGATCACATATTTCCCCACCACGGGAATGATCCCAATCCACACGGCGGCAATGAGGATGCGGCGGTAAAGCAGGGCGGGATCCGGGTTTTTGTCGGCGGAACGGCCGCCCCACAGGTTGCCCAGCGCCATGGCAATCATAATGGTGCCGATGATGATGGTCCACACGATCTGGGAGGAACTGAAATAAGGCGCCAGAAGGCGGCTTGCTCCCAATTCCACGGCCATTACCGATACGCCGGAGAAAAATTCTGTCAGATACAGATACCATTTCTGATGCAGCAGGTTTTTCTTTTTCAAAAAATCACCATCCTGTTGTTATTTTCTTTGCTATTATAAGGGATATTCTCCTTAATTGCAATGAAAAGGGAACAAATGGGCTCATGGCCGCAGGGAGAGAGCAGTGCCAAAAAACGCCTGTGGACAGGCAGAAAAATTTTTGACAAAACAAAATTAGTTTCCTATAATAGAAATGAAACAAAATCCCTGTGACCATGACACGGGATGAATATAAAAATGTGGAACCGTATGCTTGCCTGAAAGCGGCACGCCGCCGGACAAAGAAGAGGAATCAACATGATCTCTGCCATTGTCTATACCTCTGAAACAGAATTTACACAGCAGTACGCACGGATGCTTTCTGAAGAAACAGGTCTGCCGGCTTATTCACTGAATAAAGTACCGGAGCCTCGCGGCGGCAGGGAGATCATCTATATGGGCTGGCTCTGCGCCGAGGGGATTGCCGGCTATCAGCGGGCCGCGTCCCGCTACCGGGTGCGGGCTGTGTGCCAGGTGGGCATCTCGTTTCCCTCGGAGGAAGGTTTAAACAAGACGCGAAAGCGGTACAATATAGGTTCAGAGATACCGGTGTTCGCCTTGCAGGGCGGGCTGGACGTGAAGAAGCTCCACGGTGCGTATCGGGTCATGATGCGGGTGTGGTGCCGAAAGACAGCTGCCGAGTTGAGTCAAAAAGCGTCTTTGGATGAACAGCAGCAGTTCCTTTATCAAGCGGCTCGCAGCGGGGCCTCCGCTGTAAAAAGAGAAAATCTGTCAGAAGTGATCGAATGGTATCGTACAACAAATAAGGAGGACGAATAACATGGAACAAGTTCTTGGCTTTTGCAAAGATACGTTGGAAATGGTAACAGGCTTTTTTCTGAATCTGGTATGGGAAGTGACCGAGTGGGTCACTCATACGGTGACGCAGCTTACCGGCCGGGCCGTGATGTATGTGGGCAAAAAATGCTGGTGCCGGACCCAGAAGCTGATGCAGCCTGTCTTCAAGGGAGTCATGATCGTCTCCGCCGCTACTGCCGCCGTCTCCGGCGTATGCTATCTCCTCAGCAGACGCTGCGACAACTGAAAACCAAATGAATCAAAGGGCTGCCGCTTTTGCGGCGGCCCTTTGCGTTTTTCAGGACCTTTTTTTGACAAAAAGATGCGGTTGACTATGGAAAAAAAGAGATAAAACTGCTATACTATATGCCAAAAGAAAGCGGGCTTCGGGCCTGCGGTCATTACCAAGGAGGTTTACAGACAATATGAGAAAAAAAGCATTCAAAGCGGAATCCAAACGGCTGCTGGATATGATGATCCATTCCATCTATACCCACAAGGAGATTTTTTTGCGGGAGATCATCTCCAACGCCAGCGACGCCATCGACAAGCTGAGCTATCTGTCGCTGACAGATGACAAGGTGGGAATGAGCCGGGATGATTTTGAGATCCGGCTGACGGTGGACAAGGAGAAACGGCTGCTTACCGTCAGTGACAACGGCATTGGTATGAGCGCGGAGGAACTGGAAAACAATCTGGGCGTCATCGCCTCCAGCGGCACCTTCCAGTTCCGTAAGGACACGGAAGACCAGGAGACGGACGCCGACGTCATCGGACAGTTCGGCGTGGGTTTTTACTCCGCTTTCATGGTGGCAGACCAGATCACAGTGGTCACACGGAAGTACGGCGAGACGGAGTCCCACCGATGGGAATCCGCCGGCGTGGACGGCTATACCATTGAGCCCTGCGAAAAGGAAAACGTGGGCACCGATATCATCATGCACATCAAAGCCGACGAAGAAGGGGAGGACAATGAGTATTCCCGCTATCTGGAGTCCTATACGCTCAGCGGTCTTGTGAAAAAATACTCCGATTACATCCGCTTCCCCATCCGTATGATGATGTCCCACAGCCAGCGGAAGGAAGGATCACCCGACGACAAACCGGAGTACGAGGACGTGTGGGAGCTGGAGACGCTTAACAGCATGAAGCCCCTGTGGCAGCGCAAAAAGAGCGAGGTGATGCAGGAGGAGTACGACAAGTTCTATCAGGACACCTTTGGCGATTACACACCGCCGCTGTCCGTCATCACCGTGTCGGCAGAGGGCGCCGTGACCTACAAAGCGCTGTTGTTTATCCCCGCCAAGCCCGCTTTCCAATATTATTCCGAGGACTATGAGCCCGGCTTGCAGCTCTATTCCTCCGGCGTCATGATCATGGACAAGTGCGCCGACCTTATCCCGGACTGCTTCAATTTTGTCCGGGGCGTGGTGGAGTCTCCGGATCTGAATCTGAACATCTCCAGAGAACTGCTCCAACATGACCGGCAGCTGAAGATCATCTCCGGCAATCTGGAAAAGAAGATCAAAGCCGAGCTGGAGCGGATGCTGCGGGACGATCGAGAGAAATACGAATCCTTCTACGCCAGCTTCGGCCGTCAGCTAAAATACGGGCTGCTGAACAACTACGGCGCCAAAAAAGAGCAGCTCCAGGATCTGCTGCTGTTCTATTCCTCCACGCAGAAAAAGCTCACCACCCTCAAAGAGTATGTGGAGCGGATGCCTGCCGAACAGAAGTTTATCTACTACGCCTCCGGCGAGAAGGTGGAAAGCATCGACAACCTGCCCCAGACGGAGCTGCTTCGAGAACGCCAGATGGAGATCCTCTACTTCACCGACCGAGCCGACGAATTTGTGGCAGAAGCACTGCGTACCTATGCCGAAAAGCCCTTGCGCTCCGCTGTGGACGGCGATCTGGGTCTGCCGGATGAGACCAAGCTGGAGGAGGGGGAATCCGACAAGGAGACCCTGGCCTTTATCAAGGAAACGCTGGGCGACCGGGTGGATGAGGTGAAGGCTTCCGCCAAGCTCAAGACCCATCCTGTGTGCCTTTCAAGCGGCGAGGGACTGACCTTTGAGATGGAGAAGTATTTTCAGGCGGTGCAGCCCGATATGCACATGAAGGCCAAACGCATTCTGGAATTGAACGTGACCCATCCGGCCTTTATCAAGCTGGCTGCGGCCCGGCTCACCGATCCGGAAACCGCCAGGAAATACGCCGAGATCTTGCTGGCCCAGGCGCAGCTGATCGCGGGGCTGCCGGTGGACGACCCCTCCCGCTATACGGATCTGTTGTGCAGCCTGTGGCAGTAAAACGCACAACTGAATAAAACGCACCTTCCCATGGGGACGGTTACAAAAAATAACGCTTTCTTAATGAGCCGTTATTTTTTGTCATTATCTGTCATCCTTGTGTCATTGACTGGCAAGCGCTGAATCCTTATGATAAAAGACAGTGCTGAAAAGTAAAAAAGAAATGAGCATAGGGGAAACATGAAAAAGAGAATTGGTTGGCTGCTGGGAACAGCGGCGGCAGCGGTGGTGGCTGTCACGGTGGGAAGCGCTTTGACAGGGCATTTTTTACTGGATCCAGGCCCCCGTTTTGACATACACGGCGGCTCTTTGCAGAAAGTGGAGGTGTTCTCAGAATATGTCGATTCCGGCGCCGGGGTGACGCTGCACGGGCAGGACATGTCCGATGAAATGGTGACGGAGGGAACGGTGGACACCAGCCGGACAGGCACCTATACCATTACCTATGCCGTCCCTTACGGCAAGGGCAAAAGAATGGTCTCCCGCCGCGTGGTGGTGGAGGATCGGGAGGCCCCCGAACTGACACTGCTGGGTGACACGGATATGAGAGTGCCCCGCTATGATCTCTTTCAGGAACCGGGCTATACCGCCTACGACCGTTATGACGGCGATCTGACGGACGCGGTGAATGTGGAGGATAAAAAAGACGACGACACCCACATACTGACCTATACCGTGCGTGACGCGGCGGGGAACAGGACACTGGCCAGACGCAGCGTGCTGGTGCGGGATACCGACGCGCCGGCGATCGCTCTCAGCGGTTCCCAGACGATTTACATACAGCGCGGCACGACCTTTTCGGAGCCGGGCTATACAGCCATTGATGATGCCGACGGGGATGTGACCGACAAGGTGACACAAAGCGGAACGGTGGATACCGACGTGGCGGGGACCTACACACTGACCTATGCCGCCAAGGACGCGGCGGGCAACAGCACCGAAGTCCAGCGGCAGGTGGTGGTGTTCGCAAAAGATTCCGAAGCGCCCGACCGGATCTATCTCACCTTTGACGACGGCCCCAGCGCCGTCACCGAGCAAATTTTGAACATTTTGCAAAAAAATGGGATCCGTGCTACTTTCTTTATTCTCAATTACCCCGATTCCGCCAAGCCGCTGATCCAGCGGATGATCGATGAGGGACACACCGTGGCCATCCATGGATATTCCCACGACTACGGAGTGATCTACGCTTCGGATGAGGCGTTTATGGAGAATATTTACCGGCTGCGAGACCGTCTGGTGGAGGATTTTAATTATCAAGCCAACATCGTCCGCTTTCCCGGTGGCAGTTCCAACACCGTCAGCAGAAAGAAAAGCAAGGGCATCATGCGGCGGCTTACCAAACGCGTGGAGAAAGAGGGCTTTTTGTACTTCGACTGGAACGTGTCCAGCGGGGATGCCTCCGCAGCGACAGCGGACAAAGAGTCCATTATCGCCCATGTGGAAGAAGGGCTCCATCCGGGCCGCGGCAACGTGGTGCTGATGCACGACAGCCATACAAAGACCACCACCGCCGCCGCCCTTCAGACGATCATCGACGACGGACTTGCCAAGGGATATGTGTTCTTGCCCATCACCGCGGGAACCGAGCCGGTTCAGCATCAGGTGGCAAATTGAAATTGCTGTTTTTTGCTTTGGGTTAAGGATATTTCCATGTCTTTACCTGCGCTGCGGTAGAGGTGGTGGAAGAATCCACATAGCCGATGTTGGTGGTGACAGCGCCTGCAGTGCCGTTTATGGTCAGCATCTGCGTCAGACGTCCCGTGCTGTCGGCGGCATAGGTGTAACCGGTGGCGACGCCGCTCTGTGAACTCGAAGTCAGGCGATTGTCATTGTCATAGGTATAAAAGTGGGAGAGCCCAAAGGCTCTACCACTTTTATATAGGATCAGTTTTCGCCATTTGCTCGCAGCAGAAAAGTGTTGCCCTGACATCGCCGAGGCTGCCGTGAGAGACAATTTCTGATTATCTGAACATTGGCTCATAGTAATGAACTTGTTGAAAGAATTCAGGTAGAATGGTAAAGACCATCCATGGTTGAAAATACACAGCTGCCATTAAGAAGCGGAACAACATCAGCCTTTATATGCCATTGAGGGCAGCTGCCAGAGCAAGATATGACATCACAGGAATACGCTTCATGACCCAACTGACGAAACGCCTTGCAAACCGCTTGGGATTCTTCACAGGCAATCAATACTTTCATTTTCACATGCACGATTCCATAACTTCTTCCATGGCCTTAATGATCTTATACATGGGATGAATCTTGTTACCAAGTTCCCTAAGGTTACATTCAGTAACTCAGAAAATAGGGGACAAGTCGAAAAGCTTTTTGCGCTTTTCTGCGATCTCCTTATCAAGCGGGGGAATCTCCGCTTGCCGCTGATCCTTGAGCATACCGCTGTATCCGGCTTGATGCCCTCCCGGACCTTAGGAGATGCGCAACCGTACTCTTCTGACCGCCAAAATGGTAGTCGCTTCCCTCAGGGCCTTTAAACGGCTCTGGAACGAGCACATTGCAATACTCTTGCATGTTGCCGGAATTGTTCTGAAAACGACCATAGCCGAACGCTACAAAAATCTTTTCTTCCATGAAATGTTCCTCCATCGCCCGGTTTATTTTCAGGTAAAAAAATAGGACAGGCGGACAGTTTTCCGCTTATCCACATTCATACTGAAACGTGCCCACACATGCTTACTTTGGAAAATGTTTGAATATATAAAAAAATAATGCTATAATGTTACTTCATATGAGACTTTACAGATAAAGGAGCTCCGGCTATGCGCGTTATTGACATTGAAAACATCAACTATGCCATGAAAAATGACACACAATTTGTCCTGCGCTGCGAAGAGGTTTTTCACGACAAGATCAGCGCGGCGGTATCCACCATTCTTTCGACCAAAAAGGATAAACCCATTGTGGCGCTCACCGGGCCTTCCGGCTCCGGCAAGACCACCACGGCCATGCGTTTGCAGAAATATCTGGAAAATCTGGGTGTCAAGGTTTGCCTTTTGAGCATGGACAATTTCTTCCTGCCGCTCAATGAGCGCCCGACGGAAGACAACGACTGGGAATCCCCTTGCTGCGTCAACAGAAAACTGCTAGTCTCCTGCATTGAACAGCTGGCTGACGGCCGGGAAGTGGATATTCCCTGGTATGATTTCAAAACCGGCAATACCGGAGGGTATCACAAAATGCAGGGTTCCAAGGATGCCGTCATTATCGCCGAGGGCATCCATATGCTCAATCCCCTGATCTTCAACGAGATTCGCAGCGAGTCAAACGGCATCTATGTGGCGCCTCGCACGCGTATCATTACTGCCGATGACAAGATCGTCCGGCCGGAGCAGCTGCGTGTGGCGCGGCGCATGATCCGCGATTACAACACCCGGGGCCACTCCCTGCGAGACACCGTGGTCCGCGCGGAAAGCGTGGACCGGGGTGAGATCAACTATATCCAGCCCCATAAAAACAATGCGTCTATCCATATCGACACGTTCCACGACTACGAGCCCTGCATTCTGGCTCAGTATCTCAAGGAGATCCCTCAGTTCCGCCAGGAACTGGATGATACATTTGTGGCCGAGCACGGACTGACAGATCTGATGAAGATCGTCAACAGCGTTCCGCCGCTGAAAACGCCCTTTGTCCCGCTGGACTCCATCGTTCGTGAGTTTGTGGGTGGCAGCTGCTTCCAATATTAAGCGGCTGGAAATAGAACACCGAAAACAAAAAACGCATTTTCCCATAGATAAAAGGGGTTCCGTGTCCGACGGATGCGGCCCCTGGCCTCCACGGCGAAAGCATCCGCCATGGGCGCCCATCTTATGTTCGCGTAAAAGCGACAGGCAGGAGAAAATGAAATGAAACCGCAGAAAAAAATTTTGATCGTGGACGATCAGCCCGTCAACCGCAAAATTTTATCAAGAATTCTGGCGGATGTATATGAAACAGTGGAGGCGGAAAGCGGACATGAGGCGCTGACTGTCCTGCAGGAGCAAGGTGGCGGTATTTCCGCTGTTTTGTTGGATCTGATCATGCCGGACATGAGCGGCTACGAGGTGCTCTCCGTCATGTCGCAGACGCCGGAGATGGCCGCGATCCCTGTGATCGCGGTTTCCCAAGCGGACAAGGACGAGACGGAGGCCAAGGCGCTGCAGCTGGGCGCCCGGGATTTTATTTCCAAGCCATACAAACCTGCGGTGCTGCGCCGCCGTCTTGCCAATCTCATCGAGTTGTATGAGACAAATGTGTGCCTCGGCCGCATCGAGCATGACGCGCTGACCGGCCTTTACAGCAAGGATGCTTTCTGCCGCCGGGCGGCGGAAGTGCTGGCCGCTCACCCCACCGGGAACTATATGATTCTGGCGGCGGACATCGAACATTTTAAACTCATCAACGACGGCTTTGGCACCGGCGAGGGCGACCGTCTGCTGCAATTCCTGGGACGGAGCCTGCAATCGGAAACGGAGAGGGTAGGGGGCCTTTGCGCCCGGCACAGTGCCGACCGTTTTGTGGCGCTGATCCCCGGCACCGATGGTGTCAGCCATTTGGCCACCGTGGTGGAAAATCTGAGGAAACGGGTGGCGGCCTATCCGCTGTACCGACACATCACATTGAAGTTCGGGGTGTACCCGGTGAGCGATCTGCAAACGCCGCTGTTTCTCATGTGCGATCGGGCACAGCTGGCGGCGGAGAGCGCCAAGCGGCAATATGACCGGCACTGCGCCTTTTATGACGACTCCATGCGTCAGCGCCTGCTGATGGAACAGCAGATCACCGATGAGATGAAGACAGCACTGACCGACGGACAGTTTCAGATCTATTTGCAGCCCAAATATGACCTGGTCAGCGAGCGGATCGCCGGGGCGGAGACGCTGGTGCGGTGGATCCACCCCAAGCTGGGCTTTTTGCGCCCGGATACTTTTATTCCCCTTTTTGAAAGCAACGGCTTCATTACGGAGATGGATGCCTATGTTTGGGATCAGACCTGCCGTCTGATCGCCCGGTGGATCCGGGAAGGCGGCAAATATGTGCCGGTATCGGTGAATGTATCCCGGCGGGATATTTACCGGGATGATCTGCCGACCTTTTTGGCGAAAATGGTGAAAAAGCACGGACTGAGTCCCAGCCAACTGCATCTGGAGATCACGGAAACGGCCTATACGGAAAATGCCCAGCAGCTGATCTCTGTGGTGAACCAACTGAAGAAACTGGGCTTTACCATCGAAATGGATGACTTCGGCAGCGGCTATTCTTCTTTGAATATGCTCTCGGAGCTGCCCATCGACGTTTTGAAGCTGGATATGCGATTGATCCAGCGGGAGTCTGAAAAGGAAAGCGACCGCAATATCCTCAGCTTTATCATCAGCCTGGCGAAGTGGATGAATCTGCTGGTGGTGGCGGAGGGCGTGGAGACACAAAGCCAGGTGAATCTGCTGCGGAATCTGGACTGCAACTATGTGCAGGGTTACTACTTCGCAAAGCCCATGCCGGCGGAGGAATTCACACAGATCGTACTCCATTCGGAGCTGACAGCGCCCCTTTCGGCGAAAAGGGAAGAAGATGCCGGACAGGTGACGCTCTGCCGGGACGGGAAGGAAGAGATATTGCTGGTGGCCAATGGCAGCCACCGTGACAGAGCCGTTCTGCGGGAGCCTTTTCAAAATCTCTACACAGTGGCGGAGACGGACAATACACACGCTGCCTATGCCTTTGTGCAGGAGCATTTTGATCGGATCGCCGTGATTCTGTTGGATATGAACACCCCCGGCATGAAGACGGAGACTTTTATAGAGAAAGTGCATTCCAACGCGCTGTACGTGGAGATCCCGGTGGTCCTCACGGGCCGCAGCGGGGAAGCACAGGCTTTTGCCATGGGCGCGGCGGACTTTTTGCCAAAGCCCTATTGCCAGGATACGGTACTGCACCGGGTCCAGAATGTGACGGCCCACAACACGGTAAAGGTACTGGAGCGTGAAAAGCGGATGCTCAGCCGGATGAAGGTGCTGGCACAGGAAGCCGTCACCGATCAGCTGACAGGACTTTACAACCGGACCGAGCTGGAGCGCCGGATACAGCTGTTCTTCACAGGGGGAAAGCACGCGGTCTTTCTCATGTTGGATATAGACAATTTTAAAACCATCAATGACTTTTACGGCCATGGCTGCGGCGATGAGACCATCTGTTCCGTGACGGATATCCTGCGGGAGTATTTCCCTGAAGAAACACTGCTGTGCCGGATGGGCGGCGACGAATTTGCTGTTTTTATCCCGGTGCAGATGAAAAATGAGGAGATCGATGCCCGGCTGACAGAACTTCTGGAGAAGCTGGCCATTTCCGTGCGGGAGATCACACTCTCGTGTTCCATCGGCGTATGCCTGGCGCCGGAAAACGGCACCAGTTACCAGGAACTGTATCACAACGCCGACATGGCGCTGCTGACGGCCAAGCGGCTGGGGAAAAACCAGTATCAGATCTACGACGGTGCCTCCGAACTGCCGGAGCACATCCTCCAGCGCAACATGGACTGGCTGCTGGATGAAGCCAGCGACGCGGTCTATGTCTGCGACGCCAGGAGCTATGAATTGCTGTATCTCAACGAAAGCACCTGCCGTCTGGCGAAGAAAAGCAAGCGGGAGTGTCTGGGAAGACCTTGCTACAAGGCGATCTGGGGACTGGATCGCCCCTGCGGAGAGTGCGCGCCGCTTTCATCGGAGCTGCGGGAGTTTTCCGAGCGGGAACGGTATCAGAATGAGACGGGCCGCTGCCTCATCGTCCGGGAAAAACAGCTGGACTGGGGCGGCAGAGAAGCCCGTATCCAATATATACAGGATGGGACCAAGCATGCCGCGCTGAGACAGCAACTGAGCGATCTGGCAGAGGAGCAGCAGGCGCTGCGGGCGCTTTTGCAAGGCGCGCTGCTGCGCTATGATGCCAAGAGCCGTCATCTGACGTTTGTCAGCGAAAAACTGCTGCGGTTTTTAGGCTATACCGAAGAAATGTTTTCCCGGAAATTCGGGGGCAGCTACGACCGCCTTGTCTGCTGGGATAAGGGAAAGCCGCCCGCCAGGGTCAAAGAGGGGAAAACGGTGCGCTTTTTCCACATAGAGTGTCAGGATGGCTCCTTGTGTCCCGTCCGGGAGACAGCTTTTTACGCCCAAGAAGGCAGCGGAGAAGTATATGCACTGCTGGAACGCCTGCCGGAGGAGGCGTCCCTCCGTCCCGCAGGCAAAGAAAACGCCAAAGCGCCTTTGAAAAAAGAATAAGAAAGACCGCCTGCCGGAAAACGGCGGGCGGTTTTTTGCTGTCGCTGACAGGAGCCTCGCCGCGTTTGCGTCATACGGCACAAAGAATTTTTCATCATTTTTCTGACGATATGCGCGTCAGAAAAATACGCCGACCCTCGTCGCATTGGCGGCGCGGCGCGGCGGTTTCAAAAAAGCGGCACGCCGCTTTTTTGAAGGGTAAATAAGACCGCCTGCTGAAAAACGGCGGCTGGTCTTTTGCCGCCCAAAAGCGACCGGGCTTTTTGCTGTGGCAGGAACAGGATCTGGTTGTATTTTTTTCCTCTTTGTGATACACTATTATACTGACATATTAGGTGGATGACGAAGAGCATTCACCCGAATCGAGGGATGAGAATATGAAAATTGTGGTATTAGCAGGTGGATTGAGTACGGAGCGCCATGTGGCGCTGGTGAGCGGCACGGGAGCCTGCCGGGCTCTGCGCAGTAAGGGCCACAAGGCCATCCTGGTGGATATGTTTATGGGACTGGAGAATTACAACGGCGCTCTGGCGGATGTCTTTGACGCGCCGGACGGCCTTTGCAGCGATGTGCGCGTGGAGGCCACGGCTCCCGATCTGGAGGCGGTGCGGAAAAGTCGGAAAGATCAGAGTCCGTCGCTTTTGGGCAAGGATGTGCTCAGAGTGTGCGCTATGGCGGACGTGGTGTTTCTGGCGCTTCACGGCTCCTGCGGCGAGGACGGCCGCATTCAGGCGGCGCTGGATCTGCTGGGCGTGCCCTATACCGGCTCGGGCTACCTGGGCAGCGGTATGGCCATGGATAAATCCGTGACCAAGCGCTTTCTGGACGCCGAGGGCATCCGCAGCGCTCCGTGGAAAAATATCATCTATACCGAGGCGGATATCCCCCGCCTGGTGGAAGAACTGGAAGTACCCTGCGCGGTGAAGATCGTCAACGGCGGCTCTTCCGTGGGCGTGGAACTGCCCGATACCAAGGAAGAACTGGAAAAGGCCCTGCGGGATCTGCTGCACTATGGCAACCATGTGATTGTGGAAAAGAAGATCAAGGGCCGTGAGATCACTGTGGCGGTGCTGGGCGATCGGTATCTGCCGGCGGTGGAGATCATTCCACACGGTGCGTTCTTTAATTATGAGACCAAATATCAGACCGGCGGCGCCACCGAGATCTGCCCTGCCCCTATTACCGAGGAGGAGTGGCACCGCATGGGTTCGGCCGCGCTGAAGCTGCACCGGGCGCTGGGCCTCGCGGTGTATTCCCGGACGGACTTTTTGCTCGATGCCGATGGAAACGACTGGTGTCTGGAGGTCAATACCCTGCCCGGCATGACTCCCACCAGCCTTGTGCCTCAGGAAGCCGCGCAGGTGGGGTTGACCTATGCGGATCTTTGTGAGGAGATCGTGATGCGGTCTCTGGAAGCCCGAAAGGCGGAGAAAAAATGATCGCCACAACTGTCAACGAACTGTGCGCCGCCGTGGGCGGCACAGTGCTGCAAAGCACAGACGCCGCTGTGACCACCGTCTGCACCGACAGCCGCGGCGTGCCTGTGGGTTCCCTCTTTATTCCGCTGGTGGGGGAGCGCTTTGACGGCCACGATTATCTCACGGCGGCATTGAGCGCCGGAGCCGCGGGCTGCTTTTGCTCCCGAACCCCGGAAGAACTGCTGTCGGATAAATTTTACATCCGTGTGGACGACACCCAGTTGGCGCTCAAAGCGCTGGCGTCCTGGTACCGGGGCCGCTTTACACTGCCGATGATCCAGATTACCGGCAGTGTGGGCAAGACCACCACCAAGGAGATGATCGCCTCTGTCCTCGCCCAGCACTATTTTGTGCTGAAGACGGATGCCAACTACAACAACGAGATCGGTACCCCCCAGACGCTGCTGGGTCTGACGCCCGCCCATCAGGCGGCGGTCATCGAAACGGGCATGAACCATTTTGATGAGATCTGCTATCTGGGGGAGATGGTGCGGCCCAGTATTGCCGTTATCTCCAATATCGGCGACGCCCACATCGAAAATCTGGGCGGTACCCGCCAAGGCACGCTGCGGGCCAAAAGCGAGATCTTTGATAACCTGCAGCCCGGCGGACTGGCCGTTCTCAACGGCGACGACGAACTGCTCTCCACGCTGCACCTGCCCTTCCGGACAGTGCGCTGCGGCAGGAGCGAGGGCTGTGACGTGCGCGTGACGGAGGTGCGCGACCGTGGGATCGACGGCGTGACCGCCACGGTGACCACCGCGCGGGATACCTATCAGGCGGTGATCCCCGCTCCGGGCGTGCATATGATCTACTCCGCCGCCATGGCCATTGCCATTGGGGAGGAACTGGGCCTTAAAAAGGAAGAAATGCTTCGGGGCGTTGCCGGGTATAAGCCCACAGGCTCCCGGATGCACAACATTGTCCGCACCGGAAACCGCCGTATCCTGGACGACTGCTACAACGCCAACCCCCAGTCCATGCGGGCGGCGCTGGAGATTCTGGCCCGGACGGACTGCGCCAAAAAGGTGGCGGTTCTGGGCGATATGGGAGAACTGGGCGCTCTGGCGGCCACGGCCCATTACGAAATGGGAAAACTGGCGGCGGATCTGGGCATCGACCAGGTCGTTGCCATCGGTGAAAAATCCGCCCGGCTGGCCGACGGCGCCCGGGAAAACGGCCTTAGGAATACCAACTGGTTTGAGAACAAGGAGGCGGCCATGGAGACCATTCAGCGGGCCTTTGTGCCCGGCAGTGTGGTGCTGGTGAAAGCCTCTCATGCCATGGAATTTGGCAAAATCGTTCGCGCATTGGAAGGAAAGAATGATTGATATCAGCGTAACGGGACTGGTAAAGTCCTTTGATCTGGAAAAGAAAATACTTGACGGCCTCACCTTTCAGATCGACAGCGGCGAGCGGGTGGGCCTGCTGGGCAAAAACGGCGCCGGGAAAACCACCCTTTTTAAGATCATCACCGGCGAACTGGATTATGACGCCGGTGAGGTGATGGTCGCACCGGACCGGCGTGTGGGCCTGATTTCCCAGATCCCCGTGTACCCGGAGGGGTATACGGTGGAGGACGTGCTGCACTCCGCCTTTTCCCGGGTGAGCGACATGCACCGGGAGATGAAAGAGCTGGAGCGCCGCATGGAGCAGGGAGACAGCAGCCAGACAACGCGTGTCCGCTACGGCGAGCTATCCAGGCGGTTTGAAGAGCTGGGCGGCTACGACACTGACACGGCGGTGAACAAGGTGGCAAACGGTCTTTCCATTCCCGCCGCCATGCGTACGCAGCCGTTCGACAGCCTCTCCGGTGGTGAAAAGACCCGGGTGAATCTGGGCCGTCTCATTTTGGAGGATACCGACATCCTGCTGTTGGACGAACCCACCAACCATCTGGACCTTCACGCCACAGAGTGGCTGGAGGAGTATATCTCCCGTTTTCCCGGTACCGTGGTGACTATCTCCCACGACCGCTATTTTCTCGACCGCACCGTGACGCGGGTCGTGGAGGTGCTGGACGGGAAGGCGGAGTTTTACAGCGGAAATTACAGCTTTTACGCCGTGGAAAAAGAGCAACGCTATCAAGAGCGCATGAAGCAGTACCTGAAAGAACAGGCGAAGATCGAGCAGCTCACCAAGGCGGCGGAGCAGATGCACCTGTGGGCCTTTATGGGCAACGACGCGCTGCACAAGCGTGCCTTTTCTATGGAAAAGCGCATTGAGCGCATGAAAACCACCGACAGACCCACCAAGGAGCGCCGGCTGGACGCCCGGTTTACCGGCCGGGAGTTTGAGGGCGACGAGGTTTTGCAGGTCAAAAACGTGGCCAAGTCCTTTGGCGATCGGACACTGTTTCAAGACATCAGCCTCCGGGTGGAGGGGGGCGAACGCATCGCCCTGGTGGGGGACAACGGTACCGGCAAGACCACCTTTCTGCGCCTGATCGTGGGGGAAGAAATGCCGGACGCCGGACGCATCCGCACCGGCCCCGCCGTCCGCACGGCTTACCTGCCGCAGATCATCCGCTTTGACCATCCGGAACGGAATCTGGTGGACACGCTCCTATACGCCAAGAAGAACATTACGCCCCAAAGCGCCCGCAATCAACTGGCGGCCTATGAGTTTCAAGGGGAGGACGTGTTCAAGAGCGTGTCGGTGCTCTCCGGCGGCGAGCTCAGCCGTCTGCGGCTTTGCATACTGATGGATGAGGCGGTGAACTTCCTCATTTTGGACGAGCCCACCAACCATCTGGATATTGCCTCCCGGGAGTGGATTGAAGAAGCGGTGGAGGCCTTTGACGGCACGCTGCTGTTCGTCTCCCACGACCGGTATTTTATCAACCGCTTTGCCACACGTGTCTGGGAGTTGTCCGAGGGAACACTGACCGATTATCCCATGGGCTTTGCCCGCTACCGCGCCTTAAAGGCGGAGGAAAAACAAAAGACCGAAGAAAAATCCGCCGCTTCGGAAAAAAAGAGCGGACGGCCCGCCAGGGGCAACCGGGAGCAGCAGTCCGCCCGGCGGCAGCTGACGATTTGCGAGGGCGGTATTGCCCGCCTTGAAGAAAAAATTGCCGCCTTTGACGCCCAGATGGAAACGTACGCCTGCAACGCGGAGAAGCTGGGAGAACTGTACCGGGAGAAAAGCGGCGTGGAGGCGGAGCTGGAAAAAGAAATGAAGCGCTGGGAGGAACTGTCCCTGGCGCTGGAAGAATAAAGAAAACGGAGAAACGACAATGAGCGATGTACTGTGCCTGTATTACTCTCGCAGCGGCAAGACCAGGGCCTCCATGGAAGAGATCGCCCAAGCGTTGGACGCAGAGCTGGTGGCGGTGACCGACGGCGTGGACCGGTCGGGCTTCAAGGGCTATATGCGCTCCGGCATGGACGCCATGCGCAAGGGGACCAAGGCGCTGGAGCCCTTTGAAACGGAGAAAAACCTGGAGGATTACCGCCTTGTGATCGTGGGCACACCCATCTGGGCGGGCCGGGTCAGCAGCCCCATCCGGGGCCTTTTGAAGCGCCGGGGACTGGAACTGTCCCATCCGTGCTATGTGGTGACCCGGGACAGCGACGCACGCTATGAGGACCTCTATCGCCAGATGGATCTTTACACTGCGGCGCCGCACCTTTTTGCCGTGTCGCTGCGGATGAATTCTGTGGGCTATGATTTCTGGCGTGACAAGTTTATCCAGGACGTAAAGCGGTATCTGGAGCAGTAGCTTTCCTTCTTCACTAATAGAAAGGAGGAAAAACCATGTTGGAAAAACTGAAAAAAATTGAAACGCATTTCCGGGACGTGGAGGGGCAGCTGACAGATCCCGCCGTCTACAACAACCCGGAAAAGCTGAAACTCCTCAGCCGGGAGCAAAAGGAACTGGCCCCTGTGGTGGAGGCCTATCGCGCCTACTGCCGGGCGGAGCAGGATATTGACGCTGCGCGGGAGCTGCTGGGCGACCAGGAGTGCAAGGCTCTTGCCCAGGAGGAGCTGGCCGCGGCCAAAGAGCAGATGGAGACGCTGCGTGAGCGTTTACGCTTGCTGCTACTGCCCACCGACCCCAACGACGGGAAAAACGTGGTCATGGAGATCCGCGCCGGCGTGGGAGGGGAAGAGGGCGCCCTCTTTGCCGCCGATCTTTACCGGATGTACAGCCAGTACGCCGAGCGGAAAGGCTGGCAGGTGGAGGTGGCCGACAGCAATGAAACGGAATTGGGCGGCATCAAGACTGTCAGCCTGCTCATCGAAGGGGAGGGCGTCTATTCCCGACTGAAGTTTGAAGCCGGCACCCATCGGGTGCAGCGCATTCCCGTAACGGAGTCCGGCGGCCGCATACAGACCTCGGCGGCCACGGTGGCCGTGATGCCGGAGGCGGAGGAGGTGGACTTCTCCGTCGATCCCAGAGATCTGCAGATCGACACTTACCGCTCCAGCGGCGCCGGCGGGCAGCACGTCAACAAGACGGAATCCGCCATCCGCATCACCCACCTGCCCACAGGGACGGTGGTGGAGTGCCAGGATGAGCGCAGCCAATACAAGAACAAGGACCGTGCCATGAAAATCCTGCGCTCCCGTCTATACGAGGCGGAGCAGGAGAGACAGAACGCCGCCGTCGCCGCCCAGCGAAAAAGCCAGGTGGGCACCGGCGACCGCAGCGGCAAGATCCGTACCTACAACTTTCCTCAGAGCCGCGTCACTGACCACCGGCTCAACGGTGAGAGCAAGAATTTCCGGATCGATGCGGTCATGAGCGGAGATCTGGACCCGCTGATTGACGCACTGGTAACAGCCGATCAGGCGGATAGATTACAGAAACGTCAAAATGAAGAATAAAGGAGCGTATGACCATGCAGGAAATGATGAAGAAGATGTACGACAAGGCAGGACCCAAAGTGGTGGAGAATCTCAATAAGAGACGTTTTGAGGCATACTATGTATCCACGGCGGAAGAGGCGGAGGAAAAGGTACTGTCGCTCATTCCCAAAGAGCACGTGGTCTCCTGGGGCGGCACCACGACCATGGCGCAGCTGCGGGTACAGCAGCGGCTCAAAGAAGCGGGGTACAGCGTCATTGACCGGGACGCGGCCCAGTCTCCCGCTGAGAAGAAGGCACTGATGAAGAAGGCTCTTTTGTGCGATACGTTTCTGATGAGCGCCAACGCCGTCAGCGCCGACGGCCAGCTGGTGAACATCGACGGCAGCGGCAACCGTGTGGCGGCTCTTTGCTATGGCCCCGACAGCGTGATCGTGGTGGCCGGCATGAACAAGGTGGCTCCCACGCTGGAAACCGCCGTTTCCCGAGCCCGCAATGTGGCGGCGCCCGCCAACGCGCAGCGCTTCCCGGTGAAAACGCCCTGTAATGTAAATGGGCTTTGCAGCGACTGCATCAGCCCAGATTGCATCTGCGCTCAGGTGGTCGTCACCCGGGTGAGCAGCCCTGCCGGACGCATCAAGGTGATCCTGGTGGGAGAAGATCTGGGCTTCTGAGCGCCCACCATCAAAAGAAGAAAGAAGAACCGTTTTGAAGACCATTGTATTTCATCCCGACGAGGAAAATAAGGCCGATGTTCTGGCCCGGTGCGCCCGGATCATCCGGGAAGGGGGCCTTCTGGGCATTCCCACGGAAACGGTGTACGGACTGGGCGCCAACGCTTTGAATGAGACGGCCGTCACTCATATTTTTGAAGCCAAGGGGCGTCCTCAGGACAACCCCCTCATCATTCATGTGCCGGACGCCTCCTGGCTGGAGCGGTACTGCCGCAACGTGCCGGAGAGCGCCTACCGTCTGGCGGAGCGCTTCTGGCCGGGGCCGCTGACCATGATCCTGCCCCGCAAAGAGATCGTGCCCCTGCGTACCACCGGGGGGCTGGAGACGGTGGGCGTGCGTTGTCCCGATCACCCTCTGACGCTGGAAGTCATTCGCCTGGCGGACGTGCCCATTGCGGCACCCTCCGGCAATACCTCCGGCCGTCCCAGTCCCACCAAAGCCTCCCATATGCTGGAGGACATGGACGGGAAGATCGAGGGGATCCTGGATGGCGGCAGCTGCGCGGTGGGTGTGGAGTCCACCATCATCGACCTGACGACGCTGCCGCCCCGCCTGCTGCGTCCCGGCGGACTGCCGCTGGAAGCGCTGCAGGAGGTGCTGGGCGAGGTGACTGTGGACAAGGCGGTGACCTCCCGGCTCAAGGACGGCGAAAAGCCCAAGGCGCCGGGTATGAAGTACCGGCACTACGCTCCCAAGGCGCCCGTGACAGTGGTCACCGGCGCCCCGGAGAAGAGTGCCGCCTATATCCAAAATCACTTGACAGAGGGTGCGGGCGTTATCTGCTTTGATGAATACGCGCCGCTTTTTGCGGGGAGGACGGTACACTGTCTGGGCCCGGCGGACGACAAGCTGGCACAGGCCCAGCGGGTGTTCGATGCCCTGCGTACCTTTGACGACACAACTGTGCCCGCCATTTTTGCCCAGTGTCCCGACGAGAGCGGGCTGGGTCTGGCGGTGGGGAACCGGCTGAAAAAAGCGGCCGGCTTCCATGTGGTGGATGTATCTCATGAAACCGACTAAACTTATCGTCGGTCTTACCGGCGGCACCGGTGCCGGCAAGACCAGCGCCTTGCAGGCGCTGCGGCGGCTGGGCGGTTACATACTGGACTGCGACGCTGTGTATCACGAGATGCTGCGGGGGAACGAACCTCTGCGGGGCGCTTTGAAGGCGGCGTTCGGCGATGTATTTGATCCGGGAGGCGCATTGAACCGGCAAAAGCTGGGGAATATAGTATTCAACGACCCAGCGGCCCTGGAGATCCTCAACACCATCGTGTACGCACATCTGCCAAGAGAACTTGACCGCCGGATGTCCGGTCGGCCGGAGACGGTGGTGGGACTGGACGCGGTGAACCTCATTGAAAGCGGGTTGGGAAAGCTCTGTGCCCGGACGGTGGGCGTCATTACGCCGGCAGAGGTGCGGGTGAAGCGCATCATGCAGCGGGATCACATTCCGGAGGAATACGCGTGGCTGCGGGTAAAGGCCCAGAAGCCGGATACATTTTACCGGGAAAACTGCACAGATATTCTAGAAAACACGGCGGAAACGCCGGAGGCGTTTGAGGAAGAGGCCTATGGCTTTTTCCGGCAGCTGATCGAAATATGTAAGGAGGAGCAAGGACATGTCTGAAGAAGTAAAAGAACTGAAAAAGAAGCTGCTGGCGGGGGAAAAGAATGGGTATGATACCATTTCGGCAGAGGACACCGCCGCGATGGAGGACTACTGCGCTGCCTATAAGATCTTTCTGAACCACGGCAAGACTGAGCGGGAGTGCGCGGCGGAGGCGGTGCGTCTGGCTGAGGAAAAAGGGTTCAAGCCCTACCACAGAAGCATGAAGGCGCACCCCGGCGACAAGGTCTACGTCTGCAACCGTGGCAAGGGCGTGATGCTGGCCGTGATCGGAACGGAGAGCCTCAGCGCCGGCGCCCAGATTGCGGCGGCACATATCGACTCACCCCGTCTGGACCTCAAGCCCAATCCCCTGTATGAAGAGGGCGAAATGGCCTATTTTAAAACCCATTACTACGGCGGACTGCGGAAATACCAGTGGGTCACCATCCCGCTGGAGCTTCACGGTGTCATCGCGCTGCGAAACGGCACGACCGTGACGGTGGCGCTGGGTGTCGAAGAGGGCGAGAGCAAATTCGTCATCACCGACCTTCTGCCTCATCTGGGCAGCGAGCAGAGCAAAAAGCCGCTGAGCGAAGCCATTCCCGGCGAAAGCCTGAACATTCTTCTGGGCTCCCATCCCATGGGTGAGAGCGACGACACCGACCGTACCCGCCTGCAGATCATGAAGCTGCTCAACGAGAAGTACGGCATCACCGAGGACGATTTCACCTCCGCCGAGCTGGAAGCCGTTCCCACCGGGAAATCGGTGGATATCGGCCTTGACCGCAGCCTCATCGGCGCTTACGGCCACGACGACCGTGTCTGCGGCTACGCGGCGCTGGCCGCCATTCTGGAACTGTCCCACCCGGCCAAGACCGCCGTGTGCATGCTGGCTGACAAGGAAGAGATCGGTTCCATGGGCGTGACGGGAATGCAGTCCGCCGCCTTCGATACCTTTATGCACGATCTGTGCCAGAGCCAGGGCGTGCTTTTGCGGGAGTGCTATGAAAACTCCTTCTGTCTGTCCGCCGACGTGACGGCGGCCTACGACCCCAACTTTGCCGACGTGTTTGAAAAGAAGAACTCCGCCCGTGTCAACCACGGCATGGGTCTTTGCAAGTACACCGGCGCTCGTGGCAAGAGCGGCGCTTCCGATGCCTGCGCGGAAACCGTGGCTTATGTCCGCCGTCTGCTGGACGAGTCGGGCGTGATCTGGCAGATCTCGGAGCTGGGCAAGGTGGATGCCGGCGGCGGCGGTACCGTGGCCATGTATATGGCCAACCGCAACATCGCCACGCTGGATGCCGGCGTGCCGGTGCTGAGTATGCACGCACCTTTCGAGGTGGTCTCCAAGCTGGACTGCTATATGACCTACAAGGGCTGCAAGGCCGTCTTTGAAGCGGAATAAGAAAAAAAGTATGTTTTCCTTTTTACGGGACACCCTAAAAACTGATAAGGAGGGTGCCTATGCAAGAGGAAACCAAAAAGACCGCCCCCACCAACGACAGGGGGGACGATGACAAGGATACCAGTCAGGGCGTGCAGCAGCAGATCGTGGATATGGGCTCCACCACCGTGCGAAACAAGCACGGCACGATCCACTGCATGACCATCATCGGGCAGATCGAGGGACATACCGTTCTCTCGCCCAACACGAAGACCACCAAATATGAACATGTACTGCCGCTGCTGGCCTCGCTGGAGGAATCCGACGATGTGGACGGCGTGCTGTTCCTGCTCAACACCGTGGGCGGCGACATCGAGGCGGGCCTTGGCATCGCGGAGCTGATCGCCGGTATGACAAAACCCACCGTCACGCTGGTGCTGGGCGGCGGACATTCCATCGGCGTGCCGCTGGCGGTGTCTGCCAAGGTGAATCTCATTGTGCCGTCGGCCTCCATGACCATTCATCCCGTGCGGATGAGCGGCACCATGATCGCCGCGCCTCAGACGTACAGCTATTTTGACCGTATCCAGGAGCGTATCGTCAAGTTTGTGGTGAAAAACTCCCGTATCAGTGAAAAAAAGTTTAAAGAACTGATGCTCAATACCGGCGAAATGGCGGCGGACGTGGGCAGCGTGATCTATGGGGAAGAGGCGGTGTCGCTGGGCCTGATGGACCGGATCGGAACCCTTTCCGACGCGCTGGAAAGTCTCTATGACATGATCGACCAACGTAAAAAGGAGCAAAAAGAGAAACAAAAGGAAATACAGCAATAAAAAAGACGGCCGCCCCGCGAAAGGGCGGCCGCCTTCGCTTACCGGGAGAAGTGTATACTGTTGCGGCGGAATGTGTGATCCGAGGAAACGCGGGCGACGAATTCAGCGTCGGCGAAATAGGAAAGACGCTTCCCATTTTCTCGTCTGATACGGCGGACAGCTATGAAGTGGAAACAAAGGTTTTCTTTGATGAGTGCGCCACAAGAAATGCTTATATCGTCAGCGGCTTTTCCTCCAATGAGTGGTCCTATCCCTGGACGGATGGGAATGAGGCAGTACTGCGCCTGCCCATAAAAAAGGTGCCGCAGACGGATCTGCTTTTGTCACTGACGCTTAAAGAGAGATGTTTCCCGCCGCAGCGGGTGGACGTCTATGTCAACGACAAGCTGCTGAATTACTATCTGGTAAGCGGCAACGCGCTAAACTGCCGGACGCCGCGGTTCGCAGTGATACCGATTCCCGGGTTCTGGGACTCCAGTGCTATTCACCGGTACTGCCCTCGGCAGCACAGACCGATACGGAAAGAGAAGTGATCCAAGCACCAGCCGATGAGGGGCCAACCGCTTGAGGACTCCTTCATCCGATGGACTACCGCAAGGCCGGACAAAACCGCATTCTGTCCGGCCTTTTTCCGTGGAAAAAGGGAAAACGGGCGGAAAATGGAGCTGGAATTTCAATCTTTTCTTGAAAATAGGACTGTTCCCTGTTATACTAAATTAGTTATCTTATGCAATGAAAAACGAGGTGAAATGCGTGTACTTAAAAGCGCTGGAAATACAGGGCTTCAAGTCCTTTCCGGATAAAACCGTACTGAATTTCGGCGCCGATATCACGGCCGTCGTCGGCCCCAACGGCAGCGGCAAATCCAACATTTCCGATGCCATTTTGTGGGTCATGGGCGAACAGAACAGCCGCCAGCTACGCGGCGTGAAAATGGAAGACGTGATCTTCGGCGGTACGGAGAAGCGCAATCAGATGGGCTTTGCCCAGGTCACGCTGGTGATCGACAATACAGAGCATATCTTCCCCATGGATGAAAGCGAAGTGGCCGTGACCCGCCGCTATTACCGCAGCGGGGAATCGGAATATTATATCAACAAGCAGTCGGTGCGGCTCAAGGATGTGAACGAGCTGTTTATGGACACCGGCATGGGCCGAGAGGGCTACTCCATCATCGGACAGGGCAAGATTGATGAGATCCTCTCGGTGAAAAGCGAAGACCGCCGGGAAATTTTTGAAGAGGCGGCGGGTATTTCCAAGTTCCGTCACCGCAAGGAGGAATCCGAGCGCAAGCTGGAGCGGACAGAGGAGAACCTGCTGCGCATCAACGACAAGATCAGTGAGCTGGAGATGCAGGTGGAACCGCTACGTGAGCAGGCGGAAACCGCCAAGCGGTATCTCATTTTGCGGGACGAGCTGCGTGTGCTGGAGATTTCCGTCTGGCTGGAAAACTTGCAGGCGCTGAAAACCAACACCTTCAAGCTGCAGGCCGATTTCCAGACGGCCAAAGAGGATCAGCAGCGGGCGCAGGCGGCGCTGGACGCGGTTTACGCCTCCGCCGAGCAGCTGGGCGAGGAGATGCACCAAAACGACATCGACGCCGAGGCGGTGCGCGGCGAGATCTCCGTACTGGAAGCGGCTATCAGCGAGCAGGAGTCCGCTGTGGCGGTGCTGCGGACCAGCGTGAACCACAATCAGGAGAACATGGAGCGCATCGACCGGGAACTTTCGGACGTGCAGACCCGATCGGAGAATTTGCAGGGACAGGTAGACGCGCTGGAAGCCCGTATGGCGGAGATCGAAGCCACCGTACAGGCCCGCAGAGACGAATTGACCGCACTTTTGTCCAAGGCGGAGGAGACCACTCACAGCGCCGGCAGCGCCGCCGCTGAAATGGAAGCACTTCACGCCAGATCAGCCCTCAAGACGGCCGCCGCAGCCGATACAAAGGCGGAGCTGTCCGCTCTGTCCGCAGGCGAGCATGAGATGGAAGAGCGTGCCGCCGCCGCCAAAAGCGAACACACGGTTGCCACTGAAAAACTGGCCGTCACGGAAAAAGAAGCCAAAGAGAACCGCAGGGCCCTGGGCGATGCCCGGGATGAGGCGGAGGCTGTCACCAATATCATCAACGGCCACAGCCTGAAAATGGAGAGCCGGAAGAAGCGGGATGAAACCGCTGCCGCCGCCAAATTGCAGCTGACCATGGACGTGAACGCTCTGCGCTCCCGTATCCATCTGCTTTCGGAAATGGAAAAGGAGTACGAGGGCTTTTCCAAAGCGGTGCGTCTGGTGATGCTGGCGGCGGAAAAGAAGTCTTTGCGGGGGATCCACGGCCCAGTGGCGAGTCTCATGACCACCAGCGAGAAATACACGGTGGCGCTGGAGATCGCGCTGGGCGCGGGCTTGCAGAACATCGTGGTGGATCGGGAAGAGGACGCCAAGGCGGCCATTGCCTATTTGAAGCAGCGGGACGGCGGCCGCGCCACCTTTTTGCCCCTGGCCGCCATTCACGGGGAAGAGCTGCGGGAAGGGCAGCTGTCCGGCGAATATGGCTTTGTAGGAATTGCCTCCGACCTTGTGACATATGATAAAAAATATGCGGATATTTTCAGCAATCTGCTGGGACGCACCGTGATCGTGGAGGATCTGGACTGCGGCATCGCCATGGCCCGGAAATACCGCAACCGTTTTCGCATCGTGACGCTAGACGGCCAGGTCATCAACCGAGGCGGTTCCATGACCGGCGGCAGCGTGAACCAGAAGTCCGGCGTGCTGTCCAGGGCCAACGAACTTTCCCGTTTGCAGGAGACCCTGAGCGGTATAGAGCAGAAGCTGGCGCTGGCGGAGAAGGAGCAGGAAGAAGCCCACCGGGAGCTGACCCGCGCCCAGTACGAACTGGAAACAGCCCAGAGTCAGCAAAGACAGGCGGAGGACGCCGTTTTGAAGCTGGAGGGTCAGCAGGACCACTACGAGATCCTGCTCACGGCGCTGCAAACCAACTGCGATACACTGGCAAAAGAACTGGCGGCCATTGAAAAGCGCCGCCAGGAGAACAAAGATAAGGCGGCGGCGCTGCAAAACACTTTGCAGGCCCAGGAGGCTGAGGCAGAGAAACTGCGCCGTCAGGCCGAGGAAAAAGCCACAGGTCAGTCCGGCCTGCTGGCGAAGGCCGGGCGTCTGGCCGACGAGATCTCCGGCAAGAAAGAAGAGATCGCGGCTTTGGCAGCCGAAAAGGAAACCACACAGCGCCGTATGAGTGATCTGCAGCAACTGCATGAGGATATGCTGCTGGACGAGAAGAGCCGCCGGGAACTGGCGGACAGCTTCCGTCAGGCCAACGAGACGGCCGGGCAGGAGATCGAAGCCCACGAAAAACAGACGGAAGAGCTGCGCGACAAGGTCCAGCAGTGCCGCGGACGCCTCACGGAGCTGTCCGAAGGCAAGCTGCAGCTGGAGGCCCGGCGCAGCGCCAAGGATAAGGAGAGCCGTACCTGCAACGACGATCTGCTGCGGGCCGAGCGAGGTGTTTCCCAGCTGGAGCAGAAGATCAACGCCGCCGCCATGGAGGAAAAGCAAATTCTGGATAAGCTATGGGAACACTATGAGCTCAGCCACGCCGCCGCCATGGAGCAGCGGGTGGAACTGGAGAGCATTCCCAAGGCTACCCGCCGCATTGCTGAGCTGAACCGGGAGATTAAGGGCCTGGGGACGCCCAACATCGGCGCCATCGAAGAATTTGAGCGGGTAAACACTCGCTATACCTACCTCTCCGAGCAGCGCACCGACGTGGAAAAGGCACGGGAGGAGCTGGGGGGCGTCATCGAACAGATCACCCGCCAGATGACGGAGATCTTTGCCCAGCAGTTCGACATTCTCAACGAGAGCTTTCAGGAGACCTTCCTGGAGCTGTTCGGCGGCGGTAAGGCTCATCTGGAGCTGGAGGACAGGGACGACATCCTCAACTGCGGCATCGAAATCAAGGTGCAGCCGCCTGGCAAGCAGCTCAAGACCATTACACTGCTCTCCGGCGGAGAAAAAGCGTTTGTGGCCATTGCGCTGTATTTCGCCATTTTGAAAGTACATCCCACGCCGTTTTGCGTCATGGACGAGATCGAGGCGGCGCTGGACGAAGCCAACGTCACCCGCTACGCCAAGTACATGCGGCGTATCGCGGGCAAGACACAGTTCATCGTCATCACTCACCGCCGCGGCACCATGGAAGAGGCGGATGTGCTGTACGGTGTGACCATGCAGGAGCGGGGTGTGTCCCGCATCCTGACCATCAACCTCAACGACATGGCCAAGGAACTGAAAATCGAGTAAAAAAGGAGCCGACTATGGGTATTTTCAGCAAGATCAAAAAAGCGTGGTTCAACGCCATCACCTGGGAGATGATCGATGACAACTTCTACGACGAGTTGGAGGAATCTCTCATTCTGGCGGACGTGGGCACCGCTGTGGCGGCGGAAGCCGTGCAGGAGCTGCGGGATACGGTTTATGAAAACCGTATCCAGAGCGGCGACGAGGTGAAAGCGACGCTGCGGGAGATCCTGGCCCGCCAGTTGGATGTGGGCGACCCGGCATTGCATCTGAATACCCGACCCAGCGTGGCACTGATCATCGGGGTCAACGGCGTGGGCAAGACCACATCCATCGGCAAGCTGGGCCATCAACTCAAGGAGCAGAGGAAAAAGGTGCTGTTCTGCGCGGGAGACACCTTCCGGGCGGCAGCTGCCGACCAGCTGGAGATCTGGGCGGGCCGGGCGCAGGTGGAGCTGGTGCGCCAGCATGAGGGCGCCGACCCCGGCGCCGTCTTGTTCGATGCCTTGCAGGCCGCCAAAGCCCGGGGCACCGACGTGGTGCTGTGCGACACCGCGGGACGGCTTCACAACAAGCAAAACCTGATGAACGAGCTGGCCAAGCTCAGCAAGATTATCGACAGGGAAGCCCCCGGCGCCGACCGGGAAACGCTCCTGGTGCTCGATGCCACCACCGGACAAAACGGCCTCATTCAGGCCAAGCAGTTCAAGGAGACGGCGGGCCTTACAGGCATCATTCTCACCAAGTTGGACGGAACGGCCAAGGGCGGCATCGTCATCGCCATCGCGAGAGAATTGCAGGTGCCGGTGAAGTTCGTGGGGCTGGGCGAGGGGATCGACGACCTCAAACCCTTTGACGCCAAGGAATTTGTGGAAGCACTGATTTGAAAACGCGGCGGGGGGCGCATAGTCCCCGCGGCAGACTGTAAAGAAACGAGGCTTTCTTATGAACCGGATTGACGGAAGAAAATGGAATGAATTGCGGCAGGTGACCATCACCACCGACTTTGTGAAATTTGCTGAGGGCAGCGTCCTCATCGAGTGCGGCGACACCAAGGTGCTGTGCTGTGCTTCGGTGGAAGAGCGGACGCCGCCCCATGTGGCGGAAGGCTGCGGCTGGGTTACCGCCGAATACGCCATGCTGCCCCGGGCCAACCGGGAACGCAGCCGCCGCGACATCGACAAGCTGAAGCTGTCGGGCCGCAGCGCGGAGATCCAGCGGCTCATTGGAAGATCCCTGCGCGCGGCGGTGGACATGAACCTTTTGGGAGAGCGCACCATTACCGTTGACTGCGACGTACTCCAGGGCGACGGCGGTACCCGCACGGCCTCCGTGACCGGCGGCTTCATCGCCATGACGTTGGCCTGCCGGAAGCTGGTGGAAGCGGGTGTGATCGCCCGGATGCCGGTGAAGCACTATGTATCGGGGATCTCCGCCGGCATCGTGGATAACTGCCCTTTGCTGGACCTGCGCTACGCCGAGGACAGCCGGGCAATGGTGGATCTCAACTGCATTATGAACGAGAGGGACGAACTCATTGAAATTCAAGGCACCGGCGAGGGACGCGCTTTCACCCTGGAAGAACAGCGGAAGCTGGTGGAGCTGTGCGCCAAGGGCAACAGGGAACTGATCGCCCGCCAGAAAACCATTTTGGGGGACATTTGACATGAAATTCGTATTAGCTTCTCATAATAAAGGAAAGCTGGCCGAGATGCAGGCCATTTTGGGCACGATGGGCGTGGAAGTGGTGATGGAAAGCGACCTGGGCCTTGCGGTGGAGGTGGAGGAAACCGGCGAAACCTTTGCCGAAAACGCCATGCTCAAGGCAAAGGCGGTGATGGAGGCCTCCGGCTTGCCCGCCATCGCAGACGATTCCGGCCTTTGCGTGGACGCCCTCAACGGAGCGCCCGGCGTCTACTCCGCCCGCTATGGTGGATTGAACACCGATCAGGAGCGATACGCGCTGCTGCTGCAAAACCTGCGGGGCGCCATGAACCGTGTCGCCCATTTCCACACCGCCGTCATCTGCTGCTTCCCCAACGGAGATACCTTGGAAGCATCGGGGGACTGTTACGGTACCATTGCCTACGCCCCCATGGGGACGGAGGGCTTTGGCTATGATCCGGTCTTTTTTGTGCCGGAGATGCGCAAGACCTTTGCCCAGCTGACGGCGGAGGAGAAGAACGCCATTTCCCACAGGGGCAACGCCCTGCGGACTTTTGCAAAAGAACTGAAAGTTTATCTGAATAAGAATTGAGGAACCAATCATGGAACTGACAAGCAAACAAAGAGCCCAGCTGCGGGCATTGGCAGTGAACGAGGAGACCATTCTCCACGTTGGTAAGGACGGTATCGGCGATAATCTGATCTTTCAGGCCAATGATGCCCTGCAGGCCCGGGAGCTGGTGAAGGGTAAGGTGCTGGAAAGCGCGCCCTGCACAGCGCGGGAAGCGGCGGAGGCACTGGCGGTGCCCACCCGCAGTGAAGTGGTGCAGGTCATCGGCAACAAATTTGTCCTTTTCCGCTATCAGCACGACAAGACCAAACGGAAGATCGAACTGGTGAAGACCCGTCAAAAGGCGGAGTAAGAAAAGAAGGATCACATGCGAGTTGGAATCTATGGCGGCACCTTTAATCCGCCCCACTGGGGGCATCTGACGGCGGCGGCCGCGGCGTTCCGGGCGCTGGATCTGGATGAGCTGCTGGTGCTGCCAGCGGCTGTCCCGCCCCACAAGAGCCTGCCGGAGGGCAGCGCGTCGGTGGAAGACAGGCTGGAGATGACGCGTCTGGCCGTGGGGTATCTGGGGTTGAAGGATCAGGCGAAGGTGCTGGATCTGGAGATCTGCCGGCAGGGGAAAAGCTATACCAGCGATACGCTGCGGGAATTGAAAAAACAGTACCCGGATGACGAACTGTGGCTTTTGATGGGCACGGATATGTTTTTGTCACTGCTGACCTGGCATGAGACGGAGACGGTGCTGTGCCTTGCGCATATCGCCGTTTTCGGCCGGGAGGAAGAGGATACCGAGGCGTCGTTCAGGCCCCAGCAGGAGGCCCTACGGGAGAAGTACGGCACGCAGACGGCGGTGATCATCAACCCCGACGTGATCGAGATCTCCTCCACGGAGCTGCGGGCGTCCCTTGGCCGGGGAGAAGGGCCGCAGTATCTGCCTCCTGCCGTGTACGGTTATGTGCAGCTTCACGGTCTGTACGGCACGAACACCGACCTCAAGCACCTGACGCCGGACGCTCTGCGGCCCATCGCCCTGAGCTATCTCAAGCACAAGCGCATCCGCCATGTGCTGGGGACGGAGGAAGAAGCCGTGCGCCTGGCCCGCCGTTACGGCGTGGACGAGACGGCGGCACGGACGGCGGCTCTCCTGCACGACTGCACCAAGAAGCTGACCATGGAAGAGCAGCTCGCGCTTTGCGAAACATACGCGGTGCCGCTGGACGAGTTGGAGAGGAAAGCCTTGAAGCTGCTCCACGCCAAGACCGGCGCGGAGGTAGCCCGAGACGTGTTCGGCGTTGAGCCGGAGGTCTATGAGGCCATCCGCTGGCATACCACGGGAAAAGCGGACATGACCACGCTGGAAAAGGTCATTTATCTGGCGGACTATATCGAACCCACACGGGATTTCCCCGGTGTGGAGGAGCTGCGCCGCCTTTGCTATGAGGATCTGGACAAGGGACTGCTGCTGGGCCTGACCATGACCGTGCAGGAAATGGAGGCTGAGGGAAACCCTGTCCATTATCAGACCGCCGCCGCCAGAGATTTTTTGCTGCGGCAGCGGACAGAAAAGAAAGGAAATTACCTATGAAAACATCCAAAGAACTGGCGCTTTTGGCGGCCCGCGCCCTGGCGGATAAAAAGGGGAAAGAAATCCGTGTGATGGAGATCGCGGATCTCACCACGCTGGCGGACTATTTCATCATCGCCACCGGCTCTTCCAATACGCAGATCAACGCGCTGGTGGACAGCGTGGAAAAAGTCGTGGCCGAGGAAGCGGGGGAGCAGCCCCTGCACCGCGAGGGCTACCGTGGCGGCACATGGGTGCTGCTGGACTACGGCTGTATCGCCATCCATGTGTTCAACGCCGAAGCCCGGGAGTTCTACGGGCTGGAGCGTTTGTGGCGCGACGGCAAAGAAGTGGACATCAGCGCCATTCTGGAAGAAAAATAAAGGGTATTTCTTGACAAATCGAAAAGAAGCCGTTACAATAATAGCCAACAAAGACAAGGATGGGGAAAAAGGCAAAAGAACCTGCCACAAGAGAGCCGGCGTTTGGTGTAAGCCGGCGGAGGTCTTTTGCGTATCACTGGCCCCGGAGTTTTCCGCCTGAAACCACAGTAGGGCGGAACGGTGCGCACCGTTACAGGCGAAGCCTCTTGCTGGAGAGGCCGCAGAGGGTCGTTTGGGCAACCGACGGCCGTATCAGGGTGGTATCGCGTACAACGCCCCTGACCGTAACGGTCAGGGGCGTTTTCATTTTATTCGCAAGAATGTTTGATAAGGAGAAGCATCATGAAATACGATTTTGCAGCCATTGAAAAGAAGTGGCAGGAGAACTGGGAGCGCACAAAGCCCTACGCCGCTGTCACCGGCGATGATTCCCGCAAAAAGTTTTACGGACTGATCGAATTCCCCTACCCCTCAGGACAGGGCCTGCATGTGGGTCATCCCCGGCCTTTCACCGCCATGGATGTCATCACCCGCAAAAGACGGATGGAAGGGTACAATGTGCTGTTCCCCATCGGTTTTGACGCCTTCGGTCTTCCCACGGAGAATTACGCCATCAAGAACCACATCCATCCCGCCATCGTCACCAAGAACAACATCGCCAACTTTACCAGCCAGCTGAAGATGCTGGGTTACGGCTTTGACTGGGATCGCTGCGTGGACACCTCCGACCCGGACTATTACAAGTGGACGCAGTGGATCTTCCTGCAGCTCTACAAGCACGACATGGCCTACAAGGCCACCATGAGCGTCAACTGGTGCACCAGCTGCAAGGTGGTGCTGGCCAATGAAGAAGTGGTGGAGGGCGTGTGCGAGCGCTGCGGCGCGCCGGTGATCCAAAAGGAAAAGAGCCAGTGGATGATGCGCATCACCAAATACGCTGACCGCCTCATCGACGATCTGGACGATCTGGATTATATCGAGCGTGTGAAGATCCAGCAGAAGAACTGGATCGGCCGCTCCTACGGTACCGAGGTGGACTTCACCGCCACCAACGGCGACAAGCTGACGGTCTACACCACCCGCTGCGACACGCTCTTTGGCGTGAGCTACATGGTGCTCTCGCCCGAGCATGAGTATCTGAAAAAGTGGAAAGACCAGATCGGAAACTGGGAGGAAGTTTCCCGGTATATGGAGCAGGCGGCCCGCAAGTCCGACCTGGAGCGTACCGAGCTGAGCAAGGAGAAGACCGGTATCCGCCTGCAGGGTATCGAGGCCGTCAATCCGGCCACCGGCAAAACGGTGCCCATCTTTGTTTCCGACTATGTGCTCATCTCTTACGGTACCGGTATCGTCATGGGCGTGCCCGGCCACGACCAGCGCGACTGGGACTTTGCCACCAAGTTCGGCCTGCCCATCATCGAAGTGGTCAAAGGCGGCGACGTGACCAGGGAAGCCTTTACTCTCAAGGATGATACCGGCATCATGGTCAACTCCGGCTTCCTCAACGGTCTCACCGTGAAAGAAGCCATTCCTGCTATGAAGAAGTGGGTGGAAGAGCAGGGCATCGGCCGTGCCAAGGTGAACTTCAAGCTGCGGGACTGGGTGTTCTCCCGCCAGCGCTATTGGGGCGAGCCCATCCCCATGGTGAATTGCGAAAAGTGCGGCTGGGTGCCGCTGCCGGAAGATCAGCTGCCGCTGGTGTTGCCCAAGGTGGAATCCTATGAGCCCACGGACGACGGCGAATCCCCGCTTGCCAAGATGACCGACTGGGTCAACACTACCTGCCCCTGCTGCGGCGGACCGGCCAAACGGGAGACGGACACCATGCCCAACTGGGCGGGTTCTTCCTGGTACTACCTGCGGTATATGGATCCCCACAACGATCATGCGCTGGCCTCTAAGGAAGCCATGGACTACTGGTCTCCCGTGGACTGGTACAACGGCGGCATGGAGCATACCACGCTGCACCTGCTGTACTCCCGGTTCTGGCACAAGTTCCTCTATGACATCGGCGTGGCTCCCACCAAGGAGCCCTACCAAAAGCGCACCAGCCACGGTATGATCCTGGGCGAGGGCGGCGAGAAGATGTCCAAGTCCCGCGGAAACGTGGTGAACCCCAACGATATCGTGGCGCAGTACGGCGCGGACACCATGCGTCTGCACATCATGTTTATCGGCGACTTTGAAAAATCCGTGTCCTGGTCCAACGAAGCGGTAAAAGGCTCCAAGCGGTTCTTGGATCGCTGCTGGAACCTGATGGACATGGTCACGGCGGAAACGGCTGTTTCCGCCAGGAACGAATCCATCGTCCACAAGACCATCCGCAAGGTGGGCTCTGACATTGACGAGCTGAAGATGAATACCGCCATCGCGGCACTGATGACCATGGTCAACGAGTTTTATGCCAACAGTCTCAGCCGGGGCGATCTGGAAGTGCTGATGCTGCTGCTCAGCCCCTTCGCACCCCATATGGTGGAAGAGATGTGGGAGCTGACGGGCTACGCCGCCAAGTACGGCAAGATGGCCATGCAGATGGATTGGCCTGCCTATGACGAGGCCAAGACGGTGGACTCCCAGGTGGAGATGGCTGTCCAGATCGGCGGCAAGCTGAAGGGCACTGTGACACTGCCGGCCGACAGTGACGAAGCCGCTGTGGTGGCGGCCGCCATGGAGCTGGAAAAGGTGAAAAAGGCCACCGAGGACATGCAGATCGTCAAAACCATTTTGGTGAAAAATAAACTGGTGAATCTGATTGTCAAGCCGGCCCGGTGATGAAAAAAGCGGAGCGCGGCCGTGTGAAGGCGGCTGCGCTCCGGCTCTCTTTTTATAAAAGCGTGAAAAAATGCGAAAAAGGAAAATAAATATCTCCGATTTGCGGCAGGGTATTTCTTTTTTCGCGGATCAATAGGCGATCAGTAGATTTTCTGAAAAAGATTGCTTGACAAGTATGCAGAAAGACAGTATAATGCTATCTGTTAAGTCATGAACTATGGCTCTTAAAGAGTGTCCTGGATTGAACCGGATACATCGGAGGGAGGGAAATATAAATGTCCGAAGTACATGTTAAAGAAGGCGAATCTTTGGATAGCGCTCTGAAGAGATTCAAGAGAAGCTGTGCAAAGGCTGGCGTTCTGGCTGAAGTGCGCAAAAGAGAGTGCTACGAAAGCCCCAGCGTGAAGCGCCGCAAGAAGTCCGAGGCTGCCCGCAAGAACAGAAACAAGAGATTTTATTGATCTCATCAGGAACCTGAGCCCATTGGCTCAGGTTCCTGTTTTTTTAGGATATAATGCACCCAGCAGATCCTCCACCTCCGGCATCATGAAAAACCCGACACGGACCCCCAGTGCCTGCCCTGCCTGCACCTTTCGCCGCAGCGTGTCGGCGTCGTCATAGAGAACGAAGTGGCACTGTCCGCCGGCTTGATAGGTGAAATACCGGGCGCAGAGATCTGTGGAGAAGAAGGTGCAGTTGCCCTGCTTTTGCAAAAGAGTGTCCAGCGCTTCTTTGGTAAGAGGGATGCCCTCGCCCCTGGGAGAGGGCAGAGGAAAATCCATGGCCATCCGCTCCAGATCCAGCGCCAGACGGTGCGCACCGAAGACTTGCGCCGCTTCCTCCAGCCGCTGCTGAAAAGTGCCGCCGGAGAGGGCGGTGCACAGTAGCACATAGGCGCTGACAGTGCTCCTGCCGTAGATTTCCGGTACGAACAAAGTGCGGCGGTTCATCCGCAGCAGCACCTCCAGCTGTTCCAAAAGAGCGGTGCGGTCCGGAGAGGGGGGCTGAACGAAGTCTGCCAGGACACCGGTAAAGCCGTGGCGGGCACATTCGTGCAGGATCTCCCGGCAAAGCCGGTGCGTATCCGGGATAGGGCCACAGGGCCTGTCGCCCAGTACCATCAACCCGCCGCGCAGAGGCTGCGGCAGTGGACGGACTGTCAGCGCGCCGGAGGCGTCGATCTGGTAGGCCGCATGGGCAAGATACATGGTATATTTCCGGGCCGCGTGAAGCTGCTCCGGCGATGCGGCCAGATAGAGCTGCAAAGGAATCCCCCCTTGTTTTCATCGCTTGAAAATGATACACTAATCATAAGTAAGCCGCTATGGCGGCCAGCCACCTTATGAACCATATGAAGGAAAGAACAAATTTATGAGTTTTTCACTGATCTCTCGGCGGGTCTATCCCGCTTACCAGGATGTAAATCCCAAGGAACTACGGGAGCAGGGCGTGCGCCTGCTGCTGTGTGACCTGGACTTTACGCTGGCACCCAAATCGGTGTCCCATGCCGACGAAGCGGTCTTGTCCTGGATCGCCGGGATGAAAGAGGCCGGTATCACGGTCATGATCCTCTCCAACAACCGCAGTCCTGCCCGGGTAGAGGCGTTTTGCGCCGAACTGGGCATTCCCTATGTGGGACACGCGGGCAAACCGTCCGTCCGAGGCTTTCGGGAGGCTATGGAGAAGGCGGGCGTTGCGCCGGAGGAGACGGCCATGTTGGGCGACAAACTCTTGACGGACGTGCTGGGGGCGAACCGCAGCGGTGTTCTGTCGCTGATGGTGGAGCCGGCAGGGGGAGCAGTGACTTTCTGGCAAAAGGTGTTGCATACGGCACAGATCCCTTTTAAAAAAGCGGCAAAAAAAGAAAAGAGATGTAAGAGATGAATCATTTTCAACAAATACAGGCGGCTCTGAAAGAGAGCGAGCTTGACGGGGTGCTTCTGACAGGGGAGTCCAACCGGTTTTACGGTTCCGGCTTCCATTCTACCGGCTCTGACGGCGTGGCGCTTGTGACCCGGACGGAGAACTATTATTTTACCGACTCCCGCTATATTGAAGCGGCGGAGCAGCAGGTGAGCGATGCGGCCATCGCCATGACGGAAACAGGGCGGGGCTATGTGGCGCTGCTCAATGAAGTGATCGACCGGTGTGGACTCAAGTGCCTTGGCTTTGAGGACAAGGCCATGACGGTGTCGGACTATGAGCAGTACCGCGAAAAGCTGCACGCGTCGCTCAAGCCGGCGTCGGATCTGCTGGACGGACAGCGCCGCAGCAAGGATGACGAGGAAATTCAACGCCTTGTCAGTGCCCAGCGCATTGCCGAGCGCGCGCTGAACAAGCTTTTGGAGGAGCTGCGTCCGGGCCTTACGGAAAAAGAGATCGCCGCGCGGCTGCAATACTTAATGCTCTCCTTTGGGGCAGAGAAGATGTCCTTTGACCCCATTGTGGCCGGCGGCCCAAACGGCAGCATGCCCCACGCGGTGCCCACAGACCGGGCTGTGCAGAGCGGGGAATTTGTTACCATGGACTTTGGCTGTATCTATCAGGGCTATTGCTCCGACATGACCCGTACCGTAGCCATCGGCAGCGCAACGGAGGAAATGAAAACCGTTTATGAAACCGTGCTGCGGGCGCAGAAAGCAGGAATTGCGGCGGCCAAAGCTGGGAAAACTGGGAAAGAAGTGGACGCGGCGGCCCGCGAGGTCATTGTGGCCGCCGGATATGGCCCTTATTTTGGCCACAGCTTTGGTCATGGGGTCGGCGTGGAGATTCATGAGGAGCCTTATGTTTCCTCATCCAATGAAAAGCCCTTGCCGGCAGGCGCTGTGATCTCGGCGGAGCCGGGCATCTATCTGCCGGGCCGCTTTGGCGTTCGGATCGAGGATGTGCTGGTACTGACAGAAGACGACTGTCGGAATATCACCGAGGCAAAAAAGGAACTTTTGGTGCTTTGAGGGAAAAATTCCCGCCAAATGGGGGGAATTTGCACCAAAACCCTTGCCAAACAGGCGACGGTATTGTAAAATAAAAAAGCCATTTTTGGCGATACTATGAATTCGAGGAAATACTCCCGTAGAAGGATATTTTCTCATATATGGGAGGATAACAATATGGCGACAATTACCGCTGGTGATTTCAGAAACGGTAAGACCTTTGAGATGGATGGAAAGGTGATGCAGGTCATCGAGTTCCAGCATGTGAAGCCCGGCAAGGGTGCGGCTTTCGTGCGTACCAAGATGAAGAACGTGGTGACCGGCAGCGTGATAGAGACTTCTTTCAACCCTACCGCAAAGTTTGAAGAAGCATTTATCGAGCGCAAGGACATGGCATACAGCTATGCTGACGGCGATCTGTATTACTTCATGGATCAGGAGACCTTCGACATGGTGCCTTTGAACAAGGACATCCTGGGCGACGCTTTCCGCTTCATCACGGAAAATACCATCTGCAAAGTACTGAGCTACAAGGGCAGCGTGTTCGGTCTGGAGTGCCCCAACTTCATGGATCTGGAAGTCACCAACACCGAGCCGGGCCTGGCCGGCAACACCGCCACCAATACCCTGAAGCCCGCCACCGTTGAGACCGGCGCCGAAGTCAAGGTGCCTCTGTTCATCAACGAAGGCGACAAAGTGACCATTGATACCCGCACCGGTGAATATCTGGGCCGGGCCAAGTAATTTAGAAAAGCAACAAATATCAACAAATACGAGGGAGTACATGGAAAGGAGAATGACCATGGAAATTACTGAAAAAGTAGCGTATCTGAAGGGCCTTGCGGAGGGACTGTCTCTGGATAAGGAGACCAAAGAGGGCAAGCTGCTTCTGGCGATCGTGGACGTGCTGGACAGCATGGCGTCTGAGTTTGAAGTGCTGGAGTCCGAGCTCGGTGACATGGAAGACGGTCTGGATGCCGTCAGCGACGATCTGTCCGATGTGGAAGAGGCTTTGTTTGAAGAGGACGAAGAGGACGAGGAAGACGAAGAAGAGGATGATGACGAAGATTACTTCGAAACCACCTGCCCCGTCTGCGAAGAGAGCATCGTTTTTGACGAGAGCGTTCTGGATTCCGGCGAGATTACCTGCCCCAACTGCGGTGAAAAGCTGGAGTTTGACCTGAGCGATCTGGCCAACGCTTCCGAGGACAAGGACGAAGAGTAATCATCAAAAACCAATATTACTCAAAAAAGACGTCCGCCATCTGGCGGACGTCTTTTTTGATGTGATAAAGGCGGAACAGCGTTTCACAGGAAATCATTTCCACAGGGTTTTGACCGTGTGTGTTGTGAGACGGCTTTTATTCTGATACAATGATAAAAACTGCTTTTACTGAAAAAGGAGGTCTTGCCGTGACCAAAACGACACGCCGCCGGGTGTGGGGCATCGTGCTCGCGCTCTTCCTGCTTTTGCTGACAGCCAGCCTTTATCACTTTGGAGTGATCCCCCACCGCAGCTACGACAGCGCCCGCTTTGGCATTGACGTCTATCACAGCGCCGTTGACCGGGACGGGGACGGTGTGGACGATCAGACGGATCTGCTCACAGGCGTCCGTCAGTACATCGCCACAAAACCAGTGTATAAGAGCAAGTATTATACCGGCGGATATCCGGACGATCAGTACGGTGTCTGCACGGATGTGGTGGCGCAGGGATGCCTGGCCGCCGGCTACGATCTGATGACGCTGGTAAACGAGGATGTCCACGAAGACCCGGCCGCTTATGACATTGACACGCCGGACGACAACATCGACTTTCGGCGTGTGGAGAATCTGAATGTGTATTTTCAGCGCCATGCCGTGACACTGACCGCCGATATCCGTCAGACGGATCAGTGGCAGGGCGGTGACATTGTGGTGTTCCGCCGGCACATCGGCATCATATCAGACCGGCGAAACAAAGACGGCGTTCCGTTCCTGATCCACCATGGCAGCCCATGGCAGCTGCGCTATGAGGAGGACACGCTGGCGATCCGCAGCGATGTCGTGGCCCACTACCGCCTTACATAAGGGAGCGTCCCGCGCCAATGACCGTGGCAAATGCGGCGTGAGGAGGGACAATAAAGCGGTAGGGGTAGACGCTTTCAAACAAGGACCAGGTATCCGCCGCCTGCGGCAGCACCGCCAGCCCTCCGGTGAGTAGAATGGTATGGGAGGAGGAGGCCTGACAGGACAAAATGGCCATGGTGCCGATGGTTTGCAGCACCAGATTGATCAGCCCCAGAGCGACGTCCCCGGAGGACGCGTTTTCTGACAGCTTTCCGAAGTTGGAAGCCGTCAGCTCCGGCTGCAGCGTGTTCACGCTGGAGAGCGCCATATCACTCATTCGAAGATCTATATGTGATAAATCGCCCTTTGATGCTAGGGCGCAGAGCTGCTGGGTATCTTCACTGCCGGTGAGGAGGCGCCCCAACCCCAACAGCGTGCCGCCGCCCACACCGGTGCCCCCCAGATGGCGGACAGAACCGTCTTTCTCCGCGTAGAGAAAGGCGGTACCGGTGCCCATACTGACGATCAGCCCCTCCTCCTGGCCGGAAAGAGACAGCGCCCCGTGGGAAAGGGCATGAAACTCTTCTACTTTACAGGTATTGATACCTAAAAGATTTCCGGACAAAAATGACGCCCCGACACCTGTAATGGCAATGGACTTTACAGCGCTGCCCGGCATGTCTGACAGGCAGGCGGCCGCCTGACGCTCCACGGAGGCGTTTGTACGCTCCGGCGGCAGCAGACGGGAAGAAAGGACGGCGCCGCCTTCGGATAAAAGCACCGCTTTAGTGGCCGAGCCGCCCAGATCCATGGCAAAAAACATGGGATGATCCCTCGCATTTTTAAAATTTTACGCTTATATCATAGGGGGCCGGGGGCTGAAAGTCAATGAAAATGGTGAAAATGATTGCACTGTGAGGAAAAGAAAGGTATAATAAGCAAGCACACACAGCGCATGTAAATAAAGGAACGTTTGAGGTGTCGGAAGATGAAAACAGAGGAAAAGCTGAACATGACCATGCTTTGCGACTTTTATGAGTTGACCATGGGCAACGGTTACTTCCAAAAAGGTTACAAAGACCGCATTACCTATTTTGACGTATTTTTTCGCAGAGTGCCCGATAACGGCGGATTTGCCATTGCGGCCGGGTTGGAGCAGCTGATCGATTATATTGAAAACCTGCATTTTTCACCCGAGGATATTGATTATCTGCGAGGCAGAAGGCTGTTTAGTGAAGAATTTCTGGCGTATCTGGCCGATTTTCACTTTTCGGGTGATATCTATGCCATTCCCGAGGGAACACCCGTGTTTCCCCGCGAGCCCTTGCTGATCGTGCGTGCCCCGGCCATTGAGGCGCAGCTGATCGAAACCTTTACGCTTTTGACCATCAACCACCAGAGCCTGATTGCCACCAAGGCCAACCGCATCACTCGTGCCGCCCGTGGAAGGACGGTGCTGGAGTTCGGCTCCCGCCGGGCCCAGGGTGCGGACGCGGCGATTGTCGGCGCCCGTGCCGCCTATATCGGCGGCGTAGCCGGTACGGCCTGCACCATTTCCGATCAGCTTTACGGCGTACCCGCCGGCGGCACCATGGCCCACGCCTGGGTGCAGATGTTTGATTCGGAGTATGAAGCGTTCAAGACATACTGCCAGGTCTATCCCACCAATGCCGTTTTACTGGTGGACACCTATAACACACTGAAATCTGGTGTACCCAACGCGATCCGTGCTTTCAATGAGGTGCTCAAGCCTCTTGGCATCACCAAATGTGGCATTCGCTTGGACTCTGGTGATATGGCATATCTCACGCAGAAGGCACGGAAGATGCTTGATGACGCGGGCTGGACCGAGTGCAAGATTTCCGTATCCAACTCGCTGGACGAGTATTTGATCCAGGATCTGTTTTTGCAGGACGCCAAGATCGATATGTTCGGTGTGGGCGAGCGTATGATCACCGCCCGGAGCGAGCCGGTGTTCGGCGGTGTCTACAAGCTGGCCGCCGTGGAAAATGCGGAAGGGGAGATTATTCCCAAGATCAAGGTAAGCGAAAATGTGGAGAAGATCACCATTCCCCACTTTAAAAAGGTATATCGCCTGTACGGAAAGGACACCGGAAAGGCCATTGCCGACTATATCACAGTACATGACGAAAAAATGGATGAGAGTCACATGCTGCAGATCTTTGATCCCCAGGCCACCTGGAAAAAGAAGACCGTCTATCACTACACAGCACGGGAACTGCTGGTGCCTGTTTTCCTGAACGGAAAGTGCGTATATCAAAAGCCCAGCCTGCCGGAGATCCAGGATTATTGCCGGTGCGAGGTGGATACACTGTGGGAAGAAGTCAAGCGGTTTGATAACCCTCATACCTATTATGTGGACTTGTCCCAGAAACTTTGGGAGATCCAGCACGATCTGCTTCAGAAGAATAACTGAGCGACAGGGTGGTCCGGCGAAAGACGGATCACCCTGCGCCAATTTACGAAGAAGACGCATGGGAAAGGAGTGAACAGATGAAGAAAAGACGGGTTCAGCAAAAAACAGAACGGCGCATTTCCGCAGCCACACGGCTGGCGATGGTGGCTATTTTGCTTTTCGCGCAGATTGCACTGGTGATCCTGCTGAGCACGGTGTTGCACCAGAAGATGGCCATTGCCTATACCGTGCTGGAACTGGCGGCCCTGGTCTCGGCCATCGCTATCTATAACCGGCAGGGCAGCGATACGTATAAAATGGTATGGATGCTGCTGATCCTGGCTGTGCCGGTGGTGGGACTGATCCTCTACTGGCTGTGGAACGGCAACCGCCAGAGTAAGCGTCTGGATCTGAAAAAGATCCCTTATCCCAGGGAATCGGACGCGCTGAAGGAGCGCAGCCGCGCCAACCTGGAGCAGCTGCGCAAGGAGAGCTCTACCTGGGCCAAGCTGGCTGCCATGCTGGAGGGCCGGGATTTTGAACTGTACCGCGGCACGCAGGCGGTTTACCTGCCTACGGGAGAGGCGTATCTGGAAGACCTGCTGGAAAAAGTGCAGCAGGCAGAGCATTTTATCTTCCTGGAATACTATATTGTGGTCGAGGGTCAGATCTGGGACCGGATGATGGATATTTTCCGGGAAAAAGCGGGTCAGGGCGTGGAGATCAAAGTTATGTTCGACGATTTCGGTAGCATGATGCGTATGCCCCAGGAGGTCATCGAGGAGGCCCGCCGGGTGGGGGTGGAGCTCCGCATTTTCAACCCGGTCCATCATTATGTCAACCGAATTTACTTTAACTACCGGGATCATCGGAAGATTGCGGTGATTGACGGCGACATTGCCTACACGGGCGGGGCCAACATTGCCGATGAATACGCCAACCTCATTGAGCGGTTCGGCTATTGGAAGGACTGCGGTGTGCGGCTGGAGGGCGAAGGTGCCTGGGGACTGACAAAAGAGTTCATCTATCTCTGGGAGCGCATGGGAGGCACTTTCTCGGAAGAGCACGACTATTACCGTCCCCACCGGGAGACGCCCGACGCCGTGGGTTTCTGCCAGCCTATGGTGGATGGTCCAGACAACAACCCGGTGGCCACGGCGGAGGATATGTTCTTGCAGCTGATTTCCCTGGGGCGGCGGACGGTGTATATCACCACGCCCTATCTGGCCATTGACGAGCCCATGATGCGGGCACTGTGTCTGGCGGGGGACAGCGGTGTGGACGTGCGCATGATGATGCCGGGGATCCCCGACCATAAATTTGCCTATCTGGTGGCGGAGTGCTATTTCGGTGAACTGCTGGAACACGGCGTGCATATTTATAACTATGAGCCGGGTCTGCTTCACGGCAAGTCCGTGATGGTGGACAGCGAGGTAGCTTTTGTGGGGTCCGTCAATATGGACTTCCGCAGTTTTCAGCTGCATTTTGAATGCGGGACCATGCTCTATCACATGCCTGCGGTGGATCAGTTGCTTGCGGATATGCAGAACATCATGGCAAAAAGCCATCAGCTGACCTACGAGGAGTGGAAAAACCGCGTTTGGTACCGCAAGATGCTGGGCGTTGTTCTGAAGCTGTTTGCCATGTGGATGTAAGGGGGAAAACAGATGCAAGTACGTCTGAACACAGACCGGGAAATGGTGGATACCATTCGGGAGGGGCTCAAGCGCACCGGCGGATACTGCCCCTGTCGTACTTCCCATACGGAGGAAAACCGCTGTATGTGCAGGGAATTCAAAGAGCAGATCGCGGACCCCGACTATGAGGGGTATTGCCACTGCATGCTGTACTATAAGGAGAAGTGACCATGACGGTAACGGTGCTGACGGACAATCACACGTTGATCGACTCCTATTTTCTGGGAGAGCCGGCGGTGTCCTATTATCTGGCGGATGGGGAGAACCGTTTTCTCTTTGACACGGGCTATTCGGATGTCTATCTGCGAAACGCGGCGAAGCTGGGCATCGATCTGACGCAGGTGGACGGCATCGTTTTGTCCCACGGCCACAACGATCATACCGGCGGGCTGGTGTATTTTCCGCCCATAGAGCAAAAAATACCGCTGATCGCCCATCCGGACGTGTTTGAGCCCAAGCGGGATGAGGGCCTTTCCATCGGCTCGGCGCTGACAGAGGCGGAGGCGGAGGAACGGTTTTCTCTGCGACTTTCCCGTGTGCCGGTGCGCCTGAGCGAACATCTGACGTTTTTAGGGGAGATCCCCCGGCGAAATGATTTTGAAAACCGGGAGCCGGTGGGCCGGCGCCTTTGCGGCGCGGTCTGGGAGCCGGACTGGATGAAGGACGACTCGGCCATCGTCAGCCGCGGCCCTGACGGCCTTTGGATCATCACCGGCTGCGCCCATGCAGGCATCTGCAATATCATCGCTTACGCCCAGGAGGTGTGCGGCGAGGAGCGGATCGCGGGGATCATCGGCGGTTTTCATCTGATGGAAGCGTCAGATCAAACGGAAAATACGGTGCGCGCGCTGACGGCGCTGGCACCGAAGCATCTCTACCCGTGTCACTGCACCTGTTTTCACGCCAGGGCGGCCATTGACCGGGTGATACCGATAGAAGAAGTGGGTAGTGGTCTGCGGATCGAGTGTTGAGGTGGTTCACCGCGGACAAAAGGACGTTTCTGCCCCTGCGTGAGTGCAGGCAGACGGACAAATATTTGCGCGGGCAATGCCCGCGACGAAAGAACAGGAGAATGCGCCATGTACTACGAAGTTGCAAAAGAGATCTTTGACAAACTGCCCACTGCCTGCTTCGGCGCGGTAGCCGTGCGAGGCCTTGACAACACCAGGCCCATTCCGGCGCTGGAGGCTATGCTGCTGGAGAACATTAAGGTTTGCGAGGCCTACTTTGAAGATAAGAAACCCAAGGAAACGCCGGATATCCTGCCCTACCGGGAGGCGTTCCGGGCGCTGGACATCAACCCCAACAAGTACTTATGCTCCATTGAAGCGCTGCTGACCCGCATTGCCAAGAAGAAGGGGTTTCCCTCCATCAACGCGGCGGTGGACCTGGGCAACGCCATTTCCATCAAGTACCATCTGCCCATCGGCGCCCATGATCTGGACACCATGGACGGGGGACTGGACGTGCGTCTGGCGCAGCCGGGAGATATGTTTGTGGCCTTTGGCGCCACGGAGGAAGAGAGTCCCGATCCCGGCGAGGCCATCTATGTCTCCGGCCATCAGGTGCGTACCCGCCGCTGGACATGGCGGCAGAGCGAGGTGGGCAAGATCACGGAGGAGACCCGTTCCATTCTTTTTCCCATCGACGGTTTTTCCGATGTGAACGAGCCAGAGATGCGCAAGGCCACGGAGGAATTTGTGACATTGCTAAAACAGTATTTCGGCTGCGAGGCTGAGAAGGGCTTTGTGGATGCGGCCCATCCCCGCTTTACCTTCTTTGAGGGCTGAAAACTTTTATCAAACAATAAAAAAACCGCACCGTACGCTTTCCACAGGAAGGCGTACGGTGCGGTTTTGCGTATTCATTTATTTGCGCCGGTGTCGCGGCAGATAGAAGCCGTAGAAAAGGCCGCAGACACCGCCGATGATGTGGGTCAGATGGGAAACGTTGTCGGCGGCTTTCAGACCGTCGGTGATCTCCCCGCCCAGGTAGAGGACCACCACCAGGATCATGGTCAGTGGAATGCCGCCCCGGCCCATATCGGTGAAAGAGGACAGCACGATCATCATAAAGACGATGCCGCTGGCGCCCAGCAGAGCTGTGCCGGGAAAGAAAATGAACTGTACCAGGCCTGTGAGAAAACCGGTGACCACGATGGCGATGAGAATGGGAGGGCTGCCGTATTTTTCCTCCAACGCCGGCCCTACCAGCAGTAAAAGAAGCATATTGCCAATATAATGGGTATAGCCGGTGTGGCCCAGCACATGCCCGAAGAAGCGAAAATAGGTGAGGGGATCAGTCAGCGGTGCGCGGTAAACGCTGAAGAGCAGGGCGGTGCTGCGTCCGTCGGTGACCTGTCCCAGAAAAAGGGCCAGCAGGGAGAGCAGCGCAAAGCTGAGCACCACAGGAGCGTTGTAGCGGATCACGAGTTTTTTCAATGAAGTTCCCTCTTTCCAAATGGAGTGAAGTTTATTATAATACACAGAGAAGAAAAAGTAAATGCGGCCCGCGGCAGCGGACAGAGGAGGATGTATGAAGAAGATCGCAAAGGCGCTGCTATGGGTGCTGATCGGTTTGGTGGCGGTGGCCGCCATCTACTTTGCCTATGTACTCATCGCTTATCATCGTATTCCGGACAATCAGACAATGGAAATCCGCAACAACCAAACGGACGCAGCCCAGACTGGCAAAGACTATCAGATCGTGACCTACAACATCGGGTTCGGAGCCTACGAGGCGGATTACAGCTTCTTTATGGACGGCGGCACGGAGTCCTGGGCCTGGTCCAAAGAGCGGCTGGAGGCCAATATGAGCCGCATAGGCGACGTGCTGGCGGGGGAGAAGGCGGACTTCTATTTTGTGGAGGAAGTGGACACCAACTCCACCCGGTCTTACCACGTGGATGAGAGCGTGGAGCTGGTGAACAGCCTGCCGTCCCATGCCTCTGTCTGGGCGCAGAACTTTGATTCGCCCTTTTTGTTCTATCCCGTTACGCAGCCCCACGGCCGCTCGGTGGCGGGCATCATGACCTTTTCCAACTTGCAGATGACATCCTCTTTGCGGCGCAGTCTGCCGGTGGAGGAGAGTCTGATGAAGCTGGTGGACCTGGACCGGTGTTACAGTGTGACCCGCGTGAGCGTGGAGGGCGGAAAAGAACTGGTGCTGTTCGCGCTGCACCTTTCCGCGTACAGCAGTGACGGCTCCATCGCCGTGGAGCAGCTCAAGCAACTGCTGGCGGACGTGGAAACAGAGCGGGACAAGGGAAATTACGTCGTTTGCGGCGGGGACTTCAACAAAGACCTGCTGGGCAACTCCCCGGAACGGTTCGGTGTGAACGGCGACGCCTACACCTGGGCCCAGCCGTTTCCCACAGAACTGCTGGAGGGCACCGGTATGACACTGGTGGCGCCGTATGACCCGGCCCATCCCGTTCCCAGTTGCCGCAATGCCGACGCGCCCTACCACGACGGTCAACTGGTTTTGACCATCGATGGTTTTCTGGTGTCGGACAACGTGGAGGTCAAAGAGTCCCACGTCATCGACACGCAGTTCGCCTACTCCGACCACAACCCGGTCCATATGACCTTCTCGCTGAAGGCATGATAAAACGATCGGGCACAAAATGCCGCGCAGCGCTGCCGCCCCGGTTTCGTACCGGGGCGGCACTGTTTTGTGGGGGATTACCAAGACATAATTACCTATCATAAACAGATAGGTGAATAGCGTTTTTATTGACTAGAGAAAAAAATGTTGCTATAATAACACCACTCGATATTCTTTGAAAAAAATATCGAATAGTTTTAAAGGAGTAGGAGAGACATACATGAAAAAATGGAACTGGTGGGTCATTGGAAGCGGCGTGGCGGTAGGCATTGCCGCGCTGATCCTGACGGCCTGTGGCAATCCGGCCAACATGGGCTTCTGCATTGCCTGTTTTCTGCGTGATACGGCGGGAGCGCTGGGACTTCACGCGGCGGCAAAGGTGCAGTATATCCGGCCGGAGATCATCGGTCTGGTGCTGGGCGCCTTCGTTATGACGCTGGCAGCCAGAGAATTTAAGGTGAAGGCGGGGTCTTCCCCGACGACCCGGTTCGTACTGGGCGTTTTTGTTATGATCGGGGCGTTGGTCTTTCTGGGCTGCCCGCTGCGGATGGTTCTGCGGCTGGGTGGCGGCGATCTGACGGCAGTGGCCGGTCTGATCGGTTTTGTATTGGGCATCGCCATTGGGAGCGTCTGGCTGAAAAAAGGTTTTACGCTGGGCCGCGCCTATGAGGTGCGCCGGGCGGAAGGCTTTGTGCTGCCCGTGGTGATGGTCTTGCTGCTGGTCGCGCTGATCGCGGCGCCGGCTTTTATCCACTTTTCCCAGGAGGGCCCCGGCGCCAAGCACGCCGCCATCTGGATTTCTTTGATGGTGGCACTGGCGGTGGGCGCGCTGTGCCAGAAGAGCCGTCTGTGTATGGCCGGCGGTATCCGGGATGCCTTTTTGATGAAGGATTTTACCCTTTTGTCCGGCTTTCTGGCCATTTGGGTGACAGTGACCATCGGCAATCTGCTGCTGGGGAACTATCATCTGGGCGTCAACACCGCCACCTTTGTGCAGGCGATTTCTCACAATGATCACCTCTGGTCCTGCCTTGGCATGATGCTGGTGGGTTGGGGCTCCGTAATGCTGGGCGGCTGTCCGCTGCGCCAGCTGATCCTGGCGGGCAGCGGCAACGCAGACTCCGCCCTGACGGTGATCGGTATGATCGTGGGCGCCGCGTTTGCCCATAACTTCGGTCTGGCCGGCAATGCGGCCAGCGTCAAAGACGGCGTCCTTTCCGCCGGCGGTGTTGGCCTGGCCGGAAAGATCGCGGTGATCGTGGGCTTTGTTGTGTGCCTGATCGTGGCCGTGACACATCTGCCCAAAGAAAAAGGGGTGCAGGCATGATCGACGCGAGAGGATATTCATGCCCCACACCGGTGCTGATGGTGCAAAAGGAAGTCAAGCAGGATGCGCCCGCCGCACTGGACGTGCTGGTGGACGATCATTGCGCCGTGGAGAACGTGACACGCTTTGCCGCCAACAGCGGGTATACGGTGTCGGTGACTGAAAGCAACGGCGAATTTCGTCTGGCATTGACAAAAAAATAAGCAGACCTTCATAAAAAAACAGGGGTAGCCGCGGCAAATAACGGCTGCTCTTGTTTTTTATTTGTATAAAAAGGAAAATCCTGTATAAAAAGGACGCTTTGGCACACATTGAGTCATGTATGCTGAGCATAACAGGAGGTATTACATGGGACGTTCTTGCCTAAAAAAGCAGAGGTACGCTTATTTGCTTGCGGCAGCGCTCACCGTTATTTTGACAGTGGAGGCTTTTGCCTCCGGGGGAGAGGAGGAACAGGGACGCTTTTATGCCACGACGTTTTCGCTTTTGCCGCCTGTGGCGGCCATTGTGCTGGCACTGGTCACCAAAGAGGTGTATACATCTTTGATGGCGGGCATTCTGGTGGGCGGTCTGCTGGCCGCCGATTTTCATCCGGTAGTGGCCGTCACACGGTCGTTTGACACCATGGTGGAAAGTGTTGGCGACAATATGGGCATTTTGATCTTCCTGGTAATTCTGGGGATCATTGTGGTGCTGATGAACGGCTCCGGCGGCTCGGACGCCTACGGACAGTGGGCGGGGAGCTCATCAAGACCAAACGGGGCGCGTTGCTGTCCACCATGATGCTCTCGCTGGTGCTGGGCGTGGACAATTACTTCAACAACCTCACCACCGGCAATGTCATGCACCCCGTTACCGACGCCCACGGTATCTCCCGGGTAAAGCTGGCCTATTATATCGACTTCACCGCCGCGCCCATCTGCATTCTAATCCCTGCTTCCTCCTGGGCGGCGGCAGTTTCCGGCGTGGCAGATTCCATGGAGGGCGTCAGCGGCGTGCAGCTGTTCATTGCCGCCATTCCTTTTAACTATTACGCGCTGCTGACCATTTTCACACTGGCGGTACCGGCCCTTTTTGACATGGACTTCGGCCCCGTGCGCCGTCACGTGGAAAATGCCGCCAGGGGAGATCTTTATACCACGCCGGAAAGACTCTTTGATGACATTGCAAAAGGAAAAAACGCCGACAAAGGAAAAGTGATGGATCTGGTGGCCCCGGTGCTGGCTTTGGTCGTTTGCTGTGTCTCTGGGCTTCTCTATACCGTCGGATTCTTTACGGCGGGGGAATTATACCAGTGGGATCTCATTGGTGCCTTTGCAGCCTGCTCCGCGCCGGAGGGCCTGATGTACGGTTCCTTTGCGACCCTTGTGTTTATCTTCTTGTTCTATATGATCCGGCGCACCATGAGCTTTGTCGCGTTCACAGAATGTATCGGAGAAGGCTTTCAGGTCATGGCTCCTGCCATTTTGATTCTGACGCTGGCCTGGACCATCAGTCATGTGACGAACGGCCTGCTGGGCGCCAAATATTTTGTGGCATCCTTAATGAGCGCGGCGGCTGCCGGTATGTCAAACTTCCCGCCGGCGGTGATCTTTGCGGTGGCGGCGGTGCTGGCCTTTGCCACCGCCACCTTCTGGGACACTTTTGGGATCCTCATTCCCATTGTGGTCAGCACCTTTGGCACTAACGGCGGCACCATTCTCACCATCGACATCGCGGCGTGTCTGGCAGGGGCTGTCTGCGGCGACCACTGCTCGCCCATTTCCGACACCACCATTCTGGTGTCCACCGGCGCTCAGTGCTACCATCTCAATCATGTGAAGACGCAGGCGCCATACGCCATGACAGTGACGGCGGTGATATTTGTCAATTATCTTTTGGCGGGGCTGATCCAGAACCTGGCCATCAACCTGCTGCTGGCATTTGTCACCATATTTGCCACACTTCTTGTCATCCAGGGCATCACAAGTAAAAAAGAAGAATAATTGCCGCAAAAAGAAAAGGACGCTCTTCCCACCAAAAGGGGGGAAGAGCGTCTTTCCCTTGCCGAAAAACAGCGAAGAAAATAAAATCCGGCATGGACATAAGAAAAAAACAGGAGTATAATTAATCCGCGCGACAAAGAGAAAAAATGACGTTTCCAAAGGGCAAAACGCCCTCTTGCCGCGCTACGAAAAAACAGGAGAAAAAAGGGAGATCTCCTCAAAAACACGATGACGGAGCAAAAACGCCCCGCTTTTTTTGGGAACTTTTTTACATAAAAAAGTTCCGCAATTCACACTCTCATGCAAATTGCGGAACGTTCTGGTGGAGATAACGAGGCTCGAACTCGTGACCTCATGACTGCCAGTCATGCGCTCTCCCAGCTGAGCTATACCCCCGGAACGAGTGTTAGTATAACATGAGTTTGCGAAGATTGTCAATCCCTAATTTTATGAATTTTCAGGAGTTTTTATGACAGACTATTTTTCGATCAAAATGCCGGAAGATGACATTCGCTCGATCAGCAGCATCGGGCTGGCCCATTTGGGCGATGCCGTGTATGAATTGCTGGTGCGGACGTGGCTCTGCGCCCATGGGAAAGCCACCGGCAAGGGACTGCACCGCGCCACGGTGGCGCTGGTGTGCGCGCCCAGACAGGCCGCACTGGCTGAGCGGATATTGCCCCTCTTCACGGAAGAGGAGGCCGCTGTGTTTCGCCGGGGCCGCAACGCCCACGTCCACAGCATTCCGCAAAACGCCAGCCGGGAGCAGTACCAGCAGGCCACGGCGCTGGAGGCGCTGTTCGGCTATCTGTGTCTAATGGGGCGGCGGGATCGGATCAACGAATTGTTTTGCCATATGATGGAGGAAGACTGATGCCACTGGACGCTATTTGCCTGCGAGCGGTGATACAGGAGGTGGCCGGACAGGTCACCGGCGCCCGCATTGAAAAGATCCAGCAGCCGGCCCGGGACCAGATTATTCTGCTTTTGCGCGGCTCCCGGCGCCTGCTGCTTTGCGCGGGGGCCAATCAGCCCCGCCTGCATATGACTTCGCTGCTGCGAGACAATCCCAGCCAGCCGCCTATGTTCTGCATGCTGCTGCGGAAGCATTTTTCCGGCGGAAAGATCGTCTCCATTACCCAGCCCGGGATGGAGCGTATTGCCGTGATCACCGTGGAGGTGCTGGACGAGATGGGGGAGCCGGGCACCTGCCGTCTGATCCTGGAAGCCATGGGTCGCTGCGCTAATCTGATCCTGACGGGAACGGACGGCCGCATCATCGATTGTCTGCGCCGGGTGGACCTGGAGTCCTCCCAGAGCCGCCAGCTGCTGCCGGGGCTCTACTACCACCTGCCTCCCGATCAGGGGAAGCTGGACCCGGTGCAGGTGGACGAGGCGGCCTTTATGGAACTGCTGGACCGGGCCAGAGAAGAATCGGCGCTGGACCAGTGGCTGCTGGATACCTTTGCCGGTTTTTCACCCCTTATGTCCCGGGAAATCGTCTGCCGCGCCTGCGGTGTCACAGACCGCCGGAAGTGTCAGATGACAGAGCGAGAGCGGGAGCGGCTGGGACAGGCCTATGCCCTTGTGCGGGACAGGGCGGTGCGGCAGGACTACGCGCCCACACTGCTGCTGCGAGAGGGACGTCCCGTGGACTATTCCTATATGCCCATCCAGCAGTATGGTAGCACCATGGAGCAAAAAAGCTGCGGCTCCTTTTCAGAGCTGCTGGATGTCTTTTATGCCCAGCGGGAGCAGGCTGACCGTGTGCGCCAGCGGGGGCAGGATTTGCGGCGCACGGCCTCCAACGCCTGCGACCGGCTGCGCCGGAAGCTGGCGGCTCAGGAGAAAGAATACGCCGCCACACAAAACCGGGATGCCTTGCGGCTCAGCGGCGAACTGATTACCGCCAATCTGTACCGCATGGAAAAGGGCCAGACCCGTCTGCTGGCGGAGAACTACTATGAAGAGGGGTGTCCCACGGCGGAGATACGCCTTGACCCGCTTTTAACACCCCAGCAGAATGCTGCCAAATACTTCAAGCAGTATAACAAGGCCAAAACGGCGGAAATCATGCTCTCGGAGCAGATGAAAAAGGGCCGCCGGGAGCTGGGCTATTTGGAGAGTGTGCTGGAGGAAATCCGGCAGGCGGAGTCGGAGCAGGATTTCAACGATATTCGCACGGAATTGCAGGAACAGGGTTATCTGCGTGTCAACCGCAAGGCGAAAGGCGGCTTTCAGCGGGCGTCCCGTCCCCGGGAATACCGCTCCGTCACCGGGCTGCGGATCCTGGTGGGCCGCAACAACCGGCAAAATGACCGCCTGACCACCAAGGACGCGGGCAAGAGCGATTGGTGGTTCCATGTGCAGAAAGCCCACGGCTCCCACGTTATCCTCTGCACGGACAATGAGCCCCCCGACGAGGGAAGTATCCGCGCCGCTGTGCTTTTGGCGGCCTGGTTCTCCCAGTCACGGGAGGGGCAGAACGTGCCGGTGGACTATACCCTTGTGAAAAACGTGAAGAAACCCGCCGGGGCCAATCCCGGCATGGTGATCTATTCTACCTGCCGCACGCTGTATGTAACGCCGGAGGAAAAGCTGATCCGGGAATTGACAACGCCATAACCGTGAAAAGACCGCCGCGTTTCGGCGCGGCAGTCTTTTCGCACAGGACGGACGAGCCATCAGGAAGAGGACGAAGGGTCTTCACGGAACAGCAGCGTAATACACCACAGACCTGCGATTCCGACAAGCGAGTAGATCACGCGGCTCAAAACGGCCATCTGACCGCCGCACAGAAACGCCACGCAGTCAAATCCAAACAGTCCCACGGCGCCCCAGTTCAGGGCACCGATGATGACAAGGATCAGCGCAATTTTATCCAGAATTTTCACGTTGTTACCTCCATTTATACATGACGTATTCTTATCATTCCCCTCAAAGCAGTTTTTATACAGACAAAAATATTTTTTTGCTGTATAAAAAAATATTTTGGAAGAATGATCCATATGCATTGAAAAGCCCGCTTTGTTTATTGTATAATAAAAAAAGAATTCCATGCATCCCAGGGGGATAATGAATTTATGTACTTGAGGAGGATGACCATGAACAAAAAGTTTGAAAAACTTGGCTTTTATCCTGCGGACGTTTTGCTGCCCCGGAATTGCGACATGAACAAGTGGGCTGTGGTGGCCTGCGATCAGTTTACCTCGGAACCGGAATACTGGAAGGCAGTCGAGGAAAAGGTGGGCGATGCCCCTTCGACTCTGCGTTTGATCCTGCCGGAGGCTATGCTCAAAGATCCCCATGTGGATGACCATATCGCCAAGATCAACGCGTCCATGGAACAGTATCTGAAAGACGATATCTTTGAGACGCTGAAAGATTCCCTGATCTATATTGAACGTCAGCAGTCGGATGGCAGGATCCGTCACGGCCTCATCGGCATGGTGGATCTGGATGCCTATGACTTTACGCCCGGCTCCGGCGCGCTGATCCGCGCCACTGAGGGCACGGTGCTCGACCGCATTCCGCCCCGCGCCCGTGTCCGCCGCAACGCTCCCATCGAGCTGCCCCATGTGATGCTGCTCATCGACAATCCGGAGAACACCGTCATTGAGCCTCTGACCGCTGCCGCTTCCGGTATGAAAAAGGTCTATGACTTTGACCTGATGCAAAACGGCGGCCATATCAAGGGCTATCAGCTCTCCAAAGAGCAGATGGACGCCGTGGCCGATGCGCTGGAGGGTCTTTGCTCCGAAGATGCCATGCACGAGAAGTACGGTGTGTCCGGCGTGGAGCCGTTGCTGTTCGCCGTGGGCGACGGCAACCATTCTCTGGCTACCGCCAAGGCTTGCTATGAAGAGCAGAAGAAGGGCCTGACCGAGGAAGAGTGGAAGAAGCTGCCCGCCCGCTACGCGCTGGTGGAAGTGGTCAACAACCACGACGAAGCTCTGCAGTTTGAGCCCATTCACCGGGTGGTGTTCGGCGTGAAGCCGGAGCATCTGCTGGAGGAACTGAAAAAGTTCTATCCCGACGCCTATGAAGGCGAGGGCGAGGGCCATTGCTTTGCGTATTACTACGCCGGCGGCCGCGGCCACATCACCATTCCCAACCCCACCATGCAGCTGTGCGTAGGCTCGGTGCAGTCCTTCCTGGATACATATCTGAAGAAGTTTGGCGGCGAAGTGGACTATATCCACGGCGACGAGGTGGTGGAGGATCTGGGCCAAAAGTCCGGCAACATCGGCATCAAGCTGCCCGCCATGGGGAAAGAACAGCTGTTCAAGACCGTTATGGCAGACGGTGTGCTGCCCCGCAAGACCTTCTCCATGGGCCACGCCCAGGACAAGCGCTATTACATCGAAGCGCGCAAGATCCGATAACACTGGAAATTTTGCGATACAGGGTATATAATAGAGCCGCTGAAAAGCGGCTCTATTTTTTGATTTTGAAAATAAGGAGATGCCTATGTTTATATATTGGTGGTCTACGTTCCTCATCCCATTGCTGATGGTGCTGCTGGGCCTGCTCTTTTCCCGTTTTCCGCCCAAAAAGATCAACGGCTGGGCCGGCTATCGGACATCACGCTCCATGAAAAGCCAGGAAGCCTGGGACTTCGCCAACGCCATGGCCGCGCGGCTGATGTGGCAGACAGGCCTTGCCTACGGCACACTGGCCTTTTTGCTGATGCGGAGCTTTCGGAGAATGTCTGCCGGCGGGCAGGGCATCCTTTCCGTGGTGTTTGAACTGATCGAAGTGGCGGGATTGGTTCTGTTGATCTTGCCAGTGGAGCGGGCTTTGAAAGAAAACTTTGACGAATGCGGCGTACCCAAAAAGCGGGACTAAGGAGGAAGAAGATGGCGATGATAACGGAACAGGCTCCGGCAAAACTGAACCTGACACTGGACATTGGGGAAAAACGTCCCGATGGATATCACAATCTGGTTTCTGTGATGCAAAGCGTGTCGCTGTGCGACACGGTGACAATGGAGACCGGCAAGGGGACGGGCATAACCACCTCCACCAACTGGGAGACGCTGCCGGGGGACGAGAGCAATCTGGCGTATCGCGCGGCGGATGTGTTTTTCCGCGAGACGGGGATGGTCTGCCAGGGACTTTCCATTACGCTTGCAAAACAGATCCCCATGGGCGCGGGTCTTGGCGGCGGCAGCAGTGACGCGGCGGCTGTCCTGCGGGGCCTTCGGAAGCTGTACTGCCCGGATATGCCCCTGTCCCGGCTGCAAAGAATGGCCATCAGGATCGGCAGCGATGTGCCCTTCTGCGTGCGGGGTGATACAGCGCTGGTGCGGGGCAAGGGGGAGGAGATGATTCGCCTGCCAAAGCTGCCGCTGTGCTGGTTTGCCATCTGCAAGCCGGGCTTTTCACTCTCCACCGCAGAGATGTATCAGCGCATCGACCAACAGCCACGGGAAGAACGCTCCGACACCAGCGGGCTGACAAAAGCGCTGGAGTACCAGGATATGCGGGAAATCAGCGAGCGGCTTTTCAATGGCTTTGAGCAGATTCTTCCGCCGGACAGTCCAATTTTTGCCCTCAAGAAAAGGCTGTTGGAGCTGGGCGCCAGAGGCGCCTGCATGACAGGCTCCGGTTCTGCCGTGTTTGGCCTTTTTACGGAGGAAAAAGAAGCGGAAAAGGCCTGTGAAGCCATGAGATCCAACAATTTGCAGGTATTTTTGGCCGAAAGGGTATAAAAACGAAAAATACCGTCCACAATGTAGGAAAATTCTACATATGGACGGTGTTTTTTATGCTGAAACGTTGGAAAATTATTGAAATATCTCTGCTGCTTGGTTTGGCTGTTACATTTTTGTGGGGTGCGTGGTCCTTGCAGACCCAGGACGATTTGGGGCGGAAGATGATCCGTCTGCACGTCATCGCCAACTCCGACACGGAAGAAGATCAGACGCTGAAATTGCGGGTGCGGGACCAGGTGCTTGCCTCCGCTACCGACATTCTGGAGCAGGCCGCCGACCGCGAGGAAGCCCAGGTGCTTTTGCAGCAGGCGCTGCCGGAGATTCAGGAGGAAGCTGCGTCAGAGATCCGAAGTCAGGGGTATGACTACGCTGTGACGGCGTCCGTGGAGGGTACGGAGTTTCCCACCAAGGTGTACGACGGCTTTTCCCTGCCCGCCGGTCATTACACCGCGCTGCGTGTGGTCATCGGCGAGGGGAAGGGGCACAACTGGTGGTGCGTGGTGTATCCGCCGCTTTGCACCACCGCTGCCACCGACTTGGAGGAAACGGCCATCTCAGACGGAATGGAGGAAGATGACCTGAATTTGATGACAGGTGAAAGCGACCGGTATGTGCTGAAATTCCGATCGGTGGAGCTGTGGGAGCAGTTCCGCCAATGGGTGGAGAGCAAGCGGTCATAAGGGAGGGAGCCTGCGGATGCGGGCTCCCTTTTCCGTTGCAATAGGGTGGAAAAAACGGTATAATAAACCTAAACAAATGGGAAGATTTTGGGACAAGGACTGTGGTAAACTCTTTCCATGAAAGGGGCGTGGCGTATGCTTTCCATATGGGTGGGCCGGGCCGGCAGCGGAAAATCCAACCGGGTGATGCAGGCCATCGAGAAAAACAGAAGTACCAGGCCACAGTTGCTACTGGTGCCGGAGCACACCTCCCACGCGGCGGAGGTGGATCTGTGCCTGGCCTGCGGCGATACAGCTTCGGTGAGCGCCGAGGTGTTGAGCTTTCGCAATCTTGCCACTCGTGTGATGGCGCAGACCGGCGGCCTGGCGGATTTTACACTGGATGGCGGCGGCAAAATACTGACAATGTCTCTTGCTTTACAGGAACTGCAAAGCAAGCTGAAGGTCTTTGGCAGACCCTCTCAAAAGGCGGCGTTTCTTCAACAGCTGGTGGACTTGACAGAGGAATTTTACTCCTATGAGATCGTGCCGGAGAAACTCTATGCGCAGACCAAATACATGGACGGCGTCATGGGGGACAAGCTGCGGGATCTGGCGCTGATCTATGCCGCTTACGAAGGAAAGCTGCGCTCTCCCGGGCAGGACGCCCGGGGCTGGCTGCAAAAGCTGCGGGACAAGCTGGCTTCCTCCGGCTACGCCGCGGGGAAGGACGTGTATGTGGACGGTTTTTCCTATTTTACGGCGCTTGAAGAGGACATTTTGGGCACCCTTTTGGAGCAGGCCCACTCTGTCACAGTGACGCTGCTGGGCGAACGGGGCAGCAGCGATCTCTTTCAAAACGCCCTGCGCCAGCGGGAGCGGCTGCTGCGCCTGGCACAGCAAAAGGGAACAAAGGCCAAGCTGCTGTTTTTGGAGCAGCCGCCGACGAAAACACCGCTGTCTCATCTGGAAGCCCATTTTTTCGGCAGTCAGGTGCCGTGGACGGAGCCGACAGGCGCGGTGGCCCTGTATCAGGCCGGGACAGCTTATGATGAGGCGGAGTATGTGGCCGCGCGGATCTTGACACTGGTGCGCGCGGGTGCCTGCCGCTTCCGCGACATCGCCGTGGTAGCCCGGAACATGGACGTATACGGGCCCATTCTGGAAAACGTGCTGGCGCGCTATGAAGTGCCGGCCTATCTCAGCCGCCGCAGCGACATTTTGCAAAAGCCCACGCTAACGCTCCTGCTGGGGGCGCTGGACGCGGTGACTGGCGGCTTTGAATATGAAGATATGTTTCGCTACCTCAAAACGGGGCTCTCCGGCGTGACAAAAGAGGAGAGTGACCTGCTGGAAAACTATGTGATCCTCTGGCAGATCCGGGGGAGCATGTGGCTGCGGGACACGGACTGGACGGCCAATCCCGATGGCTATGGGATGGAGTTGACTGAGGAACGCGCCGCAAGGCTTGCTGAGATCAACCGCATTCGCGCCAAGGTGCGCGCGCCGCTTCTCACGCTCTGGGAAGACATGAAGTCGAACAGTTCTGCAAAGGATAAAGCAAAATCACTTTACATATTTGCACAGCAAGCCGGTGTGCCGGAAGCGATGGCCGCCAAGACAGAAAGCTTGCTGGCGAACGGAGAAGTGCAGCTGGCTGACGAATACGCCCAGCTATGGCGCATTTTCTGCGGCGTATTGGATCAGTTTGCGGAGATTCTGGGGGACAGGGAGACGGACGGCGAGACCTTTGCCCGGCTTTTGCGTCTGGTGCTGTCCCAGTACAGTGTGGGTACTATCCCGGCCACGCTGGATCAGGTGAAAGTCAGCGAGATCACCCGCAACGACCGCCATCGGGTCAGATATCTTTTTTTGCTGGGTGCCAACGACCATGTACTGCCCAGCGTCACCGACACCAGCGGCCTTTTGAGCCGGGAAGAGCGCCTGGCTTTACAGCAAAGAGAGATCTGCCTGTCGGACGCCACCTTCGACCAGCTGGATCAGGAACTGCAAAATATTTACGCCTGTTTGGCCCAGCCCACAGATCGCCTGACAGTGAGTTGGCCCGTGACGGATCTCTCCGGCGGAGAGCTGCGGCCTTCCTTCGTGGTGGAGCGGCTGCGAAAGCTGTTTCCCGCCATGGAAGAGCGGCGGGAGGACGGCTCCTATCGCTATGCCGCCCGCATTCCGGCGCTGGAGAGCGCGGGGGCGCATCCGGGCGGTGCCGCCTGGCGGTATTTCGAGGGAAAAGAGAACTATGCCGCCGCGCTTGCGGCCATGCGCCGCGCCGCGGCCATGGAGCGGGGAAAGCTGTCGCCACAGGCCGTGCAGGCGCTCTACGGCAAGGAGATACGGATGTCCGCTTCCCGGATGAACCAGGTAAAAACCTGCCATTTCGGCTACTTCATGGAGTACGGTCTCAAAGCCAAGGAGCGCAAAGCGGCGGGATTTGAAGCCCCCGAAATCGGCACCTTTCTCCACTACCTGCTGGAGAACGTAACCCGGGACGTGATGGCGCGGGGCGGCTACGGCGCTGTGGAGAAAGAAGACATCAAAAAACTGGTGGACCTGTATGTGAAGCAGTATATGGACACGCAGATCGATCACTATTATGAAAAAAGCGCACGGTTCCGCTATCTGTTTCGCCGGCTGCAGCGCTCGGCGGAGAACATGATCGAAAACGTGGCCGCGGAGCTGGCGGAATCTGACTTTGTGCCCATGGCCTTTGAGCTGGAATTCAGCGACAAGGGCCCCCTGCCCGCCATCACCATCCAGGAAGCCGACACCACGCTGTCGGTGAGCGGAAAGGTGGACCGGGTGGACGGCTGGCTCCACGACGGGAAACTGTATCTGCGGGTGGTGGACTACAAAACGGGGAAGAAAGCCTTTGATCTCTCCGAGGTGCGGCAGGGGCTTGGCATCCAGATGCTGCTGTATCTCTTTACCTTGCAGGACGAGGGTTGGCGCTATTTTGGGCAGCCCATCGAGCCGGCGGGCGTTTTGTATCTGCCGGCCAGAGACGTGATCCTGCGCCAAAGTCGTACCGTCAGCGAAGAAAAGTTACAGCAGGAGTTTTCGCGGGAGCTGCGCCGCAGCGGTATGGTGCTTTCGGCACCCGAGATTCTGCGGGCCATGGAGCACAGCGCCTTGGAAAAGCCCTGCTATCTGCCCTTGCGGGTGGACAAAGAGGGCAACGTCAGCGGCGGCCTTGCCTCCGCCCAGCAGTGGGGAAAGCTCAGCCGGTATATGGACTCTTTGCTGCACCAGATCGCCCGGGAAATGAGTCAGGGCAACATCGACGCCGACCCCTTCTGCCGCAAGCCCACGGACAGCGCCTGCACCTACTGCCCCTTTGTCTCGGCCTGCGGCTTTGAGGACGGGCGCGGGCAGGATCATCTGCGCTATCTGAAAAAGACGGAGCTGGAGGAATTTTGGCAGGAAGTGGATCGGAAAAACGGGGAAGGAGGAAAGGTGTAAATGGCAGATGTGACATTGACGGCAGCCCAACAGGCCGCTGTGGACGACCGGGGCGGCAGCCTGCTGGTGTCCGCCGCCGCCGGTTCCGGCAAGACCAAGGTGCTGGTGGAGCGCCTCTTTTCCTACATACGGGAGGAACACTGCCAGGTGGATGATTTTCTCATCATCACCTATACTAAGGCGGCGGCAGCGGAACTGCGGGGCAAGATCGCGCAGGAGTTGGCGCGGCAGGTGGCGGCGCATCCGGAGGATGCCCATCTGCGCCGCCAGATGTTCCGCGTTTATCAGGCGGACATCAAGACGGTGGACGCCTTTTGCGCCGGGTTGCTGCGGGAGAATGTCCACCTGCTGCCCTCTGCGGGACTGACGCCGGACTTCCGCGTGGCCGACCAGCAGGAGACATTGACCTTGCAGGAGCGTGTGCTGGAGCGGGTATTAGAGCAGTTTTACAGCGGCATTGAGACCGATTCCCAGGCACAGATGCTGGCGGAAACACTGGGCGCGGGCCGTGACGACCGGGCGCTGGAGGGACTGGTGCTGGAACTCTATCAGAAGGTGCAGAGCCATGTGTACCCGCTGCGGTGGCTGGAGAGCCAGCGCCGGCAGTGGGAGAAAATCCCCGAAAATCTGGAGGACTCGCCCTTCGGCCGGGAGGTCATGGCTTACACCGTCCGCAAGGCGTCTTTCTGGGTGGAAATGCTGGAGAAGGCGGTGGAGGAGATGGCGGCGTGTCCCGCGATGGCCAAGGCCTACGCCGACCGATTTGCCGAGACGGCGGTGCAGCTGCGGCAGTTTGCCCCCAACGCGCAAAAAGGTTGGGAGGAGTTATCCTGCACACGGGCAGAGTTTCGCCGGATGGGGGCCGTCAAAGATCAGGATGGTGGTGACCTGAAACCCCGCATGCAGGCTCTTTTGAAACAGTGCAAGGCGGACATCAAGGACTGGGAAGCCACCTATGCTATCTCGCAGGAGGACTATCTGGCTGACCTCACGGCCATGGCACCGGCCATGCTGGCGCTGCTGGACCTCGCCACCGCCTTTGCGGCCGAGTACCAAAAAGAGAAAGAACGGCGCAATCTGGTGGATTTTTCCGACCAGGAGCACAATGCCATTGCCATTTTGCTGAACAAGGACGGGACACCTTCGGAGTTGGGGCAGCAGATCTCTCAGCGGTATAAGGAGATCATGGTAGACGAATATCAGGACACCAATGAGGTGCAAAACTGCATTTTCCGGGCCATTTCACGGGAAGAACAGAACCTTTTCACCGTGGGCGACGTAAAGCAGAGCATCTACCGGTTCCGTCTGGCCGACCCGACCATCTTCTTGAAGAAATACAGGGACTATCTGCCGGCCGAGACAGCCCCGACGGGCAGTCCCCGGAAGCTGTCTCTCAGCCAGAATTTCCGTTCCCGGGAGCAGGTGCTTTCTGCCACCAATTTCGTGTTTCGCAATATTCTCTCCCAGGACATGGGGGAGATGGATTACACCCCCGATCAGGCGCTGTATTTTGGCGCGTCCTATTATCTGCCCCGCACCGACACCCCGACGGAGTTCCATCTGATCCATCTGACGGATACGGAGGAGGAGAGTTTCGACCGCACGGAGAGCGAGGCCGCGTTTGTGGCGCACCGCATCCGCCGACTGCTGGATGAGAAATATCCGGTGCAGGGCGGTGACGGCGCGCTGTATCCCGTCCGGCCGGAGGATATCGTGATCCTCATGCGTTCGCCCCGCAGCCGTCTGCCGGTTTTCACACGGGCTCTGGAACGGGAAAATATCCCCTGTGCCAGCCAGGAAACGGCGGATTTCTTCTCCTCACTGGAGATCGCGGTAATGCTCTCTTTTTTGGAGATCATTGACAATCCCAGGCAGGACGTGCCCTTGATCGCCGTGCTTCGCTCGCCCCTCTTCGGCTTTACGCCCGACCGGCTGGCGCTATTGCGCGCGGCCGCGCCCGGTGACGACTTCTACGGCGCCCTCTGCGCTGACGGAAGAGACGATGCCAAGGCTTTTTTGGACCAGCTGAACGCGCTGCGGGCCAGCGCGCAGGATTTGACAGTGGACCGGCTGCTGTTCCAGATCTACAACCGATGCAACGTCATGGGCGTTTTTGGCGCCATGCCCGAGGGACGCCAGCGCTGTGCCAATCTGACGGCTCTTTTTGAGTACGCCCGCCAGATGGTGAGCGCCGGGCGCATGAGCGTGTTCGATTTCACCTCTTACCTGCGCCGCCTGCTGGAAAATGACGAGGTGCCCGCCATCAGCACCCGGCAGGCCTCGGGCGGCGTGCGGATCATGAGTATCCACCAATCCAAGGGACTGGAATTTCCGGTGGTGATCCTTGCTGACCTCAATAAAAAATTCAACCGGGAAGACCTTAACCGGCCGGTGCTGGTGCACCCCCAGCTGGGTCTTGGTACAGAGTGCGTGGATCTAGCCCGGCGCATCCGATACGACACCATCTCCAAAACGGCGCTGGCGCTGCGTCTGGAGCGGGAAGCAAAGGCGGAGGAACTGCGTATTCTCTATGTGGCTATGACCCGCGCCAAGGAAAAACTGATCCTGGTGGACTGCATGAAGCGCGGGCAAAAGCACCTGGGCGAGCTTTTAAGCGTGGCTTCCTGCCCGGTATCACCGGAAGCGGTGGCCGGCGGAAAGTCACTGGGCGACTGGGTGCTGCTTCCGCTTTTGTGCCGTCCCGAAGCAGAAGTCCTGCGGCGTCTGGCGGGCGGGAGCATTCCGCTGTGCCGGGACGATGGGGAAACGTGGCAAGTGTTTTGCCACGAAAACCCCGCCTGGGAGACGGAGGAGAGTATCTCCGCTGACAATGCCAAGGCGGAGGAGGAACCCTTTGACAGCGGCAATCTGGACTGGGTCTATGAGGCTGCGCCAGCCTGCGCAATCCCTTCCAAAGTGACGGCCACCCAGCTGAAGGGTCGGGAACTGGACGAGGAAATTGCAGAGGGAACTGTAAAGGAGTATCACCTGCCTGCATTTGAAAAACCGCTCTTTATGCAGAATGGGAAACAGCTTTCTGCCACGGAACGGGGCACGGCGACCCATCTTGTGATGCAGTATCTGGATTTTGACATCGAAGATTCAGAGAAGGCAGTCAGCGAGGCTGTAAAGGAGATGGAGGAGCGGCGCCTGATTACCCATGAGCAAGCCAGGGCCGTGGATACGGCGGCCATCGCCGCGTTTTTGCGTTCTTCTGTGGCGCAGGAGATCCGCACGGCCAAGCGTGTCTGGCGTGAATACCGCTTTGCCCTGCTGATTCCGGCTAAAAGTTATGATAAAAACCTGACCACGGATGACCAGATGATGCTCCAGGGCGTGACAGACTGCTGCTTTGAGACGGAGGAGGGACTGACGGTGGTGGACTTTAAAACCGACCGCATCAAGCCCGGCGAGGAAGCACAGCGGGCAGAATGGTACCGCGGACAGCTGGAGGCCTATGCCCAGGCGCTGGGGAAAGTCCTGCAAATCAAGACGCATCGAAAATTGCTGTACTTTTTTGCCACAAATAGAGAAATAACTGGCTCTTCGGTAGAATGAGTGGGTAATAAAAAGTGAATAAGGCCCTGCGCAACAGGGATTTTGCTATGATTCTTAATGTCACAAAAGAAATCAGGAAAGCAGGGTCACAAGTTGCGCATTAAGAGCCTTATTCATTCATTAGTCGGAACCACAAAAATCGTAATAGAACAGGTTTTTGCAGAAGCCGAAACCAATGCATTGGTAATAAAAGCCCGTCCGACAAAGCGAGAGCAATGCCGGTGTGGAATCTGCCACAGGAGGGCTTCCGGATATGATAGCGGACGTGAAACACGCCGCTGGAGATGTCTGGATGTGGGTGCCGGGATGGCTTATATTGAGTCATCCGTGCCACGGGTGCGCTGCAAAGAGCACGGTGTTGTTTCAGCAGCCGTTCCTTGGGCAAGACACAAATCCCGGTTCTGTACGAACTTTGAGGAAACCGTAACTTGGATTGCTACCCACGCCTCTAAAAAGACGGTGTCGGAACTGATGCGCATCGAGTGGCATACCGTTGGAAAGCTTTGTGAGCGTGTATACAAAGGGCTGGAAAAAGCAGCACCAAGTCGGTTCGATGGGCTGGTGAATATCGGCATTGATGAGACCAGCTACAAGAAAGGCCACAAGTATATGACGGTGGTCATTAACCACGATACAGCAGCTGTTGTGTGGTGCGGCATTGGCTACGGCAAAGAGGTTCTCTCCGGTTTTTTCGAGTTGCTCACACCGGAGCAAAGAGCCTCTATTCGGTGCGTCAGTGCGGATGGGGCAAGATGGATTGCTTCTTGTATCGATAAATATTGCCCCAATGCAGAGCGCTGCGTAGACCCTTTTCATGTTGTGACATGGGCAACGGAAACGCTGGATAAAGAACGCCGCCGTGCATGGAGTGAAGCCCACCAGACTGCAAAGGAATCAAAGAAACGAGGCAAAGGCCGCCCTGTCAAGGGCGAGGAAGTAAACCCGGAAAAGAAGCAAGCCAAGGCTGTGAAAAACCTGCGTTATGTCTTGCTCAAGAATCCGGAGAACTTATCCGAGAACCAACAGGCGCAGCTTGAATTTTTGACACAGGCGAACCCTCGACTTTACCGTGCTTACCTGCTCAAAGAAGGTCTGCGCCTTGCCCTAAAGGCCGGTGCAGATGGGATTGAGTACGCTCTGAACAAATGGATGGCGTGGGCACAGCGCTGTCGGATTCCCGGCTTTAGAGAACTGCGCCTCAAGATTAAACGCAACTTCACTGCCATTGTTGCCTCCCCAAAGCACGGTCTTTCCAACGCCCGCATGGAGGCAACCAACAACAAAATTAAGCTCGGCATCCGCACCGCTTTTGGTTTTCGTAACGCCGACAGCCTGATTGCGATGGTGATGCTGACCTGCTCAGAGGTTCAGCCAAGGCTTCCTGGACGCTGAGTTATTACCCACACATTCTACCGAAGCCTC
>JAYFNH010000021.1:0-77935 GCA_034933545.1 Oscillibacter sp.
TGTCAACGCCGGTTTCATTTTGACCCAAAACGCCGGTCGGAAATGACCCACATCGCCGGTCACACTACCGCCGGAATATCCGCCGGCGGGACTGTCTGGGCGCCGGTCTTGAGCCGGTCTTTTAGCCGGTAGGTCTGCCCACGGATATTGATTACATGGGCGTGATGCAGCATCCTGTCGAGTAGGGCCGTGGCTATCACGGTGTCGCTGAGCAGCTCGCCCCAGTCGCTGAAATACTTGTTGCTGGTCAGGATGATGCTGCCGTGCTCGTAGCGTTCGGACACCAGCCGGAAGAAAAGCTCGGCCTCCTGCCGGCTCAGCTGCATGTACCCGACCTCATCGATGACGAGAATTGCCGGCCGCAGATAGACCCGCCAGCGCCTCTCCAGCCGGTTCTGTTCCAATGCCCGCTTGAGATCCTCAATGAGGCGTGCCAGGCTCGTATAGTAAACCGTCAGGCCAGCTTTCAAGGCTTTCATGGAGAGGCCAACAGCCAGATGGGTCTTACCGACGCCGGGCGGCCCCAGCAGGATAACGTTTTCCGCACGGGCGGCAAAAGCCAAAGTGGCCAGCTCGTCAATCTGCCGTTTGTCGATGGAAGGCTGAAAGCTGAAGTCGAATTCTTCCAGGCTTTTTCGGTTTGGAAGACGAGCCAGCTTTGTCCGCATTTCCTCGCCCTTCCGGCCGCGTTCCTGCTGCTCGGAGGTTAAGAGCTCGTTCAGGAACTGAGCGTAGGTGTGCTCCGCGTGCAATGATCGCTCCATCTGCGCATCCAGGAGCGCCGAAGCGGTTTCAAGACCCATGCTGCCGAGCAGCTCCCGGGCATGTTCCAGTTCAACCACAGGAAACACCTCCCAGCAGCTGATCATAAACACTCAGCTCGCGCACCTCAACGGCGCCATCCTGCTTCCTGGCACATGGAAAGGGTACGGGGACGCCGTTCCTCTCCGCGAGACCGCTGTACTGTCCCTGCAGGAAAACGACATTACCGGAACGGTATTGCGCCTTGTGTTTTGCCAGCAGTACCTCGCCATAGTAGATTTCAAGATAACCGGCGCACAAGCGGACGCGCACTTCCTTGCCGCTGTATTGCCACGGCACGCCGTAACGGACACCGTCGAAACTGACCATACCGTCGCGCGTGACGCTCCGCGTCTCCCAGCGGTATTTATCCAACATCTCCTGTGGCGGCAGATCTTGCAAGTTTTCCTTTTCCAATTCCTGCAGCGGAATTTTCCCGGTAGTGTGATGGACTTTTCCGTCGGCCTGCCGGCACCAGCAAAGCGCCTGCCGATTCAAATCCTCCAGGTCCTCGAACTGCCTGCCTGGCAGAAAGTTATCTTTCACATACCGCACTAGGCGTTCCACCTTGCCCTTGGTCTGCGGAGAACGAATACGGCACACCTTTGGCACAAATCCAAGCTCAGCGGCAAAGTCTGCGAACCGCGTATTCCAAATGGGCTTTCCGGCCTCGCGCCCCGTCACAACGGTCTTCATGTTGTCGGTGAGCACGTTCTTCGGCATACCGCCAAAATACGAAAATGCGTTGACAATACATCTTTCCAGACTGCTTAAATCGCACCGGCTGGTAAATTCTGTGTACTTCACGCGGGATTTTCCGAGGATCATCACAAACACCGGTACCTTGTGTAGCGTTCCGCTGCTGTCCGTGTAATGGCAGATGCCCCAATCCATCTGCGCCTGTTTGCCTGCCGGTGTCTCGTAGCGCCGCACGGCAGGTAGTGCTTTCGCCGGACGGTATGGATGCACATACTCCTTGAGTATTGAGATTCCTCCGCTGTAACCGGCGTTCTGCAGTCTTTCCAGCAGAACCACGCAGTTGAATATCCCCTGGTTCATGAGTTCATTGAGCTGCAGTTTGTATGCATCCAGCTTGGAGAAGCGGTCAATTTTTACCGGCGCGTCTTCCTTGCGCTCGATGTACTTGTGGGCGGTGTTCTTGGATATTCTGAGCTCCTTGCCGATGGCATAGGCGCTTTCTCCGCCCTCTGCTTTTTCACGTATCATGAGAATCGTTCCACTCCTTAACATCCGGCCTACCTCCATGGCATTTCTTTACGCCATGGTAGCCGTTATTCTTGAGTGGGTCAATTTTCACCGGCGATTTCGGTCAATTATACTCCGGCGTTGACAGTGTCATCAACAACAAGCTGCGGGTAAAAGTTAAAAATCTCCCGTTTACCAACGCCATGCGAGTGGCTAAAAATACAGGCTCGCTCGCACGGTTTACAAGGTGGGCAGGGAAAACGGTAGGCGCTGCCTCCATAGCGCTTTTTGCGTATGACGTTATTGAGGACTTCCACAACTATAACGGATGGGATGCAGGAACAGCCGTTGTAATAGATGCGGTTGGATTAGCTGTGGGAATTTTGGCCGGTGTGGGGATTACAGCGCTATGTGCTTCTTTCGGAGTCGGTGCAATTGTCGGTGGAATTGCGGCTGCAGGTGTTGGCACTCTGATCAATATTGGAGTAGATTACGTTAAGGCTAAATGGCTAGGTGAATGAGGTAACTTTATATGAATACTCTAATAAATCAAATGCCGCCAGCACTGTATGTTTCCATTCTTGTAGTGGTCATAATAGCTGGCGTTGCTGCTCTATTTATTAGCCGCCATGACCCCTATATGACAAAGGGCATGATGGTTGGAATTATTCTGATACTAGTCTCAATGGTAGGGGCAATTGTTTTGAAACTAAAGATATATCCTGCATCTACAAAGAGCCTCGTTGTTGGAATTACTTTATTTGTTGGAACAATTGGATTTGCTTTTTTCTTTATTTCTGGTTTTTTGCGTAACAAAAAGATGGGCATTAAAATAGATCCGACCTTGAAAAAATTTATGATTGGCTGCCTAATTGTGATTCTTGTGTGTATGCCTAATACTCCGCGGTATCATCTTTGTGGTACTCCATTGTTTTCTGGATTGTTTCAAGAACATTGATATATGGCGTAGCGATGGCGTAATTGCCCACCTGAGCCACAAGCATATAGCCATATACATCTTCAAAGGTCTTGGCTGGCGGCAGCACCACTGTATCGCGACCGGGGGAGTAGTAAGGATGAGGTCGACAGTTCGAATCTGCCCAGCAGCTCAAAAAAGCCCTGTAACCGTTGGTTGCAGGACTTTTTCTTTTGCAAAAAAGAAATAACAGCGGGTGCGCACCGAATATCCCGCTGTGATGTCTTGCAAGACAGGCAGGGGTGCGCATTTCAAAGGAATGTACTCTCCTGCTTTTTATATACGGGGTCAGGATCCGCACATATTCGCGGGTCACAGCCATCCTTTTGACGGAAAAGGCAAAAGCCCCCCCTTAATTTTGTGGACTTTGTAGTCTGCCAAAGACCATGGAATTCTTGCACTGCAAGGTAAAGTAGCATATAATAAACAAAAAAACCAATACATGACAATCTTCGCCGGAAGAGGAGACCATATGGATCGTATTAACAAAGAGAACTACTACCTGGATATTGCCCAAACCGTTTTGGAGCGTGCCACCTGTTTGCGAAGAGTGTACGGCGCCATTATCGTGAAGAATGACGAAATCATTGCCACAGGTTACAACGGGGCCCCCAGAGGCCGCAAAAACTGCGTGGACATGGGCTTTTGCACCCGTGAGGCGCTGCGTGTGCCCCGGGGAGAGCGCTATGAACTCTGCCGCAGCGTTCATGCCGAAGCGAACGCCATTATTTCGGCGTCCCGCCGCGACATGGTCGGGGCAACGCTGTATCTGGTGGGGAAGGACGCCAGAACGGGAGAGTTGCTGCCGGATGCCACTTCCTGCGCCATGTGCCGCAGAACGGTCATCAATGCGGGCATTGCCCGGGTGGTCATCCGCCGGACGGCTGTGGCTTATGAGGTGGTGAACGTGCAGGATTGGGTGAATACCGATGACCTGCAGGTGCCAGAGGAGCTGCAAATACCGGAGCAGCTGTGATATTTTCGCGCTTAACGCGAAATATAAAATGATAAAGCAAAAAAGGAGAATGTTAAAATGCTGGATGCGAAAAAAATGGAGGCCTATTGTGCCATCCTGAAGGAGGAGCTCCTTCTGGCCACCGGGTGTACAGAGCCCATCGCTGTTGCGTATTGTGCTGCGAAGCTGCGCGCGGTGTTGGGCGGTAAACCGGAAAAAGTGCTGGCCGAAGTCAGCGGCAACATTTTAAAAAATGTAAAGAGCGTGGTGGTGCCCAATACCGGTGGGCGCCGCGGTATTGAAGCCGCCATTGCGGTGGGACTTGTGGCGGGAGATCCCGATGCGGAACTGCAAGTGATCGCCAACGTCAGTGACAGCGACAGCCAGGCCGTTCAAGACTTTATGGATACCACGCCCATTACCGTGACCTGCCCCGAAACGCCCCGTATGTTGGATATCCGGCTGACCGGCTGGCGCGAAGGCCACAAAGCCGTGGTTCATGTGGCAAACAACCATACCAACATCATTTATATGGAAAAAGACGGGACTGCCCTGTTAGAAAAGCCGCATTCCGACTCGGCGGAAGACAGCCTGACCGACAAGACCATTCTCAATCTTCAAGACATTCTCACTTTTGTTGAAACCGTTCCTCTTGAGAGGATTGAACCTCTGATAGCCCCGCAAATCCGCTATAACAGCGCCATTGCGAAAGAGGGGCTCGAGCATAACTGGGGCGCTAATATCGGCTCTACGCTCCTTGCAGAGGCCGACGGCAATATTGCCACGGAAGCGAGGGCCTGGGCCGCGGCCGGATCGGACGCGCGGATGAACGGCTGCGAAATGCCGGTGGTGATCTGCTCGGGGTCTGGCAACCAGGGCATTACGGCCTCCGTGCCGGTGTGGCGCTACGGATTGCATCTGGGTGCCTCCGAAGAAAAGATTCTGCGGGCGGTGGCGCTGTCGGATCTGGTGACCATCCATCAGAAGACAGGCATCGGTCGCCTCTCCGCTTATTGCGGCGCGGTCAGCGCGGGCGTGGGTGCCGGGTGTGCCATTGCGTGGCTCCACGGCGCGGGCTATGAGGGCATCTGCCATACGCTGATCAACGCGGTGGCCATGATCTCCGGCTGCATCTGCGACGGCGCCAAAGCTTCCTGTGCCAGCAAGATTGCCATGGGCGTCAACTGCGGCATTTTGGGCTATGAAATGTTTGAAAAAGGAAATAACTTCCACTCCGGCGACGGGATTGTGGGGGTGGAAGCGGAAGATACCATTAAGAATGTGGGCATACTGGCCAGCCAGGGCATGCGGGAAACGGATCGTGTGATCCTGAAGATCATGACCGGTCAATGAAAAGATACGGCGGCAGGCACAAAAGCCTGCCGCCATATTTTTTCTCCGGCAATTTCTCAGGTGTGACGGATCGTAACAACTCTGTGACGAAAAAAGACGTGCGTAACGGAGGCAAGTGCGGTACGATAGGCGCAGATAACATGACAGGGAGAAAGATTCTATGAATTTGAGAGAGATGCTGATAAAGGCACGAAAAGACAGAGGGCTTTCGCAGGAGGAACTGGCGAGGCAGATCGGTGTTTCCAGATCGGCCGTTGCCAAATGGGAGAGCGGCAGAGGAATACCTGATATTGAAAATATCATGTGCCTGGCACAGGTTTTTCATATGACAGTGGATGAGCTGCTCCAGGTCACGCCGCAAGAGAAGACCACAACTGGCAAGCCCGCGTATAAGGACTGTTTTATGCAATGCTGTACCGTGACGCTGAGCGATTGGAATGACGGCCCGGCGGATGCCTATCCGGTAGGCGAGGACAACCGCTTTCTCTTCTATATATGTCCGGAGAAAAGCAGTGTAAGGATCGGCGCGGTGGCCAAAAGCTATATCGTGAAAATAGAGGTCTCAGATAAAAAAAGCAAAGAGGATCTGACCGCTTTTCAAGACATGAGCCGCCGCGATTTTATCCATCAGACGGTGGACATTGATCTGGACAGCCGCCGATTTTTGGACGGGCTGATAGGCCCCGAGACGGAATACAGGGACATCTATTTGGCAGATATGACGGAAGACTCGCTTTATCTGGGCGTTTTCCATCCCATTCCGCTGGAAAAGGTGACAAAAATAGAAAGGCACATCAGTAGGTAAGCGGTTATTGCCGGGATAAAAGGAAAAAACGCTGGAAGCAATATGCTTCCAGCGTTTTAGTTCAGTGATAGCGCTGCTTATTCGGTGACGAAAGGCAGCAGAGCGATCTGACGGGCGCGCTTGATAGCCTCGGTCAGCTGACGCTGATGCATGGCGCAAGTGCCTGTGGTTCTACGGGGCAGAATCTTGGAGCGCTCGGAAATAAAGCGGCGCAGCTTGGCGGCGTCCTTATAATCGATATACTCGCACTTATCCACACAGAACTGGCAGACTTTTCTGCGCTTGCGATTGCCGCCGCGCGGTGCTCTGTTATCGCGATCCATAGCCATGGATGGTTCCTCCTTTATAAAATGGTGGGTGTCAATGCACTTCAGAACGGCAAGTCGCCGTCCTCCTCTTCAATTTCGGCAAATTCCGAAGGAACGCTGGCGGGAGCGGTATAACCGCCGCCGGAAGTGGAGCCGTATGCCGGAGGCGCGCCGTAAGAACCGGCGGACTCACCGTCACGTTTGGAATCTCCGAAATACACGTTATCGGCAACGACCTCGGCGCTTCTGCGCTTGTTGCCGTCCTTGTCATTCCAGTCGCGAAGCTGCAGCCGCCCCTCCACCACGGCCATACGGCCCTTGGTAAAGTACTTTGCCACGAATTCCGCGGTACTGCGCCAGGCGACGACGTCAATAAAATCCGTTTCCCGTTCACCGGCCTGGGACTTGAAATCCCGGTCCACGGCCACGGAAAAAGACGTCACAGCGGTGCCGGTTTGTGTACGGCGCAGCTCAGGATCCCGGGTCAGACGACCCATAATGATAATGCGGTTAAGCATATCGCTGCCTCCTTACTCGCCCTTGCAGACGATCATGGAACGCATAATGCCTTCGGTAATGCCCAGGATACGGTCCAGCTCCTTGGGGAATTCCGGGCCGCTGGTGAAGGACATAAAGACGTAATACGCTTCGGTCTTGTAGTTGATCTCGTAAGCCAGCTTGCGCTTGCCCCACTCATCTACCACGACGTTGGAACCATTTTCCTCAGCCAGAGTCTGAAACTTTGCCACGGTAGCGGCAGTCGCCTCATCACCCTGTGCCGGGTCGATCAGATAAACGACCTCATAGTTGGCGGAAATTTTAGCCATACTTTGCACCTCCTTTTGGACTTTTGGCCCTCATGGGTTCATGAGAGCAAGGATAGCCCGCAATATGCGAGCTTATTTATTATACTTCATTTAGAGAAAAAGTCAAGAGAAATTCCCGTTTTTTAAAAGAAAAGCGGAAATTAAATAAAATATGTAGGGATATGTGTTCACATATCCCTACATATAGTGGTTGCTTATCTGCCGCGCTGGGCGATCATCTTCTGAAAAAAGGGCACCTTCTGCAAAGCCAGCAGCAGTGGCAGACCCAGTGCGTAACAGGCCACCGCTTCGCCCGCGGCGATGCTGACGGCGTTGATGGAAAACACAGACAGAAATCCGCCGCCGAAGCCCACCTGTTCGAAGGTGATGAGTCCGCCCACCAGAAGGCCGTTGGCTAGCACGGGGGGCAGGGGAGCCCAATAGCGGCTGCGGCACCGGGCGGTGATCAGCGCGGCCAGAAGCGTGGCAAGAGACCCGACCGCAATGTCCAGCAAGCCATAGGGGCTCAGCAGGTTGGCGATGAGGCATCCGGCGAAAAGGCCCCAGGCTGTTTCGGGAAACAGGAAGGGCAGGACGCACAGCGCCTCGGAAAAGCGGCACTGAATGGGGCCGTAGGTGATACCGAAAACAGAGCCGAAAATCGAAAGTGCCGCGTAAGCGGCACCCACCACAGCGGCGGTGGTCAGTTGACGGGTATGCAGTTGTTTCATGCGGGTTCCTCCCATTTTTTATTTAGAGAACAGCCTTGAAGCCGAACGAACGCCGGTGCGCCGGCGCTTGGACAGGGTGTGGAAACCTGTCGAGGGGTATTATATCATAAAAAGAGGCCTTCTCCAACAAAATTTTCACAAAAAACCCGCCTTATTTTTAAAATAAGGCGGGTTTTTATAAAAGAAGGGGCGCGCCCATACGGCGGGGTGATGTCACTGATCCGGGAGAAAGATCTGCACGGCCTGGCTGTCGTCAGAGAGGATCAGGATATCGCTGGTTTCTTCCGTTTCCCCCAAATAGGACAGCAGATCATCGTAAGCATCGGGCGTAATGGTGTAGACGCCGCCGGAGGCGTCCGGCACATAGCCGTTGTTCTCCAGCCACTCCACGGCCTCGGCGTCAGCGGCGCTTTGGGGGGAAACGGCGCCCTTGGAGGACACGGCGCTCTGGGGGGACACGGCGCTTTGAAGGGCGCTTTCCTTGGCGGCCTTACTGTCGGCGGCGGTGCAAAGGCTGGTATTGTTATGACGGGCCAGCAGGCCGCCGGCGGCAGAGACACCCAAAACCAACAGGGAACAGGCCGCTATGGCCGCGAGCCAGGCCCTCCTCTTCCGCCGTTTGCGGAAAGACGCACCGCTTACCGCCTGCATAATGCTTTCGTGGAGAAAAGCCGTCGGTGCGACGTCGAATTCGTCCCGCAGCGCCGCACTCATAGCGGTCAGGCTTTGGTAGTAGGCCCGGCAGCCGGGACAATCCGCCAGATGGGCCTCCAGGGAAGCACGCTGCTGTTGGGGAAGGAGATCGTCGGCCAAATCTTCTATGGCATCTTGAAATACAAAACAATATTTCATTTCGCATCTCCTTTCATGGAATAAGACGTATCCGCGTCAAAAAAGTTCCCGTTTTCCAGCAAATAAAGGCGAAGCTGCCGCCTGGCCCGGCTGATGCGGGATTTGACGGTGCCAAGCTCCACGTGCAGCGCATCGGCGATCTCCTCATAGGTCAGCTGCTGCATTTCCCGCAGCAGCAAGACCTGTCGGGATTCCGGCGACAATGTGGCAAGTCCGGCCTCGATGGCGTCCCGCAGCTCCTGGCGCTCCATGTGGGATTGGGGCTGAAAGCGCAGGTCGTCGGGGATGTTGGGGTTTAAAGCCTCGTCGTCCAGCGACAGCGTACCGCTGTGGCGTTTTTCCCGCCTCAGCAGGTCGATGGCGGCGTTAGACACCAAACGGTAAAGCCAGGTGGAAAATTTGGCGTCGCCCCGGAAGGCGGACAGTCCCCGCCAAACGGCCAAAAACGCCTCCTGCGCGGCCTCTGCCGCGTACTCCGGCTTCTGGCAGATCCGCAGCGCCAGCGCGTAGGCGGGCTTTTCGTAGGCGTAGATCAGTTGCTCAAAGGCGGCGGTGTCGCCCTCTTTGGCCGCCTGGATCCACAGATATTCGTCTTTCATGCCAGATCCCGCTTAATGCCGGCGGTGACGCGGTAGACATCTTCCAGCGTATTCATCCGCACGATCTGTTCTTTATAGTAGTTGGCGTGGGATACGCCCCTGAGATACCAGGCGTAGTGGCGGCGCGCCTCCAATACGGCGATGTGTTCGCCCTTGTCGGCGGCGGCCATTTCAATTTGGCGCACGACGGTGTCGCAGCGCTGGGCAAGGGGCGGCAGCGGCGGGACGGGCCGACCCTCCAGGGCTGCGGTGCACTGGGCAAAGAGCCAGGGATTGCCGAAAGAACCCCGGCCGATCATGGCCATATCGGCGCCGGTAAAGTGAAGAATCCGCACCGCGTCTTCGGGAGAAAAAACGTCGCCGTTGGCGATAACGGGGAGGGAGACGGCCTCTTTTACCTCCCGGATGGTGGTCCAGTCGGCCTGTCCGGCGTACATCTGGGTGCGGGTGCGGCCATGAACGGCAATGGCGGATACCCCCACCTGCTCCAGCATACGGGAAAGTTCCACGGCATTGATGCTGCCCTTGTCCCAGCCGCGGCGCATTTTCACGGTGACAGGTACCGGGGAAGCCTTGACCACGGCCTCTGCCAGCCGGGCCGCCTTTTCCGGATCCCGCATCAGGGCGGAGCCGTCGCCGCTGGAGACCACTTTTCCCACGGGGCAGCCCATATTGATGTCGATAAAATCGGCGCCGGAGACCTCCGCGGCAATGACGGCGGCTTCGGCCATGCAGACCGGGTCGCTGCCAAAGATCTGAGCGGCGGCGGGATGCTCTCCGTCAAAGAGCTTCAGGAGGGTGCGGCTTTTTTGATCCTGATAGCAAAGCGCCTTGGCGCTGACCAGCTCAGTGCAGGTCAGCCCCGCCCCCTGCTCCGCGCAGATCCGGCGAAACGCAAGATCGGTGACGCCGGCCATAGGAGCCAGCGCCAACCGGGAAGATATGGTCACAGTGCCGATTTTCATGGGAATCTCCTCACTTTTTGGTGTGGATACAGTATAGCATACCGGGGAAGGGAAGAAAATAGGAAAAAAAGAGGGTGAGTGCGTATGCACTCACCCCAAGTGAGGAGAAAACGATGCAAAAGAGAGGGACCCGGCAGCTATATCAGCGTTGCCAGCAGCCAGATAAGCCCGATGCAGCAGCCGCCCAGAAGGGCAGACAGCAGCGGGGTCAGACGGAACCGGCGAGAATGTTCGGCGGTGTGGCTGCGGGCGTAGTTTTTGGCGATATGCACGGCCTGGTCCACCAACTGCTGAGACGTGACGCCGCTGCCGCTGAGCGCGTCGTTGCGGATGATAAAGATCGCCTGTTCAAAAATACGGGGGTCAGGGGAATCAACCACGATGACCCGTCTGGAAATACCCTTAACCAAGAGTTTGCCCTCCTCTGTCCTGTGATATTTCCAGTATTTCCTGATGAAAAAAAGTTATACTTTCTTTTTACCGTTTTGCTCTAATTTTGGAAGGTATAAAACCAAAGCGGCGCAGTCATCCTCCAAAGAGCGGCGTGATTTTGCCTCGGAGAGAATCAGCGAAGCCAGCGCCTGGGGCTCACGGCCGTTCCAGCCGGTGAGCAAATTTTGCAGCCATTCGTCGTTTTCGGTGTCTGCCACGCCGTCGCTGACCATGATGAAAAAGCTGCCGCCGGTAAGAAGCAGACGTGTGGCGTCTGGTGGCTCCCGGCTTTCCTGCAGCCCCGCAGGCAAAGACGCGCCGGAAATGCGGGTAACGGCGGTGCCGCGTTTGAGATAGGAAGGCGCGGCGCCGTATTTGTAGAGGGCGGCGTCGCCGTTTTCCCGGTGCAGCGCCAGCAGATCGATGGTGGTGAAGCTGCCGCTGTCCTCTCCCCGCAGCGCCAGTGCGGAGTTGAGTGTTTTCAGTGACGGCGCCGGGTCGATGCCCGCTTTTAAAAACCGCTCCAGAAGGCGGGTGGTCATGGCGGCCTCCCGGTGGGCGGATTCGCCGCTGCCCATACCGTCGGACAAAAGGAGATAGAGCATACTGCCGCACTCGAAAGCGGAAAGCTGATCGCCGCAGATGTTCTCCCCCTCCTTGGGGCAAAGGGCGGAGCCAATTTCATAGGAAACCAGCACTTCCGGAGCAAAAACGGTCGCCGCCTGCTGGCGGGCGGTGCTGGAGAGCAGGTCGCTGAGCTGCGCGTACTGGTCCTGGGCCTGGGAGCGAGCGGCCTGCAGCCGCAGGCGGTATTGCCGCCGCAGCAGATAGGCCTGCAATTCCACGTTTAGCGCCGTGAGAAAATCCGGAAAATGAACGCACCGGGCGCTAAAATAACCGGGAAAATCGGCGGGCATGGCGCGTCCCCGGCGCAGCAGGAGGGGAGTGGCGTCGTTGAACGCCGTGTAAGTGGCGTTGTAGTTTTTTTGCCAGCAGGAGGAGCAAAGCACGCAGCTGCGGCAGACCTTTTCAGCGGCTCTGTCAAAAAGGACGGAGGGATTTTCCGGCGGCTGCGGCGCGGTGCCGCTGTGGAAGCTGTCGTACAGCTCCCGGAACGCCTGCGCCGACTGTTCCAGCTGCTTGCGGGAGGGATCTTCCTTTTCCGCGTCGGCAGAGGTCTCCGCCCGCTTGCCCCGCAGCAGAGCGGAGGGGATCAGAAAATAGGCCAGGGCCGCCAGCGCCATTTCACAGATCAGTGGGATCTGGTCCCTTGGCAGGAATAAAAAGGCCAGCACGCTGCCGGGCAGCAGAAACAAAAGCGCGCAGATGGGGCGCGGCCGGTTCCGGCACAGACTGACCAGCAGCCCGCCCAATCCATATGTAACGGCAAAGAACAGCGTACCGCTGTTTTTAACCAGATCCATGGCAAGACCGGTGCAAACGCCCACGGCGGCGCCGGTGGCGGGCGGAAACAAAGCCGCGGCCAAAACGGTGAGCAAAGCGGATACCGCCCGCCCCACGGAGAAAACGCCGCCCAGCGTCACAGGCGCCGCAGCCATGGCCAGAGCCGTGAGCAAAAACAGCAAAGCGATCTGCCAAGAGGAAGAGCCTCTTTCCTGAGAAAAAAGCTGCCCGAAGTAGTGGGTGGCGGCGGCGGTGCAAACGGCGGCGCAAAGACAGGCGGTGATGGCGGCAGCGTCGGCTTGTCCCAAAAGAGAGACGGCCTCCACAGCCAGCATCCAGAACGCGGCTACCAACGGGCGGAAAAGGGGCTTGCCAAAAAATTTGGTGTCAAAAAAAGCCAGGCTGGCGGAGTAGATCAAAATAGCGGACGCCATATAGCGCAGGGCGGCGGCAAAGGGCAGGAATAAAAAGGCACCCGCGCCGGCGCCCAGCAAGGCGCACAGCCCCGGCAGCTTGGCGCCGGAGGCGGCCACCATCGCCAGACCGAAGGGCGTATAGCTGCCAAACACCCGGCTGGCCGAGAGTAGAAATGTCAGAAAAAAACGCCCGATCAGGCGCGCCGCGGGGACTGAAAGCCTTTTTTCCGCGGCAAGGGCAATATTTTTCATAGATCAGGCCTCCTTTTCCTCTATTCTACAAAAGAAGGTTGGCAAAGAAGGTCGGGAAATAAAATGCAACAAAAAAGCCTCGGATTTCCTGAAAAATCCGAAGCTTTGTGTGATTTACGCGAAGTAGGCTTCCGCCTGGGCAATGTCCCTGCCGATCTGGCGGCGCAGCTCCTCCAGGGAGGGGAATTTTTGCTCCTGGCGCAGATGCCGGTAAAACTCCAGACGGATGTGCTGCCCGTAAAGGTCGCCGTCGAAGCCCAGCAGAAAGGTCTCCACCGACACGGTCTTGCTTTCGCCCACGGTGGGCCGCAGCCCCACGTTGGTGATACCGGGAAAGCTGCGGCCGTCAGGCAGATAGACCCGGGAGATGTAAACGCCGTTGCCAGGCACCAGCACATGAGCCGGTACGGCCAGATTGACGGTGGGAATGCCGATGGTGCGGCCGATGCGCCGTCCGTGGCTGACGGTTTGGGACAGGGTATGGGGATGTCCCAAAAAGGCGGCGGCCCGTTCCAGGGCTCCGGCCTCCACCAGGCGGCGGATGTAGGTGGAGCTGACCGTAATGCCGTCAAGCTCCACTTTGGGAATGATGTCGCAGCCGATGCCCAGCGCCTTGCACTTGGCCTGCAGCAGCTCGGGCGTCCCCTGGTTCCGGTGGCCAAAGTGGTAGTCGTGCCCCGCCACCAGATGAACGGCGTGGTACTGCCCCACCAGCAGTTTTTCAATAAAATCTTCCCAGGGCATGGTCATCATCTGCTGGTCAAAGGGCGCCAGGATGACGTGCTCAATGCCGTAGAGCCGGCGAATAAGATCCCGGCGGTCCTCCGGCGAGTTGATGAGAAAAACGGGTTTCCCCGTGACCACTTCCTTCGGCGGCCGGTCAAAGGTAAAGACCGCCGGCACAGCGCCTAGGATCTCCGCCCGTTCACAGGCGCGGCGCAGCAGCGCGCCGTGTCCCCGATGCACGCCGTCAAAAAAACCCAGGGCAATCACAGTTTGGTTCAAGGTGTTCACGCTCCGAAAAAGTTTTTGAGAGAGGACATGACCTGCCCTTCCAGTTGGCTCAGACATAAAAAGGTACCGTCGCCGCCCCGGACGCGGTATAGCCCGCCGGGCAGCGTTTCCGGTATGGAAAAGGGATTTCCGTTGCGGCAGCGCGCCTCGGCCTGAGGTTCCGCGATACAGTACAGAGGGTACTGGGCAAAAAGCTGCTCCAGCGGCAGAAGAAGGGAGTCTCCTTTTTCCTGCACGGTCTCCAGCGACACGGCGTCCGCAAGGGTGAAGCCGGCGGCCATGGTGCGCCGCAGAGAGCTCATGCACCCGCCGCACCCCAGCGCCTGTCCGATATCGTGACAGAGGGTGCGGACATAAGTGCCCTTGGAGCAAAGGATCCGCAGGGTAAAGGTATCCGGGGCGGTCTGCTCCAGTACTTCCAGCTCATAAATGGTGATTTCCCTGGGCTTTCGCTCCACCTCCCGGCCCTGGCGGGCCAGCTGGTACAGTTTCTGACCGTTGATCTTCACGGCGGAAAACATGGGCGGGATCTGGGAGATGGTACCGGTGAACCGGGGCAGCAGGGCAGTCAGCGCTTTCTGGGTGACAGAGACTTCCGTCTGGGAAAGCGTTTCCCCGGAGATGTCCTGAGTGTTGGTCACAAGGCCCAGGCGCAGCCCCGCGATATATTCTTTCCGTCCGGACTCGGCAAAGGAGACAGCCCGGGTGGCCTGTCCCACAAAGACGGGAAGGACGCCGGTGGCCATCGGGTCCAGCGTGCCGGCGTGGCCGATCTTCTTGGTGTGCAGTATCCCCCGCAGCTTGGCGCAGACGTCCATGGAGGTCCAGTCGGCGGGTTTGTCGATAATGAGAACGCCGTTTGCCATTTACGCCTCCGCCACTTCCGCCACGGCCTTCAAAACGGCACGCTTCACGTCGTCCATGGAGCCGGACACGGTGGCGCCGGCGGCGGCCCGGTGTCCGCCTCCGCCCAGCTTGGCGCAGGCGGCGGTGGCGTTGATGCGGGGGCCTGTACGCAAGGAGATCTTGCATTTGCCGGGGGCCAGTTCCCGCAGCGTGATGCCGCAGTCGGTGCCCTCCACCAAAGCCGCCAGAGAGCTGAGTTCTTCGATGTCGGCCTCGGTGGCCTGCATTTCCTCCCGCAGGGAGAGAGGGATCTGCATCACCACCACGCGGCCCTTGTCGTACAGTTCCATTTGGGAGACCATCCGCGCCTCCATGGCAAGACGCGTCTTGCTCTTGGTGCGGAAGAGGACCTTGTTGGCGGTGCGGTAGTCGATGCCGGTCTCCATCAGCGCGGCGGCCACCCAGTGCGTCTGAGCCGTGGTGTTGGCGTAGACAAAGCAGCCGGTGTCGGTGGCCACGGCCACATAGAGGGGCAGAGCGATGGCGGGGGTAAGCGGCGTCAGTTCCCGCACGATGTCATAGACGATCTCCCCCGCGGCGGCGGCGGAAGACATGACGCAGCACGCCTTGCCGAATCCGGCGTAGGAGGGATGGTGGTCGATGGCCAGGTCGATCTTCCCAGCGTAGGAAAGGGCGTTTTCCGGCAAAAGAGGCAGGTCGGCAATGTCAACGGACACCACCTGCGCCGGCACATAGTCCGCGGGGGCCCAATAGCTCTGGGCGTAGTGAGCATAGGTGGCGGTAATGCCCGGATTTTTCAGCATAAACGCTTCCTTGCCCAGGTCCCGCAGAGCGCGGCACAGCGCGGCGGCGCAGCCGATGGTGTCGCCGTCGGGACGGATATGGGTCAGGATTAGCAGATGATCCATCTCCCGCAGCATCGCGGCAGCCTCTTTTGTGTCAAGCCCTCTCATTTGTCCTCCTCCAGATGAATGTGTTCATTTTCCGGATTGGCGGGCTTCACATGGTGGAGCATATCCAGAATATGGGCGCCGTAGGCGATGGAGTCATCGGCGATAAATTGCAGTTCGGGGGTGTAGCGCAGGTTCAGGGTGCTGCCCAGCTCCCGGCGCAGATACCCGGCGGCGGATTTCAAACCCTGCATCAGGGCCTTTTCCTTTTCCTTGTCCAGACTGCTGATAAAAACCCGGCAATAGCGCAGGTCCGTGGTGGTGTCCACGTGGGTAATGGTGACCATAGCGCCGGAGACCCGAGGATCTTTCACGGAGCGCAGCAAAGACGCCAGTTCCCGCTGGATCTCGTCGTTGATCCGGCCGATTCGGTTGTTAGCCATAAAAACCTCCTCAAGTGGTGAATTGCGCCTCAGCGAGGCGCAATTCGTCCTGTTTCAAAAATCAGACCTCAATCTGCTGCATGGTGAAGGCTTCCACGATGTCGCCTTCCTTGAGGTCGTTGAACTTCTCAATGCTCAGACCACATTCGTAGCCCTCGGCCACTTCTTTGACAGAGTCCTTAAAGCGCTGTAAAGAGGCCAGCACGCCTTCGTGGACCACGATGCCGTCGCGCACCAGACGCACCTGGCAGTCCTTGCGCTGCAGCTTGCCGTCCTGGACGTAGCAGCCGGCCACGGTGCCGATGCCGGAAACCTTGTAGATCTGCCGCACCTGGGCGTGACCCAGCAGCACTTCCTTGAACTGAGGGGCCAACATGCCCTTCATGGCGGATTCGATCTCGTTGATGGCGTCGTAGATGACGCGGTACATCCGCATATCCACGTTGGAGCGGGCGGCACTTTCCCGGGCGGTGTTGTCGGGGCGCACGTTAAAGCCCACGATAATGGCCTGAGACGTGGCAGCCAGCATCACGTCGGATTCGTTGATGGCGCCCACGCCGCCATGGATCACGCGCACGCGGACTTCCTCGTTGGACAGCTTTTCCAAAGAGGCCTTCACGGCTTCCACAGAGCCCTGCACGTCGGCCTTGACGATCAGGTTCAGGTTCTTCATTTCGCCCGCCTGGATCTGGGAGAAGAGGTCTTCCAAAGAGACCTTGGTCACAGGGGCATTGGCCTTGACGCGTTCTTCTTCCTTGCGCTGCTCCACCAGCTCACGGGCCAGCTTCTCGTCGTCCACGGCGTTGAAGGTGGCGCCGGCGGCGGGGGCTTCACTCAGACCCGCGATCTCCACAGGCACGGAGGGGCCAGCTGTTTCAAGGCGCTGTCCCTTGTCACCGGTCATGGTGCGGACACGGCCCACAGAGGTGCCGGCGATGATGATATCGCCCACATGCAGCGTGCCGTTTTGCACCAGAAGCGTTGCCACGGGGCCGCGGCCCTTGTCCAGGCGTGCCTCAATGACGGTGCCCTGGGCGGCGCGGTTGGGGTTGGCCTTCAGCTCGCCCACTTCGGCGGTGAGGGTCAGCATTTCCAGCAGATTGTCCACGCCCATTCCGGTTTTGGCGGAAATAGGGCAGATAATGGTCTCGCCGCCCCACTCGTCGGACACCAGGCCGTACTCGGTGAGCTGCTGCTTGATGCGCTCGGGGTTGGCGTCGGGTTTATCCATCTTGTTGATGGCCACGATGATGGGGATGTTGGCGGCCTTGGCGTGGTTAATGGACTCCACGGTCTGGGGCATGATGCCGTCTTCGGCGGCCACCACCAGAATGGCGATATCCGTCACCATGGCGCCGCGGGCGCGCATGGAGGTAAAGGCTTCGTGGCCCGGGGTATCCAGGAAGGTAATGGGCTTACCGTGGATCTGCACCTGATAAGCGCCGATGTGCTGGGTAATGCCGCCGGCTTCGCCAGAGGCAACGTGAGCGTTACGGATATAGTCCAGCAGACTGGTCTTGCCGTGGTCCACGTGGCCCATGACCACCACCACGGGTGCCCGGGGCACCAGATCCTCAGCGGTATCCTCGTGGCCGTCGATGAGCTTTTCCTCAATGGTGACCACCACTTCTTTTTCCACCTTGCAGCCCATGTCCATGGCCACCAGCGCGGCAGTGTCGTAGTCGATCATCTGGGAAAGGGAGGCCATAATGCCGTTTTTCATCAGGCACTTGACCACCTCGGCGCCGGTTTTCTTCATGCGGGAGGCCAGTTCGCCCACGGAGATCTCATCGGGGATCTGCACGGTAAGGGGCGTCTTTTTAATGACTTCCAGCTGCAAACGGCGCAGGCGGTCGGCCTCTTCCTGTTTGCGCTTGCTGCCAAAGGGCACGCCCTGAGGGCGTTTTTTGTTGTTGCGGAATTTTTCACGGTTTCCCTGCTGCTGGTCGCGGCGTCCCTGATTCCGGGACTCGGCCAGGACCTGCAGTTTTTCATCGTACTTTTCCAGATTGACGTTGGTGGCCTTACGGGTGTCCACGACCTTGGTCTTGGGCACGCGGGAAAGGGGCTGGGTGGGCGCACTCTCCCTGTTGGGCGTGTTCTGCCGGGGGGCAGCGGCGCTCTTTTCCTGTTCAGCGGGCGCTTTGCGCTCGACAGCTTGCGCCTGTGGGGCAGGCTTTTCCTGCCCGGCCGGCTTCTCAGCGGGTTTTGCCGCTGTTTTGGCGGCGTCGGCATAGATCACCTGGATGCCGGACACCTGATTGCTCTGGGTCAGATTTTCAAAAATCAGGGAAAGCTCGTGGTCGTCCAGCACCTGCATGTGATTTTTGGGAGCCGTTGCGTACTTGGTCAAAATTTCTGTTACTTCCTTGGTGGGGATACCAAAATCCTTTGCCACCTCATGCACTCTATATTTGTTCACTACTGTACCCAAATAAAGCCACCTCCATTTTAGTGATACGAATCAGTTCTTTTGCTTATGATCGGAGCCTTTTCCGCGCTTCACCGGCCGACTGCCGGCAAATCGGGCCGCGCCGTTTGATGCGTCCTGGGAAAAGGCTTTTTTCGCTCCATCGGAAAACCGCCGTTCAGAAGAGCCGAAAGCCGGCCGCCCCGGTACGTTTCCCTGTGCGCCGCTCGGACGCCTGCCGTTTGCCCCGCCGCCCGTACCTGCGCGATAGGGCTTTGCGCCTCCGCCGCTTCTGCCGTAAGGCTTTGCCGGGCCTTCGCTTCTGCGGAAAGGCTTCGTGTCTCCCTCACTTCTGCGGAAAGGCTTCGTGTCTCCTTCGCTTCTGCGGAAAGGCTTCGCATCTCCCTCGCGTCTGGGAGCATCGATCGGCTTTTTATTTCCTGCCGGATCTGCGTGGAAGCTGGATCTCCGGCCGGCGTTTTGGCCGCCCGCCGTGTGGGAGCAATAGGGGGGCTTTTGGCCGCCGCCTTGTCTGGCGCCGGAAAAACCGCCGCGTCTTTCCTCCTTGCGGGGCGAGGGGATTTCCGTTTCCCGGGCTTCCTGTACCGGAGGTGCTTCCTTGACAGGTGCTTCCTCCTGCGTCTTAGGTGCCGGACGCTTGATCCCCCGGTGCAAATTCTTTTCATGCCGGATTTGCTCGCGCCGCCGTTCCATGGCGCGCTTGGCTTTCACCTCCAAAGCCTCGGCCACAGAGCCGTAGGTCTTAGGATCGTCCTGCGCCAGCCGATTGACGATGGCGCTGGCAAAGCCGATGTCGGTGAGAGCGGCCATGGCGCACACAGTGCAGCCCACCGCCCGGCCCAGCTCCGCTTTGGCGCAGGGGACGGTCAAAAGGAGACACTGCCCGGCCTCGGCGAAATGCTGTGCCCTTCGGGCGGACCCGGGTGCCGCGTCAGCGGCCAGCAGCAGCAGGCGCACCTGCCTGGCTCTGGCGGCGGCGCCCACCGGCTCTTCGCCCACTTCGAGACGGCCCGCCTTTTTGGCAAGACCGATGAGATTTAAAATTTGCTCCACGGTTCACGTCCTCATCTGCTCTTCCAGAGCGTCGTATACCGGGTCGGGAATCGCCACCTCAAAGGTGCGCTCCAGCGCCCGGGATTTCCGTGCTTTTTTCAAGCACTCGGGGTCGTGGCACACATAAGCGCCGCGCCCGGATTTTTTGCCGGTGGTGTCCAGAGAAATGGTACCGTCCGGCGCTTTCACGATCCGCAGCAAATCACGTTTGTCCCGCATGGCGCGGCAGCCCACACACTGACGCTGGGGGATCTTTTTCGGCTTTGGCATCACCGCACCCTCCTTTATCTTATTCCTCGCCCGTCCAGGAAGCGGGCTTAATGTCGATCTTGTAGCCGGTGAGATGGGCGGCCAGACGGGCGTTCTGGCCCTCCTTGCCGATGGCCAGGCTCAGCTGATCGTCGGGGACGATCACCCGGCAGCCCTTGCCCTCGTCGGCCAGCTGAACGTCCACAACGTCGGCGGGCGCCAGGGCGGCGGCAATAAACTGGGCAGGATCTTCGCTGTACTTGATGATGTCGATCTTCTCGCCCCGCAGCTCATCCACGATGGCGGCCACGCGCTGGCCCTTGGGGCCCACGCAGGCGCCGATGGGATCGATGTTTCCATCGGAGGACCAGACGGCCATCTTGGTGCGGCTGCCGGCTTCCCGGGCGATGCTCTTCACTTCCACGATGCCGTCGAAGATCTCGGGCACTTCCAGCTCGAAGAGGCGCTTCACCAGATTGGGGTGGGTGCGGGATACCAGCACCTGAGGTCCGCGTGTGCTGCGGCGCACCTCCACCAGATAGACCTTGACGTGCTGCCCCTCGGTAAGGGCTTCGCCGGGCACCTGCTCGCTGACGGAGAGGATGGCGTCGGTAGATTCCACGCCGGTGCCGATGCGCAAAGAGACGTTGCCGCTGCGGGGATCGATGCGGGAGACGATGCCGGTGAGGATCTCATGCTGCTTGGAGGTAAACTCGTCGTACACCATGCCGTGTTCGGCTTCCCGCAAGCCCTGAATGATGACCTGCTTGCCGTTGCCGGCAGCAATGCGGCCAAACTCTACATTTTCAACGGGAATATTCACAATGCCGCCCACCTCAGCCTTGGCGGAGCGGGCACGGGCGTCTTCCAGGGAGATCTGGGTGCCGGGAAATTCCACCTCGTCCACGATCTCCTTTTGCACGTACATCCGCAGGTCGCGCTTATCCTCGTCCACGTCCACGATCACATTCTCCACACCCTCGTGATCCCGCTTGTAGGCGGTGGTAAGGGCCTGAATAATTTTGTTGAGCATGAAACTCTGGGGAATGCCTCTCTCTTTTTCCAACATAGCGAGGGCGACAAAGATTTCATCACACTTCATGGGTTACACTCCTATTTCTATATAGTAATATGATGGCATAAAATCAGAATTCAATACGCAGGCGAACGAGAGCAACTTCCTGTTTGGTGAAGGTCATCTCGTTTTTGCCCACGGTGAGGCGCACGTCGCCGTTGTCATAGCCGGCGAGGACTCCGGCAAACTCCTTGCGTCCGTCTTTGGCCTGATAGGTCTTCAGGGTGACGGGCGCGCCGATAAATTTTTCAAAATCGGAAGGACGCTTGAGCTGGCGCTCGGCGCCGGCGGAAGAGACCTCGAAAATATAGCTTCCCTCGATGGGGTCCAGCGCGTCCAGCGCCTCGCCCACCTTGCGGCTGACCGCTTCGCAGTCCAGAATATCCACGCCGCCCTCCTTATCCAGATAGACGCGCAGATACCATTGTCCGGCTTCGCGCAGATATTCCACGTCCCAAATGGTACAACCCTGCTCCGCGGCGGCGGGGGCGGCCAGTTCCGCCGTCAGTTCGGTAATTTTTTTCAAAAAAGCGGCCCTCCTGCTTTTATCAATTTTAAGGATGCAAATTTGACCAACAAAAAGAGCGGACCGGAAAGTCCACTCTGCAAACAACATCTGATACTGGAGTATCATACCACGATCTGGCCCGAAATGCAAGACCTTTTCCCGGCAAATGGCCTCTTTTTCATAAAAAAAGTGCCCCGCGGCATACCGCCGCGGGGCAAAATAAGGCTATTTCCGGAACACGCCCAGCCGTGAAAGAAGACACAGCGCCAAAAACACGGCCAGATTGACGGCCACCACCGTGGCACCCACGGGTGTGGAGAAGAGGTAGGAGCCGATAAGCCCCACGCAGAAGCACACCACGGACAGGCATCCCGCACAGACCACCACACCCCGAAAGCTCTTCCGCACGCGCATGGCCGAGAGGGCGGGGAAGATCACAAGGCTGGAAATCAGCATGGCGCCCATCATCCGCATACCCAGCACGATGGTCAAAGCGGTGAGGACGGAGAGCAGAGAGTTGTAGAGGCTGACCTTCACGCCGGTGGCTCGGGAAAAGTTTTCGTCAAAGGTGATGGCGAAGAGTTTGTGGTAAAAGAGGATGAACAGCAGCAGCACGGCGATGGAGAGTCCCACGGACAAAGCCACGTCGTCTCTGCTCATAGCCAGGATACTGCCGAACATATAGCTGTCCACATCGGTGGTCATGCCGGTGGTGCGGCTGGTGACCAGAATACCGATGGCCAGGGCGGAAGCGGAGGTTACAGCGATGGCGGCGTCGGCGTTGATGCGGCTGTTTTCAGCGATGCGCAGCAGGAAGAAAGCGGCCACAATGACCAGCGGGATGGAAAATTGCAGCGGCGCCCAGCCGCAGGCCAAGGCGATGGCCAGTGCGCCGAAGGAAACGTGGCTCAGTCCGTCGCCGATCATGGAGTAGCGCTTGAGCACCAGCGAAACGCCCAGAAGGGACGCGCACAGCGACACCAGGATGCCCACGATAAACGCCCGCAGGATAAAGGGATAGGAGAACATTTCCATGAGAAGCGTCATTTGGCATCACCTCCAAACCGTTTGCCGTCTTTCGAGTCCAGGTATTCCTGCACGGAGCCGTAAAACCACTGGTGATTGCCGGCGTGGAGGATAGTGGTGGCGTATTTCAGAGCGCTGGGCATATCGTGGGTCACCATGATGATGGCCATATGCTCGGTTTCGTGCAGGTATTGCAGCGTTTTGTAAAGGTCCTGAGCGGCGGCAGGGTCCAGTCCCGTCACCGGCTCGTCCAGGATCAGCAGCTCCCGGGCGGCGCAAAGGGAGCGGGATAGCAGCACCCGCTGCTGCTGCCCGCCGGAGAGCTCTCGGTAGCACTTGTTTTTCAGTTCCAGAATGCCCAGCTTGCCCATGTTCATCATGGCGGCGGATTTTTCCGCCCCGGTGTAGAAAAACCGCAGCTGCCGGGCGTTGAGAAAGCCGGAGAGCACCACCTCGTACACGGTGGCGGGAAAATTCTTTTGGGCCCTGGTCTGCTGGGGCAGGTAGCCAACGGCGCTGCGGGGCAGGGAGAGGTCGATCCGGCCGGAGAGCGGCTTCAAAAGACCCAGCAGGCTTTTGAGCAGCGTTGATTTGCCGGAGCCGTTTTCACCCACCACGCAGAGGTAGTCCCCGCTGTGTACTTCAAAATTCAGATGTTCCCACACGGGATGTCCCTCGTAGCCAAGGGAAACGTCCCGGCAGGCCAGTAATGTGCGGTTTTCCATCAGGCAAGTCCTTTCCGTAAAGCGTCCACGTTTTTCTCCATCAGCGAGAGGTATGTCTCGCCCCGGTCGAAGTCGGCGCGGCTGATATTCTGACAGGAGTAAAAGGTCATGATCTCCGCGCCGGTGGACTCGGCAATGACCTTGCCGATCTGCTGACTGCTGAGGTCAATGGTGTAAACCACGGGGATGTGATCTGTCTTCACCTTGTCAATGAGGTATTTCAGCGTGGCAAGAGACGGCTCCGTGTCCGAAGAGCAGCCATGAAAGGCCGCCCGGTAATTAAGATCGTAGGTTTTGCAGAAGTAGAGCAGGGGAAACCGGTCGCCAAAGACCAGTGTCTCCCGATGTCCCTGAGCCACCACCTGCCGAAAGGCGCTGTCAAGCTCAGACAGCCGGGCAAGGTACGCCTCCAGATTGGCCTGGTAGTCGTCGCTGTGGGCCGGGTCAGCCTTTTGCAGCGCCTGGCAGACGGCCTGCGACAAAATGGCGGCGTTGACGGGAGAGGTCCAGATGTGCTCGTCGTATTCGATCTCGTCGGATTTTTCCTCCCCGCCGCGCTCAAGCTGCATCCCCTCGGTGTATTCCTCCTGGTAGGGACTCACAAAGTCCATCATCCGCACCGTGTCCCCGGCGGGGCCGCCGGCGGAGAGCACGTCCTCCACCCAGACCTCGCCCTCGCCGCCGTTGTAGATAAAGAGGTCGGCTTCCCGGATGGTGATGATGTCCATGGGCGTGGGTTCAAAGCTGTGGGCCTCCCGTCCGGGAGACAGCAGCAGCACGTCGTCCACATAGTCCCCGCCGATCTGCCGCACGAAGTCGTAGTAGGGGAAGAGCGTGCAGACCACCCGCAGCTTCCCGCCGCCCGCCGGGTGGGATACCGCCGCGCCGCAGCCCGTCAGCGCCAGCGACAAAAAGGCTAGCACAGCGCAGAAAAAACGCTTCATGTCTGTGGTTCCTCCTTCTGGGAGCATACCTCGCAAAGCCCGTAAAACAGGGTCTTGTGGGAATTGATGGTGAAGTGATGCTCCTGGGACAGGTGATCGTACAGGGGCTTGAGATAGGAGCAGTCCAGATGCTTGATCCGCCCGCATTTTTCACACTTAAGCAAAAAGCAGTCCCCCTGCTCCGGATGATCGCAGTATTGATAGTAGGAGCCCTCGTCCGTGTTGATCCGGTGAATCAGCCCCTGGGACTCCAGCCGCTCCAGCTGGCGGTAAATGGTGGTCAGTCCCACGGTATACCCCTGGCCCCGCAGCAGCTCCATCAGATCACAGGCGCTGACGCAGCTCTCGCAGCAGTTTTCCAGACAGTTCAAAACGGCTTTTTGCTGCCGTGTGTTATAAACAGCGGACATACAACAGCCTCCTTCGTCATGCGTACAAATTTGAAAATGAAAACCATTTTCAAATTATAGATGAAAAATATAATTTGTCAAGAAAAAAAGATCGTACTTTTCCGGGGAGTATGATACATTATAATCATAATCGCCAAAAAGGAGGAAAGCTGTATGCAGCATGAGATCACAACCCGGGGCCCGCTGCTGGATCAGGCGGGGAATCTGGCGCAGGCCGGATACGCCAAGCGCCTGCTGCCTGTTTACCGCCGGGCGGACGTGAAAGCGCCTGGTACGCGGATTAAGGAGTGGGACTATTATCTGGTGAGCAACGGCCGCTACGCAGTGGCGCTGACGGTGGCGGACAACGGGTACATGGGGCTGGACTCGCTTTCTTTTCTGCATCTTTCCCAGGGGTGGGAAAAGACTAAAAGTCCCATGCGCCTTTTCCCCATGGGAAAAACGGGGCTGCCGTCCTCCTCGGCGGAGGGGGACACGGTGATCCGGCGGAAGAACTATGAGCTCTTGTTCCGTCATGTGGGAGCGGAGAGGGTGCTGGCATTTCGCATGGAGAATTTTCTGGACAGTCTGCCGGCCCAAGGCATCATCACGCTGTCGGAGGACCCTGAGGAGAGCATGGTGATCTGCACGCCCTTTGCCTCTCCCGGACATTTTTATTTCAATCAAAAGATCAACTGCCTGCGGGCCTCGGGCGAGGTCACGGTGGGCGGCAAGACCTATGTGTTTTCCCCGTCTGACTCCTTTGGCGTGCTGGACTGGGGCCGCGGGGTCTGGACCTATCACAATACATGGTATTGGGGCAGCGCCTCGGGCGCGGTGGAGGGTGTTCCCTTCGGCTGGAATATCGGGTACGGCTTCGGCAATACGGCGGCGGCCAGCGAAAATATGCTCTTTTACGCGGGGAAGGCCCACAAGCTCAGTCAGGTGCAGTTCCATATTCCCCTGCGGGACGGGAAAGAGGATTATATGAGTCCCTGGCGCTTCACCAGCGACGACGGCCGCTTTGAAATGGCGTTCACGCCGGAGCTGGACCGCCAGTCCTGCACGGACATGAAGCTGCTCAAGTCGGATCAGCATCAGGTGTTCGGCCGGTTCACCGGGACGGCGGTGCTGGATGACGGCCGGGCTATTGAGGTGCGGGACTTTCCGGGTTTTGCGGAAAAAGTGGAAAACAAGTGGTAGAGGCGGCGGATACGCCGCGAAGACCACCGGCATCACAGAGGGCAGCAAAGCTGCCCTCTGTTTCTTTTTGAGAAATTTGTGTACTGAAACGAAAAAATGATTTAAACAGGCAAAGAGCCGAGCAACAAAAGGGCGCAAAAAAAGCGTAAATGCTAATATGATATGCGTTCATAGAATGTTAAAAAAGTAAAATAGGGTGTTAAATTTTTATTAAAATTGCCCATTGTGCCAACGGAGGGATTCTTGTATACTCTAAATATCACTTTACCCGAAAAATTTTCGGGAAAGTAGGTTTATATCCCGGTCGAGTTCCAAACCGAGGCCTTCTTTCGCTGCGGCGGAGGAAGGGAAAACCAAAAAAGGAGAGAAAACAATGGAAGAAAGAAAAGGCTTTGGAAGCAATTTTGGCTTCCTGATGGCCGCCATCGGCTCAGCCGTCGGACTGGGCAACATCTGGGGCTTTCCCTTTAAGATGGGTATCAGCGGAGGATTTACCTTCCTGCTGATCTATCTGATCCTGGCGGCGCTGTGCGGGTTCATCGTCATGGTGGGCGAGCTGGCGCTGGGCCGCAAGACCGGCAAGGGCGCAGTGGCGGCCTATCAGGTCCTGTCCAAGAAATTCAAATGGGTCGGCTGGCTGGGCATTGTCTCCGCGTTTTTGATCATGTCCTTCTACTGCGCTCTGGGCGGTTACTGCATCAAGTATGTGGTGCTGAACTTCGGCAATCTGTTCCATGCGGGCTTCGGCTCCAATGGTCTTGACGGCAATGCCATTTTCGGCAACCTGATGACCAACCAGGCGGAATCCGTGATCTACGGTCTGATCTTCGTGGTCTTGACGCTGGTAATCGTCATGGGCGGTATCGGCGGCGGTATCGAAAAGTTCTGCTCCATCGGCATGCCGGCGCTGTTCTTCATGCTGATCATTGTCATCGTCCGCTCCGTGACGCTGCCCGGCGCCGTGGAAGGCTTGAAGTTCATGTTCGTTCCCGGCTACGCCGTGTCCGCCGGTATCGTGGAGAAAGCACCCAATTTTCTCAAAGTCCTTTCCACAGCAGGCGGCCAGATGTTCTTCTCGCTGTCTCTGGGCATGGGCGCCATGATTACATACGGCTCTTATCTGGATAAGAAGCAGAATGTGGAGAAAAACGCCATTTTAATTGTTATCTGTGATACCATGATCGCGCTGATGGCCGGTCTCGCCGTGCTGCCCGCTTCCTTTGCTCTGGGCGGCGCCGGCGCCTCCATGGCCGGCCCCAAGCTGCTGTTCGTGACGCTGCAAAACGTGTTTGATCACATGGGCGGCGTAGGCCCCATTTTCGGCATTATTTTCTATCTGCTGGTGGTGCTGGCGGCTGTGTCCTCCTCCATCTCGCTGCTGGAAGTCATCGTCACCCACTTTGTGGATAAGGCCAAGGAAAAGGGCCAGGGGGATCAGCGCAAAAAGTATTCCATCGTCGCTTCCATCCTGATCGCCGGTCTTTGCACGCTGGTGTGCCTGGACGGTTTGGGCAGCAACGGCCTGTGGGTTCCCCTCCAGAGCACGCTGGGCGTCCACAACTTCAACGACTGCTGGCTTGACTTCTTCGACATGATTTCCGAGGGCATCCTGATGCCGCTGGGGGCGCTTCTGATGTGTCTGATGATCGGCTGGGAAATCGGTCCCAAAACGGTGGAGGACGAGTGCGGCATCGAGGGCAACAGGCTCAAGAGCAGCGGTATGTTCAACATCTGCGTAAAAGTGATCACGCCGATTCTGATGATTTTTATCCTGTACGGACAGATTTACAGCTTTTTCTTTGCGAAGTAAGCCCGTCGGGCACGCGTCAAAAAACCACCGGAGCCATGGCTCCGGTGGTTTTTTGCATTTGAGGGTCTGGTTTTGCGCCGAACGAGGAAAACTCACAGCATGAGGGAGATCCCCCGGTGCAGATTGCGGATGTGGACCACGGCGGAGCTGGGGGCGTATTCGCCGTCCAGGGACCAGGGAATGTGATCGCTGGTGATAACGGTGACGTTGCTGACATGGCGGAAGATGACGCCGGGGGTGTCGTATTGCTGGTGCATCAGCGCCATGATAAGGTTTTGCAGGGCCAGACCGGTTTTAGGCATCTGCACCAGCAGCATCTCAAACTTGCCGTCGTCCAGCACCACATGGCTGGGGTCCAGCCGCACGAGCCCGCCCAAAGAGGTGGTGTTGCACACAGCGCCAAAGATAAAGTCCCCTTCAAACACCTCTCCGTCTGCCTCCACGCGGCAGCAGTAGGGCCGCAGAGTGTCCAGATCCATCATCCCCTCCAGGATATAGGCCAGATGCCCCAGCGCGTTTTTGGCGGATTGGGGGGCGGAGTAGGAGGTCTTGGTAAACGCGCCGAAGGAGGCGACGTAGGCAAAATAGCGGTCGTTGTGGGCGCCCACGTCCAGCGTGCGGGGATGATTTTGAGCAATCGCCTCGGCGGCGGTGACAGGGTTGGAGGAGATTTGCAGACTGGTGGCAAAGTCGTTGGTGCTGCCGTTGGGGAGATATCCCACAGGGGGAGGCTCCGGCAGGCGCATCAGACCTGAAATGGTTTCGTTGAGCGTGCCGTCCCCACCGCTGCAAACCACCAGGTCGAAATCGCCGCCCATCTCCTGGGCAAAGCGTCTGGCGTCACCGGAAGCCTGCGTCAACTGTACGCTGACCAGATACCCCGCCTTGGAAAAGGCGGCCACAGCGTCAAACAAAGGAGCTCGCGACTTGGTTTTTCCGGCGTGTGGATTCACAATAAACAACAGTTTTTTTGGCATAATGTTTCCTCCAAAAAATCGAGCACGATAGCTTGATTATTATAATACAGGGCAAGAAGTATTGCAATTAGATTCTGTTTTTAGTATGATGAGGAAAACTCCGGAAGCACAAAAAAGAGGGGGAATCACATGAAGGGAAAACAGAGCTGTCTTCGCTGGGGTCTGACGGCGTTTTTAACGGTCTGCGCAATACTGGTGTTTTACGACACGTTTTTTCTCAGCGGCACACTGCAAAAATTTTTCAGCAAGCTGATGAGCATCCTGGCGCCCATTTTGTACGGCTGCGGCATGGCCTATTTGCTGGCGCCCGTGGTGAATTTTCTGGAGCAGAAGCTGCTCCGGGGTCTGACGGCGGGCAAATATAGGAAAGGGCGCTCCTGGGCGCGGGCCATCAGCATTTTACTGACCTGGGCGGTGGTGGGGTTTCTCTTTTATATTTTGATGAACATACTGATCCCCCAGCTGACCAACAGCGTGAAGAATCTCATCGACAACGCGGAGCTTTACTACGGCAAGATCTACGACTGGTTCAATCACCTGCTGGACAACAACCCGGACTTGGAGAGCTGGGTGCTCAAGCAGGTGAACACCTACTATCAGGACATCGTCAGCTACTTGTCCGAGCATTTGCTGCCCCAGGCCCAGCAGATGGTGACGCTGATCACGGGCGGCATCTGGGGCTTTGTGAAGTTCGGGCTGAATCTCATTGTGGGCATGATTGTGTCCATTTACCTGCTGGCCATGAAAGAAAAGAGCGCGGCGCGCTGCTGCAAGCTGGTGTACGGCATTTTCAAGGAAGAGACGGCCTATTGGATCGTGCGGGGCACCCGCCGGGTGGACCGTATTTTCAGCGGCTTTGTCCGGGGCAAGCTGCTGGACTCGCTGATCATCGGCATTTTGTGCTTCATCGGCTGCTCCATTTTGCACCTGCCCTACACGCCGCTGATCAGCGTAATCGTGGGCGTGACCAACGTGATCCCGTTTTTCGGACCGTTTTTGGGAGCCATCCCCAGCGCGTTTTTGATTTTGCTGGTCAGTCCCCTGCAATGCCTCTATTTTGCGCTGTTCATCATCGGGCTTCAGCAGCTCGACGGCAACGTCATCGGCCCCATGATCCTGGGCGACTCCACGGGCCTGTCCAGCTTCTGGGTGGTGGTGGCCATTTTGGTGGGCGGCGGTTTCTGGGGTGTGCTGGGTATGTTCCTGGGCGTTCCGGCCTTTGCCTGCTTTTATACGCTGGTGCGTTTTCTCATCGACCGTCGGCTTGCCCGCCGGCATATGCCGGTGGAGGCCCATGTGTATGTCCACCGGGATGAGGAAATTCACCCGCCGGAGCCAGGCGCGGAGCCGCCAGGAGAGGCGCCGCCGGATTCTCCAAAATAGAAAAAAGGCCGAGCCCTCCGCTCAAAGGCGGAGGGCTTTCTGGCCTTTTTCCAGCCGCTTTTTGAGGTTCTTCGCAATTAATGCTTGCAATATAGTCGGAAGTGTGGTAAATTTCACACTGACAATTTCATAACAAAAACATTATTTCTTGTTTGCCGCCGAAATGAGCGGCAGAAGGAGAGGCGTATGAAAAAGAGACGTTTGGCTCTTTTCCTGGCGCTTGTGATGTTGGGCACTGCACTCTGCGGCTGCGGAGGCGGTAGCGCCAATGAAAGCGCACAAGGAAGTAATGGCAAAAATGGGACGGCTGTCCGCGGTGGAGAGATTACCGTTGGCATCGCCCAGGACCTGGAAGACAGTCTTGACCCTCACATGATGGTGGCGGCAGGAACCAAAGAGGTCTTGTTCAACGTATTTGAGGGATTGGTGAAACCCAATTCCGATGGAGAACTGATTCCTGCGGTTGCTGAAAGCTACCAGACTTCGGATGATGAGACAACGTATACCTTTACCCTGCGTAAAGGCGTGAAGTTTCACAATGGCCAGCCGGTGACTGCGGATGACGTGATATATTCGATTTCACGCTGCGCCGGTTTGTCGGGGGGAGATCCTCTGGTACCGGCGCTTTCTGCTGTCAAAAGCATTACGTCGCCGGACAGCAAAACCATTGTCATCACACTCAAAGAACCCAATAACGAATTTTTGGCCTATCTGACGGTGGCCATCGTTCCCAAGGACTACACGGAGCAAAGCACCCGGCCTGTTGGCACGGGCCCGTTCCGTTTTGTGTCCCGTTCCCCGCAGGAGAGCATCGTGCTGGAGCGTTTTGCGGACTATTGGGGCAACGCGGCTTATGTGGACAAGGTGACATATAAGATCTATGAAAACGCGGACGCGCTGGTACTGGCGCTCAACAGCGGTTCCATTGACCTCTGCGCCCATCTGACGCCCGACCAGACCAGCCAGCTTTCCACAGACACCTTCCAGGTGCTGGAGGGAACCATGAATCTGGTGCAGGCGGTGTATCTCAACAATGCCCAGCCGCCCTTCGACAACGAAAAGGTGCGCCAGGCGCTGAGCTACGCGCTCAACGTGCAGCAGATCATGGATCTCATGGCGGACGGTCACGGCGCCCGTGTGGGCAGCAGTATGTACCCGGCGTTCACCAAGTATTTTGACGATTCTCTCACCAATTATTACGCTTACGATCCGCTCAAGGCCAAGCAACTGCTGGTGGAGGCGGGGTATCCCAACGGTTTTTCCATGACCATCAAGGTGCCCTCCAACTATCAGCCCCACATGGACACGGCGGAAGTGGTGGTGGAGCAGCTGCGCGCGGTGGGCGTCAATGCCGCCATCCAGCCTGTGGACTGGAGCACCTGGCTCAGCGACGTGTATACCGGCCGGAATTTCCAGGCCACGGTGGTGGGCGTGGACGCCTCCAACATGACGGCGCGTTCCATGCTGGACCGCTTTGTCTCCACCTCCGGCAAGAACTTCATCAACTATAACAATTCGGAGTATGACGCCCTGTATGAAAAGGCCATTGCCGCCTCGGACGACGCGGAGCAGATGGCCCTCTACAAGCAGATGGAACGCAAGCTGACAGAAACGGCGGCCAATCTGTACATCCAGGACCTCAGCGATCTGGTGGCCATGAAGAAGAATTTGGACGGTCTGCATTTCTATCCCATCTATGTGCTGGATCTGTCCACCATCCACTATGTGGAATGACCTATGAAAGAAGGCGATCATCATGAAGTACACGGCCAAAAAATTGCTTTTGGCGGCGGTGACCATGGTGATCGTCTCTTTTCTTGCGTTTCTGGCGTTTCAGATCATTCCCGGCGACCCCACCACCACGCTTCTGGGGACGGACGCCACCCCCGAGCGGGTGGAGGCCCTGCGTCACTCGCTGGGGCTTGACCGGCCGTTTCTGGTGCGGTATGGCAGCTGGGTGGCCGGCTTTTTCAGAGGCGCCCTGGGCACGTCGTATAGTTACAGTATGCCCGTGGGCAGTATGCTCGGCGGCAAGATCCCCATTACGGGGCTTTTGACGGGGCTGTCTTTTGTGCTGATCGTGGCGGTGTCGCTGCCGGTGGGTCTGCTGTCCTCGCAAAAAGAGAACAGTCGGCTGGACCAGGTGCTGGACGCGGTGAACCAGGTGCTGATGGCGGTGCCTCCGTTTTTCACGGGCATTTTGCTGACCTATGTGTTTGGCCTGGTGCTCAAATGGTTCACGCCAGGCAGCTTTGTGGCGCCGGGAGAAAACTTTGGCGCGTGCCTGCGGTATCTGATCTTTCCGGCCGTGGCCATCGCGCTGCCCCGGATCGCCATGACGGTGAAAATGCTCCGCAGCAGTATGCAAAGCGAGCTGCGCCGCGCGGGCTATGTCCGCACGGCTTACAGCCGGGGCGACAGCCGCCGGAGAGTGCTCTACGGCCATGTGCTGCGCAATGCGCTGGTGCCTGTGGTGACATTTCTGGCCATGACCATGGCAGACATCGTGGCAGGCTCCGTGGTGATCGAGCAGGTGTTTGCCATCCCCGGCATGGGGCAGCTGCTGCTGCGGTCGGTCTCCACACGGGATTTTCCGGTGGTGCAGGCCATTATTGTTATCATCGCCTTCTGGGTGGTGCTGGTAAATTTTCTGGCGGACGTGATCAATCAGCGCATTGATCCGCGTCTGCGTCTGCAATAAGGGGGCGGCACCATGAAACGAAAGAACACCTCCTTGTATATCGGTCTTGTGCTGGCGGGCCTTGTGGCCCTGCTGGTGGTGGTGGGCTGCTTCTGGACGCCCTATGAGCCCACGGCCATGAGCGGCAGCGCCAAATTTCTGGCGCCCTCGTGGCGCCACTGGTTCGGCACGGACAATTTCGGCCGTGACATTTTCAGCCGTGTGATGAAGGGCGCGGGCACCACGTTTTTCATCTCCCTTTGCACAGTGGCCATTGGGGCCTCGGCGGGCATTGTGGTGGGCAGCCTCACCGGTTATTTTGGCGGCTGGGTGGACGATGTGCTGATGCGTCTCAACGACGCCATGACGGCTTTCCCCAGTATTTTGCTGGCACTGGTGCTGATCTCGCTCCTGGGCCCCGGCGAATATCATATCATTCTGGCGCTGGGTCTTGTGTTCATCCCCAGCTATGCCCGGGTGGTGCGCAGTGAGTTTGCCCGGCAGAAGGAGCTGAACTATGTGTCCTCGGCCCGTCTCATGGGGGCGGGGAACCTGCGGATTCTGTTTGTGCATATGCTGCCCAATACGGGGCCGGTGCTGCTGCCGGCCATCGTCATCGGGTTCAACAACGCCGTGCTGGCGGAGGCCAGCATGAGTTATCTGGGCATCGGCGTCCAGCCGCCGGGCGCGTCGCTGGGCTATATGCTCTCCGAGTCCCAGAGCTATCTGGGCAAGGCACCCTGGTATGCCCTTTGCACGGGCCTTACCATTGTGGTGCTGATTTTGGGCTTCAGCCTCATCAGTCAGGGGCTGCGGCGGCGGAAGAAGAGGAGGCGGTGCTGATGCTGGAGATACAGGATCTGCACGTCCGCTTTCATGACAGCGACCACGAGGCGGTGCGCGGCATCGACCTGACGGTGAACGACGGGGAGATCGTGGGCCTTGTGGGGGAATCCGGCTCCGGCAAAACGGTGACGGCCATGACCGTGGCGGGCTTGCTGGAGTGCGACCGTGTGGAGAAAAAGGGCGCGCTGCATCTGGACGGCTGCGATCTGCTGCGCTGCGACCGGGAAACGCTGCGCACGGTGCAGGGCAAGGACATCGGCATCGTCTTTCAAGAGCCCATGAACGCCATGAATCCCTTGATGCGCATTGGGCCGCAGGTGGAAGAGAGTCTGCTGGCCCACACGAAAATGAGAAAAGAAGAGCGCCGTCGACTGGCGCTTGCGGCCATGGCGGACGCGGAACTGTCGAACCCGGAGGGAATCTATGGCAAGTATCCTCATGAGCTCTCCGGCGGTATGCTCCAGCGGGTGATGATCGCGGCGGCCATTGTGTCGGAGCCGAAGCTGCTGCTGGCGGATGAGCCCACCACGGCGCTGGACGTGACCATCCAGGCGCAGATCCTGCGCCTGCTGAAAAAACTTAACGGGGAAAAGGGCATGTCCATTTTGTTCATTTCCCATAATCTGAACGTGGTGCGGAAGCTGTGCAGCCGCGTGGCGGTGATGGAAAAGGGAAAGATCGTGGAAACGGGCAGCACCGACCAGGTCTTTTATCACCCCCGGGCCGAGTATACCAAACGGCTCATCGCCGCCATCCCCACAAGGAGAAAGATCACATGACGGAGTCTCTTGCGCTGGAAGTCCGGGAACTGAATACATGGTACCGCCCTTCCGGCACGCTGCTGCGCCGCCGGGGGGTAAGCGTGCTGCATGATGTCAGCTTCACCATCGGCCGGGGAGAGATCCTGGGTCTTGTGGGGGAGTCCGGCACGGGCAAATCCACCCTGGCCAAGACGATCCTGGGGATGGTGCCAGACTATACGGGGCAGATTATTCACCATACCAAGCGGCCCCAGATGGTGTTCCAGGACCCTTACAGCAGCCTCAATCCCGCCCGCACGGTGGGCTGGATATTGGAGGAGCCCTTGCGGATCTACGGCAAGTATGACGCCCTGGAGCGAAAGCGCCGTGTGGCGGACATTCTGGAAAAGGTGGGCCTTGCGCCGGAGTACGCGGAGGCGCTGCCCTGCCAGCTCTCCGGCGGTCAGCGCCAGCGGGTGAGCATCGGCACGGCGCTGATCCAGAAGCCGGGGCTTATCATCGCGGACGAGCCGGTGTCGGCGCTGGATGTGACCATCCAGGCCCAGATCTTGCAGCTGCTCTGCCGTCTGCGGGATGAATACGGCATTTCCTATCTGTTTATTTCCCATGACCTCAACGTGGTCTACGAAATTTGCGACCGGGCGCTGGTGATGAAGGACGGCCGCATTGTGGAGCAGGGCACGGTGGATGAGTTGTTCGACCACCCCAAAGAGGCCTATACCAAGCAGCTTTTGGCGGCGGCGGAGTAAGGAGTGGCAATGACGGAAGAACTGAGAGGAAAACTCCTGGCCTATGACGAGCCTTTTACCCGTGGCAACGGCATTTCCGTCACAGCTGTGGAGGACGGCTATGCCCGTGTCACGGCGGCGCTGGCACCGGCGGTGCTGAATCATTGGGACGGCCCTCACGGCGGCCTTTTGTTCACCGCGGCGGATGTGGCGACGGGCACGGCGGTTTTGACGCTGCGGCAGGAATCCTGCGTCACGGTGAGCTCCGCCATGCAGTTCGTGGGCACGCCCCGGGTACCGGGGGACTTGACGGCGGAGGGCCGTGTGACCCGCTGCGGCGGCCATATGGCCTACTGCGCGGCGGAGGTGCGTGACGCGGAGGGAAATCTGCTGGTGACGTTCCAGTCCACCATGTATTTCACAGGACAGGAGCTGCCGCTATGAACCTTTGGAGAGAATACCGAAGACTGCACCGGTGGCTTCTGGTGGCGGCGGGGGTAGTGGCGGCCTTTTATCTGGCCCGGGGCAGCCGCCCGCTGATGAACGCTCTGGCGCGATATGTGACGCAGCCCTTGAAGCGGGGCCTTGCGGCGGTCTCTTATCTGACGTCTGTTTCTCTGGCGGAGGTCTGGTATTTTGCACTGGCTGTGGCCCTCTTTTTTTATTTCACCTGGGCGGTGCGCCAGATCATCCGTCGGAAGCGGAAGTGGCGAAGCGTCTATGGCTTTGCCATGGGCCTTGTATGTGCGGGCCTTACGCTGTGGGCGGCTTTCTGCCTTTTTTGGGGCGTCAATTACTATACGGATACCTTTCAGCAGCAGTCCGGCGTTTATGCAAAGGGCGCCACAGTGGAGGAACTGCGGCAGGTGACGGCCTATTTTGCCGGGCAGCTTTCGGCCTCGTCGGAGAAGGTGAGTCGGGATGAAAACGGCCTTTTTGCCGTCTCCCGGCAGGAGATCCTCTCCCAGGCCACGACGGTTTATGCCAATTCCTATGAGGAGTTTCCCTCACTGCGGATGACCGACCATGCGCCCAAGGCCGTCAATATGTCCGCCGTGATGAGCGCCATGGACTTTACGGGCTTCTACTTTCCCTTTACCGGCGAAGCCAATGTGAACATGGACAGCCCGGCGGCCTTTCTGCCCGCCACGGCGGCCCATGAGATGGCCCATGAGCGGGGTATCTCCTCGGAGCAGGAGTGTAATTTTATCGCCATCGTCACCTCCACCACCTGCGGTATCCCGTCCTATGTCTATTCCGGCTGGCTGTTGGGGTATATCCATCTGGGCAACGCCCTTTTTGAAGCTGACCAGGACGCCTGGCAGGAGATCCGGGACAGTCTCCCGGAAAATGTCATCAAAGACATGGAGGAAAACAACGCGTACTGGGCCGCGTGGAAAGGCCCTGTGTCCGACGCCACGTCCAAGGCCTATGACTCCCTCTTGAAAAGCTACGGCGAAACAGCGGGGATCCAGAGCTATGGCACCGTGGTGGACATGTTGGTGGCCTACTATGGGTGAAACACTTGGAAAAAGAGGAATAGAGTGAAACAAAACGAAAAAATTTCCGCCGTTTTTTATGAAAAAAGCACGGCTTGAAGCTGTCTTCAAGCCGTGCTTTTATTCGCTGTTTACAGGTCGAAACCGGGGATATTCAGACCGCCGGTAAGACCCTTCATGCTGTTGTCCATGGCATCTTCCGCCTGGCGAAGTGCCTCGTTTACTGCGGAAATCACCAGATCCTGCAACATTTCCACGTCTTCCGGGTCCAACGCTTCTGGCTTAATGACAAGCGCCGTCAGCTCCTTTTTCCCGCTGACACTTGCCTGCACCACGCCGCCGCCCACGGACGCCGTGTAAGTGGTCTGCTCCACTTCCCCCTGCGCCTTGGCAAGATCCTGCTGCATTTTCATGAGCTTTTGCTGCATTTGCTGCTGCTGACGCGCCGCGCCGCCGCTCCCGCCAAAACCGTTGCGGGCACTGTATCCTTTTGCCATATAAATGCTCCTTTTTTTGTAGACCGATTGAAAATCATCAATTTTTAATCAAAAAAGCAGGAATGTTTATTCGCCTACTCTTCTGATAAAATGGAAAATAAAGGAAATCTGTCACTGAATCTTAAAGCCGGAGAAGGATCTTCCCTTGTCCACCAGGCGCTGCATGGCGTCCTCTCCCGTACCGCCCGCCCCGTCTGCCGGGGGGGCGTCCGGGACAGGGGGCGCACTTGCGGAAGATGCTGAAACCGCCGGGGTCGCCGTGGTTGACGGAACCGCTGGAGCAGCTGGGGCTGAGAGGGTCGGCGGGATCTGCGCTGCCGGCGTGGCGGGGGAGGGTGGCGCTTTCCGGGCGGTGCTTCGGCCGCCAGCCGGGGCGCTGCCCACTGCGTAGGCCACCCGAATGGGCTGGCCGGTATGTTCCGATGTGACCTGGCGCAGGACTTCCGCCACGGCGGTGGTGTCCAGCGCGGTTTTCACAAAATCGTTGGGGCAGTATACGGTCAGACAGCTGCCGTCCAGAACGCCGGTGGCCATGTTCAAAAAGACGCGCTTGTCCACCGTCATGCGGCCCTTGTAATGCTCCATCAGTTGGCTCCAAAGGGCGGTATCCCCTGCGCCGGAAGGCGTCTGCGCCTCTTGAGAAGCGGACTTGAAAGCCTTGGAGGGCGCTTCGGCGGGGACATCGTATACACGCTCTCGGCCCATAGATTCCTCCGGCATAGGAGGCTCGTCCGGCAGCGGCGGCGCTTCTTCAAAAGAGGGCGCCGGTGGGGAAGAGCGACGCTTGAGGGCGGGACGGACCGCTTCGGCCGGCGGGGCAGAAGCGGCAGCACCAGCTTGGGCAGCACCAGCCTGGGCGGCACCAGCCTGGGCGGCACCGTTTTGCGCGGCGCTGACCTGCGGGGCTCCGGTCTGAATGGCACCCATCTGGGTCGTACCAGTCTGCGGGACGCCGGCTGAAACAGGCACGGCAAAAGAGCCGGAGGCCAGCAGCTTTTCCAGTTTTGCCACCCGGGCACACAGCGCGTCCAGATCGCCGGAAAGACTCTCGTCACAAAGGCGCAGCAGGCACAGCTCACCCTCCGTGCGGGGATGGAGACTGCTGCCAAGACCCGCCGTGCAGGCCTGAATGGTGGAGGCCAGATATAAAAACCGCTTGGGAGAGACGCCGCGGGAGAGATCCAGCAGCGTTTTTTGATCGTAAGTGCCGGTGAGCAGCGCACTGCCGCCCTCCGGGGCTGTGGTGAGGATCATCAGATCCCGGGCAAGACCGCTCAGCTCACCCAAAAGAGCGCCCACATCCTTGCCGCTGTCATAGAGTTGGCCAAAGAGCAGCAGAGCGTCCTCCGTCTTCTGCTGCAAGACAAAGCGCATCAGCTGCGCCGTCTGGATGCTGCCGGCCAGACCCAACACCTCCAGCACCTCGCGGCTGCCAATGGCGCCGCTGACCACCCGGCACTGATCCAGCAGGCTCAGCGCGTCGCGCAGGGCACCATTGGCCATGCGGGCCAAGATCTCCGCGCCGTCCGGACGGAGGTCAATGGACTCCTCCCCGGCAATATACAAAAGCCGCTCCGCGATATCCTGGGGCATGATGCGCTTGAAAGAAAAGCGCTGGCAGCGGGAGAGGATCGTCGCGGGCACCTTGTGCAGCTCCGTGGTGGCCAGAATGAACAGCAGATGCTCCGGCGGCTCTTCCAGGATCTTCAAAAGAGCGTTAAAGGCTGACAGGGACAGCATATGGACTTCGTCGATGATATACACCCGCTTTTTCAGCACGGCGGGGGTATAAATGGCCTCTTCCCGCAGCGCGCGGACATATTCCACACCGCTGTTGGAGGCGGCGTCCAGCTCGGAAATATCCAGCAGGCTGCCCTCGTCAATGCCGCGGCAGGCCTCGCATTCGTTGCAGGGGGCGCCGTTGACCGGGTGCAGGCAGTTCACCGCCTTGGCGAGAATCCGGGCGCAGGTGGTCTTGCCGGTGCCGCGGGTGCCGGTAAACAAATAGGCATGACCCACCTGACCCTCGGCCACCTGCTTTTGCAGCGTGTCGGTGATATGCGATTGTCCCACCACGTCGGAAAAGGTTTTCGGCCGCCATTTGCGGTACAATGCCTGATACATACGCCGACCTCACTTAAAAATACGGTAATAAATAAGAAGCTCCGCGCGCATCTGCGGAGCCGGCACCCTCACGGCACATGGATGATCCCTCTTAATGCTGCTCGGTTCCCCGCCTGACATGATTCGTGGGCATCCATTGCGTGAGACCGGCTCCGCAGATGCGCGCGGTAAGCTTATTCTTATTTTACAACAAATCAGCCCTCTTGGCAACAGGAAAAAATCCCGTTTTTAAAGAGCCAGCGCTGCCCGGCGGCTTTTGTGCAGCGCGAATAGAAACAGCAGCGTGTCCACCGCGCTGATGATGACGCATACCGTGGCCAGCGCCGGGAAGAAAAGCCAGGAAAAGGACAGCGTCTGGAACACCGCCATCACATGCCAGTCGATCTTCAGCTTCTTGTAGTGCAGATCCTCGCCCGTGGCGGATGCCAGCTCGCCCACGCCCTCCACCACCAGACGGGTAACGTGCAGCGCCAGAAACACCGACAAAATTTCGCAGAAGATCACCATGGGCGACTGCGTGGCGGCAAAACCGAACAGATCCGCCACCCACAGAAAAAAGCTGTAAATGCCAATGCCGATGGCCGCCGGAATGGCCCGCTTGAAGGAAGGCCCGTCCTCCGTCAGCTGCCGCAGCCCCCGCAGCAAAACAAAGTACCCGATAAAATCAGGGATCAGGCCCAGATGCCCTGTGGAAAATTCCAGATGGAAGTCCAGCAGGATGAGTAAGATTCCTATGAATACTTTTTGCATATAATCGCTCCTATATTTTGTATATACAAAGATTAACATAACGTAGACAGTCAACGCAATGACAAATTCATATAAATCTGTAAATTTTTTATGAATTGAAAACAAAGGGATACATGAAAATTACGCACCTGACATAATATACAAATAATGGAAATTCATGACAAGAAAAAGCGACGGGCTATACAAAAAATGCATAAGACCCGCCGCAAATATTCGTTTTTTTGAAGTCAACGGCTCAGCTTTTTCTCCCGGTCAAAATACTCTTTGGTCAATTTGCAGACCACCGGGGATAACAGCAGCACCGCGATCAGGTTGGGGATGGCCATCAGACCGTTGAGCGTGTCGGAAATGTCCCAGGCCAGCTGGAGATCCATGGTGGCGCCTGCCAGAATCACCGGCAGAAACAGTACCTTATAGACAAGAGAGGCCTTGGGCGTGCCGAACAGATACTCACAGCAGCGAGAGCCGTACAGGTTCCAGCTGAGGATGGTGGTTGTGGCAAACAGCGTCAGTGCCACGGCGATGATGACGCTGGCGGCGGAGCCGCTGAACACCGTGCTGAACGCCGCAATGGACAGATCCGCCCCGGCCTTCTGGCCGTAAGTGATGTCGATGCCGGAGATCAGAATGGTGAGGGCGGTGAGGGTGCAGATCACCAGTGTGTCGGCAAAGACTTCAAAGATACCGAAAAGACCCTGCTTCACAGGGGAGTCGGTGTCCGCCGCCGCGTGGGCAATGGGGGCGGAGCCGAGACCTGCCTCATTGGAAAAAATACCGCGGGAAACGCCCCGCTTCATGGCGGTGGCAATGGTGATGCCCAAACCGCCGCCCACCACCGCTGAGGGCTTGAAGGCGCCTTCAAAGATCATGGCGAACACTGTGCCGATGCGGGAAATGTTGAACGCCAGCACCACCAGACACGCCACAATGTAAATGATGGACATAACAGGCACCAGCGCTTCCGTCACGCGGCCCACACGCTTCACGCCGCCGATGGACACCAGCGCCACAAACACCAGCACGATCATGCCGGTGACGAGGCACACGGTCCGGACACTGGCGTCGGCGTTGAGCATCAGCACGGCGGAGGTCACAGCCCCCGCGATGGAGTTGATCTGGGCGATGTTGCCGATGCCAAAGGAGGCCAGAATGGCCAGCACGCAGAAAATACCGGCCAGCCATTTCCAACGCCTGCCAAGGCCGTTTTTAATATAGTACATGGGGCCGCCCACCCACTCACCGTTTTTATTACGCTCCCGGTACTTGATGGACAGCACCACCTCGGAATACTTGGTGATCATGCCCACCAGCGCCGCGATCCACATCCAGAACACCGCGCCGGGGCCGCCCAGCGCAATGGCACCGGCCACACCCGCGATATTGCCGGTGCCCACGGTGGCGGCCAGGGCCGTGCACACCGCCTGGAACGGCGACACCGCGCCCTTGTCGGTGGTAACGTGCTTGTGCCCGATCTGGCCGATGGTGTGCTTCATGGCATACCCGAAATGCCGGAACTGGGTGAACCGGGTGCCGATGGTCAGCAAAAGACCGGTGCCCAGGATCAAAACCATGGCGGGGACACCCCATACAATATTGTTGAGAGCGCTGTTGGCTTGTGAAAGCCAGGTAATAAATGCTTCCATACGGATCTCTTTCCTCCCACAAAAAAATAAAAGAGCGTCGTTCCCGCAAAAACGATACTCTCCTACGCAAAAGACAGCAAGCCGCCATAAAGGGGCGGTTTTCTTTTATCCTGTCCTTTTGCCTGAGAGATTCACGCCTGCGCGCTTTGCCCCTTCGGCCCCTGCCGTGCGGGCAGGCTTCTCCAGAACGCCATCCATTCACAGTCCTTATCTCCTGGTGGAAATTCCTGAGAGTTTTACTCCTTCGGCACGGCCAAAGCCGACTTTCCTGCGAACTTCATATAGCTCTTTATAAAATTATGTGGATAGAATACACCAGATGACACTTGATTGCAAGAACTCTTTTTTCTTTTACTGGAATTTTCTTGCAGAGATAGTCTGCTTTTTCCCGCAAAAGAGGGGGACTTTCACCCCTTACCCTTGCAATTTCGGAAAAAAGGTCTATGATAGAAACTGAATAAAAGGCTGCGGCACGCTCTGAGGAACGGCGCCGGTCAATTTACACGGCAAGAAGGGATTTTTCATGACAAAAATTGATATCGTTTCCGGCTTTCTCGGCGCCGGAAAAACCACGCTCATCAAAAAAATGCTCCAGGAAGCCTATCAGGGCGAAAAACTGGTGCTGATCGAAAACGAATTCGGCGAGATCAGCATTGACGGCGGCTTTTTGAAGGAGGCCGGCGTGCAGATCTCTGAAATGTCCTCGGGCTGTATCTGCTGCTCGCTGGTGGGCGACTTCGGCAAGGCGCTCAAGGAAGTGCAGGAGCAGTTTCACCCCGACCGCATCCTCATCGAGCCCAGCGGCGTGGGCAAGCTCTCCGACGTCATCCGCGCCGTGGAGAACGTGGCCGCCGAAAACGACGCCATGGAGCTCAACTCCTTTATCACCGTGGCCGACGGAACCAAGTGCAAGGTCTATATGAAGAACTTTGGCGAGTTCTTCAACAACCAGGTAGAAAGCGCCGGCACCATCATCCTCAGCCGCACCCAGAAGATGACAGAGGAAAAGCTGGCCGCCGCCGTGGCGCTGCTGCGGGAACACAACCCAGAGGCAGTCATTATCACCACCCCCTGGGAACAGATTACCGGCGCGCAGATCCTCTCCGCCATGGAAAAGAATTCCTTGGTGAAGGAGATGCTGGAAGAAGATGACGATGACGATGACGACGATGATGATGAATGCTGCTGCCACGATCATGAGGAGCATCATCACCACCACGACCACGAACACGGTGAGTGCTGCCATCATGACCATGAACACGACCACGACCATGAACACGAACACGACCATGAACACGAACACGAACATGACCATGAACATGACCATGACCATGAACACGAACATGACCATGAACACGAACATGAACACGGCGAGTGCTGCCATCACCACCATCACCACGCCGACGAGGTATTTACCAGCTGGGGCGAGGAGACGCCCAAAAACTTCAGCCAGAGCGACATTGAGCGCATTCTCACCGCGCTGGACAGCGGCGCCTACGGCGCTATCCTCCGGGCCAAGGGCATTGTGCCAACGGGCGACGGCAAGTGGCTCCACTTCGACTATGTGCCCGAGGAGCATGACGTGCGCTTTGGCAGCGCCGACTATACCGGACGGCTGTGCGTCATCGGCTCCCAGCTGGATGAAAAGAAGCTGAAGGAACTCTTCGGCCTGTAAGGAGTAGAAACGATCCATGGATATACCTGTTTACCTCATTGCCGGATTTCTTGACGCCGGCAAGACAAATTTTATCAACGGCATTTTGCGTGACGGCTTCGCCCGGGAGGACCGGACGCTGCTGATCTGCTGCGAAGAGGGCGACGAGGAGTACGATACCAAAGCGCTGGACAACGTCTTTACCGTCACGGTGGAGTCCCAGGAGGAGCTGACAAAGGACTACCTCAAAAAGCTGGAGAAGCTCTACAAGCCCAAGCAGGTCATTGTGGAATACAACGGCATGTGGATGATCGAGCCGCTGTACCAGGATGCGCTGCCGGCCAACTGGATCCTCTATCAGATCATGACCCTGGTGGACGCCAACACCTTTGAGATGTACGTCAAAAACATGGGGCAGCTGATGATGGAAAAGGTCACCAACGCCGATCTTTTAATCTTCAACCGCTGCGATGAGACCCTGCGCGCCCAGCTGCGCTCCCGCAACCTGCGGATGGCCAACCGCCGGGCCGACATCTATCTGGAAAACCGGGACGGCACCAGCGAAGAGTATGTCACTGATGATATGACGCCCTTCGATCTTTCCAAAGACACGGTGGATATTCCCGACGACGATTTCGGCATCTGGTATGTGGACGTGATGGACAATCCCGACCGCTACGACGGGAAGATCGTGTCCTTCAAGGCTATTATGTGCCACTCCAAAAAGTTTAAGGGCGTTCACTGCCCCGGACGTTTTGCCATGGTCTGCTGCGAAAAGGATATGCAGTTTTTGGGCATCGTCTGCAAGGGAGAGGGGCTGGACGACTATCAAAACCGGGACTGGGTGGCCATTAAGGCCACGGTGAAGAAGGAAAAGAACGCCGCCTACAAGGGTGTGGGGCCGGTGCTGTATGTCACCGCCATCGGGCCCTGCGAAAAGCCGGCCCAGGAAGTCGTATCTTTCTGACGGAGTGATCCAAAAAACCAGTACAAAATGTGATTTTCCATAAAATAAAAACTCTCTGTTGTCACCATGCGGGACGGCAGAGGGTTTTCCTTTGCGCAAGAGCCCTCTGCCTGCCGATGGAAAAAAGGGGAATAGGGACGAAAGAGCGGAGATAGTGGAAAAAGAGAAAATCCGTATTGTAAAATCCATGAAACTTTGTTGTGATGAGGCTGTCATGACACCGTGGGGTGCGAAAGAAGGGAACCGTATGGAATTCTGGCGCATATTTTCTCCAGATCGCGCATCCGGGCTTGCTGGTCATCAACGCCGCCTGCGCCGTGTCCTATGCTTTTTGCGATATGTCCAAGGCGGAAAACAACAGCATCAAACTGCGGCCGGAGCCTTATCCTATGGCGAATTGCATGGAGTATCCGGATTCTGTCATTGCGCCGCTGTGCCGGTGGAAGATGTGGAGCCGCTCATGGACGTGCTGCGGTTCAATCAGATCATTTTTAATCTCTTGTCAAACGCTGTGAAATATACCCCGGAGGGCGGCGCCGTTTCCTTTTCTGTCTATGATGAGCCGGTGAGCGGACACCGGGAGCGGATCACCCCTGTGGTCAAAGACAACGGCGTGGGCATGAGCGAGGCATTCCAGAAGGCGCTGTTTGCCTTCGATACTGTGCTGATGGATATTCACATGCCCGTGATGAACGGACTTGACGTGGCCAGGGCTATCCGGAAAATGGATCGGCCGGACGCCGAAACAGTTCCTATTTACGCCATGACGGCGGACGCCTTCGGCGATGATGTGAAAAAGCGCAGAGAAACGGGAATGAAAGGCCGCATAGCAAAGCCCTTCTCTCCGGATTTTCTCTTTGAGACCTTGCTGCGGGGCGTGCCCCAGCAGAAAAAAACCCATAAAAAAAGCCGACCTCCCACAGGAGGCCGACTGGCAAAGACCGCTTACTCCGCCCCTTCGGCGGAGGAGATCGTCTCTTCAATATAACCGGGAACCTCGTCCCGCTGCATATCTAGCGCCACAGCCAGTTCCCCATACAGCTGCTCTTCCGCGCGCTTGAGATAACGCTCGTCGATCTGGCTGACCTTGCGCCCTGTCTCCAACGCATGCTGACGCTTGCCGTAAGCTGTTTTGATGAGCTTTACCAGATCCTCGCATACGCAGGTGGACACCGCTGTCTGATAATACTCCTTCAGGGCCCTTACATTTTGGATGGGCGCCACTTCCGCTTTCATATCCGGGATCTGCCGGATCAGCGCCAACGCCGCCTTCCGGTCCAGCACTGGACGCATCCGGACCTTTGTATCCACGGGAGTAAACACCTTCCCCGTGCGGTACAGCGGAGACAGACAATAATATTGCCGGGAGCGGTCTACTCCGGAAATGGCCGGAATGCCGATCTTTTCCACACGGCAGACTCCCTCTCCTCCGTAAATGATCAAATCGCCCTCTGCAAACATATGATTCTCCTCTTCTCACTCAATGATGAAACGCATGGACGGACGGTCCGACCACGCGCTTCCTGCTTTCTGCCTATACTATATAATAATAGTATAGCATATCTTTTGGCCGAATGTAAGTATCAATTTTGAAAATCATCACCAAATTCCCGCCGGCGGACAAGGACGCACTTGACATTTCCCGCATGCGCGGCCCGCCAAGGACGGCTTGCTGCCTCCTTTGAGAAAAAATGATAAAATTTCTGTACTTGTTGCAATTGCAACTTTTAAATGGCGGCGCCTCGTGGTATACTGCAAACTGTCAGGAGGAGAGATTCTCCGGGACAATGAAAAAATAGATTCAATCGAAATAGATTTAGGAGGATTTTATTATGAAAAAGTGGGTTTGCTCCGTATGCGGTTACGTGTTTGAAGGCGAGAATGCACCGGCTGAGTGCCCTGTCTGCCATGCCTCCAGTGATAAGTTCGTGCTTCAGGCACAGGATAGAACCTGGGCGGCCGAGCACGTGGTGGGCGTCGGCAAGGCCTTTGGCAACGACGTTCCTGAAGATGTGAAGGAAAAGATCATCGAAGGTCTCCGTGCCAACTTCCAGGGCGAGTGCTCCGAAGTGGGTATGTATCTGGCCATGGCCCGCGTGGCACACCGCGAGGGGTATCCCGAGATCGGCATGTACTGGCAGAAGGCCGGCCTGGAAGAGGCTGAGCACGCTGCCAAGTTCGCCGAGCTGCTGGGCGAAGTGGTGACCGATTCCACCAAGAAGAACCTGGAGATGCGCGTGGAAGCCGAAAATGGCGCCACCATGGGCAAGTTCGAGCTGGCCAAGCTGGCCAAGCAGTACAATCTGGACGCCATTCATGACACCGTTCATGAGATGGCCCGTGACGAGGCCCGTCACGGCAAGGCGTTCGAGGGCCTACTGAACCGCTACTTCAACAAGTAAATCAGATGTCATAAGCAAGGGAGCAGGGAGACCTGCTCCCTTGCTTCGCATCCGGAGTTACAAAACAGAGAAAACCTTTCCGGGACAGTCTGAAAGAGGATTCTTGCCGAAAGAAAACAAATGTGATACAATAAAGAAAATTTTTCGCCACAGAACAGGAGATGCTATGGTTTGCAGCGTTTTATTTGATATGGACGGCACACTGATCGATTCCGAACCGGGGATCCTGGCGTGTCTGGCGCACACCCGGCGGGTCCTGGGGGAGCCGCCGCTGCCAAGAGAAGTCGCTCTTTGCTTTATCGGACCGCCGCTTGGTGATTCCTTCATCCGCTTTTGCGGGTATGACGAGGAAAAGGCAAAGCGTGCGGTGGATATTTTCGGGGAGCGCTACCGCGGCTGGGGCCGGTTGGAGTGCCGCGTGGTATCCGGAATGGAAGAGGTGCTGCGCCACCTGGCAGACCGTGGCTTTCGCCTGGCGGTGGCCTCCTGTAAACCGGAGGAACACTGCACCGCCATCGCCAAAAAGCTGGGGATCGCTTCCTTCTTTACCGCCGTCTGCGGCAGCGGAGGCGGTGTGCCGGAGGACAAAGCCGCTGTGATGCGGGAGGCGCTGCGCCGCATGGGAGAAACCGATACGGCTGCCGCCGTCATGGTGGGTGATCGGAAATTTGACGTGGAAGGCGCCGCCGCCTGCGGGGTTCCCTGTGTGGGCGTGGATTTTTGTGGGTACGCCGCGGAAGGAGAGCTGGAGGCCGCTGGCGCAAAGACGGTGGTGCGAACGCCGGAAGAGCTGGAGGCGTGGCTTTTATGTCAATGATGGTGGACAAGCGCGTTGAAACCTGCTACAATCAGAGCCAATCATTTGAATTTTACCCATTGAAAGGAGTATTTTACACATGAATTACGAAGAAATTCTCAAAAAAGTTGACCATACCCTGCTTGCGCCTACCGCCACCTGGGAGGAGATCCGGGCGCTGTGTGACGACGGTGTGAAGTACAGCTGCGCCAGCGTGTGCATTCCCGCGTCCTATGTGAAGAAAGCCGCCGAATATGTCCATGGGAAACTGCCCGTGTGTACGGTCATCGGTTTCCCCAACGGCTACTCCACCACCGCCTGCAAATGCATGGAGGCCTCCGACGCTGTGGCCAACGGCGCCTCTGAGATCGACATGGTCATCAATCTGGGCTGGGTGAAGGACGGACAGTATGACAAGGTGCTCTCCGAGATCCGCCAGGTGAAAGCGGCCTGCCACGGCAAGCTCCTGAAGGTCATCATCGAGACCTGCATGCTCACCGACGAGGAAAAGATCCGCATGTGCCAGGTGGTCAGCGATTCCGGTGCCGAATATATCAAGACCTCCACCGGTTTTGGCGGCGCCGGCGCTACCCGCGAGGATGTGGCTCTCTTTAAGGCCCATGTGGCGCCCCATGTGAAGATCAAAGCTGCCGGCGGCATTTCGGGTATGGAGGATGCCGAGGACTTTATCCGTCTGGGCGCCGACCGTCTGGGTACGTCCCGCATTGTCAAAGCCGTGAAAGCAATGGAAAAAGAATAAGGAGGAGCTTTTTATGTCTACGCCCCACAACGGCGCCGAGAAAGGCGCTTTCGCAAAAACCGTTCTGATGCCCGGAGATCCCCTGCGGGCCAAATTTATTGCGGAAACTTTCCTGGAAAATTCTCAGTTGGTGAACAACGTCCGCGGCATCCAGGGCTACACCGGCACCTACAAGGGTGTCCGCGTGTCCGTGATGGCTTCCGGTATGGGTATGCCCTCCATCGGCATCTACTCCTATGAGCTGTTCCATATGTACGACGTGGAGAACATCATTCGCATCGGCTCCGCTGGCGCGCTGCGCGCCGAGCTGCCCCTGGGCAGCGTGGTGGCCGCTCAGGGCGCCTGCACCAACTCCCGCTATGTGGAGCAGTTTCGCCTGCCCGGCACCTTTGCCCCCATCGCCGACTTCACGCTGCTCAGCGCCGCCGTGGAAGCGGCAAAGGAACTGAACGTCAACATGCCCGTCGGCAACCTCTTCTCCTCCGACACCTTCTACGATGCCGCCCAGAGCACCATGGACTGGTCCAGGATGGGCGTGCTGGCGGTGGAGATGGAAGCGGCGGCCCTTTACTGCAATGCGGCCTTTGCGGGCAAGCGGGGTCTTGCCATCTGCTCCATCTCCGACAACATCGTCACCGGTGAGGAGCTTCCCGCCGACGACCGGCAGAACACCTTCACCAATATGATGAAGATCGCCCTGGAAGTGGCGGTCAAGATGGACAAATAAAGTAAAAAAAGCACACGGGAAGCACATCGGTACTTCACATCGGCACGCTTTTTTGTGCACCCATACAATAAAGAAAAGAAATCTCCCGGAAATATCGTGGAAAAGGTTGCTCTTCTCAAACTTCTTTGGTATAATACGCTCAGGGCAAATTCTGCCCTAATAAAATTATAGGAAGGTAGATTTAGAATCATGAAAAAAGTTCTTGCTCTGATCCTTGCTCTTGTCATGGCTCTTGCTCTGGTTGCTTGCGGCAGCAAGACCACCACCACTGACCCCTCCAAGACCGACACCAAGGCTACTTACAAGGTGGCAATGATCACCGACTACGGCGACATTACCGACCAGTCCTTTAACCAGACCACTTACGAAGCTTGTAAGGCGTTCTGCGAGAAGAACAGCGTTTCCTTTACTTACTACAAGCCCGCTGGCGACTCCACCGCTGACCGCGTGGCCATGGTGGATAAAGCTGTTGCTGACGGCTACAACGTCATCGTGATGCCCGGCTACGCTTTTGCCGGCACCATCGTGGAAGCTGCCAAGAACTACACCGATGTGAAGTTCATCGCTCTGGACGTGGCCGCCGGTGACATCCTCTCCGCTGCCCTGGGTGACAAGTATGACTGGAACCCCAGCAACTGGAAGGTCGCTGACTACTACAACACCGCCAACGTGTACTGCGCCGTGTATCAGGAAGAACTGTGCGGCTACATGGCCGGTTACGCTGCTGTGAAGATGGGCTACACCAAGCTGGGCTATCTGGGCGGCATGGCTGTTCCCGCTGTTATCCGTTACGGTTACGGCTTCGTGCAGGGCGCTGATGCTGCTGCTGCTGAAATGGGCGTCAAGATCACCATGAAGTATGCTTACGGCAACCAGTTCTTCGGCGATGCTGACATCACGGCTGCCATGGATACCTGGTATGCCGGCGGCACCGAGTTGGTGTTCGCTTGCGGCGGCGGTATCTATACCTCCGTTGCCGAGGCTGCCAAGAAGGCCAACGCCAAGCTCATCGGCGTGGACGTTGATCAGTCCGGCCTGATCAACACCACCTATGGCACCAAGGATATGGTCGTGACCTCCGCCATGAAGGGCCTGGCCGCTACCGTCGATACCTGCCTCACCAAAGTCATCCTCAACAACGACTGGGCTTCCCTGTCCGGTAAGATCGAGACTCTGGGCCTGGTTTCCGGTACCGATCCTGTGCAGAACTATGTGCAGATCCCCATGGAGACCACTCTGTGGAGCGACAAATTCACCAAGGACAACTATAAGACCCTGGTTGCCGATATGTTCTCCGGTAAGGTCAAGGTCAACAATGACATCACTGTGAAGCCCGCCGATATGGCGAAGAACTTCGCTGTGGAAGATCTGGGCAACATTAAGTAACTGTCTTTTGCACAAAAGAGGACGGGCATTTGCCCGTCCTCTTTCTTTTTGCACGCACCAAACAAATTTCTGGAGACCAAACTCGTTTTTTCCAACAAAAACGGAGATAAGAAAAAAAGTAACCAACATTTTTATCCTTTCTTGTTTACAATTTGGACATATCTATTGTATAATAAGGACAGTTTTCAAATTTTATGCGGGAGGTATGAGAGCTTGGAAAATCAATATGCGATTGAAATGCTTCATATAACCAAGAAGTTTCCCGGCATCATTGCAAATGATGATATTACCCTGCAATTAAAGAAGGGCGAGATCCATGCGCTGCTGGGTGAGAACGGCGCGGGCAAATCCACTCTGATGTCGGTCTTGTTTGGCCTTTATCAGCCGGAAGAGGGCGAGATTCACAAAGACGGTGTGAAGGTGGAAATACGCAACCCTAACGATGCCAATGACCTGGGCATTGGTATGGTACATCAGCACTTTAAACTGGTGGAGTGCTTCTCCGTGTTGGATAACATCATTCTGGGTGTGGAGCCCTGTAAACACGGCTTTTTGAACAAGGATGAGGCTCGGAAAAAGGTCGTGGACCTTTCCGAGAAGTACGGCCTTCATGTTGACCCCGACGCGCTGATCGAAAATATCACCGTGGGTATGCAGCAGAGGACCGAGATCCTAAAAATGCTTTACCGCGACAACGAGATCCTGATCTTTGACGAGCCTACCGCCGTTTTGACCCCCCAGGAGATCGAAGAGCTGATGCAGATCATGAAGAACCTGGTGAAAGAGGGGAAGTCGATTCTCTTTATCTCCCACAAACTTAACGAGATCATGGAAGTGGCCGACCGCTGCTCTGTTTTGCGCAAGGGCAAATATGTGGGCACCGTGGATGTGAAAAATACCAGCAAAGAAGAACTTTCCCGCATGATGGTGGGCCGTGATGTGGATTTTATCGTTCACAAAGAGGACAAGATCCCCGGTGACGTGATCCTGGATGTGGAGCATCTCACCATGACTTCCAAAATGCACAACAACAACGCCGTGAAAGACGTTTCTTTTCAGATCCGTGCCGGTGAGATCGTCTGCATCGCCGGTATCGACGGCAACGGACAGACCGAACTGGTCTATGGCCTCACCGGTCTGGAACCGCTGAAAGAGGGGAAAATCTCCCTTTGCGGCAAGGATATCACCCACAGTTCCATCCGCCAGCGCTCCATGGAGGGCATGAGCCATATTCCCGAGGATCGGCATAAGCACGGCCTGGTGCTGGATTATTCTTTGGAGGACAACATGGTGTTGCAGCGCTATTTTGAGTCTCAGTTTGTCACCGGCGCCGGCTTCCTGAAGCGCAGAGAGATCCGTGCCTATGCCAACAGACTCATCGAGCAGTACGACGTGCGGTCCGGCCAGGGCCCCGTGACCCCTGCCCGTTCCATGTCCGGCGGCAACCAGCAAAAAGCTATTGTGGCCCGTGAAATCGACAAGGATCCCCACTTGCTGATCGCTGTGCAGCCCACCCGTGGTCTGGACGTGGGCGCCATCGAGTATATCCACAAGCAGCTGGTGGCGCAGCGTGACGCCGGCCGAGGCGTGCTGCTGGTCTCGCTGGAACTGGAAGAAGTGATGAGCGTTCCCGACCGCATCCTCGTCATGTATGAAGGCGAGATCGTGGGTGAACTGAATCCCAAGACGACAACCGTGGAAGAGCTGGGCCTGTATATGGCCGGCGCCAAAAGGGAAGGAGTGAAAGCATGAATACAAAAAAAGAACCTTTCCTGAAGAAGACCTGGGTGCAGTCCCTGCTGGCTTCGCTGTTTTGCGTGGTGGTGGGCCTGCTCATCGGCTATATCGTGCTGTTGTTCATCAACCCCGCCGGCGCATGGGACGCCATTACCACCGTGATGAAGAACTTCTTCACCTACCCCAACCCCACTGTGGCCAACAAGTATTTTGGATCCACACTGGTCAAGACCGCGCCGCTGCTGATGTGCGCGCTGTCCATTCAGTTTGCTTATAAAGTGGGCCTGTTTAATATCGGCGCAGCCGGCCAGTATGTGGCGGGTGCCGGCGCGTGCCTTTATATGGCGCTGGCTTGGGATCTGCCCTGGTGGATCTGCCTGCTGGGCTCCATGGCGGCCGGTGCTCTGCTGGGCTCTATCTCCGGCCTGCTCAAGTCCTACTGCAACGTCAACGAGGTCATTTCCGGTATCATGCTCAACTGGATCAGCCTTTACACCGTGAACATGATTCTCAGCAATGTCAAGGAGGGCGCCAGCCCCTACACTTACCAGGTGGCCAGCTACAACCCCTCCGCGCTGCTGCCCTCCATGGGCCTTGGCAAGCTCTTCTCCAACAACCAGTATGTGACCATCGCAGTGCCTCTGGCTATCATTATGGCCATCGTCATCAAGATCGTTCTGGACAAGACCATGTTCGGCTACGAACTCAAGGCCACCGGCTGCAACAAGTCTGCCGCCAAATACTGCGGCATGAAAGAAAAACGCAATATCATCCTCACCCTGGTCATCAGCGGCGCGCTGGCCGGCATGGGCGCATCCCTGCTCTTCCTCACCGGATATGAACAGTGGCAGTGCACCCAGTCCTCTGTGCCCGCCATGGGCTTTAACGGCATCGCTGCCACGTTCCTGGGCGGCCTTGACCCCATCGGTACGGTGGTGGCGTCTTATTTTATCCAGCACATTACCTCCGGCGGCGCCTATGTGGATAAGACCATGTATTCCTCTCAGATTTCCGATCTGATCTGTGCACTGATCATTTATCTGTGCGGCTTTACACTGTTCCTGAAGTATTTTCTCAACTACCGTCTGGCTAAGAAGGAAGAAAAGGCGGCCAAGACCGCGGCCTTGACAGCCGAGACAGAGCCCGACAAGCCAAAAGAATCGGACTCCCATGAGAAAGGAGGCAAGGAATAATGCTGCTGCTGATACAGTATACGTTGATCTTCGCTTCGGTCCTTGTCCTGGTGGCACTGGGCGGCTGCTTTTCTGAACACTCCGGCGTGATCAATCTGGGCCTGGAGGGCATCATGGTCATGGGTGCCCTGGGCGGCGCCATGGCAATGAAGTATATGTCCGAGGACGCTCCCGCTATTGTCATGATCGTGGTGGTCATCCTCTGCGCCATGCTGGTGGGCATGCTGTACGCTTCTTTGCTGGCCGTGGCCTGCGTGAACTGCAAGGCTGACCAGACCATCGTAGGTACGGCACTGAACATCCTGGCCACCGCTGCGGCTACCGTTATCGTCAAGGCCGTCAATACGGCCGAGAATCCCGACAACGTTTCCTCCACCATGCAGTATGTGGGCGCCAAGCGCGCCTTCCTGGTGAATATCGGCGGGCTCGAGTTTAACTGGTTCATGCTGGTGGCGGTCATCGCCCTGGCAGCGGCCGCCATTACCCTCTACCGCACCCGATTCGGTCTGCGGCTCATGGCCTGCGGCGAACATCCCCAGGCGGCGGACTCTGTGGGTATCAATGTGTATAAGATGCGCTGGTTCGGCGTTCTGATTTCCGGCATGCTGGGCGGCCTGGGCGGTATCGTGTATATTACCGCCGGCGTCAGCGAGTGGAAATTTGAAAACGGCGTGGCGGGCTTCGGCTTCCTGGCATTGGCCGTTATGATCTTCGGCCAGTGGAAACCCGGCCGCATTGCGCTGGCCGCTTTGCTGTTCGGCCTGTTCCGCGCGTTGTCCAACGTTTACGCCGGATTCAGTTTTCTCACCGCGCTGAACATTCCTGGCTCCATTTATAACATGATGCCTTACATCATTTCGCTGGTGGTGCTGGCATTTACCTCCAAGAAGTCCCGTGCTCCCAAGGCGGAGGGAATCCCCTACGACAAGGGACAGCGATAAAAAGACAACAGCCGGCAGGGACAATACCTGCCGGCTGCCATTTTGGAAAGGAAGAGATGCAGCATGATCGCAGACTCTGCTTTTGTGGCGTGCAACGCCACGGTTTGGGGCGATGTGACGCTGGATGAAGAGAGCAGCGTTCTTTTCGGGGCGGTGGTGCGGGGGGATACCGAGACCATCACCATCGGCAAACGCACCAATATTCAGGACAACTGTGTGCTGCACGCGGATCCCGGTTTCCCGCTGACGCTGGGAGCCGACGTTACCGTGGGACACGGGGCCATTCTCCACGGCTGTACGGTGGGGGACAACACCACCATCGGTATGGGAGCTGTTTTACTCAATGGAGCGCGCATTGGCCGGGATTGCATTGTGGGGGCAGGAGCGTTGGTGACGCAAAATGCCCAGATCCCCGACGGCTCCCTGGTCATCGGCAGTCCGGCCCGGGTGAAGCGGCAACTGACAGAGGAAGAGCGAACCATGAACCAACGCAGCGCGGAACACTATGCGGCGCAGTCGCTCCGCTTTCGAGAAGCGGGGCTGGACAGATCTTTGCCGCCGCTGCGATAGCCATAAAAAAACACCGGATTTCCGGTGCTTTTTTTATGGCTTTAAAATGTCTGATAACGATATTACTTTGAAAAGAAAAATTATTTGGCGGCGTGATCCGCGGCGATCAGCACCTTCAGCGCCTCCACGCCCACTTCCACGGCAGAGGAGGTGTCCTCGCTCATGGTCTGATCCAGGCCGGCTGCTTCCCGCTCCTGATTCCAAATCACATGAAAGCAGGAACCGCAACGACAGTGCAGCGCGTCTGCCACCACGAAAAGAGCGGCCGATTCCATCTCGCTGGCTTTCACGCCAAGACGTTTCCACGCCTCCCACTTTTGCAGCAACTCATAGGAAACGGGCATCTTGGCCGGGCTGTGCTGGCCATAAAAGGCATCCTTGCACTGCACCACACCGGTTTTGTAAGACTTGCCCAAATTTTTGGCCGCCTGCACCAGAGCGGTGGCCACATCAAAGTTGGGAACAGCGGGATACTCAATGGGAGCGTATTCCTGACTGGTGTGCTCGAAACGAATGGCGCCGGTGGCGATCACCACATCGCCGGAGCGGACCTCCAGATCAATACCGCCGCAGGTGCCCACACGGACAAAGGTGTCAGCACCGATGTTGTGCAGCTCCTCCATGGCGATGGAGGCCGAGGGGCCGCCGATACCGGTGGAACAAACGGACACCTTCTCACCCAAAAGCGTACCGGTATAGATGGTATATTCCCGGTTCTGCGACACAAAGACCGGATTTTCAAAATGGCTGGCAATGGCTTTGCAGCGGCCGGGATCGCCGGGTAAAATACAATAACGGCCCACATCGCCGGCCTCACAGTGAATATGGAACTGCTTTTCCATCTTTTGCATATCGCTTGCCTCCTTGGAAAAAATACATTTTTATTATATCAATATTTCGCTTGAATTGCAATGCTTATTCCGCGGCGAAAAGACGTTATGTGCAAGGAAAGGCGAATTTTGCAAATTTTGTTCTTTTTATTTGCGCCATGAGAGCAGATACTAAACACGGCGTAAAGCCAAAACCAGGAGAAAGGAGCCAACATGATGAAAAAAGCCATTTGCGTTTTTGCGGCCTGTGCCATGCTCATTCTGGCGGCCACAGGCTGCGGCGCTGCCGGCAGCAGCACCTACACCGGAAACGACAACGATGTTTTTGGCGACAGGGGTGTGGGAGCCGACAACAACACCGGCGCCAATCTTAATCCTAATGTCACCACCTCTATGGGGGAAGCAAATACCTCTGTAAAACTGTCGCACCCCTCCTATGAACAGATGCTGAAAAATGCTCACGTCCACGACACCGACGGGATCCTTACCGACGGCGAAAATGCCTGCTCCGGCTGATCATACCGGCCAAAAAAGAAACGCGCCTGCCTGCCGGTATCGGCAGGCAGGCGCTTTTTAAAACATGATAATGCGTTTAAAATGGAATCAGACAGTCTGCTTGGACTTGGCCTGCTTACGCAGCGCCTGAATGCCTTCCACCACCAGAACGACGGCCAGTACCACCAGAAGAACTGCCACGATGCCGCGGACGTAGAACCACACAACGCCCTCGCCGCCGGCCAGAATGCCCTTGAACTGGGAGCGGATGGTGAAGTACAGAGAAGTCAGCGTCACCACCAGCATAAAGAACATGGGCACATAGAACATCTTGTTGTTGCGGCCGATCTTACCCAGCCAGCAGCACACAGCCAGAAGACCCAGAGCCGCCAGCAGCTGGTTGGCAGCACCGAACAGAGCCCAGATCTTGGAGTAACCCGTCATGCCCAGCGCAATGCCCAGCACCACGGTGATGAGAGTGGCCACATAGGGGTTGGTCACCACTTTTTTCCAGCCACTGAGATCCTTCAGGCTTTCACCGGGATTCAGGAAGAACTCCTGGAACATATAGCGGGCCAGACGGGTGGCCGTATCCAGAGAAGTCAGGCAGAAAGCGGAAACCGCCAGCACCAGCATGGAGTACACCGCGTTGTAGGTGCCCGCGCCGAACAGCTTGGAAAACATGGAGGCAAGACCGGTGGCAAAGACCACGGTGGGGGTCACGGTGGTACCGGAGGAATACTCGGTCCAAATGTAAGCCACCGCGCAGACGGAGATCAGCGCCAGAGCGCACTCGATCAGCATGCCGCCGTAAGCAATGGGCTTGGCGTCCTTTTCCTGGTTGAGCTGCTTGGCTGTGGTACCGGAGCCGACCAGAGAGTGAAAGCCGGACACAGCACCGCAGGCAATGGTAACAAACAGAGCCGGGAACAAAAAGCCCAGGGAGTTGCCCGTGGGAGCCAGATTGTCATACCAGCCGGTGAAGGCAGGCATATCCACCGTTGGATGACAGCCGATGATACCCACCACAGCCAGGAGCATCATGCCGTACAGCAGGAAAGAGCTGAGGTAGTCACGGGGCTGGAGCAGGATCCACACAGGGGTAACGGAGGCGATCAGAATGTAGATGCCTACAATGATCATCCAGGTGGTACCGTTGAGGTACAGGGGGTGCCAGTTCAGGCCCACCACCATGCAGACCACGATGCCCACCACGCCGATGACGGTGGAAACGCCCAGAGGCGCGTTTCTGCGGTAAACAAAGAAACCGAACACGATGGCCATCAGAATGAACAAAATGGAGATGATGGCGGTGGAGGCGTTGGCGGCAGAGGCCACCTTATCCACCATACCGTCCACATAGGTGGCCTTGAAGGTGTTGGCCACGATGGAGGCAAAGGCCGCCACCACCAGGATCAGCGTCAGATAGGCAAAGATGATGAAAAGACGCTTGGCTCTGGTGCCGATGGCATCAGAGATAACCTCACCGATGGACTCACCCTTGTGACGGATGGAGGCGAACAGCGAGCCAAAGTCATGGACGCCGCCGAAGAAAATACCGCCGATGAGAATCCACAGCATCACGGGCACCCAGCCGAACACGGCGGCCTGAATGGGTCCGTTGATGGGGCCGGCACCGGCAATGGAGGAAAAGTGGTGGCCCATCAGCACGGGTGCCTTGGCGGGGCAATAATCCTTGCCATCCTCCAGTTCGTGGGCAGGGGTCACTTTGGAGTTGTCCACCCCCCATTTGTTGGCCAGCCATCTGCCGTAGAACACATAACCACAGACAAGAACGACGATACCAACGACGAGAAACAATGCAGCATTCATAAATCTTTCTCCCTTCTCTTAAAAAAATTTTTCGCTTTTTTATGAAACAGAGTTGTTTCCAACATCTGCGCTGCGCTCTTTCCACTGCTGTTTGCTGCCGCTTTTCCGGTGAGCAGCTCCACAAGAGCTGTGTGAAAGTCCATCCAGCCCCAATAAGACCACTTGAAATTTTTGTAAAGTCGGCATTTTTTTAAGGCCCTGCGCGCTTCCGGGTCGCAGGTGTCACAAATAAAAACCGCCGAAATGTAAGAATACATATGATCGGGGCCGGGCGTAATTTTTTTCATGCCGCTTTGATGGGCCAGATCGCGGCAAGATTCGTAGACCTCTTTGGTCAGATGTGGCACACTGAACAAATACACATACTCGTGACTGTTGGCTTCCCATAGCTTTGCCTTCTTGGTCAGCACATACTTGGTTGAATGCACATGAAAATCGCACACGGCCGCCAAATAGTCACGGGGCTCATCGTACCGGGTCACATCAAAATACCCCTCATACCAGCCGCAAAGGCGGTCAATGGCTTCTGCGCGGGTCAACTGCTGCGTCACAGGAGCGCTCCTTTCTTACAAAGGGCAGAGCGCTTTCGGCGCCCTACACAAAAAATACTAAAAGTATTGTAAAGAATTTGTTAATAATGCAAAAAGCAATCACAGCCAGCTCGCATCTCGGCCAAACCAATGATAAGCGGTCTTGCCAAGGCTTGGAGCAAGAGAACAAATGGCCCTCTCACAAAAATAAAAAACAGAATCTTAACGTTAATATATAAAATCTTAACGATGAGAATCGAAAAAAGAGCCCTTCTCCGATATAGGGAAGGAGTAAAGCTATCATACCCTGTATGAACACAGGAATCAAGAAACAAATGCGACAAATTTAGAAAATACTTTTTGTATATTATTCTATTGACTTTAGTGCTTGAAAGTGGTAAATCAGCAGTGCTGTAAAGCCCCGCCGCCGGAGCTTTTGCCTTTTCCGGCGCTGGTCAATCGTTTGAGCGGCTTTCCTCTTCTGTGGTTTTCTTCGGAAAACTGTCCCCTCCGCTTAAACATTGTGCGCCCACAGGCGGCTTTCCTCCTTTCCGGATGGGCGCCTATGTTTTTTTATTACTGCCGGGGGAGAGAAGGGGGACTCAAAGCCAAACAAAGAAAAACAGCACAAAATGCGCCCCGAAAAAACAAAGCGCCCGGCGAAAAACACGCCGGACGCTTCAAGGTTCGATCCCAAGAGAGGGCTTTTCGCATTTGCGAAAAGCCGGGGGTAATATCAGCGATACACGGCGGCGTCAAAATCACGCACCCGCTCGCGGCGAACGGTATCGTACACATACACGGCGTTGGTTTCAATAAAGGCAAGGCGCATGGCAAAATCCTTTGCCTCATCAATATCGTTGGTCTCAAAAAAGAGGTGGTACGCTTCCTCGGGCTCTTTTTCGTGCTTCTGCATGATTTGAAATCTCATGTCAAACTCCTTTGCGCGGTTCCGCCACTGCCGGGCCGCTTTTCTTTTGTCATAGAACCTATTATAAAGAGGAGCCGGACGAATTGCAATCCGGAAATAAAGAGTGAAAGAAACCCCGGAGAAAAGAAAAAATACTTTTCAAGAAAAGGGACAGGTTGTATAATAAACTGATATGTAAAAAATCAGAGGGGGAGATCACCATGGGAAAAATGGGATTTGACAACGAGAAGTACCTGTCTTTGCAGTCACAGCAAATCAAAGAACGGGTCAGCCAATTCGGCGGAAAGCTGTATCTGGAGTTTGGGGGAAAGCTGTTTGACGACTATCACGCCTCACGGGTGCTGCCAGGTTTTCAGCCGGACAGCAAGATCAGAATGCTGAAAATGCTGCAGTCCGATGTGGAAATTCTTGTCGCCATCTGCGCCGGGGACATCGAAAAGAACAAGATCCGCGGCGACCTGGGCATTTCCTACGATGAGGATGTGCTGCGCCTCATCGACATTTTCCGGGGACTGGGCTTCTATGTGGGCTCTGTGGTTATCACCCAGTATGCCGGTCAGCCTGCCGCCGAGGCGTTTATCAAGCGCCTGACGGCCCTGGGTGTACGCAGCTATCGCCACTATCCCATTGCGGGATATCCCTCGGACGTGGCCCACATCGTCAGCGACGAGGGCCTTGGCAAAAACGAATATATCGAGACCAGCCATTCCCTGATCGTGGTCACGGCGCCCGGCCCCGGCAGCGGCAAAATGGCCACCTGCCTCAGCCAGCTTTACCACGAACACAAACGGGGCATCCAGGCCGGCTATGCCAAGTACGAGACCTTCCCCATCTGGAATCTGCCGCTGAAGCACCCGGTGAACCTGGCCTATGAAGCCGCCACCGCCGACCTCAACGACGTCAACATGATCGACCCCTTCCACCTGGATGCCTATGGCACCACCACGGTGAACTACAACCGGGATGTGGAGATTTTCCCGGTTCTCAGCGCCATGTTTGAACGCATTCAGGGCTCGTCGCCCTACCGCTCGCCCACAGATATGGGCGTGAATATGGCGGGGTTCGGCATCGTGAATGACGAGGTCTGCCGGGAAGCTTCCAAAATGGAGATCCTGCGCCGTTACTACACAGGCCTTGTGGAAAGAGCGAGAGGCGCCTGCGACGAATCTGTGGTGCGGAAGCTGGAGCTGGTGATGCAGCAGGCCGGCGTGACCCCCGACATCTGCCCTGCCGTGAAAGCGTCTTTGGACAAGGCGCAGACCACCGGCGCTCCCGCCGGAGCCCTGGTGCTGCCTGACGGCTCCGTGGTCACGGGAAAGACTTCTTCTCTGATGGGCACCTCCGCCGCGCTGCTGCTCAACGCCATGAAAGCCGTGGGCGGCATTGACCAGGAGCTGAAGCTGATCTCGGCATCTGTCATCGAGCCCATCAGCCGGCTGAAAACGGAAAATCTGGGACACCACAACCCCCGTCTCCACTCCGACGAGGTGCTGGTGGCGCTGGCCATCAGTGCACTGACCAATCCGCTGGCGGAAATGGCACAGCAGCAGCTGGGAAAACTCAGGGGCTGCGACGCCCACTTCTCCGTTATTATCTCGGAAGAAGATGAAAAGCTCTATAAACGGCTGGGCATCAATGTCAGCTGCGAGCCTAAATACGAGACAAAACGCCTCTATCACCGATAAGGATAAAAAGACGGCCGTACCAATGTGCGGCCGCCTTTTAAACGAAAGGACAAGCGATGGAAACAATGATACAGACCCTGGCACGGGAGCTGGGACAAAAAGAAGCGTATGTGGCCAACGTGGTGCAGCTGCTGGATGAGGGCAACACCATCCCCTTTATCGCCCGCTACCGCAAAGAGCTTCACGGCGCGATGGATGATACCACGCTGCGGACCCTCTTTGACCGCCTGACATATCTGCGGAATCTGGAGACGCGGCGGCAGGAGGTCAAGTCCTCCATTGAAAATCAGGGCAAGCTGACAGCCGCGCTTGCCGCGGCCATCGACAAGGCCGTGACACTTGCCGAGGTGGAGGATCTCTACCGCCCCTACAAGCAAAAACGCCGCACTCGTGCCACGGTGGCAAGGGAACGGGGGCTGGAGGGCCTGGCACAGGCGCTGTTGGAGCAGAAAAAGGATATGCTCGCGCCGGAAGAACTGGCGGTATCCTATGTGGATGCGGAAAAAGGCGTGGAAACCGCTGGAGACGCCCTTGCCGGCGCGTCGGACATCGTTGCGGAGATGGTGTCGGATGACGCCGCCATCCGCAAGGAACTGCGGGAGATGCTGATGAAACGGGGAACGCTGCGCACGCAGGCCGTCAAGGAAGAGGACTCGGTCTACCGGCTGTACTACGATTTCGCGCAGACAATGCCAAAGCTGGCGGGCCATCAGATCCTGGCCATCAACCGGGGAGAGAAGGAAGAGTGGCTGAAGGTCTCAGTGGAAACGGATCGGGAGAGCGCGCTGAAAGTAATGGAAAGCCATCTCCTCCGGGGCGACAGCCCGGCGGCGCTATTCCTGCGGGAGGCCATGACCGACGGCTTTGACCGACTGTTGTTTCCCTCCTTGGAGCGGGAGGTGCGCAGCCTTCTGACAGACAGTGCCTGCGAAGGCGCCATCCATATGTTCGCGCTGAACTTGAAGCCTCTTTTGATGCAGCCTCCTGTCAAGGGACACGTCACCATGGGTCTTGACCCCGGGTATGCCCACGGCTGCAAGGTGGCTGTCATCGACGGCACCGGCAAGGTGCTGGACACCACGGTGGTCTACCCCACCTACGGGCCTCGGCAAAAACAGGAGGCCATCACCAAGCTCTCCGCCATGATTTGCCGCCACGGCGTGGAACACATTGCCATTGGCAACGGCACGGCGTCTCGGGAGACGGAGCAGATGGCGGTGGAGATGATCCACCAGCTGGGAGATACGGTCTCCTACATGATCGTCAACGAAGCGGGAGCGTCGGTGTACTCCGCGTCTCCACTGGCGGCCGAGGAGTTTCCTCAATTCGACGTGAACCTGCGCAGCGCCGTTTCCATTGCCCGCCGCCTGCAGGACCCTCTGGCGGAGCTGGTGAAGATCGACCCCAAGGCCATCGGTGTGGGGCAGTATCAGCACGATATGCCCGCCAAGAGGCTGGACGAGACGCTGGTCGGCGTGGTGGAGGACTGCGTCAATGCCGTGGGCGTGGACGTGAATACTGCCTCCCCCAGCCTGCTGGAGCGAGTGGCCGGACTCAACGGCACCACCGCCAGAAACGTGGTGAAATACCGGGAGGAGAACGGCACCTTTACCTCCCGCAAGCAGCTTTTAAAGGTACCCAAACTGGGCCCCAAAGCCTTTGAGCAGAGCGCAGGCTTTCTGCGCGTGCCGGAGAGCCGGCAGATCCTGGACAACACCGGCGTTCACCCGGAGTCTTACGAAGCGGCGGAAAAGCTGCTGGAACGCTGCGGCTATACCCTGGCCGACGTGGCGGAGAGGGATATCGGTCTTTTGGCCGCCAAGGTGAAACTGGCGGGGGCGGAGAAGCTGGCAAAAGACATCGGCGTGGGCGTGCCCACCCTCAACGACGTGGTGAAAGAGCTGATGAAGCCCGGCCGCGACCCCCGGGATGAGCTGCCTGTGCCCATTCTCCGCAAGGATGTGCTGGATATCAAGGACTTGAAGCCGGGGATGGTGCTCACCGGCACCGTCCGCAACGTCATCGATTTCGGCGTGTTTGTGGATATCGGTGTGCATCAGGATGGACTTGTCCACATCTCTCAGGTCTGCGACAAATTTATCAAGCACCCCTCGGAGATTGTGGCGGTGGGAGATGTGGTGAAAGTCGCGGTGCTGGAGGTAGATGAAAAAAAGCACCGTATTTCTCTTTCCATGTGTCAGGTGCCCAAGGAGTGAAACGAGGGTAGCGCCGATTGACTTTCATTGGGAATAAAAAAAAGACCCGCCGGAAGGCGGGCCTTTTTTATGGGTGTTCACCCGGCAGTTTTTCCAGAATTTCACTGGAAACCGACAGAAGCTCCGCCAGAAGCTGATTCTGGTAGGAGAGCGCAGAAGAAATATAATGCAGCGCGGCGGATTCCGGCGAAGAAGGGCTGCCCTCCACCGAATGAGTATACCGCCGCATAGGAGTCTCACCGGACTCCTTTGGCTCCTTTTTCATATCCTGCATGTATCCCGCTCCTATTCGCCTTTATACTTCCGACGGGTGGCCATTCCACCCCGGATATGCCGCTGAGCCTTGTTTTCCTCCAGAACTTCTTTAACTTGCAGATACAGCGGCCGGTTATAGAGGGGCAGCCGTTCCGACAAGTCTTTATGTACGGTTGACTTGCTAATACCATACTTTTTGGCCGCCGCACGGACGGTGGTTCGGTTCTCTATGATGTAAACGGCCAGTTCACAGGCCCGTTCCTCAATATTTCCTTTGATAAATCACCACTCCCAGATTGTTCTTCTGCAATCCATATATATGTGGTAAAAGCGAGTAAAAGTACGCCGCCCGCAGACTTTTCCGGCAGAGCGGCAAAAACGAAGGCCGCGCTTTGAGAATTTCTGGACAGCGGCTGGTAACGCACATGCCGGTATAAGCAGGGAATTATTTACGAAGGTCAATACACTTTGTATCACTGCCGGAAGGATGCTTATCCAGCCTTAAAAAAACCGGAATGGCAGACCATAAAAGAATAAAAAAGGACAGCAAAAAACAGGATGTGGCAAAATCCACGAGAGTGCGCCGGGATTTTGCCGTGTCCTGTTTTGCTTGCCGTCGAGCCGTTTTGCACCAACTGCAGGCATTAGAGAAAGCCTCCAAAACCAATATTTGAAAACAATTTAAATGCCTCAGAAAGTAAGATGTCATTTTTACACGCAAATGTAGAAAATTTTCAGGGAAGTCTATGCTATACTTGAAATCAATCAAACGAACAAGGAGAATTTTATGTTGCAATCCGAAAGAATTGTGATTTTTGATCTGGATGGAACCATCTACCAAAACACTGCCTTCCACACAGATTACATACACACCTTGGTTGCCGATACAGAATTTGCCCATTGGGAGCAGGATCTCATCGGTCTGGCAGATGAGATCTTTGCCGGTGGTAAACTGCATATGAACCATTTTTACCGGATGGGAACGCTGCGGGCGCACTCGTGTGCCGAACTGGCCGCCGGATTGGAACAGCGGCTCTGTCACCGGCTGACCTATGAACAAGCACTGGAGAAAAAAGACATTTTGTATCTGGGCGACGCCTGGGCGGTGCTGGATCTGCTGGGAACCGCCCTTGGCTGTCTGGACAAAAAGCGGTCCGATGAGATCTACCACCGGATCAGGCATCACATGGAACAGGCCGGAATGCATGGCAATTCCCACCTTCGGCAGGCCATTATTGATTTGCAAAAGCGCTGCCGGGTGATTCTGGTCAGTAATTCTTATCAAGAGACGGTGGATGAATTTTTGCGGCAGCTGGGCTTTTCGGGCGTCTTTCAAACCGTGTGTTACAGTGCCCAAAAACCTTTCGGCATGATTGAAAGTTTGCGGAAAACAGACCCGGAACTCCTGCAAAAGCCGCAAAATCTTATCTCCATCGGTGACCACGCCTTCAACGACCTGATGCCCATTGCCGCACTGGGCGGGAAAACCGTCTGGATGAATCCCTATTCCGGCATCGACCCGCCGGTGTGCGACCGCTCCTTTTCTACGCTGGACGAGCTGGCCCACTATCTGGACACCCTTTAACAGAGAAATGAATACCGGCGGTGTTCATATAAAATGATAATTATTATGGAGGTGCAGAAAAATGAAAGTGAAAAAAATTCTTACGGCTGTTCTGGTCCTGACTATGCTCCTGACAATGATCACGGCATGCGGGCAAAAGAACACGAGTCCCGGCACAGGTATCAAGGAAAAAACAAAAATCGTTTACTGGCACACCTATACCGATCAGCATGAGGAAAAGCTGCAGGAGCTGATAGACAAATTTAATGAATCACAAGATGAGTATGAGGTGGTGGCGGAGCAGCAGCCATACAGCGAAATCGACAGCAAGCTCATGCAGGCTGCCCGCAACGGGACGGCTCCCGACCTTACCAACATGTATCCCTCCGACGCTGTCAACTACATCGGCGAAAACCTGCTGGTGGATCTGGCCCCCTATATCAACGATTCCCAGATCGGTATTCCCAACTTCAAGAGCAGCATCCCTGCCGGGCAGTACAAGGAGATCACCCAATGGGGCGACGACAAAGTTTATGTGTTCCCCTGCACCACGGCCGGCGAGGTGCTCTTTTACAACAAGACCATGTTCGACAAATATGGCCTGACAGCGCCCACCACATGGACAGAACTGGAGAATTGCAGTAAGATCATCTATGAAAAAGCGGGTATCCCCGGCTTTGGCACCGACTCGGTAACGGATACCTATCAGTGCCTCATCATGCAGGCCGGCAGCGGCTACATCAACGCAAGCACCAAGTCCATGGACATCAACGAAACCATCGCCAAACAAAAACTAAACTGGTTCACCGACGGCATCAAGGCCGGTTACTTCCGTTTGGTGGGTGAGGACCAGTATTTCTCCGGCCCCTTCGGCAGTCAGGCCGTCGCCTCCTATATCGGCTCCAGCGCCGGTGCCAGCTATGTGGAGGCCGCTGTGGGCGGCGCCTTTGAAGTCGCCTGCGTCCCCATCCCTCAGGAAGGTCCCGTCAAGTACATTTCTTCCTTTGGCAACAACTTTGCCTGCCTCAGCAAGGACGAAGCCCATGCCCGGGGCGCCTACGCCTTTTTGAAGTTCTTTACCTCCACCGACAACATTGTGGAATGGGCAAAGGGATTCGGAACGGTTCCGGTCTACTCCGATGCCATGCAGTCCAAGGACTTCCAGGACTTTGCCGTCAACAACAAGGCTGTTAAGGCTCTGACAGATGAGGTATCCAGCATCGGCATGCTGGCCAGCGTACCCGGTTCGTCCAATATCCGAACCGAAATCGATAAAATGGTGCAGAGTGTGGCGCTGGGACAGTCCGATGCCAATGCCGCGTACAGTGCATTTATCACCGCCTGTCAAGCGGATCTGAACAAGTAACGCATTTTCCCGCACTGTCCGGCCTGGGCCGGGCAGTGCGGGCACCCCGTTCATCCAGCCAAGTGAAACCATTTCCGGAAAGGAGACACCATGCCAAAGCTATTGGTTTTCTGCATCGACGCCCTGTGCGCCTCCGACATTTCACTGATGAGGGACATGCCACATTTCGGACATCTGCTGCGCACGGGCGCTCTGGTGGAAAAAATTGACCCGGTATTCCCGGCCCTGACCTATTCCTGCCATACATCCATTCTCACCGGCACCTATGCGGGCCGGCACGGAATCTTGCACAACGAGATCCTTACCCGCGGCGGCGTCAGTGGCGCCCCATGGCACTGCATGAAATCGGATGTCCGAGGGGAGACCCTGCTGGACACGGCCCGCGCCAGGGGCCTTACCACCTGCTCTTTAAGCTGGCCCGTCTCCGGCGGCGCCGACTACGATCTAAATATGCCGATGATCGTTCCTTACAGCTACCGCGGCTATGAGCCGGAGAAATGGCTCCGGGGCACCGCCACGGATTACCTGATGGAGCGCTATTTCTATAAACACAGCCGGTATCTCAAAGGGCCGGGCCGCAGTTTGGATTTGTTTACGATGTCGCTGGCGCTGGACATTCTGGAAAAGGAGCAGCAGCCGGACGTGATGCTGGTAAAGATGTGCGACCTGGATTCTGCCCGACACACCTGGGGCGTCTACGCCCCCCAGACCCGCGATCAGCTGCGAATGCACGACGAGCAGCTGGGCGCTCTGATGGAGTGCCTGCGCCGCAAGGGAACACTGGACGACACCAACATCGTTGTGCTGGGCGATCACGGCCAGACGGACATTCAGGATGTGTGCATGATGAACGTCCTCTTCAAGCAAAAGGGCCTCCTGAAGGCGGATCACAACGGCACCGTCACCTCCTTCGACGCCTTCTGCCACTCCACGGGACTGGCGGCGCTGGTTGAGGTGCGCGACCCCAGCGATAAGGCGCTGCTTCAGCGTGTGCGGGATCTTTTGGAGAGCCTGAGGGACGACCCGAAGATACGTCTCGATCTGGTGCTGGACGCCAAGCAGGCAGAGGAACGCTACGGGCTTGCGGGGCCCTTCGATTTCGCCATTGAAAGCGCCCTGCCTATCGCCTTCGGTGAGGCAGCGGGCGGCGACGCCATTTGGGCGAGCTGCCTGCCAGGCGACAAAAAAATGGGCGCCGCCACCCATGGCGGCAGCCCCATGCGGGAAGAAGTCACTACCTTCTTCGCCGCCGGCCCCAATCTGCGGCCCACCGTTGTCGGCGGACACCGCTCCATGGTGGACGAAGCGCCCACCATGGCGGCCATGCTGGGCCTGACCATGCACCACATTGATGGAACTCCCATTTTTGAGATATTGAGGTAGACAGCTATGCAGATTACCATTGAACATCTGACAAAACGCTTTGGCAATACGGTGGCGGTCAACGACCTGTCCACTGTGCTGGAAAGCGGCAAACTGATCGCTCTGCTGGGGCCCTCCGGCTGCGGAAAATCCACTACTTTGAACATGCTCTCCGGGATTTTATCTGTCACCTCCGGCAGAGTCCTATTCGATGACCGGGACGTGACCTCTCTGCCACCGGAAAAGAGGGGAATCGGACTGGTCTTTCAGAACTACGCCCTCTATCCCCACATGACGGTGCTGCAGAATATCTGTTTCCCCATGGAGATCAAGCGCATTCCTCAAAAGCAGCGTCTGGCGCGGGCAGCAGAGTTGGCCGAGATGGTACATATCACGCCTTACCTCAACCGAAAGCCAGCAGAGCTCTCCGGCGGCCAACAGCAGCGCGTGGCCATTGCCCGGGCGCTGGCCAAGGACCCGCAGGTGCTGTTGCTGGACGAGCCGCTGAGCAATCTGGACGCCAAGCTCCGGGTGGAAATGCGGGAGGAGATCCGCCGCATCCAGCGGGAATCCAGGATCACCACGCTTTTTGTCACCCACGATCAAGAGGAGGCCAGCAGTATCGCCGACCAGGTGGTGCTGCTCCGGGACGGCATTTTGCAGCAGCAGGACACCGCACGGACGCTGTATGAGGATCCGGCCAACTATTTCGTGGCTGACTTTTTGGGCGCGCCACCTATCAACAAGCTTAAAGGCACCACCGCCGGCGGTGAAATTCTGCTCGACGGCTGCGGCGCACCCATCGCTTTCGGGCCCGCCGCGTCGCTGCCGGACGGCCTGCCCGTAATTCTGGCGGTCCGCGCCGAGGGCATCACCACTGTGGGTGACGCTTCAGCCTTTACCGCGCAGGTACTGGAGCGTTACTCCTTGGGAAAGGACGAACTGGTGCTCCTGGCGGTGGGCCAGGAGCAGCAGATGCGCGGCTTCATTCCCGCCGAAATGAACATCAAAGCCAGCGATCAGGTGCCGGTCAGCCTTAAAAACCGCGGGGTATTCCTGTTCCACGCGGAGACGGGAGAGCGATACAGATGAAAAAAGCATTGTCCGGCCCCAAAAGGGGGGAGCCTATCACACTGCGTACCTTTACCGAGCCCGCCGCCTATCTGGCACCATTCATGATCTGCCTGCTGATCTTCACCGTCTACCCCTTCGTCAACGTCATATTGCTGTCCTTCCGGGAGGACTACAGTCTGATCTCGGGCAGCTATACGGGAGTGGGTCTGGGCAACTATACCCAGATCTTTCAGGACCCACACTTTATCAACGCATTGAAAAATACCGGGATGTATGTGCTGATGGTGGTGCCGGTCTCTACGGCGCTCTCGCTGCTCATCGCCACCTTTCTGAATAGCAGTATCAAACTGCAGGGTCTTTTCCAGACCTGCTATTTTCTGCCTATGGTGACGTCCATCACTGCCGTGGGCCTTGTGTGGAAATGGATGTTCAACTACGACTACGGCCTAATCAACTATTTCTTTTCCCTCTTTGGCATTGCGCCGGTCAACTGGCTCAACGACCCCCGCTATAATCTGGCCGCGCTGATCATCTATGGCATCTGGAGTATGATGCCATTTACCATTATTCTGCTTCTGTCGGGCTATCAGAACATCAATCCCCAGTATTACACCGCTGCTAAGGTGGACGGCGCGGGGGCGAGCCGCATTTTCTTCCGCATCACCGTCCCGCTGCTGGCACCGACGCTGGGCCTGACCATGATCATCAACGTGATCAGCGCCTCCAAGGTTTTTACCGAACTGTTTCCGCTGTTCAACGGTAAACCCGGCTCGGCCTACTCCCTTTATACCGTGGTGTATTACCTCTTTGATATGTTTTACAAGCAGTGGCAGCTGGGGCCCGCCGCCGCCAGCGCCGTCATACTGTTCATCATCGTGCTGATCTTCACGCTGCTGCAGCTGCGTATCCAGCGCAAGTGGAAAAATTATTGAGGTGCCGTTATGAAACTTGCCAAAAAAACGTTGATCTATCTTGTATTGACCATCGGCGCCCTGATGATGGTGCTGCCATTTTTCTGGATGCTGGTCTCTTCGCTGAAGACCGCTGCGGAGGTCAATACCACGCCGCCCACCTTCCTGCCGCAGACACCTGTGTTTGAAAACTACGTCTATGCCTTTGCTAAGGCGCCGTTTCTGACCTATTTCCGCAACTCTGTGATCGTGACGGTGTGCTGTGTGGTCTGCACCATGTTCACCACTATTCTGGCGGCCTTTGCCTTTTCCCGTCTGAAATTCCCGGGACGGGACGTGCTCTTCTCTCTTTTACTGTCCATGATGATGATCCCCTTTGAAATGCTTATCATCACCAATTATACCACCGTCATGCACATGGGCCTGCTGGACAAGCTGCCGGCGCTGATCGTGCCGTTTTGTGCCAGCATCTTCTATACCTACATCCTGCGGAATTTCTTCCTGGCCATCCCCGACAGCCTGTACTATTCCGCCCGTGTGGACGGCGCCAGCAACTGGCGCTATCTCTGGCGCATCATGGTACCCATGGCAAAGCCGGCCCTTGTCACCATCGGCCTTCTCAACGCCATCGCCTGCTGGAACTCTTTTTTGTGGACCGTGGTGGTCACCGACAGCAAGGAGGTGCGGACGCTGCCCTTCGGTCTCTACGCTTTCATGACCTCCAGCGGCATCCGCTATGAGCGACTGATGGCCGCCGCCACCATCGTGGTGATCCCCATGATCCTGCTCTTTATCTTCTGCCGGAAGAGCATCGTCACGGGTGTGTCCCGCGGCGGGCTGAAGGGGTGAGGATATGACGGACATCGTTCTCGATTTCCTTTGCCATGCCGATTTTTCCGGCCGTCTGCGCAAAACGCGGGACGACGTGGGCTTTTGCGCCTTTTCCGCCGCTGTGGACGACCTGCGGGCCGAAAACCTGGAGGGCACGCTCCTGCTGGACGCCGGTGACGCCTTTAGCACCAACTTCTGGCCCGGACTGCCTCTGGTGGGCGCGATGAACCGCAATGGTACCGACGCCATGTGTCTGGGAAATCATGAATTCGACCGCGGGCCGGATTTTTTGAAGAACTGCATTGCGGCCTGCCACTTTCCCGTCCTGTGCGCCAATATTCGGGAAAAAGCCACCGGCCGACCCATTACCGGCACTGTCCCCACCGTTATTCTGGAGCGCCGAGGTGTCAAGATCGGTGTGCTGGGCCTTACCACGGAATACACGCCGTTTATGGTGACGAAGCCCGCTTTCGATCCCTTTGAGGTCACCTCCGGTGCGGAGGCGGCACAGACATGGATCCCGCGGCTGCGCGCCGCCGGCGCCGAGGTGATCGTGGTACTGACGCATTTCCCCTTTTACCAGTCCCCGGAGGGTGCGCTCAGCGGTGAGCTGTGGGACCTGATAAAGGCTTCACCCGCGGCCGACGTCTGGGTCGGTGGTCACATACCCGGCGATTGCGCCCGGATGGAGGACGGGATGTGCGTGGTGAAGGCCGGTTTCGGCGGTGCCAGCATCGCCCGGGCACGCCTCACGCTGGACGGGCAGACACACAAGATCCTCCGCCGGGAGTGCCGCGTGGTGCACACGCCTCCCCAGGGCGCCGCTCGGCTGGAGATCACGCAGTACGTCCGCGGAATTACCGACCCCTTTGAGCCGTATTTTGCCGAGCCGCTGTCACGAGCCGCGGAGCGTTGGCCCATGCGTCTGGCCGTGGAATCCAAACTGGGCGACTTCCTGGCGGACTGCCTGCGCTTCGGCGGAGGAACCGAGCTGGCTTATATGAACGCCACCGGCGCCTGCGGCTGCATTGAGCCAGGCGCTGTGACGAGGGAAACGCTGCTCTCTGTGGCCGGATACAATGACCTGCTCTATACCTGTACCATTACCGGCGCCCAGGTATGGGAGCTAATGGAGGCTGTCTACGAGCCGGAACGCTTTGGCAACAACGGTGCCATGCTGATCTCCGGTTTCCATGTCACGGTGGACCACACCAGGACGTCGCCTTACAAGGTGCTTGCTGTGACGCTGCCCGACGGGACACCGCTTATGAAAGATCACGCTTACACGGTCTCGGCCAGCGCCTATATTGCCTCCGGCGGGAATGGGACGGCCAGCATTGCATCCCGCCTCAACTGGACACCCACCGCCGTCCGCTTCTATGACGCCATGTTCGGCTATACCCGCTCCATGCAGGCACTGAGGGTGGACGACTTTCCCCGCTTCACGGCCATCGGCACACCGGAAAACAATCACGCTCCTTATTGAAGGGCGGGAAGGACGATATCATGAAAACAGAAGAAATACTTCGTACAGTGGATCACACGCTGCTTCGCCAGACGGCCACCTGGGAGGAGATCCGCACACTCTGCGATCAGGGCGTCCAATACGGCTGTGCCAGCGTCTGCATCCCGGCGTCCTATGTCCGTCAGGCTGTGGATCATATACAGGGGAAGGTCCCCGTCTGCACGGTCATCGGTTTTCCAAACGGCTATGACACCACCGCCGCCAAGTGCTTTATGGCTCGTGACGCCGTGGAAAACGGCGCATCCGAGATCGACATGGTCATCCATTTGGGATGGGTCAAAGACGGCCTGTACCGACAGGTACTCGATGAGATCCGCCGCGTCAGAGACGTGTGCGGCAAGAAAGTGCTGAAGGTCATCGTGGAAACCTGCTTTCTCACCGAGGCGGAAAAAATTGAAATGTGCCGCGTGGTCACCGAGTCTGGCGCGGACTTTATCAAGACATCCACTGGCTTTGGTTCTGGCGGCGCCACCTTTTCGGATGTGGAGCTGTTTGCCGCCCATGTGGGGCCGAACGTGCGTATCAAGGCTGCCGGCGGCATCAGGGGGTTGGAGGACGCGGAAAAATTTCTACAGTTGGGCGCTTCGCGTCTTGGGACCAGCCGCGTTGTGGAGGCCGTCAGGGCAAAGAGAAGGTCCTGATATTCAAAAGAAAAAACGCAGAACGGCATTCGTTCTGCGTTTTTGTCAGGTGTTCGGTTTTTCACGGAAGAAGGCGCCCATCAGCTCTTCAAAGGCCAGCAGCACCTTTCCAAAAAAAGGATTGGGGACCGCACTGATCAGTGTCTGCCGGGACGCGTCCACCAAAAAGGCGAGGTCCGACAGCTGCGCCAGCGTGGAATCGGCACGGCGAGTGAAGGAGACCACCGCAAAGTCCTGTTTCTTTGCCTCCCGCACGTCATTGATAACGGCCTCCGATTCGCCGCTTTGAGAAATGGCAATAATCAGTGACGGCTCAATATTGGTGGTATTCTGGCGGGCGGATGATTGACGAAATATCATGTAATCATAAAAATGAACGTGATTAAAAACCATGAAGCCACAGACCGCCAACCGCTGCACCATGTAGCTGGTCACATATTCGGCAAAACCAGCGCCTACCACAAAGATCTTGTGATTTTGATGCTTTTTCAAGAGGTCGCAGAAATGGTCTGCCATCTCCTCGGTGCAATTATCCACTAACTGCTGCAGGGGGTTGGACATCGTGTCCTGACGAGCCTCTCCGTTGGCCAGCATGTAGTACAGCTCGCTGTACCCAGCAAAGCCGAGCCGCTTGCTCAACTTCATGACAAATGCCGTAGACACATAGTTTTCCGACGCGATCTTTTTGATGCCAACCTTTGTCTTGCCACTTTCAATGTGATCGACAATGCTGGTAATCACACGCCTCTCATCGTCTGAGAGCAAATTGGTCAGAATGTAATTGTAGCAAGTCCCATTCATTAAGTTTGTCACCTCGGTCACCTGATTTTCAGGCGTGCTGTTTTTGTCAGTATACCGTAAATGCAGGGTAAGGTCAAGCTATGCAATGCGTATTGGACTTTGGCGCCTGTGCAGAGGTGGGACCGCACGGAACAGATGAGAAAAGAGAAATGATAATGATCAAAACAGAAGAAGACCTGAAATTATTCCAACACCTGCGGGCGCTGCGCCACGAACTCCACGCGTACCCGGAGCTATCCGCCCGGGAAATGAAAACCACGGCTTTTCTGAAAAAAGAGTTGGTGGCATTGGGATTGGAGCTTCCGGAGCTGGGCCTTTCCACGGGCGTTGTCGCCGTGCTGCGCGGCAAAATGCAGGGACCGACAGTGGGACTGCGCGCCGATATCGACGCGCTCCCCGTGAAGGAAAAAACAGGCGCCGCGTGTGCGTCCCAAAATTTGGGAGTCATGCACGCCTGCGGTCACGATATACATACCACAGCCCTGCTGGGAGCGGCGGCACTGCTGTGCCGCTGCCGAGAACACCTTTGCGGACAGATCATACTGATCTTTCAACCGGCGGAAGAGACCGTAGACGGCGCCAGGTCCATCATTGCCTCCAAGCTTTTTGAAAAGTACCAGCTGCGGACGCTGCTGTGCCTGCACGTCTGGCCGGGACTGCCGGAAGGAACGGTGGGTCTGCGCTCCGGTGCGTTTTTGTCCGCAGTGGACAGCTTTCAGATCACCATTACCGGCCAGGGAGGTCACGGCTCCATGCCCTATACGGCTGTCAATCCTATTCCTGCCGGCGCGGCGCTGGCATTGGCCGTGCCGTCGCTGGTCAGCTACGACTTACCGCCCGCGGAAACGGCGGCAGTCTCTGTCTGCTCCCTGCAGGCCGGCTGCTGTGACAACGCCATACCGGACACCTGCACCCTGCTTGGCACGGCCAGAACCTTCTCCAACGCAGCCCGCCAGGCGGTGCTGCGCCGCCTCCAAGCTTTGACGGAGGGTACCGCTGCCGCCTATCGGTGCGGCGGGGAAGTACGCATCGACCACTCCATTCCACCGGTGGTGAACCATCCCGTACTTGCCGACATCATGCGCAGAAGTGCCGAAAAGGTGCTGGGACAGGGCTCCTGCCGGACGATGGAGCCGGTAATGATCAGCGAGGATTTCGCGTATTACGGAGCCCATGTCCCCGTCTGCTGTGCCCTGTTTGGCGTGGGGACGGGGGAGCTGCTTCACAGCCCGTCCTTTTTCCCGCCGGACAGCGTGCTGCTGCCTGCCGCCGCTTTTTTGGCAGAAAGTGCCCTTCAAATGCTCAATGATAAAAATTTGCCCTTGCCGGAAAGGAAAGAGAACTATGCTTTTGATTAAAAACGCACATATTCGTCCCGTTGTGGGGCCAGAACTGGACAACGGCTATCTGCTTATCGAGGACGGAAAGATCGCCGCGCTGGCGCCCTCGCTCGCACCGCCTTCGGATACCGAGGTGCTGGATGCCGGCGGACGCCTGGTAACGCCGGGCTGCATCGACGCCCACTGCCATATCGGCCTCGACAACGAATGTATGCGCTGGGAGGGAATGGATTACAACGAAACCACTGACCCTGTGACGCCGCAACTGCGGGCCATCGACTCCATTAACCCACAGGACGAGGCTTTTGGGCTGGCGCTGCAGGGCGGCGTCACCGCTGCCTGCACCGGGCCGGGCAGTTCCAATGTGGTGGGTGGCACCTTCGCTGTACTGAAACTGGCGGGAAATTGTGTGGACGATATGGTGCTTAGATTTCCCGCCGCCATGAAGTGCGCCTTCGGCGAAAACCCCAAAAATTTTTACGGCCAGCAACAAAAAACGACCCCCGTAACCCGCATGGCCGTAGCGGCCTTGCTCAGGGAACTGCTGTTTCGGACAAAACGCTACCGCAGCGATCAGCTCCAGGGAAAAGAGCCGCCTTTTGACATGAAACTGGAGGCCATGATCCCCGTCATCGAGGGGCGTGTCCCGCTGAAGTGCCATGCCCACCGGGCGGACGACATCATGACCGCCATCCGCATTGCCAAGGAATTTAACCTGCAGATCACGCTGGACCACTGCACGGACGGTGCGCTGGTGGCAAAAGAGTTGGCAAAGGCTGGATACCCCGTTTTGATCGGCCCCACAATGGGTCAAAAAAGCAAGATCGAGCTGCGCAACAAGAGCTTTTCCACCCCCCGCGTGCTGGCGGAGGCGGGCCTGAGCGTCAGTATCGTCACAGACGCACCGGTGATTCCACTGCAGTATCTGACGCTGTGCGCAGGGCTTGCCGTCCGGGCGGGTCTTGCGCCGGAGGAGGCATGGAAAGCGATTACCATACACCCGGCCCGCTGCCTGGATGTTGACCGCCGAATTGGAAGCCTGGAAGCAGGAAAAGACGCCGATCTGGTAATTTGGACGGATGATCCGCTTACGGTGCTTGGCGCAGAAGCGTACATGACATTTGTGGAGGGACAAATTGTTTATCGGGCGGCGTTATTGCCAGATTGAAAAGAAGACTGCGCCGTGGGGCCGGCAATGCTTTTGGCTTGCCGAAGAGGTTCCGCCTATTTCACGAAAAATGGCTGCGGGCGCAGGGGCGACGCACACAAACGGCCGCCCAAACGGTTGCATTTTAACTGCTTGTCCCGTATAATATGACAATCGTAAGACATAAAACGCCGGGCATAGGACCATGCCAACAACGTCCTTGAAGCAACGGAAAGCCAGGGCTGGACCTGCGAAACCGCCCGCCCGGCGTATCTGGTGAATGGCCTGCGGATGCCGCTTTTGATGGAATGACCCAATTGCCTGGCCATAAAGACCCTTTGTGGGTACATGAACAATGCGCGATATGGAGTGGGGAAAAGACAGGAGGAAAAAATGGCTGAGGAGCATGTGCTGAGCGAAATGTCCCGGGAATTGGACGAGCTGCGCCGGATGCTGTCCGACAGCGATCAGGTAAACCGACTGACAAAAATAGCGGGCCTGCTGTCAAATTTTCAAAATGACTACCACGATTTTCGGGAGATCTGCGACAATCTGTATGACGGCATCCACATTACCGACGGGGAAGGACGAGTCATCTATATCAACAAAGCTTATACCCGAACCACCGGGATCCAGCCGCAGCAGATCCTGGGCTGCCGGGTGGCGGATATTGAAGAGGAAGGGGCGCTGTATCGAGGTTCTGTTACCGCGCAGGTGCTCAAACGCCGGGAACAGGTCAATTCGGTGGCTCTGATCTTCGGGCTGGACAAGGAGGTGCTGGTTACCGGTACACCGGTTTTTGACCAAAAGGGAAATATCTGCCTGGTGGTCACCAATACCCGTGACTTTCCGGAGCTGAAGCGCATGGAACAGCGGCTGCTGGTAATGGCCCAGGAGTCGGAGCGCGCCAACGAAGAACTGAGCTATCTGCGCTCTTTGCAGGCCGGCGAACGGTGCATGGTATGCCGTTCGGAGGCGATGCGCTCGGTGATGGAGCTGGTGCAGTCGGTGTCCGGGGCGGACGTGACCGTGCTCATCACCGGAGAGTCCGGTACGGGCAAGGAACTCATTGCGGAGCAAATTTACCAGCGCAGCGCCAGAAAGGGAAAACCCTTCATCAAAGTGAACTGCGCGGCGATCCCGTCAGAACTGCTGGAATCGGAGCTGTTTGGCTATGTGGCCGGCGCCTTTACGGGAGCGCGCAGCTCCGGCAAGGCAGGACTTTTTGAACTGGCCAACAAGGGCGTGATCTTGCTCGATGAGATCGGCGACCTGCCGCTGACGCTCCAACCAAAGCTGCTGCGGGTGCTGCAGGAACGGGAACTCATGCGCATCGGCGGCACGGCCCCCACCAAACTGGATGTGCGCGTTATTGCCGCCACCAACAAGGATTTGCTGGAGGAGGTCCGCCGAGGGACTTTCCGGGAGGATCTCTATTACCGGCTGAACGTTGTGCCTGTGGTCATGCACCCTTTGAGGGAACGCCGGGAAGACATTCCCGCTCTGGCTGGCCAGTTTTGCAGGAGCTTTGGAGAGAAGTACGGAAAAACAGCCGTGATCACCGGAGACGCCATGCAAGTGCTGACAGATTACACCTGGCCCGGCAATATCCGGGAGCTGGAAAACCTGCTGGAGCGGCTGGTGGTCACCAATGTGAGCGGCGCCATTACCCGGCGAGATGTAGCGCTGGCTCTTTATCCGGATACAAAGGGTCTGAACCCCGGTGCCGACGGCCAGGGGCTGCGCGCCCGGGTAAGTGCCTTTGAAAAGGAGATCATTTTGGAGACACTGGCGCGGGAGGGATCCCTTCGCAAGGCCGCCAGGGTGCTGGGCGTGGATCACTCCACGCTGGCAAAGAAGTGCCAGGGCTATGGAAAAGAAGTATAAGCGGGAAGACTGATCAAATGGTGAAAAAATTCAACATACGCGTTGGAAATTTTCACCGCCTGAACGCTTGGGTGGAAATCCTGCCATAGACCCCCTTCGCTGCCACATGGACCCAACAACACAAGTCAAGTGAGAGACAAGCGGGGGCCTATGTGTTGAAAAGAATCCACACATAGGCCCCCGCGGGTTTTATGCCCAGGAT
>JAYFNH010000022.1:0-116282 GCA_034933545.1 Oscillibacter sp.
ATTCCGTAGCGACGCTGACACTACCCATGTCCTGGCGCTGATGGGGATGGTGATACCGTCCGTGGCCTCCTTGTTCATGTAGATCGCCGTCCGCCTGTATGTATCCGCCTTATTGATCAGCAGCGGCCGATCATCCACTTGATTCCCAAACCGCCAAAGCGCTCGTATCTCGGTGGGAGAGAAATCGCTATCCCTGGCCACGAGGTGTATATGGTAACGGTGATCCCCATGCTTGCCCTCGATGCCGTACGCATAATCGAATGGCTTGCCCCGCCACATCCGCAGCCGGCGGAGAAACGAGCGCCATCGGTTGCGAGCCTCGTGAAAATCCTTAGGAAGATCCTCATCATCAAATGTAAGGGAATAAAAGGAGCCATCGTTTCCGAACAAAGCGAGGTACAGTTCCAGACGATCCACCCGGCTCCGACAGACGGAAGAATCGCCGGGCGGCTTTAGAATCCGATTTTTTTCGGTTCTTTCATATGGCGTATCATTGGGTGACAATCGGGGCCGCAGAGCACGGCTTTCTTTTACCAGCGGGCCAGCGCATTGCCGAACACAGTAATAATTAGGATTTTTTTCCGCCATTACTTTTTATTTTTGCGTAGCCATGACTTATGCGCTGCGGTAAGCTCCAGGCTGTCATTGCCTCGGATGGCCTTCAGCGTCTCATAATACTGCGTCATCGCAGCCACGTAAGGCGGATAATCAGGGCATGTCCCACGGCACGTCGGTGTCCGATTCGGGCACTGCTTATTGCATGGGCTGATAGGCCGGATTGGATATGCCTTGCAAACGGCCGCGCCGCGCATCTGATACCACCGACATTTCTCGCGCTGACAGATGACAGACTTGCAGCACTGGCAGAGCTGCGATACGGCATCCTGCGCGAGAGCCTTGTAACGATCTCTTTCTGCCCGGGCCTCATCCACGATCAGACGATGCGCGGTGTGCGTGATGGTGTTCTGGCGGAGCCGATCAATTTGCAGCTGAGCGGATCTGTAATGCGCCACCGTGTCGGACAGTTCCAGATCTTTGTCCTTGATCTTTTTTACAAGGTAGCTATTCTGATCGCGCAGCCGGTAGTACTCCGTATAGAGCTCTCCATAAGATTTTGCTTCCATTGGTTTCCCTCTCTTTCTCGATATGAAGAATGGAGAGGCCGCAGCCTCCCCATTACATCTTTTAATTTTCCGTTCCGGATCACGGCTGCACCCCCTCCATCGCCTTAATCCGTGCGTTTGAAATCAGCAGATCGGCTTCAATATCGTTCATGTCAATTCCCCCACATAGCACCACGACTGAGGCGGGCGGCTTAAAGCATATGTACCGTCACAGCTAAATTGATGTTCGTTGCATCTTTCTATCGGCCCATACGGGCATTTATGGCACTGCTTAAACTCGCTCAGTTCCTTCGGCTTGTCGTAGATTTGCAGGTCGGATATATACCAGCCATAAATTGCTTTTTTCCCGTTGGCGTACGCCCTGATCTGATCTCCAGTCAAGCGGGTTTGCTCTACTGCTTTTTCATCAAGCCAAAATCTGCTGTCTGCGAATAGATTTGTTATGTTGTCGCACACAAACTCGCCGATGACCTTTCCATTAAGCTTTTCCGACGGGTGCTTTCCGATAATTCCAACAAGCCATTTTTCTTCGCCCTGCGTGCAGTAGATATAGCACTTAAACGGCGTTTCCAGCTTCGGGCAACTCTTGCGGACTTCAACTGTCTTTCGCCCGCTTGCGATCATCTCGCACCATTGTGGGCGAATGCTAATTAAGACGGCGTTACTCATGGTCGGCCTCCTCACATTTCATAAAAGCACATATCACAGTCTTTACTTTTCCGGATTGCACAATCGAAGCAATCCGGAAATGCTTCACACTCGTACTCGTAGGCACATTTCCACTCATCTCCGTTGACACACGCTCTTGCCTTTTCGCACTCACTCATGTTCTTCACCTCCCAGCGCGGATTCGGCTTCCTCACGGGTGAGAAAGACGGTTTTGCCAAATTGGTCAAAGTCAAGTTGGAATCACGATGGTATCAGGTGTTGTGCCCAGCAATCGAGCCAATGTATCCCGCTGGAGCCGGACGCCTTCCAGCTTCACATATCCATAATCGGGAATTCCATCATCGGTGACGGACATCCCCATAACTTTGGCAAAAGTAACATTTTCCATGACGATCTCCTTACTCTTCTGTTGCAGGTGCCGGGATATCCAGCACCTGCTCAATTTCATCCATCGTTGGCATACGGCGATGACTAGAAACCCAATTCAACAGCCGCAGCACATCAGGGTCATGTGACTTGATTGGCCGCCCGCAGCAGGGGCAGGGATCACCAGGCATCAATACGCTCATGCTGATTTCTCCTTCTTTTTTCCGATTTTTTTCTTTTGGGCATTCCGGCGCTGTGCAAACCACGGCGTCAGTACCTCCCGCTCCCAGCGATCACAGAAGTCTCGCACCTTCTGCGGAATGGTGTGGTAATGCTCTTTGTGCGGTCCGTGATGCTCGTTGCCATATCCGTGCAGCTGAATCTCTCGCGGCAGTGCTCCCCGCATGTCAATGTTCAGCGTGTAGTAGCTCCGCTCCGGCCGCCGGTAATGCCGGACAAAGAAGATGGGGTTTCCGGTTACATGGCTTTGGCCGTAGCCGCCCACGCAGTGCCGCAGCACGTCCCCTTCTCTTTCCAGATCCGCGTTGCATTGCGGGAGGCGTATGCACAGCTCTCCGTCCGTCCATTCCAGCGCCTTGTACTCATCGTAGGCGGCTTTAAATTCTTCCGCATACTTGTTGCTTGCAGCCGCTTTCTTCCACTCAATGGCCCTTTCATGGGCCGCCATCAGATCCCTCGGCCACAGTGTTTCCTCTGTCTCCGGCTGCCGGGCGTCCCGCAGCATCTTTCGATAGTCGATCAGATACCGGACAGACTGCGACAAGCCCACGTTCTTTTTTTGCTTTTCCAGATACCGGGCAACCTTTCTCGGTTCAAATTCGTTCCACCCGGCCTTGTCCATTTCCAAAATGTCCGCCAGATGATCCGTCCCCAGCATTCGCCGCATGGCGTCGAACTCTTCCGCCGGGTCATCTTTAAACAGGCGGTATTCGTCCCACAGCTTGGCTTCATGGTATGTCCAAACGCTCTTTTCCTCCCGGATGCGCCGCATGGACACCTTGGCCATGCGCATCATACGGTGCGGTCTTACCTCTGCCCAGTCGATATAGGTCATCTGGGCCACATCACAGCGGTGGACGCCGTATCCGCTGTTGAAAGCAACATCTATTTCGTGCTCGATGCCTGTCACCACCACGCGCGCCCACTCGCAGCGGACAAGATTTTCAATGGTCCGCCGCCGGGCCCACGTCTGGAGATAGACTGCCGGCCACTCGCCGCCGCATTTTATGTAGTCTTCGACGCCCGTTTTTTCGCCTGTCTTTCCGATTAGCTCCGGCACCTTCGGATAGACGCGCCCGCCTACCTGTCTGTGGTTTGTAGCGTCCCAGTTGTAGTAGCGCAGCTGGCATCCGTCCCGCACCGTCTTGACGCTCTCCCAGCTATTCAGATCCGATTCTATGGCGTACAGTCCTTTTTGGGTGTGCGTGTACCGGTGCAGCTTCCCGTCGTGGTCGATCACCAGCGCATCCCTCGGCCGTATACTGTCGTCCGCGCCGATCCAGTCTCCGCGAAACTCCCGCCGCGCCAGCCATGTGATGGCGGCTGTGTAGTCGCCAATGTTTTCCACGCTCTGAATGCATATTTGATAGGTGCGCCCGTTCCGCAGGTCTGACCGCCGCACCAGCTGCACATCCGCCCCGCAGTATGGACAGTCGATGTGATCTGTTTCCGCGATCTGCACTGTGTCCGGGCTGTCAAACGGTGCGTACCCCGGGTATAAGGTTTCGTCGTCCCCGCGTGCCAAAAATATTCCGGCCACATTATCCTTGCAGCTGTAATTATTTTTGAAGTACCCCGCTTCAAATTCCTCTCCGCAGGCCGTGCAGGTGCATCTGGCTCCCCACCTGTTTTTCACTCCTGCATCATGTCTTACCCAATCTTCATAATCCATGCAATCCTTCAGATCATCCGGTTCTATCTCAACGCTTTCCCGATTGAACAACAGCATATTCCCGCCCAGATCATCGTTGCAGTGACCTGCCACCCACGCCGTCAGCTGATCCGACGGTGCCTCCGGGATCAGTGCCCCAAATCCTATCATGTCTTCCATGGCTGCGCCTCACAGAAAGTCCGCCAGGTCGATGATCTTTCCGGTTTCTTTCTCCGGCGCCGCCGGCGTCACGCAGGAAAGCCCGTAGAAATCCCGCAGGATTCGATCCGATTCCGCCGGCGTCACGCAGGCGAAGCTTCCCGTTTTGTGGGCGTCCGCATATTCCTTCATTTTTTTGGCCGCATCCGCAAGACCCATTCCTTTCACGGCCATGTCCTTTTCGATCAGCTCCGCTGTGTGCGGTTCAGCCCGGCAGATGTCCTTGAGCTGTTCGCCCACCATCCAGACGTCCGTCCGCTCCTTCGGCTGCTGGGCTGTGATAGCCTCAATGGCCCGTTCCTGCATCCCTGTCAGCATTTCCACACCTCCGCGCTCTGAGCCAGAAGTGTAAGAACGGCTTCTGACAGTTTTTCCGCCTTCTCGGTGTCTGTGGACCTGATTTTGAGCATTACGCCATACAGGCGGTTGAGATCTTCCTGTATTCCGGAAAAGTATGTCTTGAAAATAGCTGTGTCCGGATCGGAAAGAGCCAGCTGCTTTTTAAGCACCTCAGCCTGCTCAATGGCACTGGCGGCTTTTTTCTCTGCGGTTTCAACTTCGGCCAGCTTTTCCGTCAGTTCTTTCTCAGCGGCAGCCTTGGCCGCCTCGGCCTCCTTTTTGCGGATTTCATCCATAACAGATGACGGTATCTCTGGATTGGACTTCAGCTCTTTCAGCTGATCTTTCGCCTTCTTAGCAGCCTCCTCGGCCTTAGCCTTTGCATCACCAGCTTTTTGCAGTTCATCACGGGCCGCATCCCTATTCCGTTCTGCCAGTTCCAACTTTTTCTGGAGATTTGCAACGTTATCTTGTGCTGCCAATGCCGTATCTTTTGCAGCCTGCACGTCAGATTCGGCCGCCGCCGCTTTATTGATGGCCTCATCACGCTCTTTAATGAGTTTATCAAGTTCGCGAGCCGACAAATCCTCAACATGATTTTCTTCGGCAAATTCTTCACGCTCATCCTCCGGAATGGCCAAAAGCTTCAATGCATGTGTATACGGCAAATTCGCAAACGTTTGCGAATTTGGATCACCAAAAAGACTTACTTGCTTATCACCATATTCTTCAAAAATTTGCATGAAGTTGTTCGCAGTACGCTGACTATAATCAACTTCGCTTTTAAGGTAATCGCCCCACTGCCCATGGGGGATCATTTCCTTAGCCTCTTTCAGCCGCCGGCCTATTTCAATAGCATAATTCAGAATCATGCCCTGGGCCGAACGATGTAACGTGCGGATTTCAGCCGTGACTGTAGTTAAATCACGCTGTGCAGAAATTGGTACATTGACGATATTTGTTGCCCCAAACACGGCAGCAATGTCAAATGCCTTACCCATTTGCAACACCATCCCTTTCCAGATATTCCGCCACGAATCGGCGGTAATCCACACCGGCGGCGCTGCGGGGACTATATACGCTAAGCGGATCTCCCGCAAAAGTCATGCCGTCAACCTTATCGCTCCGGCGGATCACCTGCTCGAACACAGGAAGTGACCTGGCCGGCAATTTACGCAATGTTGCCTCGGCATCAGCCGCCGCCTTTGACCACATGGTGATCAGACAGCCGGCTACTCGAAGGCCGGGATTGATGGCGTGCATGTTGGAAATCTGTGCAATTACATTGTTAAGGCCGGCCAGGCTGAAAGCATCAAGCTTAATGGGAATAATGGCCTCGGTGGAGGCCGCCAGGGCCGCAGTGCTGGCAGCGTTAAACGCCGGCGGGCAATCGATCAGCACATAGTCATAGGCGTCATCGTCGACCAGGCAACTTACCAGATCTCTCAGCACGGTGCCCCGCACCGTCTGACTTTTAATGCACCCGATGTCAAGCCGCATGAGGCTGTCATCGGCTGGCAGGATGTCGATGCCGGCATCGGCCGGGATCACAAATTCCGGATAATAGTCCGCGCGGCCGGTCAGCACATCGGAAAGCGTAGTGCCTGCGGTGTCCACGCCAAAAAAATCTGTGGTATTGTGCTGGCTGTCTGCGTCGATCAGCAGCACACGCTTTTGATAGTCGCCGGCGAAAATGGCTGCCATGTTGATGGCCGTGACGGTTTTGCCAACGCCACCCTTCAGGTTGATAATTGATATTACTTTCATAAGATCCTCCTGTTTTTAATATTTTCTACTGCGGTTTTCACGATCCAGCATTTGATCGCTGGTGCGGTGCTGGAAAAGGAAACTCTCCCGGGTACCGTTCGCATACTGCACCAAAAAATAGCGATGCGCCGGATGGATATATACGACGTGGCCGGATCGCAGCCCTTTGATCTTGCGCATAAGCCCGTCATCGTAAAATTCAGACGGGACGTTCACTGTATCGCCTATTTGCATATTGCATCTCCCTCCTAAAACGGCTCTGTACCATCCGGCGTGATTTCAGCCATCTGTACCTGGTCCATTGCATTTGCGTGGCGCAGCGCCTTATCTCTTTTAGCCTGATCGATATACTTTTGCATAACTGCTCGCCCGTCCGAGCCGGCAAGAACGCTGAATTTTTGATGATCGCCGTCGAAGAATAGTGGCCACTTGCCACGCCGGCCCTCTTTTTGCTTTGCAATTTTCAAAATTCTCGTTTTATCCGGATCCAGTTCGCTCTTAGGGCCCGGCTCAAAAAGCAAAAATATTAAATCCGCATCCTGCTCAAACTGACCGGTCTCCTTTAGATCGTGCATATCCGGTTCCCGCCATCCTCCACGCTCAGGCCGCGACAGCTGCGCCAGCTCAAGCACCATCGTCCCGCTATGCTGGGCGAAGGTGTGCAAGTCCACCGATACACTGGCCATCTGCTCTGATCGCGGAGCCCGGCTGTTGATCTCAGGGCGGATCAGCTGAACATAGTCCAGGATGATAATATCAAATCCATAGGCATTGCTGATTGACTGGATCTGGGAAACAGTCATACCGGAAGCTGGGATGATACGCAAATTCCGCGCTGCAAAGTCATTTCCTGTTTTTGCAAACTGCGTCCAATCCGCTTCCGTTATCGCCCGTTTTTTGATGGCGTTGAAATCAATATCCATCGACTGCGTTACCAGACGATCCCCTACTTTCTGATTCTGCGTCTCCAGTGAAAAGAAACCAACACAGTGATCTTTTGCCATGGCGTAAGCCATTAGCAGAGCCAGCGCCGTCTTACCATCCGAAGGATAGCCGCCCAGCATGACCACATCACCACGCTCTGTGTATGTACCGGCATCAATCTCCTGAATGCCGTACTTGATGTACTCTTTTTGGCCGGCCGTCTGATCCGCCTGAAAGTGTTTCAAAATATCTGCCATGCTCCATGTTTCAATCGCGCTGCTGCCGGCGAGGGCCTGTCCCAGATCAGCCACCATTTTTCGGCAATCGTCCAGATCGGATGATTCGGAAATCCTCGCCCCGATCTCCCGGCATTTTGTCATCACGGCCTGCGCATGCATCAGGTTGGCGTATATTTCCCAGTTTGCGGCTGTCGGCGTGATCTCCATCAGATCCAGCATGTATTTTTCAATACCCGGTCCGATTTTGTCCCGCAGCGTAATTACATCCACTGGGCTTCCGGCGCGGATCAGGGCGCGGGCGGCGAGAAATATCTGCTTGTTTGCTTGTCCCGAGAAGTCAGACAAGGAAACCTTGGCGAGAACCGAGTGAATAATGCTATCATCGATCAGCATGGACCCGATGACGGCATTTTCCGCCTCAAGGCGGGTGACGGGCATTACTGCCATCCGAATACCTCCGGCATTGACGCCTTGGCGACAGGGATCGGAGCGCGGGCCTCATCCTCCCACCGGTGCTGATTGATCCAGGTGGAGGCGTATGGTATGCCCACGCCGCTTTGCCACTGTTCCGTCGCCATCTGGCGTTTGAGGGCACGGCCCATGACGGCGATCAGATTGTCATCCGGCTTAAGTCTGTCCCATGCGGCGATGGCCGCCTGTTTGGACTCTCCTCGCGGATAGTAGCTCCAAAATTTTGCGAAGCGTTCCGGTTTCCAGTCAGGTGTTTTCTTGGGTGTTCGGCGACAGCCCCTCTTGGGGGGCTTTAGGGGGATATTATTATTACTTGTATTATTCTGGTAGCCATTTTTGGCTATAGGGGTATGGCTAAAATCTGCTATAGGGGTATAGCCATTTTTGGCTATAGGTGCGGCAGCATCGTCAATGTACGGACGATCGATATAGATGCGCCGCTCAGTGACGGCGTTTGCCTCGTCGCGAAGCACATCGATCTTGATGTATCCACGGGCTTCCAGCGTGCTGATCAGATCGCTGACTGTGCGCTTTGCGATCCCAAACAGCGTGGCCAGATAATCGTTGGTCGCGAAACAGTACCCTTTGGCATTTGCCAGCGCCGTTATTTCTGCATACAGCAGTTTGGCGTTTGGTCTCAGTTCCGCATCGTATCGCACGGATGCCGGGAGTACGGCCCAATAGGCCGGTGATCTAATATTTTCCATCTTTCCCCCTTGCGAAGCGTTTTCGTTCGTGATACTATGTAGATACTTTCATATGGCGGTTACTTCTGTGACCGAGATCGCGTGGTTGTTTGCCCAACTGCGCGATCTTTTTTTGCGCCCGGATGCTCCAGCCTGTCAATCAGGCGCATCAGCGTGGCGGTGGCCCCGGCGGCCATCAGCACCTGCAAGGCGGTGATGTAGTCAGCCATCTACTTTCCCTCCTCTCTATCTATTTCCTCGAGTAGGCCGAAGCTACGAAGCTCATCCAGACCGATTTTATGCGTCTCCCAGCCTTTCGTTACTGTCCCGTTTTCATCCTCCATTTCCCAAGCATCACCCACCACAGCGTCCCCGGCGCATACACTGAAAAACACACGGTGATACATGGACAAAGAATTAAATTCGAGCCAATACGATCTGCAGCAGAAGGATTTGGTAAATGTCGTTTGCCGCAGCGGTGCGATGTCCGGCCAGTACCGCTTACACAGGGAATAGAGCGACGTCTTGGTTGCCTTGATTTTGTATTGCATCAGTAGTCCTCCTCAATGCACTCGTCAGCCTCGGTATAATATTCTCCGTCGTAGCCGTTGCGGGCATATATCTTGTCCAGGCAGTCCCAGCAGACAAGACGAAACGGGATACCATGGCAGTCATGGGAAAATGACATCTCATCCCTGGGAAGGTGGCGGCCACAGACAGGGCACTCGCAGATACGCTCAATCCCGTCACTGATTTCGTCCAACATATAATCACACCTCCTTTGCGCCGCTTACGGGTATCACCGTAGGCGGCCTGTTACATAATGCCCAGATACCGCAAAAACGGTATGCGGGGAATCTTGACACGGTTGCCCACAACGATCACGGGGAATCCCAGCTTGTCCGGGCTCTGCCGCGCCTGGATACGGATGGCAATGGCATCGCCGTTGATTGCCCGGGCGGCCGTCGCCGGGGTGATGGTAAGTTTATCCGATTGCGCGATCTCGGCAATGGCTGCATTCATGGTTATACCTCCTATTCTTGCTATTCTTGCGTATATCGCAGGGACAGCGCCGCCTGAATGATCTCATCCAGCTCGGCGGTAATCTCATCGAAGTTAGGGCGCTCCTGCTCATCAATGACGCCGTCCTCGGCGATGGCCAGCAGCTGATCGTTGCGGTGCTTTTGGGCAAATGCAATAATTCGGTTCACCAACTTGATGGTGGTGATGGGCAGCGACTGGGCCTCTACCGCAAAGCAGGCTGGCAGCAGGTTGCTGGTGTTCCGAAGGTGCTGTACCGCCAAAAACTGTGTATTGTAGACTGTGATCATGCTCTCCACCGTGTCGTTGCCCGGCACGCGAACCCCGGTCTCATAGGCCCGCAGGCTCTCGACCGACAGAGCCAGGCGCTCCGCTGCCGCTTCCTGCGTCAGACCGGCCGCTTTTCTGGCGGTCTGATAGATATTGCTGCCGATAATCTGCATGGATAATGGCCTCCTTGTAGGTTAAGATTGATATGTGGGATAGGGTGGCGAGTTTATGCGCTGGCCTCGGGCTCAAACAGATCCGCGATGGTCACGCCCAGCACGTCGGCAAGCTCCGGCAGGATGCCCGTCTTTGGCAGTGCGCTGCCGGACTCCCAAGCGGCAACAGAGGACTGATTGAGACACAGCCGCTCGGCCAGCGCTGTCTGCGTCAGTCCTGCCGCCTTCCGCAGATCTGTGATTCTCATTTTCACTTCGCACATTTTCTTAACTCCTTTCTGTTGTATTTGCAATTTTTGTGTGATATTATGGTTGCAAACCATAATATTATTGGCAGTATTAATATTATTGCCCGTAACAATATAATAATTCCCGTTTAAGGAACTGTCAACATATATTTTCCTTTTTCGGGAACATTGTAACTTATTACAAAATTATCGTTCCCATTTCGGGTATTATTTACAGGGGGATATTTTTGTGGACACCATTGATCGCATATTTGAACTGCTTGAGGCATCAGGATTAAGTCAGCAGAATTTCGCATCGTTAATCGGTGTAAAGAAGAATGCTATTACAAAATGGAAAACTCGGGAATCGAAATCATATGCAAAATACCTTACGCAGATTGCGGAAATATTAAAAACAACAACAGACTATCTGCTTAATGGCACAGAACAAGACAAACAGGCCACCACCCCGGAGGGCAGTGGCCTGTCTGAAGAGTTCGCGAAACTCTTTATGCAGTTGACGCCGGAGAATCAAAACAAGATCATTGCTGAGATGCTGAGACGACTACGAGGCGAATGATCTCCCGCTGATCCGCCTCAGGCAATAATGCAAATAATGCGAGCGAGATTGTTAAAGCGTCGTCCATACGGATACTCCCTGCATGGGGCGTCCCACATGATTTTGGTACCTTGCCTATTATAGTAAATACATCCAATGTTTTCCACGGGAATTTATAAATAACGTCATGCGACGCAATCCGGCACATGACGCCCAAATAAATGCGAGGAGGCGCAACATGGCCAGAGAAGTATGTGCTGTATGTGGTGGCAGATTGCCAATATTGTCATCAGCGAATATTGACGGTGGTCGCATCTGCGATGGATGTACTTGGAAATCAGGCCCACTTGTCCAGTTCTCCACGAAGACAAAAGAACAAATTGCAGAAATAATAGAGATAAGGAAAACCTTATCTCAGAATTTTAAGGCAACAGATGAAGTAAAGTATACCCTTTACAAATCACGATTTTTAGCTATCAATTGCAATACACAAGAATGGTGCTGCCCTTCTGTATATCGAGGGAATCAGGTGTATGATATTTTAAAATTCAACGAGTTGATTAACTACGAAATCATAGAGGACGGCGAATCCGTGACAAAAGGTGGATTCGGCGGGGCTGTTGCCGGAGCCGCTTTATTCGGCGGGGTTGGCGCTATTGTGGGAGCCGAGTTGGGTAAAAAAAATAAAGATATGTGCAACAGTATCTCTCTGCATATATCAACTAAGCATAAATACATATCTACATTTTCGGTTGATATTTTGGATACACCAGTAGCGAGAGGGTCATCTGCATACAAGGAATTCAAGCGCTGTGCGGAGCAAGCTGGTCAATTGCTTAATGTAATACTTAGCTCGCAGGATAAAAAATTGGCAACAACATCTTCGGTGGCTGATGAAATACTTAAGTTCAAGCAGCTGGCTGACGCCGGAATTATTACTCCGGAGGAATTTGAGTTTAAGAAAAAACAATTGCTCGGATTATAAAAGTGTCAGACTCTGGCACAATTGCGAGATAAGGTGATACGATGGCAAAACCAAAGACGAGGCCCAACGGATCAGGCACCGCATTTCGGCGTGGCAAATACTGGTGCTGCCAAGTCGTTACCGGTTGGTTTATAGGCGACGATGGAAAGAGCCGGAAAATAACAAGATCAAAGTCTGGATTTCACACCAAGACCGCCGCGCTGGCATACGCCGAAACGCTGCGTGCGGAGCAGTGTACTAAAGCCACTTCGTTGGAAAAACTATATCAGGTCTGGAAGCAGGGACGCTATGAAAAGCTCTCCGAATCAAGGCAATGCGCCTACCGTATTGCACACGAAAAGTGCAAGCCGATTCTCTCAAAAATCATATCCGACATTGATATAGGCAACTTACAGGATCTGATTGCTGGACTGACATACTACCCCGCAAAGGATATCAAGCAGCTTCTTTCCATGCTCTATGACATGGCCATTGCCCAGGGCAATGCGACCGTTAACCTTGCAAAGTATATGGATTTACCGCAACTGGATGAAACAGAGCAGATACCCTTTAACGATGATGAGATCAAAAGCCTCTGGGCGGATTATTACAGCGGCAATACCTTCACAGGCTATCTGCTCCTGATGATTTATTCCGGGATGATGCCAGGGGAGCTGCTACAGCTAAAAAAAGACATGATACAATGGGGCAAACAGGAGATCATTAATTGCGGACTAAAGACTAAAAAACGCAAAAGGACACCCATTGTTATAGCTGACCAAATCATACCCGTTCTGCATGATTTATGCGATAAATCCAAGAGCCGGATCGGCAAGGTGCTATGTCAGAATAAAGATAGTTTTTATGAAGAGTATTACCAAACGTTGGAGCGCACAGGGTGCAGGAGGCTCCCGCCCTACTCATGCCGGCATACCACAGCATCTGCATTGGCCCTTGGTAACATTGCTCCAAGCATCATCCAAGAGGTAATGCGCCACGCCAAATTCTCGACGACGCAACGGTATATACACATCGACGCGGCACCGTCTCTGGCCGCTGTAAACACTCTGCAAGCAGGATGTGAGACGGAGGCGCAAGAAAATACTCCTAACGCTACTCCTAACAATAGTAGCTCAAATGGCTGAAAACACACGGTTTCTTTTCCCCTGCTAAGGGAGTAGGCGGCTTAAAAACCCGCGCGAGGGTTCAAATCCCTCCTTCTGCGCCAAACCCGTATCCATTGCAGTGCAATGGATACGGGTTTTTATCGTTTATTTCAAGGGCAGTCGCCGCACACTATTCAGTTCAAATCACGTCAAAAACGGCATCTTATGTCCGCTCTTTCGCTCACATTTCCCCCGGCTTTTACGGCTTTCTGATAAAGAGAATACCCAGTGTGTTGGCGCCGCAGTGGGTGGTGACTGTGCAGCCGGCCAGGGTCTCCAGCACCTCTTCTACGTCAGGGATCTGCTCCCGGATGGCTTGCTCCACCGCTTCCACCAATGCCGGATCGCACTTGGTATGGGTAATGAAGATCCGATGCGGCTCTATATCCTGCCGGCCTGCCAGGCGATCTGCCACATAGTCCAACACCACTTTTTCAATTTTACCCCGGTATTTTTTGCCCGGTTCCATAAAGCCGTTCTTCACTTCAATACAGGGCTTGAGATTGAAAATATTGGCTCCCAAAGCCGCCAGCGCCGAACAGCGCCCCCCTTTATAGAGGTAGTCCACGCTGTCGATGACGAAGCTGGCTTCCACACGCTCCGCCAGCTTGGTGCATTCCTCGTATATTTCTTTGGCTGAACAGCCCCGCTGTGCCATTTCTGCCCCGTGGAGCACAAGAAGGCCCTGTCCCGTGGACAAATTGCGGGAATCCACCACATAGACATTTTTCCACTTCTGGGCGGCAATGCAGGCGCTCTGATAGGAACTGGAAAAATCGCTGCTGATGTTGAACTGCACAATGTCATAGCCCTTCTCATGCCACTGCTGAAACACTTCCGCATACTCCAAAACATTTACCGCGCTGGTCTTGGGCAGCGTGCCGTACCGCGCCACAAAGTCGTAGATGTCGTCCGGCACAATTTCGATGCCGTCCCGCAAACTGCGATCCTTCAAAAGAACCGACAGGGGGGTGACGGCAATATCATATTTTTCCAGCAACGCCGGTGAAAGGTCGCAGGTGCTGTCGGATATAATTTTTACTTTCATAAAATCTCCTTGAATCGTCAAAATGAACCGGCAAGCAAGACGCCTCCCCAGAGGAAGGAAGTTTGTCCCCTGTCATGCGGCTACATATATGTATATACCATTTTAACACATATTACACGTTTAGACGATAAAAGTCAACTTTACCGCCTTTTTTACAAGCAGAAGCCAGCGCTGCAAAGCGCTGGCTTCTATTGATGCATCACAAAGCGGGAGCTTCTCTCAGATTTCTTCAGAATCTTTTCCCAACTCCGTCTGCTCTTTGAGCAGCATCATTTTCATCAGGTAGGAGAGCGTCATTTCCGCATCCATGGCCTTGGCGGCAGAGAAAATACCGCTGAGCAGCGTCTGCTGTTTCTCCCCTGTGTTCCACCCCACAGATGCCACGGCGCTGCTTCCCACCGAAAAATCACCTTCGGCGTATCCCAGTACCTTGCTGACATAGGCCTGTGTCTCCGCGTAAGGCGGTATGCCGCCGTAGGATTCCACCGCCCCGGTGCCCGCGTTGTAGGCTGCCACGGCCAGAGAGGCATCGCCGTCAAAATGATCCAGCAAGCCCCGCAAATATTTGGCGCCGCCCATAATGTTCTGCGCCGGATCGTAGGCATCGGTAACACCCAAAAACTGCGCCGTGGAGGGCATCAACTGCATAATCCCCATGGCGCCGCAGGAAGAAGTGGCGGAGGCGTCGAAGCCCGACTCCGCCTTTGCCACGGCCTTGAGCAGCTTTTCAGGCACGCCGTACTGCCGGGCCATCGTCTTGAACAGATCGTCCAGGTTTTGCCCCGTTTGAAGGCTGCTGCGCATGGCGGCGGTAAAATCGGCAGAAGAGCCGCCGGATACGTTCTGCGGGCTCTCCGCCCGGGCGCCTGTGCTCCTCACACCCGAAAGCGCTATATCCATCTCTTCTGCCTCCCTTACGTTCATCTGCCGCCGATCTGTCATGCCAAGCGGCAAAAATCATTGATTTTCTGCTTCTATCTTATACGTTTTTCGTCATTTGTCAATGGCCGGACACGCCGTATTTTCCCTGGCGGGCACCATACGGCCGAGTCTGGTCCAGCGAATGGCACCGCGGATATTGGACACCACGAAAAGGATGTTTTCCACCAGCAGCGGCACGTTGCCCTGATCGCTGCCGGAGGCGATGAGCCACATAGTGATCAGCGCCGCGTTTGAGGCCAGCTGGGCATACCACTGCTCCTTCATCCGGCGGGCGGATAGGTAATTAGCCGCCACCGCCACCGCCGTGGAAACGGCGTTAAGAAACGGCAGATGTGAGCCCATCGCCCGCAGCGCAAATCCGTAGACCACCGCGCCCACCAGCAGCAGACCGCCCAGCCGCAGCGCAGCAGCGGGTCTGAGATGAAAGACGTCCGCTGTTTTTTTCGCCCCGCCTGGTTTAAACCAGCGCAAAATGGAATAGAGAAACAGCGGCGCTGAATAGACGGCGCTCAAAATGGACTCTCCGTAAAAGCGGTTGGCAAAGCTGATGTAGGCATACATCACCGCCGAGGCCAGCAAAAAGAAGTAGCACACCTTCCGCCCTGTGCCGTTGAGCGTGCTGCCCACCACACCCAGCATGGCACAAAGCGGCACCAAAACGCCGGCATGAAAGCGCCAGGCGCAAAGGCCCAGGCTGACAAGCGCCACCGGAATGAAGATCCATTCAAAAAGTGAGCGTTCCTTTTTCACGCATCCACCTCCCGCTTCAAGTCCTCTTTCATAAAAGCGGAGAGTTCTTCTTCCGTGGGGCCGTTCCGAGCGCCGGGCCTTGTGAGGTTCAGCGCCGCGGCGGCACAGCCGCAGCGGTTGGCCCGCGCCAGGTTCCACCCCTTGGTCAGCGCGTACAAAAAGCCGCTGTTATAGCAGTCCCCCGCCCCCAACGTATCCGCCACGCGGACCGGATATCCGCCGCAGTGAAAGGCTTCTGCCGTCGTATAGACACAGGCGCCCTCTGCGCCCAGCCGTGAAACCACGGCCCTTTTTTCCGTCACCAGACAGCGCGCCGCGCTTTCCGCGTCCCCACAGCCGGTGAGCGGCATCAGCTCATCCGCGGCAGAGCCCAGCAGATAGGTGGCGCAGTCCATGGCCCGGCACAGGTGCCGCCGGTCTTTTTCCAGCGTCTCCACCCGCAGATTGATGTCCAGCGAAACAGGAACGCCCGCATGGCTGCATTTTTCCAGAAAGCCGCAGACGGAGGAAGCGGCGGGATCTTCAAAAAGCATCAGCCCGGAGGTATGCACCATGTCGAATTGCCCCAGCAGCGTCTCCGGCAGATCTTCCTGAAAAAGAGCCAGATGGCTGGGCGCCTCCCGGGGCATCAGAAAGGGAAAGCGCTCGTTTTGTTCGTCAATGACCACCAGGATCTGCACCGACGCCAGCTCCTCCCGCAGCGTGAAGCGGGTCGTGTCCACGCCGTCTCGTTCCAGCGCCTCTTTCATGCCTCGGCCGTAATAGTCCCGCCCCGCCTTGCCCAGAAAGGAGCAGGCCACGCCCAGCCGTCCCAGACCGGAAGCGGTGTTGGCCACCGTGCCGCCGGGCATGAAGCTGGGCGCCGCGTCCCGCCCCTGTCTGACGCTGCCGAAGGGGATCACAATGTCGGCGCAGGCGTCGCCGATGCACAAGATTCGCTTCATGCTTCCGTCCCCCGGAAGGCCGCCCGGGCGTTTTCCACAAAGGCCCGGACTTTTTCCGGGTTCTTTCGGCTGGAGCCGTCCGGAGCTTTGTCGCTTGTCCTGGTAAATGAATCCACGCCCCAGGGGCGCACGGCGCGGATGGCCGCGGCTACGTTGTCAGGGCCCAGGCCCCCTGCCAGGATCACCTTGCAGGGCACGCTTTTCACGATCGCGGCGCTGAGCGCCCAGTCATGTGTCACCCCCGCGGCGCCGATGCCGCCAATGGAGGGGTCCACAGAGTCCAGGATCAGCGTATCGCAGAAGGAAGCAAAATACCGGGCGCGGATCAGCGCCTGGGGACCGTCCATGGCGATGGCCTGCAGAACCTCCACGCCGGGGCAGAGTTCCTTTGCCTTTTTGACAAATTCCGGCGTCGCGGCGTAGTCATAGCCGCAGATGTGAATCACATCCGGCTGAAGGACTTTCAGCGGCTCGTAAATAGGCGCGTCGGTATCCGTCACCACGATCAGCACCTTTTTCGCCCGCTGCCCGATGGCGTCGTAAATAGCCTTGCACGCCTCCACGCTGACCTCAGCGGGCAGGTGCATCCCTGTTGCCACCGCCACGCCGATGTAATCCGCGCCGGCTTCCACGCACTGCAGCGCCTCTTCCGGCGTCTGAATGGAGTAAATTTGTGTGATCATGGTCGTCTCTCCTCTCAAAAGTTGAATGCTTATTATAACACGCTTCCCTTAAATGTCAATTTTGCGGGAGAAATTCTTCTTTCTCCCACAAAAAGCGAGACAAGCGGATCTTTTTGTGGTATTCTGGATAAAAAGGCACAAGGAGTGGGATGCGATGCGCTTTTCCGCCAGTTGGATCAATCTGTTTGGTCTTGGCATCATGGTCATCTTATTCGTACCGAACATCGTCTATATGCTGCGAAACAAGGGGTTGCAAGACAAATGCCGCAGCCTCCCCATGAATATTCTGGAACAGATTGGCCGCTACGGCTGCCTGTTTTTGATGGTGTTCAATATCGGCATTGCCGAATTTGGATTTGCTTCCGATACCGGATTTCTGGTGTATCTTCTGGGAAACGGGTTTTGTCTGGCGGCGTATCTGGCGGTGTGGCTCCGCTACTTTAAAAAGCCGGAGCGCTCCGGCGCCCTGGCGCTGGCCATCCTTCCCACTTTGATCTTTCTGCTCAGCGGCATCACGCTGCGGCACTGGCTTCTGGTGGGGAGCGCCGTTGTGTTCGGCACGGGGCACATCTATGTCACCTATGTCAACGCCCGTGGGGGTGAATGACGCTTCTTCAGCGGTCCGGCTTTTGCCGGGCCGCTTTTTTATCTGCCGTAAACCATCAAAAGGATGCCCAGAAACAGCAGATTCACGGCGCTGAAGGTAAGGAGATACCGCCCCGGCCGGATGGTGCTTTCTTCCCGGATCTGCCGGTAGGAGATGAGGCTTGCCATGGAGGCGATGAGCGTTCCCAAGCCCCCGATATTGGTGCCGACCACAAGAGACGCGCCTTTTTCCGTAAAGGCGGAGAGCATGGCGGCCGCCGGCACATTGCTGATGCACTGGCTGAGCAGCGCTCCGGCCAGCACCTCCCGGCCGGTCATCCACTGTGAAACCATCCGGTGGATCCATGGGATGCGGGCCGCGTTTCCCACAAACACAAAAAAGCACACAAAGGTACCCAAAAGCACATAATCCACCGCCGCAAAAAGGTGTTTGTCCCGCCACCACACCGTCAGCGTCACCACCGTGAAAACCGCCCAGCAGGGCAAGAGATTCATCACTGTCAGCAGGCACAGCGCAAACAGCGCGCCGTAGACCGCCAGCTCTCCGCGGCACAGCGGCGCGGCCCCCGGCGTCTGGAAAGGCGGCAGTTTTCGGTCGGAGCGCAGCAGCAGCGTCATGGCGATCAGCAACACACACAAACCGCCCAGCGGCAGTGTGGCGGCAAAAAAGGTCCCCGGCGCCATGTGATAATAGGTGTAAAGATACAGATTCTGGGGATTGCCGATGGGGGTCAGGACACTGCCCAGATTGGCGCACACCGTCTCCATGGTCACGGCGAAAATCACTGTTTTCTCCGGCTGTCCCCGCAGCAGCAGCAAGGTGAAGGGCACAAAGGTGATCAGCGCCACATCGTTGGTGATGAGGGCGGAGAGGAAGAAACACTCTCCGCACAGCACCCACAGCAGTCCCTTTTCCGTGCGGACCCTTTTGGTGAGCCGCCGGGCCATCTCGTCAAAAAGCCCCGCCTGCCGCAGCCCGGCCACAATGACCATCAGGCACAGCAGCAGGCACAGCACCGGCAGGTTGCCATAGGACAGATATTCTTTGTCCGGCGGCACAAAAAAGGCGGATGCCGCTGCCAGCACAAAAGAAACCGTCAGCACAGGTTCCCGCTTGATAATCCACACTGCTTTTTCCAAGTTTTCTTCCCTCTTTTTCTCTTTTTCCGCTCTTCAAAGCTTTTTTATTATAGACGCCCGCCACCCCGGTGTCCAGTCCGCGGAGTGTTTTTTAGGCCTGGACGCCAAAAAACTGGCAGCCGCTTTTAAAAGCGGCTGCCGGTACTGTTTTTTGATCAGTTCATCTGTTTTCTGCGGGACAGGTTCACGGTGCCGTCCTGCATGGAGTTGATGGACTCCAGGCTCTTGCCGGTGCCTTCCGCCACACAGGAGATGGCATCCTCCGCCACCACCGTGTGGATACCGGTGCGGGCGGTGATGAGTTTGTCGAAGCCGTCCACCAAGCTGCCGCCGCCGGTCATCACGATGCCGTTGTTGGAGATGTCCGCCACCAGCTCCGGGGGCGTGCGCTCCAGGACGCCGTGGACGGCCTCCAGAATGCGTTCCACCGGCTCTTCAAAGGCTTCCATCATCTCCGTGGAGCTGACGGTAACGGTCTTGGGCAGGCCGGTCATCAGACAGCGGCCCTTGATCTCGATGGTCTGTTCCTCTTCCTTGGGGAACACACAGCCGATCTCCATCTTCATCAGCTCTGCGGTACGCTCGCCGATGAGGATGTTGTGCTTGCGGCGCATATACTTGATCACCGCTTCATTGAACTGGTCGCCGGCCACCTTGATGGAGGTGGACTCCACCACGCCGGAGAGGGAGATCACCGCGATGTCCGACGTACCGCCGCCGATATCCACCACCATGTGGCCGTCCGGCTTGGCAATGTCGATCCCGGCGCCGATGGCCGCCGCCACAGGTTCTTCGATCAAATACACCCGGCGCGCGCCGGCCTGAAGACCGGCATCGATAACGGCACGCTCTTCCACCTCGGTGATACCGGAAGGCACGCAGATGATGACCCGGGGCTTGGGGAAGCCGCTTGAGACCTTATGAATAAATTCCTTGAGCATCCGCTCGGTCATGTCGTAGTCGGAGATCACGCCCTCCCGCAGAGGACGGATGGCCACGATATTGCCGGGGGTGCGGCCCAGCATGGCCTGAGCGTCCGCGCCCACCTTCAGCAACCGTCCTGTATCCTTGTCGATGGCCACCACGGAGGGCTCGTTCAAAACGACCCCGCGTCCCTTCACATACACCAATACAGAAGCGGTACCCAGATCAATACCGATATCTTTTGCGATCGCACACATATTTGTTCTCCTTTTTAATCGTTATGACAGACGGCAAAGAGCCGATAGTTTCCATAATATTTATATTATACGTTGCGCCGGCACTTTTTGCAAGGGGATTTCGCCGGTTTTCGTGCTTTTTTCCGGATTCCGGTTCCTCTTTAGTCCTCTCGCCGGGCGCGTCTTTCGGTTTACAGTCATTGCTTCCTTTATTCTACGCCATTCCGCCGGAAAAAATGCGGCACACACTTCAGCGTGTCATGGCCAGTGTCATACACATGACATCGTCGGCGCCGGCTTCTTTCAAAACGCGGACGCATTCGCTAAGCGTTGAGCCGGTGGTCAAAATGTCGTCCACCAATAAAAAATGTTTTCCGGCAATCTTTTCCGGCTCCACCGCCTCATAGACGCCCAGCACATTGGCACGTCTGGCGTCGGCGCCTTTCAGTCCCGATTGGGGCGGGTTGTCCACCGTTTTCCGCAGGCACTCCTGGGGTGCCGTATGCCAGTCCACGCAAAGAGAAGCCGCCAGATATCTGGCTTGATCGAACCCCCGCTGGCGCAGCCGTTTTTTGCTCACCGGCACCCAGGTAACGGCGTCGAACACGCCGCTGTACTCCTCGGCGGCACACTGGGCCATGAGGGAGCCAAAACAGGAAAGACTTCCCATTTTTCCCTTGAATTTATAGCGCAAAACGGCCTCTCGCACAGCTCCCTCATAGTAAAGGGGCGCGGCGCAGCGGCCGTAGCCGCCGCCCTTTCGCACAGCAGCCTCGCCCGTAAAGGGCAGCGTTTTGGCGCAGGCGGCGCACAGCAGTTCCTTCCCCACCGGCTTGCCGCAAAATGGGCAGCGCCGCGGGAAAAAGAAGTCCATCACGGAGCGGCCGGCCTGATTCAGGCCCTCATTCACGTCCTTCAGCACGTTTCACACGCCCCCTCTTTCAAGCGGCGGCGCAGACCGCTGTAACGGCGCTGCTGCCGGTCGTTTTCCGCCATCTTGGCTGGCACCGTGTCGTCGCCCACTATGATCAACAGGTCACGGGCCCGGGTGATGGCAGTATACAGCACGCCCCGCACCATCAGCGACGGCGCGGCAGGCGCGGCGGACATCACCACCGCCCGGTACTCGCTGCCCTGGGCCTTATGTACGGTGATGGCGTAGGCCATGTCCAGTTGGGCGAGAAGATCCGTGGTATAGGTCACCACCCGGTCGTCAAACTGGATGGTCAGCAGCTCGCCGGAAGCATCCACTTCTGTGATTGTACCCACGTCGCCATTAAAAATACCGGTGCCCACGGTTCCGTCGGTTTTTTCCCACACCACGTCATAATTGTTTTTGGTCTGCATCACCCGGTCGCCCTCCCGGAAGATGAGGTCGCCCCACTCCTTCTGGCGTTTGCCGGGAGCGGGAGGGTTCAGCGCCGCCTGCAAGGCGCGGTTCAGATTTCCCGTGCCGGCCGCGCCCTTGCGGGTGGGTGAGAGCACCTGGATCTGATCGACGGGGATGCCCATGTTTCCCGGCAGGCGGTCACGGCACAGCTCCACCACGGTGTCCACCAGACGGTCGGGCGTCCGGCGGCAGAGAAAGAAAAAGTCCTTTTGTTTGTTCTCCAGCTGGGGAGCCTGTCCCAGATTGACGGCGTGGGCGTTACGGATGATGGCCGATTCCTGAGCCTGGCGAAAGATCTCCGTCAGTGCCACCGTCTCCACCGCGCCGCTGCGGATAAGATCGGCGAACACGTTGCCCGCGCCCACAGAGGGCAGCTGATCCGGGTCGCCCACCATCACAAGGCGGCAGCCCGGCCGCAGCGCCGCCAGAAGCGCCCGCATCAAAAGAAGGTCCACCATGCTCATCTCGTCCACGATCACAGCGTCGGCCGAAAGCGGATCTTTTTCGTTTTTGGTAAAGCCCACCTCGCCGGTCTGGTCGTTGAGCGTCATGCCAAGGCCCCGGTGCACCGTCTGGGCTTCCCGGCCGCACAGTTCGCTCATGCGCTTGGCCGCCCGGCCTGTGGGCGCCAGAAGCGTCACGTCCAGCCCCATGCGTTCGAACAGCGTCACGATGCCCCGCACGGAGGTGGTCTTGCCGGTGCCGGGGCCGCCGGTGAGCAGCAGCACGCCCTGCTGAGCCGCCAAAAGCACCGCCTTGCGCTGCTGGGGTGCGTAGGTGATGCCCTGTGTCTTTTCAATTTCCGCGATAATCTTTTCCGCGCCCCGGCCCCTGTCGGCGTTCACCTGGGTCAGCGCGCGCAGCTTCCGGGCCACATAGGTCTCCGCCTCGTGCATCTTCCACAGATAGCAGGCGTCCACCCCGGCAATATGCTCCTGCACCAGGACGTGCTTTTCCAGCAGATCGTCCAGCGTCTCCTCCACCGGGTCGCTGCCGCAGCCGATGAGCTGGGCCGTGGCCGCCACCAGCTTCTCCCGTGGGAGAAAGACGTGGCCGTTGCCCAGATTGTAGGTCAGTTCAAACGTCAGCGCCGCGGCGCGGCGGCAGGGGCTGTCGCCGGCGATGCCTATACTCAGGGCGATCTCGTCCGTCACGCCGAAGTTCACGCCGTAACGCTCGCCGGAGAGCAGGTACGGGTTCTCCCGCACCTTTTCCAGTGCCTCCGTGCCGTAGGCCCGGTAAAGCTGCATGGCAAGGGGCACCGGCAGATCGTACCGGGCCAGAAACTCCATCACCCGCCGCATCCCGGTGAGAGTGCGAAAGGAATTGCCGATCTCCATAGCCCGCTTGGCGGTGATGCCCTTGAGGGTGGAGAGCCGTTCCGGTTCGTCCTCCAGCACCTCCAGCGTGGAGGTGCCGAAGCGCTCCACCAGCGCTCTGGCGGTGGCGGGGCCCACGCCCTTGATAATGCCGGAGGCCAGATAGTTGAGGATCTCCGTCACCTCCTGGGGCATCCGCCGCTCCACCTGCTCGGCAGTGAGCTGCTGGCCGTAGGTCGGGTGATTCACCCACACACCGGTGACGGTCATGTCCTCGCCGGGGGCGGCGCAGGGGATGCAGCCCACCACGGTCACCACTTCCCCATCTCCCGTCACAAGGCGCAGCACGGTATAGCCGTTTTCCTCGTTCTGGAAAATCAGCTGTAAGACCGTTCCTTCGATTGTGCAGCGTTCACCCATGGTGTTCTCCTTATGTCAGATAGTTTTGAAGTTCCTCCGGAGCGCAGAGCATGATGTCTCTTTCCTCCCCGATGAGCATGGCCGCCATGGAGCGTCCCTCCTCATCCAGACCGCAGTCCACCATGACGATGGGGGTATCGCGGCCCAGCTGCGCGCGCAGTCCTTCCAGCTCATGCACGTTGTATTCCAGCGCCCCGGCCTCTTTGGCGCGCACAACCAGCAGTGCGTCCACCCGTGGTTTTTTCAGTCGGGGCAGCAATCCGATGAGCAGCCACACCAGCGCGGTGAGGCCCACAGCGGCCAAAAACGCGATGATGCCGTCTTGCAGCAATAACATTTCCATCACCTCGCCCTATCTTATGCAGCGGGGTTTTGTCCTGTCAGAAAAGCATTTTTTTGAGATATTGGCCGGTATAGGAGACCTTTTCCTCCGCCACCTGCTCCGGCGTGCCAACGGCCACCACCGTGCCGCCGCCGCTGCCGCCCTCCGGCCCCAGGTCGATGAGGTAGTCGGCAGACTTCACCACGTCCAGATTGTGTTCGATGACCAGCACTGTGTTGCCCATGTCCACCAGACGCTGCAGCACTTCCAGCAGCTTTTTCACGTCGGCGGCGTGAAGGCCGGTGGTTGGCTCGTCGAGGATATAGATGGTGCGGCCCGTGGAACGGCGGGACAGCTCCGTGGCCAGCTTCACCCGCTGGGCCTCGCCCCCGGAGAGGGTGGTGGAGGACTGGCCCAGCTTCACATAGCCCAGCCCCACGTCGCACAGCGTCTGCAATTTCACCGCGATCTTGGGCACGGCGGAAAAGAAGGTCAGCGCCTCCTCCGCCGTCATATCCAGCACCTCGGCGATGTTCTTGCCCTTGTAGCGCACCTCCAGCGTCTCCCGGTTGTAACGCTTGCCCTTGCAGACCTCGCAGGGGACGTACACGTCGGGCAGAAAGTGCATTTCGATCTTCAAAAGGCCGTCGCCGGAGCAGGCCTCGCACCGGCCGCCCCGCACGTTGAAGGAAAAGCGGCCGGGGCCGTAACCCCGGGCCTTGGCCTCCTGGGTGGCGGCGAACAGGTCGCGGATGTCGTTGAACAGATTGGTGTAGGTGGCCGGATTGGACCGGGGCGTGCGTCCGATGGGGCTTTGGTCGATGTCAATGACCTTGTCCAGATGCTCCAGCCCTTCGATGGCGTCGCACTTGCCGGGGCGGGTCTTCATGCCGTTGAGCTCCGCCCCCAGATACTTGAAGAGGATCTCATTCACCAGCGAGGACTTACCGCTGCCGGAAACGCCTGTGACGCAGGTGAACGTTCCCAGGGGGATCGACACGTCGATGTGCCGGAGATTGTTCTCCTCGGCGCCCCGGACGGTGAGCCATTTGCCGCTGCCGGCGCGTCGCGCCTCCGGCACGGGAATCTTCTTGATGCCGCTGAGGTACTGGCCCGTCAGCGAATGGGGGTTTTCCATGACCTCCTCCGGCGTGCCGGCGGCCACCACCTCACCGCCGTGGGCGCCCGCGCCGGGGCCGATGTCGATGAGGTAATCGGCAGCGCGCATGGTGTCCTCGTCATGCTCCACCACGATGAGGGTGTTGCCCAGGTCCCGCAGGCGTTTGAGCGTGGCCAGGAGCTTGTCGTTGTCCCGCTGGTGCAGGCCGATGGAGGGCTCGTCCAAAATATACAGCACGCCCATAAGGCTGCTGCCGATCTGGGTGGCCAGACGGATGCGCTGGCTCTCGCCGCCGGAGAGCGTCCCGGACGCACGGGAGAGGGTGAGATAGCTCAGTCCCACGGACTGCAAAAAGCCCAGCCGGCTGCGGATCTCCTTGAGAATCTGCCCGGCGATCATCTGTTGCATCTGTCCCAGCTCCAGTGTGCTAAAAAATTGCAGTTCCTCGTCCACGGGCTTCTCGGTGAGCCGGTCGATGGCAAGCCCCCCCACGGTCACGGCCAGCGCCTCTTTTTTCAGGCGCTTCCCCTGACACGCCGGGCAGGGGCACTGGGACATGAACTCCTCGATCTCCCGCTTGCTGGCGTCGCTCTGGGTCTCCGTATAACGGCGCTCCAGATTGTTGGCCACGCCCTCGAATGCCTGGTGCAAAATGCCCTTGCCCCGGGGCTGGTCGTAGGTCAGATCCAGCTTTTCTCCGTCGGTGCCGTAAAAAATGATCTTCCGGATCTCCGGGCTCAGCTTTTCCACCGGGTCACGGAGGGAGAAATGATATTTTTGGGAGAGGGCGTCGAAGTACATCCGGGAGATGCCGTCACCCCGGATATTGTTCCAGCCGGGAGCCGTGATGGCGCCGTCCAGAATGGATTTTCTCCCATCGGGCATGATGAGGGCGGGGTCGGCCTTCATCTGACTGCCAAGGCCCATGCAGGCCGGGCAGGCGCCGTAAGGGTTGTTGAACGAGAACATCCGCGGCGTCAGCTCTTCGATGGAGATGCCGCAGTCCTCGCAGGCGTAGTTCTGGGAAAAGGTCAGATCTCGTTCCTCCCGCAGCAGGTTCACAATCACAAGCCCGCCGGAGAGGGCCGAGGCCGTCTCCACGGAGTCGGTGAGCCGCTGGCCCATGTCGGGCCGGACGATGAGCCGGTCCACGATGATCTCAATCTGGTGCTTTTTGTTTTTTTCCAGCTGAATCTCTTCCGTCAGGTCGTAAAGATTGCCGTCCACCCGCACCCGGACGTAGCCGGAGCGGCGGGCGTCGTCAAAGACCTTGGTGTGTTCGCCCTTCCGGGCGCGTACCACCGGCGCCAGAATCTGGATGCGGGTGCCCTCCGGCAGCGTCATGATCTGGTCGATGATCTGATCCACGGTCTGCTGTTTGATCTCCTTGCCGCACTTGGGGCAGTGGGGCGTTCCCACCCGCGCCCACAAAAGGCGCAGATAATCGTAGATCTCCGTCACTGTTCCCACGGTGGAGCGGGGATTCTTGGAGGTTGTCTTCTGGTCGATGGAGATGGCGGGGGACAGGCCGTCGATATAGTCCACGTCGGGCTTGTCCATCTGGCCCAGGAACATCCGGGCGTAGGAGCTCAAAGACTCCACATACCGCCGCTGCCCCTCGGCATAGATGGTGTCGAAGGCCAGCGACGACTTGCCGGAGCCGGAAAGTCCCGTCAGCACCACCAACTTATCCCGTGGGATGGTCACGTCAATGTTTTTTAAGTTGTTTTCTCGGGCGCCTTTGATGAAAATTTTATCTTGCATGATCTGCTGTCCTTTAATTCTTACTCATTTACGATTAGGTCGGCGGTTTTGGCCCCCAGGAGCTTCAAGAGGTCGCCGGGACGGCACTCCACCTGAAAGCCGATCTTCCCCGCCGACACCAGCACGGTGTCAAAACTTCCCGCCGTCTCATGGAACACGATGGGAAACTGCTTTTTCATGCCCAACGGGCTGCATCCGCCGTGAACGTAGCCTGTCAGCGGCAGCAGCTCCTTCTGGGCGATCATGGCCACGGACTTCTCGCCCACGGCCCTGGCGGCCTTTTTCAGATCCAGGTTTTCCGCCGCCGGAATGTCGAACACATAAAAGCCGCCGAATGCGCCCCGGGTCACCAGTGTCTTGAACACACGGGCCGGGTCCTGCCCAAGCGACACCGCCACGGACACCCCGTCGGTGGGGTCTCCCTCCCCGTGGGGGTAGGTGTGGGGTGTATAGGCGATCCCCTTTTGCTCCAAAAGGCGCATCACATTGGTTTTTTCCTCTTTATTCTTTGCCATGTTAAGTCTCCTCCCTTGCCAGCAGCACCACGCCGCTCAGCACACAGGCAATGCCCAGCACCACCCAAAGGGTGGGCGTTTCATGAAACACAAAAATACCGATCAGCGACGCCACCACCGGCTCCACACTGGCTATAATGGAAGCTTTTCCGCCCTCCACACCGGTAAGGCCCCGTGTGTAGAAGAGGTAGGGCAGCACCGTGGCGATCACCACCAGCCCCGCCATGGCCCATAGAGCGCCGGGCTGTGTAAAGGCCTGAGCCATGCCGGCGGGCTGGAGAAACAGGAGCGATCCGATGCCCGAGACGATGAACGTCCAGACGATCAGCGTGTAGGAGCCATAGTGCTGCAAGGCGTAGTGGGCGAAGACGGTGTAGGTGGCGTAGGAAAACCCGGCGCCCACACCCAGCAAAAAGCCCTTGAGCGAGATGTCAAAGCGGCCGCCGATGACGCCGCTGACCAGCGCACAGCCCGCGAGGGCCAACACCAGCGCGGCGATCTTCCGTTTGGTCAGCGGTTCTTTCCACAAGACAGCGCTCATCAGCACCACGAAGGACGGCGCCAGATACAGCAAAATGCCGGCCACCGCCAAAGAGCAGATCTGCTGACAGCTGAAATAGCACCACGCCAGGCTCAATACGCTGATGAGGCCCGTTCCCAGAAAGATGGGCAGGTGCTTCCATTGGATTTGAAAGACGCTGCGGTCTTTGACAAGAAAGATCAGCACCAGTAGCGCCATGCCGCCGAAGTTGCGGATGGTCACGATATTCATCACGGACACACCCGCCGCGGCCAGCTGCCGGGTAAAGAGCCCGATAAAGCCCCACAGCGACGCGCCCACAATGACACAGAAATAGAATGCGTATTTTTTCATAAAATTTCTCTTTTTTAAAGTATATTATTTTTCTGACGACATGCGCGTCAGAAAAATACCGCGGCTTTCGCCCCTGACGGGGGAGCCGGAAGCGCTGTGACGCTTTGCTATAGAAGCTGTCAGCAGCTTCACTGCCTTACAGCTCTTCCTGCACAGTGGCGCGGCGCAGAGGTTTCAAAAAAAGTAATTCTGTCACTATTTTGATGTATCTCTCAGCTCGATGATCTGGTCACGCAGCAACGCCGCGTACTCGAACTCCAGCATCTTGGACGCCTCTTTCATTTCCTTTTCCAGCCGGGCGATGGTCTCCTCCCGCTCCTTGTCCGACAGCTTGCCCCGGGACTTCTTCCGGCCCTCCTCGGCGGAGCGGGAGATCTCCAGCACCTCCCGCACTTCCTTGCGAATGGTCTGGGGGATAATGCCGTGGGCCTTGTTGTAAGCGTCCTGCTTTTCCCGGCGGCGTTCCGTCTCGCTGATAGCCGCCTTCATGGAGGGCGTCATTCTGTCGCCGTAGAGGATCACCAGGCCCTCGGCGTTCCGGGCCGCCCGGCCGATGGTCTGGATGAGGCTGGTCTCACTGCGGAGGAAGCCCTCTTTATCTGCATCCAGAATGGCCACCAACGACACCTCCGGCAAATCCAGTCCCTCCCGCAGCAGGTTGATGCCCACCAGCACGTCGAACTCGCCCAGCCGCAGGTCGCGGATCAGCTCCATCCGTTCCAGCGTCACCACGTCGCTGTGCATATACCGCACCCGAATACCGTGATTTTTCAGATAGTCGGTGAGATCCTCCGCCATTTTCTTGGTCAGCGTGGTCACCAGTACCCGCTCATTCCGCTCCGCCCGGGCGTGGATCTCGTCCATGAGATCATCGATCTGCCCGGTGACGGGCCGCACCTCCACCTTGGGGTCTAGCAAGCCCGTGGGGCGAATCAGCTGCTCGGCGATCTGGTCGGCGTTTTGCCGCTCGTACTCGCCGGGCGTGGCGGAGACAAACACCGCCTGATGGAACCGCTCTTCAAATTCCTCAAACCGCAGCGGCCGGTTATCAAAGGCGCAGGGCAGGCGAAAGCCGTACTGCACCAGTGATTCCTTTCGCGCGTGGTCGCCGTTGTACATGGCGTGGACCTGCGGCAGCGTCACATGGGACTCGTCCACGAAGAGCAAAAAGTCGTCGGGGAAAAAGTCCAGCAGCGTCATGGGCGGACTGCCCACCGGCCGCCCGGAGATGACACGGGAATAGTTCTCGATGCCGGTGCAGTAGCCCAGCTCTGTCATCATCTCCATGTCGTATTCAGTGCGCTGGCGGATGCGCTGGGCCTCCACCAGCTGATTGTTGTCCGTAAAGACCCGGACCTGCTCTTCCAGCTCCTGTTTGATCTCGCCGATGGCCTGGTCCATCTTGTCCTGGGTAGTCACATAATGGGACGCCGGGTAGATCACCACATGGGACAGCACCTTGTTGGCCATGCCTGTCACCGGGTCGAACTCGCTGATGCGGTCAATCTCGTCGCCGAAAAACTCGATGCGAACGGCCCGGCCCTTGTAGTAGGCGGGATAGACCTCCACCGTGTCGCCCCGCACCCGGAACATATTGCGCTCGAAGGAGATGTCGTTGCGCTCATAGCGGCTCTCCACCAGTTTTTTGAGCAGCACCTCCCGGCTGCACTCTGTCCCTGTCCGCAAGGACACCGCCATTTTGGCAAAGTCCTCCGGCTCGCCCAGTCCGTAAATGCAAGACACCGAGGCCACCACGATCACGTCCCGCCGCTCCAGAAGCGAGAAGGTGGCCGAAAGCCGCAGCCGGTCGATCTCCTCGTTGGTGGCGGCGTCCTTGGCGATGTAGGTGTCGGTGTGGGGGATATACGCCTCCGGCTGATAGTAGTCGTAGTAGGAGACAAAATACTCCACCGCGTTGTCGGGGAAAAACTCCCGGAACTCGGCGCACAGCTGGGCCGCCAGGGTTTTGTTGTGGGCCAGCACCAGCGTGGGCCGTTGCACCCGTTCGATGACCTTGGCCATGGTGTAGGTCTTGCCGCTGCCGGTCACGCCCAGCAGCACCTGTTCTCTCAACCCATTTTCAATGCCGGACGCCAGCTTGTCAATGGCCTCCGGCTGGTCACCGGAGGGCTGATACGGCGACACAACTTTAAATTCTCCCATATCGTACCTCCTGTTTTCAAGTGCCTTTCTCCAAGGCAGAATATATCACGTCAATCTTATATTTTACCATAAATCCGAAGGAAGTAAATATATGTTTTGCCGTATTTTCTTTGATATTTTCTCATTTTTTTGCCCGTCTTTTGGTATAAAAACACACGGCAAGGGGTGTTCGCCCCCAGCCGTGCGCGTTTTGCGGTTCTATCCTCAAAAAACGGAGTAAGCATCGCTGCTGCCGCCCAAAAAAAGCGTTCCGTTGGCGGCCATGGAAACAAAGTCGTTGTCCGCCACGATCACATGATCCACCAGCTCCACATCCACTGTCTGCAAGGCGTTTCGCACCTGCAGCGTCATGGTCACGTCCTCCCGCGAGGGCAGGGCAATGCCGCTGGGGTGATTATGGGACAAGATCACTCCGCTGGCGCCGCTGAAAATAGCGTTTTCCATAATGGTTCGGATGTTGGTGGTGGCTTGATTGACGCCGCCCTCCGACAGCTTTTTGCAGCACAGGACCCGGCTCTTGGCATCCAGGCAGGCCTGCAAAAGCACTTCTCTTGTGGCGCCTTGAAAAACGCGCATAAAAAAACGGCCCGTATTTTCCACAGAATTAAGGATCTGCTCTTCCTCGGCGGGTGTCTGGCTGCGCTGGTAAATGGCCGGCACCAGTTTCAAAAGCGCCGCCGCGTTTTCGCCGATGCAGGGCCAGCGCTCCAATTCCTCCGCTGGCGCCGAAAGCACTGCCCGCAATGAGCCGAAATATTCCAGCAGACTGTGTGCCAGCTCGTTGGTGTCTTTGCGGGGAATGGCGTAAAACAAAAGCAGCTCCAGGGTTTCGTGGTCGGCAAAACCGTCCAGCCCATTTCTCAGAAACTGCTCTCTTTTCCGATGTCTGTGACCGTCGTGTATGCCCATGGATCTTACTTCATCCTTTCAAGGGCAGTCCTGTCAACGCCCTTTCGCCCGCCGTTCCCTCTTGAGCGGATGTGTTCTCCTTCTCCTGTCGGACCGTTCCTGTTTTTTACGACCTAAGAATTATTCTACCATATTAAATATTTTTTGCAACGATTAATTTTCCTGAAAGTGATTGCCGCCCAACGGTTCTTGAGACGAACAAAGTATTGACAGCTGGAAAAAATTATCATACTATAAAAGAAATATACAAATGTCCGGTAGGTAAGGCTACCGCGGGGATATGGACTGCTGCCGCGAAGTGGTGGAGACACCATGAGAGGGTTTGAACAGGTGATATCGAAAACAAGGTGTCATCTAACGCAGTTTCACCGCCCAGCGATGCTAAAGCTTGTAACGGTAGTCAGGCCACTGTGTCTGGCCTTTCCGGGAAGTTCCGCAAGGATGCCGCCGGTATCTGTTGCGGGATTTTTTATACTTGGAGAGGAGGGCGTTTCGTGTTCGAGTATGACGAGGAAGTCAATTCTTATCTGGCCCAGATCAAAGATTTGGTGTCCCGGAAGCGGTATGCCCAGCTGCGCGACCTTCTCTCCCCCATGGCGGGCGCCGATATCGCCCTCTTACTGGAAGAGCTGGGCGAGGCGTATATGCCCATGCTGTACCGTCTGCTGCCAAAGGAGCTGGCGGCGGAGGTCTTCGTGGAGCTGGAGCCGGCGTCACAGGAAATGCTCATCAACGGCTTTTCCAATACCGAGCTCAAAGAAGTGCTGGACGAGCTGTATCTGGACGACGCGGCGGACCTGGTGGGGGAAATGCCTGCCAACGTGGTGATCCGCATTCTGGACAAAGCCACGCCCGAAATGCGAAAGTCCATCAACGAAATTCTGAAATATCCCGAGGATTCCGCCGGTTCCATTATGACCACGGAATTTCTCTCCCTGAAAAAAGACGTGACGGTGTCGGACGCCTTTAAACGCATCCGGCGTGTGGGCGGCGACATGGAGACCATCAACATTCTCTATGTCACGGACAAACAGCGGCGGCTGCTGGGCGTGCTGGCCATCAGGGATCTCCTTCTGGCGGATGAAGAGGATCTGATCGGGGCTATCATGGATGCAAACGTGATCTCCACCAGCACACTGACGGACAAGGAAGACGTGGCCCAGGCCCTGAGCAAATACGACTTTATTGCCATTCCCGTGGTAGACATGGAAAACCGTCTGGTGGGCATCGTCACCGTGGACGACGCCATGGACGTTATCCAGGAAGAGGCCACCGAGGACATGGAAAAGATGGCGGCCATCTCTCCTTCCGGCAAGCCTTACCTGCGCTCCGGTGTGCTGGAGACCTGGAAGGCCCGGCTGCCGTGGCTGATGATTCTGATGCTCTCGGCCACTTTTACCGGCATGATTCTCAACCACTATGAAAGCGCTCTTTCGGCGTGTCTGGTGCTTAACGCCTATATTCCCATGCTCTCCGGCACCGGCGGCAACTCCGGCACCCAGGCCTCCGTGGCGGTGATCCGCGCGCTGTCGCTGGACGAGGTGGACTTTTCGGACATCTTCCGTGTCATGTGGAAGGAGCTGCGGGTATCCTTTTTGTGCGGCGTGTGTCTGGGCGGCGCCAACTTTTTTAAAATGCTGCTGTTTGACCGGCTGGTGCTGGGCAACGCGGCTGTCACGCCGGAGGTGTGCCTGGTGGTGGGCCTGACGATCGTTTTTGTGGTGGTCTTTGCCAAGTTTGTGGGATGCAGCCTGCCGCTGCTGGCCGAAAAGATCGGTCTTGACCCGGCGGTGATGGCCAGTCCCTTCATTTCCACCATCGTAGATGCCACCTCGCTTTTGATCTACTTCCGCTTTGCCTCCTGGCTTTTGGGCATCTGACAGACGCTGGGCCGGACAGGCTTTTCCCCCGGTACTTTTTGAAGCTATACAAATAGTTTCAAAAAGTACCGGGATTTTTCATTTTTTGTAACCGATTCTGTGGCCTGTTTGTAATTGACTGCCCTGCGGTTTCATAGTAATCTAATATCAGAAGATCGGCAATCACTTCCCAGCGCGAAGCAGCAGCAAAGGAGAAAGAATCTGCCCGTCGTATACCGTTCCTATTGGCTTATGGTGAAGTAAGGAGGCATACTATGCATATGAAAAATTGGTTGTTTGTCATCTTTAACGGGCTGTTTTGCTTTGTGGCGTGTCTCGGCGGTCTGGCGCTGAATCATCTGGTACAGGGGCAGCAGCTGGTACAGAATCTGTGGATCATCCTCTTGTCCTTTCTGGTCTCCGGCATTTTTTTCTGCGGCATCGCCGTTCTGGTCTTCCATTTTCTCAAAAAGACAGATCACTGGGATCGTATGTGGGGCAATCCATAAAAAAATACAAATAAGCGTTCAAAAGCAGGCGGAATTGCTTCCGCCTGCTTTTTTTGCATACTCCCCGATCCGCCGGGCAAACTATTTCCGGGCGAAAGTCCCATTTTATTATCAGCAGGAGGAATTGAATATGTCCAAAGGTTGTACCAATGACGGGTGCGGCTGCACCCCCAACTCCGCTATCGAGTGTGAAGTCACCAACTGCAAGCACCATTGCCAGGATGTGAACTACTGCGGTCTTAACAGCATTCGCGTAGGCACACATGAGCAGAATCCCACCATGGATCAGTGCACTGACTGTCAGAGCTTCCAGAAGCAGTAACTTTTATTCGGCGGTTTTGCCCCGCGCTGCCTTTTTTCTCGGCGGCGCGGGGTACATAGTGAAAGGAGGCGGCGACATGAAAGACAGGGACAAATTGGCGCTGAGCGGATTGGCGGCAGGGGCGGTCAACGGGCTCTTCGGCGGAGGGGGCGGTATGCCTCTGCTGCTGATGCTGAAAAACTGGTGCCATGTGGAAACCAAAAAGGCCTACGCCTCCTGCGTGGCTGTGATCCTCCCCTTTTGCGTGGTGTCCGCCGTGGTGTACGGCTTGCGGACAGGTCTGGACCTTCTGGCGGCGCTACCCTATCTGGTGGGCGGTCTCGCGGGGGGACTGGTGGGGGGAAAGATCTTTACCCGAGTGCCCAATGTGTGGCTGCGCCGAATCTTTGCCGCCTTCCTGCTCTATGGCGGCGTGCGGTATCTGCTGTGAAAACCTTTCTACTGCCTCTGCTCATCGGTTTTGCCACAGGGATTCTTTCCGCCTGGGGCGTGGGCGGCGGAACGCTGCTGCTTTTGTGCATGACGCTTTTTTTAGGCGTGGATCAGCGCACCGCCCAGGGAATCAACCTTCTCTATTTTCTCCCCACCGCCGGCGTTTCTCTCCTGTTCCACCGAAAAAACGGTCTGCTGGAAAAAGAGGTGCTGCGCCGGGCCATCCCCTGGGGCGCCGTCAGCGCCATAGCCTGTTCTCTGCTGGCCACGGCGGTTGACACGGAGCTTTTGCGAAAGCCCTTTGGTCTTTTTCTGCTGTGCGCCGGCGTTTTCACCCTGTTCCAAAAGCAAAAAGGCACCCCCCAATAACAATAAGACGTCCGGCTCGTGCCGGACGCCTTATTGTTATTTACGCGTTCTGGTTTTCCAGAATGTTGGTCGGTGCCTGATCCTCGGTAGGAACGTCCTTATTGAACTGATTCCACAGCAGATTCATGGTGATGGTGATGCCCTTGTTCTCGGTGTTGCTGTCATCCACACCTCTGGCGGCGCGCATGTCAGCGCTGGTGCCGGTGGTGTATACGCCGGCGGCGTCAGGATCCATGCCGATGGCATAAAACAGATCCATGCGATACATGCCTTCGGGCTTCGCCAGAAGCAGGCCATCTTCCACCGCCTGCGTCAGCGCGGCGCGAACGGTCTCATCTTCCAGCGCGGCAAGACGCACAAAGTCGACGCCGCCCATGGTGAAGCAGTTCTCCGCGCCTACCGCGTTGGCCAGTTTGAAGGTCTCGGCGTTGGTGTTGCCGTTGGTCTCCTTGTCGATATACACAGCCACGCCCAGCATATTTCTCAGTTCATCCGTGACGGCCTTATCGCCGGCGGCGGAGGTGGTGAACTGGATGTCGCTCAGACGGGCGGCCATGGTGCCCAGGTTCACGATGTCGGAGCGGAAGGCCTGTGCATAGCCGGGATACATCTGATCCAGAGTGATGGCGATGGAATCGCTGCCGTTGTCGGTCTTGGCATAGCCGTTGATGTTCTTGCCGATCTGGGCAGCGTCCACCAGCTTGGCGCTGAAGTCAATGCTGTTGTAAGGTTCGGCGCTCTTCTTGTAGAGGCCGATGTTGCCGTTGCCAATGGCGTTGTGGTCGTTATCGGCGAAATAATCGCTGGCCACATAGCCGTCGGTGGTATGGACGTTCGCGTCCTGGATACCGTCGATGATGCTCCACTGGCCTCTGCCGGTCTCATTCTTGTACTGCGCGTACAGCCCCAGATCCATAAAGGTTACGTCCAGCTCACCGGTGGTGGCCTTGGTTGTCACGTGCAGTGTGTCTGTCCAGTAGGCGTAGCCTGTGCCCACCAGGACCATCATCAGTGCCAGCGTACCTGCCAGCAGGGTACTCCATTTACGTTTCACGCAATCTGCCTCCCTATTTTTTGAAAAAATTTTAGCGGTCATTGCCGCTAACACTTCCCAGTATAGACGGAAAACCGTATTTTCAAATCCCCCGGACGGCCCCTTCTTTTTGCTCCTCAAGGCCCATTTCCTCTACCTCTTTGGGGGTAGTTTCCTCCCCCGGCGGGTAGACGGCAGTGGTATAAATCCACTCGCCGCAGGGCACAAAAAAGAAACCGTCCCGGGGCAGGCCCTCTTCATCCGCCGTATAAAAAACCGGCAGGTGCTGTTCTTCCGCTAAAAAGGCAAGCTGCTGTAAATTTTTCACCAGCCACTCCGTTTCCGGAGAGATGGCAGGCCGCTCCGCCAGGCACACCATGCGCCCGCCGTAAAGACGCAGCAGGTGCCGCCGGAGGGCGCGAAAGGTCTCCTCCGGCGTCAGCGGACGGGTCAGTTTTAAAAAAATCCACAGCCCGCCGCCGCTGAGAAAGACGGCCGCGATCACGCCCGCCGCCGCGGCTGGTGCCGGGCTCTGGCGGCTCTCCTGCCGGGTCGTCAGGCTGCGCTGCACAGAGGTGGGCGCGCTGGCGGTGAGGGTATAGAGGGGCGTTGTGCGGGAGGAGGGCAGCAGCAGCGTCCAGGAAAAGGGCTCATCCACCTCGCCCCAGTCCGTCCGGGCGGTAAAGCGGCCGGAGAAGACCAGCGTAACGCTGCGGGTGGGATTGGTTCCCAATGTCGTGGCCGCCGCGTCGGCGGCGGCAATGTAAACGGCCGGATCCAGCGCCAGACGCACTGTCACGGCAGCACCGCTGCCCTCCGTGGGAATGTCGCCGCTTTGCAGGGGGAAATGCTTTTCATACACCGGTATGCTGCCGGTGTCGCTCTCAAGCGCCCCGGCCACCACCACCTCCGTCTGATAGCGCCCCGCCAGGCCCGACACCTCCTGGGTACCGTGATAGGCGGCGGATACCTCTGCCGTGACCGCGGTGGTCAGCGCGTAGGGGCACAGCTGTCCCATGAGGATCTTTCCATCGGGATAGATGTCGTTGTCCGCCAGCAGGCTCACGGCGCTGCCCTCCGCCGTGACAGAGTAGCCGTAGCCAAAAACGTCCTGTACCGTCTTTCGGCCCGGTAGCACACGCACCGCCTCTATCACGCAAAGGCACAGCGCCAGCACGCATACAGCCGCGCCGGCCAGACGGCCCCACCGGGGCAGTCCCCACCGGCGAATGCCTTTTTTCATACCGTTTCCTCCTTTTCAGCTTCCCGTTTCTACGCCTGCCGGGGTACTGCGCCCACTCCACAGCAGCAGCACCGGCCACCCCACCTTGGGGATCACACGAACCACGATGCCGTTGATATCGTTGGGGCTCAGCGCCTGGCTGTCCCGGCTCTCATTGTTGTCGCCCTTGGTATAAAAGGTTAGATTGTCGGCGCTGTCCCTTTTAACATCGGCAATGCGGTGAGTGATGTTGATATCCTCTCTTTGGAAGTTGATCACATCGCCCACCGTCAGCGCGCTGATCTCCTCCTCTCCGGTAAAGCGGCGCACCAGCACCACATCCCCCGGCATAATGCCCGGCTCCATGCTGCCGGTAAGCACCACCAGCGGACGTACAGGGAAGACCCCCGCGCTGAACCAGCTGACGCCCACCAGCAGGCACAGTGCCATTGCCAGCACGGCCGTGGAACCGGGTCTTGCCCGCCGCGCCGGTGGGGCAGTGCCAACCGAACGGATGTAGAGAGCCAGCGCCACCGGGAAAGCCGTTCCCACCGCCGTCTCCGCCAGCCAGGGCAGAGACGGCAAAAAGGGGAACATTTTTTCAAAAACGACGGGGATGGCCGCATAGGCCACCGCCGCGCCGGCACCGCCTTCAGCGGCCAGCACCATCAGCACCATGCCCTGCGCCGCAAGGGGTAGCAGATACTGGCCCAGCAGTAAAAACGCATCCGGCACGCTTTGCACGGCGGCACAACGGGCCCAGGGAAATTTGGCCGCCAGCAAAAGCACATATACCGCCGCCGTCCAAAAGGCCCGCTGTCTGGGAGGGCGGCAGCGGATGTTGCCCAGGGCGTAGGCCCGCGTCATTTCCTGCCCCAGAAGACACGGCAGAAGCCACAGCAGGTTGTCCCATATGCCCGCGGGGGATATGTCGTAAGGCGACGCCGCCAGCTTTTTCATCACCACTGCCAGCACGAACCGGATGGCCAGCAGCACCGCCCCGCCCGCCGCAGCCACCCCCGCCACCCGGCGCCGCCGGGTGGGGCCGTCTCCTATGGCGGGCCGGGGCGCCATCGCCAAAAGCGCCGGCAGCAGGCTGTATATCACAATGCCTGCCCAGCCGGCGCCCCGAATGCGCCCCCCCAGTATTCCCATGGCCGCCGCGGCCGCCAGAGCGCACAGCGACCAGACACGGTAGGCGCCCGGCTTCATGGCACAGCGGAGGGAATGGGCGCCGCCGTTTGCGGCGCGGCCCCGTCCGCGGCGCTGCTTTGTGGCAGTACCGTGACCTGGGACGGGTACGTCACCGACAGCGACACCTCTGTTTTCAACTGCTGCACCCAGTAGGCCGCCGCGCAGACGGTCAGTGCCGCCGCGCACAAAAGTCCCAGCAGCAAGGCCTTTCTTCGTTTGGTCTTGTTCATGACAAGTCTCCTTCCCCATGAGGCTCATTGAACTGCCCCACGCCGCAGGTCACTGTCAGTTCATAGCGCACCCGGACGTCCGCCGTGACCGCTTTTTCCTTGTTCGCAGCTTCCTTCCCCTCCGCCGGCAGCAGCTCCCAGGGCAGCTGAAGCGCCAGTTTTTCCGGCACCGCCCCCTGCCGGGGCCGCAGTAGCACCACCGCGCACAGCTGCCCTTCCACCGTCTCCGTTCCCCGCCAGACGTCAAAGGTCAGCGGCGGGCAGGAAACGGCGGCGAGCGCCTTTTCCCCGCAGGAGACGCCGCACACCGTCACCTCTTCCGGAATGGCCTGCGCCTGTACCGTTCCATCTGGCGCGGCGGTAATCTCCGGCGGGTTTTCCGACGCCTTGAGCGTGTTGCCGTCTCCCGGCTCAATGGGACTCTCCAGCCGCAGATAGCCGCTTTGCGTCCGCAGCATTTGAGCCTGAAGCGCATCCGTGACGGAGAGGCCCACCGTGTCCCCGACCTTTTGAGGCTCCGCCGTTATCGCCACAGGCGTTTTTTTCGCGCCGTCGCACCAATAGGCCCGGTAGGTGCTGTTCCGGCAAAACTCATATGCCTGCGTGCCGGTGGTCACGGTGCTGTCCACCCGCAGTGTGTCGGACCAGGCCGCATAGCCAACCCCCACGCTGCCCAGCGTCAACGCCAGAGCCACAAGCCAGATCATCTGCTGTCCCTTTTTCATCGTTTTCCTCCTTGACCGCAAGCCACCGGAATGATACCGGCGGCATCCTCCCACGTCTCCTGATGCCCCGCCATAAACAGCACGGCCTCCACCCGGTTTTTCAGGCTCAGCTTGCTCAAAATACTGCTGATATGCTTTTTCACGGTGCCTTCGGCAATATATAATTTTTCCCCGATCTGCTGATTGCCGCAGCCTTTGCCCAGCAGCTCCAGCACCTGCCGCTCCCGCTGGGTAAGGGAATCCAGCCCGCTGCCCGGCAGCGTCGGTTCTTCCAGCGAATCCACCATGGCGGCGGAGTAAAACCGGTCGCCCCGCTTCACCGTGGCAATGCCGTACTCGATCTCGTCAAGGGATGCGTCCTTGAGCACATAGGCGTCGGCACCCAGACGTCTTGCTCGCAAAAAATCTTCCGGCCGGGAGAAAGAGGCGAGGATAAAGACCTTTGCCGGCCGGCCGGTGCGGCGCAGCCACGTGACAAACTCAAAGCCGCTCTCTTCCCGCAGATACGGGTCGATAAACGCCATGGACAGCGGAACGTCCTGTGCCTTTGTGATCGCTTCGTGCACAGTGGCGGCCTCCAGAAATGTCTCCCCCGGCTCCTTTTTCCGCAAAATGCAGCAAAGCCCCTGCCGGGTAAGGGGATGGTCATCCAATAGCAAGATCATCTGTCGCCCTTCCGTTTCTCTTCCCACGGTTACTTCGCCTGTGTGTTTCTTTGATTGATAAGCTGTCTTTTTGTCCGGCCATTATTATAACAGCCAAATCTCGCAAAAAAAGACGTTTTTAGGGATCTGTCGGTTGCAGTTTTTCCTGTGGGCGCAAAAAACCACGCCCGGCTGTCAGCCGCACGTGGTTTGATGGGTTTTCAGAAAAACGGTTTCTTCTTTATAGAGTGGGATCTGTTACTTTCTGGCTTTAAGCACCACGGAAAATTCCATCTGCCGGCCGTCCCGCAAAGCGGTAAGCGTCATGGTCTCGCCCACCACATGGGTGCGCCGGATCTGCATCAGGTCACCTGTGCTGGCAACACGCTGTCCGTCCGCCGCCACGATCACGTCGCCCTCCTGCATACCGGCTTCCGCCGCGCCAAAACCGTCTTCCACGGTGTAGACTTCCACGTGGGTGCCGTTGGCATCGGTGACGGTGATGATGGTAATGCCCACCGAGGGCATTCCCTTGAACTGGCCGTAAGCAATGAGGTCGTTCACCACGAAGCAGGCGCTGCTGATGGGCAGGGCGAAGCCCAAACCCTCCACCGTGGCGGACTCTTCCCCCGTCTGGGAGCTCATTTTCAGTGTGTTGATCCCGATGACCTGGCCGTAGGCGTTGATGAGCGGGCCGCCGGAGTTGCCGTTGTTCAGCGCCGCGTTGGTCTGGATCAGCGTCATCACCTTGCCGTCCACCGTCACATCCCGGTTGATGGCGGAGATAATGCCGTTGGTCAGCGTCCCCCGCAGCTCCACGCCCAGGGGATTGCCGATGGCGTACACGGTGTCGCCCACCACCGCTTGGTCGGAATCGCCAAACTCGGCGGCAGGCAGTCCGTTGGCGTCGGCTTTGAGCACCGCCACGTCCTGCTCCTCGTCATAACCCACCAGCTCCGCCGTATAGGTGGCGCCGTTGGACAGCGCCACCATGCAGGATTTGCCGCCGGAGATCACATGGGCGTTGGTAATGATATAGCCGTCTTCCGTCATGATGATGCCGGTGCCCACAGAAGCGCCGGTGTTCTGCTCCGCCATCACCGTCACCACCGAGGGGTTCACCTTGGCATAGACCTGCTGAATCGTCAGCTCGTCGCCATGGCCCACCGTGCAGGTAAGGCGCACCGAAGCATCGCCTTCATAGGTGGGAATGGTGGTATCCGTATGGGAAGGTGAGATCTGAATAATGCTGCTGGCGTCTCCGCCGTCGGTGCTGCCGCCGCTTTTGTTCTGATTGGGAAATACGTCAAACAAAAAGCCGCCGCCCACCACGACACCCACCAGCACCACCATGCAAAGCGCGAAGATCCACCCCCACTTGCGGCTCCGCTTTTTCTCCGCTGCCGCGGCCTCACGCCAGGGGTCGCCGGACGTTTCCGGTTGGGCCGGCGTGCTGGCCGGGACACCTCTCTCATGGGGGATATACCAGGAAACCACCTCGCAGGGCTCTTCCTTGATCTCGCTGATTTCGCTGCCGGTATCCTCTGTGGGAGTCCGGCTCTCCCGTTCTCTGTTTTCTTCCAAAGCAAACTCCTTACTCTCTCTGGGATTGATGCGCGATCTGGATGGTAAAGCTAAAGGATGTCACACCGTTTTCGCTGGTAACGGTAATCTGCTCCTTGTGCTGTGCCAGAATGGTCTTGACCACATAAAGGCCCAGGCCGTAGCCGTCCTTGTCCTCGCTGCGGGACTTGTCTGATTTGTGGAACCGTTCAAACAGCAGGGGGATCTCCTCGGCGGAAATGGTCTGTCCCTGATTGCGAACGGTGATCTGCGCCTTTTCGCCGTTGACCGTCATGCCCAGATACAGGGTAGAGCCGGCCGTGGCGAATTTGGTGGCGTTTTCCAGCAGATTATAAATGACTTGTGTAATGAGTACGTTGTCCCCCTCCACAAAGATAGAGTCCTCGGGAATGTCCGCGTCCACGTCCAGCGCCCGGTCGTTGATCTTCTGTTCCATGGACAAAAGCGCCAGACGCATGCTCTCGCAGATGTCGAACTCAGTCTTTTTCATCTCCTGGGACTGGATCTGGGAGATGTCCAGCATCCTTCGCACCAGCCGGGACAGGCGCCGGCTCTCCTCGGAGATGATCTGGAGATAGTGGCGCTCATTTTCCGGCGGGATGGTCCCGTCCAGAATGCCGTCGGTATAGCCGGCGATGGAGGTCATAGGGGTTTTCAGCTCGTGGGAGATGTTGGCGATAAAGTCCCGCCGCTGCCGCTCCGTCTCGTCCAGAGAATCCGCCATGGCGTTGAAGGAGTAAGCCAGCTCCCCGATCTCGTCCCCGCGGCCCACGTCCCGCATCCGCACTTCAAAATTACCGGCGGCATAAGCGCGGGTGGCCCGCACCATCTCGCGGATGGGCTGGATCTGGCGCATGGTGGTCACCGAGCTTGCCACCGAGGCGATCAGCAGCACCGTGACGGCGGTGAGGCAGAACAGCGCGATGAACGAGCGCCACATCTCCGTCAGATCCGTGGTGTCTGTAACGGCCAGCACCATACCGATGATCACGCCGTTGGACTCGTCCATCACCGGAACGCCCACGACGAACTGCTTTTTTTCATAGTTGCCGGCCAGATTGCTTCGGCCTGTGTAAAAATGACAGGATTTCTCCACCACATCCTGCACGATCTCCGCGGGGGTCAGCACCACCCGGCCCACCAGATTCTTGTCGGAGGTCAGCAGCACGTTGCCCCCCGCGTTGCAGATGAGAAAGTTCACGTTGGAAGCGGAGGCGGCCACGCCCGCCAGATCCCGCAGGTTCTCGTCCTGGGCGGCGCTGCCCTCTTCCAGATAGTACACGGAGAGCCTTGCCACCAGCTCCGCCTTGCTGCGCATCTCGCTGCGCTTTTCGGCCACTGTATAGCTGTAGCTCAGTCCGTAAAAGGAGACTCCCAGCAGCACCAGCGTCAGCAGCACCAGTCCGGTGCTGAGAAAGAACTGGTGCCAGTAGAGTCCCCGGAATTTTATTTTCAGTTTTTCCACCGTGCGGCCCCTTACTTCACTTCAAACTTATAGCCAACGCCCCACACGGTCTTCAGCGCCCACTGATCGGACACGTTTTCCACCTTTTCCCGCAGGCGCTTGATGTGTACGTCCACCGTTCGGGAATCGCCGAAATAGTCAAAGCCCCACACCTCGTCAAGCAGTTGGTTGCGGGTGTAGACCCGGTTGGGGGTGGAGGCCAGATGATAGAGCAGCTCCAGCTCTTTGGGGGGCGTGTCGATCTTCTTGCCGTCCACCAAAAGCTCATAGCTGTCCAGATTGATGACCAGTTTGTCAAAGGTCAGGCGCTTTTTGGTGTCGTCGGGGATCTCACTGCGGCGCAGCACCGCGTTGATGCGGGCCATCAGTTCCTTCATCTCAAAGGGCTTGACCAGATAGTCGTCGGCGCCCATTTCAAGGCCTGTGATACGGTCGCTGACCTCGCTTTTTGCCGTCAGCATAATGATGGGCGTTTTGGAAGTCTCCCGGATCTTGCCGCAGACAGCCCAGCCGTCCATCACGGGCAGCATGATGTCCAGCAGCACCAGATCGGGCGTTCTCTTTTCAAACTCTTCCACCGCCTTGCCGCCATCCAGCGCCAGACGAACCTCAAAGCCCTCCTTTTCCAGATACATACGAATAAGGTCGGAGATGTTGTGATCGTCCTCCACCACCAGAATATTGCGAGCCATAGGCGTTCCTCCCCATTCTTTTGTTGATACTATCATATCCGCTTTCCCGCGATCTTCCTGAACAATTTGTAAATTCCGGCAGGAATGAATTATTTTAGCATATTTTTCCCCGTTTGTATAGCCGCAAATCATGCCCTGGGCTGATAAGGCGCGAAGGTAACGCCCGCATAGTACCAGGCGAGAATCTCCTGCCAGGTCTTTCCCTCCCTGGCCAGCTCGTTGGCGCCGTACTGGCTCATGCCCACGCCGTGGCCATAGCCGGTGACATGAAAGGTAAGGGTATCCCCCGCAGTCTCCACCGTAAAGCTGGCGGAGCGCAGCTTCAAAACCGTCCGCAGCTCCACGCCCGTCACCGTGACGCCGCCTACCGTGATCTTTTCCACCCGGTCAGAGCCGTTTTTGATTAGGTCTTTGCACCAGGTATCCGGCGCGCCGGAGAGATCCGCCGCGGGGTAGGCAGCCAGGAACGCGGCCTTGAAGTCGTCTGCGGCAAAGGTGGCCGTGCTGTAATAATTGGGGACCGTATCGGCGTTTTCCGGGCTGGAGACACCCACCAGATAAGGCAGGTTGGAAGACCACACGTCGCCGGAGGACTCCGTTTTGCCCGCGGAGGAGGAATGGAACACCGCCAGGATGGGCTGGTTGTCGTACAGGGCCACATAGCCGTCGGTATCCCGCACCGCCTTTTGGATCTTGGCTTCGTTGTCCGCCGCCGCGTCGCCCCAGTTCTGGGCGGCTTTTTCGGCGCTGACATAGGCGTTGCAGCACTTGGGATCCATGCATACGTCCGCCGTGGGGTGGTTTTCCTTGGGGCCGTGGGCCACCTGGTAGAGGATATAGCTGCGCTCGGCCACCGCCTGGGCCTTGAGCGCCTCTTCTTCAAAGGAGGCGGGCATCTCGCCCCGCACCACGCCCGGCAGATAGTCCGCCATGGTCATCTCCTGCACCTCGGTGCCGTTCCAGACCTTCAGACGGATGGCGCTGTCTTTTTCCCCCTGGATCGTGTCGGTGCCAGTGCTGTCCGGCTGCTCTGCGGGCGCGGGTGTTGTGCTGTCCTCCGCCGAGACCTCTTTTGCCGTCATCCAGGGTATGCCGAACAGCAGTGCCAGCGCCAGAAGCGCCGCCATCAGACTTTCTTTCATACGTCTTCCCCTTTCTTCCTCCGTTCATTGCCCGCCGCGCCGTCCTTTTTCTTCGCGCGCGCCGTCGCGGGTTTTGTCTACTGTATGCACGGCCTGTCCGAAACATACCGCCACCCGCCCGCCGCCGGCCTCTCCCGACGCGCCCGGCCCTCTCCGGGGCAAAAAAAGAAGCGCGGCCATCGCCGCGCTGAAAACAATTTAAAAAAGCCTTACAGGCGTCTCACCGGGGCGGTGAGACAGTTTTCCCCAAAAAATGCTCAAAGAGGGAAACCGCCAACGGTTTCCCTCTTTCAGTTTGGTAGGAAGATGGATGAAAAAAGTCTCTTGTCTCTTGCAAGTATAGGCTAACAAAAGGTTGTTAACAAAGTTCGTAAAAAGTCATTAAAAAAGTATTAAATTTTTTGCTTTTCACCGTAACGTCTGAAAAAATGCCGACAGCGCCGCCCGGCACTCCGTTTCCAGAATGCCGCCCACCAGCGCCGGCGTGTGGGGAAAGTCCTCCATGAAGAGGTTCATCACGCCGCCGCAGGCGCCCATGCGCTCGTCCCGCGCGCCGTAAAAAACCCGGGACACACGGGCGTTGAGAATGGCGCCGGCGCACATGGGACAGGGCTCCAGCGTCACATACAGCGCCGCGCCCTCCAGACGCCAGGAGCCCAGCGCCTCGTTGGCCTGGGCGATGGCCTCCATCTCCGCGTGGGAAAAAGCGGCCTGCTTTTCCTCCCGGCGGTTTCTGCCCCGGCCGATCACCGCGCCGTCCTTTACAACGACGCAGCCCACCGGCACTTCGCCTGCCGCCGCAGCCTCCCGGGCCAGCTCCAGTGCCTGGCGCATATAGCTTTCGTGGTTCATTTGCTTTCTAATCCTCCACACCTGTTTTGTAAAAATATTCCATTCGGCCTGTTTAGAAAACGGCATAATCGGCCAAACTGTCAGTACATATAAGAAGGTAGCACCATGTGCCAGGAGGAACTGCTATGGAAAAAATCATGACCAAAGATACCGCCTTTACGTCCGAGGACGCGGAAGATCTCATCACCGAACTTCACCAGACACGGCAATCGCTGGCGCAGGCCTACGACAAGTTCAACTTTGTCTCCGACCCGGAAATGGTGGAATCGTGCATTTACGAGATCAACTCGCTCAAGGCCAAATGCAACTATCTCTTCCGTAAGATCAAAGAATGCTCTCCGGAGTATATCGCCGCCGGAGTGCAGAGAGGGGGCCGTACGTGTCAACTGTAGAAAAAGTCGCGCTGGGTCTGGTGATCTTGTTTTTGGTGGTGGCCTGCATCCGGCTCTTCTCCGCGCCGGTGAAGCTGGCGATGCGGGTGCTGTTTAATTCGCTGCTGGGGTTCGCCGCGCTGTGGCTGCTGAACCTCACTGCGGGTCTGACAGGGATCTCGCTGGGCCTGAACATTTTCAACGCCCTGGTCATCGGGGTGCTGGGCGTGCCGGGGTTCGGTCTGCTGCTGCTGTTGCAGTGGGTCGTGGTCTGATACATAGGCGCCGTGTCAAAAGCGCAGCTTCTCCGCAATGGCCTGGAACCGTCCCACGTCCGCCTTACACCCGCGCCGGTCAAATGTCACAAGACCGTTGACTTCATCCTCCACATCGCTGAGCTGGGTATAGACTGTCGCCGACAGTCCCCGGTCTTTGATGAGGGGGATGATCTCTTTTTCATAGAGCTGTTCCACCGCCGCCATCCAACTGTCCTGATTTTCGTATATCCGGTAGCCAAAGCGCCGGTCGGTGGCGCAGTGTCCCGCCAGGGGCAGGCTGTACCCGCCGAACTCCGTCAGCGCCAGCACCCGGCGGCCGTCGTTTTTCAGCTTTACGGGCCGATAGTAAATGTGACGGCTTTTGAGATCGCCGCCCCCCTGATCGTGCCAGCCGCTGGCGTGGTCGATGAGCCGGGTGGGGTCCAGCGCCCGGATACGGTCTGAAAGGCGCAGGGCATCGAACTGGCCCCAGCCCTCGTTGAAGGGCGTCCACAGCGCCAGAGATGTGCAGTTATAGAGCAATCGCATCGTATCTGTCAGATCCTTTTCAAATTGCGCCCGCCCGGCGGGATCGCCCCGGCCCAGCCGGTGGGAGGGCCGGTCCTTTACATGGACGCCCGCAAAGGGCAGCGCCTGGGTATAGAGAGAGTGAAACTCATCCCCGCCGGACACCAGATCCTGCCACACGATCATGCCCAACCGGTCGCAGTGGTAGTACCACCGCAGCGGCTCTATTTTGATGTGCTTGCGAAGCATGTTGAAGCCCAGCGCCTTCACGGTCCGGATGTCCCAGATCATGGCCTCGTCGGAGGGCGGGGTATAAAGGCCGTCGGACCAATAGCCCTGATCCAGCAGGCCATGCTGAAAATAGGGGTGGCCGTTCAGCGCCATCACCCGGTGGCCCTGCCACTCCACCACGGAAAACTTCCGCATACCGAAATAGCTCTCCACCCGGTCATCGCCCGCCGTCACCGTCAGATCATACAAAAAGGGGTCTTCCGGGCTCCAGGGATGGAAGTCCGTCAGGGACAGGCGGCACACGCCGGCGGCGCTCAGCATCGCCCGGGCCACCACCGTTTCTCCGCAGTGTACGATGGCCTCTCCCGCCGCCGGAGCGGACAGGTGCGCCCGCACCTCCACGGCGCCGCCGTCGAACAGCGGCGTGATCTTCAGCCCGCGGATGTAGGTCTGCGGCACAGACTCCAGCCACACGGTCTGCCAGATGCCGCTTTGCGCCGTGTACCAGATGCCGCCGCGCTTGAGCTTCTGCTTGCCATAGGTGTGAGGACCATCGTCGGTGCGGTCGGTGACCGCCACCGTCAGACGGTTGACGCCCTGGCGCAGCGCGGCGGTGATGTCCAGCGTGAAGGGCAGATAGCCGCCTTCGTGGCCGCCCACGGGGCAGTCGTTCACCAGCACGCGGGCGGACTGATCCACCGCCCCGAAGTGCAGCAGCACCCGCTCTTTCACAAAGCCTGCCGGCAGCGTAAAGAAGCGCTCGTACCACAGCGTTTCCCCCGGTTGGAGCTGAAAGTCGCAGCCGGAGAGCAGGCTCTCAGGGGAAAAAGGCACCACGATCTTTCCCGTGTTCCGGCGGGAATATTCCTCGCTGTCGCAGACGGTGTAGTTCCACACGCCGTTGAGGCTCATATAGCTCTCCCGCCGCAGCTGGGGCCGGGGATATTCCGGCAGGGGATCGGTGCGGTCAAGCGTTTCGCCCCAGGGGGTATAAAGTGGTTTCATCATGCTTGCTCCTTCCTGAGGAAATGGACCGGCAGTGCCAGCAGCAGCAAGACCGCTGCCGAGGCCAGAAAAATGTGAGGAGTGGGCACCTGTCGCACAACGCCAAGCTCGGCGTAGGTGCGGCCGGTGTTGCGAATGACAGCCACGCCGATATAAGGGCCTGTCACCATGGGGAGCAGCACCTGGAAAATGATGCGGATGCCTTGAAAAAGTCCCGCCTTGTTCCGGGGCGTGTAGTCCCGGATGAGGCCGTTGCAGCAAGCCACCACCAGCATACCGCCGCCTAGCATCACGGTGCCTGCCAGCAGCACCGCCCAGCAAGACCGGGCGGCAAACATAAGGACAAGGCCCGCGAAAGCCGCCGCGCCCGCCGGAAGCAGGCACTTCAGCTTACCCCGCCGGTCAATGGTTCTGCCGAAGGCCACCGAGATGACAGACGCCGCGATCAGCACGCCTGCCAGAAGAAACGTATAGTTGGTGATCCCCAGAAACCGCTGAATAAAAATAATAAGGTAAGGCATATACACCTGCTGGGACATGCAGTACACGCCCAGCGCCGCCAGCGACAGGTACAGCGCGCGGTTTTCCCGGATGACGGAGGGCCGCAGGCCGTAGAGGATGTTGCCGAAATAGTTTCCCTCGCTCCGCCGGAGCTGCGCCGGTTCCCGGATAAAAAAGAACCCCAGTATGCCGCCCAGCATGGTGATGCCGCCCACAATGAGGAAAAAACGGCTCCAGTTCCCCTTTTGGGTCAGGCCGTCCAGTGCGCCGAACACCACCAGCATGGCCACAAGAGGCATGATCGCCAGCACCGTTTCCACCCGGCCCCGATTGTGTACCTCCGTCACGTCTGTCACCCAGGCGTTGAAGGCGGCGTCATTGGCGGTGGAGCCGAAGAAGGTCATCACGCAGTCCAGGATCACCACTGCCAAAGCGGCGGTGTGCGCCGCCTGGGCCACCGGGACAAAACGCCCCATGTTGGCCGTGGACACACCGGCGAAGGCCGCCACAGAGAGGCCCCAGAGCAGGTACCCCGCCACGATGAAGGCCTTCCGCTTCCCCACCTTGTCAGACAGCGCGCCCATGAGGAGGGTGGTCACCGTGGCGGTGACGGCGCTGGCGGCCACCATGGCCGCAATCATGGCGGTATCGCCGGAAATGGTGTTGTAAAGGAAGACGTTGAAATACATATTTTCAATGACCCAGGCGATCTGGCCAAAGAGTCCGAAGGTCATAAGCGCCGCCCAGGTACGTTTCCCCAGGGGACAGCGCGAGCTCTCTTTCACTTGTTTCTTCACAGAGCGTTCCTCCTTTGATGGTTTTTTTACCGCTGGGCCTGCTCCAGATCCCAGCCGTAGAGCGGATAGCGCTGCACGGCGCCGAAGAGCTTCTGCTTCAGGTCGGGATAGCGCTCTTCCAGACCTTCGATGAGTTCCTTGACCTCCTGTCGGCGGCTATAACCGTTGGCGGGGCAGGGATTTTCCACCACCGGCAGCGCAAGACGCTTCACGGCCCGGCGGATCTGCTCTTCCCGGCAGTAAAGCAGGGGGCGGATCTGTGTGATGCCGGTGCGGTCCAGATAGGTCACCGGCTGAAAGCAGCCGATGCGGCCTTCAAAAAGCAGGTTCATCATCAGCGTTTCAATGGCGTCATCAAAGTGGTGGCCCAGGGCGATCTTGTGGATGCCCCGCTCCACCAAGGCGGAGTTGAGACTGCCCCGGCGCAGCTTGGCGCAAAGGGAACAGGGGTTTTTCTCCTTGCGCTCTTCAAAGACAATCTGATACACCGGCACCTGAATGCGGGTGTAGGGTACCTCCAGCCCCCGGCAGAGATCCGCCACGGCGTCGAAGCACATCCCCGGCGTTCCGGTTTCCAGCGTGATGGCCTCCACCGTAAAAGGCAACGGATAAAATTCCCGCAGATGGGCCAGAGCCGTCAGCGTCAGCAGGCTGTCCTTCCCGCCGGAAACACCCACGGCAATGCGGTCGCCCGCTTCGATCATATGATAATCCTCCACGCAGCGGCGTGTCAGTCCCAGTATTTGCTGCATACAGCCTCCCGTTCCGCCCAGGCGCGGCGGATAAAATCAAATTTGCAATTTGCGAAATCAAGAGATAAGAAGACATTTCAAGAGAAAACGCGAGATGTTTATATCTTAAATTAAAATGACGTTGACAAGTTTAAAAGGATATGTTATAAATATCCTTGTGCTGTTTGGCGAATCGCTTTCTCCCGTCCCCCGATTGTAACAAGGGACGGCTCAAAAGTAAAGCAAATATACATTATCATGATAAACTGGAGGAAATCACAATGTCCACTTTTATGGCTAACAAGGGCAATATCGTCCGCAAGTGGTACGTCGTTGATGCAGCCGGCAAGCCCCTGGGCAAGACCGCTGTGATCGTGGCGGACCTGCTGCGCGGCAAGGGCAAGCCCACCTACACCCCCCACGCCGACTGCGGCGACAACGTGGTGGTCATCAACGCCGGCAAGGCTGTTCTCACCGGCAACAAGATGGAGCAGAAGTATTACCGCACCCATTCCGGCTGGATCGGCGGTCTGAAAGAGACCAAGTACCGCATTCTGATGCAGGAGCAGCCCGAGGTCGCCATGCGTGTTGCCGTCCGCGGCATGATGCCCCGCAATACCGTGACCAAGGATTCTCTCAAGCGCCTGCATATTTATGCCGACGGGAATTATGAACAGCAGGCACAAAAGCCCGAACTGGTGAAATAAGGAGGAATAGAAGAATGTATCAGTCCAAGAAGCCCTATATGTACGGTACCGGCAGAAGAAAGTCCTCCGTGGCCCGTGTTCACCTGTTCCCCAACGGCACCGGTTCCATCACCATTAACGGCCGCGACATCGACGAGTATTTCGGCCTTGAAACGCTGAAGATGCTAGTTCGTCAGCCCCTGGTGTCCACCGACACCCTGGGCAAGGTGGACATTGTTGCCACCGTGGAAGGCGGCGGCGTGTCCGGTCAGGCCGGCGCTCTGCGTCACGGCATCTCCCGCGCTCTGCTTTTGGTGAATCCCGACTATCGCCTGATTCTGAAGAAGGCCGGGTTCCTGACCCGCGACCCCAGAATGAAGGAAAGAAAGAAGTACGGCCTCAAAGCCGCCCGTCGCGCGCCCCAGTTCTCCAAGAGATAAAAACCCCGAAAAACCCCGAAGCCATACGGCTTTCGGGGTTTTTCCTTTTGATAGGGTCTGTCCCGGTCTGATACAGTTTGGAGGAGTCAAGTTGTACGCATTTCACTTATCCCATACAACGACCCCTTTAGTTGAAAATGAGGTTTAATCCGCTTAGCCTATTACAACTTGCCGGCACGGCGCTTTTCGGTGCCGATGGCGGTGCCGGCCCTTTTTCCCTTCCGGAAGTTATCCATTACCGGAGCCACATGATTTATATCATGTGGCTGTTTTTCCAGATCGGCGTTTTGCTGTTTGTTTTGATCACCGGCTTGATCGGCGGTATGTTCGTCCGGGATGCCATGCGTCTGCGCGCCAGGGAACAACGTCTGGAGTTTGAGATGCGAATGACGGAATGCAGCATGGAGGAACAGAAAAAACGACAAAAACTGCTTATAGAAAATCAAATGGCTGGCAGGGCGCAGCGGCACGATCTGCGCCGCCAGCTGGCCGTCATCCGCAGCTTTTGTGAGCAGACGGGCAACGCGAAACTGCTGGAATACCTCGATTCTCTGATGGTGGAGATCCCATCCCAGGCGGCGCGTTCGTATTGTGAAAACGAGGCGGTAACCGCCATTGCTTCCCACCACGCGGTCATTGGTACAAGTCAGGGGATCGAGTTTTCCGTCAAGCTTACTGTTCCGAAGCATACCGGACAGATCAGTGACAGCGGCCTGTGTGTGGTTTTCGGAAACATTCCGGAAAACGCCGCGGAGGCCTGCCATCGCATGACAGCGGGGCATTAATTTATCCGGCTGCACAGCCGCTTGCAATATGACGTTCTCACCATCACGTTGAACAACAGCTTTGACGGCAAGTCTGTCGGGAAAGAGGGACTGTTTTTCTCCGGAAAACGCCACGAGGCGGGTACAGGGCTTCAATCCGTGACCGCCATGGCCAGAAAACACGGCGGCAACATAAGGTTTGAAGTGAACGGAAAGGTTTTTTTGCCCTCCGTCTATCTGCACCTATGACACGGCAAAGTGCCTCGCGGCAGGCAATACATCCGTTTTATATTCGAAAATCCCGAAACCGCAGCGGTTCCGGGATTTTTCTTTTGGTGTATTTCCCGTGCAGGCCCTTGCTCCGGGGGCGGGCCGTTTCCTTTTCTCAGGAGAGCTTCCGGTCAAAGTTGCCCCCCACCCGGACGCCTTCCTGCACGATAAAGAAAGCGTTGGGGTCCAGGTCATGCACGGCGGACTGCAAGGTTTCGATCTCGTACTTGGACACGCACACGCACAGCACCCGCAGTTCGTCGCCGGTATAGCCGCCATGGCCTTCCCAGAAGGTGACGCCCCGCTCCAACTGCTCCATGATGAAGTGAGGCAGGTCGGGTTCCTTGTGTTTGGTGAAGATCAGCACCTGCACCGTGATGTTCTGCTGGTGGGAGCGATCCATGAACAAAGAGCTGAACACAATGAAGATCACGGAATACAGCACCGTGGATACGTTAAACAGCAGCAGGCAGGCCGCAAAAAGCACCGCGTTGTAGGTGATGCTGAACTTTCCCACCGTAAAACCCTTGCCCTTTTTGGACAGATACAGTCCCACCACGTCCAATCCGCCGGAGGAGCAGCCGCAGGTGAGAATCAGGCCGCTGCCGAAGCCGCCGATGATACCGCCCACCAGGCAGCTGGTAAGTGTGTCTTCAATGATGGGTGTGGCGGGAGCGGTGATGAGCATCAGGAAGAGGGAACTGCACGCGGTACAGATCACCGTGTTGACCACGAACCGTCGGCCAAGGCCCCGCCAAGCCAGCCAGAAGAGAGGAATGTTCAACACAAAATACAGCACGCCGGCCAGGTCAAAGGCGGTGACCGTCAGCCCGCAGTAGGTGGACAGCACGGTTCGGATCACCTGACAGGTGCCCAGCATGCCCCCTGTATACAGCTTCTGGGGCACGATAAACAGGTTTACCGCCGCCGCGCAGAGAAATGTGCCGAAAACGGCTGTCAGCAGGCGGGACCACTGATGGCTCATGGCTTTTTGAAACATAAGACTCCCACTTCCTTTCAAATAGCAGTACTGCGATTATAGGTGATTTGGCGCAAAAGTCAAGGGGCAGCAGCTCAAAGACTGTACCGCAGAGAATGGAACAGCTTGTCCGTGGAACGGGCAATGGTGCGGGAAACGGTGGATTTGCTCAGCCCCAGCTTCCTGGCAATGGCGGTGACGTTCATCCCCTGCACAAAATGCATCCGGAGCATTTGGCGCTGGCGCTCCGTCAGCTCCTCCTTCATGGCCCGGGGGAGGTTGTTGAACAATCGCTCCATCTGCTCGCGGTTGTCGCCGCCCTGCGCGGTGCGCCAAAGCTGAAAGCTGGCACCGTCCCAGTTTTCATACGGTGTACTTTTCATTTTTATAATAACTCCTGTCGTAGTAATGTGCAAGCATAACGGACAACTCGTTGGCTTCCTGCAAAAGCGGGCGCAGGGCGGCGATCCGGGCCCGTAGCTGCCGTACCTCCTCCGGGTCCTCCGCTGTCCGTGCCGCGGCGCGCAGGGCGCCCATACGCTCTGTGATATGCACTGCGCTGTCGTGGTACGCCTCAGAGAGCTGTGTCAAATTCATAGGTGTCTCCTTTTCCGCGCCGTACAACGAAAATTTTGGCGCAATCCGGATTTTTGTGGTTGACAAAACAGTGAACATCTGTTACTATAATTTTCGCTGGTTCTGGTTCATGCGCTGGTGTAGCTCAGCTGGTAGAGCAGCTGATTTGTAATCAGCAGGTCGGGGGTTCGAATCCGTCCACCAGCTCCAACTGCATATGGGGGATTTCCCGAGTGGCCAAAGGGGACAGACTGTAAATCTGCTGGCACCGCCTTCGGTGGTTCGAATCCACCATCCCCCACCAAAGCCTCAAACGCCTGATATTAAAGCGTTTGAGGCTATTTTTTATGCCCTTTTTACCATGTCGCATATGGCCAAATGTGGTGAAACATTTACACGCATTTGATGTCAAGTGCCACCAAATTCCGTCTGCCATTGCAGACGGAATTTTTTATCTTTTTTGCTCTTTTTCCCGTGCAAATTCCGTGAAAAATGACTGCTTTTTCCCCCTTTTCCGCTTGCGGATCGTATCAGCCACCCTTCCGGCGCCTCCCTCCATGTTCTCTCCCTTTCCTTTCTCCGTGCGCCGCCGTCCCGCCTGCCTCCTCTTCTCCTTTGTTTGGTCTGATTTTTGGATAGGGCCTACGGGTTTTACCAAGTTTCTTGTTTATGTCCTCAGATTATCACAAGATTCATGTTCTGTCAATCCCTTTTTAACAAGTTTCTTGTTCATTTTTCTTGACAACGCCAACTGCCGGGTATAGGATAGAAATAGAAGAAAGGGCTGCGGACAGGCAGCGGAAAGGAGTGGGGGCCATGAGTTTTGGAGATCAGCTGCGCCGCCGGCGGGAGGAACTGCACATATCCCGGGCGGAGCTGGCGGAGAAGCTGGGGATATCCAAATCCGCGGTAGGCAACTATGAAACGGGGGTCAGCACGCCCAAGGAAGAGGTTCTTTTGCAGCTGTTCGACGCCCTGCGCGTGGACCCCAACTATTTGTACCGTGACAGCTTCCACGCCGTTTCCCCCAGCTTTACGGAGGAAGAGCGGAAACTGCTGGAAAAATACCGGGCGCTCTCCCACGGCGGTCGTCAGACGGCGCATTTGATGCTCAGCGCCCTGCGGGACTATCAGGAGGAGCTGGAGCAAATTGCGCCGGAGACGGAGACGCGGGTGATCCCGCTTTACTGTTCTCCCGCGGCCGCCGGATACGCGGCGCCTGTGTTTGGAGAGGACTATGAAAACCTGCCCGTCACCGGTGATATTCCGCCCGGGGCGGAGCTGGCCGTCCGGATCCAGGGTGATTCCATGGAGCCTTACATCCACGACGGCGACCTGGTGTATGTGAACCACGACCCGCTGCAAAACGGAGACGTGGGGATCTTCTGCGTGGACGGAGATATGCTGTGCAAGCAGTATTACCGGGACCCGCTGGGCATGGTGTACCTGTTCTCCCTCAACCGCAGGCGGTCAGACGCGGATGTGCTGCTTTCCAGCAGCGGTGGGCGCAGCCTGGCCTGCTTCGGCCGAGTGATGCTGCACCACTTCCCGCTGCCCGGCCATATCAACTGAGCCCATCGTCAAGAACGCAAAGGAGGGCGGCTGTATGGAAAAGACAGAAGAGCTCTGGCCCGGCGGCTGCCGTTATCTGTGGGAGGAAAGCCTGTTCCGCCCCGGCACCGACTCTTTTCTGCTGGGTGCTTTTCCCCGCTTGACCAGGGGCTGCCGGGTGGCGGATCTGGGGGCGGGCACCGGGCTTTTGGGTCTGCTGCTGTTGGCCAGGGAGCCATCTGTGGAGGTGACCGGCATCGAGCTGCTGCCCCAGGCCTGCGCGCTGGCGGAGAAAAATGCGGCCATCAACGGTCTTTCGGAGCACATGACCTGTCGCTGCGGCGATCTGCGGGCCATGCCGGAGGTCAACTGTTTTGATCTGGTGATCTCCAACCCCCCTTATTTCAAAACCGACAGCGGTTATCGGGCGGCGGAAACCGCCCGGCGGACGGCGCGCAGTGAGGAGATGTGCACCCTGCCGGAGCTTTGCGCGGCGGCGGCCCGGCTGCTCACCTACGGAGGCCGTTTCGCGGTGGTCTATCGGCCGGAGCGGCTGGCGGAATTGTTTGCGGCCATGGGAAGCGTCCGTCTGGAGCCCAAGCGGCTGCGGTTCGTTCTCTCCCGTCCGGAGACGGGCCCTTCTCTGGTGCTGGTGGAGGGGCGTTTGGGCGGGCGTCCGGGTCTTTCTGCAGAGCCGCCTCTGCTGCTGCGCCAGGCGGACGGAAGCCCCGGCCCGGAGATGGACGCCATTTATTTTCGTGATCGACAGGAGGAATGAACCATGTCCGGTATACTGTATCTGGTGGCCACGCCCATCGGCAATCTGGGGGATTTTTCGCCCCGGGCCGTGGAGACACTGCTTGCCGCTGATTTTATCGCCGCGGAGGATACCCGTGTTTCCATGAAGCTGCTCAACCACTTCACCATCAAAAAACCGGTGGTGAGTTACCACGCCCACAACTGTGCTTCGGCCGGACAGGTTATTTTACAGCGCCTGCTGGGGGGCGAAACCTGCGCGCTGGTGACAGACGCCGGTACCCCGGCCATCAGCGATCCCGGTGAGGATCTGGTTCGCCTGTGTGCCGAAAACGGCGTGGAGGTGCAGAGCATTCCCGGCTGCTGCGCCTGCATCACGGCGCTGGCCGTGTCGGGGCTTCCCACGGGGCGTTTTGCCTTTGAAGGCTTTTTGTCCGCCAACCGCAAGGAGCGTCGGGAACGGCTGACGGCGGTGGCAGGCGAGACTTACACGCTGGTTTTTCACGAGGCGCCCCACAAGCTGCGCAACACGCTCTCTGACATGCTGGAGATCCTGGGCGACCGCCCGATGGCACTGTGCCGGGAGCTGACAAAACTCCACGAGGAGACGCAGCGCACCACTCTCTCCGGCGCCGTGGCGGCCTATCAGGAGCGGGAGCCCAAAGGCGAGTATGTGCTGGTGGTGGCGGGTGCCCCCCAGAGAGAGGATGCCAGCGTGTCTATGGAAGAGGGTGTGAAGCTGGTGCGGCGCAAAAAAGAAGGCGGCCTTCGTATGAAGGAGGCTGTCCGGCAGGTGGCCGAGGAGACAGGCCTGCCCCGCAACGCTTTGTACGACGCCGTTTTACAGTCTGAATAACAGCGCCGTTTGCATACTGAAAAAAACGTCAAAAAGGCTGCCGCAAATGAAAATTGCGGCAGCCTTTTTTCACTTTATCTCACTTTGTTTCCGCGTTTTCTTCTTTGAGTTCTTTCAGGCACTTGGGGCAGACATTCTTACCCTTGAAGGTAATCACATCCTTGGTGCCATCGCAGAACACACAGCAGGGCCGGTATTTTTTCAGCACCACGGAAGAGCCTTCCACATAGATTTCCAGGGCGTCTTTTTCGGAAATATCCAGTGTGCGGCGCAATTCGATCGGCAGGACAATCCGGCCCAATTCATCTACTTTTCTGACAATTCCAGTTGATTTCACGTTTGTTCTCCTCTGACTTTCTGTTTTCATAAATGGCATTTCTTATGTCTACCATACAATACCGCAATTTCCAACATCTGTCAACTCTTTTTGACATTTTTTTCTAAATGTTGTCTCCATATTTTGGGAATCCCCCGCATATAGTTGTCCGGGAGGCGATCTTCAAATGGCTATGGCTTGGGTATGGACGATTATGGTGGCCCTATCGCTTGTGTTCGGTCTTTGCACCGGCCGCATAGAGGCTGTTGGAACAGCGGCACTGCAGGGCGCGGAAGCGGCGGTGGAGCTGTGTCTTTCCATGGCGGGTATTATCTGCCTGTGGACGGGCGTCATGGAGATCATGAGCCGCTGCGGACTGACGGAAAAACTGGCCAAATGCTTTCGGCCGCTGCTGCGGCGTCTGCTGCCCCGGGCCAGTGGAGACACGGAAACGCTGGCGGCGGTATCGGCCAATCTGTCGGCCAATCTGCTGGGGCTTGGCAATGCGGCCACCCCCCTGGGCATCCGGGCGGCGCGGCGCATGGCACGGGGCACGGAGGGTATTGCCTCCGACGAACTGTGCCGTCTGGTGGTCCTGAACACCGCCTCCATTCAGCTGTTGCCCACCACAGTGGCCGGTGTGCGCGCCGCCTGCGGCTGCGCCGCGCCCTTTGACATACTGCCCGCCGTATGGCTCTCCTCGGTGCTGTCGGTGACGGCGGGACTTTTAATGGCCCGGCTGCTGGGCCGGCTTTGGAGGACGTGACATGGATCTTTCTTCTTTGATCGTACCGGTGCTGCTGGCGGCCACGGCGGTTTACGCGCTGAGCAAAAAAGTGGACGTATACGGTGCGCTGACGGCCGGGGCCGGGGAGGGCCTGAGCGTCACCGTCCGCATTCTGCCGGCGCTGGTGGGGCTGCTGGCGGCGGTCTATATGTTCCGGGCCTCCGGCGCCATGGACTGGTTTGCCCAACTTCTGGCCCCTGTGCTGGAGGTGCTGGGGATCCCCCCGGAGACGGCGGCACTGCTGCTGGTGCGGCCCGTCAGCGGCAGCGGGGCCCTGGCCGTGGGCTCCGACCTTATCAAGACCTACGGGCCGGATTCCTATTTGGGCCGGGTGGCCGCCGTGATGTTGGGCAGTACGGAGACCACCTTTTACACCATCGCGGTGTATTTCGGCGCGGCAGGCATTACCAAGACCCGCTACACCATTCCTGCCGCCCTCACCGCCGATCTGGCGGGCTTTATGGCCGCCGCCTTCTCTGTGCGCCTTTTCTTCGGCACCTGAACGCCCGCTTTTTAACCCCGCTTTTTATTTTCTTCCGCCGCGTTCTCCGTTCCCTCCCCAGGGCGGGGCGAAAATTTTCCGCTGGCAGCTGCCTGTTTTCAAACAACAAACGGCACAGCGCAGGCCTGGCCCGCGCTGTGCCGTTTAGCATACAATAAGAAACTGTTACAGATACTTTTCCGTCAGATAGCGGGCCACATAGACGCCGCTGGCGGAGGCATGGGACAGGGAGTGGGTCACGCCGGAGCAGTCGCCGATGACAAAAAGGCCTGGATAGGGCGTTTCCAAATGCTGGTCAATGGCCACTTCCATGTTGTAGAACTTGACCTCCACACCGTAAAGCAGCGTATCTTCGTTGGCTGTGCCGGGAGCGATTTTGTCCAGAGCGTAGATCATCTCGATGATGCCGTCCAGAATGCGCTTGGGCATCACCAGACTCAGATCGCCGGGTGTGGCGGTGAGGGTGGGAGTGATGAAGCCCTCGTCAATGCGGGACTGGGTGGAGCGACGGCCCCGGATCAGATCGCCGAACCGCTGCACCATCACGCCGCCGCCAAGCATATTGGAAAGGCGGGCAATGCTCTCGCCATAGCCGTTGGAATCGTGGAACGGCTCGGAAAAGTGCTTGGCCACCAGAAGGGCAAAGTTGGTGTTTTCCGTGTGGCGGGCAGGATCTTCAAAGCTGTGGCCGTTGACGGTGATAATGCCGTTGGTGTTTTCATTCACCACCACGCCGTGGGGGTTCATGCAGAAGGTACGAACCAGATCCTCAAACTTGGAGGTGCGGTAGACGATCTTGCTTTCATAAAGCTCGTCGGTGAGATGGGAAAACACCTCCGCGGGCATCTCCACCCGCACGCCGATGTCCACCCGGTTGGACTTGGTGGGGATCTTCAGATCCCGGCACACCGTCTCCATCCACTTGCTGCCGCTGCGCCCCGCCGAAACGATGCACGACGCCCCTTCAAAGGTTCCCTTGTCCGTGGTCACCGCATAGCCCTCTGCCGTTTTTTCCACCTTTTCCACCGGCGTGCGGAAGAAAAAGGCCACGCGCTCCACCAGATACGCATACAGGTTCTCCAGCACCACATAGTTGATGTCCGTTCCCAGATGGCGCACGGACGCCTCCAGCAGGTGCAGCCCATTCTGGACGCACAGCTTCTTGATCTGGGTGTCCGCCGTGGAGTAGAGATGCGTCCCCTCCCCGCCATAGCGCAGGTTCAGCGCATCCACATAATTCATCAGGTCGATGGCTTCCTGCTTGCCGATATGCTCATACAGCGTGCCGCCAAACTGGTTGGTGATGTTATACTTACCATCGGAAAAAGCGCCGGCGCCGCCAAAGCCGCTCATAATGGCGCATCTCTTGCACTTCAGGCAGGATTTGACCGTCTTGCCGTCAATGGGGCACTTTCGTTCTTCCAGCGGATTCCCCATTTCAAAAACAGCGATCTTCGCCTCCGGCCGCTTTTGCAGCAGCTCATAGGCCGCGAAAATGCCGCCGGGACCCGCTCCGATGATCAATACATCATATGTCATAATACTTGCCTCCATTTTGCCTTGGGGGAAATTGTTTTTTAACTTCCACTTATGATAGCACGTCTATCATAAGATATCAATACTTTTTTAGACGGTCCCGGTGCAAAAGAAGGCTCCCCGCACGATGACGGGGAGCCTTCTTTCAGCAAATCGGTCAAATTTACAAAATCCGACAAAGCGGCCATTCAGCGCATCACCAAAGCGCCGGTGCTTTTCAGATGACGCGATAGTCCCCTCTGGCCGCGGCGGCGGCTCTTCTGGCCTTATCGGCGGTCAGAGCGTCAAGCACATTGCCAATGATCTGGTTGGACACCAGAAAGCCTTGGGGCGTCAGGCGCCAGCGATCCTCTTCCCTGAGGCACCAGCCCTGCCCGGCATACGTCTCCAGCAGCGTTTCCATGGGCGCAAAACGCTCGCGGAAACGGTTTTCAAATTCCTTCACACCCACGCCCCGCACTGTACGCAAACCCAGCATCAGATACTCCGTATCCCGGTCCCGGAGCGGGATATCCTGATGCTCCGACAGGCGCAACTCCCCCCGAATATAGGCGTCCAGATCCTTTTCATAGGCAAACCGCACCGAGCCGAAGTCGGAATGAGCGCCGGGCCCAAAGCCCGCGTACTCCTGCAGCGTCCAGTATTTCAGGTTGTGCCGGGATTCGCGGCCCTCTTTGGCGAAATTGGAGATCTCATACTGGGCATAGCCCCGCTCCGCCAGATACGACACCGCGTACAGGTACATATCCGCCTGGGCATCGTCATCCGGCAGGGATTCCCTTTCACGCCGGGCGTACAGCGGTGTCCCCTCCTCCACCTTGAGACCATAACACGACAGGTGCTCCGGCGACAGAGCCACCGCGTCCGACAACGTCTGGCGCCACTGCTCCATGGTCTGGGTGGGCAGGCCGTAGATCAGATCCAGGCTGAGGTTGCCGATCTTGGCCTTTCGCGCGGCTTCCACCGCCAGGCGGGCCTGCTCAAAGGTATGGGGACGGCCCACCACCCGCAAAAGAGCGTCGTCCGTGGACTGCACACCCAGAGACAAGCGGTTGAAGCCCGCCCGCCGCAAAGAGCGCAGCATCTTGTCATCTCTCACGCTTTCCGGATTCGCTTCCAGCGTGATCTCCGCCCCTTTGGCCAGATGATACCGCTTTTCCACCGTACGCAGGAGCTTTTCCAGCCGTTTTTCCCCCAGGTAGCTGGGGGTCCCGCCGCCGAAATAAACGGTATCCACCATGTGCTTTTCCGCCCGGGGCGCCACTTCCTCCAAATGGCGGATCAGCGCCGCTGTATAGCTGTCCATCTTCTCTTCACTGTGGGCCAGTGAATAAAAGTCGCAGTAGTCGCATTTTTTACGGCAAAAGGGGATGTGCAGATACAGTCCCAGCGGCCGCACGGTGTTGGTTTCTTTTTTCATGGTACTTACCTCTCCGGAGGTGTGGCGCGCACCGCGTCGAAATAGCAGTTGACGCGGCAGGAACGGCAGCCGATGCACTGTTCCTGATCCACCTCATACATGCCGTCCGGGCGCTGATGAATACAGTGCATCACGCAAAAGATGGAACAGTACCCGCAGGCAAGACACCACAGAGGGTCGATCTCCACATGGTCATGCTTCTTTTTTCCAAAGGGATGCACAATATCGCCCATATAACACACCTGGTTTCTTTTGGATTGATAGCAACAGTATAATCTGTTTTTGCTGCCTTGACAAGAGAGAGACCGTCCTTTTCCCCTTCAAGCGGCACCCCGGCGGTGGTCCAAAGCGGAAACCGAACCGGGAAAATTTTTCCCGGTTCGTTTTCCGCTTCATATACATTATTAATAAGAATTAACCCCATCAGTTCCAGAAATCTGTTCCGTGCACGCCGATATCGGCGGCCTTAAAGTGGGGATCCTTGCCCTCTTTCTTCTGCCGGGTATAGTCCTTCAGCGCCTCGATGGCCGGTTTGCCCAGAATCAGAATGGACGGGATATTGATGATGACCAGGATCGCCATCAGCAGATCCGCTGTGTCCCAGGCAAGGCCCATGGACACAATGGCACCCAGAAACACAATCACCGTGGCCACCAGACGGAACACCGTCATAAAGGCAAAGCTGGGGCTGCGCTTGAGAATATACTTCAGGCAGCCTTCACAATAATAATAGTTGCCCAGCAGTGTGGTGAAAGCGAACAGGCTCATGGCGATGGCAATAAACACAGGGCCTGCCGCGCCGAACACGGAATGCAGCGCCATCTGCACATAGGGCGCGCCCTGGGCCTCCGGCGTGGGCACCACACCGGTGCAAAGGCACATCAGCGCCGTGGCTGAGCAGATGAGCAGCGTATCGATAAACACAGAAAGCATCTGCACCAGTCCTTGCTTCACAGGGTGGGACACGCCCGCCGTGGCCGCCGCGTTGGGCGCCGAGCCCATGCCGGCTTCGTTGGAGTAAAGGCCGCGCTTGATGCCGTGCATCATGGCAGAGCCCGTGAAGCCGCCGAAAATGGCCTTGAAATCAAAGGCCTGGGTGAAAATCTTGCCCAAAACACCCGGTAGCAGCCCGATGTTCATGACAATGACGATCAAGGAGACGATCACATAGAAAGCGCCCATCACGGGTACCAGCACGCCGGTGATCTTCGTCAGCCGCTTGCCGCCACCCAGCACGCACACCGCGAACAGCACCGCCAAAATCACGCCGATCACATAGGGGGTCTTATCCGCAGAATAGAAGGAAAAACTGGAAAAGGTGGATTGCAGGTTGTAGGACGCCAGCAGGTTATAGCCGCCGGCATAGGTGAGAATCAGCGACACGGCAAAGATCACGCCCAGCCACCGTTTTTTCATGGCCGCTTCAATATAGTAGGAGGGGCCGCCGTAACTGGAACCGTCTTTGTCACGCTTTTTATAGATCTGCGCCAGCGTGGACTCAATAAAAGCCGAAGCGCCGCCCAGAATGGCAATGACCCACATCCAGAACACCGCACCGTAGCCGCCGCAGCAGATGGCCACAGACACGCCGATGATATTGCCCGTGCCCACGCGGGAAGCCGTGGACACCATCAGCGCGCCGAAAGACGACACCGCTTCTTTCTCCTTCGGCTTTTCCGCCACCACACGGACGGACTCACCAAACAGGCGGAACTGCACAAACCGGGTGCGGATGGTGAAATAAGTGCCGGCAAACAGCAACAGTATAATAATCCAAGGGGTATATAAAAAACTGCTGATGGCGTTGACAACTTTGTCAATGGCGTCGATCATGAATAAATTCCTGCCTTTCTTCTCTCTCCCGCCCAAAGTGTGGGCTATTTGTTATTATACAGAAACGTCTTTAAATTGCAACCGCCCTCCCCCATATATTGTTAATTTGTAAGGAAACAGTCACCGGCGGTTTATTTTTGTATAATTTCTGTCATTCACCGCATAATAGAGGAAAAGGGGGAGTTTTCTTTGAATATCACACCCGAGGAATATCAGAAATATGTGCAGCAGAAGGCAAAAAAATCACCGCTGGTTAAGGACACGGTCCTGGCCTTTTTGGTGGGCGGCGCCATCTGCGTGGTGGGACAGCTGATCGCCAACGGTTTTACGGCGCTGGGTCTGGACACGACCGATGCCGCCACCGCCACTTCCGTTTCTCTGGTCTTCCTCTCCGCATTGCTGACAGGCCTCAATCTTTACAACAAAATGGCCCGCTTCGGCGGGGCCGGCACGCTGGTGCCCATCACCGGCTTTGCCAACGCCGTGGTGTCGCCCGCCATCGACTTTAAGACCGAGGGCATCGTCACCGGCATGGCCGCCAAGATGTTTATCGTGGCAGGCCCCGTCATTGTCTTCGGCACCGTGGCCAGTGTCCTCTACGGTGTGATTCTTTGTCTGATACAGGGGGTATAATCAATGGAGTACCAACGTGAAGACGGCAACGAGATGCCTTTGGGCTTTTGTATGCTGCTGGCCAGAGATCCCCGGGCCATGGAAGCCTTTACAGCTATGGACCGCCAACAGCGTTCCGCTGTGGTGGAACAAAGCCGCGCCATGCACTCCCGGGAGGATATGGAACGCTTTGTCCAATCCCTCAGTTCTGGAAATGTTTTCTAGCTGATTACCCTCCGGATTTTTTTCGCGACAGGAGACGCAACCCTCTTTTTGGGCTCGTCTCCTGTCGGATTTACTATTTCTTAACGCTTTTTACTATTCTATTAACACATCTTAACACATATTTATTTTTTCTTGTCAGCAAATTAATGTGAAACATGATATTGTATATACATGTATCGTAGGTGAATACATCTGCGGAAAAGTACAAAAAGGAGTGTGTGTGTTTTATGGCAACCTTTCTGATCGGCCTTGTGATCCTGATCGGCGGCGCGGTCCTGTACGGCCGTTTCTGCGAGAAGATCTTTGGGCCTGACGACCGGCAGACGCCGGCGTACACCAAAGCCGACGGTGTCGACTATGTCCCCATGAAGGGCTGGAAGAACAGCCTGATCAACCTGCTGAACATTGCCGGTACCGGCCCCATCATCGGGCCCATTCAGGGCATTTTGTTCGGGCCCATCGCGTTTATCACCATCCCTGTGGGCAACATCATCGGCGGTGCTATGCACGATTATTTCTCCGGCATGATCTGCCTGCGTGACGGCGGCACTCAGATGCCAGACATGATCCGCAAGTACAGCAACAAGGGCGTTTACAGTGTCTATCAGGTGTTCGTGAGCGTGCTGCTGCTGCTGGTCGGCGCAGTGTTTATTTACACCCCCGGCGACATCGCTGCCAAGCAGGTCTTTGGCTTCAGCGGTTCCGCCACTGCCGTTTCCACCTGGGTCATCTACGGCGTGATCTTCGCTTACTACCTGATCGCCACCGTGTTCCCCATCGACAAGATCATCGGCCGTATCTATCCCGTGTTTGGTGGCATCCTGCTGTTCTCCGCTGTCGGTGTGTTTATCGGCATGCTGGTGAAGGGCTATCCTCTGACCAACATCTGGGATAACTGGAACGGCGGCGCTATCCAGTACGGTACATACTTCCATGATCAGCACTTCCTGCCCATCTTCTTCATCACCGTGGCCTGCGGCATCCTTTCCGGATTCCACTCCACTCAGACGGCGATTATCTCCCGTACCATGAAGAGCGAGAAACAGGGTCGTGCCACCTTCTATAACATGATGGTCCTTGAAGGCTTCATCGCTATGGTTTGGGCTGCCGGCGCCATGGGCGTTTACAACCTGGGTCTGCAGGAAGCCAAGGCCGCTCTGGCCACCGACACCATCGGTATCGTCTGCAAGCAGCTGCTGGGCAGCGTCGGCGGTATTGTCGCTCTGCTGGGCGTTATCGTTCTGCCCATCACCTCCGGCGATACGGCTCTGCGCGCACTGCGTATGACCATTGCGGATTCTTTCCACATCGACCAGAGCACCAACGGCAAGCGTCTGGGCCTGTCCGCCATCATCTTCGCGCTGGTGGCTGCCATCCTGGCGTTTGCTAAGTCCAATCCCTCCGGTTTCGCCATCCTGTGGCGTTACTTCGCATGGTCCAACCAGACCCTGTCTCTGTTTGCTTTCCTGGCCATCACTGTGTGGATGTTCGAAAACGGCAAGAGCAAGTTTGTCTGGGTGCCGCTGATTCCCGGCGCGTTCTATGCCTTCATTACGATGACATATATCGCTAACGCCAAGATCGGCTTCAACATCCCCTGGACCGGCGCTTACATTGTCGGTGTTGTGGCTGCTGTCGCTTATGTGGCCGTTCTGCTTTGGTACGGCAATAGGCGTTCCGCTCTCAAGATCAACGCTACCAAGTAAGTTTCGTTTCACCCTTTAAAAACCCGCAGAGCAAAGCTCTGCGGGTTTTTAAAGGGTACCGCCGCCCCTTTTCTTTCCCCGTCACACCGGCGTGTGGCGGGGCCGCAAAAGGCAATGACAGATCCCCCTTTGGGCTTCGTCCGTTTTTTCGCGGTTTTTTGCGGTTTTGCCGCCGCGCGGCTGCCTCTTTCCTTTGACACAGTCCCCTATGTCCCGCCAAAGGTTTTTATTTCCCCCGCAAAAATAACAGCTTTGTAACTTCTGTAACACCTTGCAAAATGGGGGTTTTGCACATTATCCACAGACTTTTCCACACCGTTATGTAAACAGCTTGGGTGCTTTGAAAATGCCGTTTTGCTTTCCCTTTTGTCTCTTTCTTCCTTTTGTCTTTTCTTTTCCCCCTTGCCAGGTAGGAAATGTTGGGGTATAGTAAAAAGCGAACAAAAGGAGGGCTGCCCATGAGAATTTCTACCAAAGGCCGCTATGCCCTGCGGATCATGATCGATCTGGCCGAACACCCCGGAGAGGAGTGGGTGCCGCTGCGGGACATTGCCAAGCGCCAGGAGATCTCCGAAAAATATCTGGAGAGTATTATTGCCGTTCTCAGCAAGGCCGACTATGTGGACGCCGTGCGCGGCAAAGGCGGCGGCTACCGTCTGTCCCGCCCCGCCGGAACCTATTCCGCCGGCAGCATCCTGCGCCTGGCCGAGGGCAGCTTGTCCCCCGTATCCTGTCTGGACAGCGACGCACCCTGCGCCCGGGCCGGCCAGTGCCGCACCCTGCCTTTGTGGGAGGGACTGGACCGGGTCATCGACGACTATCTGGATCAGTATACCCTGGCCGATCTTGTCAAGATCCCCCCGGACAGGCAGGCTTAACGCCACTTCTTTTTCCCGCCTTCACCGGCGGGAAAAATTTTCTTTTAAAACCTATTGACTTAATAGGTAATTAGTGTTATCTTCATATTACCCACTAAGATAATAGGATTTTAAAGGCCTTTTTGAAAGGAGTTTGACAACATGCAGATTTACGCTGACAACGCGGCTACCACCAAAATGAGCCGCACTGCCATAGACGCCATGATACCCTATATGGAGACCTATTATGGCAACCCCTCCAGCCTTCACTCGGTTGGTCAGGCCGCCGCGGAGGCGCTGCAAAAGGCGCGGGAGTCCGTGGCTGCCGACTTGGGGGCGGATCCCCGGGAGATTACCTTCACCTCCGGCGGCAGCGAAGCGGACAACCAGGCCCTGGTCTCCGCCGCCGCGCTGGGCGCCAAAAAGGGGAAGAAGCATCTCATCTCCTCCGCTTTCGAGCACCACGCCATTTTGCACACGCTGAAAAAGCTGGCTCTTCAAGGCTTTGAAGTAACACTTCTGCCCGTGCATGAAAACGGCATCGTCACTCCGGAGGAGGTGGCGGCCGCCATCCGACCCGACACCTGCCTGGTTTCGGTGATGTTTGCCAACAACGAGATCGGCAGCATTCAGCCCATCGCCCAGATCGGGCAGGTATGCCACGAAAAGGGCGTGCTGTTCCACACCGACGCCGTGCAGGCCGCGGGGCACCTTCATATCGATGTGAAGGAGCAGAACATCGACATGCTCTCCCTTTCCGCCCACAAGTTCCACGGACCCAAGGGCGTGGGCGTGCTGTACGCCCGACGGGGCATCGTGCTGAGCAACATCATCGAAGGCGGCGCCCAGGAGCGGGGCAAGCGGGCCGGCACCGAGAACATTCCCGGCATCGTCAGCATGGCCGCCGCTCTCCACGATGCCTGCACGCACCTGGCCGAAAACGCCGCCCACATGACAGCTCTGCGGGACAAGCTTATCGCGGGACTGCTGAAAGTTCCCCACAGCGCCGTTAACGGCGATCTGGAGCACCGCCTGCCCGGCAACGTCAACTTCTGCTTTGAAGGCATCGAAGGAGAATCTCTCCTGCTGCTGCTGGATCAAAAGGGCATCTGCGCCTCCTCCGGCTCCGCCTGCACCTCCGGCTCTCTGGACCCCAGCCATGTGCTTCTGGCCATCGGCCGCCCCCACGATGTGGCCCATGGCTCCCTGCGCCTGAGCCTGTGCGAGTGGAACACGGAAGCCGAGATCGACTATATGCTCCGGGAGATCCCCCGGGTGGTGGAGTACCTGCGGAGTATGTCCCCCGTGTGGAAGGATCTGGTCGCCGGCAAGAAACAATTTATGCTCTGAGAAAGGAAGGCTGTTATTATGGCATTGTATAGTGAAAAAGTGATGGATCATTTTACCCACCCCCGGAATGTGGGTGAGATTGAAAACGCGGACGGCGTGGGCGAAGTAGGCAACGCCCGCTGCGGCGATATCATGAAGATCTATCTCAAGATTGAAAACGACATCATCACCGACGTGAAGTTCAACACCTTCGGCTGCGGAAGCGCCATCGCCTCCTCCTCCATGGCCACCGAGATGATCAAGGGAAAGCCAGTCTCCCAAGCGCTGGAGCTGAGCAACAAGGCGGTGGCGGAGGCTCTGGGCGGTCTGCCCGCCCACAAGCTGCACTGTTCCGTGCTGGCCGAGGAGGCCATCAAGGTCGCCGTGAAGAACTATTACGACAGAAACGGTATCGCGTACGATCACAGTCTCTTCCCCGACTGCGAGCGCTGCGAAGGCTGTCAAAAGTAATCATATTTGTGGAAAAGAGCAGGTCGTTTCCTAAAACGGCCTGCTTTTTTGTGGTATCTTTCCTCAGACGAAATGGCCGCCGGGAATTGACAACGGAGCCCCAAACTCTCATAATAGAAGAGAACAAAAAAGAATGTGGCCGCCCGGCGGCCAGGGAAGAGGAAACAGTATGAATGAGATCTATGTGACCGGGCATCGCAACCCGGACACCGATTCCATTGTCTCCGCCATGGCCTTCGCGGCCATGCAGAACTCGCTGGGAAAGCGAGAGTATGAGGCGGCTCGTCTGGGTCACATCAGTGACGAGACCCAACTGGTGCTGGACCACTTCGGCTTTAAGGCGCCTCCCCTGCTCAAGACCATGCACACTCAGGTGCTGGATCTGGATTATGATACCCCTCCCATTCTGAACCCCGCCGTCACCATGGACTGCGCCTGGCACGCCCTCAGTGATGGAAAGATCACCTCCGTCCCGGTTGTGAACGAGGATGGCAGCCTGTACGGCATGCTCTCCTCCGGGGATATCGCCTCCTACGATATGCAGACCGTCTACGATACCCGTGTGGACGGCATCCCCCTGTTTAACCTGTTGGGCGTGCTGGAGGGAAAGATCCTCAACGAGGACAACAACCGCATGGACAGCATTTCCGGCTCTGTGGTCATTGCCCTGCCCCAAAGCTACGACTGTCTTTTTACCGCCGGCGCCGACACCATCCTCGTCTGCGGCAATCAGCCCGACATGGTGCAGCAGGCGCTTTCCGCCGGTGTGCGCTGCATCATTCTCTGCCAGACCGAAGCTCAGCACGACTGGCTGGAAAAGTGCGGCGACACCTACCTCATCTCCACCCCCTTTGATGCCTGCCGCACCGCTCGGCTCATCTATCAGGCCGTGCCCATCTCCCGCGTCTGCCGCAACCAGACGCTGGTATCCTTCCATCTGGATGACTACATTGACGACGTGCGGGAAGTGGTGCTGAAAAGCCGCTACCGCTGCTACCCCATTTTGGACGACGATGACAAAGTGGTGGGCACGCTCTCCCGGTTCCACCTGCTGCGTCCCCGGCGCAAGCGCGTGGTGCTGGTGGACCACAACGAAGCCGCCCAGTCTGTTCCCGGGCTGAGCCAGGCCGAGATCGTGGGCATCATTGACCACCACCGTCTGGCGGATATTCAGACCAGCCAGCCCATCTATTTCCGCAACGAGCCCGTGGGCAGCACCACCACCATCGTCACCGGCATGTACCAGGAGCGCGGCCTCATGCCCTCCCCCAAGCTGGCGGGGTTGATGGCCGCCGCCATTCTGGCCGACACGGTCATGTTCAAGTCCCCCACCTGCACCAAGCGGGACATCGCCATGGCCCAGCGCCTGGCCCGGATCGCCACCCTGTCGTTGGACGAGCTGGGGAAGCTGATCTTCTCCGTCTCCACGGCGGATAAGCCCGCGGAAGACCTGTTTCACACCGACTACAAGGAGTTTCACATCGCCGAACACTTTATCGGCGTCAGCCAGATCACCTGCGTGGACTCCCCCCACATGATGGACCGGAAGGCCGAATTCCTGGCCCTGATGGAAAAGAAGAAGGAGGACAACCAGTACGACATGATCCTCCTGATGCTCACGGACGTGCTGCTGGAAGGCACACAGCTCCTTTTCATGGGCGACGAAGACACCATCAACCAGGCATTCTCCGTCACCGCCCGGGATCACGCGGTGTTCCTGCCGGGCGTCATGTCCCGGAAAAAGCAGATCATTCCCATGCTCTCGGCTATGTGGGGCTGATCTCTCACATTGTTTCTTTCGCGGCGTCCGCTTTCCGGCGGACGCCGCTCTTTTTATGCGCCGGGGCCGCCTGCCGCCGCTGGGGAGAGAGAAAATATAACCCCTCTTTATATTTTGTTAAAAATAATCAATTTTATGTTTGCCATGCCTTGTGCTATGCTTACAGCAAGAAATCCAAAAGGAAAGGGGATCTTTCAAATGAAAGAATCCAAGAAAACAGATGTATTGTTGATGTTTGTCGCACTTTTGCTGGGGACGCTGGGCGCCGTGATGATGTGCCTTGCCTTCACGGCCGCCGCGCAGGGAATGTGGAGCTTGGTGGCTCTTTTGAGCCTGGCGGTCTTTTCCCTTTGCTTTGACCGGCAGGGCCGACACGCTTGATTCCACCCTTTTCAGGGTGTTTTTTCTCCTTAGTTTCACCGTCCCATTGCGGTGAAACGACCATTCCAGGATCGACTGCGGCTTCGCGCCGCGGCCGGTCCTTTTTTTGCGCTCATCCCCCTATCCCACGCCACTTGCCAAAGAGAAAAAAATAGGGTAAAATAAAAAAAGTTATGCAACAATCAAATTCCTGGGAGGCACACATGGCTAAAACAAAAAAAAGCTATGGCAACGACAGTATTTCCGCTCTGAGGGGCGCGGACCGGGTCCGCAAACGTCCGGGCGTTATTTTTGGCTCCGATGGTTTGGACGGCTGCGAACACGCCGTCTTTGAGATCCTCTCCAACTCCATCGATGAGGCCCGTGAAGGCCACGGCCAGCTCATCACCGTTACCCGCTACGCCGACCGCTCCATTGAGGTGGAGGACGCCGGCCGCGGCTGCCCCGTGGACTGGAACGAAAAAGAGGGCCGCTTCAACTGGGAGCTGGTCTACTGCGAGCTGTACGCCGGCGGCAAGTACAACAATACCGAGGGTGACAACTACGAATACTCCCTTGGCCTCAACGGTCTGGGCGCCTGCGCCACTCAGTATTCCTCCCGCTATATGGACGTCACCGTCTGGCGGGACGGCTTTGAATACAACCTGCATTTTGAGCGGGGCAGCATTGTGGGGGAGCTGCAAAAAACGGAGCTTACCTCCAACAAGCGCCGTACCGGCACCCGCACCCGCTGGCTGCCGGATCTGGACGTGTTCACCGACATCGACATTCCCGCCGACTACTACCGGGACGTGCTCAAGCGTCAGGCCGTGGTGAACGCGGGCATCACCTTCCGCTTCCGCGATCAGGCGGGCAACAGTTTTACAACAGAAGAATTTGTCTATCCCAACGGCATTCAGGACTATATCGCGGAGCTGGCCGGCGAGGACGCCCTCACCGCTCCCGTCTGCTGGGAGTCCGAGCGCCGAGGCCGCGACCGGGCGGACAAGCCCGAATACAAGGTGAAGCTGTCGGTGGGGTGCTGTTTTTCCAACCGGGTGAACCTCATTGAGCACTACCACAACTCCAGCTGGCTGGAACACGGCGGCAGCCCCGAAAAGGCCACCAAAAGCGCCTTTGTCTCCGCCATCGACGACTATCTGAAGAAAAACAACAAATACCAAAAGGGGGAAAGCAAGATCACCTTCCCCGACATCCAGGACTGTCTGGTGCTGGTGAGCAACAACTTCTCCACCCAGACCTCCTACGAAAACCAGACCAAAAAATCCATCACCAACAAGTTCGTGCAGGAGGCCATGACCGATTTCCTCCGGGAACGGCTGGAGATCTACTTCATTGAAAATCACGCCGACGCCGAGAAGATCGCCGAGCAGGTGCTCATCAACAAGCACAGCCGTGAAACCGCCGAAAAGCAGCGGCTGAACATCAAAAAGAAGCTGACCGAGAAGATCGACATCGCCAATCGGGTGCAGAAATTTGTGGACTGCCGCACCAAAGACGTGAGCCGGCGGGAGATCTACATCGTGGAGGGCGACTCGGCTCTGGGCGCCTGCAAGCAGTCCCGGGACGCGGAGTTCCAGGGGCTGATGCCGGTGCGGGGCAAGATCCTCAACTGCCTGAAGGCGGACTTTCCCCGCATCTTCAAAAGCGAGATTATCACCGACCTCATCAAGGTGCTGGGCTGCGGCGTGGAGGTGCAGAACAAGGCCAACAAGGACCTTAACCGCTTTGATCTGAACAATCTCCGCTGGAACAAGATCGTCATCTGCACCGATGGCGATGTGGACGGCTTCCAGATCCGGACGCTGATCCTCACCATGATCTACCGCCTGTGCCCCACGTTGATCCAGGAGGGCTACATCTATATCGCGGAAACGCCCCTCTTTGAAATCACCTGCAAGGAAAACACCTGGTTTGCCTACTCCGAAAAGGAGAAGGCGGACATTCTCAAGGAGCTGGAGGGAAAAAAGGCGTCCATTCAGCGCTCCAAGGGACTGGGTGAAAATGACCCGGAAATGATGTGGATGACTACCATGAACCCGGCCACCCGCCGGCTGATCCGTGTCATGCCGGAAGAGATGGAGGCCACCGCCCAGGTCTTTGACCTGCTGCTGGGGGACAACCTGGCTGGGCGCAAGGACTATATCGGTGAAAACGGCTGCAAATACATGGACATGATCGACGTGTCCTGACGGGAGAGAGAGTAAGAAATGGCAAAGAAAAAGCAAACCGACGAATCCGTCAGACATATCACAGACTCCCATGTAAAAGGCCTCCACGGCGCGGTGCTGGAACAGCCCATCACCGAAACGCTGGACACCAACTATATGCCCTACGCCATGAGCGTCATCGTCTCCCGGGCCATCCCGGAGATCGACGGCTTCAAGCCTTCTCACCGCAAGCTGCTTTACACCATGTATAAGATGGGGCTGCTCACCGGCAGCCGCACCAAGTCGGCCAACATCGTGGGCCAGACCATGAAGCTCAACCCCCACGGCGACGCCGCCATTTACGAGACCATGGTACGTCTTTCCCGGGGCTACGACGCGCTGCTGCACCCCTTTGTGGACTCTAAGGGCAACTTCGGCAAGGTCTATTCCCGGGACATGGCCTACGCCGCCTCCCGGTACACCGAGGCCAAACTTGCCCCCATCTGCGCGGAGCTGTTTCGGGATCTGGACTGCGACGCCGTGGACTTCGTGGACAACTATGACAGCACCATGAAAGAGCCGTCCCTTCTGCCCACCACCTTCCCCAACGTGCTGGTGTCGGCCAATCAGGGCATCGCCGTGGGCATGGCCAGCCAGATCTGTGGCTTCAACCTGGGCGAGGTGTGTGAGACCACCATTGCCCTGCTGAAAAACCCCGACCACGACGTAGCTTCCACCCTCCTGGCGCCCGATTTTTCCACCGGTGGGCAGCTGCTCTACGACGGGGGCGCCCTGCGGGAAATTTACCGCACCGGCCGGGGCGGCATCCACATCCGGTCCAAATACCGCTATGTGAAAGAGGAAAACCTCATCGAGGTCTATGAGATCCCCTACTCTACCTCCATCGAAGTCATTTTGGACAAGGTGGCGGAGCTGGTAAAAGCGGGGAAGATCAAAGAGATCTCCGACATGCGGGACGAAACCGACCTCTCCGGTCTGAAGCTGGCCATTGACCTCAAGCGGGGCGTTGATCCGGACAAGCTGATGGCAAAGCTCTTCAAGATGACGCCCCTCCAGGACACCGTCAGCTGCAACTTCAACATTCTCATTGCCGGTACGCCCCGCGTCATGGGCGTGAGCGAGGTGCTGGACGAGTGGATGGCGTGGCGGACGGACTCCGTTCGGCGGCGGGTCTATTTTGTTCTGAACAGGAAAAAAGAGAAGCTGCACCTGCTCAAGGGCCTCAAGCGCATTCTGCTGGACATTGACAAGGCCATTTCCATCATTCGGGAGACGGAGCAGGAATCCGAGGTCATCCCCAATCTGATGATCGGCTTCGGCATCGACCAGGCCCAGGCGGAATATGTGGCCGAGATCAAGCTGCGGAACATCAACAAGGAATACATTCTCAAGCGGGTGGCGGAAACCGACGCCCTGCAAAGGGAGATCGAGGATCTGGAGGACGTGCTGCAAAAACCCCAGCGCATCCGCAAGATCATCATCGACGAGCTCACCGAGGTGAAAAACAAGTACGCCGTGTCCCGGCGCACGGAGATCCTCTACGAGCATCAGGTGGAAAAATTGGAGCCGGAGGACGAGACAGAGGATTACCCCGTGACGGTGTTCCTCTCCCGCCACGGCTACTTCAAGAAGATCACGCCGCTGTCCCTGCGGATGAGCGGCGAGCAGAAATACAAGGAGGAGGACAGCCTCTCCCAAACCACCGAGGCCACCAACGCCGCCGAGATCATGTTCTTCACCGACAAATGCCAGGTCTACAAGACCCGTCTTTCCGAATTTGCCGACACCAAGGCGTCGGTGCTGGGCGATTATCTGCCCGCCAAGCTGGGGATGGACGATGATGAAAGCATTCTCTGGATGTGCCTGCCGAAAGATTACAGCGGCCATCTGGTGTTCTTCTTTGAAAACGGCAAGGCCGCGCGGGTGGAGCTGCAGGCCTACGCCACTGCGTCCAACCGCCGCCGGCTGACGGGGGCTTACAGTGACAAGAGCTCGGTGGTCCACATAGAATATTTGGCGGAGGACCGGGAGCTGGTCCTTTACTCCACAGAGCCCAGGGCGCTGATCTTCCACACCTCCCTCCTCATGCCCAAGTCCACCCGTACCACGCAGGGCGTGGCGGTGATGACGCTCAAGCCCAAGTACCATCTGGAGCGTGTGGCACATCCGGAGGAGACCGGCATCACCAACGCCAGCCGCTACCGCGCCCGCTCCATTCCGGGTATGGGTGCCCTTGTAAAAACCGAAGACAGCGACGACAAGCAAATGGAACTGCTGTGAGCGGGCAGACGCCCGTTGAAAGGGGTAATACTTGATGAAGGCAAATTGGGTGGCTCGATACGCATGGATTACCGCTGCCTGCGCGGTTTTCGCGCTGGGCTTCGACTGGTGCTATGTCCCCAATCATATGAGCGTGGGCGGTCTCACCGGCGCGGCACAGATCCTCAACGCGTTGTGGCCGCAGCTGCCCGTGGGCACCACAGTGCTGGTGCTGAACGTTCCGCTTTTTATTCTGGGCTGGAAAAAGATCGGCAGGAGTTTTCTCATGGCGTCTTTGTACGCCATGGCCGTCAGCTCTCTTATGATCGACGGTCTGGCCGCTGTTTACACCTTCGCGCCTATGGAGCCCATTCTGGCCTGCCTGTACGGCGGCGTACTGGTGGGTGTCTCTATGGGACTGCTGCTGCGGCAAAGCGCCACCACCGGCGGCACAGAACTGGCCGCCCGACTTTTAAAGCTGCGTTTTGAGGTGCTTCCCATCGGCAAGCTATGCCTGATTCTGGACTTCACCATCATCGCGGCCTACGCGCTGGTCTTCCGGGATCTCACCCAAGCGCTGTACGGCCTTGTGGCGCTGTATATCTGCACCTTTGTCATCGACCGGGTGATCTATGGCGGCACGGAAGCGCGGGTGGCCTTTATCATCAGCGAGTACCAGGAGGAGATCACCCAGCGGCTGCTGGCCTATGACCGGGGCGTGACGCTGTTGGACGGGCAGGGCGCCTGGAGCCAGAAACGCAAGCAGGTCATTTTGTGCGCTTTCGGCCGCAGGGACATCGTGCCGGTTAAGCGCATGATACGGGATGTGGACCCGGACGCCTTTGTCATCGTATGTGACGCCCACGAAATTCTGGGCGAGGGATTTGGCACCTATACGCCGGGGGGACTGTGATGAAACGATTTTTGGCCCTGGTTCTGGCGGCGCTCACCCTTCTCACCGCCACAGGCTGCGCCTCTTTTCTCAACCGCTCTTACACCGAAGTCTTTCCCCACAGCGCTTCTTATTATGAAAAAACGGACAAGTCCGTGCTGCGGGCGGAGGGTTATCAGGATCTGGTGAACGACGTGCTCTTGCTGGTGGGCAACTATGCCGCCAAGGGCACCATCTGGCTTTACAACTGCACGCTGGCCGCCGACGCGGAGGCCTATGCAGAGCGGGCCTGCAAGGAAGTGCAGGTGGAAACGCCCCTGGGCGCTTACGCCGTGGACTATATCACCTATAATGTAAAAGAGGGCACCCACAACTACTTTGAGATCCAGCTGACATTGAGCTACCGCCGCACCAAGACCCAGATTGGCGGCATCGTGAATACCACTACCACCAGCGCCATTCCCGACCTGCTCACCGCCGCGGCGGGCGGCGGCGGCGCGGAGCTGGTGCTGCGGGTGGGTTATTTCAGCGGCGAAGAGGACGCGGTGCGCACCGCTGTTGCCAAGGTGCAAAACGATACCGGTCACGGCGCGGAAACGCCCTGGCAGGTGAACTTTTACCCCCACACAGGCAGTCCCGGCATTGTGGAAATTATCATGAAAAATGTTGAAAACGGGGTTGACAAATAGGCCACTTGCCTTTATAATTAACTCCGTTGCGCGGGCGTAGCTCATCTGGTAGAGCGCGACCTTGCCAAGGTCGAGGTAGCGAGTTCGAGCCTCGTCGCCCGCTCCATAACAAAAAGCACAGCACGAAATCGTGTTGTGCTTTTTGTTTTTTAAGCGCGGGGCCAGCCTCTTTTTTCCACGGGGCGGGCGCACGGCTCAGGGTTTTTCTTCGTTTTCCAGTTCCTTTTTACCCATGGACATATTTTTCCACTGCTCCGGCAATCCCTGCCCCACCAGGGGGAACGTGTTCTCTGTGTCCACTGTGGGCTGTAAGTTATAGGTGCCGTACTGGTTTACAATGTCAAAACAGCTCTGGGGGATGCCAGGAAACATATGAACGTCTGGCGTGGCATCCATGGGAAATCGTTCCTGCTTTTTTTTCATGCTTCCACCTCCGGTTTCAGTATGCCCCGAAAAAGACGCAAAAAACGGGAAAGATTTGACAACGGCCGCCGCATCCTTTATACTGACCATCAGATAACAGCTTTTGGCGTTTCTTTATCAAACGCCGAAGGCTGTTATTTTTTTGCAGGGAGGAACTTATGAAAAAAACATTTTATTCAGAAGCCGCCTACAGCTGCGGCCTTGCCGCTCTGGCACTGGGCACAGCGCTGATGGAAGCCGCCAATTTCGGCGTTTCCATGGTGGTGGCTCCCGCCTATCTGCTGTATCTGCGGCTTTCGCTCCTTATTCCAGGCTTCACCTTCGGCATGGCCGAGTATACCTTGCAGGCGGCGCTGCTGCTGTGTATGATGCTCCTGCTGCGGCGGTTTCGCCTCTCTTACCTCTTTTCCTTTGTCACAGCGCTGCTCTACGGCGCGCTGCTGGACGGGGCCATGGCATTGGTGGGGCTGATGGACGCCAGCGCCATCGCCGTGCGGTGCGCCTTTTATACAGGCGGCTTGCTGCTGTGCGCCATCGGCGTCTCTCTGCTTTTTCGCACCTACATTTCCCCGGAGGTGTACGAGCTGTTTGTCAAAGAGGTGTCCGCCCGCTATGGGGTGGAAATCCATCGGTTCAAAACCGGCTATGACTGCGTCAGCTGCCTTGTGGGCGTTGCGTTGTCTTTTGTCTTTTTCGGCTTCGGCACCTTTCGGGGCGTAAAGTGGGGCACCGTTTTCTGCGCCCTTGTGAACGGGTTTCTCATCTCCCGCTGCTCCGCCTTTTGGGATAGGCACTGCCTCTTTCGGGATGGGCTGCCCCTGCGGTGCTATTTTGTGCCCGCCGCGGTTAGCGAAGCCCACGCGCCACAGCCGTAATTTGGCTATTTTGTCCGCTGCAGGCGGACAATTTTGGTTGTTTTTACACTTGACCGGAAGACCCATTTTCTGGTATTCTCAAGTTGACCAAGCCAACTGACGGGGGGATGATTGTTGTATGCTTACCATGGAAATGATTCAGGATGCTCAGCAGACCCTGTGCGGCGTTGCAAGACTGACGCCGCTTTCACCGGCGCCCGCTATCGGGCCTCATATCTACATCAAGTCAGAAAACCTGCAAATGACAGGCGCCTTTAAACTGCGCGGCGCCTATTACAAGGTCAGCACCCTTTCTGATGAGGAAAAAGCCGAAGGCGTCATTGCCTGCTCTGCCGGCAACCACGCCCAGGGCATCGCCTATTCCGCTACCAAAAACGGCGTGCGCTCCATTATCTGCATGCCGGCCAGCGCGCCGCTGTCCAAGATCGAAGCCACCAAGGGCTACGGCGCGGAGGTGGTGCTGGTGGATGGCGTTTACGACGACGCACACGAAAAAGCCGTGGCCCTTGCCGAAGAACACGGCTACACCTTTGCCCACCCCTTTGATGACGAACGTGTCATCGCGGGACAGGCCACCATCGGTCTGGAGATCCTGGATCAGCTGCCGGAGGTAGAGCAGATTATCGTGCCCATCGGCGGTGGGGGGCTCATCAGCGGTATTGCCTTTGCCGTCAAGCATCTCAAGCCCTCCTGCCGTGTGGTAGGCGTGCAGGCCGCGGGAGCGCCCAGTATGTATGAATCCATCCGCCGGGGCCAGCTGATCGAGCTCTCCGGTGTTTCCACCATTGCCGACGGCATCGCCGTGAAACGGCCCGGCGACCTGACCTTCCAGCTTTGCCGGGACTATGTGGACGAGATCGTCACCGTGACGGAAGACGAGATTGCCTCCGCCATTCTGACGCTGATGGAAACCCAGAAAACCGTGGCTGAGGGAGCCGGTGCCACCAGCGTGGCCGCCGCGCTGTTCGGCCTTGTCAACACCAACCTGAAGACCGTGTGTCTGGTCTCCGGCGGCAACATCGATGTGACCATCCTCTCCCGGGTCATCACCAAGGGTCTGACCAAGGCGGGGCGGCTCACCAAACTCACCACCAAGGTCACGGACAAGCCCGGCCAGTTGGCGGCTCTTTTGCAGATGATTGCCAAAACCGGCGCCAACATTGTCAGCATCGACCACCGGCGGGAGGATAAAAAGACCGAGGTCAACTCCTGCGTGGTGTCCATGGTGCTGGAAACCCGCGACAGCGCCCATGTGGACGAGGTGTACCGGGCGCTGGATCGGGCTCACTACACCGTTTTGGATCAGTAAAAGATAGGCATTGCGATTTCAGGTCCCATTTGTTATGATAAAAGCAGTCATTTAAAGTAAAGAAAGGAAGTCTTTTTTATGTTTCAGGTAACCAGCACTGACAAGGCGCCTGCCGCCATTGGCCCTTATTCTCAGGCCATTTTCGTCAACGGAATGCTTTTTGCTTCCGGGCAGATCCCCATTGACCCCGCCACCGGCGCCATCAGCGGCACCACCGTGGCCCAGCAGGCTGAGCAGTCCTGCAAAAATGTGGCCGCCATTTTGGAAGCCAACGGGCTCGGTTTTGAAAACGTCATCAAGACCACCTGCTTTTTGGCCGACATCGCGGACTTCGGGGCTTTCAACGAGGTTTACGGCCTTTATTTCACCTCCAAGCCCGCCCGCTCCTGCGTGGCGGTGAAGGACATTCCCAAGGGCGCCCTGTGCGAGATCGAGATCATCGCAGCCAAGTAACATATACAGCACACCTCCGCAGACCGTCACCGACCCGCGGGGGTGTTTCTTTCTCCTGTTTACCGCTTTTCCCCAGAGGGGCGGCGGTTTCTCTGTCAGCAAAAACCGCGGTTGGCCGTTATAGCCAAGCGCGGTTTTTTTATTTCATGGCGCCGCTGCCGGTAAGCAGCGGTGTGCTGTATAAAAACAGCACACCGCGCCGGTAAAGTCCACATAGTCTCCCAGCAGCGCGGCCAGCGCCGCGGCAATGATCTTTTTCATGTGTGTCCACCTGTTTGTTATTCTTTTGTGATGAACCAGTTTTGCCCTGTTTCGTCAGGCCGAAGTACATAGGAAGCAGCGCCGTTTCTCCACGTCACCGTAAGACGGGGTGCCTCCGCCGTCAGCGGCACGCGCCATGCAAAGGCAGTGGGGCCGTCCACCGTGACATCCGCCCCCACAGGCAGTTCCGCTCCACGGTGGCCGAGAATCTTCAGCTCTCCCCGTGTCACGGACACCTGCGCCGTGCCTCTTGCCGAAACGGTCAGCGAGAGGAAAATTTCCTCCGCCGAGTCGTTCCGGGCCGCTGCGGCGGAGGTAACAGGCCGGCCCTTTGAGCCGATCACCCGCCCATCCATGGTCACCACAGCGGGCGTCCGGCTTCCTATCAGCGCAAAAAGCAGCGTCAGCGCCAGACAGGCGGCGGCCGCCGCGGCCATGGGCCTTCGCTGGCGGCGGGGACGGCTGACGGCAGCAGCCATCAGAAGACGGGTCTTGAGCGACGGCGGCGCGGTAATACGCCGGTAGGCACCGATCTCACGGTCATTCATCCTGATTCCTCCTCTTTCAACAGCGCATCGCACAGTTTTTCCCGGCCCCGCTTGAGCCGCATTTTTACGGCGGACGCAGAAAGGCGCAGCACGGACCCGATCTCTTTCACGCTGCACCCCTCGTAATAGTGCAGCAGCAGCGGCACCTGATAGAGTCTTGGCAGCAGCAACAGCTGACGCGTCACCTCGCCCGTGCCGGTATCGGCGCAGAAGGCATCCGCTTCTCCCAGCGGCAGGTGATGACGGTGCTTTCGGCGGCGCAGCAGATCGCGGCACTGGTTCACGGTGATGCATAGCAGCCACGCCTTCTCATGGCCGTCATCGGAAAACGGCGGATGGCCTCGGAGATATTTAAGAAACACCTCCTGCACCACATCCTTCGCCTCTTCCCGGGACAGGAGCAGCGAATAGGACAGGCGGTAGAGCGTATTCCCCAGGACGTCGTACACCCTGGCAAATTCCCGTTCCCGCGCCGAGCTTTTCAAAGGGTCCATGAGCAACCTCCTGTTTGATATACGCACCGGGTCGGCTATCGGCCACACAGCCGCGCAAAAAAAGCAGACTTAGTTTGTTTCATTTTTGTGAAATCATTCCATTTTTACTTTACGACGCCTCCAAAGCGCAAAAAAAAGCCCCTGCCTGCCGGCAGGGGCCATAAGGGAAAAAAGAAAATTCTTACACGTTGAAGCGGAAATAGATCATGTCGCCATCCTTGACCACATACTCTTTTCCTTCGCTGCGGAGCAGGCCCTTTTCCTTGGCCGCCGCCACACTGCCGCAGGCAATCATTTCGCTGAAGTTGATGGTCTCGGCCCGGATGAAACCGCGCTCGATGTCGCTGTGGATCTTACCGGCCGCCTGAGGGGCTTTGATACCCTTCTTGATGGTCCAGGCACGGCACTCGTCTTTGCCGTAGGTCAGGAAGGAGATGAGGCCCAAAAGCTCATAGCTGCACTTAATGAGCCGGTCCAGGCCGGACTCCTCGATGCCCAGTTCCTCCAGGAACATGGCGCGGTCCTCTTCCTCCAACTCCGCAATGTCCTGCTCCAGCTTGGCGCAGATGGGTAGCACCTCCGCCCCCTCCTTGCCTGCCAGCTCCTTTACCTGCTGATAGTAGCTATTGCCCGACTGATCGGCAAAACCGTTCTCGTCCATATTGGCGGCATAAATAATGGGCTTCATACTTAGCAGATCGGCGCTCTCCAGCACTGCCGCATCCTCCGGTGAGCACTCGAAGGTGCGGGCGGATCTGCCGCCGTCCAGGTGCTTGGCAAGGGCCGAAAACAGTTCCGCCTCGTGCAGAAATTTTTTGTCGCCCTTGGCGGCCTTGGTGGCCTTGTCCACCCGGCGGTTCACCATCTCCAGATCCGCCATGATCAGCTCCAGATCAATGCACTCGATGTCCCCCAGGGGGTCCACGGGCACATTGGTTCCGGCATCCGCCACCACATGCATGATGTTCTCGTCGTCAAAGCAGCGCACCACATGAACGATGGCGTCCGTGCGGCGAATGTTTTCCAAAAACTTGTTGCCAAGACCCGCCCCCTGGCTGGCGCCCTTCACCAGACCGGCGATGTCCACAAACTCGATGACCGCCGGGGTCTTCTTGTCCGGCTGGTACATCTCCGCCAACTTGTCCAGCCGTTCATCCGGCACGGACACCACGCCCACATTGGGCTCGATGGTGCAGAAGGGGTAGTTGGCGCTCTCCGCGCCCGCGTTGGTAATGGCGTTGAACAATGTGCTCTTTCCCACATTGGGCAGCCCCACAATTCCTAGTTTCATATGTTTCTACATCTCCTTATTTTTCGAGGGTTTGCGGGGGTTTAAAAGCGGTTCTTACACCATTTTTGCACCATTTCCGCATCTTAATATATTTAAACGAAAAAATTCGGGTTGTTGCTTGATGGGTAACACACCATTTACGCAGTCTGACCCATCTCAAACTGGCTCAAACTGGCGCACTGCGTTTGACTGTCAACGCCGATTTGTAATTGCAAGAAAACGCCGAACAAAATATGCAGGTTTTCGGGGGCAGGGGTGGATGTAAACTTTAACTTGTCCTTGTTCGAAAAGGGTATTGACAGCGTACTGCTTCTGCCGCATAAATTTCCTTCGCTCCTTGAGGCGATAGGACTCGCCCTTGATGTTGATAACGGTGCAATGGTGGAGAACGCGGTCGAGAATCGCGGAGGCGATTTTCCTGCACTTTTTAATCGGTTTTTCTTGCATTTTATCACTGGTGCTGACATTCCCACATTGTTTCCTCTCTTTTTTCAAATACCTTCTGCACATTAACATTTTTCAGCAGCGCGCGGCAGCGCTCCTCATGGGCTTTCTCGATTGTGCCGACTCTGCGAAAGCGTTCGGCCAGCTCTGGTTGGCATTCTTTGCCATGCGGTCGTACATATCCGTCCACTCGTAGTTCTCACCCTCGGCGGCAGTCAGCAGATTTTCAGCCGTCTTGCCCAAATGCCTCAGCTTCTTGAACCAGATGCGGGGATGTTCCTGCTCGTTTCGAGCGGTTTTAAGGAAAAGCCCAGAAAGCTGGTCATAGCCCTCGCGTTGCGCAATGTTGGCAAAGTAAGTATACTTATTGCGGGCCTGGCTCTTACCGGCAAATGTCTCGGCCAGATTCTTCTCGGTTTTGGTTCCGGTATAGGAATCTGCCTTGGGTGCTGTTTGTTCCTCCAGCTTTAAAAATACACTGGAGGGCTGCTCGCAGCGGGAGCAGAGCTCTGGGGGGCTATCGCCCGCATAGACAAAGCCACAGATGGTGCAGACGTATACGCCGGTGTTTTCCAGCATAACGTTGCCTTCTTTTTCGTAGCGTGTCAGCAGCGATTTAAGGATTCCCGTCACTTTTTCACTCCAAACCAGCGCGCATGGCACCGCCATCCCCGGCATCGGCGACAACAGTGTTGGCCGCTGGGAAATCTTGCTCCAGATCCTTTTCATCTGAAGAAAGCTCGATTGCTACCACGGATTTTTTCAGTGCCTTACATTTCCTCCGCCTTGAACTCGGCTTTGGACGCCCCGCACAGAGGACAGGCCCAATCGTCTGGCAGCATTTCCCATGTTGTTCCCGGCGCGATGCCCGCTTCGGGAATACCCTTGGCCTCGTCATAGACATAGCCGCAGACGGTGCAGATATACTTTCTCATTGCATCAACCTCTTTATCGTTTCACTTGTTTATATGGTGTAAAAATACGCTCTTCTCACACAGGTATCGGTGACATTACGAGAGCAACTGCATTTTAAGCTGACATATTATAAACTAAGTCCGCAAATCGTATAAGCCTGTGATAGATCTTATTTGCAGCCGCACACCAAGGAGTTACTGCTACACTCCGATGCTGTATAGCTCGCTATACTCTTTTTGAGCTATTTCTTTCGCATTTGTGCAAACAGAAGAAAGACGTTCAAAGTTATTTGCCACTGTTGACACCACACTCTCATCCAGCGAACCGCTTACCACCATATTTGACAAAATAGAAAGAATCTCATCTTTTTTCATTGCATCCTTATACGGCCTTTTTTCTTGAAGGGCAGAAAACACATCCGCAACAGCCATGATTCGTGCCCCGAGTGACAACTCTCGCTCGTCAATATGAAATGGATACCCCTTTCCATTCAGGCGCTCATGGTGAAATGCAGCCCAACGCTTGATTTCATCAAAAGCTGCAATATCATCCAGCAAATAGTATGTGTAATATGTATGAGATCGGATAATATCAAACTCATCCGGGTCAAGTGCGGCATCCTTTTCCAAAATACTGTTGTCTACGGTAAGTTTTCCAAGGTCATGCAAATAGCCTGCAATCAGCATCAGTTTACAGTCCGTTGAAGAAAAATGCATCAGTTTCGCTAATTCCTCCGCAACGTGTGCCACACTTGCTGAATGTGTTGAAGTAAATGGGCTCCGAAAATCTATTAGGTGGGAGAAAATCCATGACAAATTAACGAGGTCTTCAATGGAAACTTCAGTACTTGCAAAATATGTTTTGTCAATCCGGTCTGTCGGATCACTTGAAACGAGGTCCAGCCATATCGCCTCTTGCTCAGATAGAGCCATAAATGCTTCTGTGTATTCTTCGACAAACAAATCTCCAGCGTGTTTTTTGACATACTCTTTTACCTGGGGGACTTGGGATAATACGAACTTTTGGTTTGAAATATAAGCGCAAACGCGATCCGCCAGATGAAGAATCTGGCTTTCACATGGCATTTCCGGGTTTTTTCCCGCTGCGGCTCCGTGTTCCCACGCATAGTGATGATACCTAATGATTCCGGCTATATTTTTCTCTGGCAGAAATCCGGCAACCAAATACGCGCCACGAAACGCATGCGTATTTATGTTGATCAGTTGCTCGCAGATAACACCTTCTTTTTCCTTGAGCGATAGGGCTCCGATATCATGCCAAAGTCCCGCCATAAGCAGCGCGACTTTTTGATCTTGTGTCATCTTCAATTGATCTGCAAGACGGTAGGCCAAGTATGCAACCTGCTGTTGATGGGCTCCAATTTTGGGAGATATAATGCTCTGTGCCTTGCTTAGACTCTTTAGTACATTTATAATATTTATTTTCACACAAACCCTCCACTAAAAACGTAAAACAGAAGACAGCAACAATAATCTTGAACCAGTGTAGAACCGTTTTATCTTGCTGATAATAGCGTACCACAACTTGTTTGGCATTACAATGAAATGTCTTCAATATGCCATTATATCTCCACTTTATTCGAAAATCGAAGACTTGTCAACTGTAGTGAAACCCTCGATACCGGCCACGACTACATTGTTATAATTGCGGGCGCACGATAATGGGGCAGACTGGGATGCCCACCAATTTACCACAGTAATCGCGACGATGTCCGGAGATAATTTCATAACCGCCGCCCTCGCGGGGCCGGGTAATAAATGGCTCGGATATACCCATGCGCTCAATACTGTCCATTAGGCGCACAAGGGCGGATGTGGGCTGGTTTATGCTGTATGGTGGTCTTACATAAGGGGAAACTCGCTCGGCGGGGACAATCAAAATACGCTCCGGCTTTTCTTTCTGCCGTGTATCTTCGTCTTTAAACAAGTCATCGTACTTGGTCAGTTCGATGCTTTTCAATCGCAAACACCTCTGCACCATTTCATACCATTTTGGTGTGAAACTGCATAAAAGTATATTAAGATTTATGCAGCTAAAAATTGAAGAATCCATTGGTATATGAGGATTTATGGCGTTTTATAAATTTTGGGAATTTATGAAAGAACGCTCGTCACCTACAATTCCTGATTTTATAAAGAGCGGCCTCCTTGTTGTTTCTGATAGAGAATTGTGACATTACTTGTGGAAAAGCGCAAGGTAAAAAAGGGAGTTTGTTTCTCCCGGCGGATATGGTATAATAGCTTCAGCGACTTATTTTTTAACGCACAAAGGAGATTCGTCTATGAATGCTGCTGACTGCCTCCGCCTGCGGCGGAGCTGCCGGAAATTCACCGCCGAGCCCGTTTCCCGGGACACGCTGCGGGAGATCGTGGAGCTGGCCCGCTACGCCCCCAGCTGGAAAAACACCCAGATCGCCCGCTACACCGTTATTGGCGACAGAGCTACCAAAAACGAGCTGGTGGAAAAATGTATCACCAACTATCCCTTCAACGTCAAAACGCTGACCCGCGCCGCCGCCATGGTGGTGCTTTCTTATGAGACAGGGCTTTCCGGCCGTAGCCCGGACGGCAGCTTTGACACTGATCTGAAAGACGGCTGGGAACTGTTTGACGCCGGCGTGGCCGCTCAGACCTTCTGCCTAGCCGCCCGGGAAAAGGGCGTGGGCACCTGCGTCATCGGCGTCTTTGACGCAAAGGCCGTTCACACAGCGCTGGGCCTGCCGGAGAATCGGAAGGTGGCCTGCCTGATCGCGGTTGGCTATCCAGAAAAGTGGAACGACGCGCCGCCCCGCAAAGAAACGGAGGAACTGCTCTCTTTCCTGTAAAGGCGTAACATTCATATACCGCAAAAAAGCACGGACTAACGTCCGTGCTTTTTGATTTAAGCGATCACTGCTTTTTTGCTGGAAAGATACTGAATGACCAGCGTACCGCCCACCAGTGCCAGGCCCAGCAAGTCGCTGGGAAGGCCGGGGTACAGCAGCGTCAATCCGCCCACGACGGACGTAACGCGCAGGTACCAGGGAAGGCCCTTGAACACGAAGCCTTCCAGACCGGCCGCCACGCCGAAAATACCGATGATGGAGGTGATGACGATGCCCACCACTTCCCACCAGCCGGTGACGTTGACGAACAGCATCGCCGGATTCAGCGCGAAGATGTACGGCACGATGAAAGCGGCAATAGCCAGTTTGGTGGCGTTGAGCGCCGTTTTCATGGGATTGGACTTGGCGATGGCCGAGCCTGCGTAGGCCGCCAGCGCCACGGGCGGCGTAATATCGGCCACGATGCCAAAGTAGAACACGAAAAAGTGCGCCGCAATGGTGGGAATACCCATCTGAATGAGAATGGGCGCGCAGGTGGTGGCCATGATGCAGTAGTTGGCGGTGGTGGGAACGCCCATGCCCAGCACAATGCAGCAGAGCATGGTGAGAAAGAGGGCAATGATGGTCACGTTGCCGGAGACGTCGATAACCGCCGCGATAATTTGAGAGGCAAGGCCTGTCATGGTGATGCAGCCGGCAATGCAGCCCGCGATGCCGCAGGCGGCGATGACGGAGATGCAGTTTTTGCCGCCGTTGGCCAGCGCGTCAAAAAACTTCTGCACGGTCATGTGGCTGCCCTTGTTGAACATACTCACCACGATGGCGGCCACAATGGCCACCGCCGCGGAGAACGCCATGGTGCGGGTATTGGTGGACACCAGATACACCAGAATGATCAGGGGCAAAAGCAGATAGATCTTCTTTTGCAGCTTCCAGAAGCTGGGCAGCTGATCCCGGGGGATACCCCGCAGGCCCAGGCGTCTCGCTTCCAGATGCACACAGATATAGATGCCCAAAAAGTACAGCAGCGCGGGCAAGATGGCCCGGACGATGATGCTGGAGTAGGGCACCTTTACATAGTCGATCATTAAAAAGGCCGCGGCGCCCATGATGGGCGGCATGATCTGCCCGCCGGTGGAGGACGCCGCTTCCACAGCGCCAGCAAACTCCGGCTTGTAGCCTGTCTTCTTCATCATGGGAATGGTGACGGAGCCGGTGGTCACCGTGTTGCCCACGGAGGAACCGGACACCATGCCGCACAGAGCGGAGGAGATGACGGCCACCTTGGCGGGGCCGCCGGCGGTGCCGCCGGCCACAGAGTTGGCCAGTTCAATAAAAAAGTCCGAAATACCGGTGCGCTCCAAAAACGCGCCGAAGATGATAAAGACCACGATATACTTGGAACAGACGTTGATGGGCGTGGTGAGAACGCCGGTGGTGGTGTAAAACAGGCGGTAGATCAGCATTTTGCCGCCGCCGGCAATGCCCAGATTTTGAGAGAAAAAGTACAGCGCGTAAAGGATAAAAGCACCCGCCACAATCAGGATGGGAAATCCCACGCTCCGGCGGCACAGCTCCATCAGCGCCAGCAGACCCACAAGACCGATGATGATCTCATAGGGATAGATGTTGGTGACTCGCAGGATGATATCCGCGGCGTTGAAGCAGAAATAAAAAAACGCGCCGGCGCCCAGCACCATGGCGATAATGTCGTACCAGGGCATATAGTTGACCTTCTGAACACCCTTTTTTGCCGGGAAGATTAAAAAGCCCATCAAAACGCCCAAACCCACAAAGCTGGTAAGGCGCACCTGATCCAGCATGGTGGCAAACAGAGTCACATAGATGCAGTACAGCGAGAAAAAGGCCAGGATACCCCGCACGATATGCTTGGGCACACCTTCCCAGATACGGACATTGGATTCCAGGTCATATTTTTTCATGACCTCCTCTGCTTCCGCCGCCACCTGAGAGGCGGACTTCTCTTCCGTCTCCTGTGTCACGCCGGCCGCCGGGTGAGCCTCCTCTTTTTTCTTAAAAACAGACATAGGGGAATCGTTACCTCCTTATTTTTATTCAATTTCGCAGGGAAGCAATGCTTTCCCTAAAACGGGCGGCAAGCTGCGGCGCTGTTGTCAGCGCCGCAGCCGCCGTTTATGTCACATGAGTCAAAGCGTCTCAGGCCGTCTTTACCGTGACGCCCTTTTCCGTGAAGTAGCGGGCCGCGCCTGCGTGGAACGGCACCGCGATGCCCTCGGTGGCAAAGCTGGAGCTGAGTTCCGCGCCCTTGGCGTGCAGCGCGGTAATATCTGACGCATGGTCAAAAATGGTGGAGACGATGGCGTAAGCTACGTCGTCGCTCATGGTTTCGGAGGCCACCAGCGTGGCCTTCACCGTGACGGTTTTGGTATCCTGCTGGAAGCTGGGATATGTACCGGCAGAAATGGTATAGGCGGCGTAATAGGGGCAGGCCGCCAGCAGCTTCTGCATATGCTCGTCGTCAATGGAGATGAGGTTGACGCCCTTGGAGGAGTCCAGCGTGGCCACCGCGGTGGTGGGAGCGCCGGCGCACAGGAAGGCCGCCGCGATCTTGCCGTCCTGCAAACTCTCGGCAGAGTCGGAGAAGGACTGATAGATGGGCTTGATGTCGTCCATGGTCATATCATAGGCACTCAGCACGTCGATGGTATTGTAATAGGTACCGGAGCCGGTGTCGCCCACGCAGACGCTCTTGCCCTTGAGATCCGCCACGCTCTTGATGGAGGGATCAACGGTGACGATCTGCACCGTTTCGGCGTAGAGCCCGCACAGGACCCGGAAATTATGGATGGCGCCGCTCTTTTCAAAGGTGTTGGTGCCGTTGTAAGCGTAGGTCATCACGTCGGACTGCACGGTGGCCAGCTGATACGTACCCAGCTGCATATTTTGCAGATTGTCGGAAGAACCGCCCGTGGCCACCACGTTGATCTTCACGCCGGTATTTTGTCCGATCACATTGCCCAGTACGCCGCCGAAGGCGTAATACGTGCCGGACTCACCGCCAGTGCCCATGGTCAGATTGGCCGAAACCTTTCCGTCCGAGGTGGTGGCTGTGCCGCTGCCGCAGGCCGCCAAAGACAGCGTCATCAGCATTGCCAGAAATAAAGCCAGAAATTTTTTCATATTGCTTCTCCCTTTCCCAATTTTTTGAATCAGTGTCCCTATTGTAACGCAGTGTTTTTTATTTTGCAAGTAAAAAAAGAACAGCTTTGCATTTCCGCCCCGCCGAACGCTCTTTTCATTTTAATGGCTATTTATTAATACATCCTGATTTTTTTATAAACAAGCCGATTTTATCTACATAGCTGTGCGATAAGAACAAATAAATTATGACTGTTCTAGTTAATTTTTTCTTTACCTCTTTGCTGATTTGCATTTTTTTGTCTGATAACTTGCAAATATTTTTTGTTTTGCAAGAGGCGCTTCGTTTTACGCCGGCGGAAGCGGAGGATAAAGCGGCTCCGCGCCGCACAGGCGGCTCCCCTTTTCGCAAAAAAATAACTGCGGCGGCGTGGGTTTTCCCACGCCGCCGCGGTTATATAGGAAGGAGAAAGAAGAAAAAAGTCAGTTGTAACCGGTCAGTTGCCGCTGCCGGAGGAACCGTTGTTGCCAAAGAAGTAATTGTAATAGTCGTTATACCCCTTTCCGGAAGAACCATTCTTGCCGGAAGAACCGCTGCTGCCCGAATTGCCGGAGGAGCTGGAGGTGGTGGCCGGAGCCGTTCCAAAGGTCAGCTGCACGGTGGTGTAGGAGCCGCTGCGGTAGATGGTCAGCGTTACCGCGTCGCCGGAGGAGTAGTTCTTCTTGGCGGCGCTGAGATCCTCCATGGAGGTGATCTCGGTGTCGTTGACCTTGGTGATGACGTCGCCCAGTTTCAGCCCGGCCTTGTCGCCGGCGCCGCCGGCCTCCACGGAGTAAACGAACACGCCTTTGGTAATGTCGATCTTATACTGGGAAGCCATCTGGCTGGTCATGGTGCCGGCCGTAATGCCCAGGTATGGCTTGGTGGTGACCTGGCCGTTTTCCATGATGTCCTTGATCATGGCGGAGACGTCATTAATGGGGATGGCGAAGCCCAAGCCTTCCACTGTGGTATTGGCATAGCTGGAATACTTGGCGGAGACGATGCCCACCACCTCGCCGTAGCTGTTCATCAGGGGGCCGCCGGAGTTGCCGGGGTTGATGGAGGCATCCACCTGGATCATGTTGAAAGGTGTGCCATCCACGTTGATGGCGCGGTTATTGGAAGAAACAATGCCTTCGCTCATGCTGAAGGTCAGTTCGCCCAGGGGATTGCCGATGGCGGCCACGGAGTCGCCCACGTTGACGGCACTGGAATCGCCCAGCGTCACAGCCGGCAGATCGGCGGCGTTGATCTTCAGCACCGCAATATCGTAATCCTCATCGCCGCCCACGAGAGTGGCGTCATAGTTGTCGCCGCTGTAAAGCGTTACCTTCACTGATGAGGCGCCGCTGATCACATGGTAGTTGGTGACGATATAGCCGTCGGCGGTAATGATAAAGCCACTGCCGGCGGAGGCGGATTCCACGCTCTGGCCAAACACGTTGGTGGTGGTGGAAGCGGTGTTGATGGACACCACGCTGTTTACCGTGGAAGCGTAGACCTCCGACATGGTCATGGCCGTCTTGCCGTCCACTTTTTTGACGCTGACGGCGGTGGTCTCTCTGTTGCTCACCGCGATAGAGGCTCTGCCGCCGCTTCTGGCCGCCAGCACAACGCCGGCGCCGCAGGCACCACCCAGCAGGGCACAGCTCAGAGCCAGCGCCGCCACCTTGGTGCCGGTCTTTTTGAAAAAGTTCTTTTTTGGGGGCATCTCCGGCTGGGGGACGACAGGTTCCGCAGACAGAGGGGAGTAGCCGTCCTGCGGCCGTTCAGAGCCGCTGCGGTAGCTGTAATGATACAGGTTTTCTTCGTCGTTATACATGGTCATGTCCTCCTTGCAGGTGTTCGCGTACTATGAAGACAGCATAAAATAGAATTATGACAAAATCATGAAATTAGGCAAAAGTTTTTGTGAACGTCAGCTTCTTCTTGTTGTACGGCGAATTCTATATTATAATCATCATAATCATCTTGACCCGGTTTCCAGCGGGAGCGCCGCTCCCTCTGTCTATTCACTACTATACCCGGAAACCTTAATCCAAACTTTAAGACTTTACTTTTTTCAAAAAAAGAGGTGATCTATCTTGCTGAAGATCGAGGGCTTGACGCTTCCGCCCGGCGCGGATGAGGCATCGCTTGCCCGAAAAGCCGCCAAAGTGCTGCGTTTGCCGGAGGCTGTGCCCGTGCAGGTGCTTCGCCGCTCGGTGGACGCGCGGGAGACCGTCTCCTTCGTCTATTCCGTGGCGGTGACGGTGCCCCAGGAAGCGCAGGTGCTCCGCCGCTGTCGGGACAGCCGTGTGTCCGCCTATCGCCCGGAGGTCTACCGCCTGCCGGAGGCCGTGCCTCCGCCGGAGATACGCCCCGTGGTGGTGGGCGCAGGTCCGGCCGGTCTTTTCTGTGCCCTGACCCTGGCAGAGTGCGGCGCGCGGCCCATTTTGCTTGAGCGCGGTCAGCCTGTGGAGCAGCGGCAGCGGGACGTGGACGCCTTTTGGCGCGCCGGCGTGCTGGACCCTTCTTCCAACGTGCAGTTCGGCGAGGGCGGGGCCGGGGCCTTTTCCGACGGCAAGCTGAATACCGGCACCAGAGATCCGCGGCACCGCTGGATCATGGAAACGCTGGTGTCTTGCGGCGCACCGGACTCCATTCTCACCGACGCCAAGCCCCATGTGGGCACCGACCGCTTTCACACCACGCTAATCGCTCTGCGGCAGCGTCTTGTGGATCTGGGCGCCGAGATCCGCTTTGGCCATCAGGTGGCGGAGCTGGATGTGTCAGACGGGGCGCTGCGGGGATTGCATATTCTTTCCCCGGAGGGGCCTTATACCCTTCCTGCCCGCCGCGCCGTGCTGGCCCTGGGCCACAGCGCCCGGGACACCTTTGAAGCCCTTTACGGTGCGGGCGTTTTGATGACGCCCAAGGCCTTTGCCGTGGGGGTGCGAATCGAGCATCTCCAACGGGACATGGACGTCCGGCAGTACCGGCATTACGCGGGGCATCCCAGCCTGCCCCCCACCTCCTACAAGCTCTCCTGTCACCTGGAGGACGGACGCAGTGCCTTTTCCTTTTGTGTCTGCCCCGGCGGGCAGGTGGTGGCCGCCGCTTCGGAAGAGCGGCAGGTGGTCACCAACGGCATGAGCGAATATGCCCGGGACGGAGAGAACATCAACGGCGGGCTTTTGGTCAACGTAACCCCCGCAGACTTCGGCAGCAGCCACCCGCTGGCAGGCATCGCATTTCAGCGCCAGTTGGAGCGGGCCGCCTACGATTTGGGCGGCGGCGGCTATCGGGCTCCCGCCCAGCGGGTGGAGGACTTCCTTCTGGGACGTCCTTCCGCGGGGCCGGGCCGCGTCCGGCCCACCTACCGCCCCAGCGTGACGTTTACCGATCTGCGGCAATGCCTGCCCGAATTTGTCTGGCAGACCATGGCCGGAGCCCTGCCCCTGCTGGAGCGGAAAGTGCGGGGTTATGCCGACGGGGACGCCATCTTAACGGCCGTGGAAACACGCTCTTCTTCCCCCGTCCGTCTGCCCCGGGACGACAGTGGGCAGGCAAATATCCGCGGGGTCTATCCCTGCGGCGAAGGCGCCGGTTACGCAGGAGGCATTCTTTCCGCCGCCGCGGATGGTACGCGCTGCGCCGAACATATATTGGAGGTATACAGATGAGAACAATCGCTGTCATTGATGACTTTATGACCCCCCACCACCGTCAGCAGGTGGAGGAAACGGCCGCCCGTTTCGGCTTCGCCGTGGAGTTTTTCTCCACCGACACCGAGTTGCGGGGCCGTGAAACAGAATTTGAGATCCTCTACGGTCACTGCGCCCCCGACATCCTCAAGGCCAGCCGGAACCTGAAGTGGTTCTGCTGCAGCTACGCGGGTGTGGATCCTTACCAGGACGAGAGCGTCTTTCCCAGCCCCGATACGCTTCTGAGCAACTCCTCCGGCGCCTACGGCATCACCATCGCCGAGCATATTCTGATGGTGACGCTGATGATGCTGCGCCGGATGCCGGACTTCCAGGAGGTGGTGCGCCGTCACGGCTGGCAGCAGTCCATGCCCATGCGCTCCATCTGCGGCAGTGCCATCACCGTGCTGGGCACCGGCGACATCGGCACCAGCTTTGCCCGCCGGGCCAAGGCCATGGGTGCCTCCGTCATTCGCGGCATCCGCCGCAGCAAGAAAGCCTGCGACCCCGCCTATGATGAGATCTACACCACGGAAGAACTGGACAAGATCCTGCCCCTGACGGATATTCTGGTGATGGCTCTGCCGTCCACCGGCGACACCAGGGGCATCCTCTCCAGAGAGCGCATTGCCCTGCTGTGCCCGGAGTCCTATGTGGTCAACGTGGGCCGCGGCAGCGCCATCGACCAGCCCGCGCTGATGGAAGCGCTTAACGAAGGCCGTCTGGCCGGCGCCGCGCTGGACGTGATGACGCCGGAGCCTCTGCCCGCCGACCATCCCTTGTGGGATGCCAAGAATCTTATCATTACTCCCCATTGCTCGGGCAATATGTCTCTTGGCGTCACCTGCGACAAGGATGTGTCCATGTTCTGCGAGGATCTGGCGCACTACGCCAAGGACGAGCCTCTGACCCATCTGGTGGACCGCAAACTGGGCTACTGATTTTCCCGCTGTATAAAAGTATGCTGTCCGCCGTGCGTGGCCGGACAGCATACTTTTTCATTTCCATTCTTTTCCTTCTTCATATTTTTATCTTGTTATTCGTCGGAAAATCGTATATAATATAGACCTATTTATATGCCATATGAAATTTGCTGCCATCTTCTGAAGAAAGGAAGTTTGCTATGATAAAGGTCCAGTCTGAGAAAGGCGAAATCACCATCAGCAGCGCTGTTTTCACCAGCATCACCGGTGCCGCGGCCACCAACTGTTTTGGCGTGAAAGGCATGGCCTATCGCAGCATGACCGACGGGCTGGTACATTTACTGCGCCGCGAGGCCATGAGTAAGGGTGTCAAGGTCACCTATAACGAGGACAACACAGTTTCCATCGAGCTCCACATCATTGTGGAAAACGGCGTCAATATCACCACGGTCTGCCGCTCTATCATGAGCGAGGTGCAATATGTGGTCACCAAAAATACCGGCGTGGAGGTTAAGTCCATCAATGTCTGCGTGGATTCACTTTCCATGTAAGTCCGTCGGTAGAAGGAGAAACAGAGTATGACTGAACATATCAACGGTGCGCAGTTCAAGCAGATGGTGCTTTTCGGGGCCGCCTGCATCACGCTGCAAAAGCAAAGCATCAACGATTTGAATGTATTTCCCGTACCCGACGGCGATACGGGTACCAATATGAGCCTGACCATCAATACGGCGGGCACCGAGCTGAAAAAGATCCAGCCCAAGACGCTGAGCGAAGCCGCCTCCGTCACCGCCTCCGCCCTGCTGCGGGGCGCCCGGGGCAACTCCGGCGTTATTTTATCCCTGCTGTTCCGCGGTTTTTCCAAGTCCGTGAAGGGGATGGAGACTGTGGACGCCCTGACGCTGGCCAACGCTCTGCAAGAGGGCGTCACCACGGCATACAGCGCCGTCATGAAACCCGCCGAGGGCACCGTCCTCACCGTTTCCCGTCTTGCCGCCAAGCGGGCGGTGGAAGCGGCGGAAGAAGGCCTGGACGTGGAAGGCGTTTTGGAAGAAGCACTGAAAACGGGTTATGAAACGCTGGAAAAGACCATCGACATGAACCCGGTGCTGAAAAAGGCCGGCGTGGTGGATGCCGGCGGCAAGGGCTACCTCATCATTCTCGACGGCATGCTCCAGTGCCTGCGGGGCGAACCTATGCCCCATGTGGACGAGAGCAGCGCCGCCAGCGAAAAAGCCGATTTCAACGTGTTCTCCGCCGAGGAGATCACTTTTGCCTTCGACACCGTCTTTATTGTCCGCAAGAAGGATCCCAATGTGGCACTGGAGGGGCTGCGCGCCTTCCTCAGCAGCATCGGCGACAGCTTGGTGATCGGCGAGGACGACGAGGCCTTCAAGGTCCATGTCCATACCAATATCCCCGGCGACGCCCTCACCGAGGCGCAGAAGTACGGCACGCTGGAGCTGGCCAAGATCGAAAATATGCGTACCCAATACGACGATGTGGCCGCAGGCAAAAAGGCCCAGAGCGTGGACGATCTGGAAGAGGACGCTGCCGAGGAAGAAGAGACTGTGGCCTCGCCCCAAAAGCGCTACGGCTTTCTGGCCGTCTGCGCCGGTGACGGTTTGGCGGCCGCCTTCCGTGATCTGGGTGTGGACAGCATCGTCAGCGGCGGCCAGACCATGAACCCCTCCACGGAGTCCATCCTCAAGGAAATCAACCGCACCCCCTCCGAGGTGGTATTCGTGCTGCCCAACAACAAAAACATTATCATGGCTGCCCAGCAATGCGTGGATCTGACGGGAAAGCAGGTGCTTGTGGTTCCCACCGCCTCCGTGTCCCAGGGCATCACCGCCATGATGAGTGCCGATCCCGACGCCGAAGACCCTCAGGCCATTTTGCAGGCCATGACCGAGGCCGCTTCCCATGTGTCCACTGCGCAGATCACCTATGCCGCCCGGCATTCTGATTTCGACGGCTTCGACATCGAGGAAGGCGACTATCTGGCGCTGCTGGACGGCAAGCTCTTTGACACCGGCCGTGATCTGGACGCGCTGCTATCTAAGCTGGCGCAGAGCGCCAAGGAAAAGGGCGCCGAGTTTATCACCCTATTTTACGGCGAGGATGTGTCCGCCGAGGACGCGCAGGCCGTGCAGGAAATATTTGAGGAGACCTGCCCCGACGCGGAGATCTCCCTGCTTTCCGGCGGTCAGCCTGTGTACTACTATGTGATCTCCATCGAATAATACAAAACACCCGGCTGTCTGCAAATGCAGACAGCTGCCAAACAGGCATCGCCGCAAGCGCTTTTGCGGCGATGCCTGTTCACTTTATCTGTGCGCATGATATACTGATCCTGAAAAGCGCGGCAGACGGGGATCCGGCCTACTGCTTTAAGAAAGGAAACACAAATGACGCACGACCAATTGGCGGGGACGATATGAGTGTCAGCACCAATGCCGTTTCAAAATGGAAAAGAGGCATCCATCATGCAAAAACTTTGCGATGTGCCGAGGATCACGCTCAATGAGCTTTTCGCCGGAGAGCGGGTGGAAGAGGACACCGCCGCCCAGCAATCCGAGCAAAACATTCTCTCACTGCTGAAGCTGGCCAGTGACAAGAACAGGAAGAACAAGGTCCTTGCCCTTCCGGTGGCTCTACTGTTGCTTATTTTGCTGATATGGGTTGGAAAAGAGCTTCTCGTCAAAGGAGGATATCTGCCCGATGACCAACGGAAATATTCTCAGGTCTACATCAGCGGAAACGGAAATATAAAGGGTGAGGCGGATATTGATTGGTTCGGTAAAATAAGCATTGATTTTGAATAGGCGCTCATGAAATTGCAACTTCCGTTTTTTCAGGATGTCACGCAAAAGGCAAAACCGGTTTGCGGATAAGAGCGGCCCTCTTCGCAGCGCTTTGTCCTGCCATACCTTTACAAAAAAGCTCCCGCTTGCTATGCAGGCGGGAGCTTTGCCCCTTTACAGCTGCCGCTCAAAGCGGCAGTGTCATTTTGCGATTTTGTGCCTTACAGCGCGGCGACCGCCTCCGCCACCGACGCTTCGCACCAGCGCATGGCCTCCAGCGTCTTTTCAAAAAGAACGTTCAGTTCCCAGCCCAGACGCTCTGCCCCCTGCGTGATCACGTCCCGGGAACAGCCGGCCGCAAACTTTTTGTCCTTGAACTTCTTCTTCAGGCTGGAAACCTCCATGTCCTGCACGCTTTTGGACGGACGCATCAGCGCCGCCGCGCCGATCAGGCCCGTCAGCTCGTCGGCGGCAAACAGCACCTTTTCCATCTCATGCGCCGGCTCTACGTCGCAGCACAGGCCGTAGCCGTGGCTGCACACGGCGTGGATAAATTCCTGGGAGGCACCCACTTCTTTCAGCAGTTCCGGTGCCTTGAGGCAGTGTTCCTCCGGCCACATCTCAAAGTCAATGTCGTGCATCAATCCCACCGTGGCCCAGAAATCCGCGTCCTCTCCATAGCCCAGATCGTTGGCATACCAACGCATCACGCCTTCCACCGTCAGAGCGTGCTGAATGTGAAACGCATCCTTGTTGTACTTTTTCAGGGCCGCCAGCGCCGCCTCCCGGCTGATACATTCTTTCATGGGGCATCCTCCTTTGTTGATTTTCCTTATTGTAGCAAAACGCTTTCCGTTATGCAAGAGGCCGGAGAGCGTTTTCCAGCAAGCGCATCATCTGCTGGGCGTGGCGGTATTCATCCGCCGCCAGCTCTTCAAAGATCCGTGTCAGGCAGTAATCGGTGGTCTCCTCCGATGCCTGTATGTAGTTGAAGTTGCCGCAAATCTCTTCGTGATAGCGGTCCCGCAGGGCTTCGCAGTAAGGCGGCACGCTGACGGCTCCCACCGCCACCGCCGGGGTGTAGCACTCGCCTGTGATAAGGTAATACACCGCCATCAGGCGTTTGGCGTGCATACCCTCATCCACCGCCGCTTCCTTCATGACCTGCCGGGCATAGGCCGTGGGCGCCCGGCGGGCATAGCACAGGTAGACGCGCCTGTCGCTGAGCTCGCCTTCAATGAATCCTCCCAGCATCTCCATCTCCGCCGGGGATGCCGTGCCCAGACAGCAGGCTTCTCTTTGCTCCGCCGGCTGCTGTCCCGCTTTCGCGCCGGACGTCATTCCCATGCCGGGCATGGTGGCAGTACCAGGCATCGTGGTCGTTCCAGGCATCGTGGCGGTACCGGGCATTGTAGTTGTACCGGGCATTGTAGTTGTTCCGGGCATTGTGGTCGCTCCGGGCATCGTAGTTGTTCCGGGCATCGTAGTGCCGGGTACGGTTCCGGCGTCTGTCGCGGCAGCCATGGCTGCCCGCACCTCCGGATAGGGGTTCAGATCCGGCGCCACCCGGCGCCACACCTGGTCATATTGCCGGTAATCATAGGACGCCCCCTCCATTTTCGTTCCAGTTTCCATGATTGAACGCCTCCTTCTCCTGTTATACTATGATAGGGCGGGAAAAAGGGTGTCTGTCCTCTTGGGGAAAAAGGTGCGTCTCCGTTGCATTTTTTCCAAAACTCTGTTAAAATAAAATGCTTAGTTGGGCGTATTTTGTCGTTTTTATTTTTTGTTGCATTTGCAACATATATAGCTTCGGGCGGCTGCTATACTGGTCATAAACAGGAAGCACGGCGTTCCGGTGCCAATCATAAGGAGGTTGTTCCGATGCTGGAACTCAAAGACATTTCTTACCATGTGTCCGCCGCCGACGGAGAGACGGATATTCTCAAGCATATCAGTTTGGAGATCCCCGATCACAAGCTGATCGTATTTACCGGCCCCAACGGCGGCGGCAAGACCACGCTGGCCAAGATCATCATGGGCCTGGTGCAGCCTACCTCCGGCCAGATCTTCTGGAACGGCCAAGACATCACGCTTCTCGGCATCACAGAGCGTGCCAAACTGGGCATCAGCTACGGCTTCCAGCAGCCGCCCCGTTTCAAGGGCATTACTGTCCATGATCTTCTGCTGCTCGCCGCCGGGCAGGACAAGCTGAGCAAGGATCAGTGCTGTCAGTATCTGATCCGGGTGGGTCTTTGCGCCAACGACTACCTGAACCGTGAAGTGGACGTGAGCCTCTCCGGCGGAGAGGTGAAGCGCATTGAGATCGCCACCATTCTGGCCCGGCACAGTGATCTGATGATCTTTGACGAGCCGGAAGCCGGTATCGACCTGTGGAGCTTTGCCCGCCTCACCGAGACGTTTGAGCAGATCCACCGCCAGCAGCAGTCCACCATGATCATCATTTCCCACCAGGAACGCATCATTCAGCTGGCGGACGAGATCATTGTGGTGGCCGGCGGCCAGATCGCGCACCGCGGCTCCACGGAGGAAATCTTCCCGCTGATCCTGGCGGACACGCTGGGCTCCTGCCCGGTACTGACAAAGGAGGAACATCGGTTATGATCACTGATATTGACGCAGCCCTGCTGCAAAAGATCGCAGACCTCACCGGCAAGCCCGCCGGCGCTTTCAATATCCGCAAGGACAGCGGCTGTGAAGCCCGGCAGAGCACCGAGCATATTGAGATCACCCCCAAAACAGACAAGCCCGGCATCGACATCCGCATCAAGGCCGGTACCAAAGGCGAAGCCTGCCACATTCCCGTCATTATCAGCAAAACGGGCCTGCGGGAGATGGTTTATAACGACTTTTATGTGGGCGACGACTGCGACGTGGAGATTGTGGCCGGCTGCGGCATCCACAACAGCGGCTGCGACGAATCCCGCCACGACGGCGTGCACACCTTTTACATCGGGAAGAACTCCCGTGTTCACTATTCCGAAAAGCACTACGGAGAAGACGCCGACGGTGCCGACGGCAAGAACATCATGAATCCTCAAACCATTGTGTACCTGGGTGAAAATGCCAGTATGCAGATGGACACGGTGCAGATCAAGGGGATAGACTCCACCAAGCGGTTTACCAAATTTGTCTGCGAAAAGGGCGCTGAAGCCGTTTTGACGGAGCGCCTTCTGACTCACGGGGCGCAGAGCGCCACCTCCGAGGTGGAGATTGAGCTCAACGGTGAAGATTCCAAGACCCGGGTGATCTCCCGTTCCGTGGCAAAGGGCACCTCCTCCCAGGTGTTTTATCCCCGGATGGTGGGCAACGCCCGCTGCTTCGGCCACACCCAGTGCGACTCCATCATCATGGATCACGCCAACATCCGCTCCATTCCCGAAATTTCCGCCAACTCCACCGATGCCCAGCTGATCCACGAGGCCGCCATCGGCAAGATCGCCGGCGACCAGTTGCTGAAACTGCAAACGCTGGGTCTGTCGGAAGAAGAAGCGGAGAATACCATCCTCAAGGGCTTTTTGGCCTAAACTTCTACCAAAACCACATCATAACAGCGCCGGAGGCATTTTGCCCTCCGGCGCTGTTTTGTCCGCTGCTGTCCCCGCCGCCCTTGATATCTGTTTTTCTTATATTCCATTTCACCCAATATTCCTCTGGATGGCGCCGTCTGTTTTTGTCGTATTGCAACTATGCTGCCCCTGTTTTTTCAGCTGTCCGAAGCGATAAAGCCTATTTCGCCACATTTTGGTTTCTTCTCTCCCGGTTTGTTATATGTATATCAGATAGCAGGCTAACAGATTTCAAAACTAACACTTTTCCCACCAGTCATGGTACATTTTAAGCAGCATAAATGCCCATTTAGCGAAAAAAGAGGAAAACGGAACTAAAAATTTAGGAGGAACTGTATATGCTGCAAGAAAACTGCGGATTCGGTACTAAAGCAATTCACGCGGGCAACGTAAAAGACACGCAGTACGGCGCGCTGACCACTCCCATTTTTCAGACATCCACCTTTGTTTTTGACAGCTGCGAACAGGGCGGGCGCCGCTTTGCCGGGCAGGAAGACGGCTTTATCTACACCCGGCTGGGCAACCCCACCGTCGCCGTGCTGGAGGCCAAAATGGCTGCGCTGGAAGGCGGGGAAGCCTGTGTGGCAGCGTCCTCCGGCATGGGCGCCATTTCCGCCGCGCTGTGGACCATCGCCGGCGCCGGAAAGCACATCATTGCCGACGGTACGCTGTACGGCTGCACCTTTGCCCTGCTGAACCACGGCATGACCCGCTACGGCGTGGAAGTGGACTTTATCGACACCTCCGATCTGTCGGCGGTGAAGTCCCATCTCAAAGAAAACACCTGCGCCGTCTATCTGGAGACGCCTGCCAACCCCAATTTGAAGATCACCGATATTGCCGCCGTGGCGCAGGCCGCTCACGCCTACAACCCCGAAATCAAGGTGGTCTGTGACAACACCTTTGCCTCTCCCGCCCTGCAAAATCCCCTGGCGTTGGGCGCCGACGTGGTGGTGCACTCCGGCACCAAGTACATCAACGGTCACGGCGACGTGATCTGCGGTTTTGTGGTTGGCAAGGCGGACTTCTGCTCCGAAGTGCGGATGTTCGGTCTGAAGGACATGACCGGCGCCGTGATGGATCCGTTTTCCGCCTTTCTGGTGCTGCGGGGCCTGAAAACGCTGGAGATCCGGATGCAGAAGCACTGTGAAAACGCCAAAAAAATTGCCGCCTTCCTGGACGCCAGCGACAAGGTGGAAAAGGTCTACTATCCCGGGCTTAAAAACCATGTGGGCCACGAGATCGCCGCGCGGCAGATGAAGGACTTCGGGGGTATGCTGTCCTTCGAGGTCAAGGGCGGCCGGGCAGCCGGCATGAACCTGGTGAACAGCCTGCATATGATCACTGTGGCCGTTTCTCTGGGCGACGCCGAGACTCTGATCGAGCACGCCGCTTCCATGACGCACTCTACCTATACGGAAGAAGAACTGGCCGCCTCCGGCATTCCCGCGGGTCTCATTCGTCTGTCCGCGGGTCTTGAGGACGCAGAGGACATCATTGCCGATCTGGAACAGGCGCTCTCCCAGATCTAATTGCCGACACACAACACCTTCGGACATATTTTTCTTTCGCGAAAAGAAGAGAGGGAAGCATTGCTTTCCTCTCTTCTTTCTTTTACGCATCACACCTGGGTCTCGGCCATGGTCTGCTCCAGCAGCGCCACAAACCGGCAGCCCAGATCGCTCATGGGTATGCCCCGGATCTTGATGTAGCCCAGGCGCATATCATCCACCGGGTCGGCTAGAGGAAGCGCCATAATGCGCTCGTCGCCATATCCATCGGGCAGGACGCCGCTGCCGGTGGAAACGCAGTCGGTATGGGCCATGATGTTGTAAGCCGTGGCCCGGTCATTGACATACACCACGCGGTTAAATTCGGCACCGGTGCCCACCACCGCCTCCTCGGCGTAGTTGAAGTTGTTGTCACGTCGGGTAAAGACCACATAGGGATAGTCCTTGAGCTGCTGGATATGCAGCGCCGGCTGGCCTGCCAGGGGATGTCCCTTCCGCAAAAAGACGTGGGGTCGTATCTTGACCAGCTGATAAAACTCCAGATTGCGGGCTCCCAGCGTGCGCCGGATATAAGGCTCCGTCATGTCGGAAAGAAACAGTATGCCAAGGTCGCTCTCCTGCCGCGCCACGTCCTCAATGACGCTGCTCATCTCCGTTTCCTTGAGACTGGCCTCGATAAACGGGTCTTCCCGCTCGTGGAGAAATTCCACAAACGCCCTGGCACAAAAAGGATAGCGCTGCGCTGAGATGGAGAGCTTCACCTTTTCGGGCGCGCTGCGCCGGGAATAGTAACGCTGTAATTTTCTGCTTTGCTCCACGATGGGGGTGACCTGCGCGAGCAGCTCCCGGCCTTCATCGGTGAGGGCAGTCCCCCGATTGCTGCGGTAAAAAATCACAACACCCAACTCATTTTCCAGTTCCCGAATGGTGCTGGACAGGGCCGACTGGGAAATAAACAGGTTTTGGGCCGCTTTGTTCATGGAACCGCATTTGTAAATTTCCATCAGGTAACTCATCTGGGTCAATGTCATGGCCGCACCTCCCTGCCGGTTAAAAAGAAAAACGGCTTCTCCCGAAGCCGTTTTTCAATGTGCCAAACTTATTCGCCCATGGGGGCGCCGCACTGGGGGCAGAACTTACCATCAGAAGCTGCACCGCAGACGGGGCAAATCTTCACGGCTGTGTCAGCCTCTTCGGAGGCGTCGTCCTCTCTCTTGGCCCTGGCGGCCTCCAGAGCGGCGATCTTCTCCTTGGAAGCGGTAATGGCGTCCACCACGTCCTTCACCGCTTCGGGGATCTCGCCCTTAAACTCGGAAACATACCATTCGCCGATGGCTCTGTAATTCTTCTCGATCTCGTGCTGTTCCGTAACGATCTCCACGCTGATCCTGGCGTTGTCGGCGGCGGACTTCGCCTTTTCGGTAACGAGTTCCGCAGCTGCCTTGCCCTTTTCAGCGGCAACCTCTGCATAAGCCTGTGCCTTCTTGGTCAATTCATCCAAAAATGCCATAAGAATTCTCCTTTCAAAAATATGCTTCTACATGGTGTAGTATATCCCAACGCGCTTTTTTTTGCAAGAATTATCTTTCGATCCAGTCGGCGGCACGGCTCACGGCCCGTTTCCACAGGTGGTAGGCACTGTCGCAGTCGGCCTGATCGCAGCAGGGGTAAAACACCCGCTGGCTGTGCCGCAGGGAGGCAAGCTCCTCCAGATCCTTCCACAGTCCACAGGCCAGTCCCGCTAGAGCCGCCGCACCGAAGGCGGTGGTCTCCACCATGGCCGGGCGATCCACCGGGATACGCAGCAGATCCGCCTGCACCTGCATCATTAAGCTGCTGACGCTGGCGCCGCCGTCCACCCGAAGGGTGGAAATGTCGCACCCCGCGTCCTGACGCATGGCCAGCACCAGATCCGTCACCTGAAAGGCAATGCACTCCAGTGCCGCCCGGGCAATATGGGCCTTGGTGGTGCCCCGGGTAATACCCAGGATGGCGCCCCGGGCGTACATATCCCAGTAAGGCGCCCCCAGCCCCGTAAAGGCGGGTACCACCACCACGCCGCCGGCGGAATCCACGCTCTCGGCCAGGATATCGCACTCCGAAGCGGAGTCGATGAGGTGCAGCTCGTCCCGCAGCCACTGGATGGTGCTGCCGCCGTTAAACACGCTGCCCTCCAGCACATAGGTGGTTTTTCCCCCCACACTCCAGCCCAAGGACGTCACAAGCCCCGCCCGGGAGCGCACCGGCTCCTCTCCCACATTCATCAGGGTGAAGCAGCCCGTGCCGTAGGTATTTTTGGCCTGGCCCGGCTCAAAGCAGGTCTGGCCGAAGAGGGCCGCCTGCTGGTCGCCGGCGCTGCCGCACACAGGAATGCCGGCCAGCTCCTCCAGACCCGGGATCTCCGGCTTCACCCGGCCGTATTCCATGCTGTTGGGCAGGGGGGCGGGGAGGATCTGCATGGGAATATCCATCAGCGCACAAAGCTCCTCGTCCCAGGCAAGGCGGTGAATATCAAAGAGCATGGTGCGGGAGGCGTTGGCATAGTCCGTCACATGGGCGCCAGTGAGATTCCAGATCAGCCACGAGTCCACCGTACCACACAGCAACTCGCCCCGTTCCGCCCGCTGCCGGGCGCCGGGTACACGGTCCAGGATCCATTTGATCTTGGTTCCGGAAAAATAGGCGTCGATGAGAAGGCCGGTGCGGGAGGCGATCAGCTCGGCTTTGTCCCGGCGTTTGAGTTCGTCGCAGATATCGGCGGTGCGGCGGCACTGCCAGACGATGGCGTTGTAGATGGGGCGGCCGGTGGCCTTTTCCCAGACGATGGTGGTCTCCCGCTGGTTGGTGATGCCGATGCCGGCAATGCCTGCCGCGGGCAGACCGCTGCTGCGGATGGTCTCGGCCACGGCCAGACGCTCGGTCTCCCAGATCTCCATGGGATCATGCTCCACCCAGCCGGGCTGGGGATAGATCTGCCGGAAGGGAAGCTGGGCCTTGGACACAATCTCTCCCTGCCGGTCAAAGAGAATGGCGCGGGAGGTGGTCGTTCCCTGATCCAGCGCCAATATGTAGTTTCCCATTGCAACCTCCTGTTTCATTTTCCCACTTTTGGTGGTATACTGTGCTCAGTTGATTTGCCCCTATCATAACACAGGGAGGCTGAATTTGCCATGACTAAAATCCATGAATTTACCTACCTCTCCAGCGACGGAAAGACCCAGCTCCACGCCATGGAATGGATCCCCGAGGATCAGACACCCAAAGCGGTTTTGCAGATTGCCCACGGCGTTTCCGAGTACATCGCCCGCTATGACGCCTTTGCCCGCTACCTCAATGAGCAGGGCTTTGTGGTGGTGGGCAACGACCACCTGGGCCACGGCGGCTCCGAGGGAGAAACACCTGTCTATTTTGGGGAAAAGGACGGCTGGAAACACGTGGTGGACGATCTGTACGCCCTCCATGTCCGTATGCAGGAGCAGTATCCCCAGCTGCCATTTTTCATCATGGGCCACAGCATGGGTTCCTTTCTCACCCGTTCCTATCTCATCCGCTATCCCGGCACGGTGAAAGGCGCCGTGGTAATGGGCACCGGTTCCCAGTCTCCGGCGGTGATCGCCGCGGGCCGTCTGGTGGCCCGGTGGGAAGCGGGCAAACGGGGCCGCAGCGCCGTCAGCCCTCTGGTAAACAAAATGGCCTTTGGCTCCTATAACAAGGGGCTCACGCCCCAACGCACGGAGTTTGACTGGCTCTCCGTTGACAGCGGCAATGTGGACCGGTATGTGGCGGATCCGCTGTGCGGCAAGCCCGGCACCGTGGGGCTGTTTTTGGACATGTTGGACGGTTTCTCTTTCAATCAGAACTCGGAAAATCTGAAAAAGATGGATCCTGCCACTCCCGTTCTCTTTGTTTCCGGCGCCTGTGACCCCGTGGGGGCTGGCGGCAAGGGCGTTCAAAAGGCATACCGGTCGTTTCTCAGCGCCGGCGTAAAGGACGTGCAGATCAAGCTCTACGACGGTCTGCGCCATGAGATCCTCAACGAAAAGGAAAAAGACGTGGTTTATCGGGACATCAGCGACTGGCTGGAAAGCCATCTGTAAATCACTGGCTCCGCAGCGTCCGCAGCAAAATGGGCAGGCTCATGCACTCCACCCGGCGGCTGCGGCGCAGCAAGTGAAGAGATACCACCGCATCCGCCGTCAAAAACAGCATGGCGGCAAAGGTGACGGGGGCCGAAATGGGGGCGGCGACGGTCTCCAGCAGCGGCTGCAAATAGCGCACCGCCGGAAAAACCAGCAGGCCCCAGATGAGGGCAAAAAGCAGGCAGACCCGTCCCTTGATCTGCAAGGGCGTCCGGCTGTAATCCCAGAAAAAAACGCCCGCCGCCTTGTCGTAAAACCAGTGCGTCAGATATTCCGCCGCCGTGGCGGTCACACCGCCGCAGAGAATGAGCCACAGCCCGTTGGCTTTGATGCTCTCCGGCAAAAGCAGCACGGCGCACATCCCCAGCCCGTAGACCGGGCAAAGGGGCCATACGAGAAAACACTTGCGTACCTGCTGGGGGGCGTGGGTGGCGTAAGCGAACGCCTTTTCCAGCAGATATCCACAAAAGCTATACAAAACAAACAGCCAGAACCAATGTGCCATATTCGTTTCTCCTCTCTCCTCTTGCCAGTCTTTCCCGGCAGACGAGGAAAATACGGCGGTTGTCAAACGCGGCCATTTCTGCTACACTAAAAGCAATCAAAAGAGAGGATGGAATTGCCATGGACGCCTGGGAGGAATTGCAAAAGGAGTGTCTTGCCTGCCGCCGCTGCGGGCTGGCCGAGCAGCGCACCAATGTGGTGTTCGGCGTGGGAAACCGCCACGCCGAGGTACTGTTCATCGGGGAAGCACCCGGTGCCAACGAAGACGCGCAGGGAGAGCCTTTTGTCGGCCGCGCGGGCAAGCTGCTGGACGATATGCTTGCCATGATTGGGCTTGACCGCGCCAAAATTTATATCGCCAACAGCATCAAGTGCCGCCCGCCCCAGAACCGCGACCCGCTAAACACAGAAAAGGAGGCCTGCGCCGACTATCTGCGCCGTCAGATGGAGCTGATGTGCCCCAAGATCGTGGTGTGTTTGGGCCGTATTTCCGCCGCCGAGATTATTAAGCCGGATTTCAAGATCACCCAGGAGCACGGACAGTTTTTTGAAAAGAACGGCATGTTGATGATGGCGCTCTACCACCCGGCCGCGCTGCTGCGTGACCCCCGCAAAAAGCCGGACACCTTTGTGGATCTCAAGCGCCTGCAAGATAAGATCCGGGAGATTTGCGACCACACCCCTCTGACGTTTTCCTGAGCGGCAGCGAATCACCGCCTGTAACAGCGAGACAGCAGCCCATTTTGCTGTCTCGCTGTTTTTTTATTTTTATTTCCGCAGGATCTATTTGCCCCCCACGCCGGTGTTTTCTTTTATTGACCCAAAAATCCCCCGCGATCTCACGATCTGCGGGGGATTTTTATATTCTCTTTTTCTCTCTCGTTTTGTTTTTTCACTTTTCTAATTTTTGTTTAAATAAAATGAAAAATTAATTTTGCAGTATTGACATATTTTGTAGTATGTGTTTTAATAGTGACAGGATGATCAAATTATACAATTTATACATATTTAACGTTTATTTTTTGTCTATTTTTACAACGGAGGTTGCTATGTCCTGTCAAATTGTGGGTGTTGGCCACTGCTGTTATGACTTTCTCTGTACCGTGGAACAGTATCCGCCCGAGGATGGCTCCACGCATATCCTGCAAATTGAACATCAGGGGGGCGGCGCCGCGGGAACGGCACTGGTGGCCTCCAGCCGGCTGGGGATCCCTTCCGGCATTATTGCCAGTTGGGGAGATGATGAAACAGGGCGTCTCATCCGTGAAGGCTTTGAAGACGAAAACGTCTGTGTGACCGGGGCGGAAATTGTTCCGGGCGGGCAAAGCTGCGTTTCCTATGTGATGGTTCATCCGGAAAACGGCACCCGCACCAAATTTCCTTGCCGCGACGTGCTTCCGCCGCTGCATTGGTCCGAGGCGCAAAAGGAGCTGCTTCGCGGGGCCGATGTTCTTCATCTGGACGGTACCAGATACGAAAATGCCCTGCGCGCGGCGCAGCTGGCCCGCTCCTACGGCGTCACCGTGTCTCTTGACGGCTGCACTGTGCAGCCAGACAACGAAAAAAATTTGGCGTTGGTAGGGCTGACCGATATTTTGATCATGAACGCCCGCTATCCCTTCCGTGTGGCGGGGACGGACGACACAGAAAAAGCGCTTCGCTATTTTGCCGCGCTGGGTCCCCGGGTGGTAATTACCACAGGCGGCTCCCAGGGCTGTACGGCCCTGATCGACGGCAAGCTCTGCCGCTTTCCCGCGTATTCGGTGCAGACAGTGGACACCACCGGTGCCGGAGATGTGTTCCACGGGGCGTTTTTGGCGGCTTGGCTCCGGAAAATGGATTTGCCGGACTGCATCCGCTACGCCAGTGCGGCATCCGCTCTGAAATGCACAAAAATGGGCGGTCGGGCCGGTATTCCCACCCACGAGGCCGTTCTGGCCTTTCTTCAGTCCAGAGTGTAATTTTGTGTCCTGCCGGGGAAGGACGCCCCGGTAAAATATATTTTTTATAGGGGGATATCCAGATGAAAAAGTTTTTTGCCTTGCTCCTGGCTCTTCTGATGTGCCTGTCTGTTCTGGCTGGCTGCGGAAAGACGCAGACCACCACTTCCGGCAGCACCGGCAGCGAGCCCTCCGGTACACTGAATGTGTACACCACCGTCAGCGATTTGCAGTACAACGCCATTATGGGTGCCTTCCAGAAGAAGTACCCCAGCATCACCGTGAACTACACCCAGGCCGGTGCCGGTGAGTGCAAGACCCGTATCACCTCCGAAGCGGCCAATCCCCAGGCGGATGTGATGTTCGGCGGTCTGGTCTATGCCGACACCCTGTCCATGAAGGACAACTTTGCGAACTATGTCTCCGTCAACGACGGCAACCTGCCCACCGAGTTCAAGAACGCCACCGGCATTCTGACCTATCACGATTATCAGATTCCCTGCCTGTGGGTCAATGACAATCTGGAAAAAGAAGCCGGTGTCACCATCAAGAGCTATGCCGATCTGCTCAATCCCGCATTGAAGGGCAAGATTGCGTCCGCCGATCCCACCTCTTCTTCCTCCGCATGGAACCAGCTGCAGTGCATTCTCACCGACTTCGGCGGCTGGAACAATGATGCTACCTGGACCTATATCGACAGTCTGATGGCCAATCTGGTCATTACCGATGGCTCCTCCGCTGTATACAAAGGGGTTTACAACGGGGAGTATGCCGTCGGTCTGACCTATGAACCCGCCTGCGTGCAGATGCTTTCCGAAGGTGCCCAGGGCGTACATATCGTGTATCCCACCGAGGGTGTGACCAGCATCGCGTTTGGTTCCGCCATCATCAAGAACTGCAAGAATCTGGACAACGCCAAGCTGTTCATGGACTTCCTGACCAGTGATGAGTGCCAGCAGATCTACAATGAGTGCGGCGCTCGCCAGGCCAACTCCAATCTGAAGATCGACAACCAGTGGCTGCCCGACCTGTCCACCTTTAACTACAAAGTGGCCGACACCAAGGCACTGGCTGAAAACCAGAGCGCCATTCAGGAGCACTGGAAGACTCTGTGGAACACCCACGCCTAATCATATTCCCATTTTACAACAGCCATCCATCAGGGATGCCTGCGCCCCGGGCGCAGGCATCCCTCTCGAAAGAAAGACTGATAAATTATGAAAGTTGTTATTAAAATCAGCCATGCTCTGAAGAAGTATGGCGAAAACATAATTATTCCCGACCTCTCCCTGGACATTCAGGCAGGAGAGTTTTTCACACTGCTGGGGCCCTCCGGCTGCGGCAAAACCACTTTGCTGCGTATGATCGCCGGTTTCAACACCATTGAAGGCGGCGATTTTTATTTTGGCGACAAGCGGATCAACGATTTGGATCCCGCCAAGCGCAACATCGGCATGGTGTTTCAGAACTATGCCATTTTCCCCCACCTCTCCGTCAAGAGCAACGTGGCTTTCGGGCTGAAAAACCGCAAGCTGCCCGCCAAGGAGATTGAAGCTCGCACCAACCAGTTTCTCAAGCTGATGAAAATTGAGGAGTACAAAGATCGTATGCCGGAGCGGCTTTCCGGCGGGCAGCAGCAGCGTGTGGCGCTGGCCCGGGCGCTGGCCATCGAGCCGGACGTGCTTTTGATGGACGAGCCGCTGTCCAACCTGGACGCTAAGCTCCGTGTCGAGATGCGTGAAGCCATCAAAGAGATCCAGAAAAAGCTGGGCATCACCACGGTATATGTGACTCACGATCAGGAAGAGGCCATGGCGGTCTCCGACCGCATCGCCGTCATCAGTTCCGGCGTCATTCAGCAGATTGGCACACCGAAAGCGCTGTACCAGCGGCCGCAGAACCTTTTTGTGGCCACCTTTATCGGCCGCACCAATATTCTCAAATGCAGCGTGTCAGGAGAAGGTGAAGCACGGGGCATCAACTTCGGCACTTATCATATGCCAATGTCCAACCTGCTGGGCGCTGAGGACGGCGCCGAAGTCATTGCTTCTGTGCGTCCGGAGGAATTTATTATTTCCAAGGGGCTTTCCGACGGTCTGCACGGCCGTGTTCTTTACAGCACGTTTTTGGGCCTGAACACCCACTATTTTGTGGAACTCAGCACCAATGAGCGCATTGAGATCATTCAGGAATCCCAGATCGATGACATTATTGCCGACGGCTCCGACATCACGCTGCAGATCAAGCGTGAGAAGATCAACGTCTTTACCGCCGACGGCTCCCGTTCGCTGGTTCAGTGACGGGGGGTGAACGCTGTGATGAAGAAAACAAAGGGCTTTGACCTGTGGGTCTGGATCAGCATCGCAATCATGGCACTGTATATCCTTTTCATGGTATACCCTATTGCGAACATGTCGCTGCAATCTTTTTTTGACTCCAAAACAGGGGCTTTTACGCTGGACAACTATGTAAAGTTCTTCAGCGACAGCTATTACTTTTCCACTCTGTTCAACAGCTTCAAGCTGTCCATTCTGGTGACGGTGTTCAGCCTGATTCTGGGTGTACCGCTTGCTTATTTCTACAATATTTACAAGATTCGCGGCCACTCGGTGCTGCAGATCCTGGTGATTCTCTGCTCCATGTCGGCGCCCTTTATCGGGGCCTACTCCTGGATCTTGCTGCTGGGTCGGGGCGGGGTGATCACCAAGTTTCTCAAAACGTCTCTGGGGATCGTTGCTCCCAGTATCTATGGGCTGGGCGGCTGCGTGTTCGTGCTGACGCTGAAGCTGTTCCCGCTGGTATTTCTGTATGTGTCCGGTGCCATGAAAAACCTTGACAACTCACTGCTTGAGGCGTCCTACAACATGGGCTGCACAGGCTTCAAGCGTCTTTACAAGGTGGTCATTCCCCTGTGCTCCCCGTCCATTCTGGCGGCGGCGTTGATGGTCTTTATGCGGGCGCTGGCCGACTTCGGAACGCCGTTGCTGATCGGCGAGGGTTACCGTACCTTCCCGGTAGAGATTTACAAGCAGTTCGTGGGAGAAACCAGTGTCAACCACAACTTCGCAGCGGCTATCAGCGTGATCGCTATCTTGATCACCGCCATCGTTTTCATTTTGCAAAAGGTGGCCGCCAACAAGCTGAACTTTACCATGAACGCCCTGCATTCCATCGAAGCGCGCAAAGCAAAACCCCTCACCGGCGTGCTGATCCATATTTACGCCTATGTGCTGGTGGCACTGAGCCTGCTGCCTCAAGTATATGTGATTTATCTGTCCTTCCGCAACACCTCTCTCACCGGCAATATGTTCAAGCCGGGCTATTCTCTCAAGAGCTATCAGCAGATCTTTACGGACATGGGCGACATGGTCATCAACACCATTATTATCTGCGGCGGTGCGCTGCTGATCATTCTGGTGCTGGCCGTCATGATCGCCTACCTGGTGGTAAGGCGCCGCAATCTGATAAACAACATCATCGATACCTTTTCCATGATCCCGTACATTATCCCGGGTTCTGTTATCGGTATTGCCCTGATCATCAGCTTTAACAAGGGCCCCCTGGTACTTACCGGCACCGCGATAATTATGATCATCGCCATGGTCATTCGTCGTATCCCCTACACCATCCGGAGCTCTGTGGCAGTGCTGCAGCAGATCCCCATGAGCGTGGAAGAAGCGTCCTCCAGCCTTGGTTCTTCCAAGATCAAGACCTTCGGCGTCATTACGGTTCCCATGATGATGAATGGCATTATCGCCGGCGCCATTATGAGCTGGGTCACTCTGGTCACTGAGTTGTCCTCCTCCATTTTGCTTTACAGCTCCAAGACCATTACGCTGAATCTGGGCGTATACATCATGGTATCCAGAGGCTGCGACGGCAAGGCCTGCGCAATCTCTACGATCATTACACTATTCACCGTGATTTCTCTTCTGATCGTCAACAAACTGACGGGCGGCAAGGAAGTCACACTATAAACCGAAGGAGAAACAAAATGAGACTTGTCAATGCAAAAGAAATGATGCAGGCGGCCAGCCGCGGCCATTACGCGGTGGGTCATTTCAACCTGAACAACATGGAGTCCATCCGCGCCTACCTGCTGGCGGCGCAGGAAATGAAGGCTCCCGTGATCCTGGGCGTTTCCGGCGGCACCGCCAAGTATATGGGCGGCTACAAGACCATTACCGACACGGTGGAGGGCTTCATGGAGTTCCTGGACATCACGGTTCCCGTGGCGCTGCATGTGGACCACGGCACCTATGAGCAGGCGCTGGCGGCGCTGGAAGGCGGCTTTAGCTCCATCATGTTCGACGGTTCCTCTTACCCCATCGAGGAAAACATTGAAAAGGCCAAATATCTGGTGGAGCTGTGCCGTCAGAAGGGCATCTCACTGGAAGCCGAAGTCGGCGCCATTGGCGGCGAAGAAGACGGCACGATCAGCGAGGGCGAGTGCGCCGATCCCGCCGAATGCAAGCGAATCGCCGACCTGGGCGTTGACATGCTGGCTGCCGGCATCGGCAACATCCACGGCAAATATCCCGCCAACTGGGGCGGCCTGCACTTTGACGTGCTGCAAAAGATCCGCGAGGTCACGGGGCTGATGCCTCTGGTGCTGCACGGCGGCTCCGGCATCCCCGAAGATCAGGTGAAAAAGGCCATCTCTATGGGCGTTTGCAAGGTCAATGTCAACACAGAGTGCCAGATTGCCTTCTCTGATGCGCTGGCCGCATACTACAAAGCCGGCAAGGATCAGGAGAGCAAGGGCTTTGTGACCCGCACCATCATGGTGCCAGGACTGGAAGCCGCCAAAGCCAAGTGCGAAGAGAAGATCCGTCTTTTCGGCAGCGACAACAAAGCCTGATCGGCCACAAAGGAAAGAGAGCGTGTTTTCATGAGCAGAGATACCGCCTTTTTGATGAAAAAAGCCCGTATGCTGCGATGCCGCAGCCTTGAAATGATGCATCTGGCCGGTTCAGGCCATCCCGGCGGCTCACTGTCGGAGGTGGAACTGCTGGTAGCGCTGTATTATGATACGCTTCGTCTGTATGAAGATCCGCGGGACGATCGCCGTGATCTTTTCATTCTCAGCAAGGGCCACGCCAACCCGCCGCTGTACGCCATTCTGGCGGACAAGGGCTATCTGTTGCCCGAAGAGTTGAACACGCTGCGCAAGACTCACAGCCGTCTGCAGGGCCACCCCGACATGCACAAATGTCCCGGCATCGACTGCAGCACCGGCTCCCTGGGTCAGGGCATCTCCGTGGCCGCCGGCATGGCGCTGGGGTTGAAACTGAAGCAGTCCGACCGGCAGGTCTATGTTCTCTGCGGCGACGGCGAGCTGGACGAGGGTATCGTCTGGGAAGCCGTGGCGGCGGCGGCGCACTACCGTCTGGACAATCTCACCTTGCTGGTGGATCACAACCGCCTGCAGCTGGACGGCCCCACCGACGAGATCCTGTCCATGCCGCACTTGAAGGAGCGGTTTGCTGACTGCGGCTTTGCCGTGCAGGAGATCGACGGCCACGATTTTACCGCCATTTTTCATGCGCTGGATCAGAAAGCCGCGGGCCGGCCCCGCTGCATCATCGCCGACACAGTCAAGGGCAAGGGCGTTTCCTTCATGGAAAACAACGTTGCCTGGCACGGCAAGGCAACCAACGACGCGGAACTAAAGCAGGCGCTGAAAGAACTGGAGGTGGTCGCTCATGTCTGATAAACTGTCTATCCGTCAGGGATATGGCGACGGTTTGCTGGAATTGGCCTCCGAACACGGCGACGTGGTGGTGCTGGAAGCCGATCTGGCCCACGCCACCGGGACGCAGGCCTTCCGTGAGCGCTATCCCGACCGCTTTTTTGAAGCGGGCATTGCCGAGCAAAACATGATCGGCATGGCGGCGGGTCTCTCCCATGTGGGCTACGTTCCCTTTGCCACCAGCTTCGCCATGTTTTCCGCCGGCCGCGCCTGCGAAATTGTCCGCAACGCTGTGGCGTACAGCCACGCCAACGTCAAGATCGTTGGCAGCCACAGTGGGATCACGCCGGCGGGCGACGGCGGCTCCCATCAGTGCATCGAGGACATTGCCTGGATGCGGGCCATTCCCGGTATGACAGTGCTTTGTCCCTGCGATTACTATCAGGCTCGCGTGCTGGTTCAAAAGGCCTACGCGTGGCAGGGGCCCGTGTATCTGCGCACCTCGCGGGAGCCTGTTTCGGATCTGACATCTCAGGGGGGCGACATCCAGCTGGGCAAGGCTCAGATCCTGCGCGACGGCCATGACATTTGTCTGGTCGCCACAGGCGTCATGACTTCCTATGCCATGGAGGCCGCCAAAGCACTGTCAGCAGAGGGCGTTTCCGCCGCTGTTCTCAACATTCACACCATCAAACCTCTGGACACCCGCACCGTCGCCGACTATGCGGCCCGCTGCGGCCGCCTGCTGACGCTGGAGGAGCACAACCTCTGCGGTGGGCTGGGCGAAGCCGTGGCCGCGGCGCTGATGGGGCGCGTCTGCGTTCAATTTGCCATGGCCGGCATTGAGGATCGGTTCGGCCAGTCGGGAGCGACGGCAGAGCTGTTCCGCGAATATGATCTGGACACGGCTGGTATTTTACGGCGGTGTCATGCGCTTCTGGCGCAAAAGTGATGGTTTGCATGTTCCGTTTTTTGTGCTAAAATAGTTATATACTGGCGTAATTCAAACGGAATTTTCTTTTTTAGCGGTAATTTTCTACGCCAGATATTTTAACTGGACAAGGACAGAAATCTTATGGAGTATACAGGCACATTAAACCGCCGGATCACTCGGTGGGAGCGCAATATCCGCCTGAAATACAGCTCTTTGAAAAACGGAGAGCGCATGGTGGCTGACACAGTTCTGCGGGTGCGGGAAGGGCTCTTACAGTATAGCATCGGTGCTCTGGCGCTGGAGAGCGGGGTCAGTCAACCCACTGTCGTGCGGTTTTGCCGCAGTGTTGGCTATCAGGGCATCAAGGATCTGAAGTTGGCCATTGCGGAAGAAAAAGCCAGCGTCTGTTCGCCGGAGGAGACCCATTCCTTTCAGCCGGCTGTGGGCAGCATCCAGTCTTTGGGCGCCTACATCACCAACGGGTGTGTGGAGGCGTTAAAGGATACGCTGGATGTGCTGGACTTTTCATTGGTGGAGCAGGCGGTGGACGTTCTGGCGTCGGCTCAGAATCTGGACATTGTGGGTGTGGGTGGTTCTTCCCCCGTGGCCATTTTGGCGCAGCACAATTTTCGAAAAGCGGGCTTGCGGGTATGCACCTTTGATTCCATTCGTCAGAATTATCTGCTGATGGAACGCTTTCAGGATGGCGATGTACTGCTGGCCGTTTCCCAGTCCGGTGAAACGCCGGAGGTGGTGGAAGCGGCCCAGGTGGCCAGTGACAAGGGTGCCTTTGTGATTGCCGTAACCGATATGCACGAGTCCAGCCTGGGCCGTATTGCGGATGTGAGCCTTTGCTCTTTCTGCCGCAATGAAGCGTCCATGGGCGACAACACCTTTTCTCGCATGGCTCAGCTGTGCATCATTGATATTTTGTACGCCGGGCTGTGTAAAAAGTGGGCGGAGTCCCCTTTGTAAGATTTCTTGCATGTTCATTCATAAAGCAGCAGCGGGTCCGCATTTTGCGGACCCGCT
>JAYFNH010000023.1:0-95579 GCA_034933545.1 Oscillibacter sp.
AGGTGCCATTGAGAATGGCTTCGCTGCCGCTACCGTTGGTAATCGTTATTACATAGGGACTCGCCATAAAAAGATTGCTCCTTTCAAAATAGGAAGACCTGCATAATGCCGGTCTGTCAAACTAATCGTTCTGCAAAGTGAACACCAAGGAGGTTCCTGAGAAAACATAAAGCATAGACATTTGCCGCCTCCTTGCGAAAGACGAAGCCAGCGGTGTGCTGCGCGGGGGCTAAAATCGGCAGGTGCGTACACGCTAATCCGATACTCCAAATTACATTCTGCCGGAAACCGAACGCTTCCGTCTTTCCCGGTGTAGCCCTCAAATAGGACTTGACCGTCAGGATTACGCGCCTGCACAAAAAAAGTGGGACAGACCCCAAAAAAGATCTTCCCACGTTTTGCGCACTTGACTGTAATAACAGGGCGACAGCACTGTTGCGCCACATTCCACACCTCCTTGCGGTACCTTTCTTATGGTACGACCCATACTATGCACCCATAATCAAAATGGTTCTTCCAATCCACCTAAACTTGTCGAGTGGTTTGCAATGTGGAGGATTCGTTTTTCAACTTCTGTTTTATGCCGAAGTATCAAAATGGTCATTGCCTCACTACCTTGGACAGCTTTTTGAGCAAGTCGGAGAGCGGCCCCCATAGCTCGGCATAGTCCCATTGCAGAGATTTTATCGCCTCGGGGTACACACCGCCGTAAGTATTGGCGCTGATTGCCGCTTGATTGAGCTTATTTGAACATCGCCGTTGCAGGGAAACAAGCTCCCGCACCGGCTCCAAATCCACATGAAGCACATAGCCGTTGAGTGCCATTTTCCGCATATAGGTTCCCGTGTTGCGGATACCGGACTCGGCCATCCGCTCATGGATCAGCGCCTGCTTCTCCTCGGATACCATGACATGGAGGTGGGTGGGGCGGCGACGTTTCTTGTTCACCGCTCCTCGCGCTCCCGACTTCGTTTGCGTGGCGGGTACTCCTTAACCTTGTCCAACGGTTTCTCCGGAGTCTCGGGCAGCGGAGGACAAATGTTATCCAAAACACCGTTGATTATGTTGTAATTCTGCTCGGTGGACATTTCCGCGCTTTTCATAGGATTATATTTTCAGACATAAAAATGCTCCTTTCCGTTATCGGTCGTCATGACTGTGTGTAGGTTTCTTTAGCTCGGGCGGATCAATATACCTCCGCTTGTAATCGGCGGCGCGGACCTGCATATCAGCCTTGGCTCGGTTGCCGCCGTTAAAATAATCGTGTCTATGCTCGTATCTTAATCCCGATTTTCTAAGAGTTTGCTAAGTACACGGTAAAAAACAGGGCAAATCTGGGTAACACGGGGAATCACGAAAAAATAGTGAAATCGCTAAAAGCCTTAGTATCATGCGGGTTTTGCGGTGTGGCAAGACGCCAAAGCACACGCTGCACGGTACAGTAGCGGGAACTCCTAAGCGGAAGGCCGGCAGTTCGAATCTGCCCGGAAACCTCAAAAGGACCCGCTTGGCGCCTATACTTCCTAAGCAGAACTTGCTTAATGGAAATCACATGATAGAATTAATACAACGTTTGATAAATAGGAGATGCCGCTATGATTACATTCCGGGAATTTATGCAGGAAGCGACGTGGATTCACAAGCAGAATCTCAATTTGTATCCGCTTTACAGCACAGAAGAAAATCTGTCCGCCGATCAGATCGCCGCATTGAGGGAAAGTGAAGCCGGTATCAAATCTGGCAGCGCGGCGCTGATTCAGGATTGTGCGGATGGCGGCATAGCTTCGGAGCGATTGTTTCTTCGCTGCGGCTCATGCACTTCGGACTGTCTCGACCGGCTCTGGGGCCGCTGCCGTTTTGTAGCGGAAACCAAAAACGATCTTCTCAGCCTTGACCAAATGGCAGCGCAACACCTGAAAACGGGGCATCTGGAAGCAATTGCGCTCTCTTTGCTGTCCGAAAGCTGTGACGCGGCGCATTTTTCGGAAAGAAACATTGCGGAATTTTCAAAATGGGTTCGTTTTTCCAAGTCGCTGGCCGTCCGGGGTATCTTTATGGATTGTCGTGTTGACGGTAACAGCTGCTCCCTTGTAAAAAAGCGTTTCAGTCTCATCAAGCAGATTCGCTCCGATATGCCATGTCTGTTCTCTTATTTCTGTCTGGAGGGACTGCTGCAGCCACTGTCCCACGGCGACGAAGACTTGCTGGAAACGCTGAAAATGCTTTCTTCACTCAACGACACGTCATTCTACGCCCGATTTTATATTCAATAAGCCAAAATAAACAAAAAAGCCCTCACAAAACTGTGAGGGCTTTTTTGTTTATTAAATTCCCTTTTCCGTGAGGAAATCCCGCAGCAAGTTCATACAGACGGCCTTTCGATACTCCGCGCTGACGCGTCCTTTTGTCAGAGCCAGCTTCTCACTGTAATGGCGCAAGAGCTCTTCCTTCCGTTTTTTTGCCTCCGGCAGAGTCTTGCCGATCAGCTGTGCTTCCAGTTCCGGAAAGCGCAGCACAGTATCTGCCACCGCTCCAAATCCGACAGAGCAGCGCGCGATTTTATCTCCGTCCATCAATATCACTCCGGCAAAGGAGACACGAGAGATTGCCAAAGCGTTTCTGCCGCCGACTTTCTTGTAATAATAATTTTCCAGTCCCGTTTTTGGCAGGAGAATTTCTGTAATCAATTCATCATCTGCCAAATCCAGTTTTTTGCGTCCGAGATAAAACTTTGCCACATCCACGATGCGCTCGCCCCGTACCGACGTCAGCCGCAGCTTAGCATCCGCTACATAATCAATCAGCACAGAGTCGGCCTTGGCCGAACCGTTGCCCAAATTGCCGCCAAAGGTACCCGCGTTACGGATGGCGGGGGCTGCGATGCGGGAGATAGCCTCCTTCATCAGGGCGGGAACAAGATCGCTGGCCAATGCTTGGGTATAGGTTACTGCCGCGCCGATACGAATATACTGATCGTCACTTCTGATTTCGATCAATTCAGGAAGCTTTCCAAGGAACAGGTAGACAGCGTCCTTTGTGCCCTTAACCATTAAATCTGTTCCGCCTGCATAGGGAACGACTTTCCGCGTCCGGCGAATTTCCAGCGCTTCCTGCAAGTTGGCAGGCGCATATCCATTTACCATAGTCCGTTTCCCTCCTTTGCTGCCTTCATAATGGCGGTGACAATAGCATTATAGCCGGTGCAGCGGCAAAGATTGCCGGAGATTCCCACACGGATGTCCTCTTCTGTGGGATGCGAGTTTGCGGCCAGAATGGATTCAGAGGCCAGAACCATGCCCGGGATGCAGAAGCCGCACTGCACGGCTGAAATTTCCGCAAACGCTTTATCCAGCACCGCAAAGCGTTTGGTTTCCCGATAGCCCTCCAGCGTGACAATGCTGCTGTCCTGCACAGCGCCCATGGCGACACAGCAGGAATTGACAAGCTTTCCGTCCAAGAGAACAGAGCAGGCGCCGCACTCGCCCTCCTTGCAGCCGCACTTCACAGAAGTGCAGCAAAAGGTATCCCGCAGGGCATCCAGCAGGCGGTCTGCCGCGGAGCCGTCATACTGGACGGCTTTGTCGTTCAGATTAAATTGGATGGTCTCCATTACGCATCCTCCTTTGTCAAAACCTTGATGGTATCTTCAGCTGTGAAAGGCGCATGATTTAGACGGATTTTACCGCCCAGCGCCTGCTCCACCGCTCCCACATATGCCCCCGGCGCACCAACCAGCGGAAGCTCGCCCGCTCCCTTCGCGCCGTATGGTCCAAAGGGATATTTCTCCACATGGAGTTGGCATTTCATGTTCGGAACATCCACACTGGTGGGGATCAGATAGTCCGAGAAAGAGTTGTTTCGGATACGTCCCTTGGCGTCATAGTCCATATACTCAATGGAAGAATAACCGATTCCCTGCAGGAAGCCGCCCTCCATTTGACCCATAACAATGTTATAGTCCATGGGCGTTCCCACATCAAAAGAGGCATACGCGCCAAGAATTGTGCTGATACCGGTATAGGTATCCACCTCTACTTCGATGGCCTGCACGCCCCATGCGTAGGTGGGGTAGGCGTCACCTTGAAATTTGTCCAGGTAAAACGGGATCATGAAGTCTGGTTCCGTATAGCGCTCCTCCACCATCTGGTCCTTTCCGTCCTCCCACTCCGTTCTGAGTTTGATGGCGGCTCTGCGGAGCAGCTCACCCACGGTCATCAGAGAGCGGGATGCCACCGTTGGACCGGAGTCAGGTACCCGTGAAGTATCCGGGTGATCGTAAAACACTTTTTCAAGCGGAAGATTCAACTCGTGGGCGACGATTTTGGGGAACGTCGTTCGGAGGCCCTGTCCGATTTCGCCATTTGCGGCCAGAATTTCCACTGTGCCATCCTTATATTTGTGCAGGCGCGCAACTGCCTTGATAAAGTCACGCTCGCCTGAGCCGGTAAAGCCCGCCCCGTGGAAATGCATGGAGATGCCGATGCCCTTGCGGTAACGTCCGGTCTGAGGCTTGGCATATTCCTTATGCTTGGCGCGGAGATTGCAGACTTTGTCAACTTCGTCAATCATGGCGGGAATGGGAACCGGAAAATGGTAAATGCCGGAGGTGGATGTACTGTCGCCTTGTTTCACCAGATGGCGTTCCTTGAATTCCAGTGTGTCTTCCCCCAGATCTTTGGCGATGTGCTCCATCATCATTTCCACAGCAAAGAACGTCTGCGGCGCACCAAACCCACGGTACGCACCGCAGGGGGTTGTGTTCGTCTTGAGCGCTCTGCCGTGTACATGAAGATTTTCGATATTGTACACGCCATCGGCACAAATAATGCCGCGCTGGAGTACTACGTCGGACAGCGTCGTATAGGCGCCGGCGTTAAACTTGACATCGATGTCCATCGCTGTTACTTTTCCGTCCTTTACGGCAGCCTTATAGGTGCATAAAGACGGGTGGCGTTTGGAGGTAAACTCCAGATCCTCCCGGCGTCCGAAAACACACCGGACTGTTTTTCCGGTTTTTTTTGCAGCTACCGCCACCTGACAGCCCAAGATGGAGGGAAACGCTTCTTTGCCGCCGAAACCGCCGCCGGTGACATCCTGATGGACATGGACGTCGGCAGGGCTGCAGCCCAATGCGCGCATCACCGCGCCGTGAACATAATACGCGCATTGCATGGAACCATGGACAAACATCCGTCCGCCCTCCTCAGGCTCCGCCATCATGCCCTGGGTTTCCAAATAAGTCTGATCCTGATACCCGGTTCCAAATTCCTCTTCATAGACCTTGTCGGCCTCGGAAAATGCCTTATCCAGATCGCCCTTGCCATATTCGTAGTTGAAAAACGCCTCGTCTGCCTTTCGCAGATCCAGCATCGGTTCAAGCTCCTCGTAATCTATCTGAATTTTACTCAGGATATTTTCACAGACCGATTCATCCGGTCCGCAGACCATACCGATGGGTTCGCCGATATACTCCACGGTTTCCCGCGCATAGATAGGCGTGTCATCCATGACGATGTTCACGTTGTTGTCACCGGGAACATCATTGCGATCCACATAGTAATAGCCGTCCGGCAGTTCTGGAAGGTGAACAGCCAGCAGTTTTGCTTTTGCATATTTTGAGCGAAGCATTTTCCCGCAAAGAATGCCATGCTTGTCAATGTCACAGACGTATATTGAACGGCCTGACATTTTTGGCGCATGATCTTTCTTCACAACGGACTGAGATATTTTTTCCATTTCCGTTCCTCCTCTGACTTTTTATTTTGAACCGCACGAATAGCGGTTGAGACAGCAGATGTATTGTTGAAAGGTATCCAGATCTGTCCAGCATCCAATGTCATCCACCGCGACAGTGGCAACCTTGTCCGCATGAAGCTTCCAAAAAGCCCGAAGCCCTCCATTACCTGTAAAATTCAGAATATCATTCATAAAGGCGCTATCAATCAGCGGCGGATGTTTCCTGTAACCCTCCAGCGTTGGAAATGTGATGGACGGCGGTTTGTCCAGCATGGCCCGGAACAGCGCCAGATACGTCTCCTTTCCGATGACCGGCATATCGCCGGGCAACAGAAAAAACGCATCGCAACCCGGCATTGCAGAAATGCCCGCTTTCACAGACATCAGCATATCTGTCGATGCATAATCCCGGTTATACGTCAGGACGATCGTATTGCCCAGATATCGGCTGCGTAAAATCCTTTCCACTTCCTCGCCGCGATAGCCCAGCACTACGACGACCCGGCTCACACCGGAAAGCAGCATGGAATCGATGGAATTTTCAATAAGCGTTTTGCCTCTCAACGGCATCAGAGGCTTAAAGCTTCCCATCCGCGATGACATTCCAGCCGCTAAGATCAAGCCGTTGACTCGTTTTTCGTTATTCATTGCTCATCGGGCCAATAGAGATGGACCGGGTGATCCTCGCACCATTGCGTCAGGGCAGCGATGGCTGCAGCGGCCGGCATCTCCACTTTTGCAATGCACTCCCCATCGGCGGATAAAGAGTCATCGCATTGGAATGTGAATGCCTTCTCACCCATCTGCACATGAATTTCGTTTTCATCCAAATGGCTGACAGCAGATAATCTTTTTCCGCACACCCTGCCGCAGATTATTCTCTCGACTTCATCCAGCGCGGCTTCTGTTGCTGTCACAAGAATACATATCAATATGCCGTTTTCCGTCAGGTGTTCTATGTTTAACTCCTGTGCGCTGATCAGATCCACATAGTCCGGATAATTGTAAATTGCCTCCAGCGGTAATTGCTCCGGCGAAAGCGCTTTTTTCGCAAAAATCGGCTTTGCAAAGACTATCCGCAGAGAATTGACGCCGCTTGCAAAATCACTGGCACAATTTGCAATTCCATTGTACTCAAGCCGCTCCATCATGTTCCTCCATATTCTTTTAAAAAAATAACGCTTTCTAAAAATATCATAGGCATTTATCCTGGTAAGTTCAAATTCTTTGTAAAAAGAACTTGCCAAAATAAATGCCTATGATTTGTGCAACTATGAAAAAATCAAATGAGCTCGTTCTTCTGAAAAATTTCTTCAAAGCTCTGACGCGCGAATGCTGCAAGACTACTTTCAAAACACTGGTATGCATACATCAAGTGTTTTCCCCGCGGGGTCAGAAGCGTTCGGCCGCCGCGGCTGCCGCCATGTTTTCGCTCCACAACGGAATAACCGATTTCCTGTTCCAGTTGATTGAGCATATCCCAGGCTTTTTGATAGGAAAGGCCCATGTGGTCACAGGCCCGTCGAACCGAGCCCAGGTCCTCAGTCAGGAATAGCAGCAGCTTTAGCCGGGCATCGAAAAAGACGTTTTCCTTTTCGATGCCAACTTTAATATTGGGTTTCAGCAGTGAATTGTTATGTGCAGCGACCTGTTGACGCAGCTCATTTTGGTCGTGTATGCTGGACAGAATACCATCATCCTCCACATCGACCCAAACCCGTTTTTCTTCCATGGAAGCGATTGCTCCCCGCAGGCCGCCGCCGCCCTGATAGCGAAAAATATCATCGACTGCCTGGTTTTGCAGCACGATCGGATGTCCGCCTTTTCCATGGTAGGACGGAACAACAATTTCAGCGTCGCTGGCCAGAATTGTTCGCAATGTTTCCGGCTTAAACATGGGCGTATTTACCGGAGTAAAAATCATCCGATCACACTTTCCCTGTAAATAACAAAGGCCCATTTTTACGGAGGAAAACAGCTCCGGCCGCTCACAGTCCTCGCTTTTCAGAAAGATTACGCCAAATTTTGCCAACTGATGGATAACTTCCAGCTCCTGCGTTCCCGTAACAATGACAATCGGGAAGACATCTGCCTGCTGCAACGTCAGGACAATTCTGCGGACAATGGGAATCGCCCCTATCTGCAGCAAAGGAGCAGCGTCCTTTTTACTTGCCGCGGCAATGACCGCGCCGACAGGTCCGTATTTCAATGGCTTTACTCCTTTCTCCTTACATACTGTTCTCAATGGTTTATGAAACAAATTCTCTCGATAAGCGCCTTATGCCGCGGGTTCCAAATAAATTGGCGCAGGCCGCTTGCCTGAGGCCTCTATTCCAGTGCGAATAAAGTCGGCATCAAATATGGTCGGCTTTCCATGTCTATTTCTTCAAAGTCGTTGTATTCGCATCAGTATAATGCATTTTTTGGAGATTTGCAATTACACTGACGTTTACTTGCCAGCTTGTGCCGTCGAGGACGAAGAAAGCACGCCAGAGGGCACGGAAAACGCAGAGCTTCTACCGGGCGCATATTGAGAGGGGATCTTCAGCCAAACTCCAGGTCTTTCCCTTGCCTATCTGACCTATATCAACATCAGTGCCCTCAAAGAGGCCGAAAAGACGCTGCGGAAGGCTTTGGTCTCGGCAAAGCTGATGGTCTGGGAATATGGCATTCCCAACTCTCCGACGCCATCAAGTATACGCCGCCGGACGGCACAGTGCGTGTTTTGACGCGGCGGCTCCCGGCGTCCGCCACAGAATGCACCCATCTCAATTACCGTGGAGGACAACGGCATCGGCATCAGCCCCGATTTCCTGCCCGAAATATTTGAGTCTTTTCAAGGATGCCATATAAAAAAGACCCGCGCGCCAAGCTTGAGCTTTGGTGCGCGGGTCTTCTTAACTGTTCTTTTGTGAAGGCGCTGTTTTACAGCAGCTTGAACTGTCCCACCAGGCTTCTCAACGTCTGTGCCTGGGCGGACATCTCCTCGCTGGTGGCGGCGCTTTCCTCCGAGGTGGCGGAGTTGGTCTGCACCACGCCGGAGATTTGCTCGATCCCCGTTTCGATCTGGGCAATAGAGGCTGACTGCTGCTTGGCGGCAGCGGCGATCTTTTCCACCATCCCCGCGGTCATCTTGGAGTTATCCGCCACGGTGTCCAGTGTGGCGGCGGTGGTTTTGGCGACTTCAACGCCCTTTGTCACCGACCGAACAGCCGCCTCGATCAAGACGGCGGTATCCTGAGACGCGGCGGTGGACTTTCCGGCCAGGCTCCGCACCTCGTCGGCCACCACGGCAAAGCCCTTGCCGGCCTCTCCGGCGCGGGCCGCTTCCACAGCGGCGTTCAGCGCCAGGATGTTGGTTTGGAACGCAATGTCCTCAATGGTCTTGATGATATTGCTGATCTGCTGGGAATTGCTGTTGATCTCGGTCATGGCGGCCACCATTTCCTTCATATCGCCGTCACACTGCTCCATCAGCGACTCCACCTCGTCCACCTTGTGGCTGGCGTCATCGGCGTGCTTGGCAGTCTCACCGATCTGGCCGGAGATCTCGCTGATGGTGGCGGCCAGCTCTTCCACGGCGGAAGCCTGCTCGGTGGTACCTTGACTCAGCGCCTGCGCGCCGGCGGCCACCTGCTCGCTGCCGGCGGCCCCCTGATCGGCGGCCACGCTGATCTGACGCATGGTCTGGCTCTGACGCACCACCATCGTTTCGATGATGTGCTGCAAGGCCGCATAATCGCCGCGGTAGAGGTCGTAGTTTGTGCTCTTTGTGGTATAGTCGCCTTCCGCGATAAGGCCCAGGCCGTGTTCCAGATCGCCGATGATCCCGGAGATCGTCTGTGTAATGCTTCCCGTGGCATCCGCCAGCTGTTTGGTCTCGTTGTGGGTACGTACTTCCGGCACAGGGGTGCTGAGATCCCCCTCCGCCAAAAGCTGCAAGCGTTTGGTGCAAAGCGCCACGGGCTCCCCGATGCGTTTTCCGATCCGAATGGCAAAGAAGACGGTGGACGCCAGGGAAAGGACCACCATGCAGACCGTAATCAGAATACTGCGGTAGGTAGCACCCATGAAATCGCTTTGGGGCGCGTTGACGCCGATGCTCCAGCCATTAGTTTCGGGAACAGGCGCATAAGCCAAGAATTTGCTGACGCCGTTGTATGAATAAGTCCCAAAGCCGGCCTCGCCGCGGGCCATGGCCGCTTCGATCTCCGCCAGCTTTGCCAGGGAGGTATCTGTTTTGGCGTCCGCCACGGTATTTTCCTGGTTTTTCACGCTGTCCATGTTTTTGTGGGCAATGGTGAAGCCATCCTTATTGATCATATAGGCGCTGCCGTTGGAGCTAACCTTGATGCCTGCCACGATATCATTCAAAAACGTTTCCTGGGGGACAAAGCTGACCACGCCTGTCACTTGGGAATTAGGTACACCTTCTTTCCAGATAGGTGCCGCCACAACAATAGTCACTTCGTTTGTCTTCTTACTGATTATTGGGTCAGATACCCACGCTTTGCCCTTTACCGCCATCTGAAAGTATTCCCGATCGGCATAATTCTGACCGTCCAAAATGCTGACGCCGTTGAGATCCAGCACATTGCCGCGTTGGTAGCCGTGGGCCGCCACACGCTGGTCAATAATCGTCTGCTTTTCCTCTATTGTCGTGGCATTGTTGGAAAGCCGGGTTATGTATCCTGTTTCCATTGCCACATTTTTAACAGAATTCAGTGTTTCCGACACTTCATCAGCAGAGACAGCAGCCAATCGCTCCATAGACTGCCTTAAGACGTCTTTGGTACTGGTGGAAACCAGAATTGAAGAAACCGCGCCCAACAGGATCAGGGGAATTGCCACCAGAATACAAACGCTGCTCACCAATTCTTTGCGGATGGTGGTTCTTTTCTCCGCCAGTTTTTTTGCCTTTTTCTCCAGATGTTCTCTGGTTTTATCGGCCTGTTTTTCTCGTTCAGACATGTCTGTTCTCTCCTTATTCATTCCTTCTCCGCTCTCCGTCTGTTTCCTGCGGCGGAAGGGTATGTTGGCTCTCACCAATGTATCGGCATAGGTGCTCTTATACTTAAATGATTTTCCTTCTGTTTTGACAATTTTCCTCTTTTTTCCCGCTCCGCATACTTTATTTCGGCAATTTTCCTCTTTGAACGCGGAACAGCAGGAGTGTTCGGGTCATCAAACGAACACTCCTGCCTTATGTTCCTATATGGAAAAGCAAACGTCAGTCGCTCTGACTGTGAAATAAAAAAAGCCACGGCAGCCCAAAGCTGCCGCGGCCGTTTTTCCGCGTCACATACAGCCCCCTTCTCAAAAATCCGTGAGAGGGGCCTTTCACAAGCAGGTCTTCTGACTCGCGCCTCATGGGCAGTCTCGCAGCCTTCCCGAACATGACGTTCAGTGGCGGGACGTTCTGTCCCACGCGGGGCGCCTCCGCGCTCACAGCGGCGGTACCGTACAGGAATTTCACCTGTTTCTCTATTCTCCCGTGGAGCGTTTGGCCGCCGCGGGCACTTGCGAATTGAATTAAATTTTCCTCATGGTAGCATGGTTTTTCCGACTTGTCAAGGTGGAATCCGGATTTTCGGTCCGCACCTCCGGCCTGCCGTCACATATACTGGTTTGGAGATATTTCTCCAGTGAATCTTAGGAGGATAACCATGGGCATGATTATAGAACTCCGGCACGTTGCCCTGACCTATCAGTCGCCGGACGGAGAAGTAGAAGCCCTGAAGGATGTTTCTTTTTCCATGGAAGAAGGAGAGTTTTGCAGCATTGTAGGGCCTTCCGGCTGCGGAAAGTCCACCATGCTCTCCCTGATCGCGGGGCTGGAGAAGCTCACCGGCGGCAGCATCTGCATCGACGGGGAGGAAGTGCGTTCCACCTCGCCCAAAATCGGTTTAATGCCCCAGCGGGATCAGCTCTTTGAGTGGAAGAACATCTGGGATAACGTGACGCTGGGACTGGCGATCCGCCATCAGAACACGCCGCTGCGTCGCGCCCACGTCAAGGAACTGCTGGAACGGTACGGTCTTTCGGCGTTTTCCCGGAAAAAGCCGGGGCAGCTCTCCGGCGGAATGCGCCAGCGCTGCGCCCTGATCCGGACGTTGGCCACCGATCCCCGCATCCTGCTGCTGGATGAACCGTTTTCCGCGCTGGATTACCAGACCCGGCTCTCCGTTTCGGCCGATATCTATCGCATTATACGTCAGGAGCACAAGACCGCGCTGCTGGTCACACACGATATTTCTGAAGCGATCAGTATGTCCGACCGGGTGATTACCCTGTCGGGCCGTCCGGCCACCGTCAAAGCCATCCACGACATGAGCTCTTTGCGGAGCCTTTCGCCGATGGAGCGGCGGGATACGCCGGAATTTCACACCTTTTTCAATTCCATATGGAAGGAGCTGGACATCAATGCCTGAACAGCTTTCAGCCACCCCTTCCCCCCAGCGTCTGGCCTATCTGAAGGCAGGACGCAAGCGGAAGCACACCATACATATGGTGCAGCTTCTTATATTGCTATTGTTGTTTGGTTTGTGGGAGTTGTCCACGGCTTTGGGTTGGAGCGACGCCTTTTTGGTCAGCAGACCCTCCCGGATCGTCTCCACTTTCACCAATTTGTGGCATTCGGGCGATCTGTGGCGTCATGTGGGCACCTCGTGTCTGGAGACCGTGGTGGGCTTCACAGCAGGCACGCTCCTAGGCACTCTCATCGCCGTGGGCATGTGGTGGAGTGATTTTGTTTCACGGGTACTGGACCCCTATCTGGTGGTGCTCAACGCGCTGCCGAAAACGGCCCTGGGACCCATTTTCATTGTCTGGATGGGCGCGGGCACCGGCTCCATCATCATGATGACGCTGGCCATCTCGCTGATCGTGACGATCCTGAATATGTATATGGGCTTCACGTCCACGGATCACAGCAAGATTCAGCTGATGCGCACGCTGGGCGCCACCCGCCGGCAAATTTTGTGGATGCTGGTGTTTCCTTCCAACTATCCCACTCTTTTTAACACGCTGAAGGTCAACGTGGGTCTTTCCTGGGTGGGTGTCATTATGGGCGAATTTCTGGTTTCCAAAGCAGGTCTGGGATACCTGATCGTGTATGGCTCGCAGGTGTTCAACATGGACCTTGTCATGACGAGCGTTCTCATTTTGGCTGTGGCGGCGGTGGTCATGTACCAGCTGGTGCTGTGGCTTGAGAAAATATTGAATAAGCATTGGGGTGTCATTCTATGAAAAAAGCGATCTCTCTTGTTTTACTGATGCTGATGCTTCTTTCCGTCTGCTGCGGCTGCGGCGGAAAGACACAAACAACTGCCGAGCCCACCGCGCAAACACCTACCACCGTCACGCTCAACGAAGTGACGCATTCCGTCTTTTACGCACCGCAGTACGCGGCCATGAGCCTGGGATTTTTCCATGATGAGGGCATCAACATTGAACTGACCAACGGCGGCGGCGCCGACAAGGTCATGACCGCCGTGGTCTCCGGCCAGTCCGACGTGGGTTTGGCCGGACCGGAAGCCTGCATTTATGTGTATAACCAGGGCAAAGAGGATTATCCCATTGTGTTTGCCCAGCTGACCAAACGGGACGGTTCGTTCCTGGTGGGCCGCAAGGATATGGCCTTCTCCTGGGCCGATCTCAAAGGCTCCACCGTTATCGGCGGCCGTGCCGGCGGCGTACCGGAAATGACGCTGGAATATGTGCTGCGTCAGAACGGTCTGGTACCCGGGCAGGACGTCACGGTGGATACCACGGTGCAGTTCAATATGATGGCCGGTGCCTTCACCGGCGGCAACGGCGACTATGTGACGCTGTTTGAGCCCACCGCCACCCAGGTAGAGCAAGCGAGCGAGGGGTATATTCTCACCTCCATTGGCCAGGAAAGCGGCGAGATTCCCTACACGTCCTATTTTGCCTCCCAGAGCTACATCAAGGAAAACCCCGATGTGATCCAGCACTTTACCAACGCCGTGGCCAAGGGGCAGGCATGGGTGCAGAGCCATTCCGCCGCCGAGGTGGCCGAGACCATTGCCGGCCAGTTCCCCGACACCTCTGTGGCCGTACTGACCAGCGTGGTGCAGCGCTATCAGGATATTGACGCCTGGAACGCCACCCCCGTCATGAAGAAGGAGTCTTTGGAGCGGCTGGAAACCGTCATGGAGACCGCCGGTGTTCTCACTCACAGCCAGTGGGTGGATTTTGGCAAGCTGGTAGACAACAGCTACGCCGAAAAGGCCAACTGATCCTTTTTCAAAAAGAGGCTCTTCTCCTTCGCCGATACGCGGAGGAGAAGAACCTTTTTTATTTTGCCCGGAATTATTCCTTGGTATAGACCGTCTCACCGTCTTTGATGGTGGCAAGCACAGGGATATCCCGCAGTTCCTCCGGGTCGGCGGTGCGGGGGTCTTTGCCCAGGATCACCAAATCGGCCCGTTTGCCGGGCGACAGCGTGCCCTTGTCCCCCTCTTCGCCGTATTGCCACGCGGCGTACCGCGTCACGGCCCTCAGCGCCTCCTCCACCGGCAACCGTTCCTCCGGCATCAGCGCCCGCCCGGCTTTGGTACGGCGGTTGACGGCGCACCAGACGGTTTCCAGCATATCCGGCTGAATTACCGGCGCGTCCTGATGGAAAGTAAAGGGCAGTCCCGCCTTCAAAGCGGAGGCGGCGGGGCTGATGCGGGAAGCCCGCTCCTCCCCCAGATTCCGCAGATGCACATCGCCCCAGTGGTAGGTGTGGGCCACGAAGAAAGAAGCCATCGCTCCCAGGTCGCGGGCCGTTTCGATCTGGTCAAGCCCCAGAAGCTGGGCGTGGATTATCACCGGCCGCAGTTCTCTCAGCTGCGGCCACTCCTTCTCCGCCGAAGCAAGGCAGGCCAGAAACTGGGCGGCGGCCGCGTCGCCGTTGCAGTGCGCCAGCAGCTGCACCCGGTGCTCCGCCACCGTTTCCATGGCTTCTTTCACGGCCTCGTCAGTCATGGTGCCGTAGCCCCGGTCCTCCGACCCCTCATAGGGCCGCCGTAGCCAGGCCGTGCGGATTTGGGGCGAGCCGTCCAGAAAAATCTTCAGCCCGCCCAGGCGAAAATGGCGCTCATAGCGGCGCTGAGGATATTTCTCCCACGCCTGGGCAAACGCCGAACGGTCGGTATAAGCCACCAGATCCAGCCGCAAAAGTCCGCTGGAAAGAAACAGGTCGTACATGGGCAGCATTTCTTTCGTCAGCATTCCCTCCTGCACGGTGGTAATGCCATAGGAGACGTACAGCCGCTGGGCCTGACGGTAGGCCTCCAAAAGCGTGTCCGGCCCCGGCAGGGGCACTTTTTTCCGGGCGTCGAAAAAGGCGTTTTCCTCTAGAAGGCCGGTCAGGCTGCCGCCCTCCCGTCCGATTCTGCCGCCGGCGGGGTCCGGGGTTGCGGCAGTGATGCCAAGAGCCTCCAGCGCCGCCGTGTTGAAAAGGCCCATATGTCCCGACTGGTGCTGAAGGGAGAGCGGACATCCGTCCGTCATATCGTCCAGCTGCGCCCGGGTAGGATGACCGTATTCCGGCAGCAGGTTGTTGTCGTAATCCCGGGCGGTGATCCACTTTTGCCGGGGGTGCGCCCGGCCATAGTCACGCAGGCGGCGGGTCATTTCCTCCACGGAGGACACGCCCGAGAGCGATACCTGCGTAAAGCCAGCCGCCACCTGGGAAAAATGGCTCTGGGCGTCCACAAAGCCGGGAAGCAGGGCACCGCCCGCAAGCGATACCCGCCGGGCCTCTTTATATTGTGTCAGCAGCTCCCGCTCCTCCCCCACCGCCGCAATGCGGCCGTTTTCCGTGACCAGCGCTGTGGCCCGCTCTCCCGTCATGGTCACCACTGTGCCCTGATAATAGATCGTCTCCATGAAGTTCTCTTCCTTTCATATTTTATTTTCACAGGCAGTTTGCCCAACATTTTCTTCTCACGCCTTTTTATTTTATCCCACCTGTACGAAATTCTTTCCTATGCGCGGATCAACTATTGACTTTCTGTGGGAATGTGACTAAAGTTAGTTCCAACATTCAGAAAGGAAGTGTCCGCCATGAAAGACTGCCGCCAACAAACCTGTATCGCCGCTACCGTCTGCCCCCCGGCGGCTGCTTCCTCCTGCGCTCGCGGTGCCGCGGTGTGCGCCAATATGCTGCTGATTATGATGGACGTCTCTGTTGTGGCGTCCATCATTTTTATTTGCGGCCTGCTGGTGTTGCCCGCCGATCCACCGCCAAAGGCAACTTGATTTTGATAAAACGCTTCGTTTTACAAGATCGGTTCCGTCTGATGGCGGGGCCGATCTTTTTATATTCTCAGTACACGTCTAAAACATAATGAACAACAGGAGGAATTTTCTATGCTTTGGATCTCCATCACCAAAACCACCCACCCCGGCCAGCTTCCCCCCGCCGACAAGCTGGGCTTTGGCTCCGTTTTCACCGACCATATGTTTCTGATGGACTACACTGATAAAACAGGCTGGTACGATGCCCGGATTGTTCCCTTCGGCCCGCTGTCTTTGTCTCCGGCCGCCAATGTATTCCACTACGCCGCCGAAGTTTTTGAAGGGCTGAAAGCCTACCGACGTGCCGACGGCGGTGTGCAGCTCTTCCGCCCCTGGGAAAATATGAAACGGCTCAATGCCTCCGCCCAGCGCATGGGGCTGCCGCTGATTCCCGAATCCGACGCTCTGCAGGCGGTGAAAACGCTGGTCAGTATCGACAAAAGCTGGGTGCCCTCCGCGCCCGGCACCTCGCTTTACATCCGGCCCTTTCTCTTTTCCACCGACCCCACGCTTTCCCTCCACGGCGTTCACAAGGCCGTGTTTGCCGTGATCCTCTCTCCCTCCGGCAGCTACTATGCCAACGGGCTCAAGCCGGTGCGCATTATGCTGGAGATCGATGACGTCCGCGCCGTCCGGGGCGGAACCGGCTATACCAAGTGCGGCGGCAACTACGCCGCCAGCAATCGGGCCGACGGGCGCGCCATGGCCCAGGGCTTCGATCAGGTGCTGTGGCTCGATGGCGTGGAGCGTAGATACATCGAAGAAGTGGGCGCCATGAATGTGATGTTCAAGATCAACGGAACCGTTGTCACTCCCGCCCTTACCGGCTCCATTCTCCCCGGCATCACCCGCCGCAGCTGCATTGAAATGCTCCGTTCCTGGGGCGTCAGCGTGGAGGAGCGGCTGCTGTCCGTGCAGGAGTTGGTCCAGGCCGCCGCCTCAGGCACGCTGGAGGAGGCCTTCGGCACCGGCACCGCCGCCGTTATCTCTCCCATCGGAGAGCTGAATTTTAAGGGTGAGGGCTATACCGTCAACCAGGGCGTCATCGGCCCCACCGCTCAAAGGCTTTATGATGAACTGACAGGCCTGCAGTGGGGCGCCCGGCCCGATCCCTTCGGCTGGGTATGCCCCATAGAGGGCTGATCCCCTCCCTATTTTTTCTTTTGACTGCCTTCTATTCCTCCCTCACAGCGGCACGGGCACGGAAAAGATCCGTGCCCGTGCCGCTGTCTTGAAAAAATAAGACAAACAGACAGCAAAATGGGTGGAAATGCCAAAAACGCTGTGATACAATGTCCCCATCATACAAAAAAGGGGGCGTTTTCTATGTACGACGTGATGGGCCTGGGCGAGGTGCTCATTGATTTCACTCCCGCCGGTCAGGATGACCGGGGACGCGCGCTCTTTGCCCGGAATCCCGGCGGCGCCGTGGCCAATGTGGTGGCCATGAACGCGCTGCTGGGCGGTTGCTGTGCCTTCACGGGCAAGGTGGGCGACGACAGCTTCGGTCGGTTTCTCCGAGACTCTCTCACCGCCTGCGGGGTGGACTGCCGGTGCCTTTGTGTCAGCCGCAGTATTCCCACCACGCTGGCCTTTGTCCACCCCGACACTCGGGGAGACCGCTCCTTTACCTTTTATCGAAAACCCGGGGCAGACATTTTGCTGGAAGAGCGGGAGGTCAGCCGCACCGCTTTGGAAAACTGCCGCTTTTTCCACTTTGGCGGCGTGTCTCTCACCGACGAGCCGCTGCGCTCCGCCGCCCTCTCTGCCGTGTCCTATGCCCGCGCTCACGGCGCGCTCATCAGCTATGACCCCAACTACCGGGCGCCCTTGTGGCACGACGAGACGGAGGCCTCTTTCGAGCTGCTCTCCCCCCTTTCCGAGGTGGACATCCTCAAGGTCAGCGACGAGGAGATGACATTGCTTACCGGCGTCACTGATCTGGCCGCCGGGGCGGAGCTCCTGGCCGATAACGGCCCGGCGCTGGTACTGGTTACGCTGGGGGAGCGGGGAGCCTTTTACTTTACTCGTTCTTGGCAGGGGCTTCTGCCCGCCTTCTCCGTCAGCGCGGTCGACACCACCGGGGCCGGAGACGCCTTTCTGGGGGCGCTGCTCTTTTGCCTGAGGGGAAAGAACTCCCGGGAAGAGTTGGAGGCCATGACCCAGCGCGAATGCCAGGAGGCGGTTCGTTTCGCGGTGGCTGCCGGGAGCCTCACCACTACCGCCGCCGGCGCGATTTCCGCCATGCCCTCTCTGGCCCAGATCCGCGCTTTGGCCGACACCGTTATCTGATTTTCGACATACCTCTCTTTTTTTCAGCAGAGCTCTTGCATTTTCATAACAGCTATGCTACTGTTTTTATGTAAATCAAGAAACGAGAGGGGGAACTTCCCTTGCAAGCCAAACGCGTTGCGCCGTCGGGTGTCAAAAGGGGCTTTCGCATCATGGCCGCGACCATCATGGTAGGATGCGCTGCTACATTTATTTGTTATTGGGGGCAAACCCCCCATGTCACCTACGCCGCGGCGGAGCCCGAAGCCGTCAAAACAGCCACGGTGACCCCTGTGATGCCCACTGTAAAAGAGGCGACCGCCCTGACACCGGTGAGGGTAGTCTGCTCTTCCCAGGAGTTGGATCTTACCATTGAAGTCCACAATGAACAGGATCAGCCCGTTACCGGCTGCTCCTTTGCCTTTACCATTACCCCCGCCGAGGGAGAAGCTGTGCAGGCGGCCACCGACGCACGGACGGGAAAGATCACCGTTTCACCTCTGACCGAGGGCGACTATACCGTGACCATGCGGCAGACCGACGGCTACACCGTCGCCGAACCCGTCAGCACCGCCGTCGCACCCAAGGTGGTCTATGAAGTGGTGGATGTGTCAAAAAAGGTGGTGGCGGCCAGCGAGGTCAATGCCGCCCAGGAGGACGGTCAGTTCGGCCGCCCCGGCGGCGCGGGGGACACATCCAGCGCGCCGGAAGAATCCATCCAGAAAACCACCGAACCGGAAGTCACCATCCCCCAGGAAACGACCACCACGCCCGAGCCCGCCGCTCCGCCTGCGGAGCCAGTCACTCCCGCGGAACCCACCACGCCCGCAACCACTGATACCGGAAATACCGGCTCGGGGAGTACCGATACCGGGAATACAAGCACTGGGAACACCGGTTCCGGCGATACAGGCGCCACCACGCCGGCGCCCTCCGATCCCGTGATCCCCACGCCTGTGTATCGCGGCTGGCAGACTGTGGACGGCACCTCCTATTATTATGACGCCAACGGCGAGAAGGTAACAGGTCTGCGCGCCATCGACGGGATTGCCCTCCATTTTGCCCCCGACGGAAAGCTGGACGGCAAAGTGGGCATCGATGTGTCCACCTGGCAGGAAACTGTAGATTGGCAGCAGGTGAAAGACGCCGGTATTCAGTTCGTGATGATCCGTCTGGGTTACCGCGGATACAGCACTGGACGCCTGGTGCTGGACGACATGTACGAAAGCCATATCCGCGGTGCGGAGGCTGTGGGCTTGAAGGTGGGTGTTTACTTCTTCACACAGGCCATTACAAAGCAGGAAGCTGTGGAAGAGGCCAGTATGTGTGTGCAGTATGTAAAAGGGCACAAGATCACCTATCCCATTGCCATCGATATGGAATGGGTGGCCAGCGACGCCCGTGCCAATGTGATGGACAACGACCAGAGAACGCAGGTCTGTGAAGCATTCTGCCAGACCATTCGCGGCGCGGGCTACACCCCCGCCGTCTATGCCAACAAATACTATCTCAACAACATGATCAACACGTCCCAGCTTACCTCCTATATGTTCTGGCTGGCTCACTACACAGAGGATACCGACTACACTGGGCCTTACGGTATGTGGCAGTATACCTCCTCCGGCTATATCAACGGCATTCCCGGTCGTGTGGATCTGAACATCAGCTACATCGGATAAGAGATAAAAATAAGAAGCGCTGTCCTCTGCTTTGCAAAGGACAGCGCTTTTGTTTCATAATCATTTTATTTTCCCGCGCGGCGGGCAGCCAGCGCCTTCTTTTTGGCCGCCGGCATGGGCGGCTTCCGCCCCGGCGTATTCTTTTTCCCCCGGTGCACAGCGCCCGCCGGCTTGGGGCCGCGGCCGTCACGGTGGGGCTGGGCTGTGCCGTCACGGGAAGCACCCGCCGTGGGCGCCCCCGCTTTTGATGGGTCGGTTTTGGACATATCGATCTTCGATGCGCCGGGCTTGCGGGCGGCCCCACGGCCGTCTTTTCCTCCCTCTTTGGGCTTATGGGGAGCGGGAATCCCCATGCCGGGCAGCGGGCGCACCAGGCACTCCCGCCGATAGCCGATAAGATCTTCCCGTCCGGCCTTTTGCAGCGCTTCGATCACAAGGCGTTTCATCTCCGGGCGGCGCCACTGGAGCAGCGCTCTTTGCAGCGCCTTTTCGTGGCTGTCCCGTGCCACATACACCGGCTTCATATCCCGGGGATCAATACCGGTATAGTACATACAGGTGGACAGTGTCCCCGGGGTGGGGTAAAAGTCCTGCACCTGCTCCGGCTCACGCCCCAGACGGTGCAGGTACTCTGCCAGCTCCACCGCGTCTTGCAGCGTGCAGCCCGGGTGGGAGGACATGAGGTACGGCACCAGGAACTGCTCCTTGCCCGCTTTTTCGTTGATGCGCTTGTACTGGGCCCAAAACTTCTCAAACACGTCAAAATGGGGCTTGCCCATATAGTCCAGCACGGTGGAAACGCAGTGCTCCGGCGCCACCTTCAGCTGCCCGCTGATATGGTGATCCACCAGTTCCCGGAAGAAGTCACGGTTCTTGTCTTGCAGCAAATAGTCGTACCGGATGCCGGAGCGGACAAACACCTTTTTGATGCCCGGCAGCGTCCGCAGCTTCTTCAGCAAGGCCGTATATTCGGAGTGATCCGCCTCCAGGTTTTGGCAAGGCTCGGGGGCCAGACAGCTTTTATTTTTGCACATACCGCACTTCTTCTGCTGGGCGCAGGAGGTGTGGCGAAAATTGGCGGAGGGACCGCCCACATCGTGGATATACCCCTTAAACAGCGGGTCCCCGATCAGTTCCTCCGCTTCGCGCACCACGGACGCCTCACTGCGAGAGGTGACCATGCGGCCCTGATGAAAGGCCAGCGCACAGAAGTTGCACCCGCCAAAACAGCCCCGGTTGTGGGTGATGGAAAAGCGCACTTCCTCGATCGCCGGAACAGGCTCCGTATACATGGGATGCACCTCCCGCACATAGGGCAGGTCGTACACTCGATCCAGTTCTTCCCGTGACAGCGGCTTTTGCGGCGGATTCACCACCAGTGTTTTGCGGCCGCAGCGCTGCAAAAGGCCCCGGCCGCGAATGGGATCGTGCTCTTCATATTGCAGCTCTGTGGCGCGGGCATAAGCCTCCTTGCTCTGGCAGATCTCTTCATAGGAGGGACACTCCAGACCGTGGTACTGGCAGACAGCGGGGTCATCGGTGATAAACGCCGTGCCCCGCACGTCGGTCATGGCGCTCACCGGCGTCTTGCGGGAAAGGCGGCGGGCGATCTCTTTTGTCGCCGTCTCGCCCATGCCGTACACCAGCAGGTCGGCAGGCGCGTCAAACAAAATGCTGCGGCGCACTGCGTCGTCCCAATAGTCATAGTGGGCAAAGCGGCGCAGCGACGCTTCCAGACCGCCGATGACGATGGGGGTGTCGGGAAACGCCTCCCGGGCGCGGTTGGCGTAGACGATGGTGGCGCGGTCGGGGCGAAAGCCCAGCTTTCCACCGGGGCTGTAAAGATCTTGGCTGCGGCGGCGTTTGGCCACCGTATAGTGGGCCACCATGGAGTCCAGATTGCCGCCGCCGATGAGAACGCCGTACCGGGGTTTTCCCATGGTGCGGAAGGCCTCCGCGTCTTTCCACTCCGGCTGGGCCAGCACCGCCACCCGGTAGCCCTCCGCTTCCAGAAGGCGGGAGATGATGGCCGTGCCAAAGCTGGGATGGTCGATATAGGCGTCTGCCGTTACCACGAGAAAGTCATAGTAATACCACTCCCGCTCCCGCATCTCTTCCCGAGTGACAGGCAAAAATTCCGTTCCTCTCATACACGTTCCCCATAGCCGATGTATTTCTCCAGTACCGTGTCGGTTCCCTCACGGCGTAAGGCATGGAAGCCATACTGCTGAAAATACGCCATGGTCTTTTGTTCTTTCTCTGTGCAGCTCATCCGCAGACGGTCACAGCCGCGCTCACGGTAATACTGCACTGCCTGTCCCAGCGGGGGAATGCCATAATGGCGGCCGCGATAGCTGGGAATGAGATAGTAAAAGTCGATCCAGCCGGCTTTTTCCTCCGCGTCACGATCCGGTGTTAAAAGCAGAATGCCGACGGGCCTCTCCCCCTCCCACACGCCGATCAGGCGGCCCCCACGGGCCGCGTTCAGAGCGTTTTCGGCGGAAAAATCCGTCGCGGCGCCGCCGTTTTCTTCCCAGGCGGCCCGGCAGCAGTCCAGATAGAACGGATCGTCGCGGGACAGCTCCGCGTACCGCTCTCCCGCCTCCACCGCTTTGGCGTCCTTCCACCATTTCTGTTTGGCAAAGGTGGAAAGGCCCTCTTTTTCCAGATGACTGTTATCGTCACGGAAGATCACGCGGAAATTGTCGCCCTCTGCCTCCACAAGGGAGACGGCGGTGTTGTCGCCGTGGCCTGTCTTTCCCACTCCCTCCAACGGAATGCCTTGCATGGTCCCCAGCACGATCCGCAAAATGGCGCCGTGGGTAAACACCGCCACCGTTTTGTTGGGATTCTCCCGCACAATGCGACGCAGGGCGCCCATCTCCCGATCCCGGGCCTGGGCGGCTGTTTCACTCTCCGGCACCTGCCACAGATCCACCTGCTTGTTGAAATAGTACATCTGCTGGGGGTATTCCCGGCCCATCTCTTCCCAGGTGTGGCCCTCCCAGACGCCCAACTGCACCTCCCGCAGGTCGGGGTCGGTATGCAGCGGCAGGTGCTTGGGCGCATAAATGGCAGCGGCGGTGGTTCGGGTACGGAACAGGTCACTGCTGTACACGGCGTCGATAGTGATATCGGCAAAGCGGCGGCGCAGCGCCTCGATTTGTCGGTAGCCCCGGTCGGTGATAAGACCGTCGTAATGGCCGTGAGCGATGCGGTACAAATTGCCCTCCGCCTCAGCGTGGCGGATCAAATAGATGGTTGTCATAGATTTCTTCCTTTACACAATGGTGATCCATTTTTTCATTTTGCGGATGGCATCCGCCATGGCAACAGCCGGGTCCTCCGCCCACTCCAAATTGGCGTCCGGCACCAGAATGCCCCGGCCAAACTCGTCGCAGCCATAGCTGGCCGCCTCCGGGCCGCAATGGGGCAGGAGAAAGAACGTGCGCTCCGTCCGGCGGCGCAGATCCCGGATGTCCAGTGAGTAGCCTGTGCCGATGACCACGCCCGCCTCGCCGCCACGGTGGGCCACCTGCTCACCCACGGCGGCATACAGCTTCCGGTCGCCGGCCATCAGGTTCTGCACTTCGCCTGCCGATGAATTGGCCGTCCGCAGCACCACAAACACGGCTTTGCCCTCCGGCGCGGCATAGCTGTCGCTGCCCAGGTAGGGGGTCACGGTGACGGCATCCGCCGCGCCGGAGCCCTCCAAAAACAGGGCCGGATCGGTGGTTTTGGCGTCAACGATGGTATAAAACCCTTTGCCCCGGGCAATGTGGGTGAGATTTTCCAGCACCTCCAGCCCCAGATAGCCATAGCGCAAAAAAGCGGAGGCATCCAGCACCACCGCCGGCAGCAGCGGCTCCGCCGCTTCCAGAAGTTCTGTGCAGTGATAGCGCAGCGATTCCGTCTTTGTCTGTGCCGCGTCGCCAAAAATATTGGCAAAACCTTTCACGATCCGGGGACTGATCTTTTCAAACACAGGGGACAGCTCCAGTGCCACCGGCGTCTTTCTGGCACGGATCTTCTCCTGCAAAACCGCAATTGACATGACCTTTCTCCTTTTTCTTTTTGTCATTTTATATAGTATACTGTATCTCTTTTTTTTTAGCAAGAAGTCACGGTTTTTTTTAAGATTTTGGGTCATACTAAGGCCGTACTTGAAAAAGGAGTTGATTGATATGAGTGCAGGCTCTTTCCTGCGTGGCATGGGCGTCGGTGTTGTGGCCGGCGTTGTGGCAGACATGGTGGTCAATCCCCATCCTAAATCTAGAAAGACCACCGTGGGCAAGACCATGGAAAAGCTGGGCAACGCCGTGGATTCCGCTCTGGAGTCCGTCACCAGCATGAAGCACTGACAGCGCCCAAAGAAGGTCGCCTCCCTCAACCGGAGGCGGCCTTCCTTTGCGCCAAATTATTTCATGTATTTTATGCAGGAGGGCACGGCGCTGCCGTTTTTAGAAAAAACACTCCCATCCGAAGATGGGAGTGTTTTTATGAAATGCGATTGGATGTTGGGAGAAACCAATTAGGCCTTCATGGCAGCTTCTTTCATTGCTGCATCGGCCTTGGCCATCTCTTCGAACATACCGGCGTGCTTCTTGGAAACGATCTGCTTGATCACAACCAGAGTGCCAACCATCAGCACGATCTCGATTGCCAGGCAGACCCACACCATCTGGATCAGGCCGGCCAGAATGAAACCGACGAAAGAGACACACACCACGGTGATGGCATAGGGCAGCTGGGTGGACACATGGTTCAGATGGAAGCAGTGTGCACCGGCGGAAGCCATGATGGTGGTATCGGAAATGGGAGAGCAGTGGTCGCCGCAGACGCCGCCGGCGCAGGCAGCTGCCAGGCCGATGACACACAAAGTGGGCTCCACGTCATAGTTGAACACGTTGACAACGATAGGTGCCATGATACCGATGGTGCCCCAGGAAGTACCGGTAGCAAAACCGATCAGGCAGGCCACGATGAAAATGACGGCGGGAAGGAACTTCTTCAGATCGCCGGCACCGGACATGGCGTTGGTGACGTAGTCAGCGCTCAGCAGGCCGTAACGGGTGATGGCGCACAGTGTCCACGCGAAGGTCAGGATCAGGATGGGGGCGATCATCTGAATGAAGCCGTTGGGAACGGATTCCATGGACTTCTCAAAGGTGAAAGCGCCGCGCAGCCAGAAATAAATGTAAGTAAAGATCAGAGCAATCAGAGCGCCCAGAGCCAGAGCGGCACCGGAAGAAGCATTGGAGAAAGCGTCCATAAACTTGTTATAGCTCTCGCTTTCGGCATCAAAGAAACCGCCGGTGTAGATCATGCCGATGCAGCAGCTGATGATCAGCACGATAACGGGAAGGAACATATCCCAAACGGTGCTCTTGCCGGAGTTGGGCTTTTCATAGTCATCAGCACCTTCGAAGGGACGCTCGGGAGTGGTGAACAGGTCATTCTTCACCTGGGCATTGTACTCATGGGTCAGCATGGGGCCGTAGTCCAGGTTCAGCAAGGAAATGGTGATCATCATGACGATGGTCAGCAGGCAGTAATAGTTGTAGGGGATCTGCTTGATGAACATCTGAATACCGCTGACGGAGTCAGAATTGACGTAACCGGAAACAGCGGCAGCCCAAGAAGAAATAGGGGCGATCATGCAAACAGGAGCAGCGGTGGCGTCGATCAGATAAGCCAGCTTGGCACGGCTGATCTTGTGGCTCTCGGTCACGGGACGCATCACGGCGCCGACGGTCAGGCAGTTGAAATAGTCGTCGATGAAGATCAGGATGCCCAGGCACATAGTGGTCAGCTGTGCCGCGCAACGGCTCTTCACGGTCTTCTTGGCCCAGCGGCCGAACGCCTCGGAACCGCCGCCCTTGTTCATCAGATCCACCATGATGCCCAGGATCACCAGGAAAGCGATGATGGCGATGTTGCCGGGATCAGCGATGGTGGTGACGATACCGTGATCGCCGCCGATGAGCTGAACAATGGTATCCCAGGGTTTAAACTGGGTATACAGCATGGCGCCCACCAAGCAGCCCAGGAACAAAGAAGAATAAACTTCCTTGCTGATCAGAGCCAGCACGATAGCCACCACAGGGGGCAGCAGGGACCAAATGGTAGCACTGAAGCCATCCGGATAGGTAATCCCGAGGACAATCAGTACCGCGATTATTACGCCCAGCGCAATAAAGTAAGTAGTGAATTGCTTTTTGGTTTTCACAGATTTTCACGCTCCCTCTTAAGTTGTGGGTGTTATTTATTTAACGCCCTCGATGTGACAATTATAACAAAGCATTAGCAAAGAAGCGGCAAAGATTGTGGTAATTTGCATATAAATCTTTTACGGATCCTTAACTGCCATTCAGGCATTTTCTCTATTCAATACAGACAAAAGGCTTTATAATGGTGAAATAGGACAAAAGGTGATGTGTATGAGAAAAAAATGGTCCCGTATTTTACAGCAAAGTTTTTTGGTGGTGGGGATCACAGCCGCGGCGTTTGTCGTCAGTGTTCTGATCCAGACGGTGGTGCGCAACGTGGGTCTGGTCTCCATGATCTACATTCTGGCCGCTTTTTTATGCGCGGTGTTTACCGACGGCTATATCTACGGTGTTGCCGCTTCCCTTATGGATATGCTGATCGTCAACTGGGCATTCACCTATCCCCAGTTTGCTTTCAACTTTACTATTTCCGACAATCTTTTTTCAGCCCTGTGCATGCTGACGGTATGCATCATTACCAGTATGCTGACCACCAAGCTCAAGCGGCAAAAGGAGCTGGAGACGGAAAATGAAATGGAACGCACCCGCGCCAATTTGCTGCGGGCCGTCTCTCATGATCTGCGGACCCCGCTGACCTCGATCTACGGTTCCTGCTCTGCCGTGCGGGAAAATTACGATGATCTGACCCGGGAGCAGAAGCTCCAGCTGATGGATCAGGCCACTGAAGACGCCCAGTGGCTGATTCAAATGGTGGAAAATCTTCTCACTGTTACCCGGATGCACATGGACGCCCACGCCCAGATCCAAAAAGCGCCCATTTTGCTAGAAGAGCTGGTGGCCAGTGTGCTGAGCAAGTTCCGTGCCCATCACCCGGATGTAAATGTTTCACTGGAAGTGCCGTCCGATATGGTGTTTATTCCCATGGACGCCATGCTGATCTCTCAGGTGCTGAACAACCTCCTGGAAAACGCCGTGCAGCATGCCGCCGGCATGACGCAGCTTTGCCTGCGTGTCCGGGTACGGGAAAACGACGTGGTCTTCGCCGTGGAGGACGATGGCTGCGGATTGCCTTCCGATGCGATACGGCACCTGTTTTCAGACTTCGGACGCACCAAGGCACAGGCCGACGGCGGAAAAAGAGGCATGGGTATCGGCCTTTCCGTCTGCGCGTCCATTGTAAAAGCCCACGGCGGCTCCATTACCGGTGAAAACAAGCCCGCCGGCGGCTGTCTGTTCCGGTTTACCCTGCCTTTGGAGGAAAATGCAAATGAACAATAAATATAAAATTCTTGTGGTGGAGGATGAGTACAACATCCAGTGCATTCTCCAGGCCATTCTGGAGACCCAGGGCTATCAGGTCATTCCTGCCTCCAGCGGAGCCCAGGCCCGCATGATGCTCACTTCGTGGCTGCCGGATCTCATTTTGCTGGATCTGGGTCTGCCGGATATGGACGGACAGGCGCTGCTGTCCTCTATTCGGGAGTCCTCCGCCGTGCCGGTGATTGTGGTCTCCGCCCGCTCCAACGAACACGAAAAGGTCATGGCGCTGGACCAGGGCGCCAATGACTATATGACCAAGCCTTTCGGCACCGAAGAACTGCTGGCCCGGGTCCGGGCCGCCCTTCGCACGGCCCAGCACGCCAACACACCCGGCGGTGATGTTTTTCGGGCGGGGGATCTCTCCATCCACTATGACATCCGCCGTGTTTACATCGGAGAAGAAGAGATCGGTTTGACGCAGACCGAATACAACATTGTGGTACTTCTGAGCCGGAACGTGGGACGGGTCATGACCTACGACGCCATCGTCCGGGGGATCTGGGGCACCAACGAGATTGGCAGCATCAAAAAATTACAGGTCAACATGGCCAACATCCGCCGCAAAATGGGCATCAACCCCGGAGAAAACCGCTACATCCTCACGGAGATGGGCGTGGGCTACCGAATGGCCGGCTGACAGATCTTTCCGCCGCTCTTTCACGCCAAGTGGAGGGGCGGCGTTTTTTTACCCCGGGGGCCGCCTGTTTTGTCCCATGGCACGCGCCACATGCTGATGGATACTTGACGGGCATGCTATAATGGCTTCATCTTATTGTAAAGCAAGAGGGCTTTTTATGGCGCAGCTGCTTTTAGCCATCATCTACCTTTCTTTTATCAGTCTGGGTCTGCCGGACGCCCTGCTGGGCGCGGCCTGGCCTTCTATGTACGGCGTCTTTGACGTGCCGCTTTCTTACGCCGGTATCATCTCCGCCATTATCGCCGCGGGCACCGTGCTCTCCAGCCTGCAAAGCGACCGGCTGACCCGGCGCCTTGGCACCGGCCCTGTGACGGCCATCAGCGTGGCCGTGACGGCGCTGGCCCTCTTCGGCTTTTCCATTTCCCACTCCTTCTGGCTTTTGTGCCTGTGGGCCGTTCCCTACGGGCTGGGGGCCGGCAGCGTGGATGCCTCGCTGAACAACTATGTGGCGCTGCACTACGCCAGCCGTCACATGAGCTGGCTGCACTGTATGTGGGGCGTGGGCGCTTCCGTGGGACCGTATATTCTCAGCGCCGCGCTGCTGCGGAGCTGGGGCTGGAACGCGGGCTACCTCGCCATCGCCCTGCTGCAGGGGGGGCTGACGGCGCTGCTGCTGCTGAGCCTGCCCTGCTGGAAGCGGCAGGCGGCAGCTGGGGAGAGCCATACCGCGGGCGCACTGTCTTTGAAGCAGATTACCGCCATTCCCGGCGTCAAAGAGGTGATGTCGGCCTTTTTCTGCTACTGTGCCTTGGAACAGACCGCCGGGCTCTGGGCAGGCAGCTATCTGGTGCTGGTGAAAAATTTTTCCGCCGAAAGAGCGGCGGCCTTTTCCGCTTTGCTTTTCCTGGGCATCACAGCGGGCCGGGCATTGAGCGGGTTTGCCACCTTCCACTTCAACGATGTGCAGATGGTGCGGTTGGGAGAAGGGATCTTGCTGCTGGGCTGCGGCTTGCTGGTGCTGCCGCTGGGGACGGCCTGTGCTCTTATCGGCCTTGGACTCATCGGCCTTGGCTGCGCCCCTGTCTACCCCAGTCTGATCCACGCCACGCCCCGGCATTTTGGCGCCAACCGCTCTCAGGCCGTCATCGGCGTGCAGATGGCCAGCGCCTATGTGGGCACCTGCTTCATGCCTCCCCTGTTCGGCGTTCTTTCGCGGGTACTCAGCCCGGCGCTGCTGCCGCTTTACTTGTTTCTTTTGCTGCTGGGGGTGGCGGTCAGTCATGAAAGGTTGGTGCGAAAAAGCCTATGGTCTTCCCAATAGATCTTCATATGCACAGCTTCGAGAGCGACGACGGAGAATTTGCTCCCGCGGAACTCATCCGCCGCTGTGCCGCATCCGGCATCGACTGCGTGTCTGTCGCCGACCACAACTGCGTCCGGGGCAACGCGGAGGCGCAAAAAACAGCCCGTCAGCTGGGTCTTTCCTATATCCCCGGTGTGGAGCTGGACTGCGTATATCAGCACCGGGAGCTGCACCTGCTGGGCTACGGCATGGACTGGCACCATCCTGACTTTGCCGCGCGGGAGGAGGATATTCGGCAGCAGTGCCGGGACGCCCCCTTGCAGCTGCTGCTTCTGACGCAGCAGCTGGGTTTTCACATCACACCGGCGGATATGCGGCAGCTTGCCGAAAAGACCCGCCATCCCTCATGCTGGACGGGGGAAATGTTTGCCGAGTTCCTTTTGCACAGCGCCGAAAACAGCGCCCACCCTCTGCTGATTCCCTATCGCCCCGGCGGCGGGCGCGGTGACAATCCCTATGTCAACTTTTACTGGGACTTTTACGCCCAGGGAAAGCCCTGCTATGTTCCCAAACGCTACCCATCCTTACAAAAGGCCATCGATCTGATCCACCAAAGCGGAGGCCTGGCGGTGCTGGCTCACCCCGGTGCCAACTTAAAGGGGCAGGAGTGTCTTTTTCCCGCCATGGTCACGCTGGGACTGGACGGCGTGGAGGCCATCAGCAGTTATCATACCGGCGCTGTGAGCGCCTTTTACTGGAAGCAGGCGGAGGTTCACCGTCTGATGGTCACCTGCGGCAGTGATTTTCACGGAAAAGCCAAACCGTCTGTTTCGCCGGGCCGTGCCGCGGCGCCGGAGGGCGTGGACCATGACGCCGTGATGGAAGCGCTGGCAAAGACAAAGGCGCGGCTTCTGACCGCTTCCGCCGTCTGGCAGGCAAATTCATGAAAAGAAATATTTCTTGGTAAAAGTGCTTGGTTTTCGTGTTTTATTGATACTTTAGCGAACTACAAAGCGAGAGCGTATTGGTTCAATACGTTCTCGTTTTTTGCGTAGTTGTACGAAATGTTCCTATCATTTGGCCGCTATAATTATATCTAATGTTTTCTATTTTGATGAAAAAAGGGCAGATACAAGGTGCCAATAGTTGCTAAATTTTGGTTGTTTTGTCTCTATGCGATTGTCTTGGACCGTGTATAATGAGAAGTAAGAATCCGCATATTCGGTGCGGTGAATGGAAAGGCGGTACATTCATGCAAACGGTCAACATTGAAAAAGTGCTTGTGGCCAACCGCGGCGAGATCGCCGTGCGCATTTTCCGTGCCTGCTACGATCTGGGCATCCACACGGTGGCCATGTACTCCAACGAAGATACCTACTCTCTCTTCCGCACCAAGGCGGATGAAGCCTATCTGGTGGGCGAAAACAAGTCGCCTCTGGGCGCCTATCTGGACATTCCCAGCATCATCGGCCTTGCCAAGCGGCGGGGCGTAACGGCTATCCACCCAGGCTACGGGTTCCTCTCCGAAAACGCCGGCTTTGCCCGGGCCTGCGAGGAAAACGGCATCCTTTTCATCGGTCCCTCCTCCGACGTCCTTGCCAAAATGGGGGACAAGCTCAGCGCCAAGGCCATTGCCATCGCCTGCGGCGTGCCCATCATTCCCGGCTGCACAGAGCCGCTGCGGGACGCGCAGGACGCTTTGGAAAAGGCCGACAGCTTTGGCTATCCCGTCATTTTGAAAGCCTCCGCCGGCGGCGGCGGCCGTGGCATGCGCCGCTGCGACACCCCGGAGGAGGTGGCGGCAGCTTACGACCTGGTCCACAGCGAGGCGGAAAAAGCCTTTGGCTGCGGCGACATTTTCATGGAAAAATATCTGGTGCAGCCAAAGCACATTGAGGTGCAGATTCTGGCCGACAAGCATGGCAACGTCTATCATCTGGGTGAGCGGGACTGCTCCTTGCAGCGCCGCTATCAGAAGGTGGTGGAGTTCGCCCCGGCTTGGTCCGTGCCACAGGACACCGTGCGCGCCCTGCGGGCCGACGCCGTGAAGATTGCCAAGAGCGTGGGCTACGTCAGCGCCGGCACTGTGGAATTTTTGGTGGACCGGGACGGACACTACTATTTTATCGAAATGAATCCCCGCATTCAGGTGGAGCACACCGTGACGGAAATGGTCACCGGCATCGACATCGTCCGGGCCCAGATCCTCATTGCTTCAGGGCTCCCCCTCAGCGATCCGGAAATCGGACTCTCTTCTCAAGATGACCTGCACCTCAACGGTTACGCCATCCAATGCCGCGTCACCACCGAGGATCCGGCCAACAACTTTGCCCCCGACAACGGCAAGATCACCGCCTATCGCTCCGGCGGCGGCTTCGGCGTCCGGCTGGACGGCGGCAACGCCTCCACCGGCACCACCATCTCCCCCTACTATGACTCCCTACTGGTAAAGGTCACCTGCTGGGACAACACCTTCCCCGCCACCTGCCGCAAGGCGGCCCGGGCCATCAACGAAGTCCACGTCCGGGGCGTGAAGACCAACATTCCCTTTGTCACCAACATCTTGGCACATCCCGACTTTGTGGCAGGCCAGTGCCACACCAAATTCATCGACGAGACGCCGGAGCTGTTCGACATCGTGGATTCCCGGGACCGGGCCACCCGCGTGCTGAAATACATCGCAGAGATCCAGGTGACCGCTCCCAATGCCGAGCGCCATCAGTACGATACCCCCCGCTTCCCCAAGGCGGAGCGGCCGCTGAAGAAAGGCCTCAAGCAAATGCTGGATGAAAAGGGTCCCGACGCCGTGAAGCAGTGGGTGCTGCATGAAAAAAAGCTGCTCATCACCGACACCACCATGCGCGACGCCCACCAGAGCCTGCTCAGCACCCGGATGCGTACCCGGGATATGGTAAAGGCCGCCGACGGAGTATCCGACATTCTGCGGGACTGCTTCTCCTTGGAGATGTGGGGAGGCGCCACCTTCGACGTGGCCTACCGTTTCCTCCACGAATCCCCCTGGGAACGGCTGCGCATACTGCGGGAAGCCATCCCCAACATTCCCTTCCAGATGCTGCTGCGAGGCTCCAATCTGGTGGGCTACGCCAACTATCCTGACAATCTGGTGCGGGCTTTTGTACAGGAATCGGCCCAGCGAGGCATTGACGTGTTCCGTGTGTTCGACTCGCTGAACTGGATCCCAGGCATGGAAGTGGCCATGGACGAGGTACTCAAGCAAAACAAGCTTCTGGAAGCCACCATGTGCTACACCGGGGATATTTTGGATGAGAAGCGTGACAAATACACGCTTAAGTATTATGTCAACCTCGTGAAAGAACTGGAAAAGCGGGGCGCGCACCTGCTGGCCATCAAGGATATGTCCGGCCTGCTGAAGCCCTACGCCGCCAAGAAGCTGATTTCCACCCTCAAACAGGAGGTGGGCCTGCCCATTCAGCTCCACACCCACGACACCACCGGTAATCAGGTGGCTGCGCTTCTCATGGCCGCCGAGGCCGGCGTAGACATTGTGGACGTGGCCTGCGCCCCCATGGCTGGGCTCACCAGCCAGCCCTCCATGGACGCGGTGGTGGCCGCCCTGCAGGGAACGGAACGTGACACTGGTCTCGATCTGGAGCGGGTACAGGCGCTTTCCAACTACTGGGCGGACGTGCGCCTGCGCTATGAAGCCTTTGACAAGGGGCTATCCTCCTCCACCACCGACATCTACCGCTACGAGATACCCGGCGGGCAGTACACCAATTTGCAGCCGCAGGTGATGTCTCTGGGGCTGGGCGACCGGTTCGGCGAGGTGAAGGAGATGTACAAGACCGTCAACGATATGCTGGGCGATCTGGTGAAGGTGACGCCTTCTTCCAAAATGGTGGGCGACCTGGCCATCTTCATGGTGCAAAACAGCCTGACCCCCGCCAACATCGTGGAACGCGGCAAGGCGCTGGCTTTCCCCGACTCCGTGGTCTCCTTCTTCAAGGGCATGATGGGACAGCCGGCCTGGGGCTTCCCGGAGGACCTGCAGGCCGTGGTGCTCAAGGGCGAGAAGCCCATCACCTGCCGCCCCGGCGAGCTGCTGCCCCCCGTGGACTTTGACGCCATCGAAAAGCAGGTGTCCCAGTTCCAGGAGAACCCCGAACGCAAGGATCTAATTTCCTTTGCCATGTATCCCAAGGTGTACGAGGACTTCTGCCAGCACCGCAAGGAATACGGCTACATCACCCGCATGGGCAGCCACGTCTTCTTCAACGGTATGGCGCTGGGCGAGACCAACAAGATCAACATTGAAGACGGCAAAACGCTGGTCATCAAATATCTGGGACTGGGCGACCACAACCCAGACGGCACCCGCAACGTGCAGTTTGAGCTCAACGGTATGCGCCGGGAGGTGGCGGTGCGTGATCCCCACGCCCCGGAAAAAACGCGGCAGGCCAAGCTGGCCGACGAAAGCGACAAACATCAGGTGGGTGCCTCCATTCCCGGCATGGTGTCCAAGCTCCATGTGCAGCCCGGCGACCGGGTGGAGGAAAACCAGGTGCTGGCTGTCATCGAGGCCATGAAGATGGAAACCGCCATCCCCGCCCGCATGAGCGGCGTTGTGAAGGCCGTCCATGTGAAAGAGAACCAGCCGGTGAAAACCCGGGAGCTTCTCATTGAAATTGGTGACTGATCCCGGCTCCCTTTATAAAAAAGCAGCTCCCGTTTGTAAAAACGGGAGCTGCTTTTAATTGTGAAACAAGTACATTTTTTCATTTTCAGCAGGTTTCCGGGCTGTGTTTGAGCGAATATGGTCAGCTGCCGGCCGTCCGCTCCCTGAAAGAAGCTGTCAGCCCTCGCAGCGTCTGCACCAGATCCTCCTGCGCCACGTTCCGGGGTTCAAAGCGGACCACGCGAAAAACAAGCTGCATGGCCGGGCCAAGCCCCAGAGCGGTGAGCACTGTGCCAAGGCCGATGGGGCCGCTGAGAAGCCATCCCACCGTCAGCACCGCCAGCAGCAGTGCGCCATTGACCGCGCCGATGGGCAGACGCCGCGCCCGCTTCCCCAGCGCCAGCAGCAGGGAATCCCTCGGCCCACAACCAAGACCCGTTCTCATATAAAGCCATTGCCCCACCGCAATAATCAGCATTCCCAACACCATGCAAGCAATCTTCCCTGTCAGCTGCTGTGGGTGAGGGATCCAATCCAGCCACCTGTAAAAGTCCACCGCTTTCCCCGTCAGCACCGCGTCCAGCACCGTGCCCACGCCGATGCGCTCTTTCAGCAGCAGATCCACGCCCAGCACGCACACGGACACCAACAGAGAGGCCGTTCCGTAAATCAGCGGCAGATGACGGGTGACCCCCAGGCACAGCGTATCCCACGGTGCCGCCCCAATATTGGCCAGAATGGTCAGATGAATGCCCAGCGCGCAGATCAACAGGCCGCCGGCTGCCGCCGCCATTCTACAAATTGTATTTCTTTTCGTCCGGATCACGTTCTGTATTCTCTCTTTCGCCGCAAAATCGTCGTTTCTTATTGTATACTTCCGCGTCTCATCAGGCAATAGATTTTTTGCAAAGACGCTCCCTTTGACCATAAAAAAGACGCGGCAATGCCGCGTCTTTTTTGATTCAGTTTTCAGGGCTGAGCTTTTTGTGGTTCAGCTTGCCCAGATACCGGTAGATACTGGCCTCCGAGCTGTGCAGTTCTTTTGCCACATAGCTGACGGCGCCCTTGAGCAAAAAGACGCCCTTGCGGTTAAGATTGTCCATGATCTCCATTTTTTCATCCTGGGTCAGCCGGTTGCCGGCCACGGGATAAGCGGCGATGACCTCGGTGACGATACTGGCTGTGGCGCCGGTGATGGACTTGGGATAGTCCGTTGCCGCGTCGGGCAGCGTCACGTCCTCGATGGGCAGGCCCTCCGTGTCCGTCAGGCACGCCGCCCCGCCGCACAGCTCCATCACCCGGCTGGAAAGTTCTTTATAGCGGCTGGCGTCAAAGTTGATGCACAGCAGCCCCGCCAGCTCATCGTTTTTCCCCTTGATGAACATGGTGTTGGAGCAGAGCCTGCTCCCGCTGGCCGACAGGGTCTGAAAGCGGAGCACATAGTCCCGTGTCTCATAGAGGCGGCTGGTGACAAACTCCAGCGTCCGGTTGCTCAAGGGAGAGCCCAGATGGCGGCCTGTCAGATCGCCACCCGCAATGGCGATGATCTCATTGGAGTCGTCTTTCAACTCGTGAAGCGCCACCTCATAGTCCGGGCCCAGAATGTGCCCCAAAAAATCAACGATCTGTGTATAATGGCGCTTGAGTTCCTTATCCATAAAGTCGGTTCCTCATGTTCTCAGTCTTTTTATTTCTGCTCGTCTGTCTGCTTCGGCTCCCGTGCGGCCGTCTCAGCAGCTTTCTTCTTTTTTTCTTCCTGTTCCTGACGCTTGGCCTCCGCGCGGGCACGCTTCTCCCCCTGGCGTTTGGCCTCCAGTTCTGCTGCCTGCCGGGCCTGTTCGGCGGCAAGGCGCGCTTCTTCCTCTGCCCGCTGCGCCGCTTCCTTCGCTTCCCGCGCCATCTTTTCCGCTTCTTCCTCTTCCAGCACGCGGTAAGCCACCTTTCCTACCAGCGTCTTGGGCAGATCCTCCCGGAACTCAATGTCATAGGGGAGCGCGTACTTGGCAATGTGCTTGCGGCAGTAGTCCATCAGTTCCTGCTTGCAGGAGGTGGTGGGCACATAGCCGGGCTTGAGCACCACGAACGCCTTCACCTTCTGGATCTTGATGGGGTCTGGCACGCCGATGATACAGCTGAGATGCACATATTCGTGGCCTTCCAAAATATTCTCCAGCTGGGAGGGATACACATTGTAGCCGTTGGTCACAATCATCCGCTTGATACGCTGGCGGAAATAAATAAAGCCGTCCTCGTCCATCATGCCCAAGTCGCCGGTATGCACCCAGGTCATGCCGTCGGCATGGGTGCGCAGCGTGTTGGCCGTCTCTTCCGGCTGATTCACATACTCCAGCATCACCGTGGGGCCGGCCAGACAGATCTCGCCCTCGGTGCCGTAAGGCACTTCTTCCTCGGTGCCGGGCCTCACAATCTTATAGTAGGTATCCGGGAACGGGATGCCGATACTGCCCTCTTTTTGCATATGGATGGGGGTCAGGCAGCTGGCCGTCACGCATTCGGTGGCGCCGTAGCCCTCGCGGACGCCCACCGTGGAGCCGTGATCCTTTAAAAATTGATCGAAGCGTTTTTTCAGCTCGATGGACAAAGAGTCGCCGCCGGAAAACACGCCCTTGAGGCAGGAGAGGTCCGCATCCTCGATCTCCTTCACCCGCAGCAGCGCCTCATACAAAGAGGGAACGCCGGCGATCAGATTGGGGCGGTGCTTCTTGATGAGCTCGGCGTAAGTTTTGGGAGTAAACCGGGGGATCAGAATGCAGTGACCGCCGTTGGCCGTCATGGAGTGGATGGCCACACCCAGGCCAAACCCGTGAAACATGGGCATGATGGCCAGCATTTTGTCGCCGGGACGGAAAAACGGGTTGGCGGCAATGATCTGGGCCGCCAGGGCGTTAAAGTTCAGATTGCTGAGCAAAATACCCTTGGTCACGCCGGTGGTGCCGCCGGAATACAGCGTCACCGCCGGGTCTGTATCGCGCCGCTTCACCCGGAATATCTCCAGATGCTGCCCGCGCTTGAGAAAATCCTTCCACATAATGACGCCGGCCTTGTGGGGTACCGGCGGGATCTTCCGCCCCTGGGTCAGTGCGTAGCCCAACTTCATGGCGGGGCGCAGCTCGTCTTTGACAGAGGTCACGATCAGACAGGGCAAGTCCACCGCCTTGCGGACGTTTTCAAACTTGGGATAAAACTGGTCCAGCGTAATGGCCGCCACAGAACCGGAGTCCCGCAGATAAAAGGCGATCTCGCTCTCGGCGGACAAAGGATGCACCATGTTGGCGATGGCGCCCACCATATTGACGGCATAGAACATACACACCGTCTGGGGCGCATTGGGCATGCAGATGGTCACGCGGTCGTTTTCCCGCACGCCGATGGCCTTGAGGGATTTGGCGCAGGCCTGGATCTTCTCCCACATCTCGGCATAGGTGGTGTCCTTCCCCATGAACTCATAGGCAATGTAGTTGGGGTACTTCTTCACCATCTCTTCCACAGCCCCGCTCATGGTCAGCTTGGAATATTCCAGATGCTCCGGCACCTCCGGATCCTTATGGGCCAGCCAGGGCGTTTTGACCGTACTCTCCGCAGAGGTCTTGGGATATATCAGGCGCCCTGTGTCCACCGGCTCCACATCGTCAGCCAGGGGCTTTTTGACAGGTTCATTCATAGTCAACTTCCTCCTTCAAAGGCTTCTCCAACTCTTCGGGGTGCTCCAGCAAATACTTCAGGAGCCGGACAGTCTTAGCATAATAATACCCGTCTGCGATCCGTTCGTCAACCGTCAGGCCCATATCCAGCGTTTCATGCATGGTTACGGCGCCGTTTTCGTCAAAAAACGGCGTCATTTTCTTTTGGCCGATGATGCAGAACAGCGAGCAGGTGCCCCAGTTGGTGAGATGGTGATACCCGCACTTGAGCCCAATGGAACCCAAGTTGGAAAGTACCACCGAGCTGTAATAGGGATCGGTGGCGATCATGTCCTGCGGCACCCAGCCGTGCTTGTCCAGCCACATGATAAACCGCACCGCTGCTTTGCCCACCCAGCGGGGCAGCTTGTTGAGAATGTCCATATTCTCCGTGGAGCTGTCCGCCTTCTCGGAGCGGCAGGCCATGATCTGCCGGCGAATGCTCTCGTGAATGGTTGTCAGCGTGTCATCCTCCTTGGCATGCAGAAGAGCCAACGCCTCCGCGCCCTTGTCGGAAAACTGCTTTTTCACCACAAACGCCGCCGACACCTCATTGCGCTGATAAAAATTGCCGTTGACAATAAAGCGGTTCATCTTGGGCCGCAGCGTAATGGCCTTCACCAGCGCCGTCAGCACCAAATGAAAATAGGTATACGCAAACTCGGTTTCTTCCGCGTTTTTCTTGTCTATGTAAGCTTTGATCGGTGTCAAATCCACCCGCTCGGAAATATAAGCCTCGTTGTCGCAGCGGTTGGGATAGATAACACCCGTAATGAAATGCAGGGAATCCAATTCCCGCATGAGGGTCCCGTCTTTGCGGTCACCCAGACGCTTCTTTCGATTTTCCATTGATTCGATCGATCTCCCGTATTTTTCAAAATATGATACGATTATAACAAAGATATTCTTGCTTTACCATAGGTTCTTTTTAAAAATGATTATACACTTTCAGTCTCTTTGTAAAAATCAGGCGTTTTTGTCTTTAAAAAAACTCCATTTTTGCGTCTTACCGTCTGTAAAGGCCCGGTGCCCCCGTGCAAAAAGACTGTGTACAGCTTTTTTGCTGTACACAGCCTCAGCTTGCTGCTAAATCTCAGAAATCGGCGTTGCCCACCGTGCGGGGGTGCAGCTCCACATCCCGGATATTGGCCACGCCTGTCAAATACATGACCATGCGTTCAAAGCCCAGGCCAAACCCTGCGTGCTTGCAGGAACCGTAACGCCGCAGATCGCAGTACCACCAGTAGTCCTCAGGCCGCATACCCAATTCTCTGATCCGTGTCTCCAGCATCTCCAGCCGCTCTTCACGCTGGCTGCCGCCGATGATCTCCCCGATACCGGGCACCAGGCAGTCCGCTGCCGCCACCGTCTTTCCGTCGTCGTTGAGACGCATATAAAACGCCTTGATCTCTTTGGGATAGTCCGTCACAAACACAGGCTTTTTGAATACCTGCTCGGTGAGGTACCTCTCGTGCTCCGTCTGGAGATCCGTTCCCCACTTCACCTTATAATCAAACTGATCGTTGTGCTTCATCAAAATGTCCACCGCTTCTGTGTAGGTCACACGGCCGAAGTCGGAGGTCATCACATGGGTCAGCCGTTCCACCAGCCCCTTGTCCACGAAGCTGTTGAAAAACGCCATCTCATCAGGGCAGCGCTCCATCACCCGGCGGATGATGAATTTGATCATGGCCTCGGCCACGTCCATGTCGCCCGCCAGATCGGTAAAGGCCATTTCCGGCTCGATCATCCAGAACTCGGCGGCGTGGCGCTGGGTGTTGGAGTTTTCCGCCCGGAAGGTGGGGCCAAAGGTATAGACATCGCCGAAAGCCATGGCAAAGTTCTCGGCGTTGAGCTGGCCGGACACCGTCAGATTGGCGGCCTTGCCGAAAAAGTCCTGGCTGTAATCCACAGTGCCGTCCTCGTTTTTGGGAACATTCTGCAGATCCAGCGTGGTCACCCGGAACATTTCGCCGGCGCCTTCGCAGTCGGAGGCGGTAATGATGGGCGTATGCACATAGACAAAGCCGCGGCTCTGGAAAAATTCATGCACCGCGTAGGCCGCCACCGAGCGCACCCGGAACGTGGCGGAAAACAGGTTGGTGCGGGGCCGCAGATGCTGGATGGTACGCAAAAACTCCACACTATGGCGTTTTTTCTGCAAGGGGTAATCCGGCGTGGACTTGCCCTCCACCTCGATGGAGGCAGCCTTCACCTCCAGAGGCTGCTTGGCCTCCGGCGTCAAAAACACGGCGCCCCGGACGACGAGGGACACGCCCACGTTCTGGGCCGCAATCTCTTTATAGTTGTTCAGCACGGTGGCATCCATCACCACCTGCAAATTCTTGAAACATGAGCCGTCGTTGAGTTCGACGAAGCCAAAGGTCTTCATATCCCGAATGGTACGCGCCCAGCCGCAGACAGTGATCTCCTGTCCGGCCAGACGGTCGCCGTCGGCAAAAACAGCCGCGATTTTGGTTCTTTCCATCTTGTGTTCCACCTTTTCGTGAGTTTTCATGACAGTAAAATTTATTATAGCCCGTTTCTCCCTATTTTACAAGAGGGTATTCCCCTGTCTCCTTCCGGCTCCCGCCGCCTTTTCAGCGCAAATGGCCCCTCCGTTTATTTTCCCATCCTTTTCCGCCGCAAAAAAAGATTTCCAGTTGGAAAAAACTCTTTACTTTTGATAGCATCTATGTATAATAAACATATGATTAAATTCTAAATTATTGTTTAGGAGGACGCCATGACACAGCGCGAACGGCAAATTCTGAACTGGATCGAAGCCAACCCCTTGATCTCCCAGCAGGAGCTGGCGGACAAGGCAGGCATTACCCGTTCCAGCGTGGCGGTGCATATTTCCAATCTGATGAAGAAGGGATATATCACCGGCAAAGGCTACATCGTTCACACCGCGCCCTATGTGACGGTGGTGGGCGGCATCAACATGGACATCGGCGGCTGGCCGTCGGAAGCGCCGGTGGCGCGGGACTCCAATCCAGGGCAGGTACGCATGAGCCTTGGCGGCGTGGGCCGGAACATTGCCCACAACATGAGCCTTTTGGGAATGGATGTGCGGCTGATCGCTCCTTTCGGAGACGATCTCTACGCCCAGAAGATCGCCGCCAGCTGCGGTGAGCTGGGCATCGACATTTCCCAATCGCCGGTGATCCCCGGCGGCCACACCTCCACCTACCTCTTTATCAACGACGAGGGCGGCGACATGGCCCTGGCCGTGTCCGACATGGAGATCTGCTCTCACCTGACGCCCCAGACGCTGGCGGCGCGGCGGCAGCTGCTGGAGGGCAGCCAGGTCATCGTCATGGACACCAACATCCCCGCCGAGAGCATTGCCTGGTTGGCGGACAACTGCCACGTTCCCCTCTTCGCCGACCCCGTCTCCACCGCCAAGGCTGAGAAGCTGCGGCCGGTGCTGGGAAAGCTGCACACCCTCAAGCCCAACCGCATTGAGGCCGAGCTGCTCTCCGGCGTGGCCATCCGGGACGAGGAGAGCCTCCGTCGGGCAGCGCAGACACTGCTGGACAACGGGCTGCGGCGGGTCTTTATCTCCCTGGGAGCTGACGGCGTTTATGCCGCCGACCACACCCAGAGCCTTCACCTGCCGGTGATTCCCGGCGTCATGCGCAACACCACCGGCTGCGGCGACGCCTTTATGGCCGCCATCACCTGGGCCTATCTGCGGGGCACCGATCTGAAAAGCACGACGCTCTCTGGTCTGGCCGCCTCCACCATTTCCATGGAGGGCGCCGAGACCATCAACCCCGCGCTCAACGAGTCATCCCTGCTGGCGCGTGCCGGCCTGTAAATCGTTTTTTACTGTATCTATTCCACAACACACATCACATTATTTGAACTGGTATTATAGGAGGATTATTATGATGCTGTATTCTTATCTGGACGTTTCGGCCGAAGTCAAGGCCGCTCTGGACGAAGGCCGCCCCGTGGTGGCGCTGGAGTCCACTATCATCTCTCACGGTATGCCCTATCCCCAGAACGTGGAGACCGCGCTGAACGTGGAGAAGATCATCCGTGAAAACGGCGCTGTGCCCGCCACCATCGCCATTATCGGCGGCCGTCTGAAGGCGGGTCTGACCGCTGAAGAGATCGACTATCTGGGCAAGACAGGCGCCGGCGTCACCAAGGCCAGCCGCCGCGACCTGCCCGTGCTGGTTGCTAAGGGAATGGACGGCGCCACCACCGTCACCACCACCATGATGATCGCCGCCATGGCCGGCATCAAGATTTTTGCCACCGGCGGCATTGGCGGCGTGCACCGCGGCGCCGAGACCACCATGGATATCTCCGCCGACCTGGAAGAACTGGCTCAGTCCCCTGTGATGGTGGTCTGCGCCGGTGCCAAGTCCATTCTGGATCTGGGGTTGACGCTGGAATATCTGGAGACCAAGGGTGTGCCCGTCATCGGCTACGGCACCAAGGAACTGCCTGCTTTCTATAGCCGCCACAGCGGCTTTGCCGTGGACTATGAGCTGGACACCCCCGAAGAGCTGGCCAAGGTGTTCCACGTCAAGCAGGTCATGGGTCTCAAGGGCGGCATGCTGGTCACCAACCCCATTCCTGAAGCTTACTCCATGGATCACAAGGTCATTGACGCGGCAATCGACGAAGCCATCCGTGAGGCTAAGGAACAGGGCATCCACGGCAAGGAGACCACTCCTTTCCTGCTGGCCAAGGTCAAGGATCTTACCGGCGGCAACTCTCTGGACGCCAACATCCAGCTGGTATACAACAATGCCCGCTTGGCGGCGCAGACGGCCTGCCAGCTGAGCAGGCTGGAGCTGACCAAGTGAGATCGCTGTTCCCCGCTTCGTGGCTGCGGCTGTATCTGGCCGTTATCAATCTGATCACTTTTTGTGTCTACGGCGCGGATAAGCGGCGGGCACGGAAGGGCGCGTGGCGCGTTCCGGAAAAGGAGCTTTTTCTGCTGGCCTTTCTCGGCGGCAGTCCCGGCGCGCTGCTGGCCATGACCGTCTTCCATCACAAGACCCGGCACCGGGCCTTTCAGGTCGGCATTCCCGCCATTCTCGTGTTGGAGCTGGGCTTGCTGTGGTGGCTACGTCAGACACTTTTCTAAACAAATTGAAACACAGCGGACGGTAAATTTAAAATTTACCGTCCGCTGTTGCAAATATCACTGGTAAACGGCGGTAAATTTAGTATACTATAAAAAAAGGAGGGCTGACAAAATGGCTGTGATTCATGTAACGGACGATCAATTCAAGCAGGAAGTTCTGGAGGCGGAAGGCCCGGTTCTGGTGGACTTTTGGGCGGCCTGGTGCGGCCCCTGCCGGATGCTGGCCCCCATTTTGGAAGAGCTGGCGGCAGAGCTGCCGAGCTGCAAGGTGGTCAAGGTCGATGTAGACGCGGCGCCGGAATTGGCCATGACGTACCACATTACCAGTATCCCCACGCTGATGGTCTTCCAGGGCGGTCAGATGGTGCAAAAGTCCGTGGGTGTTGTATCCAAAGGACAGGTCCTGAAAATGCTTGGCAAATAAAACGCAGAAGAGCGGGCCGCCGGTCCGCTCTTTTTATTTTACCCGGCAGGCAGCCATTGACAACAGGGGGGGCATACGGTAAAATCAACAAAATGACCAATGAAGACGGAGGAATGCCATATGAAAATCGGTCTGTTGGGCTTTGGCGTAGTGGGCGGTGGGGTCTATGAATGGATCAGCGACCGCTCCGACATGGAGATCATAAAAGTCTTTTGCCGCAGTCCCAAGCCGGGGCTGGAACGTGTCGCCGTATACGACGCGGATGAAATTTTGAGCGACCCTTCCATCGACACTGTGGTGGAGGTCATGGGCGGACTTCACCCGGCCTTCGAAATGGTGTCATCGGCGCTGAAGAGCGGCAAAAACGTGATCACCGCCAACAAGAATCTCATCAGTGCCTACTACACGGAGCTGATCGCGCTGGCCCGGGGCAACCACGCGGCCCTGCGCTGCACCGCGGCCTGCGGCGGCGGCATCCCCTGGTTGGTGAATCTGGAACGCTGCAAGCGGCTGGACACCATCTGTGAGGTGGGCGGCATCATGAACGGCACCACCAATTTCATCATGGATGCCATGCACCGCTCCCCCGTCAGCTTCGCGGACATTCTCAAGCAAGCCCAGACCCTGGGCTACGCCGAGGCCGATCCCAGCGCCGACATTGACGGCAATGACATCCGCCGCAAGCTGGTGATCTCCGCCAGTGTGGCCTTTGACGCCCTGGTGCGGGAAGAGGACATCCCCATGTTTGGCATCCGCACTGTTTCCGCCGCCGACATTGCCGCCTTCCAGAGCCACGGCTTCGTGTGCAAACTGATGGCCATCGCCCAGCGCGGCGGCGACATGATCAGCGCCTATCTGGAGCCCACGCTCCTGGGAAAAACGGATCTGGAAGCCGCCGTTCCCGCCAATTTCAACCTCATTACCTACGCCGGTGAAGCCATCGGCCCCCAGAGCTTCTTCGGCCAGGGTGCCGGGCGCTATCCCACGGCTTACAACGTGGTGCAGGACTGTCTGGACGTTCTGAACGGCCAGGCGGCCTTCTACACCGACGCCATGGAGCCGGCATCACTGGACCCCGATGCGGTGATGCATCCCTACTACGTCCGCACCGCCGCACCGGACGCGTGGCTGGAAGAGCGCGTCGCCGACCGCTGGGATTGCGGCGTGATCACCAAGGCCGTTCCCACCTTCGAAATGCTCTCCTGGGCCAAAGAGCAGCTCCGTCGGGACCCCACCTGCTTTATCGCCGGCATCCGCTGAGCACGCGGCCGATCTTTTAACAAAAAAATTATCCGGGCCCCTTTTACACAGGGCGCCCGGATGATTTTTTATATAATGTGTTTTTTCCGTTGCCCGCATTTTGCGCAAGCGGTTTTTTCTTATTTTGGCAAAGCTCCTACAACATTTTTGTTGCGCCGCATAACCTTCCTTTTTTTGCAAACAATACCGATACAGCATTGACAGCATTATACAGTCAAGGGAGTTTATGATATGAAAGCAACTGGAATTGTTCGCCGGATCGATGATCTGGGCCGTGTGGTCATCCCCAAAGAAATCCGCCGCACCATGCGAATCCGGGAGGGCGACCCGCTGGAAATCTACACCACCAAGGATGGCGAAGTGATCTTTAAGAAGTATTCTCTGATGGGCGGGTTGGAGGACTTTGCCGCGCAGTTCTGCGAAACCATGAACAAGAGCACCGATTTCACCGTGGCCGTGACGGACCGTGACACCATTATCGCCATTGCAGGCAACGGTAAGCGCGAGCTGATGGGAAAGCAGATCTCTCCGGAGCTGGAAAAGATCATGGAAGAGCGTAGCATCTATCAATATGCCGGAGAAGCCCGACTGGTCTTTGTCTCGGACGGAAACGATAAATTCTGCGCAGCGGTGGCTGCGCCGATCCTGTGTGAGGGCGACGTACTGGGGCTGGTGCTGTTCATTTCCTCCGACCAGCAAAAACCAACGGAGGTGGAATACAAACTGGCCCAAACCATTGCCTCCTTTTTGGGGCGGCATTTGGAAGGATAAGAAAAGCCCATCGAAACGCCATGTTCCGATGGGCTTTTGATCTGTTTTCTCAGCGCTGACCGCCACCGAAGCCGCCGCCTCCAAAGCCGCCGCCCCGGGAGCCGCCACCGAAGCCGCCGCCTCCGAAGCCGCCGCCTCCGAAGCCACCGCCAAAACCGCCGCCAAAACCGCCGGGGCCGCCAAAGCCGCCATGTCCGTCATGATAGGGCGGTGGCGGCGCGTGCCAGCGATGGGGTCTGCCCCAGAAAATGGGGTAGTACACAAAAGGCGGTACCACACCTGGCACTATATAGCGTCTGCGATAGCCGGCGTAGCGGAAGTAATCCAGCATAGCCCAGATGGCAAAAAGCAGCACGACCACCAGCGCGGCGTCCCTGAGGAGATAGGAGGTCCCGTCGTAAGCCGCCCAGCCGTTGTCACTGCCGCCGGCAGCGGGGTAGCTGGTACCGGGGGCGTACGTTCCCTGTCCCGCGCCGTAGGCCTTGCTGTAAAACACGTCAGCCTGACGGTAAAAGGCCGTCACCGCCGCGTCATAGTCGCCGCTGTAAAAATTCTGCTCGATAGCGGTCTTCAGCGAGGTCTGCTGGCTGGCTGTCATGCGGGAGATAACCTCCTTGCCGCCTTCCACGTAGTAGTCCTTGCTGCCGGTATCCAGCACCAGCACCATGTCGTTGGTACCCAGCTTCCACGCCTTGCCAAGAGACAGGGCGTATTTTTCCAGCTTCCAGCCGTGGGTGTCCGTGACTGTGGCCACCGCTACCACGGCGTGATACTTGTTGTCCCAGGCGGTATTATAGCCTTTCACCGTCGCTTCGGTATCGGCGGAAAGAATGTTCGCTTGGTCCGCGATCCAGTTCTGATAATCCACGGCAATGAGATCCGCCGGTTTTTTGCTGATGCCATAAAAGGCGGAGGCCGCAATGGCCAGCACCAATACCACCAGCGCTACCGACCGCTTTTTAAAAAATTTCATGAACAACTCCTCTCCGGAGCCTTAGCTGCGGAGCTCCATCAATTTTTTCTTCAATTCGCCTTCGATGCGGCCCAGTTCCACTTCCGCCGCCTTGCGCTTCTCTGCGCCCTCGTGCTGAATGGTCAGCACCTCATCCAGTGTGGAGATCAGCTGCTCGTTGGTGTGCTGTAGCGTTTCCACGTCGATGATGCTGCGCTCGGCTTCCTTGGCCGTGTCAATGGTGCCCATCTTCAGCATATCGGCGTTCTTTTTCAGCAGATCGTTGGTCATCTCCGTCACCGCGTTCTGGGCGGCGGTGGCCTGACGGCTGTGCTCCATGCCCAGCGCCAGCACCATCTGGCTCTTCCAAAGCGGAATGGTGTTCACCAGAGAAGACTGGATCTTTTCGATCATCAAGGTGTCGTTGTTTTGCAGCAGGCGGGTCTGGGGGCCCATCTGCACCGACACGATACGGGTCAGCTCCAGATCGTGGAGCTTCTTTTCAAACCGGTTGCACAGGTTCACCATATCGTTGTAAGCCTGTGCGTCCTCCGCGGTTCCCGATGCCTGAGCCTTCTTTTGCAGCTCCGTCAGTTCGTTGGTCCGCACATCGGCCAGGCGCTTCTTGCCCGCCAGAATATACATGGTCAGTTCCTTGTAGTATTTCAGGTTCAGATCATACATCTGGTCGAACATGGCCACGTCCTTGAGCAGTGTGATCTGGTGCTGCTCAAGGGATTCGGCGATCTTATCCACGTTGGCTTCCACCTTTGTATACTGCGCCTTCATGGTCTCGATCTTATTGGTGGCCTTTTTGAACCAGCCCGCAATGCCCTTCTTTTCCTCTTCCTCGCCAAACCCCTTGAGCTCCACCACCAGCTTGCTGAGATCGCCGCCGATCTCGCCAAGGTCCTTGTTGCGCACATTGTTCAGCGCGTTTTCGGAAAAGCCCGCCACGCTCTTTTGGGCGGCCGCGCCGTACTGGAGGATGGTGTTGGTGTCACGGATGTCGATCTTCTTGGAGAAATCCTCCACCGCCTTCTTTTCCTCTTCGGTGAGCAGGCGCTCATCCATGGCAACGGGATCGGCCTTCTTTTCCTGGGCGGGGGCGGCAGGTGTGACAGGGGCCGTGGGGTCCAGCGTCAGACTGGGTGCCTCCTGCACGGCGGCTGCGGTCATATCGGGCTCCAGCGTCAGTTCGGGCATTTGATTCTCACTCATTTCGTTCCGTTCCTTTCTTTCAATACGCGAGGGCACTTGTTGTATCATCCGATACTCCCGTTGTCCGCGGGAGAGGTAGCTCTTTTCAAGGGATCGTCCGTCAGGCCCTCCCGGGCCATCATGTTCTCCAACACCGTAATATCAGTGGAAATATCCATGGCCTCGGCACCGAAGAGGGAATCCAGCTGCTTTTCAAAAGCGGCGACGATGGTGCCCATCATTTCCTCCACCTTGCCCATGGTCCCGCTGATATTCTCGCCCGAGACGCCCTGCGCGCTCATGCGGTCGTACGCGTTGAGCAGCTTAAGGGTGGTGGGCAGGTAGTAATTCATAAACTTGCGGATCTGGGGCAGCTTTTGGGGATCGGCCTTCACCTGATCGAAAATTTTCTGCGTCACCACGGCCAGCCGCTGGATATGGGCACTGATGGCCGCGTCTTCGATATTGTCGTCCAGCCGCTTCATCTCCGCGATGGCCATGCGGCCATCGGCGATCATCTTGTCAAGATCCGGGTTGCCGGTGGGCTCCGGCTTCTTTTCCTCTTCCTTTACCTCTTCCACCACATCCTTGCAGAAAAGGCGGGCCACAAAGTACACCACCGCGGAGGCGGCGATCACCACCAGAAAATGCGTCACCCGATACAGCGGAAAAAGCAGCGCGTACAGCACCCACACGCCGGCGGCCGCATACAGCGGCGCGGCTGATTTATGAACAATTTTCTTCATTCCATCGCCTCCGGACTGCCATCCAAAGCAGAATTTTACATTTTGATTTCCTTATTATATACTAAGGCATTTTCCGGGTCAAGCAAATACCACGGACACGCAGCAAAAAAGGCGGGTCGCCCCGCCTTTTTTGCTTTTATGAGTTCCCCACGCCCCGCCGGCCCGTGGTCAGGTCGGTAAAGAGGGGCAGATCCGGCGTCCGGTAGGTGAACAGCAGGAAAAGAGCCAGCACGCCCAGCAATAGCAGCAGTCCCGCCAGCTGCCATCCGCCGCCGCTGAGGGCTCCGCTTTTCAGCAGCCGATGGCTGACGAAAAAAGCCAGCAGCACCGCGATCTGGAAAATGGCAATATCCAGCCACATGACGTCCTGCCCGTAGATCCCCTTGTAGGTATAGACCAGTACCGGAATGGCCGTCAGCCCCGCCAGCAGCCCCACCGCCTGCGAGGACAGCACATTTCTGAAATCCCGGCGCAGCGCCAGCCACTCCACCAGTGAAAAAAGAATGTACGGAACGGCCAGGAGCTTCATATGCTCCCAAACAGATTCATTTACCGCCGAAAACGCAGCCGTCAGACGGCTCTCCCCGCTCCAATCATACACGAAATGCAGCAGATTGCCCACCGCCAGCGTAAAGATCAGACCGATCCATTCCCATTTTCCGGATTGCTTTCTCATACACGCGCCTCCTGTGTCCTAGCTGTTTCCAGTTTACACAAAAGGCGGTATTTTATGCAGGATATGTCAAAAGAATTGTCTGCTGCGGCGCGTCCTTCCCCACCTCCAGGCTGTTGCCCCCCAAGGTGCAAAGCGGATAGTCGTCCGCCACCCGGCGGCAGAACGCCGCAGGGCTTTCCACCTCCCGCAGTCCGAAGGCGCCGTGGCGGTAATGCATGGGCAGGATCACCCGGGGCCGCACCCGGCGGCACAAGGCCTCCGCCTCCGCCGCGCCGATGGTATAGACGCCGCCCACCGGCACCATCAGCACGTCGCACAAAAGGAGCGCGTCCGCCTGGGACCGGGACAGCGGATGTCCCAGATCGCCCAGATGCGCCACCCGCAGGCCCTCCGCCGTAAAAACGCGGACGGTATTCATGCCCCGCAGCGCGCCCTGCTGCGTGTCGTGAAAGGTCTCCATTTCCTGTACCGTAAAAGGGCTGGGCATCGCCGGCAGAATGGTCACCGCCGCCGTTTCCGTGTGGTCGAAATGGGAATGACTGGCATAGACGGCGTGGGCCTCTATCCGCAGCGGCGGATAGCCCGGCACGCCCTTATAGGGGTCCGTTACCAAGCGGTATCCGTTGGATTCCAGCATAAAACAGGAATGCCCCAGCCATGTGATCTTCATTTTTCCCGCCTCCTTTTTCTTTTTATTATAGTCTCTTCTTATATCCACACACAAGGGGCAGTTTGCCATCTTTTTCTATCGTCAATATACACAAATTTGTACCATCTCCCCTTTTAACTGCCCATCTGATGGTTGAAAACGCAGCCGTTGTATTATAAAATAATATGATATAGTCGTACCACAACTCAGTACTGACACAACAGGAGGTCACAATCATGGATTATCAGGAAGTTCTCCAGCAGGCGCGTACCTGTATCGGGCCTTTTTGCAAAGCCTGTCCCGTCTGCAATGGGCTGGCCTGCAAAAATACCATTCCCGGCCCCGGTGCCAAGGGAATCGGTACCGGGTTTATCCGCAACTATCAAAAATGGCAGGAACTGTGCGTCAACATGGATACCATTTGCGAGAATCTGCCGGTAGACACCTCTTTTTCTCTCTTTGGCCACACCTTTGCCGCCCCCATCTTCGCCGCTCCCGTGGGTGCCATGAAGATGCACTATGGCGACAAGTACGATGACCTGGCCTACAACAGCATTCTGGTCTCCGCCTGCGCCGACGCTGGCATTGCCGCCTTCACCGGCGACGGCATGGACCCGGCCGTGATGGCAGGCGCCATCAGCGCCATCGCCAGCGCCGACGGCGACGGCATCCCCACTGTCAAGCCCTGGGACATGGATACCATCTTCCAGAAGCTCGATGCCATTCAGGCCGCCGATCCCATTGCCATCGCTATGGACATTGACGCAGCGGGTCTTCCTTTTCTCAAGAATCATCAGCCCCCCGCCGGCAGCAAAACCGTCTCCGAGCTCAAGGAGATCATCCAGTACGCTCACCGGCCCTTTATCCTCAAGGGCATCATGACGGTGCGCGGCGCGGAGAAAGCCATGGAAGCCGGTGCCTCCGCCATCGTGGTGTCCAACCACGGCGGCCGTGTGCTGGATCAGTGCCCCGCCACCGCGGAAGTGCTGCCCTCCATCGCCGAGGCCGTTGGCAACCGGATGGAAATTCTGGTGGACGGCGGCATTCGCTCCGGCATGGACGTGTTCAAGGCGCTGGCTCTGGGCGCTCACGGCGTGCTGATCGGCCGGCCCTATGTGACGATGGTCTACGGCGCCGGTGCGGAAGGCGTGCAGATCTACACCAACCGGCTGATGGCCGAGTTGAAGGACACCATGTCCATGTGCGGTGCCCACAAGCTCTCCGACATTCGCCGGGATATGCTCCACAGCTTCTGAAAAACACAGATATAAAAAGATCCCCGAAAACCACATGGTTTCCGGGGATCTTGCTGTCATTGTTCCTCGTCTTCCGGCTCCTCGGGCTCTTCTGCCTCACCGGCGGCGGAGGTTTCGCCGCGCATCTGCATCTCCTGCCACTGGCTGCGGGTAATCAGCAGTTGTCGGGGTTTGGAACCCTCAAACGGCCCCACAATACCTCGCAGCTCCATCTGGTCCACCAGGCGGGCCGCCCGGGAGTACCCCAGCTTCAGCCGGCGCTGCAGCATGGACACGGAAGCCTGCCCGGTCTCCAGCACCACCTCGATGGCGGCGGGCAGCAGCTCGTCCCCATCGTCGGTCTCCGGCTCGGAAGCGGCGACGCCCTTGCTGCCTTTTTCCTTCTCCTGCATGGTCTCTTCGATCTTCTGTATGACCTCGTCGGAGTAATCCGCCTCCCCGCTCTCCTTGACAAAAGACACCACACGCTCAATCTCCTCAGGAGAGATAAAGCATCCCTGTACCCGCAGCGGTTTTCCCGCACCCAGAGGGAAGTAAAGCATATCTCCCTTTCCCACCAGCTTTTCGGCGCCCTGGGTATCCAGAATGATGCGGGATTCCAGCGACGACGCCACCGCAAAGGCGATACGGCTGGGGATATTGGCCTTCATCAAGCCTGTGATCACGTCGGCGGAAGGCCGCTGGGTGGCGATCACCAGATGCATCCCCGCGGCACGGCCCATCTGAGCCACACGGCAGATGGATTCTTCCACCTCTTTGGCCGCCACCAACATCAGATCCGCCAGCTCGTCGATGACCACCACCACGGTGGGCAGCTTTTTCAGCGCCTCGTCTTCACTTTGCTCTGCCAGACGGTTGTAGCCCTTGAGGTCCTTGACGCCGTTTTCGGAAAACAGCTTATAGCGCTTCATCATCTCGTACACAGCCCATTGCAGCGCCCCCGCTGCCTTCTTGGGATCGGTGACCACAGGGATCAGCAAATGGGGAATGCCGTTATACGGTGCCAGCTCCACCATTTTGGGGTCCACCATGATAAAGCGCACCTCGTCCGGGGTGGACTTATAGAGCATACTCACGATCAGCGAGTTGGTACACACGGACTTACCGGAGCCGGTGGTGCCGGCGATGAGCACATGGGGCAGCTTGGCCACATCGCCCACGATGTTGCTGCCGCCGATGTCTTTGCCGATGGCAAAGGCCGTATGGGACTTGTGCTCCGTGAACTCTCTTGACTCCACCACGTCCCGGATCCGCACCGCGGTCACCGCCCGGTTGGGCACCTCGATGCCCACCACGGAGATTTTGTTGGGGATGGGAGCAATACGGACGCCGCTGGCTCCCAGGGCCAGTGCGATATCGTCCGACAGATTGGTAATCTTGGAGAGCTTTACACCCTGGTCCAGGACAAACTCATACCGGGTCACAGAGGGGCCGTGCACCACCTCTCCGGCAGTGGCATCCACGCCGAAGCTGTGCAGTGTCTCCGCCAGACGCCGGGAGTTGTTCCGCAGCTCCGCGCCCACCTCGGTATAGTTCTGCTGAAGATTTTCCCCCAGCAATGTAATGGGGGGATACTGATAGCTATTCTCCGCCGCGTCCTGTACACCCTCGATCTGACGGCTCACCTCTTCGGCGGCCTGTGCCACCTCCTGGTGGGAGATCTCCGGCTCTTTTCGGCTTTGCCGCTTAAAGGCGGGTTTCTTCTCCTCGGCGGCCGACTCTTCCGCCACAGGCACCGGCAGCTCTGCCGATATCACAGGGGCAGCGGCCACAGCGGGCGCCATCGGTGCTTCCGGCGCGGAGGAAGGCGCTTCCGTCCGGGGCAGCAGCACTTCATCCGGCGTTTTTACCGACGCGGAACGCCGGGCAAAAAAGCCGCCGGGCTTCTGCCGCTCCGGCAGAGAAACGTTTTTTTCCTCCAAGGGGATATCAATGGGCTGTTTGGCCCTGACCGGTAAAGGTGCCGCTTTCTTTTCCTCTCGGCGAGGAGCGGGAGGCAATTCCTCTTCCTCCTCTTCCCGTCTTTGGGCCGCGCGCTCCCGCGCGCCGGCAACCAGATCAGTCAAAGAGATATGCAAGGCCCCAATCAGCATGACCGCCAGCAGCAGCAGACACAAGATCAGCATGGCCACCTTGCTGAAAACCGCCGCACCGCCCACCGCCAAGCAGCCGGAAAGAGCGCCGCCGCTTTCCATCAGACAGCCGGAATCCCACAGCTCTTTGGGAAGCGCCGACGAAAAGCGCATAGGCTCACACAAGAAGAGATGCAGCGTGGTGCCCAGCACCACAGGCAGCAGCAGCGCGCAAACCGTCCGCAGCGTCACAGGGCTTTCCTTCCGGTTGAGCAGCCAGTAGCCCGCCAGCAGCAGCGCCGGGCCGAAGGCGTAATAGCCATAGCCCGTGAGCCCCTTGAGAAGGCCGCCGAAAAACCGGAGAAACAGCGCGTCTACCCCAAAATAGCTGACGATCACAAACAGCGCCAGCAGCAGGCAGACAGCGCCTCCAACGGCCCGGCCATAGGCGGGGCGGGGCGGCTCCTGTTTGCGGGAACGGGTCTGTTTGCCGGATTGTTTGGTTGTTTTCTTTGGTACAGCCATAAATGATATAAATCCCTTTCTCCGTTAGAAAATGGCGTTTAGCAACAGTGTGACAACGCCCACCACCCAGCAATAATAAGCAAAAAATCCGAATTTCCCTTTTTCCGCCACCAGACGTAGCAGGCAGATGCAGAAATACCCCACCACTGCGGCCGTCAGCACGCCCACCAGATACACCGGCACCTGACTCCAGACAATGCCCGCCTTCCCCGCCTTAACAAGGCTGAGGATGTTGGCGCCCAGCACCGCCGGAATGGACAGCAAAAAGGAAAAGCGCACGGCGAATTTCCGGTCAAAACCGGTAAAGCACCCCATAGTAATGGTCATACCGGAGCGGGAAATGCCCGGCGCCGTGGCCACTGCCTGGGAAAAACCCACCAAAAGCACATCCAGCCAGGTGGCGGTGCGGGCATTTTTATGGCCCCGGCGCACCATATCGCTGGCAAATAGCAACAGGCCCGTGACGATCAGCGCCCCGCCCACAAACGTCATGTTGCCGGAGAGCCCCTCCACGGCATCGTTAAAAGGCAGCACCACAAACAGCGGCAGCGTCCCCAGGATCACCAGCATTACCAGCCGCCGGGCAGCGGGGACCGGTGTGGGAGTGGTTCCGTGGGCCAGATCACCGATCCCCCGAAAGAACTCGCACACCATCTCCTTCACGTCCTGCCAGTAGGCAGCGATCACCGCCAGAAGCGTGCCCAGATGCAGCAGTACGTCAAAAAACGGCGGCAGCTCCCCGGCGCTGGACAATCCCAACAAATGCTGGGCAATGGCCAGATGTCCGGAGCTGGAGATGGGCAGAAATTCTGCTACGCCCTGGATCAGGCCCAAAAGGAATGATGTAAGAAAAGACATGGTTCTTTATCTATCTCCTGTCCTGCGAATTTTGGCTTGTTTTGCCAAAAGAAAGCATTTTTGATCCATACACACCCATATTTGTGAATTATACCACAAAACGGGGCAAAATTCCAGTCTAAATTGCGCCGGAAACGCTGCCTCCCCACATTTTGACAAGCAAACCGGCAAGGGCGTAGCGCCCCTGCCGGTCCAGCATATGTCTGTCAAGTCCCGGAAATGCCCTCTTCCAAAAGCTCCAGCGCCGCCCGGGCGGCGGACTGCTCGGCTTCTTTCTTGCTGTGGCCAAAGCCGCTGGGCAATGACTTCCCGTCCAGCACCACGCAGCATTCAAACGTCTTGTCGTGATCGGGGCCGGAAGCGCTGACCACCTGGTATTTCAAGTCTCTTCCGTCCCGCTGCTGCACCAGCTCCTGCAGCGATGTCTTAAAGTCACGGCGCCGGCGTTCCACCGCTTCTTCTTTTTCCTTTTCCAGCAAAACGCGGTGGATCAGCAACCGGGCCGCCTCCATACCGCCGTCGAGATAGACGGCCGCGAACACCGATTCTGTGGCGTCGGCCAGAATGGAGGGCCGGGAACGGCCGCCGCCGGCCTCTTCCCCCTTGCCCAGCTTCAAATGCTGGCCCAGGCCAAGGCTCTGCGCCACTTCAAACAGACTCTCCTCGCAGACAAGTGCCGCGCGGATCCGGGTCAGATCCCCTTCAGGCAGGTCCCTGTGTTTTTTGAACAAAAATTCCGCCGACACCAGGCCCAGCACCGCGTCGCCCAAAAATTCAAGCCGCTCGTTGCTTTCAATGCCGCTGCCCCGGTGTTCGTTGGCATAGGAACTGTGGTACAGCGCCCCTTCCAACAGGTTTTTATTTCGGAAGGTATATCCCAGCTTTTCCTCCAGTGTGTGCATGGCATTTCTCCTTTTCTCCGCTTTCCCTATGAAGAAAAAAGGAGGCCCCGCGGTCACGCGGGGCGCATCCTGTTTCAGCCGTTGAGCTTATTGTACAGATAACGGACGCAGTCGCCGACCGTCTTCAGTCCGGACAGGTCTTCTTCTTCGATCTCGCCAATGTCGAATTCCTCTTCCATGGCCATGACCAGTTCCACCAGATCCACCGAATCGGCGCCCAGATCGTCCACAAAAGAACTCTCCATTGTAATCTCATCTGTATCAATTGCGAACTGCTCCGCAATCAAGTCCTGCATTGTTTTGAAAATTTCTTCCATCGTCATGCGGCACTTCTCCTTTCGCGCGTTTTCTTGGAAAATAATACGGCAATTAAAATAGGCTGTCAATAGCTATTTTATATATTTATGTCCGGCCGATCCGCATCCGATCAATATTTTTTTCAATATCAGCTGCGATATCGCTGCGAGCGATGGTCCGGGCCTGGCCGATGGCATTGTCGATGGCTTCGGCATTGGAGGCACCATGGGCCTTGATCACCGGCCTGGAAATGCCGATGAGCGCTGTGCCGCCCACCTTGTTGGGGTCCAGACGGTCTTTGAACGCTTTCAGATCACTCATAATCAGCGCCGCCGCCAGCTTGGACTTCAGATTTTTCCCAAATACATCTTTGAGCGCGTGGACGGCAAAAGAGCCCACGCCCTCCATGCCCTTGAGCAGCACGTTGCCGGAAAAGCCGTCGGCAACAATCACGTCGCAGTCGCCCTTGATGGCTTCTTTGGCCTCGATATTGCCCACAAAGTGCAGCGCGCCTTCTTCCGCCGCCGCCTGCAATCTGGCATATGTCTCCCGCTGGAGATCCGTTCCCTTCTCCGGCTCCGCGCCGATGTTCAGAAGGCCCACCCGGGGTTTTTCCACCCCCAGCACCGAAGAGGCGTAAAAGCTGCCCAAATACGCGAATTGCAGCAGATATTCCGGCGTGCACTCGGCATTGGCGCCGCAGTCTATGAGCACGGCCTGTCCCGTGGTGGTGGGGATCACCGGCGCCATAGCGGCTCTCCGGATGCCCCGGACACGCTTGATCACCAGCGTGGCCCCCGCCAGGAGAGCGCCGGTGGACCCGGCGGAAACAAAGGCGTCGCCCGCTCCGTCCCGCAGCATGTTCAGCCCCACCGTCATGGAGGAGTCCTTTTTCTTCTTAAAAGCCGTGGCCGGATCGTCGCTGATCTCAATGGTCTCGGAGGCGGGAACAATCTCCACCTTCTGTGTGAGCATCGGCACACCGCAGTGCTCCATGGCCGCCCGAATGCGGTCCGGGTCGCCTACCAGCGCGATGTCCACGTCCCAGTGCGCCGCGCCGATCATGGCGCCTTTTACGATCTCCAGCGGCGCGTTGTCGCCGCCCATGGCGTCAATAATGATTTTCACAGTTCTCCTACCTCTTTCTCAAGTCCCGCAAGGATGGTCAAAGAGCGGGCGCTCAGCTCGGCATTCTTGTTCCGCTTGCCCCGTACCCGGTGATCCAGAGGCGGCATAATGCCAAAATTGATGTTCATGGGCTGAAAATTCCCCACAGAGGTGTTGCTGATATACAGCGCCAGCGCGCCGACGGCCGTTTCCTGCGGAAAGTTCACCGGCGTCTTTCCCAGAAGGCGCCGGGCTGTCTCCACGCCGGCCAGATAGCCGGAGGCGCAGGATTCCACATACCCCTCCACGCCTGTCATCTGCCCGGCAAAGGAGATGCGGGGCTGGGACAAAAGCTGATAGTAGCGGTTCAAAAGCCGGGGGGAGTCCAGATAGGTGTTGCGGTGCATCACGCCATAGCGCAGGAACTGGGCATCATGCAGCGCCGGAATCATGGAAAAAACGCGCTTCTGCTCCGGCCAGCGCAGGTGGGTCTGAAACCCCACCAGATTATAGATGGTGCCCTGCGCATTGTCTTTGCGCAGCTGCACCACCGCGTGGGGCTCGCGCCCCGTTCTGGGGTCGGGCAGGCCGCGGGGCTTCAACGGGCCGTAGCACAGGGTATCTTCTCCCCGCCGGGCCATCACTTCCACCGGCATACAGCCTTCAAACACGTTCTGATCTTCAAAGCCGTGGACTTCCGCTTCCTGCGCCTGCGTCAGCTCCTGCCAGAAGGCATAATACTCCTCCTGCGTCATGGGGCAGTTGATATAATCCGGCGTGCCCCGGTCATAGCGAGAGGCAAAATAGGCCCTGTCCATATCCACGCTCTCAAAGGACACCAGCGGAGCCGCGGCGTCGTAAAAGTGGAGGGGCTGGGCCGATCCCACCAACGCCTGCAGCGTGTCCGCCAGTGCCGGAGACGTGAGGGGGCCGGAGGCCACGATGACCTCGCCCTGGGCGGGCACCTCCGTCACCTCGCCGCTCACCACGGTGATCAGCGGATGATTGCGGATCTTCTCCGTCACCAGACGGGCAAATCCGTCCCGGTCCACTGCCAGCGCCCCGCCCGCTTCCACGCGGGTGGCGTCGGCGCATTGCAGGATCAAGGAGGAAAGGCGGCGCAGCTCCTCTTTTAGAAGACCCACCGCGTTTTCCAGCTGGTCGCTGCGCAGCGAATTGGAGCAGCAAAGCTCCGCAAAATTATCGGTTGTATGCGCGGGGATCTTCTTCTCCGGCTTCATCTCGCACAGCGTTACCTGAATGCCGCGCTCCGCCAGCTGCCAAGCCGTTTCCGACCCGGCCAGTCCCGCTCCGATCACAGTTGCTTGCATAGGTTATTCCTCAGTTTCCGTTTCTTTCTTGGTAGACGCCCTCTTCGCAGCCGGTTTTTTGGCAGTGGGCTTCTTGTCCGTGGGCTTCTTAGCTGCCGGCTTTTTGGCACTTGTCTTCTTCGCAGCCGGCTTTTTCTCCGGCGCGCCGCCCTCTTCCATGACAGTGTCCGCCGCCTTTTCTGCCGCTTTGGAAGTCTTCTTCTTGGCGGCGGTCTTTTTCGCCGTTGCCTTCTTGGCGGCGGGCTTCTTCACGGTGCCCTCCGTCTCCCCGCTCTGGGCCGAAGCGTCGGCGGCAGCGGTACCGGATACTTCGTCCTCCGTCTTTTTGCGGGGATAGCCGCGCTTGTCCTCCGGCAGGAAATTGGCGCATTCCGGATTGATGCAAAACGGCTTTTTAAAGCCTCTGCCGGATTTTTTGAACAACGTATGGCCGCACACGGGGCAGTCGTCCTTCACCGGCACGTCAAAGGTCATGAAATCGCATTTGGCGGCAGGATCAGCGCTGTTGGTATGCTCGCAGCAATAGTAGGTGTAGGGCTTGCCCGTGCGCTTGCTGGTGCTGACCCGTTTCATGAGCCGCCCACCGCATTTGGGGCAGCGGCCCGGCATCTCCACCACCAGAGGCTTGGTAAACTTGCACTCAGGGTAGCCGGGACAGGCCAGAAAGCGTCCGAAGCGGCCGCTTTTAATTACCATGTTCCGTCCGCATAGATTACATTTTTCCTCGCTGACCTCATCGGGCACCTTGAGATAGATGCCCTCCAGGTCCTTTTCGGCCTGCTTGAGATTCTGGTCAAAGCCGCCGTAGAACTCCCGCAGGAGGCTCTTCCACTGCTTGTGGCCGGTCTCCACCTCGTCGAGCTCTTTTTCCATGTTGGCCGTGAACTTCATGTCCACGATATCCTTGAACTTATCGCACATAAGCCCTGTGACCACGTCGCCCAGGGGGGTAATCTTCAGGTACTTGCCGTCTTTGACCACGTATTCCCGGTCCAGAATGGTGGACACAGTGGGCGCGTAGGTGGAAGGGCGGCCAATGCCGTTTTCCTCCATGGCGCGAATGAGTGTGGCGTCCGTATAGCGGGCAGGTGGCTGTGTAAAGTGCTGATCCTTGTCAAATCCGTCCAGTGCCAGCACCTGTCCCTCTGTCAGATGGGGCAGGGGTGATTCCTTCTCTTCCTTCTCCTCGTCCCGGCTTTCCTCATACACCGCTGTATAGCCGGAGAACTTTACACTACTGGAAGAGGCGCGGAAAGCGTACTCCTGAGCGGTGATCTCCACACTGACGCTGTCGTAAATGGCGTTGGCCATCTGACAGGCCACAAAGCGGCTCCAGATCAGGCGGTAAAGGCGATACTGTTCCCCCGTAAGGTCGGCCTTCACCCGCTCGGGCGTCAGTGTCACGTCGCTGGGGCGAATGGCTTCGTGGGCATCCTGTGCCCCGGCCTTGGCCTTGAAATGGCGGGTGGTATCGGGATAGTAGTCTTTCCCGTAGCGTCCCAGAATAAACGCCTTGGCAGACGCCAGCGCCTCTTCCGACAGTCGCAGCGAGTCAGTACGCATATAGGTGATGAGACCCACTGTGCCCTCGCCGGTGATGTCCACACCTTCATAGAGCTGCTGGGCGATGGCCATGGTGCGCCGGGGCGTCATGTTCAGCTTGCGGGACGCCTCCTGCTGCATGGTGGAGGTGGTAAAAGGAGGCGAGGGGGAGCGCTGCTTGTCCGTCCGCTTGACGCTCTTGACCAAAAAGGCCTTGTTTTCCACGGCGCAAACGATCTCCTCCACCTCCGCGCCGGAGACGGGCTCGTGTTTTTTGCCGTCTTTTCCGTAATAGTGGGCCTTGCAGAAGTGACGATTCTCTGTCTCCAGCTGGGCGTCCAGCGTCCAGTACTCCTGAGGGAGAAAGTGTTTGATCTCGTCTTCTCTCTCGGCCACCATACGCATGGCCACCGACTGCACGCGGCCGGCGGAAAGACCCCGCCGCACCTTTTTCCACAGCAGGGGCGAGAGCTGATAGCCCACAATCCGGTCCAGGATCCGGCGGGCCTGCTGGGCATCCACCAGATTCTGGTCAATGTCCCGAGGCTCCTGAATACTCTCCTGCACCACCTTTTTGGTGATCTCATTGAAGGTGACACGCCGGGCCTTTTCATCATCCAAATCCAGCAGTGCCTTCAAGTGCCAGGAAATGGCCTCTCCCTCACGGTCGGGGTCGGTGGCCAGATACACAGTCTGACTGGATTTGGCCGCTTTTTTTAGATCCCCGATGATATCTTCCTTGCCCTTGATGGGCTTGTAATTGGGTGTAAAGTCGTTTTCAATATCCACGCCCAGCACACTTTTGGGCAGGTCGCGCAAGTGACCCATGCAGGCTTTCACCTCATAGTCATTGCCCAGATACTTGCCGATGGTTTTGGCTTTGGCGGGAGATTCCACGATAACCAGGTTTTTTCCCGATTTCTTCGCCACAGTTATCCTCCTATTCTTTCAGATCCACAGTGCGGACAAAGCGGCGGCCGCCCTGTTGCATTGCGAATCCGTTGATTTCCAATATGGTCAGCGCCGAGAGGACCCGGCGGATAGGCAGTTCCGTTTTTTCGGCCACCTCGTCTGGCAGCAGCGGCTCCTCGGTGGGCAAGGCCCGAATGACGACCGTCTGATCCTCCGTGAGATCGTGGGACCCGCTGAGATCCAACACCGTCCGCTGGGATACCGGCTGCGCCGGCCGGGCCGCCTCTTCCGCCCGGCGGACACGGGCCTCGTAGCCCGGATTTTCCTGCATCCGCTGCTCACTTTGCCGCAGCTTGTGGGGATACCGGGACTGGTACTCGCAAAGGACATCCCAGCTGCCTGTGACGATCCCCGCGCCATCCCGGATAAGGGCGTTGCACCCGCGGCTGTTGGGCGCGTTGATAGGGCCGGGGACGGCAAATACCTCCCGCCCCTGCTCCAGCGCCGTGTTGGCGGTGATCAAAGCGCCGCTTCTCTCCGGCGCTTCCACCACCACGGTGGCAAGGCACAGCCCGCTGATGATTCGGTTTCGCGCCGGAAAATGGTTGCCCACCGCTTCCGTTCCGGGCGGATATTCGGATAAAAGCACCCCCGCGGTCTCAATATCCGCAAAGAGCCCATTATTTTCCGCCGGGTAGATCACGTCGATGCCGCCGCCCAATACCGCGGCCGTGGCGCCCCCCGCCCGGAGTGCGCCCCGATGCGACGCGGCGTCAATGCCCTTGGCAAGGCCCGACACCACCAACGCCCCCTGTTTGGTCATTTCCCAGCCCAGCTGTTCCGCCGTCTGGAGCCCGTAAGGCGTACAGCCTCTGGTCCCCACCACGGCCACCGCCGCCTCTTCATCAAAAAGTGGCAGCTGCCCTTTCCAATAGAGTATCACAGGCGTATCAAAAATATTTCTCAGCCGCTGGGGATAGGCCGCGTCCTGCATGGTCAGCACATGAATGCCCAAACGCTCGCAGTCGCCCAGGATCGTGTCGGCCGCCGTCAGCGACCGGTTAGCAGCCAGTGACGCCTGTGCGGTGCCAAGGCCCTCCACCAGCAGCAGCTCCTCTTTTTCCGCGTAATAGATATTCTCCGGCGAACCGAAGTGATCCAGCAGCAGGAGCCTGGCGTGGTTGGTAAGACCCGGCAGGGCCGTGAGCCAGATCCAATATTTCAAAGCCGCCACAGCTCACTTCCCTCCTTGTCTATCGGTACATTTCCCACAGCAGCACCGCTGCCGCTGCCGCCGCGTTGAGTGATTCGCAGCGGGGGCTCATGGGGATCTTCACCGTGCAGTCACAAAGGGACAGCACGGTTTGAGAAAGGCCCTTTCCCTCGCTGCCGATGGCAGCGGCGGCCTTTTCATAGCAAAGCGCCCGGGCGTCCCAGGTATCGTCACGCAGCGCCGCGCCGTACAGCGGGATCCCGCTCTTTTGCAGCAGCGCCTTGAGTTCCTCCGGCTCGCAGGTCCACACCGGGCGGCGGAACACCGCCCCCATGGTGGCCCGCACCGTCTTGGGGTTATAGAGGTCAGCGCAGCCGGGCAGCAAAAACATGCCGTCGCACTCGAAGGCGTCCGCCGTCCGCAGCACGGTTCCCACATTTCCGGGGTCCTGCACACCGTCGAGCACCACATAGTGGCGGCCCGGCAGCACAGGCGGCAGCGTGGGCGGCGCCACGCGGCAGGTAAACAGCACCCCCTGGGGCGCCTCCATGGGCGACACCGACTGCATCACATCCGGCGGCACACAGGCCACGCGGCCCGGCAATTTTTCAGGCATCTCCATGCCCTCGGTGTACACGACGGCCGTGACCTCGGCCTGCCAGCGCAGCGCCTCCGCCAGGAGCTTGGGGCTGTCACACAAAAACTCACCGTTCTCCCGCCGGTAGGCAGAAGACGACGCCAGCTTCCGGAGGTGCGTCATCAAGGGGTTTTTTCGGCTGGTGATGATCTCCGTTGTCATCGTCTCCTTTCAGGCGTAAAAGGCTGACTCAGCCTTTTGATGGGCTGAGTCAGCCGGATGTGTGTCAATCCAGGGGCTTCATGGTGGGGAAAAGGATCACGTCCCGGATGGAATCCGCGCCGCAGAGCATCATGGCGCAGCGGTCGATCCCGATGCCCAGGCCGCCCGTGGGGGGCATACCATATTCAAGAGCCATGACAAAGTCATCGTCCATCATATTGGCTTCCTCGTCGCCCTTGGCCCGCAGCTCCGCCTGCTTCATAAAGCGCTGGCGCTGGTCAATGGGGTCGTTGAGCTCGGAGAAGGCGTTGCCCATCTCGTTGTGGCAGATAAACAGCTCAAACCGTTCTGTCAGCCGGTGGTCGGCAGGACTGCGCTTGGCAAGAGGTGAAACCTCCACCGGGTACATGGTGATAAAGGTGGGCTGCACCAGCTGCTCTTCCACTTTTTGGTCAAAGCACTCGTAGAGTGCGTGGCCCCAGGTGGCTTCCACGCCGTCCATGTCCACGCCGGCCTTCTTGGCGGCGGCCACGGCCTCCGCGTCGTCGGTGACCGTCATAAAGTCGATGCCCACATACTGCTTCACCGCTTCCGCCATGGTCAAGCGCTTCCAGCCGGGGGTCAAATCCACGTCATAGCCCATCCACTTGATCTGGTAGGTGCCCAGGATCTCCTGGGCGGCGCCTGAGAGGATGCCCTCGGTAATATCCATCATACCGTGGAAGTCCGTATAGGCTTCATACAGCTCCACGGTGGTAAACTCGGGATTGTGCTTGGTGTCCATGCCTTCGTTGCGGAAAATGCGGCCCACTTCATAGACGCGCTCCATCCCTCCCACGATAAGGCGTTTGAGATGCAGCTCGGTGGCAATACGCATATACATGTCGATGTCCAGCGCGTTGTGGTGGGTGATAAATGGGCGGGCATTGGCGCCGCCGGAAATGGTGCTCAGCACGGGCGTTTCCACTTCCATATAGCCGCGGCTGTCCAGATAGTTGCGCAGATACCGGACAAACTGGCTGCGGATCTCAAAGTTGCGCCGGGACTCCGGATTCACGATCAGATCCACATAGCGCTGACGGTAGCGCATCTCCTTGTCGGTGAGCCCGTGATACTTCTCGGGCAGCGGCTGAAGAGACTTGCTGAGCAGCTCGATGTCCTTGGCGCGAACGCTCATTTCGCCCCGCTGGGTGCGGAACACATCGCCCCGCACGCCCACGATATCGCCGATGTCGTATTTCTTGAACCGGTCGTAAATGGCCTCATCCATCTCATCCTTGCGAGCATAGAGCTGAATCCGGCCGGTCTTGTCCTGCAGATCGCAGAAAGAGACCTTGCCCATGCCGCGTTTGGACATGAGGCGGCCGGCCACGGTCACTTCCGTTCCTTCCAGCGCGTTAAAGCTGTCCTTAATGTCCTGGGTGTGGTGGGACACAGAAAAGAGCGTCTTTTCAAAGGGATCCATCCCCGCGTCCTGCAAGGTTTTCAACTTTTCACGGCGGATCCGAAGGATCTCGCTGAGATCCTGCTGTGTTTCCATTGCTTCCCGATTCTGTTCAGCCATAGTATTGGTCTCCTTATCTTTCGATCTGATCCACGCGGTAACGCATCATACCGCGGGGGGCTTCCACACTGATTTCCTCGCCGGCCTGCTTGCCCATCAGGGCTTTGCCAAAGGGCGAATCCTCGGAGATGGCGTGGTTCATCACGTCCGCCTCCTGGGAACCTACGATCTTATAAGCGGGCAGTTGTTTTCCGTTTTCCAGATTGGTCACGATCACACGGCAGCCGATGGACACCTTGTCAGAATCCGTTTCAGCCTCGTCCACGATCACGGCGTGGAGCAGGATCTCCTCCAGTTCCGCAATGCGGGAATACAGCTTGCCCTGTTCGTTTTTCGCTTCATCATACTCGCTGTTTTCGGACAGGTCGCCAAAGCCCCGGGCTTCTTTGATCAGTTCCGCGATCTCATCGGCGCGGGTGGTCTTGTTGTAATCCAGTTCTGCTTTTAGTTCATCATACCGCGCCTGGCTCATTTTAAACTCTTTTACCATGATGTCCGATCCTTTCAGTCTTCCAGTATATGCAGGTATCCGGCGATACCTATACTATTATATTATGATATGTCATGTTGCATTATAGAGAGTTTCCCAAGTCCTGTCAAGCAAAGAATGTGAGTGTTTTCACATGAATTTCCTCTAAAGGCAACTTTCCGGCCTCAAAAAGCGCGGTTACCAGCTGCGATGTAGGGGCTCGCTCTCCCAGCCACGCCAGGCGCTCCGCCGGCAGCTCGTAGGTGATGGGCTGCTCGCGGCAGTCCTCCCCCAGGCGGATCACGGGAATGGGGAGGAGCTCTTGGGGGCCGCTGTCAAAGGTCACGGCAATGTCCGGCCGCTGCCCGACGGGTGCGGCGCAGACGCCGTAGGTGTAGCGCAGTTCTTTTTCCAGTGCGCCGCTGTCTTGGGCCAGATGCAGCTGCAAATAGCGGCATTTTTCCGCCAGGAGGCGGCTGGCGTCCCGGACGTCACGGCTCTCGCCCCGGGCGTAAAGGGCGGCCGCCCACGACGAAGCGGAGATCTTTTTTCCCCCGCAGGCCCTTTCCAGCAGCTGTTCCAGCAAACGGCGGCGCAGATTTTCCTCCGGAAGCGACGTGATGCCCTCCTCGGCCAATACCTCGGCAAAGGGAAAGTCCGGTGGAAATACCGCGCGGCGGACGCCGTTGGTGTGCATGGTATGGACAGCGCGCCGCAGGCGCTGGCGGAAAAAGAGGCTGCCCGGCTTCGGCACCCGCAGTTCCCAGAAGCAAACGCCGCAGATCCCCGTCCGCTGCAAAGAAAAGCCGCCTTTCCCAGTTTCCCGCCAGTCAATATAACCATACATAAAAAAGCCCTCCCGCACCATTTTTATGGTGCGGGAGGGTGTATTATACCGTTTTACCAATCGTAGGGAATGTAGCCGGGCAAATAGGTCAGCGGGTCGATGCGGCTGCCGTCTTCCCGGATCTCATAGTGGAGATGGGGGCCTGTGGAGTTGCCGGTGGAACCCACATAACCAATGACCTGCCCCTGCGATACCGTCTCCCCCTCGTCCACGGCGATGGAGCTCATGTGGGCATAGAGAGTGGTGTTGCCGGAACCGTGATCCAGTACCACATAGTTGCCGTAGCCGCCGCCCCAGGGGCCGCCGGTCAGGATCACCGTACCGGACTTGGTGGCGTAAATGGGGCTGCCGTAGCTGGCGCCGATGTCAACGCCCAGATGGTATGTACTGCCAATGCCGCCGGGGGAAGACCGGGGGCCAAAGGGTGAGGTCACAAGGCGGGTGTCCGTGGGCCAGATATAACCGCCGCTGGTAGCGGGGGGCACGTTGGTGCCGTTCTGGTTGGCGGCATCCCGGGCGGCTTTCTCCGCCTCCTGAATCTGGCGTTCGATCTCCGCCGCCTGGGCGTTCTCGGCGTCATACAGTGTCTGTGCGCCGGCCTTGGTCTCCTCATACTGGGCCACCAGCGCCGCGGCATCCGTGATCTTCTGCTCCAGCTCAGATTGGGCGCCGGAAAGGGTGGTCTTCTGCGTCTCCAGATCCGTCTTCTCCTGAGCCAGTTGGGCCTGCAGCGCCTTCAGATCCTCCATGACCTGCTTGTCATAGGCCATCACTTCGTTGATAAAATCAAGGCGGCTGAGAAGGTCGGAAAAGCTGGTGGCTTTAAACAGCACCTCCCAGTAGGAGATGGTGCCCCGCTCTTCTTCCTCCCGCACCTGCTTACAAAACAGTTGGTACTGGGCCTCTTCCTTGACCTGCGTTTCCGCAATGCGCTGGTTGCTGTCTTCGATCTGTGACTGCACAGTGGAAATCTGCTGGCGGATCACATCGTTTTGTTCGTCCATCAGCTTCTTTTGATCCAGCACAGCGGTTTTGCTGTTTTCCGCCGCGTCGATCTGCTTTTGCAGTTCGGCTTTCTTTGCCTCGATCTCGCTGAGCTGCTCCTGTTCCGTGGTGGCTGCATACGCTCTGGGGGTCAGCAGCGCCGCTGTCATGGAAACCGTCAGCAGCAAGGCAAACAGAGCCGAAACGGTTCTTCTTGTCATTCTCTTTCCTCCGTCTCTTTATACTTGCAGGAACTTGCGGATAGCCGTCAGGCTCCCTCCCACACCGATCAAAATGCCGGCAGCGGCAAATACGCCCGCCACGGAGCCCCACATCCGGCTAAAGGGGATCACAGACACCAGTTGCAGCGTATCGGAGTTGGCGATACCCTTTACAACAGCCTCATAAAGCAGCCATTGCAGGCCGAACGCCACGGCCGCGCCGCAAATGCCCATCATCAGCCCTTCAAACACAAAGGGCCAGCGAATAAAGCCGTTGGTGGCGCCCACCATCTTCATAATGGCGATCTCGTCCCGCCGGTCAAAGGTGGTCAGCTTAATGGTGTTGGAAATAATGAACACGGACACCACAAACAAAATGGTGATAAGGGCAATGCTGATGACGCTGGCAATATTCCGCAGCGTCACAAAGCCGTTGGAAATATCCTCATCGGCCCGCACCTTCTCGATGCCCTGGATACCCTTTACCTCCTGAATGGTTTGATCCAGCTTCTCCGGATCCGCCAAGCGGATCACATACCGATGGCGAAAAATACTGGCATCCAGATCGCTGTAAAGGCCGTCCTCATCGTATTTCTGTACATACTCATCCCGTGCCTGCTGGCGTGAGACAAACGTACAGCCCGATACATTGTCCAAAGAGGTGATCTGCCCCTGCAAATTTTTGGCCTGCTCATCCGTCAGGCTGTCCTCCACGAAGGCAAGGACGGCGTTTTCCTTTTGCAGATCTTTCAGATTCGCGTTGGCATTCACCGCCACCAGGGAAAAGGTGCCCATGATCAAAAGGCACGCCACGGTAATGCCGATGGCGGCAAAGGACATAAACCCGTGAGAGAACATATTGGATATGCCCTCTTTGAAAAAATAGGATATATTATGTTTCATCACTCAGACCTCATAGCTTCCCATACCGTCGCTGACCACATTGCCGTTGTCGATCATGATAATGCGCTTGCCCAGGCGATTGACCAGTTCCTTTTCGTGGGTCACCACCAGCACTGTGGTCCCCAGGGCATTGATGCGCTCCAGCAGGGTCATGATCTCCAGCGAACGGCCGGGGTCCAGATTGCCGGTAGGTTCGTCGGCCACAATGGTAGAGGGATTGTTTACCAGCGCGCGGGCAATGGCCACACGCTGCTGTTCGCCGCCGGACAGCTCGTCCGGATAGCGGTTCATCTTGTTCTCCAGGCCAACCAGCTCCAGCACATAGGGAATGCGGTTCTTCACCTCTCTGGAAGACGCGTCCACCGCCCGCATGGCCAGGCTCAGGTTGTCATACACGGTCTTTTTCCCGATGAGGCGGAAGTCCTGGAAGATCACACCCACCGTGCGCCGCATATAGGGTACCTGTTTGTCGGAAATATTGCTTAGGCTAAAGCCGTTTGCCATAATGCGCCCGGCATTGGGAATGATCTCCCCGGTCAAAAGCTTGATGATCGTGGACTTGCCGGAGCCCGAGGGCCCCACCAAAAATACAAATTCACCGTCGTCAATGGAAAAAGAAATGCCCTTCAAGGCCTCTGTTCCGTTGTCGTACGTCTTTTCAACATCTTTAAATCGAATCATATCTACACTCAAATCCTAACTCATATAAAAAACGACGTCTTGCGTCAAAATTCGCCTTGACACGCATATATTTATTATAGACAAAGGGTTACAAAATGGCAACAGGCAAGATATGAATAATTCGTTAAATTAAGGAATCTGTTTTTTCCTGTGGTGAAACCCCCCGTTTATGTTATTTTTGTCCACGTAAAAAATCCCGGAAGCCCTAGCTTCCGGGATCGGGGTCTGTATCAGGCTTCAATTCCGCGGCTGGTCAGGTACTTTTTGACCATCAACGCCACTTTGAAGGTGATCGCGTCGTCAAACTCCCGCAGGTCCAGACCTGTGAGCTTTTTAATCTTCTCCAGGCGGTACACCAGAGTATTGCGGTGCACGAACAGTTTCCGCGCCGTTTCCGACACATTCAGATTGTTTTCAAAGAACTTGTAGATCGTAAAGAGCGTTTCCTGATCCAGCGCGTCAATGGGGTTTTTCTTGAACACTTCCTGCAGGAACATCTCGCAAAGGGTGGTGGGCAGCTGATAGATCAAGCGGCCGATCCCCAGATTCTCATAGTTGATGATATAGCGCTCGGTGTCGAACACCTTGCCCACTTCAATGGCGATCTGCGCTTCCTTATAGGACTTGGCCAGATCCCGCAGGTGGTTGGCCACCGTGCCGATGCCCACAAAAACGCGGTTCTCGCCGCCCACACGCAGGGCCTCGGCCAACTGCGCGGCCACACGCTCCAGCTCACGTCCGGTGATATTCTCCGGCAGCTGATGGATGAGCGCCACATCGGCCTCCCCCACGCTGATGACAAAATCATTCTGCCGGTCCGGGAACAGATTCTGGATCAGATCCAGCGGGATGCTCTCCGTCCGGTCGTCCACGGGCCGGATCACGAACACGCCGCGGGGCACTTCGGCCGCCACATGCAATTCCTTGGCCCGCATATAAATATCGCTGAGCAAAATATTGTCGGAAATAATGTTCTTGATAAAAGAACCCTTGTCGTGCTTCTCTTCGTAATAGGTCTTGGCGGAATTCAGCGCCACGGCAGCCATCGCGCACACCGTACGGCCCACGCTGTCCTCGCCGCTGGCAAAAACCGCATAGTCAAACTGATTGCCCCAGCCGGGCAACGCCTTGAAAGTTTTGTTCTCCAGCGTCACACAGCTGCCTTCGGCGGCATTGATGGTCTGCACATATTTGGGCCATTTTTTGCCGATCCCGGTCAACTCACTGCATGCAATCACGGTTCCTTCCGCATCAATCACGCCGATGGTCCGATCAGTGGTCTCTTTAAACTGCAACACAACGTTCTGAAAAATTCTCCCTGACATGGTCTTCCTCCCACCTAACAAGCCTGTGGATATTTTGTGCAATATGCCAAGCCGTTATCGTCATTATATCGTCAGAATCACGATTTTGCAAGTGTAATTTTCCTTTTTCAACAAAATTCCAGTTTCTATTTCTCTGTTCTACCGAAAAATTACCCATCAGAGCGTTTGCAGCTTGGCTTTTTCTTCCTGTGTCAAAAAGCGGTAGCTACCCTTTGCCAGGGAATCCTCCAGTCGCAGCGGCCCCATAGCCAACCGTTTGAGATACACCACGGATTTTCCGCAGGCGGCCAGCATCCGCTTCACCTGGTGGAATTTTCCCTCGTGCAACGTCACCTGCGCCTCGCTGTCGGACAAAATGACGAGCTCCGCCGGCATACACCGCAGCCCGTCTCCCAGCGTCATGCCCTGAGCGAAAGCCCGGCAGTCCTCCGCCGTGAGAACACCTTCCACCCTGGCGTAATATACCTTTTCCACATGATTTTTGGGCGACAGCAGCCGGTGCGCCAGATCCCCGTCATTGGTCAGCAGCAGCAGGCCCTCCGTGTCTTTATCCAGCCGGCCCACCGGAAACAGATGGTGCAGCTCCGGCGGCAGCAGGGACAAGACGGTATCGGCTCTGGCGTCCTCCGTGGCGCTGAGCAGTCCCATTGGCTTATTCATCAGCACATAGGTATAACGCTGATACCCGAGATCCTGGCCGTCAAGCAGGATCTCCGTGGTCTCCGGGTCATATTTTTCCTCGGCAGAGGCGGCAAAAACGCCGTTGACCAGGATCCGCCCCTCTTTGATCATTTGCCGGACTTCCCGGCGGGACTTTTTCCCGGTGGCGCTGATAATCTTATCCAGTCGCATTTTTTCCATATGAATGATTCCGCTCCTTTTCTCTGAAGGACTTACTTTTCTTTTCCATCGTATCATAAACATCGGCAAAAGGGAATAAATTGGGGGACAGGAGGAGGATCTGTGATGGTTGTATTTCATATAAAATTTTCCAAAAAGAGAGCCATTGTGCTGGCGGGCTGCCTGGTGCTGGTGGTAGCACTGGGTCTTTTGCTGGGAGGCTGTTTCCACAAAAAAGCGAACGAAAACGGCATCTCCGCCACAGGTGTGTCCACCAACGAAGACCGCATCGCCTATTTGCTGCAATACGGCTGGCAGGTGAAGCCTGACCCGGTGGAATCCATGGAGCTTATGCTTCCGGATCCCCTGTCCGACGCCTATCAGGCCTATGACAAGCTGCAGCAGGATCAAGGCTTCACACTCTCCGATTACTGCGGCAAGCAGGTAACACGCTATACCTACGCCGTCACCAACTATCCCCATGCGCCCGACGGCGTACAGGCAAATCTCTATATCTGCGGCAGCACCGTCATCGCCGGGGACATCATCTGTCTTGGTGAAAACGGCTTCCAGGTGGGTCTTGCGTTCCCTGCTGACAAATCCTAATTTTGATCATCCGCATTCTTCAGGAACAAAAAGCGGGCTGCCTGGCGCAGATACAGAGCAAAGGCCAGGCACACCAGCAATCCCGCCATCTGTACCACCGCCTGCGTTGACTGACCTGCCGCGGTACCCAGGTAAGGCAGATAGGTAAAAACCGCGCAGAGCAGATACGCCGGCCCGATGAGAGATGGCGACGTGTTCTCATAACCAAAGCCCCGCAAAAGGCGTCGGGTGCCCCGGCACAGACAGAGCACTCCGGATATCTCGCAAACCACAGAAAGAATCTGGACAAAGTTGTATAGCCCAACACCCAGCAGCGTCAGACCCCAGCAGACAGCGTTGCATGAAACGGAGTAAAAGGCCATGTGGTATTCCTGGCTGTCCACCAGACGGCTGAGCCTTCGTGTGGCATACAGCTGCATCAGCAGATTGGTCAGAGTAAACACGGCGATCAGCAAAGGCACCATTCCGTCTGACGCAAAAAAGCGGATAAAAAGCGACGCCAGGAGCAGCAGCATTTGTCCAAAATAGAGGAGCAGCAGGCTTTTTGCGACATTCTTCCGGATGTTTTGTTGTGTCATAAAGCAGATCCTCCTCCATTTTCAGCGGCAGTTCAGCGGTTCACGTTTCCATGCAGCCAGTATAGCATAAAAAACAGAATGGCTCAATATACGCTCCGCTTTCCGCCGGTTTTCGTTCCCCGCATGAAAAAAGAGGCAGGACTTTTGTCCTGCCTCTTTTAAAAGCGATAGATTACTTGCTCTCGATCTCAATAACAACGCCGGAACCCACGGTACGGCCACCTTCACGGATAGCGAAACGCAGACCGTTTTCGATGGCGATGGGGGTGATCAGCTCGACCTTCATGTCGACGTTATCGCCGGGCATGCACATCTCAGTGCCTTCGGGCAGAGTGATGACGCCGGTCACGTCGGTGGTACGGAAATAGAACTGGGGACGATAGTTGTTGAAGAAAGGAGTATGACGGCCGCCCTCTTCCTTGGTCAGCACGTACACCTGGCCCACGAACTTGGTGTGGGGGTGAATGGAACCGGGCTTGGACAGAACCTGGCCACGCTCGACTTCGGTCTTAGCAACACCGCGCAGCAGAGCGCCGATGTTATCGCCGGCTTCTGCGAAGTCCAGCAGCTTGTGGAACATCTCAATACCGGTGACGACGGTCTCGCGCTTCTCTTCCTGCAGGCCGACGATCTCGACTTTCTCGTTGAGCTTCAGCATACCACGCTCCACACGACCGGTAGCAACAGTACCACGGCCGGAGATAGTGAACACGTCTTCAACGGGCATCAGGAAGGGCAGCTCGTCGTTACGGGCGGGAGTGGGGATCCAGGAGTCAACAGCGTCCATCAGTTCCTTAATGCAAGCATACTCGGGAGCGTTGGGATCGGTGGACTCGGAAACCAGAGCGTTCAAAGCGCTGCCGCGGATGATGGGAGTGTCGTCGCCGGGGAAGCCATAGAAGCTCAGCAGCTCGCGGACTTCCATCTCGACCAGCTCCAGCAGCTCTTCATCGTCGACCTGGTCGCACTTGTTCAGGAACACCAGCACGGAAGGCACGTTCACCTGGCGGGCCAGCAGCAGGTGCTCACGCGTCTGAGCCATGGGGCCGTCGGAAGCGGCGATGACCAGGATAGCGCCGTCCATCTGGGCAGCACCGGTGATCATGTTCTTGATATAGTCGGCATGGCCCGGGCAGTCAACGTGTGCATAGTGACGCTTCTCGGTCTCATATTCCACGTGAGCGGTGTTGATGGTAATGCCGCGCTCTCTCTCTTCGGGAGCCTTATCGATGGAAGAGTAGTCGGTGTACTGAGCCTTGCCCTGCAGAGCCAGCCACTTGGTAATGGCGGCGGTCAGAGTGGTCTTGCCGTGGTCGATATGACCAATGGTGCCGATGTTAACATGGGGCTTCGTTCTCTCAAATTTCTGCTTAGCCATTTGAAAAAATCCTCCTTAACAATTTTGCATAATGATGGTGCAATGAATTTTTCATTTTCATTGCCATTTTACAGTATTTGGTGCTGAAAAGCAATCCTTATTTGGCGTTTTAAAATTTTTCACGCCCATTGCGTTGGTCAATGAGTTTCTCCTGAATGCTCTTGGGAATCTCAATATAGTGGCTGGGTTCCATGGTGTACTGGCCACGGCCCTGGGTACGGGAACGAAGGTTGGTGGCGTAACCGAACATCTCCGCCAGAGGGACAAAAGCGTCGATCTGCTGCGCGCCGGAGCGGGCTTCGTAGCCCTGGATCTGGCCGCGGCGGGAGTTCAGGTCGCCGATGACATCGCCCATATACTCGTCTGGGACAGTGGCAGACACCTTCATGATGGGCTCCAACAGCGTGGGGTCTGCCTTGCGCATAGCCTCTTTGAAAGCCATGGAACCGGCGATCTTAAACGCCATTTCGGAGGAGTCCACTTCGTGGTAAGAACCGTCGTACAGCGTTACCTTCACGTCCACGACGGGGTAACCGGCCACAGTACCTGCCAGCATAGCACCCTGAATACCAGCATCCACAGCGGGGATATACTCTTTGGGCACCGCGCCGCCCACGACGGCGTTGACAAACTCGTAACCCTTGCCGGACTCGTTTGGCTCCACACGGATCTTAACGTGACCGTACTGGCCCTTACCGCCGGACTGACGGGCATACTTGGTATCCTGCTCCACAGACTTGCGAATGGTCTCCTTGTAAGCCACCTGGGGAGCGCCTACGTTAGCCTCCACCTTGAACTCACGCAGCAGACGGTCCACAATGATCTCCAGATGGAGCTCACCCATACCGGCGATGATGGTCTGGCCCGTTTCCTCATCCGTCCAGGTGCGGAAGGTGGGATCTTCCTCTGTCAGCTTGGACAGGGCAATGCCCATCTTTTCCTGGCCAGCTTTGGTCTTGGGCTCAATGGCCACGCGGATCACGGGGTCGGGGAATTCCATGGACTCCAGCACGATGGGGTGCTTTTCGTCGCACAGCGTATCGCCGGTGGTGGTATTCTTCAGACCCACGGCAGCGGCAATATCGCCGCTGTAAACCGCCTCAATATCCTCGCGGTGGTTGGCGTGCATCTGCAAAATACGTCCCAGGCGCTCCCGGTGTCCCTTGGTGGCGTTGAGCACGGCGGAGCCGGTGGCCAGCGTACCGGAATAGACACGGAAGAATCCCAGACGGCCGACATAGGGGTCGGTCATGATCTTGAAGGCCAGGGCGGCAAAGGGCTCATCATCGTTGGGATGACGCAGCTCTTCTTCGTCGGTCTTGGGGTTGGTGCCGGTGACGGCAGGAATATCGGTGGGTGCGGGCATATAGTCCACGATCGCGTCGAGCAACTTCTGAACGCCCTTGTTGCGATAGGAAGAGCCGCAGGTGACAGGCACCATTTCCACGGCCACTGTTGCCTGGCGGATCGCCCGGCGGATCTTATCCGTGGGGATCTCCTGGCCTTCCAGGTACATTTCCATGATCTCATCATCGAACATGGACACGGCATCCAGCAGCTTTTCACGATACTCAGTGGACAGATCCATCATGTCGTCAGGAATGGCTTCCTCACGCACATCTTTGCCCAACTGATCGTAATAGATATCAGCTTTCATCTCCACCAGATCGATGATGCCCGTAAAGGTATCTTCTTTTCCGATGGGGAGCTGAATCGGCACCGCATTGCACTTCAGACGGTCTTTGATCATGTCCAGCACGTGATAGAAATCAGCGCCGGTGATGTCCATCTTATTGACGTAGATCATCCGGGGGACATGATAGTGATCGGCCTGACGCCAAACTGTTTCGGACTGGGGTTCTACGCCGCCCTTGGCACACATGACGGTGACGGAACCATCCAGGACGCGCAGAGAACGCTCCACCTCAACAGTAAAGTCCACGTGGCCCGGGGTGTCGATAATGTTGATACGCGTCTGAGGGAACTGATTCTTGGTGCCTTTCCAATAGCAGGTGGTCGCTGCGGAGGTTATGGTGATACCACGTTCCTGCTCCTGCTCCATCCAGTCCATGGTGGCAGTACCCTCGTGCGTCTCACCCAACTTATAGTTGACGCCCGTGTAGTACAGAATACGTTCTGTCGTGGTTGTCTTTCCTGCATCAATGTGGGCCATGATGCCGATGTTTCTTGTGTTTTCGAGTGTAACCTTTCTCGGCATACCGTTCTCCTTTTTCTTAGTATCCGCTGATTACCAACGGAAATGGGCGAATGCCTTGTTGGATTCGGCCATTTTGTGGGTATCTTCACGTTTCTTCACAGCGCTGCCGGTGTTGTTGGCAGCATCCATGATCTCGCCTGCCAGGCGCTCGGCCATGGTTCTCTCGCTGCGGGCGCGGGAGTAAGCGGTCAGCCAGCGCAGACCCAGGGTCTGACGGCGGGCGGGACGAACTTCCATGGGGACCTGATAGGTAGCACCGCCGACACGGCGGGCCTTGACTTCCAGGCTGGGCATAATATTTTCCATGGCCTGGGTAAACACTTCCAGAGGCTCTTTGTCCGTCTTTTCCTTGATGGTCTCAAAGGCGGTATAAACGACCTTCTGGGCAACGCCCTTTTTACCGTCCAACATAATGCTGTTGACCAGCTTGGTCACCAGCACAGAGTTGTACATGGGATCGGGCAGAATTTCTCTTTTGGGAACATTACCTCTTCTGGGCACTATGCTTCCCTCCTTCATAATGAATATGATTTCATAGGTACTCAACAGCCGCGATCGGCTGTTGTACGGCCTGCCAAAGAGGTACATATACATCTATATAAAACCTTTTCGGCAAAGCGCAGTTCAAATGCGGGTGATTACTTGCTCTTGGGTCTCTTGGCACCGTACTTGGAGCGAGCCTGCATACGGCCGGACACGCCCTGGGTATCCAGAGTGCCGCGGATGATGTGGTAACGCACACCGGGCAGGTCTTTGACACGGCCGCCGCGGATCATCACCACAGAGTGTTCCTGCAGAGAATGACCAACGCCGGGAATGTAAGCAGTCACTTCATAGCCGTTGGTGAGACGCACACGAGCGATCTTACGCAGGGCGGAGTTGGGCTTCTTGGGGGTCGCCGTTCTCACAGCCGTGCAGACACCGCGCTTCTGGGGAGAAGACAGATCGGTTTCCTTGTTCTTGAGGGTGTTCAGACCCTTCTGCATAGCGGGAGAAGCGGACTTGTAAGTGGCCTGTTTTCTTCCCTGCTTGACCAACTGATTAAAAGTAGGCATTCAATAAACTCCTTTCTACAAAAGTGCGGAAGCAATGCTTCCTGTATTTTCCTCGGAATACAATCAAATTATTCCGGAAAAATCAATCTTTCAACACCACCGCCACGGTGGCTCCCACGGCAATGGCGCAGGCTTTGCCCAGCTGATGCCGGTCAAAGGCTGTCTCCATGGGAATTTGTTTTTGCTCACAGGCTTCCCGGATGGGTGCGAGCAGCTTGGGATCGGCGTCACAGGCCAGATAGACCCTGGCCGCCCGGTTTTCCCGAATGGCGCGGCCGGACTGCTTGATGCCGGTAACCTTTCCTTTGCCGCTCAACTCCTCCAACACGCGAATTCCCCCTGTTTGCATAGCAAAATTCGCGGAATGAATTCCCGCGCAATTTAGAATTATAGCATAGGGGATGTATACCGTCAAGTAGCTTTCCCATAAATTTTCATGATTTTCACGGGTTTTTGCTCTCTTTTTCCGTCAAATTAGCAATTTTCCGCTTTAAAGGCATTCTATCGGCCCCGGCTATTGCGCGGATGCCGCCGCAAAGTTTTTCTTTGCGGCGGCATCTCGGTCAAAAATCATTCGGTCTCGGTTTCCTCGGACGCCTCCACGGGCATCTTCTCTGTGGCGGGCTCTTCCTCGGGCACCAGTTCTTCCGCGAACTCGCGGTAAGCGGTAAGGCCGGCGCCGGCGGGGATCAGCTTGCCGATGATGACGTTTTCCTTCAGACCCACCAGATGATCCACCTTGCCCTTGATAGCGGCTTCGGTGAGCACCTTGGTCGTCTCCTGGAAGGAGGCGGCGGAGAGGAAGGAATCGGTGGCGAGAGACGCCTTGGTAATACCCATCAGCAGCTGGGTATAGGTGGCCTCCTGCAGGAGATCGCCGTTTTCATTGACTTCGCCAGCATCCATGCGCGCGCGCACTCTGGCGTTGGCGTCCTCCACATCCAGCACATCCACCATGGCGCCGGAGAGCAGTGCGGTGTCGTTGGCCTCTTCGATACGCACCTTGCGCATCATCTGGCGGACAATGACTTCGATATGCTTATCGTTGATATCCACGCCCTGTTGACGGTACACCTTCAAAACTTCCTGGATCAGGTAGTTGTGAACGGAAGAAGCGCCGCGAATCCGCAACACGTCGTGGGGGTTCAGCGCGCCGTCCTGAAGCTGCTTGCCCTTCTCAATGACGTCGCCGTCTTTCACCAGCAAGCCGGTGTGAGGCACGGAGTAGGAGCGGGTATCGCCGTCGTCCGCGGTGACAATAATGGTCAGCAGGCTGCCCTTGGTGGCCGTCTCAAACTTGACTGTGCCGCCGATCTCGGAGAGCGTCGCCATCTTCTTGGGCTTGCGGGCCTCGAACAGTTCTTCTACTCGGGGAAGACCCTGGGTGATATCGCCGCCGGCCACGCCGCCGGTGTGGAAGGTTCGCATGGTCAGCTGGGTGCCGGGTTCACCGATGGACTGGGCGGCGATGATGCCGACGGCTTCGCCGGGGCCCACGGGCTGGGAGGTGGCCAGGTTCATGCCGTAGCATTTGGCGCAGACGCCGCTGTGTGCCTTGCACGTCAGCACGGTGCGGATCTCCGCGGCGTGAATGTCAAAGCTCTCCAGCAGTTCGGCGTCCTTTTCGGTTATCATGTGATCCTTGGGAACCAGCACCTCGTCCGTGCCGGGCTTCTTGATGTCATGCACCGGGAAACGGCCGCGAATACGCTCCGAGAACTTCTCGATAACCTGACCGCCCTCGGAGATCTCGGATACCAGAATGCCTTTTTCCACGCCGCAGTCGTCTTCGCGGATGATGACGTCCTGGCAGACGTCCACCATGCGGCGGGTCAGATAGCCGGAGTCTGCGGTACGCAGAGCCGTATCGGCCAGACCCTTACGGGCGCCACGGGAAGAAGTAAAGTATTCCAGCACGGACAGGCCTTCACGGAAGTTGGCCTTGATGGGAATCTCGATGGTCTTACCGGCGGTGTTCGCCATCAGACCGCGCATACCGGTCAGCTGACGGATCTGCTTCATGGAGCCACGGGCGCCAGAGTCAGCCATCATGAAGATGGGATTGTACTTATCCAGGCTGGCGGTCAGCGCATCGGTAACATCGTTGGTGGTCTTCTCCCACTCAGCCACGACCATCTTATAGCGCTCTTCGTCGGTGATGAAGCCCATGTTGTACTGCTCTTCGATATCCACCACGCGGTCTTCCGTCTCGTTGATCAGGCGGTACTTGTCGTCAGGCACGGTCATGTCGGAGATGGAGATGGTGATGGAGCCGCGGGTAGAGTATTTGTATCCGGTGGCCTTGATGCTGTCGAGCACCTCGGCGGCAATGGTGAAGCCGTACTGCTTGATGGTGCGGTCCACGATCTTGCCCAGCAGCTTCTTGCCGCAGGTCTCGGTGATCTCATAATCAAAGAAGTGGACGCCGGGCATTCCGTTGCTGTCAAAACGCTTCACAAAGCCCAGCTCTTGGGGGATATTGCGGTTGAAGATGATGCGGCCAGGGGTGGCGTGCACCAGGCAGTAGCCCTTGAAGACCCTGTGTGTTTCGCCGGACTCTTCATCCACGGCCTCTTCTTCGCAGAGGTTCAGATGAGGCACGGGATAGGCGCCGTCCTTCTGGCGGCAGGACTCCAGATAGCGATACTGCTCCTCTGTCAGTTCCTTGCCCACACGCACCCAGATGGGCTGGTGCATACCGATGACGTGCTCGTTGTAGGCCAGCATGGCTTCGTCCTCATCACGGTACACGTTCAGCAGGCACTCGGCAGCTTCTCTCTCCTCTTCCGAAAGGTCCTTGAGATTCTTGCCGGCCAGCGCAAAGTCGATGCTGCCGGGCCAATAGTCGTCGTTCACCATCTGAGAAACGCCGTTTTCAAAACGCTCAAAGGTCAGATAGTAGGAACCCAGCACCATATCCTGAGTAGGCACGGTGACGGGGCCGCCGTCCTGAGGACGCAGCAGGTTGTTGGCGGAAAGCATCAGCAGTCTCGCTTCGGCCTGTGCCTCTGCGGACAGCGGCACATGGATGGCCATCTGGTCGCCGTCGAAGTCGGCGTTGAAGGCGGTGCAGTTCAGCGGGTGCAGCTTCAGGGCGCGGCCCTCCACCAGCACAGGCTCGAACGCCTGGATGCCCAGGCGGTGCAGCGTAGGCGCGCGGTTGAGCATGACGGGGTGGTCCTTGATAATCTCATCCAGGGCATCCCACACCTCGGTGCGGCCCTTATCCACCATCTTCTTGGCGGATTTGATGTTGTTGGCGCTGCCGTCTTCCACCAGCTTCTTCATAATGAAGGGGCGGAACAGCTCCACGGCCATTTCCTTGGGCACGCCGCACTGATAGATCTTCAGCTCGGGGCCGACCACAATGACGGAACGTCCGGAGTAGTCCACGCGCTTGCCCAGCAGGTTCTGGCGGAAACGGCCCTGTTTGCCCTTAAGCATATCGCTGAGAGACTTGAGGGCACGGTTGTTGGCGCCGGTAACGGGACGGCCGCGGCGGCCGTTGTCGATGAGGGCGTCCACAGCCTCCTGCAGCATCCGTTTTTCGTTGCGGACGATGATGTCGGGGGCCTTGAGCTCCATGAGGCGCTTGAGGCGGTTGTTGCGGTTGATGACCCGGCGGTAGAGGTCGTTCAGGTCGGAAGTGGCAAAGCGGCCGCCGTCCAGCTGCACCATGGGGCGCAGCTCCGGGGGGATCACGGGCAGCACGTCGATGATCATCCACTCGGGCTTGTTGCCGGAGATGCGGAAGGCATCCACCACTTCCAGTCGCTTGACGATACGGGTCTTTTTCTGGCCGGAGGCGGTCTTGAGTTCCTTGTGCAGCTGTTCGGACAAAGACTCCAGGTCGATTTGCTCCAGCAGCTTTTTCACGGCCTCGGCGCCCATGCCGGCTTCAAAGTCGTCTTCATACTTTTCGCGCATATCGCGGTATTCTTTTTCGGAAAGGATCTGATCCTTCACCAGCGGAGTCTCACCGGGGTCGGTGACGATATAGGCGGCGAAGTACAGCACCTTCTCCAAAATTCTGGGGGAAATATCCAGCAGCAGACCCATGCGGGAGGGAATGCCCTTGAAATACCAGATATGGGAAACAGGGGTGGCCAGCTCAATGTGTCCCATACGCTCGCGGCGCACCTTGGCGCGGGTGACTTCCACGCCGCAGCGGTCGCAGATCTTGCCCTTGTAGCGGATCTTTTTATACTTGCCGCAGTGGCATTCCCAGTCCTTGGTGGGCCCGAAAATGCGTTCGCAGAACAGGCCGTCCCGTTCGGGCTTAAGCGTGCGGTAGTTGATCGTCTCCGGCTTTTTGACCTCGCCGTAGGACCACTCATGAATCATTTCCGGAGAAGCGATTCCAATTTTAATAGCGTCAAATGTTGCGTAACTCATGTGTCTTGCTCCTCCCCTCACATATCTTCGTCTTCGTCGTCACTATCGAAGGAAGCTTCCACTTCCTCCTCGGCCACGTAATCGAAGCCCGCGTCTGCCAGCTCTTTTTCGCCCGCATAGCGGTTCTCCTGCTCGTCCTCGGCGTCCATCCGGGCCAGATTAAAGGTATCCATGGCGTCCTCGTCTTCCTTGAGCTCGATCTGGTCGCCGTTTTTGTCCAGCACCTGGATGTCCAGGCACAGGGACTGGAGTTCCTTCACCAGCACCTTGAACGATTCGGGCACGCCGGGGGTGGGTACGTTGTGGCCTTTGACAATGGCCTCATAAGTGCGGACACGTCCGGTGACGTCGTCGGACTTGACGGTGAGGATTTCCTGCAGGGTGTAGGCGGCGCCGTATGCTTCCAGCGCCCACACTTCCATTTCGCCGAAGCGCTGACCGCCGAACTGGGCCTTGCCGCCCAGGGGCTGCTGGGTCACCAGAGAGTATGGGCCGGTGGAACGGGCGTGGATCTTATCGTCCACCAGATGGTGCAGCTTCAGGAAGTACACATAGCCCACCGTCACCTTGTTGTCAAAGCGTTCGCCGGTGCGGCCGTCATACAGCCAGCTCTTGCCTTGGGGGTCAAGACCGGCCTGGGTCAAAGCCTCATTGATGTCCTTGTCGCTGGCGCCGTCGAAAATGGGGGTAGCCACCTTCCATCCCAGCGCCTTGGCGGCATAGCCCAGATGAACCTCCAGCACCTGGCCGATGTTCATACGGGAAGGCACGCCCAGGGGGTTCAGCACGATATCCAGCGGCGTACCGTCGGGCAGGAACGGCATATCCTCCTGGGGCAGCACGCGGGACACAACGCCCTTGTTGCCGTGGCGGCCGGCCATCTTGTCGCCCACCTGGATCTTGCGGCGCTGGGCGATGTAGACGCGTACCACCTGGTTTACGCCCGGCCCCAGCTCGTCGCCGTTTTCACGGGTAAAAACCTTGGCATCCACAATGATGCCGGATTCGCCGTGGGGCACTTTCAAAGAGGTGTCGCGGACTTCCCGGGCCTTCTCCCCGAAGATGGCACGCAGCAGGCGCTCTTCGGCGGTGAGGTCGGTTTCGCCCTTGGGCGTCACTTTGCCCACCAGTATGTCGCCGGCGTGGACTTCCGCGCCCACGCGGATAATGCCCCGCTCGTCCAGATCCTTCAGGGCGTCTTCGCCCACGTTGGGGATGTCGCGGGTGATCTCCTCGGGCCCCAGCTTGGTATCCCGGGAGTCGATCTCGTATTCTTCAATATGGATGGAGGTGTAAACGTCCTCCTTCACCAGCCGCTCGTTGAGCAGCACGGCGTCTTCGTAGTTGTAGCCTTCCCACGTCATGAAGCCCACCAGGATGTTGCGGCCCAGAGCGATCTCACCCTGATCCGTGGCGGGACCGTCGGCCAGCACCGTGGGATCTTCACCGCCGTGCACCCGCTCACCCACGGACACGATGGGCCGCTGGTTGATGCAGGTGCCGTGGTTGGAACGCAGGAACTTGATGAGCTTGTATTCCCTGGTCTCGCCACTGTCATAGCGGACAGAAATGCTGCGGGCATCGGCCTTGGAAACCACACCGTCGCCCTCGGCCAGCACGGCCACCTCGGAGTCCAGGCAGATCTTATGCTCCATACCGGTACCCACAATAGGAGCTTCGGGCTTGAGCAGAGGCACGGCCTGGCGCTGCATGTTGGCGCCCATCAGCGCGCGGTTGGCGTCGTCGTTGGGCAGGAAGGGGATCATGGCGGTAGCGATGGAGACCATCATGCGGGGTGAGATGTCGATATAATCCACAAACTCCCGATCCACCTCCACAATCTCGTCGCGGTGACGACAGGTAATACGTTTATTCATCAGACAGCCGTTGTCGCCCATGGGTTCTGCCGCCTGACCCACAATATACTGGTCTTCCACGTCCGCAGTCATGTAGGTAATGTCATCGGAAACGTGGCAGGTCTCGTGATCCACCTTGCGGAAAGGCGCTTCGATAAAGCCGTACTCGTTGACGCGGGCATAAGTGGCCAGATAGGAGATCAGACCGATGTTGGGACCTTCGGGGGTCTCAATGGGGCACATACGGCCATAGTGGCTGTAATGTACGTCTCGGACTTCCATGTTGGCGCGCTCGCGGGAGAGGCCGCCGGGGCCCAGCGCGGAGAGACGCCGCTTGTGGGTCAGCTCGGCCAGCGGGTTGGTCTGATCCATGAACTGGCTCAGAGGGCTGGAGCCGAAGAACTCCTTGATGGCGGCCGTCACCGGGCGAATGTTGATGAGGTTCTGAGGGGTCACGGTGTCCAGATCCTGGATGGTCATGCGCTCGCGGATGACGCGTTCCATGCGGCTGAAGCCGATGCGGAACTGGTTTTGCAGCAGCTCGCCCACGCAGCGCAGACGGCGGTTGCCCAGATGGTCGATATCGTCCTTGGTCACCAGGCTGTGCGCCAGGGCGTTCATATAGTTGATGGAGCTGAGGATATCCTCGATGATAATGTGCTTGGGCACCAGCGCGTCGGCGTGGAGACGGCACTGCTCCGCCAGCTCTTCGCCCTGGTACTGGCTCAGCAGCTCCTGCAGCACGTCATAGCGCACGCGTTCCTTGATGCCGCAGCGTTCTTTGGGGTCAAAGTCCACAAAGCGGCTCATGTCGCACATATGGTTGGAGAAGACCTTCAGCGTAGTGCCGTCGTCCATCGCCACCGTGATCTCGTTGACGCCGATGGCGTCCATCTCCCGGCACTCGTCGCCGGTGAGGACGTGGCCCGCGTCAAAGAGGATCTCGCCGGTGGCGGGATCGGCCACAGGCATGGCCAGCTTCTGGCCCTTGGCGCGCGTCCACATGGCCAGCTTCTTATTGAATTTATAGCGGCCCACGATGCTCAGATCGTAGCGGCGGGGATCGAAAAACAGGTTCTGGATCAGTGTTTCGGCGGAGTCCACCGTGGGGGGCTCGCCGGGACGCAGCTTGCGGTAGATCTCCAGCAGCGCGTCTTCGTAGGTCTTGCAGCTGTCCTTTTCCATGGTGGCGACCATGCGCACGTCGTAACCAAAGCGCTCCAGGATCTCGGCGTCGGTCTTCAACCCCAGCGCGCGGATCAGGCAGGTGATGGGCAGCTTTCGGTTTTTGTCGATCCGCACCCAGAAGATCTCGGAGGTGTCGGTCTCATATTCCAGCCAGGCGCCGCGGTAAGGGATCACCGTGGACGTGAGCAGGGGCAGGTCGGTCTTGAGGTCGATCTCCTTGCCGTAGTAGATGCCGGGAGAGCGGACGATCTGCGACACCACCACGCGCTCGGCGCCGTTGATGACAAAGGTACCGCCGTGGGTCATCAGAGGGAAATCGCCCATAAAGATTTCCTGCTCCTTGATCTCGCCCGTCTCCTTGTTGTGCAGACGGACATTCACCTTCATGGGAGCGGCATACGTGGTGTCCCGTGCCTTGCACTCCTCCACGTCGTATTTGGGTTCTTCGTCCATGCTGTAATCAATGAAGCTCAGCTCCAGATTGCCGGCATAGTCGGTAATCGAGGCTACATCCGCGAATACCTCCCGCAGTCCTGTCTCCAGAAACCAGTTGTAGGACTCTTTCTGGATCTCCAGCAGGTTGGGCATCGCCATGACTTCTTCATGTCTGGCAAAGTTCTTCCGCAGCGTCTTGCCGTAGTACTTGTCCTTGGCCATTTTCAATCCTCACGCCTTTCTTTCCGCATTTTGAAAGACTCTCCGGCTGTCCCGGTGTCTTGTGCTCCGCTTTACGATACGCACGGTCGTGTTGTGTGTTTCTCGCGACCGGTTCTTGTATTTTCCGGAGAAAAATGGTATAGTAAGAACAGTTTATAAGGGGATATGTTCCCACTATCCGAACATAATCGATTAATTTTAGCAAACGCAAGCCCCATTGTCAATAGATTTTTCAAGCATTTCAGAGTATTATGACAATATTCTGGGATGTTTCTTTTTTTGCTCGCCGCCCTGAGGAGGATCTGGCGGAGGCGGATACGGGGATACGGGCGCACTTTTTTCTTTGCGTTTTTCATTTTTTTCAAAATATGGCTTCATTTTCCGCCCTTTTTCTGGACTGAAAGCCCGCTTGAAAGTCTACCATATAGAAGCCGGTAAAACACTTCCCCATAAAAAGCTGTAAAAAAGGAGCATATCATGAAGAAGCGGTTATTTTTCGCGGGGCTTCTGCTGGCTGCGTATGTACTAAGCGGCTGCGGGTCCTCTCCAGCAGCCGTTCAAAGCGGAGCGCAATTTCTTCCGGCCCAGAGGCTGACGCCGGCGGCGGACGACGGCATTTATACCGAACCGGAAGGCTTTGCCGACCGGCAGCCGGGCCGGACATACGGCGAGGTGGTGACCGTTTCTTATCCCGCCGCCCGCGACGCCAGCCGGACAGCCAAGGTCGCTCTGCCCGCCGGTTATAACGAGAGCACTTCTTATCCCGTGGTCTATCTGTTCCACGGCATCCACGCCACAGTGGATACCTGGATCGGCATGGGCGCGCCTGTCATCGCGGAAAATCTATACGCCGAGGGCAAGGCAAAGCAGATGATTCTTGTCAGCGTGGACTCTTTCCTGCTGCCCGGTGTGGAGGAGAGCACTGCCGGTCTAAAGGATCTGATCACCGGTTATGACAATATTGAAGGCGATCTCATCGGTTATCTGATGCCCTATATCGAATCCCATTTCTCCGCCGCCAAGGGGCGCGGCAATACCGCCATTGCCGGTTTTTCCATGGGCGGGAGGGAATCGCTGGGCATTGCTTTCCGCCACCCGGAGTTGTTTGGTTATATCGGCGGCTTTTCTTCCGCCCCGGGTGTTGTCAAAAGCATAGGCCATACCGACTTTCCCTCCCTCATCAATGACTTTACCATTGACCAGGCCTATGGCGGCTTCGGCGCCATTGTACTGGATGTGGGCATTTCCGACGACGTATGCAAGGACGCCAGCTACGAATATGCAGACCGGTTGACCGCCAACGGTTTTCAGCCGATTTTCTATGGCCGGGAGGGCGGCCACGAGGGAATCATCTGGCAAAGCGGCTTCTATCAGTTTGCGCGGCATATTTTTTCCTGACGGCGCCCGTTATACGGGCGGATGACTTTGATTCGATATAAAAAAGCGGCCTGCGCAATGTAAGCGCGCAGGCCGCTTTTTTGTGTTCATTCCATAAAGGCTGTGGGGGAAATGCGGGCGCTATGTATCAGCAAGACGCCGCCTTTTTGGGTCTTTTTCACACGGTACAGGGCATTATCGGCGGCATAGAGATAGTCCCAAAGTCGGTTTTCCTCCAGAGGGACAGAGTTCCGCATCCCCTGTGAAATAGTCACATAGGGCGCCGCAGAAGAGGCCCTGTGGGGTATCTGCATCTCCGTCACCGCGCTCCGCAGGCGTTCCGCCTGGGCAAGGACCTCATCGTCTGTCAGGCCCTCATACAAAATCACAAATTCATCACCGCCGTAGCGGGCGCAAAAACCTCCGCCGCCGTCGCACACGGTGTTGATGGCCAGAGCGACTCTGATCAGGCATTCGTCACCGGCCTGATGGCCGCAGGTATCGTTATATTCCTTGAAATGATCAATATCCAGAATGCATACAGCCAGTGTGGCGTGTCCCTTATACGCCCGCTCAAAAGCAGCTTCGGAGGCGGTGTTGAGCAAATAGCGGTTGGGAAGGCCGGTCAGCGGGTCAGACTGTGCCTGGCGGGTCAACCGAACGTTTTCCTCCAGAATGGCCATTTGCTGTTTTTGCAGCTCCTCCATGCCCATCTGGATCTGCACGGAGTGCTGGTAAGACTCGATCCGCTTCCCTTGCATCTGCACGGAAATATCATAATACGCGGCCTCGGCCCTGTGGATCTCGGCAGCATCCCCACAGACGCGGTAATAGCGCACATAGAGAGTGGAGAGTCTGAAACGAAGATCCAGCGCCCTGGTCTTTTTCATCATCGGCTCAATGCGGTCAATGACCCTCTTTGCCTCATCGGTCTTCCCGATATCCAACATGAAAGAGCACAGCTCGCATATATCGTCAAAGATATCTGTCACGACCTTGGTACGTTCGAGGGAGGTAAGAAGATCCGCAAGGCTGTCATCCCGCTTTTTGAAATCACCCTGGCTGTGATACAGCTTTGCCTGGAAACAGTGGAACGGCACCAGGCTGAGGTTATCAGTGAAAATGATTTCACCGGAAGCAAGAATCTTTTCCGCGCGCGCCATGGCCTTGCGCGCCCCATCGGTTTTTCTCAGCCGGAGATAGCATTGCCCCTGGGCGCAGACAGCCGCGAGCATATTGAACGCATAGAAATATTCCTTCTTGCAAGTTCTGATGAGCGAGAGCGACTGCCGCAGATGCGTAAGGGCCGTGCGCTCCATGCAAAGGCGCATATAAACCATGCCGATGTTCATGCGGATGATGCTCATCTGATACCGGTCGCCGCATTTTTCGCTCATACGCAGTGCCCGCAGAAAATATCCCAGGCCAAGTTCCGTGCTGCCGTGATTCATGGCATCGATGGCGAGAAGATTGTAGGATCGAGCCAGCAGGTCCTTTTGTGAAAGCTCCTGCTGATATTTCATGCCGTTGGCAAGGTTTCTATGAAATTGATCATAATGTCCGAAAAGGAAAAAAGCTTCCGCCGAATAGTAATAGCCAAACCCCAGCAGGGCATGATCACCAAGCTCCATCCCCCGCTTTGTCAGGTCAGAGCAAAAGCGCATCACCTTAGGGTCATTCCTGCTGCGAGCCTCAAGCATCGCCTCAGCAAGGCGGCGTGTATCTTTGTCAAAATTGGCTAGTTCCATACGTCCTTACCTAAAACAACACTGTATTATTTTTGCGAAATTGAAATAACACACATTTATTATAGTCCTTTCCGCAAAAAATACAAGGATATCCTCGCAGAAAATGCCAAAAGAGGGGCAGGCGGAAACAAACTGCCATGCTTTTCCCCCCGGAGGCAGCGAGTCGGGCCGCTGCCCACCCACAGGAAAAATCATGGCAAATGAGTGATCTTATCTGTCTTCTATCTTGATAACAGCACGGCGGTTTCCACATTGCACGATTGCTCCAGATAGATGTCCGGGTGCCGCAAACGCGTTTTGTCTGTATTCGGGAATTTATCCAAGGGCAAAATCGGTTCAAATATGGTCAAAATATAACCTTGTCCCTTCTCGGAAACAGGTCTAAGAGGTAGCTCATACTTATTATATGCGATCCGGCAAATTTGCCGACCGCCTCAAGACTGTGCTCCGAGGAAACAAGTCTGGAATGCCATCGCCTCAACCCTTATCAATCGTCATTCTTTCCCGTACCTTTTTCATCAGCATGTGAAATCCCTGGCAAGGGGGGCCACCGATAGTTACATCTATATCGGACAAATCTCCTATCTTTTTATTTAATTTCTCGTTCATTCGCTTACAATAAGGGAAACAACGAGTTTTTTGCAGGAAGTCGAACGGTTAGACTTCCTCACCAAACAGCAGGTCAAGAACAACGGCCTTGTGCCGCAGTATTACGTAGAAAACAGCCATGAAGCCATTATTCCGCGTGAAATTTTTATGCAGGTGCAGGAAGAACTGGTGCGCCAGCGTTTAAATCCATAAAAGCCCGAACGGAAAGAACCGGGTGTTTAGCAGCAGCCACTGCCTATCAAACATCGTTTTTTACGGCTGCTGCGGGGAGTTTTATCGCAGGATTCATTGGTACAACCGTGGCAAAAAGTCCATCGTCTGGCGGTGCATCAGCCGTCTTGAAAACACTGGGCTATTCTGCGACGCCCGCACTGTACCGGAAAGCCAGATCGAACAGGTACTGATCGCCGCCATTAATCAGGCATGGTGCGACAAGGACACCTTCCTCGCCACCCTGCAAAAGAACATTGAAACCGTTCTGGAATCCGAAAAAGGCCAGCCACTTACCGATGTCGACACGCGGCTGGCCGAACTGCAGGAGGAGCTTTTGAAGCGGACCGGTGCCTGAGCCGACTATGAGGACGTCGCCGAGGATGTTTACCGCCTGCGTGAAGATAAACAGAAGCTTCAGCTGGAAAGCGCCGGGCGGGACGAACAGAAAAAGCGCATCGCCGACATGGGCGCCTTCCTGAGGGAGCAGCCCACCGACCTGACCCAATACGGCGAGCCGCTTGTCCGGCGTCTGATTGAAAAAGTCACCGTCTACGAGGACAAATTCACCGTTGAATTCAAGTCCGGCGTGACGGTGGATGTTAATGAATAAAGGCAAAAATGAACAAGGCACTTACGGAAATTACCGTAGGGTGCCTTGTGGCATAAACTATTATAAATTTTACACTACATACCGATATATCTCACATAATCCGGTATCGACATAAGCTGCATTTCAAGTTTTGACTTTGTATCTTCTGATACATAATTTTGTGTAGCCATTTCATATCCTGACTGTTCGACAACTTTCAAATACTCATTTACAGTTGCTTTAATTTTTTCGTCCTTGCTTTTCAAAAGTTTACCGCAGTTGCGATAAATTTCAAGAACCGGATTACAGGATGCAAACACCGCTTTCATAGTTTCAAAATTATTGTTACCCGGAAATCCACAATTCGAAATAACAACAAATTGCTGTGTTTTGGGCTTGGAATCTGCAAGGTCAAAATTATCGTCCGAATTTACAATCAGTGGACTTTTCAGTGGTGCCAGTCTATCCGCAAAATTTTTGAGAGCTGCCGTCATATTCCAAGTGTAAACGGGTGTTGCAAAACACACGACATCAGCGGAATTATACTTGGCTAAAAGCTCGGTCATATCATCATCCATCACACATTTGCCTGGTGTTTTGAACCAACAGGTAAAACACCCTTTGCAGTGTCCAATATTTTTAGCAATCAAAAAAACGTTTTCCGTATCAGATCCGGCTTTTTTTGCACCATTCAAAAATGCTTCTGCGATCACATTTGTATTACTGTTTGCTCCAGCAGGACTTCCGTTAAATACTATAAATTTCATTAAATTTATTCTCCTTTTTACAATAATTGATAAAACAGTCCATGCTCTACACAGTACCAAATTAGCATTCCATGCCCATATTTTTGAATTCTTAGTTCAAGATTCCATTCTGGATATTGTTTGATAATTTCTATCCGATCACCGGTAGCAAAAGCAACAAATGATATATAATGCTCTTTAGTCATTGGATGCCGGCTCGTTACATACCAGTCATCTTCGGTAATTTCAATTTTTAGTTTTTGCTCATCTGTCGCTTTGACCGGAGTTTGTGCTGTGAGTATTTTACCGCAGCAAGACACTTTTGCATCACCCGTGCAAATAGTAATGTTTTGACAATTAGGACAAATGTAATATTTTGAATTTCTCATATTTCCTCTTACAGAATCATTGTAAGATACATCGCCGGAGAGTAAATTCGAAATATTTACTTCAAGTAGGTCGGATAGATCACTAATCAAAGAAAGTTCTGGCGCGCCAAGCCCACGCTCCCATTTAGAAACCGCCTTGTCGCTAATTCCCAACCTATACGCAAGCTGCTTTTGCGTAAGTTTATGCTCTATTCGTAAAGTTTTTATAACATTACCAATTTTTTCGTTCTGCATAAGATTACCCCCACTTGATAAAGTATACCGATTACTTCTTCTTTTATCAATAAACGCTCCGTAGAGTTTGAATAAAATGGCCACTGCTCTAGGAAAAGCAGCGGCCTTTGCAAAGATTTCGGTTCATAGTTATCATAAATAGTCTATTTCATGCAGACATCTCGACCTGTTCCCACGCATACGCCAAAAATCCAAAAAACATCTATCCTGTTCTCTCACCAAGCCCAAAAAACGCTAAACATCTATCCTGTCCTGTCGTGAAAACCTGTCATCAATCCTGTCCTTTCGCCAACGGAATCTGACCCGATAGACTGATTCCCATGCACGGGTAAAATCACGTTTTGAGTGTACAGTTTAAAAACCGCAAAACCGCAGAAATGGCTTATATACTGGACTTTTCACACACTCACTCTTTTACCCTTGACATCAATACCACCGTCTCAACGTGGAACGAGGTCATCAGATTGATCAATTTGTATAGTCAATTCGTGCGCGGAAATAAATCCATCAAGCTTATCTGCTTTCGGAAATATGCCTACAGCGTAATTATAGTATTTACCGTTCATGAAAACAAGTCAATACAACCGACCTGACCGCATACGACGTGCCGGTCGTCCGGCGGCTGATTGAAAGGGTCACCTGTCTACACGGCATCTGCGGATACCGCGGATAAATTCACCGTGGAATTTAAGTCCGGTGTGACGGTGGATGTGAAGGAATAAGGGCAAAAATGCGGCAAAGCATCCTACGTGTATTTTGAACGGTAGACGCCTTGCTTTATCTTATGTTTATATCAATATGATCTTATACACACTAAATTATATAATACTGATATTTTAGTTGAGCATCTATCTTATTACTCTATGCTTTTGTCCTTCATTGCCACAAACTCAATTAAATGCTTGTCTTCGTAATATTTGTTCGAAGTTGACTCCGAGATGCTCCTTATTGAAAAAATCGGTCCAAAGATTTCATTAATATCTTCTACACTGAAATACCTTCTATTATATCCTTTGGTAAAATAATAATTTTCTTCGAGCTTTGTATCATTCTGCTGAAAAATATACTCGTCGATTGAATTAACCCTTGAAAGAAGCATTCCTTTTGAACGAAGTACCCTATAAATATCTAGGCCGATTTTTTTCGTGGTTTGTAAATCAAAATAATGTAAGCTTAAATCAGAAATAATAACATCAATGGATTCTGATTCAAAAGGTAAGCCTTGAGCCATATTAAAGCATAATACTTCAGCATCAGGTAGATGTTTTTTTAACTGAAGTAATGCTGAATTGCTTATATCACAAGAAAGCACTCGAATATTATGCTTGCTTAACTCTATTGTATCAACTCCACTTCCACACCCTAAATCTATAATACAATTTGAACGGTGCAATATAGAAAGGTATTTATCTAGCCAACCATCATATTTTGGCAAACCGTAAATATCACTTTGATAAATGCTATTCCAATAATGCTCACGTCGCATATAATATCTCCTAAATTTATTCTTTAAACGCTTAATTCAACTCAGCTATTTTAGATTTAATGTTTTCGATTTTATCTACTACTTTTTCTTCAAGAATTCGTGGATATGTATATTCTTTAAATTTATCTAAATCGCCACTTATTTTTTTCGATATGCCAAATTAATAATTGTAAAATGGCTAGAGGCTTTTATTAGGTTTTCTCTCAATTCAACATCATCGATAAACTTTGATTCCTAAAATTTAAATGACGTATTATTATAATTGTTAATAGCCTTGACCAAAGCAGTAATTAATTCCGAATAATTACCATTTATAAGATGACCCCTATAATTGTAATATTATTTTTTGGTCATTGGACCTGTTCCCACGCACACGCCAAAATCCAAAAAACATCTATCTTGTTCTCTCACCAAGCCCCAAAACAAAACATCTATCCTGTCCTATCGTGAAAGCCCGGTATCAATCCTGTTCTCTCGTGAAAGGAAAATGACCGGATAGACTGATTCCTATGAACGGGTAAAATCACGCTTTGAGTGTATAAATAAAAAATCCCAAAATAACAGAAATGGCTTATTTACTGGGATTTTTGTACATTCAATCTTTTACCCTTGACATCAATACTACCGTCTCAACGGTATTACAAAAGTCCCACAAGACTCCAGACAGCTATATTAACATAACTGTAGACTTTGGAAACGGGGATGGAATGATACCGTTAGGCAAGATTGACACCATGCATAATAGGCTTACCCTTAATAATATAGCTGAAAGGGCAGACGCATACAAGCCAAAACTACGAACTACTTACAAAATGATAAAAGAATATATCATTGAAAAATACGGATTTAATGTCCATACAGCATATATTGCTGAGGTGAAACGCAGTTTAGGTTTGCCAATGTACGATGCTCCTAATGCGCTTGAAACATTAAAAAATCCAAGAAAACACCCCACACCTGTTCAAGTAGATGCTATCAAAGATGCACTTACTCATTTTGAAATAATATAAAGCAAATGAATATGGATATGAAAATTGCTTCTTACATTCTGTAAGGGGCAATTTTTTATATAAAAAATCAGCTTTATGTTGACTTGTTCTTATCACCGAAATCGAAAGGAGGAAAGGAAAACCGCTTATGCTACTTCCAAAGAAAAGTCTATATCTGTACCGAAGCTCGCAACAACAAATCTACTGCTCTATTGACAAAAGTATGATTTCGTACTATGATAAAAGTACGAAATCATACTTGGAGGTATCGTAATGAACCAAAAAAGATTTGACGAAATCCATCGAATTAATTATTTGACTTCTGAAATGGAAGCACTGTATCATCAGGCATCCTTAAAGCTGGGCATTACAGACAGCGTTTCTATTGTCTTGTATACTATCTACGACACAGGCGAAAATTGTTTGCTCAGCGATATTTATAAGAAATCGGGAATCAGCAAGCAGACGGTAAATTCAGCTATTCGAGGCTTAGAGGCGGACGGCATTTTATATCTGGAACAGTACACAGGCAAAGCAAAAAAAATTGCCCTAACAGAAAAAGGTAAGGAATATGTGAATCAGACTGTGGCGAAGCTCTACGAAGCGGAAGTACAGGCTTTTGAATCCTGGTCATCAGAAGAGATCAACACCTATATCCGTCTGATGGAAGAATACGTTGATTGTTTCCGTAAGCAAATCGGGGCTTTACAGGCAAAGGAATCATGACGATACAGCTTTCAGATCACTTTACCTATGGTAAACTAATAAAATTTACGCTTCCGTCCATTGCTATGATGATTCTTACATCTATTTACAGCGTGGTGGACGGTTTCTTTGTTTCTAATTTTGCAGGCAAGGTGGCATTTTCCGCAGTCAATCTGATCATGCCATTTTTGATGATCGTGGCAACCGTTGGCTTCATGTTTGGCACCGGAGGAACTGCTATTGTTGCCAACACATTTGGCGCTGGTGATAAGGAAAAGGCAAACAGCTATTTTTCCCTGTTTGTGTATGTGGCTTTTGTTCTTGGTGTCCTATTCGCTATATTAGGATTTGTATTTATTCGTCCGATTGCCACACTGCTTGGCGCAAAAGGCGAGCTTCTTGGGCATTGTATTGTTTACGGACGAATCATTCTTATGACATTACCGTTTTTTGTGTTGCAACTTCTGTTTCAGAGTTTTTTTGTAGCAGCGGAAAGGCCTCGGCTCGGCCTTTTGGTGACGGGTGCAGCCGGTGTTACCAATATGGTTTTGGATGCGGTTTTGGTAATTCTCCTGCCGCTGGAATATAAGCTGGCAGGTGCAGCTATTGCCACAGCTTTCAGCCAGTTTATAGGCGGTGTTATTCCTCTTATCTATTTTTCTCGAAAAAACAGCAGTATTCTTCGCCTTGGAAAAACCAGCTTTGATGGCAAGGCAATTTTCAAGGCTTGTACCAACGGATCTTCCGAATTTATGAGCAACGTTTCCATGAGTATCGTGGGAATGCTCTATAACATACAGCTTCTGAAATTCACCGGAGAAAACGGCGTGGCAGCCTACGGTGTCATGATGTATGTCAGCATGATTTTCTCGGCTACCTTTATAGGTTACTCTATCGGAGTGGCCCCTGTATTCGCTTATCACGATGGCGCAAAAAATTATGACGAACTCAAGGGACTTTTGAAAAAGAGCCTTCGTCTACTTGGTATTAGTGGAATCGTTATGGTAACTGCCGCACAGCTGCTTGCTGGTCCGTTGGCACAAATATTCGTGGGCTACGACAAGGAACTGGTGGATCTGACTGTTTCCGGGTTCCGTATTTTCGCCATTGCATTTCCCTTTATGGGTTTTGCCATTTTCGGTTCAGGCTTCTTTACTGCTCTGAACGATGGACTAACCTCCGCTTTGATTTCCTTTTTGCGTACATTGGTGTTTGAGGTCAGCGCCGTTTTAATTCTCCCGATGATTTGGGGAATTGATGGTATTTGGCTTTCCATTGTTGTGGCCGAAGTAATGGCGGTTGTGTTTACGGCAGTATTCCTTATCGTAAAGCGAAAAAGGTATCATTATTAAGCAAAAAGGAGTGTACAATATGATTTTTAAGCTAGTGCCTGTCAGTCAAAAAGATTTGGCAAATTACAAAAAGGATATGCAAGAGGCTTTCCAAAAAGCAGCAGCAGCGGAGTTTTCTGATTTGGACACAGAGATACTTCCCGAAGAGGATATCGACCGTTCATTAAATACCAAAGGGTCAATCGCTTTCAAAGCGATGGTAGATGGTGAAATGGTCGGCGGTGCAATCGTTGTTATTGACGAGGAAACGCAGTACAATCATCTTGATTTTCTCTATGTGAAATATGGAACGCAGAATCGTGGTGTGGGACAGGCCATTTGGAAAGAGCTTGAAAAGCTGCACCCTGACACAAAAGGTTGGGAAACCGTTACCCCATATTTTGAAAAACGAAATATTCATTTTTATGTGAATTGCTGTGGCTTTCACATCGTTGAATTTTTTAATCCCCAGCACAAAGATCCCAACACACCCGAAGACATGGTGGGGGGAGATTATTTCTTCCGTTTTGAAAAGGAAATGAGGTGAAGACAAATTTCATATGACTATATCAACAAACCGCTCAAGGAAATAAAAAAACCGTTTTGTGGCAGCAGGATAGTTCTGTGCCAAAACGAAATAAAGGTAGCCAAACGGCGGTATCGAAATAACAATTAAAACCGCCATTTGCTTTTTTCAAAAGCGAAAACTTTGCGGGTTTGTTAAAGTCACCCTTTTATGGCTATTTGCAATGTGCTTAAACCCCTTTATTTTCAACGCTTGACATACGTTCAAGCAAGCAACAGCATTCAACGGTATTACCAAAGTCCCACAAAACTCCAGATAGCTATATTAACGTAACGGTAGTCTTTGGCAATGGGGATGGGATGATACCCTTAGGTAAGGTTGACAATAGGCTTACCCTTAATAATATAGCTGAAAGGGCAGAC
>JAYFNH010000024.1:0-101532 GCA_034933545.1 Oscillibacter sp.
AACTTTTTATACTTAAGACCCCGAGTAATTGACTAAAACCCCGGTGTCCCAAGTCTTTAAGCACAATTTCTTGCGCTCTCGTCTGGTGCTTTTAGTTCGTTCATTGTTTAATTTACAAGGTACACGTCCCATCAGCGGAACGAATTTATTTTACTGCTTTCCCCGATGTTTGTCAAGACTTTTTTTCATTCTTTTCGGGAAGATTTCGGTCTTGTTTTTATCTCTCGGAGACAGCTAACGTAGGATACCAAATCCCCGGGTAAATGTCAATCCCCTTTTTTAAGAAAATTCAATTTATTTTCATTTCCTTTCCAAGACAAGCCACGCTCTCCATGATATAATATAGTATACCTATACCACAGGAGGTGCCGCACTTGGAGATACAATCCATGACTGCCTCATTCGGCAAGCTGAATCAAAAGACGCTGACCCTGCAACCGGGGTTGAATGTTATTTACGCGCCCAACGAATCTGGCAAATCCACATGGGCCGCGTTTATCCGCACGATGCTCTATGGTCTCTCCACAAAAAGCCGGGGAGCGCTGGCGGACAAGAACCGTTTTGCTCCCTGGGACGGCGCCCCCATGCGGGGGCGGATGGATCTTCTCTCCGAGGGCGAGGCCTACACCGTTCTGCGGGACACACAGCGGGCCGCCTCCCCCATGGGGGCGTTTTCCTGCACCTATCAAAATACCGCCACGGCTGTACCCGGCATTACCGGGCAAAATCTGGGGGAAACACTGCTGGGCGTGCCCCGTGAGGTTTTTGAGCGCAGCGCCTTTATCCGCCAATCTGGTCTGGCGGTGGATCAGGACCCGGAGCTGGAACGGCGCATTACCTCCCTCATCAGCGCCGGTGAGGAGGACGTTTCCTTCAGCGAGGCATACGATCGCCTAAAGAAGCAGCTCAACCGGCGCAAGCACAACAAAACCGGGCAGGTCCCCCTGCTGGAGAGCCGGGTGGAGACGCTGGAACATGACCTTGCGGCGCTGCGGGAGCTCTCGGAGCAGGCCAAGGCGTTGGAAGAACGTCTGGATGAGGAGCGGAAAAATCAGCGGTCCATTGCCGCGCAGCTGCGTCAGTGGGAGCAGGCGGACGCCTTTGCCGCCGCGCAGGCCCGCGATGCGGCGCAGCAGGAAGCGGCCCGCCTGCAGGAGGAAGCCGACGCCATTTACCGGGCCTTGCAGCAAGAGCAGATCCCTCCCTCCTCTTTTTTAGAGCAATACGAAGGCCAGCTGCAAGCGCTGCAAAGCGTTCAGTCACGGGTAAAGACAGCCCAGGAAGACGCCCGGCAGCAAACGCAGCAGGCACAGCAGACGGAGCGCGCCAGGCAGGCAAGCCCTCTGTACCCTCAGACGCTGTCCCAGCTTCAGTCGGCCGCCGGGGATCCTCCCCGCCGTCTTGTGTCTCTTTCCTCTGTGCTTTGCGCGGTCTTGTGCGCCGCGGCAGCGGGCGTCCTGGGGTGGTTCTTTCTTCCCCGACCCTACTTTGGGCTCATCGCCTTTGCGGCGGCGTTGGGCGGTATGTTTCTGGCTAACGCCGCCCGCCGGAAAAAGGAGGACAAACGGCTGGCCGCCCAGGCGGAGCAAAAGCGTCAGCAGGAGGACTACGCCCAGATGATTCTTCAGGCGGAGAGCGTAGCCCAGAACGCTTTGCGGGCTCAGGCCGCCGCGGACAGTCTCTCCTCCTCTTTTGCCGCCGACACCCAGGCGCTTTTATCTCAGATCCGGATATTTCAGCCTCAGGTCCGGGATCTTGACGGTGCCAAAGCCGCCGTGGCCGATGCCAAGGAGCGCCTTGCCGCCGCAGCCAACACCCGGGAGCGGGCAAAAGACGCCTATCTGCGCCTTGAGATGATGCCGCTGGCCACGCCCCAGCCGCCTGCCGACGCCCCTTCCATCAGCCGGCAGGAGCTGGAACGCCGCAGGCAGGAGACCGAAAGCGCCGTTTTGGCGCTTCAGCGGCAGCTGGACACGCTGACGGGGCAGCTGCGTCTTTTGGGCAACCCCTCCGAGGCGGCCAGCCAGCTTTCCGACGTGAAAGAGCAGCTGGCGGCGCTTCAGGCGGAATACGATGCCATCGCCGTGGCCATGGAAGCGCTGGAGGGAGCCAATCTGGCACTGCAAAGCCGTTTTTCTCCCGCTATCGGCGCCAAAGCCGCCGCGATTTTTTCCGCCATTACCGACGGACGCTATCAGAAAGTACTGCTCAGTCGCGACTTTTCCATTGCCGCCGAAACAGCAGCAGACCCCGCCGCCCGGGACATTCAGCTCTTGAGCCAGGGCGCTGCCGACCAGCTGTATTTCGCGGTGCGTATGGCCATCTGCGACATGGTGCTGCCGGAGGAAAAGGCGGTTCCTCTGATTCTGGACGACGCGCTGACCAGTTTTGACGATTGGCGCCTTGGCGCCGCGCTCTCCTATTTGCAGCAGGAAGCCGCCCGGCGGCAGATCCTCCTCTTCACCTGCCAGAAGCGGGAGGCGGCCCTTTTGGGCGGTGCCGCCCACTGCACCACCTGCTGAAAGGCGCACCGGTCGCTGGACAACCACCTTTTTTCGTGCTATATTCGAATCAAACCATATGTCAATGGATTTTTAAAACCGTTTGAAGATAAAAGGAGAAGAAAAAATGAGCGAATGTACCCATGATTGCAGCAGCTGCGGCGAATCCTGCAGCGAACGCACAGAAAGTCCCTTTCAGATCAAGCCCCTGCACGAGGGCGCCCGGGTAGGCAAGGTCTACGGCGTGGTATCCGGCAAGGGCGGCGTGGGCAAGTCCATGGTCACCAGCCAGTTGGCCGTCACCATGCGCCGCAAGGGCTTTAACGTCGCCGTGCTGGACGCCGATATCACCGGTCCCTCCATCCCCAAGGCATTTGGCGTGCACGCCCGTGCCGAGGGCACGCAGGACGCTATACTGCCCGTTTCCACCCGCACCGGTATCCAGCTGATGTCCGTGAACCTCCTGCTGGAGCATGAGACCGACCCCGTCATCTGGCGCGGTCCCGTCATCGGAGGCGTGGTGCAGCAGTTCTGGACAGACGTGCTGTGGGAAGACGTGGACTATATGTTTGTGGATATGCCTCCCGGAACCGGCGACGTGGCGCTGAACGTGTTTCAGACGCTGCCGGTGGACGGCCTGATCATCGTGGCCTCTCCCCAGGAACTGGTGTCCATGGTGGTGGAAAAGGCCGTGAAGATGGCTCAGATGATGAACATTCCCATTGTGGGTCTGGTGGAAAACATGAGCTATGTGGCCTGTCCCGACTGCGGCAGGAAGATCTATCTCTTTGGCCAGGGCAAGACCGAGGAGGCCGCCGCCCGCTACGGACTGAAGCTGCTGGCCAAGATGCCCATTGACCCCGCTCTTGCCAAGCTGACCGACGAGGGCGCTATCGAGAATTTCGAGGGCACCTGGCTCGATGGCGTGGCGGACGCGCTGGCCCAGTAAAATTCCACTTGCGCCTGAACCTCAGCGCTTTTAAATGCATCTAGCATAAGACATATGAGACGGACGGCTGCGGCTATTCGCTTCATATGTCTTATTTCGCAGGATACAGCTTGTCACGCCGCTCAAATCCTTTATTGCTGTCAAAAGGATTCGTACTTTCGTCATGCAGAAGTGGCGGTATCCGAAAAAATATCTGCCGCAGCCACACACTCAGCCCGCAATTATGGGTAACCATTTATATTTCTCTTATGACACTGGCAGGCAAATCTGCTCAAGGAGCTTCTTGCTCAGTTCCGCCTTGCGGACGGCAATGGAGATTGTCGGTTCTGATCGGAGCTGCGGCTATGACCACACTGCATAGAATTTCCATTTCTTTCGGTACCGCAAACCCGTTTTTTCAAACAAAATAAACAGCTCCGCCGCTTGATTTCTCAATCGGCGGAGCTGTTTTTTGTCTGCTTTTTTCTCAGTACAAAACGGCATTCGCTCTCGCTTGATCCCTGCACGCCGGGGCTGCCTGTTTAATGCACCTTTTTCTTGCCCAGGTAGGCTTCCTTGATGCTCTCATCTGCCAGCAGTTCCGCACCGGTGCCGTACTTGGTGATGTGGCCTGTTTCCAGTACATAGGCCAGATCCGCCGTTTTCAGCGCCATATTGGCGTTTTGCTCGATGAGCAGCACGGTCACGCCCTGCTGGTTGATGGTACGGATGATGGAGAAAATGTCCTGCACCACCAGCGGTGCAAGGCCCAGGGACGGCTCATCCATCATCAGGACCTTGGGGCGGCTCATCAGGGCCCGGCCCACGGCCAGCATCTGCTGTTCGCCGCCGGAGAGTGTGCCAGCCTGCTGCCAGTTGCGCTCCTCCAGCCGAGGAAACAGAGAGTAGACCCACTGAATATCTTTTTCGATCTCCCCTCTGTCCTTGCGAAGGTAACTGCCGATCCGGAGATTTTCCAGTACCGTGAGGTCGGGGAACACCCGCCGGCCTTCCGGCACCAGCGCCACGCCCTGCTCCAGGATCTTGTTGGGCGCAAGGCCAATGAGTTCCTTGTCATTATAGGTGACGGAGCCGCTTTCCGCTTTTACAAGACCGGAGATTGTCCGCAGCATGGTGGACTTTCCCGCGCCGTTGGCGCCGATGAGGGTGACGATCTTGCCGTCCGGGACTTCCACATCGATGCCGCGCAGGGCTTTAATGCCGCCGTAGGACACATACAGATCTTTAATTTTCAGCATCGTCTGCCACCCCCAGATACGCGTCGATGACGCGCGCGTTGTTTTGGATCTCAGCGGGAACGCCGCTGGCGATCAGCTTGCCGAAATCCAGCACATAGATGCGGTCGGAAATATCCATGACCAGATCCATGTGGTGCTCGATCAGCAGTACCGTCATATGAAAGTTTTTTCGGATCTCCCCGATAAACTGAGTCAGTTCCTGCGTCTCCTGGGGATTCATGCCCGCTGCCGGTTCATCCAGCAGCAGCAGCTTGGGCTCGGTAGCCAGCGCACGGGCGATCTCCAGCCGCCGCTGCTTACCGTAAGGCAGGCTGGTGGCGCTGTCGTCCTTCACATCCTCCAGACCCACCATCCGCAGCAGCTCCATGGCCTCGTCATACTGCCGCTGCTCCTCTTTCTTGTTTAAGCGGAAAGTGGCGGAAAACAGATTGCTGGTGCGGCGCATATGCTTGGCCATCAAGACATTGTCCAGCACCGTCTGGGACTTCCACAGACGAATGTTCTGGAACGTGCGGGCCATGCCCATCTGCGTGATCTTGTCGGGCGTCGGCTCGATGCTCCGGGTATACTCCCCGGCATGTTCGCCTTTGTAAAGTTTTTTCATCTTACCGTGGGGATAGTTCTCCACGATGCACTCACCGTTAAAATACACCCGGCCGTTGCTGGGCGCGTACACACCGGTGATCACGTTGAACGCCGTGGTCTTGCCCGCGCCGTTGGGGCCGATGAGAGAGACGATCTCCCCCTCGTTGACCTCCAGATTCAGATTGTCAACAGCCACCACGCCGCCGAACTGCATGGTGGCGTTTTCCACCTTCAGTACGTTTTCACTCATTTGGCGTGTACCTCCGTTTTCTTCTTGGAGCCCAGCTTCTTAAAGAAACCGTAGATGGCGTCCCAGCTAAATTCTTTCTCGCCCATGATGCCCTTGCGGAAGAACAGCACCACCACCATAAGGATAACGGAGAAGATCACCATGCGAAAACCGGTTTTCAGCAGTGGCACATGGAAAGAACCAATATACATGGGCTGATCCAAAAAGCGCAGCCACCATTCTCGGGAGGCAATGACCAGCAGTGCGGAAATAATACTGCCTGTCACGCTGCCCATGCCGCCGATGACCACAATGAGCAAAATGAAGTAGGTCACGGCGATGGTAAACGTGGTGGAGGAAATGGCGCCCATATACATGGCCATCAGTGCGCCGCCGATGGCGGCAAAGAAGGAGCTGATGACAAAGGACATCTGCTTATGTTTGGACAGATTGATGCCCATAGCCTCCGCCGCGATCTCATCATCGCGAATGGCCTTAAACGCCCGGCCGTAGGTGCTGTTGATGAGCAAAACGATCACCGCGATGCAGAAGATGACCACCGCAAAGATACCGTAGTAGGACTTAAAGCCGGGGATCATGGTCAGTCCCAGAGAACCATTGGTGACACGGTTCAAAGGCGAGGAAGCGGTAATGATACGCACCACCTCGGCAAAGCCCAGTGTGGCAATGGCCAGATAGTCGCTCTTGAGCCGCAGCACCGGCAAGCCGATCAGGAAAGCGAACAGCGCCGCCACCAGTCCTGCCACCAGCAGCGCCACGGGAATGGGCAGCTCCAGCTTTTCCAGCCAGGGTGCCACGCCGTACAGGTAATACACGCCGGCGCGAGAGGCGGAGGGAATGGTCAAGATGGCGTAGGTATAAGCGCCCAGCGTCATGAAGCCCGCCTGGCCCAGGGAGAAAAGCCCCGTGAAGCCGTTGCACAGGTTCATGGACACCGCCAAAAGCGCGTAAATGGCGCCCAGCTGAAACACGGTACGCAGCATAGAGGTGGATTTGGTAAACTGTCCCACGCAGACGATCACCACTGCCAGCATCACCAGCGCCGCGGCGGTGGAGATCCTTTTTGTCTTCTTACTCAGCATGGCTTACACCTTCTCCTTAATCTTCTCGCCGAACAAGCCGGTGGGAAGGCAGAGCAGCACCACGATCAAAATAATGAACGTAAAGGCGTCGCTGAATTCGGAATAGGCGCTGGACTTGATAAAGGTTTCGGACAGGCCAATTAAAAAGCCGCCCACCAGAGCGCCGGGAATGGACCCGATGCCGCCGAACACCGCCGCCACAAAGCACTTCAAACCGGGCAGAGAGCCGGCCAGCGGGTAGACGGAGGAACGGGGAATGAAGTACAAAATAGAGCCGATACCGGCCAGCGCGCAGCCGATGACAAAGGTAAAGCTGATGACGCTGTTGATCTTGATGCCCATGAGTTGTGCCGTCTCAAAATCCCGGGAAACAGCGCGCATAGCCATGCCGATTTTCGTTTTCTTGACCAGCACCACCAGAGCAATGACCAGTAATATGGTAAGGATCGGCGTCACAAAGGTCACGAGGGTGGTGGAAATATTGCCGATCTGAATGGACTCACTCAAAAAGCCGATGGCGGGATAGGACTTGGGCTGTGCGGAAAAGAGATAGGTCGCGAAGTTTTGCAAGAAATAGGACACGCCGATGGCCGAGATCATCACGGACATTCTGGGTGCGGTACGCAGGGGCTTGTAGGCCACCTTTTCAATGCAGACGCCCAAAGCCACCGTGGCCGCCACCACCAGAATGATGGAGATGTACCAAGGGATCAGGAGATCCGTCATACAGATGATCATAAAATAACCGGCCATCATAAAAATATCGCCGTGGGCAAAGTTAATCAGGCGCAGGATGCCATAGACCATGGTATAGCCGATGGCGATCAGCGCGTAGATACTGCCGATGGACAGACCGGTGAGGCAGTTTTGCAAAAATGCATCCATGGGTTTTCCCCTCATTTCATAAGGATGTGAAAAGTACGGATAAAGCAAACCGGCGAGCGTGTGTTGCCACTCGCCGGTTTGCTTTGTTTTACAGTATATGCGCAGGCACTGTCATACCGTTTTACTTGGCAGCAGTGAACTTGCCGTCAGCAGACTGGAAGCCCACCAGCTTCATGTTGCCGTCCACGAAGGATTCGATAAAGGCAACGTTCTTCTTGGCATCGCCGTTCTGGTCGAAAGTGATCACGCCGGTCACACCGGTGTAGTTTAGCTTTGTCAGCGCATCCTTGATGGCTTCGCCGGTCACATCACCGTTAAGGGATTTAATGGCTTCCACAATAGACATATACGAGTCATAGCCCAAAGCGGAGATGGAAGCAATGACATCCGTGTTGCCGTTGAGCTTCAAATTTTCATTGGAGCTCTTCAGATAATCGGTAAAGCCAGACACAAATGCGGTGGCATCCTTGTCGTCGGCGGAGAAGAACGTGGAATAATACACCTCATTGGCGTTTTCCTTGCCCGCGTTCTGGGCAATGGTAGCGTTCTGCCACGTATCACCGGCCATAATGGGGCAGGTAATACCCAGCGCACGGGCCTGCTTGACAATGAGGCCGGCCGTGGTGATAGAGGAAGGAATAAACATCACATCCGGATTTGCCGCTTTGGCGGAAGTCAGGATGGCGTTGAAGTCGGTTTCATTGGTGTTGTAGGTGCCCTCATAGACTACCTTGCCGCCCAGTTTCTCATAGGGGGTCTTGAAAAAGCCGCCAAGGCCCGTGGAGTAGTCATCGCCGTTCTGGGTAATGATGGCCGCGTTCTTGCAGCCCTTGGTGGTGTATGCAAAGTTTGCCATAACTTCACCCTGATAGGGATCCAGGAAGCAGACGCGGAAATAATAGGGCTTGTTCAGCGTCACCTGGGGGTTGGTGCAGGAGCAGCCCACCGCGGGAACCTTGGCCGCTTCAAACGTGGGGCCCGCCGCAATGGCGCAGCCGGAACCGTATGTACCCACCACAGCCACGACGCCCTGGCTTACCAGAGACTGGGCAGCGGTAACGGCCGCGGTCTTATCAGACTGGTTATCCACTTCCACCAGCTGAATCTTGTACTCCTTGCCGCCCACAGTAACAGTAGGCGTCACTTTGTTGGCGTACCGTGCGCCCAGCACTTCCTGCATACCGCCGGCCCCATTTTCACCGGTGGTAGGCTCGAATACGCCGATCTTGATCACATCGCCTGCGCTTTGTGTGCCGCTGCTACTACTGCTGCCGCAGGCAAACAGGGACAGCGCCAAAACCAGGGCCAGAGCCAGAGCCAGAACCTTTTTCATGATTTTTCCTCCTATTTTGTTTGCTTGTTTTGGGTATTTGTCGCTCCATTTGTGCAAGAGAATGGAGATAATTGCATTCTATCGAATCATTTTTTGATTTACAAGGGGCAAATCTGCCAGTTTTTTGCATTCCGCCCACTCCACGGAATCAACTGGTGCCCCTCTTTTTGTAGCCATTTGTCTTTATGTCGTGGACTATATGTTAACAAATTTTGACAGATCCCAAAATATTTTTGTATTTTAGCTTCTCGGTAAACTTGCAGATTTTGGTCTTCGCTACAATAAATTGCCATTTTTCCTTTATATTCGGTCACTTGTTTTTGATCCTCTTCTGTGGGGGGGCCTTAAAATATATTTCTTTATAGGAAACATATACCATTTTCTTTTTTGGGGGCTTTTTTGTCGTTTTTCTGTTTTTTGTCCGCTTGTTGTGGACAAGAAGTTTCGTCAAAATAGACAAACTTATTGTCGTCTTCAGGCCCAAAAATAGCGCGGTCCCACCAAATGCGGGACCGCGCTATTGCTTCTTTATTATGCGTTTTCGTGGGAAAATACTTCTTCAAAACTTTCCGCCGTCATGGTCTCATGGGCCAGCAGATATTCCGCCACCGTCACCAGCTCCGGCCGGCGTTTTTGCAAAATTTCCTCGCTGCGGGCATAAGACTCGTTGATGATCCGCTGGATCTCCTCGTCGATCTGCGCCGCGATCTGTTCGGAATAGGGACGGGTCTGGGCCATGCTCCGGCCGATAAACACCTCATCATGGCCGGCGTCAAAGGCCACCGTGCCGATGCGGTCGCTCATGCCGTAAGTGGCCACCATCCGGCGGGCCATCTGGGTGGCGCGCTGAATATCGTTGGAGGCGCCGGTGGAGATATCGCCCAGCACCAGCTTTTCCGCCGCGCGGCCGCCCAAAAGCGAAACGATCTGCTCTTCCATATACTTCTTGGAGAGGTAAGAACGGTCCTCGTCCGGCAAAGAGATGGTCATGCCGCCCGCCTGTCCGCGGGGCACAATGGTGATCTGGTGCACCGGGTCGTGGGAGGGCAGCTCGTGCATGACGATGGCGTGCCCCGCCTCGTGGTAGGCGGTGAGCTTGCGCTCGGCCGCCGGGATCACGCGGCTCTTCTTCTCCGGGCCCGCAATGACTTTGATAATGGACTCCTGCAGCAACGGCATGGAGATGACCTTTTGGTCTCTCCGTCCGGCCATCAGCGCCGCCTCGTTGAGAAGATTTTCCAGATCGGCGCCGGTAAAACCGGGCGTTCCCTTGGCTATCTCCTCCAAATTCACGTCGTCGGCCAGGGGTTTGTTCTTGGCGTGTACCTCCAGGATCGCCCGACGGCCCTTGATGTCCGGCAGGCCCACAAAGACCTGGCGGTCAAACCGTCCCGGACGCAGCAGTGCCGGGTCCAGAATATCCGCCCGGTTGGTGGCGGCCAGCACCACCACGCCTTCGTTGCTGCCAAAGCCGTCCATCTCCACCAGGAGCTGGTTAAGCGTCTGCTCGCGCTCGTCGTGGCCGCCGCCAAGGCCGGTGCCGCGCTGGCGGCCCACGGCGTCGATCTCATCGATAAACACGATGGCAGGCGCGCTTTTCTTGGCCTGGGTAAACAGGTCACGGACACGGGAGGCGCCCACACCCACATACATCTCCACAAAGTCGGAGCCGGAAATGGACAAAAACTGCACCCCGGCCTCCCCGGCTACCGCTTTGGCCAGCAGTGTTTTGCCGGTGCCCGGAGGGCCCACCAGAAGCACGCCCTTGGGAATGTGTGCGCCCAGATCCAGATACTTCTGGGGATCTTTGAGAAAAGCCACAATTTCCTGCAATTCTTCTTTTTCTTCGTCGGCGCCGGCCACGTCCCGGAAGGAGACTTTTTTCTCCTTGTTTTCCGGCGTCTGCACCCGCGCCTCGCCAAACTGGGCCATTTTGTCCGGCCCTATGCTGCCGCCCCCGTTCATCCGGGCCATCATGTTCAGCAGCAGGATAAAGCCCAGTACCGCCACCACATACGGCAGCAGGATCTGCAGCCAGCTGGTGGAGTGATCGGCGTGATAGTCGTATTTGGTGATAACACCGTCGGCATACTGCTGCTGTACCAGATCGTTCATATCCGCATAAAAGAGATCAAAGCTATACAGATTGCAGGTGGCCGTTTTCCCGCTGCCGCTCTCGTCTTTGAGCGTCATGGTCAATCGGGTATTGTCAATGGTAAACGACTCCACCTTCTCCTGCTCAAATAGCTGCCGCATCTCGCTGTATGAAATGCTGGAGCCGTTGCGAATGCCGGAGATCAGATAGTAAACACAGGCGATCAGCAACAGGATGATCAAATAGCCGCTTACACCGATCCGTCTCTTTTTTTCCAACTGTTTGCCTCCCTTTTTATGGATGGTCCGCGCCCTTATCAGGCAATGATGTGGATGCCGCGCCAGGAACAGCTTTTCCGCACGGCAATGTTCACAAGAGCGCGGGCCTCGATTTTTTTCACTGAAATATAGGGCTCCGCCAGAAAGCGGCTGTCATAGGAGCTTTCGCGGTTGTCGCCCATCACAAAAATGCAGCCCTCCGGCACGGTAAACGATTTGTCGCTGCGGGTCTGTCCCTGTGCCGGCAGGTAAGGCTCTTCCAGCTTTTCGCCGTCGATATAGACGTATCCGCCAGAAAAGGACACAGTTTCCCCGGGCAGACCGATCACACGCTTGACCAGGATCTCATGGAGCTCATCGCTCCAGAAGGTCACAATGTTGGCCCGTTCAGGCGTAGGATTTCCCCATACATAAGGCAGACGCCAGGAGATCAGCGCCGAGTGAGTGGGAATGGTGGTCTCCATAGAGCCGGACGGCACATAGGCCAGCTGAAAGATCACTCGAAACAGGATCACCACCACCGCCACCGTGATGACCAGATAGCCGTATTCCTTCCAGACGCTCTTCCAGGTGGCCTTCTCTTTCTTTTCCAGGCGCTTTCCAACTGTCTGCGGCTTCATGTCCGCTTCCTGTGGCAGACCGGGTTCTTCCGGCAGAGATTTGTTTTCCTCGTTATAATCCACGCCTTGCATCCTTTCAAAAAGACAAGATAAGAGGCGATATGCGTCGCCTCTCATCCGGAACGATCGTTACTTGCTGTATACCTCAGGCTTCAGCACACCGATATAGGGCATATTGCGGTACTGCTGGCAATAATCCAAGCCAAAGCCCACCACAAACTCATCCGGCACCACAAAACCGTACAGGTCGGGGGTAATGGCCTTTTCCCGGCGGGACGGCTTATCCAGCAGCGTCACAATGGTGATGCTGGCCGCGCCCTTGGCCACGAAATAATTCTTCAAAAACGCCAGCGTGTTGCCGGAGTCCAGAATGTCCTCCACCACGATGATGTCGCGGCCGGTGATATCACGCTGCAAGTCGCGGGTGATCTGCACCACGCCGGAGCTCTTGGTCGCGTTTTTATAGGAGGAGACGCCGATAAACTCCAGTTCACTCTTGATCTGAGCGGCGCGCACCAGATCGGCCATAAACACGAAGCAGCCGTTCAGCACACCCACAAACAGCGGATTCTTGCCCTGAAAACGCTCGAACAGTTCTTCTCCCATTTCATTGATGCGCGCTTGCAGCTGCTCTTCCGTCAGAAGAACCCGCAGAATGTCCTGATTCATCTCGCTCTTTGCCATCTTTATTCTCCTTTTTTATCTTTCATGGTGAGAGTCGTCCACTCCTCACCCGGCTGGGTAAACGCCCGGTCCGCGCCGATGCCGAACACCGCCGCCGCCCGTCCGTCCACGCAGATCACGGGAATGCCGTCTCTTTCCCCGGCCTTGATCCCCGCGTCCGCGAACAGGCGCTTGAGGCTTCTGCTGCCTCTGCCCCCCGGCAAAAGCAGGCGGTCGGCGCTCTGCCATGCGCGAACAGTGATATATGGATTCATCTTATCACAATTCAGTGAAATTGTATCTATTTTTTCGCAAAAATTTGCGGCTGTTTTAAAGCGGGAAATTGTGTACTTCCCCCAACGGTTATTCCCCGGCAGCAGCGGCGTTTCCGGCGGCGGCTCCGGCGCCCGCCGCTCCAGCAGCAGACGCTCTCCGTCCCGCACGGCCCGCACCCCCTGAGGCAGATCCAGGCCGCTTCCGTTTTTTCCTTCCCGGGCCAGCGCCAGCAGCTGGTCTATATGCCGGGCGGTAAAATCCTTTTTCCCTACCGGCAGGCGGTCGATCCAAAGGCGCAGCACTCGGGGTTGCAGCGCCGGGTGCGCCGAAAGCAGCACGCCGCAGTCCAGCGCCCCTCCCTGGGAGAGATACGCCTCCGCCATGCCGTTTAGCAGGTCGTTTTCCTGCCGCAAAATGGCGGTCGTCCGCTCCACCGCTTCGCCCAGCGCCGGATTGATGTCCTCCAGCTGCGGCAGGACCAGATGGCGGATGCGGTTGCGGGTCAGAGTCGTGTCCTGATTGGTCTCGTCCTCCACATGAGGGATCCCGTTTTCCTCCAGATAGGCCTCGATCTCCCGGCGGCTGGTCTGGAGCAGGGGGCGGATCAGCTTGCCCCGCACCGCCGGAATGCCCCGCAGGCCCTCCGGCCCCGTGCCTCGCACCAGATGCATCAGCACCGTCTCCGTTTGATCCTCCGCCTGGTGGGCGGTGGCAATCTTCTCCGCCCCGATCTTTTCGGCCGTTTCCTCTAAAAAAGCATATCGCAGGCGGCGGGCCGCTTCTTCCACTGTCCAGCCGTTGGCCTGCGCCGCCCGTCGGACGTCGCCCCGGCCCGCGTAAAAGGGAATCTTTTCTTTTTCGCACCAGTCCCGGACGAAGGTCTCGTCACGGTCGGCGCGCTCCCCCCGCAGCTGATGATTGAAGTGGGCGGCGGCCACGCGGAAGTTGTTCTCCTCCCCCAGCTGTTTCATTCGGTGCAGCAGACACATGGAGTCCTTGCCGCCGGAAACGGCGCACAGCATCATGCCGCCCGCCCTGGGGAACATCCCGTGCGCTTCCATAAACGATCTCACTGTCCGTCCTCCGAATAGCGGGTCTCCAGTGTGCCGAACATGGTGTATTCTGGCATCCAGCGCAGCTCCACCTTGCCGGTCTCACCGTGACGGTTCTTGGCCACGATGCACTCGGCGATATTTCTCTTTTCAGAGTCTTCATTATAATAATCGTCCCGATACAAAAACAGAACGATATCCGCGTCCTGCTCGATGGCGCCCGATTCACGCAGATCCGAGAGCATGGGCCGCTTGTCGTCGCGCTTTTCATTGGCGCGGGACAGCTGTGACAGGCACAGCACCGGCACCTGCAATTCCTTGGCCATGATCTTGAGCATACGGGAAATATCAGACACGGCCTGTTGGCGGTTTTCGCCGCTGTACCCCTTGCCGCCGGCGGACGTCATCAGCTGCAGATAGTCGATGACCACCAGGCCCAGATTGTCAATCCGGCGGCACTTGGCATTCATATCCGCCACGGTGAGCAGGGGGTTGTCGTCGATGCGGATGTCTGTGCGGCTGAGGGTGGAGGCCGCCTCCGCGATCTTGGTCCAGTCGCTCTCCCGCAGGTTGCCGGTCACAAGGCGCTGGTTTTCCACCAGCCCCTCGCCGGCGATCAGCCGCGTCACTAGCTGCTCCCGGGACATTTCCAGCGAGAAGATCGCCACTGCCTTGTCCGTTTCCTTGGCCACGCTCAGCGCCACGTTCAGCGCCATACTGGTCTTGCCCATACCGGGCCGCGCGGCCAGCAGCAGCAGGTCGGACTTGTTGAGGCCGTTGATCTTGTCGTCCACCGCGGAAAGGCCGGTGGAAAGGCCCGGCAGCGTAGCGCCGCCGCCGGCTGTCAGCTCCGCCAGATGGCTCATCACGTCCTGCAAAACCAGGCTGATAGACACCATGCTCTGGCTGCCGCGTCCCCGGCGCACAGCGTAGATCTTCTGCTCCGCCGCCTCCAGCATATCGGCGGCGGTGCCGGTTCCCTCCTGCACCATGCCGGTGATCTCGGCGGCGGCGGTGGCCACGCTCCGCATCAGCGCCTTCTCCTGCACGATCTTCACATACTCCATGGCATTGGCGGCCGTGGGAGTGATCTCCATGAGCTGCAAGAGATAGCTGCGGGTTGTATTGGGGTCAAAGGTCCCGTTTTTCTCCATCTCCCGTGCCACGGTCACGCCGTCGATGGGCTTGGAGTAGGTGAACATGGAATAGATGGTTTCAAAGATTTCCCTGTTTTGCCGCAGGTAAAAATCCTCCGGCTGCAATTTTTCCATCACGTCTTTGATGCACTCGGCATCAATGAGCATGGAGCCCAGCACCGCCTGCTCCGCCTCCAGCGAGTGAGGCATCTGCCGGATCAGCAGTTCATCCATAGGGAAACCTCCTTCAAGTCAATGGGTCAGCACCGTATCCTCACGGCGCTGTTTTTGGCAAAAGCCCCGGAATCACTTTTCCTCTGTCACCACCACATAGACGGTGCCGCTGATCTCAAAGCCCAGCTTGGCCTTCACCTCGAAGGTGCCGAAGGTCTTGATGGGGTCTTCCAGCACCAGCTTCTTGGCGGGCACATCCGTATCGAACTGGCTTTTCAGCGCGTCGCTGATCTCCTTGCCGGTGACGGCGCCAAACAGCTTGCCGCCGGCACCGCCCTTGGCGGTCACCTTCACCGAGCAGCCCTTCAGCTTCGCCGCGATGGCTTCCGCCGCAGCCTTGGCCTCGGCGTCGGCTTTGGCCTTGGCCTTTTCCTGCAATTTCATGGTGTTCATGGCATCCGCCGTGGCCAGCACCGCCAGCTTACGGGGCAGCAGAAAGTTCCGCGCGTAGCCCTCGGCCACTTCCACGGCCTGGCCCTTTTTGCCCTGTCCCCTCACATCCTGTGTCAAAATCACTTTCATTTTCATTGTTTCCTTTCTTAATCTGCAAAATAACTGTCAATGGCGGCCAGCAGCTGATCTTTCACCACTTCCACCGTCCCGTCGGGGATCTGTCCGCCGGCGGTGGTGGAGTTACCTCCGCCGCCCAGCGTCTCCACAATGACCTGCACGTTCACATCGCCCAAAGACCGGGCGGAGATATAAACACCGTCCTCTTTTTGGTAAAGCACAAAGGAGGCCCGCACGCCTTTGAGCGTCAAAAGCTCGTCGGCGGCCTTGGCCGCCACCACCCGATCCAGCTCCGTTTCAATGGCGGCGATGGCGATATCCTTGTGGTAAAGCTGGGCGTGGCGGATGATGTCATAGCGGGAGATCATGTCCGTCAGATCGCTTTGGAACATCCTCTGCACATCCGACGTGTCGGCGCCGGCCCGGCGCAAAAACGCCGCCGCCTCAAAAGTGCGGCCGCCGGTGCGGTTGGTAAAACTCTTGGTGTCCAGCACGATGCCCGCCAGAAGCGCCTCCGCCTCGGGCCGCAGCAGGTCGGTGGGCTCCACCAGGTATTGCAGCAGCTCCGTCACCAGCTCGGAGGCGGAGGAGGCGTAGGGTTCGTGGAAGTTCAGCGCCATCTTTTCGATATAGCTGCTGCCCCGCCGGTGGTGGTCGATGACGGCCACCCGGTTGGAAGCCTCCAGCAGCTCCTCGGACTCCACGCTCTGAGGCCGGTTGGTATCCACCACCACCAAAAGCGTGTCGGGCTGCACCCGGACAAAGGCCTCGCTACCGGTGAGGAACACGTCCTTGTACTCCGGCAGCTGCAAAAGCTTTCGCAGCACGGGATGGGCGGCGTTGTCCTCCATGTCGATGACGATGTGGCACACCTTGCCCCGCTTGCGGGCGATGCAGCAGATGCCCGTCGCCGCGCCCAGCGTGTCCATGTCGGCGTATTTGTGGCCCATGACATAGACCTGTCTGGCGTCTTCCACCAGTTCGCCCAGGGCGTTGGCCATGACCCGGGACTTAACCTTGGTGCGTTTTTCGGTGGTCTTGGAGCGTCCGCCGTAAAACTCAAAGTTCAGGCGGTTTTTCACCACCGCCTGGTCGCCGCCCCGGGAGAGCGCCATCTCCATGGCCAGCGTGGCGTACTTGAACAGCTCGCCGTAGCTGTCGGCGTCCTTGCCGATGCCGACGGACAGTGTGGCGGCCACGCCTTCGCCGGCCACCACCTCCCGCACGCTTTCCAGAATGGAAAACTTCTCGTCGGCGTAGTGCTGATAGTCTTTTTCGCTGAACACATACAGATACCGATCCCGGTCATAGGACAGCAGCAGCCCGTCGCTGTCGGCGGTCCACTTGCCCAGCTTCTCCTCAAGGCGCGCCAGCACGGCCGAGCGCTTGGTCTCCGGGCAGGCTTTCATCAGCTCTTCATAGTTGTCCAGCACCAAAATAGCCACCACTGGGTGGGTCTTTTGCAGCCGGTCGTGCATTTCCCGGTTCTCCGTCACATCCATCCAGTAGGTGGTGGCCAGCAGATTCTGGCCGTTGTTCACGTCCTCCGGCCGGCTTAGGCAGCCGTAGACCCGGTAAATGTGGTGGTTCCAGCGAAATTCGTCGGGGCATTCGCTCTTCCCCTCCACCAGCCAGCGCTTGGAAAAACCGGGCACCACGGTGGAAAGGCGCGATTCAAAGATCTGCTCATGCTCATTGGTCAGGTGCAGAAATTCCTCGTTGGACCAGAGGACTTCCTCCGTGTTCACGTCAAAGACCATCATGGGCATGGGGGCAAAGAGCATATTGCTGCGGGCGGCGGAGTCCATGCCGCCCGCCATACGCTCCATATACTGGCGCATCCGCTGCTGCATCAGGTGGCCTTTGCGCCGGCTGTAAATAAATAAGCCGATGGCCAGCACCGCTTCTCCCGCGGCCAGCAGGGGCTTGAACGGAATGGTGGCCACAATAAAAAGGATCAGGCAAACGGAGTACAGTGCGATATTGGTGGACAAAGCGCGGGCAATTCTCTTACTCAAAGCTCGCTCCCTTCTTCGGCGGCAATGACCGCCGATCGTGCTGAAATACGCCAAATGGCGCATGAACCGATACTAATAGAAGTTTATTATAGCACAGCGTCTTTTTTTCCTCAACAACAACCTTGAAATTTTCCTCTGTTTGCAGTCTTTCCCGTTATGTGCGAAAAAAGGCGAGCGAAAATACTGTACAAATACAAAAAAGCGTGTTATACTTTGTACAATTCGTGGAAAATTCCACTGTCTTTTTGGTATGTTTCGCGGTCATGCCACCGCGTTCAATAAATAAAAGAGAATTTTTTCACCTTCACTGGCGTTGGGCGGATACCCGGAAGTCACGGCGATACAGGGCCGTTGGCGGACGGGACGCCTTTGTTTTGTTGCACCCATTTGCGCGTGCAGCGTTCTGCCGGTGATACATAACAATTAAAGGAGATTTTATAATGGCAGAAAAAATAAAGATTATTCCCCTTGGCGGTCTCAATGAGATCGGCAAAAACATGACGGTATATGAATATGGCGGTGAGATCATCGTGGTGGACTGCGGCATGGCATTTCCCGGCGACGATATGTACGGCATTGACCTGGTGATCCCCGACGTATCCTACCTCATCAAGAACAGGACCCGCATCCGCGGCCTTTTCATCACCCACGGTCACGAAGACCATATCGGTGCCATCCCCTATGTCCTCAAGCAGGTAAATATGCCCATCTACTGCACGCGGCTGACGGCAGGCCTTATCAAGCTCAAGCTCATCGAGCACGGACTGGACAAAACCACCAAGCTGGTGACGGTGGAGGCCGGGCAGACGGTGAAGGCCGGCAAGTTTGCCGTGGAGTTTATCCATGTGAACCACAGCATCGCCGACTCTGTGTCCTTCGCCATTCACACCCATATGGGCACGGTGGTTCACACCGGCGACTTCAAGATCGACCCCACCCCCATTGACGGCGAGGTCATCGACCTGGCCCGATTCGGCGCTCTTGGCAAGGAGGGCGTGCTGGCGCTGCTGGCCGATTCCACCAACGTGGAGCGCCCCGGCTACACCATGAGTGAGCGGTCGGTGGGCAAGACGTTTTTGCGCCAGTTTTCCGGCTGCAACAAGCGGATCATCGTCACCACCTTTGCCTCCAACGTGCACCGCATCCAGCAGGTCTTTGACGCCGCTGCCGCCTGCGGGCGCAAGGTGGCCGTCACCGGGCGCAGCATGGAAAACATCATGCGCGTGTCCACGGAGCTTGGCTATATGAACGTGCCCAAGCACACGCTGATGGAGATCAACCAGATCAAGAGCCTGCCGCTGAACCAGCAGGTTATCGTTACCACCGGCTCTCAGGGCGAGGAAATGTCCGCCCTGTTCCGCATGGCGTTTTCCACCCACAAGCAGGTGGACATCGGCCCCGGCGACAAGGTGATCATCTCCGCCTCGGCTATTCCCGGCAACGAAAAGACCGTCAGCCGCGTCATCAACGAGCTCTTCCGCAAGGGCGCCGACGTGGTGTATGACCGGGCGGATATGCTTCACGTCTCCGGCCACGCCTGCCAGGAGGATCTGAAGATCATCCACGCCCTCACCAAGCCCCAGTTCTTTATCCCCCTCCACGGCGAGCAGCGCCATTTGCAGCTGCACAAGGCGTTGGCCCTTCAGATGGGCATGGCGCCCACCAACGTGGTGGTGGCGGAAAATGGCTCCGTCATTGAGCTGACCACCAAGCACATGAAGATGGAGACCACCGTTCCCGCCGGCGAGGTGTTTGTGGACGGCTCCGGCGTGGGCGACGTGGGCTCCGTGGTACTCAACGACCGCAAACTCCTGGCGGAAGATGGCATGGTGGTGATCGTGCTGTCTATCTCCTCCTTCGACCGCAAGCTGCTGGCGGCCCCCGAGATCGTCACCCGCGGCTTTGTCTATGTGAAGGAATCCGAAAATCTCATTCAGGAGCTTAAGGACATCGCCGCCAAGGCGGTGGATGATCTCTCCGGCCGCAAGCGTAAGGACGACAACGAGGTGTACCGCACGGTGCGCTCCGCCGTGAGTACCTATCTCTATAAGACCACCAAGCGCAGCCCCATGGTGATCCCTGTTATCACCAAGCTGTAAGAAACACACAAAAAGACGTCCGATGCAAAGCACCGGACGTCTTTTTTCTTTCTTGTGAGGTTTGTCAAAAGGAAACCGCAGGGTGTTTCACTCCGGCTTCCGGGGCTGGGCGGTATCGCCGCCGCGCTGCTGCTGCTCCAGTATCTCCCGGGCCAGTTCCCGGATCTCATTGCTGCGCAATCTGTCGTCTATAATGGAGTGCAGCCGCTCCTGGGAATAGCCCTGCATCTGCTCGCGCCAGCGCTCCCGCAGGGGGCGGGGGTCAATGGGTTCTTCCTTCGGCCCGCCCCGAAAAGCGGTCACCAGTTTCCCGATTCCCGACGCTATGGCGGCCATGCCGATCATCCATTTATAGGTCGTCTCCGCTGGCAGCGCAAATATATAGATACCCGCCGTCACCAGCCAGAAAAGACCGATGACCAGCGACAGGATATCCACAGAGCGCTTTTTTCGGAAGCTTCCATTTCTCCTCACCTCGTCATGGCCTTTGGGGCCTGTTTTACGCTTTGGGTGCTTCCACAACAGCCTGCTCTTTTTCCAGCAGCGCCTGGGCGGAGGCGGCAAGCCCGACCAGACCCTGGATCTCGCTGGGAATGATGATCTTGGTGGCCTTGCCGTCGGCAGCCTTGGCAAAGGCTTCCAGCGCCTTGAGCTTCACCACCTGGTCGTTGGGGGCGGCCTCGTTGAGCAGACGGATGGAGTCGGCCAGGGCGGTCTGCACCTGACGAATGGCCTCGGCCTCGCCCTCGGCCTTCATGATGGCGGCCTGCTTGGCGGCGTCGGCCCGCAGGATGGTGGACTGCTTTTCACCCTCGGCCACCAGGATCTGGCTGGCCTTCTGGCCCTCTGCCTGCAAAATAGATTCACGGCGTTCCCGCTCGGCCTTCATCTGCTTGTCCATGGCGTTCTGGATCTCCTTGGGGGGCAGAATGTTCTTCAGCTCCACGCGGTTGACCTTGATGCCCCAGGGGTCGGTGGCCTCGTCCAGAATGGTGCGCATCTTGGCGTTGATGGTGTCGCGGCTGGTAAGGGACTGGTCCAGCTCCATGTCGCCGATGATGTTGCGCAGCGTGGTGGCTGTAAGGTTCTCAATGGCGTTCATGGGATACTCCACGCCGTAGGTATACAGCTTGGGGTCGGTGATCTGGAAGTAGATCACGGTGTCGATCTGCATGGTGACGTTATCCTTGGTGATCACAGGCTGGGGATCAAAGTCGGCCACCTGCTCTTTCAGGGACACCTTTTTCACCACGCGCTCAAAAAAGGGCATCTTCAGATGGAAGCCCACGCCCCAGACGGAGTGGAACGCGCCCAGGCGCTCGATGACGTAGGCCTTGGACTGCTGCACCACATAGAGGTTGCGGACGATCACCACCAGCACAATGACGATCAGAATGGCAATGCCGATATAACCGGGAATATTCATTTACTGTTCCTCCTTCATGATCTCTTCTTTTACTTCTATCGGTTCTACAAAGAGCTTGACGCCCTCTATATGCACGACGCGGACGGCGCTTCCCGCGGGAATCACCGCGCCTGACTTGCTGCGGGCCGTCCAGGTCTTGCCGTCGATATAGACGGCGCCGGTGGAGACGGCGTTGTCCACCTCTTCCGTGACACGGGCCTCCTGGCCGATGACCCGGTCGGCATTGGTGGCGGTACGGTCTTTTTTCATCATCTTTTCCACCAGCGGCCGGGTGGCGATCAGCGATACCACCGACACCAGCAAAAACAGCGTGCCCTGCAGCCACACCGGCCCGCCGCAGATAGCGGCGATCAGCCCGGCGGCGGAGCCCAGCACAAACCAGATGGACGTCAGCCCCACGGTCAGCCCCTCCACGATGCCAAAGACCACCATGGCCGCGATCCAAACAATCATCATGATACGATCTCCTCCTTCAGCGTTCTGCCCGGCGATGAGCCACAGCAGATACAGCGCCAGCAAAACGGTCAGTCCCAGCAAGATCCTTTTGTCCAAAGGCGTCAGGTTGTTCAAAAAAGCTGCCAGCGACTTTTTCAGCGTAGGTGCTTTCAGCTCCGGCGTTGTCTCCGGTGCTTCCGGCGCGGAGGCCTGAGCGGCGGGCGCCGTCTTTTTGGGGATCACCGTCAGCTCGTCGGCAAACAGGTCATCCATGGTCACCTGATGGCGATTGCATATATAAAGGATCTTCTCGATCTCCGGGTAGCCCTTTGAGGACTCCCACTTGGACACCGCCTACCGCGACACTTTCAGCTCCTCGGCAAAGGTCTCCTGGGTCATACCGCCCGCCTTGCGGACTTCCTGTAATTTTTCTCCAAACGACAATCCGTTTCCCTCGCTCTCTGCCGTTATTCTATGGGATGGCGGCGCGCCATTCCACCAACTTAAAGCTGTCATCGAGGATATTCGCCTCTCCCGGCGCCGCAACCTCAAGTTGGCAGCGAAGTTTTTTATCCCGTTTTTAGAAAGAAAAGTCTTCTTTTCTTTGAGTATAGCCGATTTTCCCTCCCAACGCCACTGTTTTTTTCTGACACATTTGTGGTTGCACTTTTTCTCTCCCTCCGATATACTAAGACTATAAAAAGGTGGGCCGTTTTTTTTAGCCGATATATTTATTTTTCACCTGTTATTTTATGCGAATCAGAGGTATTTTTTATGGTCACTTACATGATTCCCTGTCTCCTGGGTCTTGAATCCCTGGTGGGAAACGAGATCCGGCGGCTGGGGCTTTCCGACATCCGGGTGGAAAACGGCCGCGTGCTTTGCAGCGGTACGGAGGCGGATGCCGCCCGGCTGAATATCTATCTGCGCTGCGGCGCCCGTGTGCTTTTGGTGCTGGGCGAGTTTCCCGCCCACAGCTTTGAAGAGCTGTTTCAAGGCACAAAAGCCATCCCCTGGGAGGATTACATTCCCGCCGGCGGCGCTTTCCCGGTGAAAGGTTACTCCATTTCCTCCCAGCTGCATTCGGTGCCCGCCTGCCAGTCCATTATCAAAAAGGCCATGGTGGAGCGGCTCAAGGCCCACTATCATCTGGAGCAGTTTCCGGAAAACGGCGTGAAGTATCAGGTGCGCTTTTCTATTTTAAAAGATGTGGCGGCCCTGTGTCTGGATACCTCCGGCGAAGGGCTTTACAAGCGGGGCTACCGCGCCGTGGGCGTGGAGGCTCCCCTGCGGGAGACGCTGGCCGCCGCCATGGTGACGCTGTCCCGCTACCGGGGGAAGGACCCCTTCTGCGACCCCTTCTGCGGCTCCGGCACCATTCCCATCGAGGCGGCGCTCATCGCCAAAAACCGGGCGCCGGGTCTGGACCGCAGCTTTGACGCCCAGAAATGGGCATTTCTCCCCGCCCGCATCTGGATGGACGCGGCGGAGGAAGCCATGGACCAGGAATTTCACGGTCACTACGACATCTGGGGCGGCGATATCGACCCCCGCGCCGTGGAGATCGCCCGTGACAACGCCCGGAAAGCCGGCGTGGAGGATATGATCCGCTTTGAAGTGGCGGACATGCGTGATTTCCACCGCACGGAGCCCTACGGCCAGCTGGTCACCAACCCGCCCTATGGCGAGCGTCTGCTGGAAAAGGCGGAGGCGGAAGAGCTGTATCGCGCCTTCGGCCAGACTTGGCGGGACGTACCCAAGGGCTGGCGCACGCTGATCCTTTCCAGCCACACGGAGTTCGAGCGCACCTTCGGCCATCCGGCGGACAAGAAGCGCAAGCTTTACAACGGCATGATCAAATGCGACCTGTTCATGTATGGCAACGTGTGAGCTGTTTGGACAGCGGTTTTTCAGATTGTTCACACTTCCCCTGCCGATAAAGAGACAGACGGCCAGGGTGAGGATCGGGAGGTAGTATCAATGAAGCATATTTTCATCATCAACCCCGCCGCCGGGAAAAATGACGGCAGCCAAAAAATTTACGACATGGCGGAGAAGCTGCGCCATGATCACGGTCTGGATGTGGACTGCATTCTGACCCAAAGCCCGGGCTATGCCACTGTGGTCACCCGCAGGATCGCTGAAGAGGGCGAGGATGTCCGCTTTTACGCCTGCGGCGGCGACGGCACCGTCAACGAAGTGGCCAACGGCATCATTGGCTTTGAAAACGCGGCCATGAGCTGCATTCCCATCGGCACCGGCAACGACTTCCTGAAAAACTTTGGGGAAGAGGCCGCTCTTTTTGCCGACGCGGAAAATCTGTGGGACGGCCCCCAGTTTCCGCTGGACGCCATCGACTGCAACGGCCGCATTGCCCTGACCATCGCCTGCTCCGGCATTGACGCCCGCGTGGCGGCCGACGTGCATAAATTCAGCGCCAACCCCCTGCTGGACGGCAAGAGCAGTTATGTGGCGGCGCTGATCGTCAACTTCCTCTTCAAGGGCATTACCACCCACTGGACGCTGGAGCTGGATGGCCGGGCCGTGGAGGACGATTACTCCCTGATCGCCGTGTGCAACGGCCGGTATTACGGCGGCGGCTTCATGCCCGTGGCCGAGGCCCGCATGAACGATGGCATTCTCAACACGCTGGTGGTGAAAAAAGTCAACCGCCGCACCTTCATCAAATTTGTCACCCCCTACTCCAAGGGCAATTATACAGAGTTTCCCCACATCGCCTTTTGTTCCACGCCCCAGGTGATCCATATCCACTCGGAAAAGCCGGACATCGTCACCTGTCTGGACGGCGAGACCATAACCAACTCCGATGTCACCATCCGTCTTTCCGATAAGCCCCTGCAATTTTTCGGGCCCGTGGGCTGCAACTGCAACAAGACGGCCCGCTGATTTTTGTTTTTTACGAATTTGTGAACTTTTTGTTTTTTTCTCTTTACCCCCTTGCAAAACAGAATCATTGTGGTATTATAAACAGCGTTAGCACTCAGAGAGATCGAGTGCTAACGCTGAATTGCTTTTTATTAAATAAGATATAAGGAGGCAACAAACATGAAATTAACCCCGTTGGCGGATCGCGTTGTGCTGAAGATGGTGGAAGCGGAAGAGACCACGAAAGGCGGCATCATTCTCACCGGCAGCGCCAAAGAGAAGCCCTCTGTGGCGGAAGTCATTTCGGTAGGCCCCGGCGGCACAGTGGACGGTAAGCCTGTGACCATGACCGTGAAGGCAGGCGACAAGGTGATCACCGACAAGTATGCCGGCAGCAAGATCACGCTGGACGATGTGGAGTTTCTTATTGTCCGTCAGAGCGATATTCTGGCAATCGTAGAATAAGCACGGAGGTAGATCATTATGACAAAGATTATTAAGCGCGGCGAAGAAGCCCGCAAGGCTCTGGAATCCGGTGTCAACCAGCTGGCGGATACCGTCAAGGTGACGCTTGGCCCCAAAGGCCGCAATGTGGTTCTGGACAAGAAGTTTGGTTCTCCCCTGATCACCAACGACGGTGTTTCCATCGCCAAGGAGATCGAGCTGGACGATCCGTTTGAAAATATGGGCGCGCAGCTGGTGCGCGAGGTTTCCACCAAGACCAACGATGTGGCCGGCGATGGCACCACCACCGCCACCCTGCTGGCCCAGGCCATGATCCGCGAGGGTCTGAAGAACCTGGCCGCCGGCGCCAACCCCATTGTGATGAAAAAGGGCATGTCCAAGGCCGTGGATGCGGCTGTGGAAGCCATCAAGACCCAGTCCAAGAAGGTCAACGGCACGGAAGACATCACCCGCGTGGGTACTGTCTCCTCCAGCGACGCCTTTGTGGGCAAGCTGATCGCCGAAGCCATGGAGAAGGTCTCCGCCGACGGCGTCATCACCATCGAAGAGTCCAAGACCGCTGAAACGTACAGCGAAGTGGTGGAGGGCATGATGTTTGACCGCGGGTATATTACCCCCTACATGGTCACCGATACCGAAAAAATGGAAGCTGTCATTGACGACGCTTACATTCTCATCACCGACAAGAAGGTCTCCGTCATCAGCGACATTCTGCCGCTGCTGGAGCAACTGGTGCAGGCCGGCAAGAAGCTGTTCATCATCGCCGAGGACGTGGAAGGCGAAGCCCTGTCCACACTGATTGTGAACCGTCTGCGCGGCACGCTGAACGTGGTGTGCGTGAAGGCCCCCGGCTTTGGCGATCGCCGCAAGGAGATGCTGCAGGATATCGCCATCCTCACCGGCGGCACTGTGATCTCCGAGGAGATCGGCCTGACACTGAAGGATGCCACCGTGGATATGCTGGGCCGTGCCCGTCAGGTGAAGGTCACCAAGGAGAACACCATCATTGTCGACGGTGCCGGTGATTCCGCCAAGATCAAAGAACGCGTGGCCCAGATCCGCAATCAGATCAACGCCACTACCTCCGATTACGACAAGGAAAAGCTGCAGGAGCGTCTGGCCAAGATGGCCGGCGGTGTGGCTGTCATCAAGGTGGGCGCTGCTACCGAACCCGAGATGAAGGAAAAGAAGCTGCGCATTGAAGACGCGCTCAACGCCACCAAGGCCGCTGTGGAAGAGGGCATCGTGGCTGGCGGCGGCACCATCTATATCAACGCCATTCCCGCTGTCACGGCTCTGCTTGACAAGGTGGAAGGCGACGAAAAGACCGGTGTGCGCATCGTGGCCAAGGCTCTGGAGGAGCCCGTCCGTCAGATCGCGGCCAACGCCGGTATTGACGGTAGCGTGGTGCTGGAGAACGTGAAGAACTCCGGCAAGATCGGCTACGGCTTCGACGCCTATAAAGAAGAGTACTGCGACATGATTGCCGCCGGTATCGTGGACCCCGCCAAGGTGACTCGCTGCGCGCTGGAGAATGCCGCGTCCGTCTCCGCCATGGTGCTGACCACCGAGTCTCTGGTGGCCGACAAGCCTCAGCCCCCCGCGCCTGTGGCTCCCGCAGGCGGCGACATGGGCGGCATGGGCGGTATGTACTAAGCCCTGTTTTCCCAAAAAAGAAGCAAGATTGGCGGGGGTTTATCCCCCGCCAATTTCCTGTAAATTTTATTAAAAAGTAGTTGACAAGTAGACAGGCCCTATGGTATATTAATTCTTGCTTGTCGAGGAATTATCTCAATGGCGGCATAGCTCAGTTGGCTAGAGCAAGCGGTTCATACCCGCAGTGTCCCCGGTTCAAATCCAGGTGCCGCTACCATCTCCGGTGAGGCGCAATGCGCCTCACCGGAATAACCCTCTTTTCCCGACATGGCCCGTTGGTCAAGTGGTTAAGACACGGCCCTTTCACGGCTGTAACATGGGTTCGAATCCCGTACGGGTCACCAGAAAGCGGCAAGATTTTGCTTGCCGCTTTTCCTATCAAAGTCCCGCCTCCCGGTCAATTTATGGTTGATTTTTTTCGGTGAGTGTGCTATCATATATCTCACACGGAGGATTAGCTCAGCTGGTTAGAGCGCCTGCTTCACACGCAGGAGGTCAACGGTTCGAGTCCGTTATCGTCCACCAAAAGAAAGACAGCAGCAAGTTTACTTGCTGCTGTCTTTCTTTATGCCTTACAGTATCCAGATGATGCTCACAAGATTCAATCCCAGCAAAAGGCAGTACGGAAACGGCCCGGCGCCTTTTTTTTCCGGGAAATGGATGACCTGCTCTATCATTTTTGCCAGCAAAAACGGTGCGGCAAAGGCACCCATCATGGCAATGACCTCATACCCATTCCCCACGCTGCGATCTCCTCCCTTCTTCTATCAATGAAATACGGTCTCCACTTGATTCTTAACATCAGTATATCATGTTTCTTGCTCTCCGGCGTCTGTTTGGTCATACAAAAAAGCAGCTCCGCTCCGGCAGCTTGCCCAATGCCTCCCGTTCCTCTCACCTACGGAGCGATGGCGGCATACACTGAAACAGACATTAATTGTGAGGTGAACCCCATGGAAAACGCCACTGACAAAATGGCCGAAGCGGCGCCGCAGAACCCTTCCGGCATGACCTATGCGGCCTTTTTGAAGGAAAATCCGGATATCGGGTATTTAAAGGTACAGGCCAGCCGGGCCCGCCAGTCCCTTCCGGTGGAGGGCGTTCAGATACTGGTGGTACAGAGCTTTCTTGACCACCGCGTCCTCTTTTTTGAAGGCAAGACCAACGCCGACGGGCTGATCGAGAGCATTCCGCTGCCGGCGCCCCCTGTCGCGCAGTCCCTGGACCCGGGAAATCCCCGGGGCGGAGCTGTCTATCAGCTTTACGCCAGCCATCCCAACTTTGAAATGCAGAAATACGATGTGGAAATTTTTGCGGACACCACGGCCATTCGGCCCTTGTATCTGCATCTGAAAGGGGGACTGTGACCATGTCCACCCCCATTGTTCCCTCTTACATCACCGTACATCTGGGTGCGCCGGACGAGGCGGCGCCCAACGTGCGTGTGCCGTTCATCGACTACATCAAAAATGTGGCCTCCAGCGAAATTTGCCCCACCTGGCCGGAAAGCGCCCAGCGGGCCAATATTTACGCCCAGGTGTCCTTTGCCCTCAACCGGATCTTTACGGAGTGGTATCCCAGCCGCGGCTATGATTTTGATATTACTTCCTCCACCCAGTACGACCAGAAGTATATCGACGGGCGGGAGATCTTCAAGTCCGTCTCTCAGATCGCAGACGCCCTGTTCAACGACTACCTGGTGCGCTGGGGCACCGTGCAGCCGCTTTTTACCCAATACTGCAACGGTATTACCAGCACCTGCGACGGGCTTTCCCTGTGGGGCACAGTGGACTTGGCCAAAGACGGTCTGACACCCTACGAAATCCTGCAATATTACTATGGCGACAACATCAATATTGTGTCTAACGCTCCCACGGAAGAAAATCTTCCCTCTTACCCCGGCATTCCTCTGCGCCTGAGCTCCGCCGGCGAGGATGTGCAGATCATCAAACGGCAGCTAAACCGCATCAGCCAAAACTACCCCTCCATCAAGCCCTATCTGGAAGTGACGGACTTTTATGACGTCAACACGGAAAAAGCGGTGAAGAGTTTCCAGAAAATTTTCAGTCTGACCCAGGACGGCGTTGTGGGAAAGGCCACCTGGTATAAGATCAAGTCCATTTTTAACGCCGTCAAGGGCTTGGCGGAGCTGGAAAGTGAAGGACTGAAGCTGGAAGAGGCGGACCGCACCTACTCCCGCTCTCTTTCCCCCGGCGACACCGGCCCCCAGGTAAAGATCATTCAATACTACCTCTCCGTTCTTTCTTACTTTGACGACGACCTGCCCATGCCGTCTGGAAACAGCAATTTTGATGAAAAGACCGAGCAGGCTGTGCGGGCCTTCCAGGCACGGCAGGGCTTGACGGTGGACGGCGTGGTGGGCCGTGACACATGGAAGGCCCTGACCCAGGCCTACGACCGCACCATCGCCTCTATTCCCAGCAAATATAAGGAGTCGGCAGATGAGATCTATCCCGGCCGTTTTTTGGCCCTCGGCCAAAGCGGAAAAGAAGTACGGATCCTCCAGGGCTTTTTGGTGCGGGCTGCGGAAAACGTATTGGATATTCCCGCCATTGAGATCACAGGCGTGTACGACAATGCCACGACTCAGGCCGTGCGCGCCGTGCAGGCGTTGGGGGGTCTGCCTGTCAACGGTGTCACCGGCCTACTGACCTGGGACGCCATTGTGAATCTGGCTAAGCGGATCCCGGTATAGCGTTTACCCATACAGCGGCATATCGCGCGCGAAAAAAGCGGCGTCCGTACGGACGCCGCTTTTTTGTAAAACGGTTTTAGTGCGCCAGGAAGAAGTTGTAAATCTGGCCGCCAAGGATCAGCAGCATCAAAATCGGCGTGACCACTTTCACGCAGATGTTGAACATACCGCTGCTCTTGAGGACGTTGCCTTCGATGTTGCACTCGTCTTCCACTGTCTTGGGGCCGATTTCCCAACCGATCATCAGGCACATCAGCAGTGCGCCAAGAGGCATCAGGATGCCCTCGGAGATCATGTCGAAGAAGTCAAGCCAGCAATCGTTGAAGTTGTGGACGCCCAGTGTGCTCTGGAACGGAACCCACAGGCCGTTGCTGCCCAAACCGTCCAGACACACCAGCATGCACAGGGCGGCAATGAGGATAGAAGCGACGACGGAATAGGTCTTGCGCTTGTCGCCCTTGCCCTTTTCCTTTGCCACGTCCACAAAGTGGGTGACAATGACTTCCAGCAGGGAGATGGAGGAGGTAATAGCCGCCAGCACCACCAGCAGATAGAAGAGGATACCGAAGATGGGGCCCACAGTGCCCATGTTGTCAAACACGTTCTGCAGCGTCACGAACAGCAGAGAAGGACCGGCCATGGAGGCGCCGGCACCGCCCAGAGCGAAGGAAGCGGGCAGAACAGCGAGACCTGCCATCAGAGCGATCATGGTATCGCTGATGACGATGAGGATGGCGTTCTTTTCAATGTTTTGTTTCTTATCCAGATAAGAACCGTATGTAATCATGGCGCCCATGCCCAGAGACAGCGAGAAGAACATCTGGCCACCTGCTGTGGAGAGGACTTTGAGGAAATTGGGTGCTTTCTCCACGATACCCGCGGACACGGCGTAGCCGGGAACGAACATAAACTTCAGGCCTTCCACAGCGCCGGGCAGAGTCACAGCGCGGATGATCACAACGATCAGCATGAAGAACAGCGCGGGCATACCGACAGAGCAGAACTTTTCGATACCGCCGCCGATACCGCCCATGACGATGATCATGGTCAGAGCTACGAAGATCAGACCGTAAATCACGGACTCACCCTGATTGGTCATCAGAGCACCGAAGATCGCCTTGCCGTCCAGGCCGTTGGAGCCGAAGCCGGCATGGAACAGGTTGCCCACGTTCAGAACCGTGTACTTGATACAGTAGCCGCCCAGGGCACAGTAGAAGGACATGATCAAAAACGCGGAGACAATGCCCAGCCAGCCGACCCATTTGAATTTCTTGGACAGAATCTGATAGGATTTGACAGCGCCCTGACCTGTTTTACGACCCAACGCCAGCTCACCAACCATGACGATGAATCCGCAAAGTGTAGCCAGAATCAGATAGATCAGCAGGAAGGTAAATCCTCCGCTGATACCCATCTTAAAGGGGAAGCCCCAGATGTTGCCCAGTCCGACGGCTGAGCCGATTGCAGACATCAGGAAGCCAAAATTGCTTCCAAAGCCCTTTCTTTCTTCCATTGTTTTCTCTCCTTTTTCGGTTGTTCCGCTCCCATTGGAGCAGCCTGTAGCAAACTTACCATCTCCCTTTTGCCATGTAAAGCGATTTGCTATTTCCTTAACGGATTATTGTCGTCAATCACTTCTTTCTTAATAAACTTTTTTCGGTTTTTGTCATTCTTCCCTCTATGATATGCACCTGTTTTCTTTTGCATTCTCATATTTTTTTGTACAAATATAACAAAAGAGGCTGTGATTTCTCACAGTCTCTTTCAAAAGTCAAGTATCTTCGCTCATTCGGTAACCAACACCGACCTCTGTAAATATATATTGCGGTTTTGCGGGGTTTTCTTCAATTTTTCGGCGGATGTTGGCCATGTTGACCCGCAGGATCTGATTGTCGGCCTTGGCCTTGGGCCCCCAGAGCTCCCGGATGATAAAGTCGTAGGTCAGCACCTTGCCGGCGTACTTGCCCAGCAGCGCCACGATCTTGTACTCATTCACCGTGAGTTTGGCGTTTTCGCCCTTGATCAGCACCTGATGTTTGTCATAGTCGATGGTCAGATCGCCGGTGACGAATTTGCCGGACTGGGCAATCTGGCTGTTGGACAGGTTGGTGCGGGTGTGGCGGATAGCCATACGAATGCGGGCCAAGAGCTCGGAGGTGCCGAAGGGCTTGACGATGTAGTCATCCGCGCCGTAATCCAGCGCCTCCACCTTATCATGTTCATGGGTGCGGGCGGAGACCACCACAATGGGCAGGTTGGACCAGTTCCGCACGGATTTAAGTACCTCCATGCCGTCCATATCAGGCAGGCCCAGATCCAGCACAATGAGATCCGGGCAGTGGGAGGCGATCATGGTCAGCGCCTCTTCCCCGGTGCGGACCACGATGGTATCGTAGCCGTTTGCCACCAAAACCATAGAAATAAAATTGCTGATGCTCTGCTCATCCTCAACGATCAATACTTTGTCTTTAATTTTCATTTCTATCCTCCTCAGTCAGGGGCAGTGTAAAAGAAAACACTGCGCCGCCCTGTATTCCGTTCGTCGCGTAGATATGCCCGCCATGCGCCTGAACGATGGTCCTGCAGACGGAAAGGCCGATGCCCATGCTGCGCTGTGTATCGGGGCTGTGGTCTTCCGCCGTTGGGAGCTGCCCATCAAAAAGGGTGGAAAGGCGCAGGCGAAAAATGCCAACGCCGTCGTCCTCCACGGAAAAAAGGGCTTCCCCCTCCTTTTCCTCCAGACGCAAGACCACACGCTTTGTGGTCTTGCCGTGAATGGCGGCGTTTTCCATCAGATTCATCAGTACCTGTTCGATGAGCATGGCGTCCATGGGGATCAGCAGCAAGTCCTGGGGCAAAATCACTTCTGTTTCGATCAGAGGATACCGCTTGCCAAACTTGCGGACGGTTTCCTCTATGACCTCCTCGGCGGCCTCCGGCACCTTGCGAATACTGCCGGTATTCTCTCCGATGCGGGTGATAGAGAGCAGGTTTTCCACCATTCGCACCAGCCACTGGGCCTCTTCGTTCACGTCGGTCAGCAGCTCGATCTTCTGCTCCTCGCTGAGCTGCGCCCGATCCTCCAGCAGCACATTGGTGGCGCCCACGATGGAGGTAAGCGGCGTGCGCAGGTCGTGAGACACGGCCCGCAGCAGATTGCCGCGCATTTTTTCTCTTTGGGCCTCCCGCTGCACCTGGGTCCGCTGTTTGGCGCCGCTGGTCAGAACGCCCGTTACAATGGTAATGGTCATCATCACCACAAAGGTCACCGGAAAGCCCGCCACGTTGAAGCTGGGCTCCCAGTAGGGCTCTGTAAAAATATAGTCCACGCACAGCACATCCAGAACCGCGCAAAAGATACTGAACAAAAATCCTTCCGTCAGCATGGCCGTCAAAAAGACGTCCAGCAAAAAAATCATGGCCACATAGGACGAATCGTTTTCCGGGTCAAAATGGCGGATCACCATGCACAAGACAATGGCCGCAAGGAACAAGGTGGCGGAAACCACAAAATCTTTGGAGGTATATACCAAAAGTCCTCTGGAAAGGGTGGTTTTTTTCAGCCACTCTTTGGGCCAGTTCCATTTCTTTTTCAAGTCCTTCTCTTTCATCATCTGTTCCCATTTCCTGTTTGTTCATAATATCACAAATGTATGTTAAAGTCTTGTTAAAAACAAAAATATAGACAAATTTTCGGCAAATTTTTTGATGTCTTAAAAACATCCTTGCCAAAAAGATATGGCTGTGCTATGATTATAACATAAATTAATTAAAAAGTGCGCTGAGATTTTGAGCCGTGCAAGAAAACACAGGTCGACCTGTGTTTGTTCTGCACGGCTTTTTTGCGTTTATTTTAAAAAGGAGAGATGGATCATGTATGATGTGGTGATCGTAGGAGCCGGCGTGGTTGGCTGTGCCATTGCCCGTGAATTATCCCGTTACTCGCTGAAGCTGTGCGTGGTGGAGAAAAACGAGGACGTCTGCACCGGCACTTCCAAGGCCAACAGTGCCATTGTCCACGCCGGTTTTGACGCCCTGCCCGGCAGCCGGAAGGCCCGTTTCAACGTGGAAGGCAGCCGGATGATGGAGGAGCTATCCCATACTCTGGACTTTTCTTACCGCCGCAACGGCGCACTGGTGCTGTGCTTTGACGAGGCCGACCGCGTGCATTTGCAGGAGCTGTACGACCGAGGCGTCGCCAACGGCGTGGAGGGCCTGGAGATCCTGGAAAAAGAGGCGTTGCGGGCTATGGAGCCGGCGGTGACGCAGGAGGCGGTGGCGGCGCTGTACGCCCCCTCCAGCGGCATTGTCTGCCCCTTTGGTCTGACCGTCGCCCTGGCGGAAAACGCCTGTGAAAACGGCGCAGAATTTCGCATGAACTGCCAGGTGCGGTCTCTGCGCCGGGCAGGGGATCACTTCGTTCTCGTCACCGACCAGGGCGAGCTGGAAAGCCGCGCGGTGATCAACGCCGCCGGTGTTTACGGCGACGTGCTGCACAACGAGATCTGCGAAGATAAGCTGCGGATCGTCCCCCGCAAGGGTGAATACTGCCTGCTGGACCGCAAGGACGGCACACTGGTGGATCACACTATTTTTCAGCTGCCCGGCAAGCTGGGCAAGGGCATTCTGGTGACGCCCACCGTCCACGGCAATCTGCTGCTGGGCCCCACGGCCATGGATCTGGAGGACAGGGAGGGCACCAACACCACCGCCGCCGGCCTTTCCGACGCGATCTCCAAGGCCCAGCGCAGTATCCCCCATCTGCCCATGCGGGATGTAATCACGTCCTTCGCGGGGCTTCGGGCTCACATCGCGGACGGCGATGGCGATTTTGTGATGCAGCAGTCGGCTCCCGGGTTTTACGAAGCCATTGGCATCGAGTCCCCCGGCCTGACGGCGGCCCCGGCCATCGGCGCCTACATGGCGCAGCTGGCGGCGTCCGGCCTGGGTCTTGTGAAAAAGGAACATTTTACGCAAACACGCAAGGGCATCGTCAATCCCCGCGAGCTGAGCTTCGAGGAGCGGCAGGGGCTGGTGCAGACGAACCCGGCTTACGGCCACATCATCTGCCGGTGCGAGCAGATCTCGGAGGGCGAAATTCTGGACGCCATCCGCCGGCCGCTGGGCGCCCGCTCTCTGGACGGCGTGAAGCGCCGGGTGCGGGCCGGTATGGGCCGGTGCCAGGGCGGTTTTTGTGCGCCGAAGGTGATGGAGCTGCTGTCCCGCGAGCTGGGTGAGCCCATGACGGAGCTGACCAAGTCGGGCGGCGCATCCAGCCTGGTGGTGGGTCTGACAAAGGAGGAGCTGTAATGGAACGGTATGATATTGTCATTGTGGGCGGCGGCCCCGCCGGTCTGGCGGCAGCCATTGCCGCCAAACGCGCGGGTGCGGAGCGTCTGCTGATCCTGGAGCGTGACAACGAGCTGGGCGGCATTTTGAACCAGTGCATCCACAACGGCTTCGGTCTCCACACCTTCGGTGAGGAACTCACCGGCCCGGAGTACGCGGCGCGATATATCCGCCAGGTGCGGGAGCTGGAGATCCCCTGCTGGCTCAACACCATGGTGCTGGACATTTCCCCCGACCGTGTCCTCACCGTCACCAGCCGGGACGGCGGTCTGCGGCAGATCGCGGCCCGTGCCATTATTCTGGCCATGGGCTGCCGGGAGCGGCCCCGGGGAGCGCTGAACATTCCCGGTTACCGTCCGGCGGGCATCTACTCCGCCGGCACGGCCCAGCGTCTGGTGAACATGGAGGGCTATATGCCCGGCCGTGAAGTGGTGATCCTGGGCTCCGGCGATATCGGACTGATCATGGCCCGGCGTATATCGCTGGAAGGCGCCCATGTAAAAGTGGTGGCGGAGGTGCTGCCCTATTCCGGCGGCCTAAAGCGAAATATCTCCCAGTGTCTGGATGATTTCGGCATTCCGCTGAAGCTGAGTCATACCGTGGTGGACATCGACGGCAAGGAGCGGCTGCGGGGCGTGACGCTGGCGGAGGTGGACAAAAACCGCCGCCCCATTCCCGGCACCGAGGAATACATCCCCTGCGACACGCTGCTTTTGTCGGTGGGTCTGCTGCCGGAAAACGAGCTTTCCGCCTCGGCGGGCGTGGCGCTGGACAGCGTCACCGGCGGCCCCGTGGTGACGGAAAGCCTGCTTACCAGCGTGCCGGGTGTCTTTGCCTGCGGCAACGTGCTGCACGTCCACGATCTGGTGGACTATGTGTCGGAAGAGGCGGCCCGTGCCGGCGAAAACGCCGCGGCCTATGTGCTGCACGGCGAGCAGCCGGAGAACGCGGCCGTGTGCCTTGTGGGTAAAAATGGTGTGCGCTACACCGTGCCCCAGCTGCTGGATGTGCGCCACATGCCCGAGCAGCTGACGGTGCGTTTCCGTGTGGGTCAGCCTTACCGGGATGTGACGCTGTGCGTCTGGTTTAACGAGACATGCTTCCGCCGCATCCGCAAGCGTGTCATGGCCCCCGGCGAGATGGAACAGTTTGTCCTGCGCCGGACCGATCTGCCCGCTGATCTGCACACCATTACGTTTACTGTGGAGGAGGATGCCAAATGACCACCCGTACCCTGACTTGTATCGGCTGCCCTCTGGGCTGCACGCTGAATGTTTCTCTGGAGGACGGACGCGTGGTGTCCGTCACCGGTAACACCTGCAAAAAGGGCGATGATTACGCCCATAAAGAGTGCGTCCACCCCGCCCGCACCGTTACCGGCACCGTCCGTATCAGCGGCGGCAAGCTGCCGGTGTGTTCGGTAAAGACGGCGCAGGAGGTGCCCAAGGAAAAGATCTTTGAGGTGGCCGCTGCCTTTGCCCGTCTGGAGACTGTGGCGCCGGTTTTCATCGGCGACGTGCTGCTGCACGATGTGGCCGGCACCGGCGTGGATGTGATTGCCACCCGGAACGTGGCGGAAAAGACTGCCCAAGGCGGAAAAAACGGATAAAAAGCTGTTAAAACCGTCCCGTCTGTGTTAACATACAGACGGGACGGTTTTGATTTTCACAAGGGAGGGTTTCCGTATGAGTCATGCTCTGCTGCCTGTTTTGGAACGAAATCCGGTGGTGGCCTCCGTGAAGGATGTGTCACTGCTGCCGGCGGCTCTTTCCTCACCCTGCGAGGTGCTGTTTCTGCTCTGCGGCGATGTGTGCAGCATCGGGCAGCTCATCGGCCAGATCCACAGTGCCGGTAAATTCGCCGTTGTCCACGCGGACCTGGTGCAGGGGTTGTGCCAGAAGGACATTGTGGCTGACTACCTGCTGCAATGCGGGGCGGACGGCATCATCAGCACTCGTCCCAATCTGATCCGCCGGGGCCGGGAACTGTCGCTTCTGACGGTGCTGCGGGTCTTTGCCATCGACTCCAAGGCCGTGAGTAATCTGAGCCGTGAAAAGAACATGGCACTGCCGGACGTGATCGAGGTGCTGCCGGGCATCGTGCCCCGGGTCATTGGCCGCATCAGTTCTTCCCTGCACATCCCCGTTATTGCCGGCGGGCTGGTGGAAGAAAAGGAGGATATCGTTTCCGCCCTTTCCGCGGGCGCGCTGTGCGTGTCCACCACCAATGCCCAGCTGTGGGACAGCTGACAAATGAAAAAAAGCTGCTGTGCGAAAGTGAACCGCACAGCAGCTTTTTTGAGACCTGTTATTCTTTTTCCAGCAGCGCGGCGATGGCCGCCCAAACCAGGCCGGCCAACACCCAGATGATCCAGGTGACGTCCCAGCGCATGGTGATGAAGCTGACGCCCAGATACACCGCCGTTATCAGCGGCCAGTAAAAACCGCTGATACGCTGGCTTTTCCGGTTGCGCTCTTTCCAGACGGGATTGTATTCTCCCTCCCGCAGCAGCCGCTGAAAGCTGCCCTGCAGCGTGGAGGCGTCCACCAGCAGGTACACACCCACCGCCGCCATCACCAGCAGCAGCGCCGTCAGCAAAACGCAGACGCTGTCGGATGCTTCCATCACGCCGCCGAAAATCAGGGGCACGGGGGAAACGATGCAAAGCGTCACCCCGGCCACGATCCGGGTGCTGCCCCGTCTTTCATAAGCCGCCGACCGCTCGCCCACAATGCCGGAGACGCCGTAGGCCATTTCAAAGGTGCCGCTTTCCATGTATTCATAGCGCTTCATGCGCCCGTCATTGAGGATAAAGCCCGCCACAGCGCAGGCAACCGTCAGAAGCAGGATCGCAACACCTGCCCCGGCGGCCACTTCCTCGGACAGGAGAGCTTGCGGCATCTGGCTCATGCCCAGCAGCGCCAGCAGCGGCACGGGGGAAAGGATGCACAGCATCACGCAAAGGGCCAGCTGCCGGGCATACACGGCGGCCGCGGCCAAAAAGCCGTTGGCCTCCTCCGCTGTCACGCGGGGCACTGTTTCTTCTTCCCGCTGGTCGTAAGCCGGCTCATCGATCTCATCTTTTAACAGAGAATCGGTGGTGACACCGAACAGGCGGCTCATGTCCAGCACCCGATTCATGTCGGGCAGACTGGCGCCGCTCTCCCATTTGGAGATGGATTGCCGGGATACATTCAGTTTTTCTGCCAGGTCTTCCTGGGACCAATCATTTTTCTTTCTCAGTGCGATAATCTTCTCTGCCAAAATCATAGGAAAAACCTCACGTTCTTTTTTGTGGAATGGATGGTTTTAATATAACGTAAAAACGGCCCGCAAACCACCAAGCCAGGTTGTAAATCCCGCAACCGGTAGTTGCGTTTGCCGCATTTTATCAGAGAAAACGGGAAAACCCGTATAAAACAAAAAATCCACGCTCCCGCGTGGTTATTCGTTCGGTCGGTCGTCTCTTACCGCTCGCTGGGTTCCCAGTCGCAGCCGGCAAAAATCATGTCGTCCAGGTCTCCAATGATCCAATTGTTCATCATCTTACTTATCACGCTCCTTTCTTCACTTTTATGTTCTTATTGTAAAGCATTTCGCTTCGGTTTGCAAGATGCGTATTGAACAGATTTAACAAATTTACGCCCGCCTTTTTTGATATCCTGCACAATTTTCTCCTTGCGTTTTGGTGCCGCCTCTCTTATAATATTTCTGTTGTATGACTATTATAATATAAGGTATGAAGAAACATTTGTTTTTTAAAAAATGCGGTGCCGCTTTCTGGGTCATCGCCATACTGGCCGCCCTTTCCGCTTTTATGCTGTGGCAGAACAATTCCCTTTCGGTGGAGGAATATACTTTTTTCTCCGCCCGTCTTCCCGCGGGCTTCGACGGCTGCCGCATCGTGCAGCTCTCCGATCTCCACGGCAAGCAGTTTGGAGCGGACAACCGGCGGCTCCTGATGGCGGTGAAAGCCTGCCGCCCCGATTATATCGCCATCACCGGCGATCTGGCGGACGAGCGCAGCGGCACGGACTTTGCCCCCGCCCTGCTCCGGGCGCTGACAGACATCGCCCCCACCTACTATGTCTCCGGCAATCACGAGTGGGCCGCCCGGCTTTTTCCCGCTTTTTGCGATGTGCTGCGGGACGCGGGCGTCGTCTATCTCAATAATACTTATACGGTGCTGCGCCGAAACGGGGACAGCCTTGTGCTCTCCGGCGTGGACGACCCCAACGGCTACGCCGACCAAAAGACGCCCGCCCAGCTGGCCGCGGAGATCGCGGCGGAAGAGGGCGATCCCTTCTGGCTTTTGCTGGCCCACCGCAACAGCGAATATGGCGTCTACGGGACATTGGGCGCCGATCTCATTCTCTCCGGCCATGCCCACGGCGGCATTATCCGCCTGCCGGGGACAGACGGTCTGCTGGGCACTGGCGGGCAGTTTTTCCCGGAGTGGACCAACGGGTTTTACCAGGACTATCCAACGCCGCTGTTTGTCTCCCGGGGGTTGGGCGGCTCTATTCCCATTCCCCGGTTTTTGAACCGGCCGGAGGTGGCGGTTTTGACTTTACGATCCGAATAGAGGTTTTTACGATGAAAGAGTTTTTAGCGGGCCGCTTTGATGTGGCGGTCATCGGCGCGGGCCACGCGGGTATAGAAGCCGCTTTGGCCAGCGCCCGACTGGGACTGGAAACGGTCTGCTTCACCATCAATCTGGACGCCGTGGGCAATATGCCCTGCAACCCCGCCATCGGCGGCACGGGCAAGGGCCATCTGGTGCGGGAGCTGGACGCTCTGGGCGGCGAGATGGCCAGGGCGGCGGACAAGGCCTGCATCCAATATCGGCTTTTGAACCGGGGCAAGGGCCCGGCGGTGCATTCCCTGCGGGCCCAGGCCGACCGCCGCACCTATCAGCGGGTGATGAAGCACACGCTGGAGACGCAGGCGCATCTGACGCTGCGCCAGGCGGAGGTCACGGCCATTCGGCAGAAAAACGGCCGTGTGACACAGGTGGTGCTGCGCACCGGCGCGGTGTTCGACGTGGGGGCCGTGGTGGTAGCCACCGGCACCTACCTGCGGGGCCGTACCATTGTGGGCGAGTGCGTGGAGGACAGTGGCCCCGATGGGATGCACCCGGCTCTCCAGCTGACGCAGTCCCTTGCAGACATGGGCTTGGAGCTGCGCCGGTTCAAGACCGGCACGCCCCCCCGGGTGAATGCCCGCGGCATTGATTTTTCCCAGATGGAAGAGCAGCCCGGCGACGAAGTGCCGGTGCCCTTCAGCTTTACCACGGAACATCCGCCGGTGAACCGGGCGGTGTGCTATCTCACCTATACCACCCCCCGCACCCACGAGATCATTCTGGAAAATCTGAACCGCAGTCCCATCTTTTCCGGCGTCATCGAGGGCATCGGCCCCCGGTACTGCCCGTCCATCGAGACCAAGATCGTCCGCTTTCGGGACAAGCCCCGCCACCAGCTCTTTATCGAGCCCATGGGGCTGGACACGGAGGAGATGTATATCCAGGGTTTTTCCTCCTCCATGCCGGAGGAGGTGCAGGTGCAGATGCTCCACTCGGTGCCGGGTCTTGAAAAGGCGGAGATCATGCGCCCGGCCTACGCCATCGAGTACGACTGCGTGAACCCGCTGGAGCTGAGGCCCACACTGGAGACTAAGAAGATCGAGGGGCTTTACGGGGCGGGACAGTTCAACGGCTCCTCCGGGTATGAGGAGGCGGCGGTGCAGGGCTTTGCGGCCGGCGTCAACGCCGCGCTGAAGCTCAAGGGCCAGCCCCCCATGATCCTCTCCCGCAGCGAGTCCTACATCGGCACGCTCATCGACGATCTGGTGACCAAGGGCACCGACGAGCCTTACCGGATCATGACCTCCCGCAGCGAATACCGGCTGCTGCTGCGGCAGGACAACGCCGACCAGCGGCTGTGCCCCATTGGCCACCGCATCGGCCTTGTGTCCGATAAGCGCCTGGCGCAGGTGGAGGAAAAGTACGACGCCGTGGCGCGGGAGATCCGGCGTCTGGAACACACCGGCATCCCCGGCTCCCCCGCTCTCAACGGTCTTCTGGCCGCCCGGGGCAGCACGCCCGTCAGCGACGGCTGCCGTCTCATCGACCTGCTGCGCCGCCCCCAGATGAGCTATGAGGACTTGAAAGCCTTTGACACCGACTGCGCCGCAGCGGATGCAGCGGTTGCCGAGCAGGTGGAGATCACCGTCAAGTACGACGGTTACATCCGCCGCCAGATGCGTCAGGTGGCTGAATTTGAACGGCTGGAGGGCCACGCTCTCCCCGCCGACCTGGACTACGCTTCCCTCGCAGGGCTGCGGCTGGAGGCCCGGGAAAAGCTGGCCGCTGTGCGCCCGCTGAATCTGGGGCAGGCCTCCCGTATTTCCGGCGTCTCCCCGGCAGACATGGCCGCGTTGATGATCTGGCTGGAAAAGGCGTGACATTTTTTGGAAAATTTCCGTTTTTTGCGCACAAATGAAACAAGACCGCCACAGGCGGCCGAAAGGAGCGAAACATTACTTTGGGGAAACTGAGATTTCTATTCGCGCTGTGGATGGCCAAGCTGTCCATTCCCGCGCTGAAGATCACCCATCACAACGGCACGGACTTCCCCGGCTCTCTGGCCATCAAGCTGTGCCCCGACTTTCTGCGCTATGTGGAAAAGCCAAAGACCATTCTGGCCGTCACCGGCACCAACGGCAAAACCACCGTCAGCAATCTGCTGGTGGACGTGCTGGAGCGCAGCGGCAAGACCGTGCTGAGCAACCGGGCCGGTTCCAATATCGTCTCCGGCATCTCCACCGCCTTCATTCGTTCCTGCAGCGGCATGGGCCGTCTGAAGCCCTGCGATCTGGCGGTGCTGGAGGTGGACGAGCGGTCCTCCCCCCGGGTCTACCCCTATGTGAAGCCCACCTATGTGGTCATCACCAACCTCTTCCGTGATTCCATCATGCGAAACGCCCACCCCGGCTACATCGCGGACATTCTCACCGCGTCTCTGCCCGGGGACGCCAAGCTGATCCTCAACGCCGACGACCTCATCTCCTGCGGCGTAGACCCGGAAAACGACCGGGTCTACTTCGGCATCGATCGCCTGGACAGCGACGTCACCAGCTGCGTGAACCTGCTCAACGATATGCGCATCTGCCCCCAATGCAGCGGGCCGCTGCGCTATGAATACCGCCGTTATCACCACATCGGCCGGGCCGTGTGCCAGAGCTGCGGCTTCCACTCCCCAGAAAGCGAATATCTGGCCCGGGAGGTGGACTTTGAAAACCGCTCCATGGTGCTGCGGGAGGGCGGCGAGGACTTCTCCTACCCCCTTATTACCGACAGCCTTTTTAACGTTTACAACATGGTCACGGCCATTGCCGCCCTGCGTCAGCTGGGGATGCCCCACGAAGAGATCCGCCGCCAGCTTGAGACAACTTCCATTCTGGGCACCCGCCACAGCGAGGAAAAGGTCGGCGGCGTGGGCATCGTCATGGAGATGTCCAAGGATAAAAACGCCCTGGCCTGCTCCCGCAACTTTGACTATATCCAGAGCCGCAAGGGGACCAAGGAGCTGCTGCTTATGATGAACTGCCTGGGTGTGGCCAAAAACTGGTCGGAAAACCCTTCCTGGATGTACGACACCGACTTTGAATTTCTCAACCATGAGAATATCCGGCAGCTGGTCTGCGCCGGCCCCCGGTGCCGCGACTACAAGCTGCGGCTGCTGCTGGCCGGTATTCCCGAGGAAAAGATCACCGTGGAGGACGACGAGTTTCGGGCTCTTTCCCACCTGCAACTAATCCCCGGCGACGACGTGTTCCTCCTCTACGGCGTGGACGGTATGCCCCGGGCCTTTCAAGTGAAAGAAAAACTCAAGGAAATGCTGTTGGCAAAGGAGGGCGGAAGCAATGAAGGCTGAGATCTTATTTCCCGAGGTCTGCAACCTCTACGCCGACGTGGAGAACATCCGCTATCTCCATTGCTGCTGCCCGGATCTGGAGACGGTGGAGACCCCCCTGCACGCCCGCCCGGTCTTTCTGGACGAGGACGTCTCGCTTGTCTACATGGGCTCCGCCACCGAAAAGGGTTTGATGCTGGCGGTGGAAACGCTTTTGCCCTACAAGGAAGAAATACGGGCCAAAATCGACGGCGGGCAGCTGTTTTTGCTCACCGGCAACGCCATGGACGCCTTCTCCCAGGGCGTGGACAGCGACGGCGCCTGGCACTTCGACGGCCTGGGCCTTTTGCCCGGCCGCGCCCAATACACCATGATGAAGCGGCAGAACAGCTTCTTTTTAGGCACTTTTGACACCGTCAGCGGCCCCATGGACATCGTGGGCTTCAAGAGCCTTTTCGGCCACACCTATGGCGCGCCGGAGGGAAACGCTCTTTTCAACACCATCCGCGGCACCGGCCGCTGCCCCGAGAGCAAGGAGGAGGGCTTTCACATCCACAATCTGATGGCCACCCATCTCATCGGACCGCTGCTGATCCTGAACCCGCCCTTTACCAAATATCTGATGCAGCTCATGGGCTGCGAGAGCACCGCGCTGGCCTTTGAGACCGCCGCCTTTGGCTCTTATCGCCACCGGGTGGACGAGTTTCACCAGGAGAGCCGCAGTGCTTTTTATTCCTGACCCTTTCCGCCGGCGCCACCTTTTCGCACCCTTCTTCAATCAACGACAAAACGGTATTTTTTGTCACAATGCCCTCTACAAGCCCATTCATTTGTCAGACTTCGCAAGGGTTTGTTTAATCTCTGATTGAAAATCAAAAGTCGGCGTGTTACACTATATAAATAAAGTGCACGGCGGTCAGTTTCGGCCGCAGCAGCGGCACTTTATGAACAGCATTTTTAGCACTTTCAAGTTGAACCATAAAGGCGGTGAGAAAATGTATTTAGAGACCATTCGGCAGATCAGCCAGGTGGAGGACGCCATGGACAAAGCGAAAGCCGACGCCAAGGCGGAAGCCCAAAAACGCCTCGCTGATGCCCAAAAGGCAGGACAGGCCCTTTTGACCCGCGCCCAGCAGGAAGCGGACGCCGAAAACGCGGCGCTGCTCCGTCAGGCGGAGGAAAACGCCGGAGCGCGGCGGGATGATATTCTTCAGACCGCGCAAAAGGACTGCGACTCCTTGAAGCTGCGCGCCGACGGTCAGATCAACGAGGCAGTAGCAACAATCGTAAGAAAGGTGGTTGAACATTCATGTCCATCGCAAAAATGAAACAGATCCACCTCATTGCGCTGCAGCGTGACCGCGACGCACTGATGGCGAAGCTGCTTCATGTGGGATGTCTGGAGGTCAACGAACCGACAGCCATCATATCAGACAGCGCGTGGACGGAATTTCTCCACAGGGAGGGCGCCCAGACCGCTCAGCGGAAGGCGGAGCTATCCGAGCTGACCGCCGCCATGGACGCTTTGCAAAAGTATGCTCCCCAGAAAACCAAGCTGTTCTCCCCCAAGCCGGAGATCAGCGAAAAGGACTTTCTGGACGAGGCAGCTTTGCGCGCCGCGCTGGAAAACGCCCGGGCCATCAACGCCCATCTGCGGGAAGTGACCCGTCTGACCGCGCAGGAAACACGCCTGCAGGCGGACAGGCTCGCTCTTGAACCGTGGAAGACGCTGGATCTGCCCTTGGACTGCTCCGGCACCCGGACCACCGAGATCTTACTGGGCACACTGCCCACCGGTGCCGACTTTGACGCCCTGAAAAACGCGCTTTCTCAGGCAGTTCCCGAAGCGGAGGCCCTTCTTGTTTCTGAGAACAAAGAACAAAAATACATGATGGCCTTTACCTTAAAAGGCCTGACCGACAAAGTCTTGGAAACACTGCGTTCCTTCGGCTTTGCCTATACCCAGCTCAAGGACCTCCACGGCACCGTCCAGGAAAATCTGGACCGCATCGCCGGGGAGCTCAAAACCCTCGGCCAGCAGCGGGAACAGGAATTGCAGGCCGTTCGTGACTTCGGCCCCTCCCAGGCGGAGGGCCGCGTCTGCATCGACCGGCTGCAGCAGCAGCTCAGCCGGGAGGAAACCGTTGAACGTCTTATGGTGGATGACACCATTTTGTATCTGGGCGGCTGGGTGCCTGAGGCCGACGTACCCAGGCTCACCGGGGTTCTGTCGGAATTTGACTGTGCCTTTGATCTGGCCGATCCTCCGGCGGAGGATTACCCGGAGGTGCCTGTCAAGCTGAACAACAACAAGCTGACAAGTCCTTTGAACATGGTGACGGAGATGTACTCTCTGCCCGCCTACGGCAGTCTGGATCCCAACCCGCTGATGGCGCCGTTTTTTATTTTGTTCTACGGCATCATGATGGCGGACATGGGCTATGGTATGCTGATGATGATCGGCTCGCTGCTGGCTTTGAAAAAAATGAAAGTCACCGGCGGCGCTCACCACTTTGCGGCCCTTTTGGGCCTATGCGGCATCAGCACCTTTATCGTGGGTCTGCTGACCGGCAGCTTTTTCGGCGACTTTATCCCCCAGGTGGCCAAGATCGTGAATCCCAACACCACCTTGACAGCCCTCCCCAGTGTCTTTACCCCGCTGACCGACACCGTGGCCATCTTGATCGGCGCTTTGTGCCTGGGCTTTATCCAGGTCATCACCGGCATGATCATCAGTGTGGTGAAAAAGTGCCGGGACGGACAGGCCATGGACGCCGTGTTCAACGAGGTGGCCTGGTGGCTGATGATCGCGGGCGTGGCGCTTCTGGTGCTGAAGATCGGCGCCGGCAAAATCGTGCTGATCCTGGGCGCCGCCGATCTGGTGGTGGGCCAGTTTGTCACCAAAAAGAAGGTAGGCGCGGCGCTGGGCGGCTTGCTTGGCGCGGTTTACAACGGCGTCACCGGTCTTTTCAGCGACATCCTCTCCTACTCCCGTCTGATGGCTTTGATGCTTTCGGGCAGCATTATTTCCACCGTGTTCAACACGCTGGGCGCTGTGGCCGACAACCTGATCGTCTTTGTCATCATCTCCATGCTGGGCAACGCGCTGAACTTCGCGCTGAACCTGCTGGGCTGCTACGTCCACGATCTGCGTTTGCAGGTGCTGGAATTCTTCGGCCGCTTCTATGAGGACGGCGGCAGACCTTATCGGCCCTTTGCCATGAATACAAAATATGTAAATATCATCAAGGAGGAACAAGAAAATGACTGAATTCTTTAATATGTTTGGCGGCACGGCCCTGGCATTCCTGGGCGCCGGCCTGGCAGCGGGTCTTTGCTGCATCGGTTCTGCCAAAGGTACCGGCATGGTGGGCGAAGCTGCCACCGGCGTTCTGTCCGAAACCCCCGAACACTTTTCCAAGTGCCTGATTTTGCAGGTCATCCCCGGCACCCAGGGTCTGTACGGCCTGGTCATCTGGTTCATGGCTCTTTTGCAGATGGGCGTCTTCGGCGGCACGATGACCGCGCTGACCGTGACCCAGGGCTGGACCATCTTCGTGGCCTGCCTGCCTATGGCGCTGGGCGGCTGGATGTCCGCCAAGTTCCAGGGCCGCGTGGCTGCCGCCTCCATCAACATTGTGGCTAAGAAGCCCAACGATTGGTCCAAGGGCATCATCCTCTGCGTCACCGTGGAGTTCTATGCCATCTTGTCCCTGTTGGCTTCCATCATCATGCTGCTCAACGCACTGAAGTAAGGGCGGGCAGATCATGAACGGTATTGAAAAAATTACCGCACGGATCGAACAGGATGCTCAGCAGGAGACCAATTCCCTTCTGGCCGAGGCACAGGCCAAGGCCGACGGCATTACCGCTTCCTACCGGGAAAAGGCCGACGCGCTGAAAGCCGCCGAAAAGGCCAAGGGTGAAAAGGCCGCCGCCGACCGTCTGGAACGTCTCACCGGAAGCGCCGACATGGAAGCCAAAAAAAGGCTTCTTGCCACCAAGCAGCGCTGCATCGACGAGGCCTTTGCCAAGGCGCAAAAGGCGCTGCTTGACCTGCCCCGGGATGAGTATGTCACGCTTCTGGCACAGATCGCCGCCCAGGCAGGCTCCGGCGAAGAAGAGCTGATCTTTTCCCCCGCCGACGCCCCAAAGGTGGGTGTGGCCGTGGTGGAAAAGGCCAACGCCCTCAAGCCCGGCGCCCATTTCACCCTCTCCGTCGAGACCCGGGAGATGGAGGGTGGTCTGACGCTGAAAAACGGCTTTGTAGAGGTCAACTGCGCTTTTGAGACGCAGCTGCGGCTGCTGCGGGAAACCATGGCCTCCCAGGTGGCTCAGATCCTGTTCCGCTGATGCGAAGAAAAAAATCCTCACCAGAAAGGAGGATCCCTTTTGGCAAAGAAAAATAAGGACACGGACTATTTGTTTCTTTCCGCCCACATTCGCTCGCTGGAGCGCAACCTGCTCACCGGAGCCCGGATGGAGCGGATGCTGGACGCCGCCGACGCCGCCGAGGCCGCCAAGGTGCTGGGCGAGATCGGCTATGAGGAGTTTAAGCCGGAGAGCGAGGCGGAGCTGAACCAGGCTCTGCTCAAAGAGCGGGAAAAACTGTTCGCCGAGCTTTACCGCTTCGCCCCCGACCCCCGCGTGATGGACGTGTTTAAGATCAAATACGACTATCACAATCTGAAAACCATCATCAAGGCCCGGGGCGAGGACGTCTCCCGCCTGCTGGTGGACGCCGGGCGCATTTCCGCCGGGGAGCTTTTGAAAAAATACAGCGATACCGGCGCCTGGGATTTTCTGCCGGAGACCATGCGCCGCGCCGCCGTGGAGGCCGCCGCCGTTTTGGCGGAGACATTTGATCCTCAGCGCAGCGACTTTATTCTGGACCGGGCATATTTCGAAGAAATGCTCACCGCCGCCCAGGAGACCCGCTGCGACTACCTGCTGCGCTATGTGCGCGCCACCATCGACGCCGCCAACCTGCGCAGCATCGTCCGCACCCTGCGCATGAACCGGGGGCTGGACTTCTTGAAAAAGGTGCTCTTCCCCGGCGGCACCGTGCCGGTGGACCGCGTTCTCCACGCTGCGGCCGGCGGCAATATGCTGGAGCTTTACCGCTCCACCGTGCTCCGCGCCGCCGCCGAGGCAGGCGAAGCCGCCGTGAAGGGCGGCAGTCTCACAGACTTTGAAAAGCTCTGCGACGACGCCGTGCTGCATCAGGTGGCCACCGCCAAGCAGGTACCCTTCGGCCCCGAGGTGCTCATTGCCTATGTGGCCGCCAAGGAAACCGAGTTTACCGCGGTGCGGATTATTATGGCCGGACGGATCGCCGGTCTGAAGCCAGACGTGATCCGGGAAAGGCTGCGTGAATCCTATGTATAAAATTGCTGTGATGGGCGACCGCGACAGCGTGCTGGGCTTTCAGGCGCTGGGGCTGGACGTGTACTTCGCGGAAGACACCGAAAGCGCCCGCCATGAGCTCCACCGGCTTGCCGGCAGCGATTACGCCATTATTTATGTCACGGAGCAGCTCTCTTTGGCCCTGAGCGACGAGATCAAAAAGTACAAGGACTCCGTGACACCCGCCATCATCCTGATCCCGGGCAAAGGCGGCAGTATGGGGCTGGGCGAGGCCATGGTGCACAGCGCCGTGGAACGCGCCGTCGGCGCCGATATCTCATGAAAGGAAGAACAGCATGGGTAAAATCATCAAAGTATCCGGTCCTCTGGTCGTCGCCGACGGCATGGCGGACGCCAACATGGCGGACGTGGTGCGTGTGGGCGAGCAGAGACTGATCGGTGAAGTCCTGAATATGACAGACGACCGGGCTTCCATTCAAGTCTATGAGGAGACCTCCGGCCTTGGCCCCGGCGCCGACGTGATCACCACCGGCGCGCCCCTTTCCGTGGAACTGGGACCCGGCCTGATCGAGAACATTTACGACGGCATTCAGCGGCCTCTGGAGGAGATTGTCAAGCGCGTGGGCTCCAACATCACCCGCGGCATCGAGGTCCCCGCTCTGACCCGCGAAAAGAAATGGGAGTACACCCCTATCGCCAAGGTAGGCGACAAAGTCATCGGCGGCGATATTCTGGGCTCTGTTCCGGAAACCCCCGTGGTGCTGCACAAGATCATGGTCCCCAACGGCGTTGCCGGCACCGTGGAATGGGTCGCCGACAAGGGCGAATACGTCATCGACGAGGTCATTGCCAAGGTCAAGACCGACAAGGGCGAGACCAAAGAGCTGACCATGGTGCAGAAGTTGCCCGTTCGTGTGGGCCGGCCCTACAAAAACAAGTTCCCGCCGGTGGCGCCGCTCCAGTCCGGGCAGCGCATCATCGACACCATGTTCCCCATTGCCAAGGGCGGTACCGCCGCCGTGCCAGGCCCCTTCGGCTCCGGCAAGACCGTGGTGCAGCATCAGCTGGCCAAGTGGTCTGACGTGGACATCGTGGTCTACATCGGCTGCGGCGAGCGCGGCAACGAGATGACCGACGTGCTGCGCGAATTCCCCGAACTGATCGACCCCCGCACCGGCGAAACGCTGATGAAGCGTACCGTTTTGATCGCCAACACCTCCGATATGCCCGTGGCCGCCCGTGAGGCGTCCGTTTACACCGGCATCACCATCGCAGAATACTTCCGCGACATGGGTTACGCCGTGGCCGTCATCGCCGACTCCACCTCCCGCTGGGCCGAGGCGCTGCGTGAGATGTCCGGCCGTCTGGAAGAAATGCCCGGCGAAGAGGGCTACCCCGCGTACCTGGCTTCCCGTCTGGCGCAGTTCTACGAGCGCGCCGGCGTGGTGTCCTGCATGGGTACCGACGAACGTATGGGCTCCCTCACCGCTGTGGGCGCTGTGTCGCCTCCCGGCGGCGACCTGTCCGAGCCTGTGTCCCAGGGCACCATGCGGATCGTGAAGGTGTTCTGGTCGCTGGATGCCTCCCTGGCTTACCGGCGTCACTTTCCCGCCATCAACTGGCTGAACTCCTACTCGCTGTATCTGGACTCCATGAAGCCCTGGTTCGACGAGCATCTGGGCGCTGATTTCATGAAAAACCGCGGTAAGGCTATGCATATTTTGCAGGAAGAAGCCGAGCTGAATGAAATCGTGCAGTTGGTGGGTAAGGATTCTCTGTCCTCCGCCGACCAGCTGACGCTGGAGACCGCCAAGATGCTCCGCGAGGACTTCTTGCAGCAAAACGCCTTTATGGACGTGGACTCCTATTCCAGCTTTGAGCGTCAGAAGGATCTGATGCAGCTGATCCTGGATTACGACAAGCTCTGCCGTGCCGCGCTGCAAAAGGGTGCCGGCGCGCAGGATCTCTTTGTCATCGGTGCCCGCGAGGCCATCGGCCGCGGCAAGTATGTGGAAGCCGACGGCTACGCCAAGGCTTACGCCGACATCGCCGCCGAGATGGAGCAGGAGATCAATACTCTCATTGAAAAGGCAGGTGCGGAAGAATGATGAAGGAATATCGAACCATACACGAGGTCTCCGGACCTCTGATGGTCGTAGAACAGGTCGAAGGCGTCACTTACGACGAACTGGCCGAGATTGAACTTTCCGACGGCTCTGTCCGGCGCTGCAAGGTACTGGAGGTCAACGGCGACAAGGCCGTGGTGCAGCTGTTTGAAAGCTCCGCCGGCATCAATCTGCGGGACTCCAAGATCCGCTTTCTGGGTCATCCCCTGCAGCTGGCCGTGTCCGGCGATATGCTGGGGCGCGTGTTCAACGGCATGGGCCGGCCCATCGACGGCGGCCCCGACATCCTGGCCGACGAGTACCGCGACATCAACGGCCTGCCCATGAACCCCGCCGCCCGGGACTACCCCAACGAGTTTATTCAGACGGGCGTGTCCTCTATCGACGGTCTGAACACGCTGGTGCGCGGCCAGAAGCTGCCTATCTTCTCCGGCTCCGGCCTTCCCCATGCCCAGCTGGCGGCACAGATCGCCCGTCAGGCCAAGGTGCTCGACGGCGCTTCCAACTTTGCTGTGGTCTTTGCCGCCATCGGCATCACCTTTGAAGAATCCGAATTCTTCGTGCAGGAGTTCAAGCGCACCGGCGCCATCGACCGCACCGTGCTGTTCACCAACCTGGCTAACGACCCCGCCGTGGAACGTATCGCCACCCCCCGTATGGCGCTGACCGCCGCGGAATACCTGGCCTTTGAAAAAGATATGCACGTGCTGGTCATTCTCACCGACATCACCAATTACGCAGAAGCCCTGCGTGAAGTCTCCGCCGCCCGCAAGGAAGTGCCCGGCCGCCGCGGCTACCCCGGCTACCTCTACACCGACCTTGCCACCATGTATGAGCGGGCTGGCCGCAAGCTGGGGCACAAGGGTTCCATCACCATGATCCCCATTTTGACCATGCCCGAGGACGACAAGACCCACCCCATTCCCGATCTGACAGGTTATATTACCGAGGGGCAGATCATCTTGTCCCGCGATCTGTACCGCAAGGGCATCCAGCCACCCATCGACGTGCTGCCTTCCCTGTCCCGTCTGAAGGATAAGGGTGTAGGCGAGGGCAAGACCCGCGAGGACCATGCCTCCACCATGAACCAGCTGTTCGCCGCCTACGCCTCCGGTAAAGAGGCCAAGGAACTGATGACCATTCTGGGCGAGGCCGCCCTGTCCCCCACAGACCTGCTGTTCGCCAAGTTCGCCGACGAGTTTGAAAAGCGCTATGTGTCCCAGGGCTACGATGAAAACCGCAGCATCGAGGACACGCTGAACCTGGGCTGGGAGCTGTTGAGTATGCTGCCCCGGGCCGAGCTCAAGCGTATTAAGCCCGAAATGCTGGACAAATATCTGCCCAAGAAAGCAGAGTGAACCAGGCAGTAATCTGCGGGAAGCGAGGTGAGCGAATTTGACAAGTGCAACTATCAATCCCACCCGGATGGAACTGACGCGGCTCAAGGGCCGCCTGCGGACCGCCAAGCGCGGCCACAAGCTGCTGAAGGATAAGCGGGATGAACTGATGAAACAGTTTCTGGAGATCGTGCGCCGCAACCGCCAGCTGCGTCAGCGTGTGGAGGTGGGCGTGTAACTGGCCAACGCCGCTTTTACCGTGGCGTCTGCCGTTATGTCGCCGGAAATGCTGGAGCAGGCGCTGCTCTATCCCAAGCAGAGCGTGGAGCTGAACATGACCTACCGCAACATCATGAGCGTGGATGTGCCGGTCTATCACTTCAAAACGAAGAACGAGGACCCCACGGAGATCTACCCTTACGGTTTTGCCCAGACCAGCGGCGAACTGGATACCGCGCTGGAATCCCTCTCCGCCGTGTTTCAGGATATGCTGGAGCTGGCCGAGGTGGAAAAAACCATGCAGCTGCTGGCCCAGGATATCGAAAAGACCCGCCGCCGGGTCAACGCTCTGGAATACGTGATGATCCCCAATCTGGAGAAAAACATCAAGTATATCTCCATGAAGCTGGATGAAAACGAGCGCGGCAACACCACCCGATTGATGAAGGTCAAGGAAATGGTGCTGGACGACGCCCACAATTTCAAAGAAGCGTAAACCAAAAACAGCCCTGAAACCGTGCGGTTTCAGGGCTGTTTTGCTCTATTTCTATCTGCCGAGGGCGTTTTGGGCGATGTCTTCACCGGTCAGCGCCTTGGAAAACTTATGGTGAAAATCGTGCATTCCCTCCCGCAGATAAAAGCGGTGGGTATCTGTCCGCAGCCGGTTGCAGGCCACCTCGATTTGGACGCAGCCCTCCGCCCGGGCCTTTTCACAGGCTGCGGCAAACATTTCTTTTCCCACGCCCTTCCCGCGATGGGCCGGGTCTACGGCAAATTCCATAATCTCCACGATTTTACCGGCATGGTGCAGCTGCTCTTCCAACCGCAGATCAATGACGCCCACCACCCGGCCTTCACATTCCCAGACCATGCAGGCATAACCGCTGCACTTCAGCTGCTTTGCGTAAATGGCAAAAAACGGTTCCCTGGGAAGTGCTTTGCTTTCCATGTCGCAGATGAGGCGGTAAACAGCTTCGCCATCGGCCAGTTCTCCTTTTCTGAACACACTGTCGTCCCCCCTTGCGCTCTTATTTGTATATATCAGTCTATCACCCTTGAAAGGGAGATACAATGGCTCTTTTTCTCCTGTTTCCCCGCAAACGGCAGGATTGCGCTTATCCTCCTGTTCTGTTATAATGGCAAAAAAGCACAGGAGGGATCTTTATGCAGTACAAAATTATCGGCGAACCCCTGCCCGCAGTGATCTGCGACCTGCAGCCCGGCGAGGCGCTCCTCACCGAACGGGGCAGTATGTCCTGGATGAGCCCCAACATGAAGATGGAAACCACCAGCAGCGGCGGCCTGGGCAAGGCGCTGGGCCGTATGTTTGCCGGCGAAGCCCTGTTCCAGAACCGGTACACCGCGCAGGGCGGCCCCGGCCAGATCGCCTTTGCCTCCAGCTTTCCCGGCTCCATCCGGGCCTTTCAAATTGACGCGCAGCACCCCATCATCGTGCAAAAAAGCGCCTTTCTGGCCAGTGAGACCGGCGTGACCCTGTCTGTCTTTTTCCAGAAAAAACTGGGCGCCGGCTTCTTCGGCGGCGAGGGCTTTATCATGCAGCGCCTGGACGGCTGCGGCACCGCTTTTGTGGAGCTGGACGGCGCCGTGTGCGAATATCAGCTGGGCGCCGGGGACTCCATGATCGTGGACACCGGGTATCTGGCGGCCATGGACGCCTCCTGCTTCATGGATATCGTCACTGTGACGGGGGTGAAAAATGTGCTCCTGGGCGGCGAGGGTCTTTTCAACACCGTGGTGCGGGGGCCGGGCAAGATCTATTTGCAGACCATGCCCATCTCCTCCGTGGCAGGCGCTCTGCGGCCCTTCTTCCCCAGCAGCAAGTAAGGCGGGATATCCTCCGTCCGGGAAAGAGGGATCATGACCCGCCCATCGAGGGCGGATATGATCTGCCCGTCGGAAGCGGATATTGTCCGGCCGCTGAAGAAGGAGATCATCCACCTGTGACCAACGGGGGGACGACATCGCAGGTGCGAAGATCGGGTCGGATCCTTGCTGTTTTCTACGCTTTTTACACAAGACCCATATCCCCGCAGGCCTTGCGCTTTGATGGCGCGGGGCCTGCTTTTTTCGCGAAAAAATACCCCTGTGCCTTTGGCACAGGGGTATTTGAACAGCTTGATCGAGACTGTTTTGTTGAGACAATTACTTGTCGTACATCTCAATGAGCTTGAGCAGGTGCTCGTAACGGGCCTGCGCTTCCTTCTCGTTGCGCGCAAACAGTTCGCCGGCACGATCGGGGAATTCGCGGGTCAGACGGCTGTAACGGGCCTCGTTCATCAGGAAGTCCTGATAACCGCCAGCGGGAGCCTTGGAGTCCAGAGAGAACTTCTTGTCGCCGGAAGCGGGGTTGTAGCGGAACAGGTTCCAGTAACCGCAGTCCACAGCCTTCTTCATTTCCTTCTGGCAGTTCATCATGCCGCCCTTAATGGAGTGCATCTCGCAGGGAGAGTAGCCAATGATCAGGGACGGGCCGTGATAGGCCTCGGCCTCGGTGATGGCTTTGATGGTCTGAGCGGGGTTGGCGCCCATGGCCACCTGTGCCACATACACATAGCCGTACTGCATGGCGATCTCCGCCAGGCTCTTCTTCTTGATTTCCTTGCCGGCCGCGGCGAACTGCGCCACCTGACCGATGTTGGAAGCCTTGGAAGCCTGCCCGCCGGTGTTGGAGTACACTTCGGTATCGAACACGAAGATGTTCACATCGCGCTTGGAAGCAATGACGTGATCCAGTCCGCCGTAACCGATATCGTAGGCCCAGCCGTCGCCGCCAAAGATCCACAGGGACTTCTTGGCCAGGTATTCCTTCTTGGAGAGGATCTCCTTGCTGTACTCGCAGGTGGGATCCGCCTGGAGAGCCGCGATCAGCTCATCGGCAGCCTTGCGGTTGGCTTCGCTGTCATCCATGGAAGCCAGATACGCTTCGCAGGCGGCCTTCTTGGCGGGAACGGTGGTCACATCGGCCAGCTCCTTGATCTTGGCAGCCAGATCCTCGCGGATCTTCTCCTGACCAATGAACATACCCAGACCGTGCTCCGCGTTATCCTCAAACAGGGAGTTGCACCATGCAGGACCGTGGCCGGCCTTGTTGGTGCAGTAAGGAGAAGTGGCAGCCGGGCCACCCCAGATGGAGGAACAGCCGGTGGCGTTGGACACATACATACGATCGCCGAAGAGTTGGGTGACGAGACGGGCATAGCTGGTCTCGGCGCAGCCGGCGCAGGAGCCGGAGAACTCCAGCAGGGGCTGCTTGAACTGGCTGCCCTTGACGGTGTTGTCCTGCATATCCTTCTTCTCTTCCACCTTGGCCACGCAGTAATCGAAGACTTCCTGCTGAGGCAGTTCGCCTTCCTGACTCACCATGCTCAGAGCGTCCACGGGGCAGGCACCCACGCAGACACCGCAGCCCATGCAGTCCAGAGGAGAGATGGCCATGGTGAACTTGTAAACACCCTTGCCCTTGCCGGCCTTGACATCCACGATCTTGGCCTCTGCGGGAGCCTTGGCGGCTTCTTCCTCGGTCAGAGCGTAAGGACGAATGGTGGCGTGGGGACAGGCGTACGCGCAGTTGTTGCACTGGATGCACTTGGTGGCATCCCAGGTGGGAACGGCCACGGCCACGCCGCGCTTTTCATAAGCGGCAGCGCCCAGCTCGAACTGACCGTCCACATGATCCACGAAGGCGGAAACGGGCAGGCTGTCGCCGTCCATCTTGCCAACGGGCTCCAGGATCTCCTTGACCATCTTCACCAGCTCCGGCTTGCCGGAAAAAACCCGGGTATCAGCCTCGTCCTTGGCCGTGGCCCAGTCGGCGGGGATCTCAATCTTCTTGAAGGCGGAAGCGCCCAGATCGATGGCCTTGTAGTTCATATCCACCACATCCTGGCCCTTCTTCAGGTAGGACGCCTTGGCCTTTTCCTTCATATAGTTGATGGCGTCTTCCTGGGGCATGACCTTGGCCAGGGTGAAGAACGCGGACTGAAGGATGGTGTTGTTGCGCTTGCCCATACCGATCTCGATGGCCAGATCAATGGCATTGATGGTATAGAGCTGGATGTTGTTCTTGGCAATATACCGCTTGGCATCCGCCTTCAGGTGATGGTTCAGCTCCTCGAAATCCCACTGGCAGTTGATCATGAACACGCCGCTGGGCTTGACGTCGTTGACCATCTTAAAGCCCTTGATGATATAGGAGGGGTTGTGGCAGGCCACAAAGTCGGCCTTGTTGATATAATAGGGGGAACGGATGGGCTTGTCACCAAAGCGCAGATGGCTGATGGTCACGCCGCCGGTCTTCTTGGAGTCGTACTGGAAGTACGCCTGCACAAACTTGTCGGTGTGGTCACCGATGATCTTGATGGAGTTCTTGTTGGCGCCAACGGTACCGTCGCCGCCCAGGCCCCAGAACTTGCACTCGATGGTGCCGGCAGCCGCCGTGTTGGGACAGTCCGCTTCTTCGGGCAGGGAGAGGTTGGTCACGTCGTCCACGATACCGATGGTGAACTGACGCTTCATCTCCGCCTTCTTCAGCTCGGTATACACCGCGAACAAAGACGCGGGGGGAGTGTCCTTGGAACCCAGACCGTAACGGCCGCCGATCACGGTGACATCGTTCCGGCCGGCATTGGCAAGAGCCATCACCACGTCCTGATACAGGGGCTCGCCCATAGCGCCGGGCTCCTTGGTGCGGTCCAGCACGGCGATCTTCTTGGCCGTGGCGGGAATGGCGGCAAGCAGCTTCTCGGGCACGAAGGGACGGAACAGACGGACCTTCACCAGACCCACCTTTTCGCCGTGAGCGTTCAGGTAGTCAATGACTTCTTCCGCCACGTCGCACACGGAACCCATGGCCACGATCACGCGGTCAGCGTCCGGCGCGCCGTAATAGTTGAACAGCTGATAGTCAGTGCCCAGCTTGGCGTTGATCTTGCCCATATACTTCTCCACCACGGCGGGCAGCTCTGCATAATACTTGTTGCAGGCTTCTCTGTGCTGGAAGAAGATGTCGCCATTTTCATGGCTGCCGCGCATATGGGGATGCTCGGGGTTCAGCGCGTGAGCGCGGAAGGCCGCCACAGCGTCCATATCGCACATATCCTTCAGATCGTCAAAGTCCCAGACGGCGATCTTCTGGATCTCGTGAGAGGTACGGAAGCCGTCAAAGAAGTTGATGAAGGGTACCTTGCCGCTCAGTGCGGACAGGTGTGCCACAGGGGACAGATCCATGACTTCCTGCACGTTGCCTTCGCACAGCATGGCAAAGCCAGTCTGGCGGCAGGCCATCACGTCGGAGTGATCACCGAAGATGTTCAGCGCCTGGGTGGAAACCGTACGCGCCGAAACGTGGAACACGCAGGGCAGCTGCTCGGCCGCAATCTTGTACATATTGGGGATCATCAGGAGCAGGCCCTGAGATGCCGTGTAGGTAGTGGTCAGGGCACCGGCGCCCAGAGAACCGTGCACCGCACCGGCAGCGCCGGCTTCGGACTGCATTTCCACCACCTTGACCTGGGTGCCGAAAATGTTTTTCAGGCCGTTCGCGGACCACTGGTCCACAAAGTCAGCCATGGGGCTGGACGGGGTAATGGGATAAATTGCAGCAACCTCCGAATACGCATAAGATACATGCGCCGCGGCGTTGTTGCCGTCCATGGTCTTCATTTTTCTTGCCATAAAGCGAGCCTCCTTGTTTATCTTGCTTCACATTTTAATTGTGAAATGATATACAATACGTATAGTAGCACAAAGGTTTTCCCATGTAAACCAACATTTTATTAAATTTCCTTATATGAAATCTTTTCTGGCTCTTTCACAAATTATTGAGCTCTTTCTTGTTGATTTTTGTGACAAAACTATTTTCCCCTGCCTCATTTTATGGTAGAATGAGTTAATTTCGTTGAGGAGGGCTCAAAATGGTTGTCACCGTGCGTTCCCTGGGACTGTCGGGTATCAGCGGCTATGAAGTGGCCGTGGAGTGTTTTCTCTCCGGCGGACTGCCCGCTTTCGACGTGGTGGGCCTGCCTGACGCCGCCGTGCGGGAGGCCCGGGAGCGAGTCCGCGCCGCTGTGAAAAACTGCGGCGCCAAGTTTCCCGTCAGCCGCATTACCGTGAATCTGGCCCCCGCCGGACAGCGCAAAGAGGGCACCGTTTATGACCTGCCCATTTTACTGGGCCTGCTCACCGCCGCGGGCGACCTCCCCTCTTTGCCCACCGACGCCGCCTTTGTGGGCGAGCTGAGCCTTACCGGGGCGCTGCGCCCGGTGACGGGCATTTTGCCCATGGCGCTCTCCGCCGCTTCTCTTAGCATCCGACAGCTTTACGTTCCCGCCGAAAACGCCCCCGAAGCCACGCTGGCCGAGGGGCTCACCGTCTATCCGGTGTCGGATGTGAACACGCTGGTGCGTCATCTGCGGGGCGAGGAAAAGCTGGCCCCCGCCGAAAAGTGGGAGCCATCCCCGGTTCAGCGTGCCTTGCCCGACTTTGCCGACGTGATGGGCCAGGAAAACGTGAAGCGGGCGCTGGAGATTGCCGCCGCCGGCGGCCACAACGTCCTGCTCATCGGTTCTCCGGGCGCCGGCAAATCCATGTTGGCACGGCGGCTGCCTTCTATTTTGCCCAATATGACCCGGAAAGAATCACTGGAGACCACGGCGATTTACTCCGTGGCCGGGATGACCGAGAGCCGCCATCCCCTTGTGACGCAGCGCCCCTTTCGCAGTCCCCACCATACCGCCTCTCCCGCGTCCCTCTCCGGCGGCGGAGCTGTGCCCCGGCCCGGAGAGATCTCTCTGTCCCACAACGGCATTCTCTTTTTAGATGAGTTGCCGGAGTTTGACAAGACCGCGCTGGAGACCCTGCGGCAGCCTTTGGAGGACGGGGTGGTGACCATCACCCGGGTGGCAGGCTCGCTGACGCTGCCCAGCCGCTTTATGTTAGTGTGCGCCATGAACCCTTGCCGCTGTGGCTGGTACGGACATCCCTCCGGACGGTGCACCTGCACCGAGGCACAGGTGGACGCCTATATGCGCCGCATTTCCGGGCCGCTGCTGGACCGCATCGATATGCACGTGGACGTGCCCTCGGTGGAGTACGAGGCCATGCGCCGCAAGGAGACGCCGGAGTCCTCCGCCGTCATCCGCCAGCGGGTCAACGCGGCCCGGGAGATCCAGAAGGCCCGCTTTACGGGCAGCGATATTTCCTGCAACGCCTTTATGACCCCCGCCATGATTGGCCGCTACTGCCGGCTAGATGGGCCAAGCGAGGCCATCATGAAAAACGCCTTTGACCGTCTGGGGCTTACCGCCCGCTCCCACGACCGCATTTTGCGCCTGGCACGCACCATCGCGGATCTGGAGCATAGCGATGATATCCAGGCCTCCCATCTGGCCGAGGCCATTCAATACAGAAGCAGTTCCATTTTAAAGTAAATAAGGAGATAACCATGCGTGAAATGATTCTTTGCAAGCTGGGCGAGGTGGTCCTCAAGGGCCTCAACCGCCGCAGCTTTGAAATGCGGCTGATGTCCAACATCCGCCGCCGCACCCAGCATTACGGCAAGTTCAACATCTACTCCAAGCAGAGCACCATCTATGTGGAGCCCGCCGACGACACCTGCGATCTTGCCGGCGCCTACGAGGCCTGCCGCAAGGTCTTCGGCATCATCGCCGTAACCCGCGCCCTGCCCTGTGAAAAGAGCAAGGAGGCCATTTTTGAGACGGCCCGCACCTATTTAAAAGAATCGCTTCTTTCCGCCGGCTCCTTTAAGGTGGAGACCCGCCGGGCCGACAAGTCCTTTCCCATGGGCTCCATCCAGCTCAGCCAGTGGGTGGGCGGGGAGCTGCACGACGCCTTTCCCCATCTGAAGGTGGACGTACACACGCCGGAACTGACGGTATTCATCGAGGTGCGAGAGGACGCGGCCTACGTCCACGCGCCGGCGGAACCCGCCGCGGGCGGCCTGCCCCTTGGCATGAGCGGTTCCGCGGTGTCTCTGCTCTCCGGCGGCATCGACTCTCCGGTCTCCTCCTATATGATTGCCAAACGAGGCGTGGCGCTGGAGATGATCCACTTCTTCTCGCCCCCCTATACCTCGGATCAGGCCAAGGAAAAGGTACTGGAGCTGGCAAAGCTCCTGACCCCTTGGTGCGGGCGGCTGAACGTCTATATTATCCCCTTCACCGAGATTCAGGAAGCCATCCGCGCCAACTGCCCGGAGGATCACTTTACCTTGATCATGCGCCGGTTTATGATGCGCCTTGCCGAAAAGATGGCCGTGACGCTGCGCTGCAAGGCGCTGGTAACAGGCGAAAATCTGGGACAGGTGGCCAGCCAGACTATGGAGGCCATCCGCGTTTCCGAGGACGTGGTGACCATGCCCGTGCTGCGGCCCCTCATCGGTATGGACAAAGAGGAGATCGTCCGCATTGCCCGCCACATCGGCACCTTTGACACCTCCATCCTCCCCTATGAGGACTGCTGCACCGTCTTTACCCCCCGCCATCCCAAGACCAAGCCCAACGTGGAGGAGGTCCGGGAGATGGAACAGGCGCTGGACATCGAGGGCCTGATGCAGCGGGCCTGGGACGGCCGCGAACTGGTCAAGATCCGTTTGTAAGGAGGCGTTTGGGATGTTTCACCGCGCGGAAATCATTGCCGTGGGCTCAGAACTGCTGCTGGGCAACATCGCCAACACAAACGCCAAAGACATTTCCGAGGCGCTGGCCGCCATCGGCATTGACGTGCATTTTCACACCGTGGTGGGCGACAACGCCCAGCGGCTTTCAGACGCCGTTGACATCGCCCGCCGCCGGGCCGACCTGCTGATCTTTACCGGGGGGCTTGGCCCCACCTATGACGATCTCACCAAGCAGACCGTCTGCCGGGCACTGGGCGTGCCTCTCATTTTCCATCCCGAACTCCGGGAGGAAATCCGCCGGTATGTGCAGCGTGTCTTTCGCCACGACGCCGACGACAGCATCGACTCCCAGGCGGAGCTGCCGGAGGGCTGCGCCGTTTTCCACAACCCCGTGGGCACGGCGCCGGGCTGCGCCTTTGCCACCGGCGGCGTTACCGCCATTTTGCTGCCCGGTGTCCCCTCCGAATGCCGGTATCTGCTGGCCCACAGCGTCGTCCCCTACCTGCGGCCCCACAGTCGGAGCGTCATCGTTTCCCACAACATCCGGGTGTTCGGCATGGGAGAGCCGGAGGTGCAGCGGCGGCTCGCTTCCGTCATGGATACGGCCGTGAATCCCTCTCTGGCGCCTTACGCCAAGACCGGCGAGGTACTGCTGCGGCTCACCGCCAAGGCGGAGACCGCCCCGGCGGGAGAGGCCATGATGCAGCCGTTGCTAAAAACCGTATTGGCCACGCTGGGCGACGCCGTGTACGGTGTGGACGTAGAGAGTCTGGAAGACGCCGTGCGCCGCACCATGGCGGAGCGCCATCTCACTTTTTCCGCCGCGGAATCCTGCACCGGCGGCCTTGTGGCCAAGCGCATCACCGACCTGCCCGGCGCTTCCGCCGTGTTCAAAGGCGGGGTGGTCTCCTATACCAACGAGGTAAAAGCCCGGGTGCTGGGTGTTCCCCAGGCCCTGTTGGATGATTACGGTGCTGTATCGCCGGAGGTGGCCCGCGCCATGGCGCAGGGCATCCGGCAGCTCACCGCCTCGGATCTGGCCGTGTCCGTCACCGGCGTGGCCGGTCCCGACAGCGACGACCGGGGCAACCCGGTGGGGACGGTCTTCGTGGGGCTGGACACCCCCGACGGCACCTTTATCCGCCCGCTGCTGCTGGGTGGAGACCGAGAGCTGATCCGCACCCTCAGCGCACATCACGCCTTCGATCTGCTGCGTCGGCATCTGGCCGGCCTGGCTCCTTTATAAGCGACCCGACGAAAGGGCCGTGTGCCTATCAACAAACGGAAAGGAATCTTTATTATGTCTAACAAATCCGAAAATTACTATCAAAACGACCAGGGCGCTTACACCCATCACAAAGAACAAATGGCCAAGCGGAACAGCCACGCGCAGAAAAACGGCTCCAACTATCACCCGGGCGCCAAACAAGAGACCGCCGCCAAAAGAAACATCCCTCAGCGGCAGAAGCTGCCCGTATGGGTCAACGTCATGCTGGCCGTGATGTTCGGCGCGCTGGGCGTGACGCTGGTACTGCGGCTCACCGCCTATAAGGACAGCCCCACCATGAACTATCTCTCCTCCCTGCTGCTGGGCATTGCCTGCGGCTCACTGTTCTATGTGCGCCAGACCTTCCAGAAAAAAGGCAAGAAGAGCGGCGGCAATACCGCCGTCACCTGGGTGCTGGCTGTCATCAGCGTGATCTACACGCTGATGGGGCTGGCGGGTCTTTTCGGCCTGATGCCCTGACGTTTTTCCCTTTTTGAAATTTTCGCATTTTTCCGTTGACAAAACGGCGCAAAGTGGGTAAGATAAGGCATAATATGAAAAACAAGCGATGATGGGGACGAGTAAGGCCCTTGGCGCTGGGCAGAGAGCCGCCGTTTGGTGAAAGGCGGTCAGCGAAAAGAGCAGGAACATCACCCCGGAGCATCCGGCTGAAACCAACAGTAAGCCCGGACGGCAGGAGGCCGTTATCATCCTCCGCCCACAGCTTGTGGAGTTGAGCGGCCGCCTTTTTCAGGCGGCAATGAGAGTGGTACCGCAGAGGTCAACGCGCCTTTGTCTCTTAACAATAAGAGACAAAGGCGTTTTTTTATGTGTACGATCAATCATCATAGATGGAGGAGAAGCAAATGGAGTACAAAAAAACACTGAATATGCCCAAGAGCGGCTTTCCTATGCGGGCAGGCCTCCCCATGCGGGAGCCGGATATGCTCAAGCACTGGGAAGATCTGGATCTTTACAACGAACTGCTGAAAAAAAATGAGGGGAAGCCCATGTTTAACCTGCACGACGGCCCTCCCTTCTCCAACGGCGATATCCATATGGGCCACGCCCTGAACAAGGCGCTGAAGGACTTTATCACCCGTTCTTACGCCATGCGGGGCTACTACACCCCCTATATCCCCGGCTGGGACAACCACGGTATGCCCATCGAATCCGCCATCATCAAGGAGCAGAAGCTCAACCACAAGGCCATGAGCGTGGCCGACTTCCGTTCCGCCTGCCACGATTACGCCGAGAAGTACATTCAGCGTCAGATGGCCGGCTTCAAGCGCATGGGTGTGGTGGCCGACTGGGAGCACCCCTACAAGACCATGGACAAGGGCTTTGAAGCCGACGAGGTACGGGTCTTCGGGGCCATGTATCAGAAGGGCTACATCTACAAGGGCCTCAAGCCCGTGTACTGGTGCGCCAAGGATGAGACGGCTCTGGCCGAGGCGGAGATCGAGTACAAGGACGATCCCTGCACCACCGTGTATGTGAAATTCCCCATGCACGACGATCAGGGCAAGCTGGCCCATCTGGACAAGAGCAAGCTGTTCTTCGTGATCTGGACCACCACCATCTGGACCCTGCCCGGCAACCTGGCCATCGCCCTGCATCCCGACGAGAGCTACGCCGTGGTGAAGGCACCCAACGGTGAGATGTATATCATGGCTGAGGCTCTGACCGAGAAGGTTATGCACGTCGGCGGCTTTGACAGCTACGAGATCGTGGAGACCCATCCCGGCTCCTTCTTTGAAAATATGCTGGCGGATCACCCCTTCCTGCCCAAGACCTCCCGCTTGCTGCTGGCCGACTACGTCACCATGGATTCCGGTACCGGCTGCGTTCACACCGCCCCCGGCTTCGGCGCCGACGACTATCTCACCTGTATGCGCTACGGCATGGAGATGGTGGTGCCCGTGGACGATCAGGGCCGCCACACCGACTACGCCGGCAAATACGCCGGTATGTCCACCGACGAGTCCAACTCCGTCATTTTAAAAGATATGAAAGAGGCCGGTTCCCTCTTTGCTTCCGAAGAGATCGTCCACAGCTATCCCCACTGCTGGCGCTGCAAGAGCCCCATTATCTTTCGGGCCACGCCCCAGTGGTTCTGCTCCGTGGATTCCTTCAAGGATGACGCCATCGCCGCCTGCGAGGACGTGCGCTGGTTCCCCGCCTGGGGCAAGGAGCGCATAGGCGCCATGATCCGTGAGCGCAACGACTGGTGCATCTCCCGTCCGCGCCGCTGGGGTCTGCCCATCCCCGTGTTTTACTGCAAGGACTGCGGCAAGCCCGTCTGCACCAGCGAGAGCATCGAGGCCGTTGCCAAGCGCTTTGAGCGAGACGGCTCCAACGCCTGGTTTGACTCCGACGCCGCGGACCTGCTACCCGAAGGCTTTACCTGCCCTCACTGCGGCGGCCATTCCTTCGACAAGGAGACCGACACGCTGGATGGCTGGTTCGATTCCGGCTCCACCCACTTCTGCGCCATGGAGCGCGATCAGAAGTTCTGGCCCTCCACCATGTACCTGGAGGGCGGCGACCAGTACCGCGGCTGGTTCCAGTCGTCCTTGCTGGTGGCTGTGGGCGCCCTGGGCCGCACCGCGCCCTTTAAAGAGTGCCTGACCCACGGCTGGACCGTGGACGGCGAGGGCAAGGCCATGCACAAGTCTCTGGGCAACGGTATGTCCCCCGACGAGATCATCAAGAAGTACGGTGCCGACCTGCTGCGTCTGTGGGCGGGCTCCGCCGACTACCGCGTGGACGTGCGCTGCTCCGATGACATCTTCAAGCAGCTCTCCCAAAACTATCTGAAGTTCCGCAACACCTCCAAGTTCTGCCTGGATAACCTGGTGGACTTCGATCCCGACGTGCTGGTGGCGCCAGAGGAGATGCTGGAACTGGATCGCTGGGCGGTGACACGGCTCAACGCCCTCATTGAAAAGGTCTTTGCCAGCTATGAAGTCTACGAGTTCCACCCTATCGCCCATGCCATCAACGACTTTTGCGTGCTGGATCTGAGCTCTTTCTACTTCGATGTGCTCAAAGACCGCCTGTACTGCGAAGAAGCCGACGGTCTGCCCCGCCGCAGCGCCCAGACCGCCCTGTTCCTCATTCTGGACGCTATGACGAGGATGTTTGCCCCCATTTTGTCCTTCACCTGCGACGAGATCTGGCAGGCCATGCCCCACCGCGCCGCAGACGACGGCCGCAACGTGCTGCTAAACGAGATGGTGCAGCCCTACACCGCCTATGCCCTTAGCGATGTGCAGATGCTGCGCTGGAGCGTGCTGGGCCAGCTGCGCAACGGCGTGAACGCCGCGCTGGAGAAGGCCCGCACCGACAAGAAGATCGGCAAGGCGCTGGAAGCTCATGTGGTGCTGGTCACCGACAAACCGGTGGCTCAATCCAATCTGGAGGAGACCCGCAAGGCTTTCGAGGATAAGTGGGATGACCTGTTTATCGTGTCCGATGTGGAGGTCAGCGACGATGCCGCGCTTTATGCCCAAGCGGCTGAAACACCGCTGGCGGGTATCCGTGTGCTGGTGAGCGAGGCCAAAGGCGAAAAGTGTATGCGCTGCTGGAAGCACCACCCCCAGGTGGGCCAGAACGCTCAGTATCCCGATCTGTGCCCCCGCTGCGCTGCCGTCATGGCGAAGCTGCCGGCGCTGGATTGATTTTTCCCAAAGGGAAAAAGAAAACTGTTGCATTTTTCCACAATTCATGTATAATAATTGGGCGAGGCAAATTTGCCTCGCCCAATCCACAGGCTTGTAGCTCAGCTGGGAGAGCAAGTGATCCGCAAAGCGGGTTCTGACCACCTGACAACTTGCACAAAACGGAATCCAAAAATTAAACAGATTCCACAACTTGGGGGCGTAGCTCAGCTGGGAGAGCGTACGGTTCGCATCCGTAAGGTCGAGAGTTCGATCCTCTTCGTCTCCACCACGAAAGCCGCAAAATCTTATGATTTTGCGGCTTTTTTATAACTTTTTGGAAGATTTTGAGGGCCTGCGAACCTGCCGTTTCCACGTTTTTTCGTAAAATTGACCCCGCCCGGTTCGCATTCTATTTTCCCATGTGAAAAAGAGGGCAAGAATTGACTCAAAAGCCATCCCTAAAATGCCGTAGGCAAAACAGCCCCAAAATCTTAGAAGTTGCGAACCATACCCTGCGCTCGGTTCGCATCTAAATTTCCAAAAAGTATTGCAATATCAAGAAAAATTGAACTTTTCCCCAGAAGGACAATAGGGCGCTCAGGGCCAACATTCTGCAAAGAATGTTGGCCTTTTAATTTTATCAAAATGCCATTTAAGGAGTGAACAGAATGATTCGAAAAATAGGACTGACTTTTTTACGGAGATCGGCATCGCTTTGCGGCGAAACGGCTTTGATGTGCCGCCGCCCACAGACGGCTTTATGCCCGTTTTTCTGGACGGACTTCCCCTCTGCCAAATCACAGGTAATGGCGCCGTCAGATACCGTGAATCAGACCTTGGCAATACGGAGCGTGAAGACGCGCTCCACCAGGTCACGGACACAGCGCAAACCGTTGCCGAATACATGCGGCTTATGGATACGGCACCGTTACTGCAAGCCGATGGATTGGATGAGAATTATCAGCTGCTGGCGGATTTCAGTGGCGTTGTCCTTGCCGGTCACGCCACCCAATATGGCGTTCAGTTTATCACCTGGGACTGGGATTACGAAAAAACCGGAGTGACACAGGGGCACTACATGTCAGATAACTATTCCGCTGCCAAGCAGGATTCTGCCGTGCGCAGCGGTTTGATTCGGCGAGAACAGCTTTTCTCGCCCGAGCAGCTGACAGAGTTGTCCCGCTGCGTGCAGGCTGTGTTGGATGACCAGAACGAGCTCACCTGCGATCAGGAAGAGCTGCTCCGCGAAACGCAGGAGCAGATAGAAACGCTTATCCCCAATTTACAGCAGCGGATGGCGCAGGAGCAATCCGCATTTTTTCAGCCGACCATGTAAAAGTAAATCAGAGCCAAAGCGCTGGAGTCTTTCAATTTGGAATTCTCCGGCGCTTTTTTGTGTTCAGGAAGGAAATCACGATGACAAATTTAGAAAGGGGCAAAGTGCCCATCTTTTTCACGCCGCAGGATGTACCGCAAGACGATAACCCCGTTTGCACCCATTCGGAGAAGTGCAGGTGCTGCCTGCGCTTTCTGGAAAGCAGCCTACCGGAAGAAATCGACGCGGCGTTTAATTTTGAAAATGAAAACCTGTCCGCTCTTAACAAGATGTGCCGAGATGCTGAGCAGCTAAGCCCTGCTGACCGCGAAAAGCTGGGCGCGGTTGTCTCGTTTGCCAAACCGGAGCAGGCCGGTGAGATCGCAAATCTGGCGAAGAATCTGGAGCAGTTCGACTATGTCCCAAAGGTGCGCTCGCCAGAGAAATACGGCAAGCACATGATCATGGAGCCTGGTCATTTTGAATACGACGAAAACCTTGTGGGTTATATCGACTTTGCCAAATACGGCAAGGAGCGCGTGGAAAACGAGCAGGGGCAATTTAATGATCGGGGCTATGTGTCTTACCATGGCACACTGAGTTTGGATAAACTGATGACCGGCAACCAAAGCAAACAAAGGGGTCCGCAGATAAAGATGGAGTGATACAGGCAAAGAAACAGCCGGAGGGTTACTCCTTCGGCTGTAAGTGCATTTTTTGTTAAGCCATCGGCGGGGACGTGTTTTGTCTTACTCTGATGTTAAGGGAAAAGTAATTTGCCAGTTACCCTCAATTGATCCTTTACAGGTTCGAAACTCTCCACAGACCTTATATTGGTTCAGCGTCTCAAGGGGAACATCAAAAATATATTCTTCGTAGTTGCTCTTCTGCGAATCATCCCAAAATGCGATGTTATTCGTGCAGGAAACGATCTGACCGTTTTGACCCTTGAGATAAATATCACCGTGATTGTCTGTTTTTAGGATGTTTTCATAGTATGCCTGAACATGGAGTTTGTTATCAACAATCCCGTATCCCGTGACCGTTACACCGGTGGTGGGGGAAAAGCTTCTCTCTCCTTGCGGCGCAAGCAGCTTCGCAGCATCTGTGTCAAGCGTTTCTGCCCCAATGCCGCCATATCCCCTGATATGGGCCTTTTCCAATAAATCTGGTTCTCCCGGCATGTTTAATAAATCAATTTGTGTAAGTTCACAAGCCGTATGCTGTTTCTGGCTCAAAATTTGATTTACAGAAAATGTGATTTTATCTCCCGGAATCGGCATGTTGTCCCATTGCGTTATGGACACCAAAAAAGTGGCTGTTTTTGTTTCTGCATCGTAGCCCACCATGTTACAGGTCCCGGTAGAATTAAACGGCGTGTTAATGCTGTAGCTGTCAAACAAATCTGACGTCTCGTCCAGTCGGGAATCGGTTTGATCCTGCATGGAGACAAGAATCTCCGCACTGTCACCACGGATGTCGCCGGACAGGACTTCCATTTTAATGCCGTTGTCCTCGCAGGACTTTCGAATCGGTTTCAGCTTTTGTGCGATCGATGGTGAAATTGAGTAAAGCACATCGTATGCAAACTCGTTATCTGCCGCAGCCAGTGCCGGAACAGCAGCACAAACACAAATGCAAATACAAGCGGCAATTGCGACTACCCTTTTCCAAACGATTTCTTTTTTTCTTGAGGCTGTTTTCTCATGTGCATCCAAAATATACTGATCTCTGACACCACCGATTGCATCCTGTAATTTATCTGTTTTCATATCACAACACCTTCCGTCTTTAAATGCGCCAGGAGTTTATTTCTTGTACGCAGAAGCATCATTTTTACTTTGCTTTGACCAAACCCAAAACGCTTTGCGATATCGCTGATGGAATCAAAGTACCAGTATCTACACAAAAAAACACGCCGTTCATCCTCGGAGAGAACATCGAGGAATCTGTTCATTGCATTGGTTATTTCTTGTATTTCCATGTGATCTTCGATGCTATAACCTGTAGGAACACATTCTTCAAGTTCATCAAATGCAATGTGAATTTCGCCGCCTCCGCGCTTTCCAGCGGTCTTTTCCCGGAGCTTTTTCAAAGAAAGTTGCCGAGTAATTTTGCCAATAAATGTTCGCAGAATCTCCGGCTTATGGGGAGGAATTGCGTTCCACGCACCAGCATAGGCATCATTTACAATTTCTTCTGCATCCTGATCGTTGTATAAAATTTGATCGGCTATCGCAAAGCAGTATTGTCCGTACTTCTGTTGGGTTTCGGAAATAGCATACTCATTCCGCTGCCAATACAGTTCGACAATCTGGCGGTCTTCCACCAGTTCACCTCCTCGCTTCTAATGTTAAAAGGCCTTTCACTTATCTACTACCGGTTCGCTGAGATTCGTCACAAAAAGTTCTAAAGTATAACACAAAAAAGGTGACAGATTCATACCGAAGCCGTCGCCCGCTGTTTGCTTGATAAAAAATGCTTTGAAACGTTATACTGAATTTGAAATTCAGTATAACGTTTTAAGCACGCCCACGCAAGAATCAATAACTATGGTCAGAGAGGCGATGTCGAAAGACAACTGCCAGTCACTCAATGGGTTCACTGAAAACTCCCTACGGTTCTACGCCGGGTATCTCAATACAAAGGATGCGTCGGAATATCTTGCACCGGTTTTATCGCAGGTACTTCACGGCACACCGGACAGCTTCGGCGCGCATGTCAACCGCAATCTCTTTCGCCTCTCGGTGGAGGAAGCGAAAACCTGGAACGTCATCGCGGGAATGTTCAAGGTCAGCCCGGAGCAGTTAAAACATGTACACGGCAAGAATGATCCCAGCCAGTCTCTTCAGATGTTGGAGCGCCCCTTGATGATGCCGGACGAACTCAAGAGCCTGCCGAAGGGACAGTTCATCGTGATGAAAACAGGGACCCATCCCATGCAGACGCGCCTGCGGCTATTCCTTGACTGGGGTATTACCTTTGATAATGTCTATGAGGTTCCGGAGAAGGCGGAGCGCAAGGTGGCCTACGCTGACAAGGACGAACTGGAGCGGCGAATCGTGACGCTCTACCATTCTGATAAAGCCGTTGAGAATGTGCCTGTCTCCGACAAGCGCACGCAGGCCAGCATGAGCCAGCAGCAGTCCAATGCGGGATTCCAAAGCGCGTCAGAGGCAGAGATCACAGTCGCAGGAGGATAAAGGTATGAGTTATTTCGGAACCATTTGCGTTAGGGACATCCCGCACCGCGCGAAGGCGGTCTACATGTACCTAAAAGACCGAGCGAACCGGAGCGGCACCTGCTGTCCCGGTATCAACACCATTGCCAAAGACCTGCATCTATCTCGCAGCACGGTCAAGCGGGCGCTGGGCGATCTCACCAGGCGCGGCTTCATAAAAAAGGAGCTGTTCTACCGTGAGAACGGCAGCAACAACTCCAATTTATACTCTGTTAAAAATATAAGATAGTAGGCTTGCAGAGTTTGATACAATTATATTATTTCCTTGACAGTCTGCTGCTTACAGGGCAAGTTGGGTTGTGCGGGGTAAGTGTTGAAACCGGGTTATGGCCCGGCTGTTTTTATATATTGAAGAAGCGTAAATAACGTTGACGAAAAACAAATTGCGGATCATGAACAGTTCTGCTGCGACAGCAGTAGCAGGCGCAGGCAGATAATAAAAAGAACGGTGTAATTGAATCACACCGTTCCCTAAAAACACAATACTCATAATTCTCAGCCCCAGTTTCTGCCTTTCGCGCTGCGTTCGCGTTTCCCTCGCTTAATTTGTAATTGTATCAATGCCAACCTCGGGTCGTTTTTCCACCTGAATCGCTTCGATATAATAAAACGGTTGACCGGGTTGACCGTTTCCAGGGTACATTGTCCCCTGCCGAAGGATTCCCGTGACCCGAATCCAGGAGCTTTCCGAGACCAGCGCGGAGAGATTCTGATCCGATTTGAATTCAAAGTTGACATAGCCGCCGGTGCAGTAGGGGCATACCGGGCCTTTCCTGCCGACAAAGGTGTACTTGTCATTGAAAACCATGTAGTATCCTTCGATCACCACCGATTTCCCGTCGTAATCGGAGAAGTTGGTGTACCAGTCGTTGATTTGGGTCATATACAGTTTGTCACCAACTGTGATGTCGATTTTTTGATCGTCAAAGGTTGCCCGGTCTGCGGCAATATCGCAAGGGTAGTTGTCGCTGGCCGCCTGTGGCCCGGATGCGGTTTCACTGGTTGAAGACGAAGGAGCGGGAGCTTCTGACGCGGTTTCTGTTTGCTGACCGCTGTCTTGTACTGTAACTGCAGCAGAATGGTCGTCCTTTTGACGGCCGCAGGCGGTGGTTAGGGAAAGTAAAAGGCACAGGAGAGCAAACACTGTTTTTTTCACAGGAATTACCCTCTTTCTCTCAGCTTTTCAATTCCTGAGAATACAAAAAATACGATGATATCGGTTACCACAATGCAGGCGCCCGTGGGGACGGAGCCAAGATAAGAAGCCGTAAGGCCCAGCATAAAGCAGATGACCGACAGAACGGCGGACAGCAAAATGGTGGTTTTGAACTTCCTGCATACGCGCATGGCGGTCAGAGAGGGGAACACGATCAGGCTGGAGATCAGCAGGGTGCCCATCATCCGCATGCCCAGCACCACAGTAATAGCGGTCAAAAATGCGATCACCATGTTATAAAGCCGCGTCCTTGTCCCGGTTGCGGAGGAAAAAGTTTCGTCGAAGGTGACCGCAAAAATGCGGTTGTAAAACAGAACATACAGAATCATCACCGCAGCGCTCAGAAATACGGACAAGACAACGTCGCTGTGGCTCATGGCAAGGATGCTGCCGAACATATAATTGCACACATCCGTATTCATGCCCGTGGTCAGGGAAATGGTCATGACGCCCACCGCCAGCGCGCCGCTGCACAACAACGCCGTTGCCGCGTCGCCCTTGATTTTGGAACTGTCCTTGAGCTGCAGAAGAAAAAAAGCGCACACCACGCACACGGGGATGGACACCGCCAGCGGCGCGGCATTCATGGCAAAGGCTACCGCCAGCGCGGCAAAGCCCACATGGGAAAGGCCGTCTCCAATCATGGAATACCGTTTGAGCACCAGGCTCGCGCCGAGCAGTGAGGCACAAAGAGACACCAGAACACCCACGATCAGCGCGCGGACCAAAAACGGATAGGAAAGCATCTGCGCAAGCGTGTTCAGCATGAGGCACCTCCCAGAAACCGCCGCCCGAGTTCGCTGTTCCGATAATCTTCGGTCGCCCCGTAAAACAGCTGCCGGTTGCCCAGGTGAAGCACATGATGGGCTTGCTCCACAGCGCCGCGGACATCATGGGAAACCATGATTACGGTGATATTCTGCTGCGTGTGCAGTTCGTTGATTACCCGGTACAGATCCGCCGTCATGATCGGGTCAAGCCCTGTGACCGGCTCATCTAGCAGAAGCAGCTTTCTGGTGGCGCAAAGCGCCCTCGCGAGCAGCACGCGCTGCTGCTGGCCGCCGGAGAGGTCGCGGTAGCAGCGCCCTTTCAGGCCGCCTATGCCGAGCATCTCCATTTTTTCGCTGGCATCCGCCTTGTCATCCGCCGTGTAAAACGGGCGCCAGCCCAGGCGGTTAAGCCGCCCGGACAGCACCACCTCCATTACGCTGGCGGGAAAATCCTTCTGCGCCGCCGTCTGCTGGGGTAAATATCCGATCTCTGTCGGTTTCAGCCCGTCACCTGTCAGGAGCTCGCCCTCCGAGGGCTTTTTCAGGTGCAGCAGCCCCTTGAGCAGCGTACTTTTTCCCGCGCCGTTTTCTCCCACGACGCAAAGGTAATCCCCGGATTCCACGGAGAAGGTTAAACCGGTAAGCACCGTCGTTCCCTCATAGGAGAACGAAACATCCCGGCAGGCAAGCAGGCTCATCTCAGTTCAAAGCCTCCTTCAGCACTTCCACATTGTGCTCCATCAGGCTCACATAGGTCACACCGGCCTTGAAGTCGCTGCCGCTGACGTTGTGCACGGCGTTGAGCAGCTCACTTTTGGCGCCGGTCGCCTCGCAGATGGAATCGCACATCTGCTCGTTGGAAAGCTCAATATGGAAAACAACGGGGATCTGGTCTTCTTTTACCTTGTCGATGAGAAAGGCTACCGTGGAGGCGTCCGCTTCGGTATCTGTGGAGCAGCCGGGAAACGCCGCGTAATAGGTCAGGCCGAATTCCTCGCAGAAATAACGGAACGGGAATCGGTCACCGACGATGATCTCTTTTCGCTTGCTGTTGTCGATGACCTGCCGGAAGTCGCCGTCCAGCTTCTGAAGCTGCGCGAGGTAGGTTTTGGTGTTGGCTTTGTAGGTGTCCTGATTGGCCGCGTCCAGCGTGCAGAGCGTGTCCGAAAGCTTCTGCACGATCTTCATGGCGTTGGCGGGCGCGGTCCAGACGTGTTCATCCATTTCCGGAGCTTCCTCGGCTTCGCTCTGCGTGTTGGATTCGGATTCCTCCGCTTCGGGCTGCATCCCTTCCACTAATTCTTCTTCTACGAGATCGACGCAGTCCATCAGCTTGAACACAGTCATCTTGCTCTGATCCATGGAGCTGAGCACATCTGCGACCCACGCGTCCGAATCGCCACCCACATACACGAAAAGATCGCTGTTTTGGATGGTGATGATGTCCTGCGGCGTGGGCTCGTAGCTGTGGCTCTCCGCGCCCGGCTTCAGCAGCATGGTTATATCCGCTTTGCCACCGGCGATCTGGCGGACAAAATCATATTCCGGGAAATTTGTGCAGACAACGCTGAGCTTTCCAGAGCCGCCGGCCGACGATGCGCTTGTTGACGCCGCGGGAGCCCCGCAGGCGGAAAAAGTGACAGCAAGTATCAAGCCTGCCAGAAGGCAGGCGATTATTTTTTTCATATTGGAATAAACCTCCGATATCAATTCTTAAAATTGGGCGCAAAAAAGCAAGAGAGTTTCCGGACTTTGCCGAATCTGCCCCCAAAAAGGCAGACTTACTCCCTTGCCGCAACAGAATTGTTTAATCGGAAAGCTTCACCTTCAGTGAAATCAGCGTAACGACCTTGGCTGCTCGAAAGAGTGTGTGTACTGGGGCTGCAAGAAGAAAAAGGGCCCCGAGAGAAACGGCAACTCTCACAAGCGCTGTTCCCACAGTATTCAGAACCTGCTGGCAGATCTGAATCTCATGGCAGATCGGACAGCCGTCACCGATGCAGTTGTGATTGGCTTCGATGACGATATAAGCGGCGGAGAAGACCATCACAAGCAACAACGCAAGGCACATGACTGCCGCAATCATTCTGCGTTTCTTCATCAGGGTTCTCCTCCTTTTCGTGCTATTTGTACTGACAGTCCCTGCAAAGACCATATAGGACCGTTTTGCTGCAGTCAACCCGGAAACCCGCGGAAGTGAGAGCCTCTGATTGCAAACGGTCTGCCATTGCGGGCTCTGCATGAAGTGTTTTTCCGCATTTGGTACAAATCAGGTGAATGCGGTTTCGGCACTGTTTCGCCTGAGTATATTGATAATAGACTTCCCGCGACCCTTCCTTAACGAAGCGGTTGATCAATCCGGCGCTTTCCAAAGCGGACAGATTTCGATAAATCGCACTGAGACTGATTTCAGTGGAGGGTATTCTGGCGGCAATTTTTCTGGCGGAAAATTGTCGATCCGGATTATGTTGCAGAAATTCCATCAAAAGGCCGCGCTGTTCCGTCTTGTATCCCGTCATGATATTATCACCCAGCTATCAGATTTGCGAATGACTTGCAAATCATGTTACCACCGCCATGCCCGGATGTCAAGTTGATTTGCGATTTATTCGCAAATCAACTTGACATCCTCATTGCGTTTCTGCGTCACAAACTGAGAGAAAACATCTTACGTCGCTTTTCTTGATCATCTTTTAAATTGCTCAGTACGGCCGCGCTTCTCTCGGAATAAGTCAAGGTAAGTATGTAGAAGTTGAAAATGCTGCTCGGCTGCTTTTTGGCCGTTGAAGGTCAGAATAATACAGGTGTTCTAAAATATCTCGTATCGAGTTTGCGGCATATGTCAAAGCTGTTATTGACATATGCCGCTTTCTGCGTATAATAAGAATTATAAATGGCATATGTCGTAAATGAGGCTGAGGAGGTGATAGGATGCCTAACTTGGATGGAACCGGTCCGCGCTTCGCTTGCGGACGCAATGGCCGCGGCTTTGGCCGCCGTTTTGGTAATACTGAGAGGGCAATCGGCCACAGTTTTGGCCGGGGTCTCGGCCTCTGCCGTTTTGCTGATGTAAACAGCAAGGAGTCACTGAGTGCGGTCAAGGCTGCCCTGCAGCGCCGCATGGATTATGTTGAAACGCTGTTGAAGAAAAACTGATAAATTAAGAAGCCAGAGGACGCTTCGGCTTCTTTCACAGGAGGAGCTATGCCGAGACCGAAAAAATGCAGAAAAGTCTGCTGCTTGCCCCGGATCAATGAATTTCTGCCTGCTCAGAGCGATGTCTCCAAGCAGGAGGTCGTCATTGTCACTGTAGACGAATATGAAGCGGTGCGCCTGATCGACAATGAGGGATTCTCTCAGGAGGAATGCAGCGGTTACATGAAAATAGCGCGCACGACGGTCCAGCAAATCTATGACAGCGCGCGTAAAAAGATTGCCCGCGCACTGGTAGAAGGGTTACCATTGAAGATCGAGGGCGGAGATTACCGGCTGTGCGACGGAAATGAGGAATACTGCGGCTGCGGCGGCTGCCGGAAGCACCGGCATGGCTGTATGCGGCAGGAAATGCAGGAGGAGACAAAATGAAAATAGCGATCCCGGTAGATGAAAATAAGGAAGCGGTCTGCGTCTCTTTCGGCCGCGCTCCGTATTTTCTGATTCATGATACGGAAACGAAAACGAACAAGATAGAGACGAACCCGGCGGTGGAGGCCGAGGGCGGCGCTGGACTCAAGGCAGCGCAGTTCGTGGTTGACACTGGCGCAGACGCGCTCATTACCGTGCGCTGCGGGCAGAACGCCGCAGATGTGTTCAAGGCAGCGGGGACAAAAATATACAAAGCCCTGAGCACCTATGCCAATGAGAATCTGAAGGCGATGGCTGAGGAAAAGCTCGATGAGCTGACAAGCTTTCATGCGGGTTTTCACGGCAGGTCATGACGGTCGCCGTACTCAGTGGCAAGGGCGGCACCGGAAAGACCTTTGTTTCCGTCAATCTTGCCGCAGCCTCCAAAGATGCCGCATATCTGGACTGCGATGTGGAGGAACCCAACGGACGGCTGTTTTTAAAGCCCGAACAGGTTTTATCCTCCCCCGTCACGGTGCCGCTGCCGGCCTTTGACGGCGAGAAATGTACCGGCTGTCGAAAATGTGTGGAGTTCTGCCATTTTAACGCGCTGGTGTTTGTAAAAAGCAAGCCCATGGTGTTCCCGGAGGTCTGCCATTCCTGCGGCGGATGCGCCCTGATTTGTCCCCAGCACGCGGTCGCGGAAACGCCACGCCAGGTGGGGATCGTGGAAGAGGGCCTGTCCGATGGCATCCGCGTCGTCACCGGTATCCTGAATCCCGGCGAAATCTCCGCCATTCCCGTCATCAAGGGAGTACTGCAAAAAGGTATGCATGCCGAAGGTCTGACTGTGGTGGACTGCCCGCCCGGCAGCGGATGCTCCGTAATGGAAAGCGTGTCACGCGCGGATTACTGTCTGCTGGTTGCGGAGCCCACCGCTTTCGGTTTTCACAATTTTAAAATGGTGCACAAGTTGGTGCGCCTGCTCCACAAGTCCTGCGGCGTTGTGATAAACAAGGCAAGCGGTGAATATCTCCCTTTGGAGCAGTTTTGTGCGGAGACCGATACGCCCATCCTCCTGCGCATCCCGTACAGTGCCGAGCTCGCCGCTCACACCGCTGCCGGAGAAATTGCCGTGCGGCAAAATACGTCCGCCGCCGTGACCTTCCGCGAGTTGCTGACCGGGCTTGAAAAGGAGGTCGCGCGATGAAAGAACTGTTGATTTTAAGCGGCAAGGGCGGCACCGGAAAGACCACCACTGCCGCGGCCTTCATCCGTTTTGCCGTCGCCCGCGCGTTTGCCGACTGCGATGTGGACGCGCCGAACCTTCACCTTGTGGAGAACAATCTGGGCGAGCCGGAGCGCTTCGATTATCTCGGCTCGCAGAAAGCAGTGATCGACCCTGAAAAATGCCGCAATTGTGGGGCGTGCCGGTCTGTCTGCCGTTTCGATGCCATCAATACAGATGGCAAAGCCTGTTCCATCAACGAGTTTTCCTGCGAGGGCTGCGGCGTCTGCACAACCGTCTGTCCGCAGGGTGCCGTTACTTTGCATGATGACGTTGCGGGAGAGGTACGGCTTTACCAAAGAAATTGCACTTTCGCCACAGCTGAACTGAAGATGGGACGTGGCAACTCCGGCAAGCTGGTATCGGAGGTCAAGATGGCTTTGATGCACGTCGCGCAAGGCGCAAATCTGGCGATCATTGACGGATCGCCTGGTATTGGCTGCCCGGTGATTGCCTCCATGAGCGGCGTCGATCTGGTACTCATCGTGGCGGAACCTTCCGTGTCAGGCATCAGCGACCTGGAGCGTATTCTGAAGACGGCGGCGGTCTTTCGGACAAAGGCCGTCGTGTGTGTCAACAAGTGGGATACAAGTCCGGAAAAAACAGCGGCCATCGAGCGGTTTTGCTCGGAAAACGAGATCCCTTATGCGGGACGTATTCCCTATGATGCCAAGGCATCTGTCTCGATCAACAAAGGAGAAAGCATTGCGGACGTCAACTGCCCGGCGTCCCGCGCGCTGAGAAAGGTATTTGACTGCGTGATGGGTATGTTGAAAGGAGACATCGCATGATCGTTAAAGCGCTGATGGAAAATACGGCGTGCAGCGGAGAATTCAGCGCGGAGCACGGGCTCAGCTTGTATCTTGAGGCGTGCGGCCATAAATTTTTGTTCGACACGGGACAAAGCGGCGCGCTCTCGGAAAACGCCGGAAAACTGGGTGTCGATCTGGCAGACATTGATTTTACGGTTCTGTCACACGGCCACTATGACCGCGGCGGCGGGCTGCGCACGTTTTTGACTGCAAATGACCACGCTCCAGTCTATTTGAGCCGGCACGCCTTTGAAAAGCACGGCAACGCGGAGGGTAAGGAAATTGGACTTGACCTGTCGCTTGCCGCTGATCCCCGGCTTGTCTATACCGATACCAGTTACAAAATTGTCGATGGTCTGGAGCTGTTCTCCTGCAATAATCGAGAGCTCTGTTTCCCAATTGATTCGGCAGGACTCACCATGCAGGTGGATAAAAGGACGCTGCCTGAGGATTTTCGGCACGAGCAATATCTGTTAACGGCAAGCGCGTTCTGATCAGCGGCTGCTCCCACAAGGGATTGCTGAATCTTATGGATCGTTTGAGCCGGACGTGCTGATCGGTGGATTCCACTTTATGAAGCTCGACCCGGACGGACATGGACAACAGGTGCTCAACGACGCGGCCCGGCGCCTGACGCTGCACAAAACCATGTGCTATACCTGTCACTGCACAGGCGCCGGGCAATATGAATATCTCAGAAAAATCATGGAAGATCAGCTTCGCTATCTGTCCTGCGGACAAACGCTTGAACGGTGAGGAGAAAAAATGAAAATCGGTATCATTTGTTGTATGCAAACCGAAGATTACTGTCCCGGGACACCTGATTTTAAGGCGATATGGAAACACACCGGCGCTTTTGCAGATGTGAAGGAAAACATTGGGATTGTTGGATTTACAAATTGCGGAGGATGCCCGGAAAAAAAGTCTGTGCTGCTGGCGCGTGAGCTGGTCAAGCGGGGCACCGATGTGTTTGCATCCTGCATTCAAAAGGGTAATCCTATCGGGTATCCATGCCCATTTGCGAAGAAAATGAAAGACATCATAAAGAACGATTTCGGCGATAACGTACACTTTCTGGATTATACACATTAAGGATGTGATAATATGAGCGAAGAATGTTCCCACAACTGTGAAAGCTGCGGCAAGGACTGCGGTGAGCGAACGAAGAAAAGTCTTTTGGAAAAGCTGCACGACGGCAGCCACATCAAAAAAGTCATCGGCGTCGTCAGCGGCAAGGGCGGTGTCGGCAAGAGCCTCATTACCTCCCTGATGGCCGTTATGGCTCAGCGGGCGGGGTATCGGGCCGCCATTCTGGACGCGGACATCACGGGACCGTCCATTCCCAAGGAGTTTGGCCTGCACACCCGTGCCGAAAGCGGAGAAGATGGTCTGTATCCCGTGCCCAGCAAAACCGGAATCCGCATCATGTCGCTCAACCTGCTGACGGAGCATGAGACCGACCCGGCGGTCTGGCGCGGGTCCCTTATCGCGGGCGCGGTGAAGCAGTTCTGGACCGACGTAATCTGGGGAGACGTGGACTGCATGTTCATCGATATGCCGCCCGGAACCGGCGACGTACCGTTGACTGTATTCCAATCTGTTCCTGTGGACGGCGTGATCATCGTCGCTTCCCCACAGGAGCTTGTGGGCATGATCGTGGAAAAAGCGGTGAATATGGCCGGCATGATGAATATTCCCGTACTGGGGCTTGTGGAAAACATGAGCTATATCGTCTGCCCCGACTGCGGAAAAGAGATCCATGCTTTTGGCGAAAGCCATCTCGACGAGATTGCGCGGAAGCATCAGATTACGCTGACGGCACGGCTCCCTATCGACCCAAAGCTGGCCGCGGCGTGCGACGCCGGCTTAATCGAGCTCTTCGACGGCAGCTGGCTTGACAATATGCTGAACACCATTCTGAAATAAAAAAGGAGAAATCACCATGAAAATTGCAGCAGCCTGTGAAGGCAAACAGATCTTCGGCCATTTCGGCCATTGCGAAAACTTTATGATCTTCGACGCGGAAAACGGAAGGATTACGGCGGGAAAAAGCGTTCCCAACCCCGGCCACAAGCCCGGTTTCCTGCCGAATTTTCTGGGGGATCAGGGTGTGAACGTCATCATTGCCGGCGGTATGGGCGGCGGCGCGGTGGAAATTTTCAACGAGCGCAATATCGAGGTCATCGTCGGCGCGACGGGCGATGCCAGAGCCGCGGCGGAAGCCTACCTGCGGGGCGAGCTGAAGTCCACCGGCTCAGTCTGCCACGACCATGATTACGAGAGCGAATGCGGCGGACATCACGACGCCTGAGAGGTACGGTATGTTAGAGATAAAATAGCAGATGCCCTGCAGGAATATGCTAAAGATGCGCTTTACAATGGCAATTTCAGCTTTGTTCAGGACAAGGTTGCCATCCGCCCTCGGCCGTAACAGAGAAAATGGTCAAATGAAACTGTGACCTTTTCGTCTGCAAAACGCTTCCGCTGGCTCCGGATGCAGTTCTTGGAGATGGAACGGGATTCTCTCTGCCCGAGGGAGCTCATGATGGTAATCAGCAGTTCGCCCTTAGATTCCAGTGCCCAGAAGCTTTCCATCCGCGCATAATCGTAGCATCGCCCGGTGCTGCTCATGCTCTGGCTTGCGCCGTATTTGGCAAGACACGCGCGATAGGCGGTACTGGTATATTGGTTGCCCCGGTCGCTGTGAAAAATTATATTCGCGCGCCTTGTATCCTGCAGGCGTTTTCGAGCGCTCGGATGCAAAGCTCTTTCCTCATATTGTCGTCCATCGCCAGCCCAACAGCCTCACCGTTGAAACAGTCAAGGATCGCCGCTGTGTACAGCTTCCCGTCCAAACATTGTACTTCCGTAATATCTCCGACCACTTTTGTTCGGCTCCTCCGCCGTAAAGTCCTGCCGGATCAAATTCTCGCTCTTTTGTGTTTCCGCATCTTCACGGGTCATACCGTTCGGATGATGTTTTGGCCTATACAGCAGCCCGTTCCGCTTCATAACGCGGTAGACGGTTCTTTAACTGGCATTTTCGCCCCGCTGCCTCAGCGCTAAGAGTACCCGTTAGGCTCCATAGTTGTCGTTATCCGGATATATCCCGATGATTTCTTTGATCTTGGCCAGAAGAAGCTCATCCCGTCTGGGCTTATCCGATTCCCTCAGGCTGCGGTAATACCCAGATTCGCTTACCTTGGGGTTTCGATACAAGAGCTTTACAATCTACCATTCCCGATGAATACTGATGTATCCATACAGCCGACTCGGTTCTACTTCCTCCGGCCTTCGGCGAAAAAACCGAGCGCGTCTTTCGATATCTCATGTGCCTGACGCAGTTCCGCGTTTTCTCGTTCCAGCTCAATTTCGTGGTTGCTCTTACCTTCTGCGCTCGGATCGTATTTATGCTCGCTGTCGATGAACGCGGCTTCTTCTTGATGCTTCCGCTTCCTTCTCCAGTCGGCCAGCGTATAATACGGAGCCCCAAGCTGCCCCGCGGCTTTCCTTACGCCGACCTCGTCGGACCGCCGTACTGCTTCTTCCTTGAATTGCTTGTCGTATTTGCGCATTGCAAACACCACCTTGTCCTTTCTTTGATTCTATTACTTTTTGGGTGTTTGCTCTCTGCACTTCTATGATATCCCTCCAGTTCACACTCTGCACTGCTCTTGACTTCTCCATAGCTCAACGGTTGGATGAGCACCCAAGTGCAGTAATTTTGTGCGAAGGAACAAGCATTCCTGTTGACGATATTTTTCATATCAATGGAAAACTCTTTGATAGCATAGAAGCGGGATGATCATTCTAAACCTTGTTTGGTAAGGCCATGTAGGCAGACAGAAATTCACGTGGTATAATGAAATGAAGAAATAGTCTGCAGAGCAGACGTAAGCGAGGTGTTTACCATGAGTGCAAGACCAGCCTCTTCCGCCGAGGAAAAGGGCGAAATTATGATTTATTAGACCGATGATGGTCTGACGCATATTGATGTCCGTATGGAGGATGAAACGGTCTGGCTTACGCAGGCGCAGCTATGTGAATTGTATCAGACCAGCAAATCTAATATCAGCGAGCATAGCAAGCATATTTTTGAGGATGGCGAGCTGACGGAGAATTCAGCTGTTCGAAAATTCCGAACAACTGCCGCTGACGGCAAAGTCTATAAGCAACATGAGCTCTGAATTATATTGAAAAAGGCTGAGATAGAATATGAACGCCAGAGAAAAAACACCCATAGATTTAAATAAATGGTGCCGTTATATTGTAAATGCAGGCCATATCACGGCTACCCTTATGATCCTGGCACATGTGATCTGGTATTTTGCGGCAAGAAGCGTTCTTGCCTGGCCTCCCGGCGTTTATCTGCGAAATTGGATTGTTTTACCTGCAATAGGTTTTTTCGTTATAAATTTATGCGTCGAAATGTGTGTTCGCTCCACTCGTTTTCCACTTCTGGCAAAGGAATATTTGTCTCTTACACTTTTTATAATCTTTTCACTTTACCTTACTCTGACTCATGACATTGCAAAAGTTCTGCTGTGTTCTTACATCCTTCCAATCTTTGCTTCCACTATTTTTTCCAATGTGAAACTAACCCGTCGGATCTTTTTTATGAGTATGATTGCCGTTCTGCTGCTCGGCGTCAAAATATATTTTGCAGGGAAATTGGACAGCGAGATGCTCATGGAGATTTTTGTCGCATGTTTTATGTTTCTCTGCTCATATCTCCTGGCTAAAGTTTTGATTCGATACGGTCACGATAATATCGAAGCGATTATCAGTTCCCATGAAGAAGCGACTAAAAATGAGCTCGCTTTTCTGCAGGCGCAGATAAAGCCTCATTTTATATATAACGCAATCAACACAATGGTATCGTTTTGCTACACGGACAGCGAAAGGGCAGCGAGCTTGCTTGTCAATTTCAGCAAATATCTAAGGCTTGTGTTTGACATCGACCATAAATCGATGATGGTGCCTTTAGAGAGAGAAATTGAATTGATTAAAGCTTATGTTGAAATAGAAAAAGCACGTTTCGGTGAGCTAATCAATGTTGAATACGATATTAATCCGGAATTATTGAATATGGAAATGCCTTCTTTTTGCATCCAGCCTTTAGTGGAAAATGCTATAAAGCACGGGCTGTGCAAAAAAGCCTGTGGTGGAACCGTCCTTATTTCAGCGAAGAAAAATGAGGGTTTGGTTATAATAAATGTCAACGACACAGGGGGAGGGATGTCGGCGGAAAAGCTCTATCAATTAAGAAACAGCGAATCCGCAAATGAAGGGGTCGGATTTTTCAATGTCAGCAGACGTATCAAAAGTTGGAAAGACGCACAGCTTGATATTCAGAGTACAGATGGCGAAGGAACTACTGTAACAATTACAATATTAGACACTATCGCATAAGGGGGTACCGCAATCGATGTTTAACGCAATTATTGTTGATGACGAAAAGCCCGCGCTTGACGTTCTCAGACTTTTGCTCGAAAAAACCGGTCAGATATGTGTTGCCGGGGCTTTCATGAGTGCGGCGGACGCTCTTGTCGAAATGCAAAGCCGGAAGCCGGACGTCGCCTTTCTCGATATAGAAATGTCCGACATGTCCGGACTGGAGCTTGCGGAAAAAATCATAGATATTGGCATTGATATTGAGATCGTATTCGTTACCGCTTATGAGAAATATGCCCTTGAAGCCTTTCGGGTAAACGCCATTGATTACATACTTAAACCGTTTTCTTCAGAAGATATTGCACAGGCCATAACAAGGCTGAAAAAAGCAAAGCTGCTGCCGGTTGTTTCTCAAATGCCAGCGGACAAAGGCCGCATATATTGCTTTGGAAGATTATCGGTATATGGAGCGGGATGCAGGGAAGCTGTAAAATGGCGCACCTCCAAGACAGAGGAGCTTTTCGCCTTTATGCTGCAAAATTTGAACAGCGAGGTTGCAAAGTGGAAAATCACGCAGGTTCTTTGGCCTGAATGCGAAGAAGAAAAACAGCTCAATACGAATTTATATACGACTGTCTATAAAGTGAAAAAAACACTGTTGTTGGCAAATATCAAATTTAGTTTCACCTTTATAAACGGCAGATACAAGCTGGAATTACCGGACGTATACATTGATGTCTCAGAGTTTGAAACAATTACAAATTCCGAAGTTGCGTTTTTAGCGGCGTCCATTGAAAAATATAAAAAGGCACTCAGTTTGTATAAAGGAAATTACCTGGAGGAAAATGAGTATTTTTGGTCTCAGAATAAATCCGAAGAGTATTTAAGAAGGTATCTTATTTTGGTTTCTGAGTTTGTAAAATACTACACAGCCAGAACTGATTATGCAAACGCTGAAAGAATCCTTCTGGAAGCTCTGACAAAGTCCCCGCTCGACGACGAATTGAACGAAATGTTGCTGAAGCTGTATTTTGTGAGAAAGGATAAAGCGTCATTCATTACCCACTACAAAAAAATCAAAGAACTGTATCAATCTGAACTCGGAATTATGCCAAATACGTCCATGCAGGAATTGTTCCGCGGCATATTGGAATTATAATACCATTCATACACTTTCTTAAGTAATCTTATAGAGGGGTTTGCTTCTCACCGGAAAGCAAACCCCTCTATCATTGTATGTCCAGAAAATGTCCAGCGAGATCTGATACACTATGCACAAGTTCATCATTGCTGAACCGTAAAGGAGGCGCAAATAATGTCAACAGATCTTAAAAGAATGACATTTTCGGTTACGCCCGAAATAGAGGCATTATTAAAATCATTTAAAAAAGAGATGTTCTATGACCGCTCTCAATCAGACATGATACGTACACTTGTGTCGGCTGGAATGAGAGCGTTAGAAACCGAAAAAACGGCAAAGGAGGACAAAAAATGAGGAGAAAGCGTAAAACGGGAAAAAGGGAACAACCCATACACAAGAGATTGCTTTCGATTATTCTTATGTTTTGTCTGATGCTGGGGTCTTTTGCATTTGGTTCAGGGGCAAGTACGGCGTATGCCGCGGATATCAGCGCTTCTGTGCTTACCGATTTCACGGCGACAATTACGCAGGATGGAGCAGCCATCCCCGAGGGAGGCTCCATAACAAGCACAAAGCCAATCCGGGTGGGGATTTCGTTTGGCGTGCCGGTTTCGGGTGACAATTCAACGCCAGCAGACCCGGTACAAAAAGGTGATATGGTGACATTCGACCTGAGCAGTGCGTTCACGCTGCTTTCAGGCGACACGATTGAATTAAAAATGGGAACGCTGCTGGTAGGCCACGCGACTTTTACAACAGACCCCATTACAAATATGGTGACAGCCACGGTCACATTTGACGGCGATAATTCGGTTTTCGATGGGACATCCAATACTGTAACGTGTCAGTTTGGAGCTAATTTTGAATATGACGGCAGCGGTACCGACGGCAGCACTGGAGATCATACCGTAACAATCTTGGAAAAGACATATACCGTGAATGTCCCTGCTTTGCCGATTGAGTACGATGTTACAAAAACGGGTACGGCGGACTTGGCGAACCAGAGCATTACGTGGGAGGTCAATATCAGTGCGACGCAGGGCGGAGCGGCTGTTGATTTGGCCGGATATCAGTTCTTTGATGATTTGCAAACCGTAGGAACGTACATTCCATCCTCATTCCAGGTGAACCGCGTGGATGCCGCCCCTGATACGGCGGGCAATGCGCTTCGTTATGTCTTCCCCGATGGCTCAACCAGCCCCAAGATAATCACATTCAAGACAAAAATATCTGATGCCGCCTATTATGCCACTTCCGAGCAAAAAGTGAACAACACGGCCCAGCTTCTCAACAGCGAGTCCACTACAGTGGATGAGGGACAGTTTGAGGTTAAATTTACGCCAAAGTGGATCGAAAAAACAGGCGTGTCAAGCGACAGAGATGAGCACGGCAATTTAAACGTCGGTAACTATAACCCGACAAATCGCACAATCACATGGACGATCACTGCCAACCATATGGGGGCAACTTTAAATAATGTTGTCATAACCGATGTGCTGCCGTCCGGTTTAACCCTCAAATCCGCCAACTGGCAAGTCTGGACGGGCTCAGCCTGGGATACCGCGACTTCAATCACACCCAATGCCAGCGGCGAATATGCCATTGGCAACATCAACTCAAAGATTCTGCTTACCATCGTAACCAATGTTCCAGACGACGCATATACGACAGGAACAACAGCGTACAGTAATTCCGCCAGTATTCACTGGGACGGTTTGTCGGGTCCTGGGCTCGGTACGGGCAGCATCAATGTGGGTGTCGGGTATAATGCTATTTCAAAATTCGGCGTGACGGATACCGCAAACCAAAAAATTCGCTGGACCGTCAATGTAGATACAAAAGGACAAAGCATTCCCGATTTAAAAGTATATGATCTTCTTGTTTATGGGAACAGCATCAACCTCGGAGCGGTTACCGGACTTCCCAGCGGCATTACTTCCACTGATCTGACGTCGCGCTATGGCCAGAAATATGCCGGCAACTTTTCCGGATCGTATCCCGTGAACATGATTCCCATTATGCAGGGTACCACGCAGGTTGCCGATTTGCTGGAAATCACGGGTCTGTCTACCAATGTTTTGAACACCTTCAGTTTTGACAGTCAGGTGGTAGACCCCAATATATTTGCCGGCAACAAAACGTCTACTGTACGGAACACGGCAACACTTTTCAGCGCTAACGTAAAGCTGAACGCCGCAACCGGAAGCGTGAATTATACGAACAGAATGCTGCTTAAGGGAATGTTAAAGCGGGAAGCGATGTCAGATCCGGCGTCCGGCGTAAACTCCAACCTTACGAGTAATGCGCTGGAGGGCTTTGACTATCAGGATAAGTCGGCGATTTTCCGTCTGAACGTCAACGCCGATGGCATCAATTTGACCGATGCGACAAACGCGGCGGGACAAACGCTGGGAACGGCAACCCTTACCGATACTCTGCCGGACGGATGGGAGTTTGTCGATATCGTCTCAGGATCAAAGTATCTGATTTTTGAAGGAACCGGGCAATCCAACGGAACCGTTCTGGCAACAGACACCACGCCGGATACGGTCGCGGGCCTTGGCGCCAGCTTCAACGGGCGTACGGCTACCTTTACATTCTCTTCGCTTGACCAGCCGTATGTGATTCTGGTCAAGGCGAGGCCCATCAGCGATACCGCCGCAGGATATTTCGACTCCAATGAAACGACGACCGTGCGCAATAATGTGACTCTGAATACCGAGAACTGGACTGCCGGCGTAAGCAGCTATCAGGACGTAACCATCACCAGCCAAATCCTGGGCAAAACCACTGTGCAGCCCACGGCGGGTGAATTACGTTGGACGGTGGATTACAAGCCCTATGACCTCGCACAGTTAGGCGAGAAACTGGAAGATCAATTGCCGGTCGGTATTGATCTGCGTACAGATTCAAACGGCGCTTTGCTGCTTGACGGAAATATTACAGCCAATGAGATGACCCTCAACGCGGACGGAAGCTATACGGTAGGAAGCCCCGTTACACTGGAGCTGGGGACAAACGTGAGCTATGATAATGCAACGCGGGCCCTAAGCTTCATCATCCCCGACAATACGAAGGCGTACCGCTTCAGCTATATCACTGATATCACAGGAGAGCCGGGAACCGTTGCGAACAAAGTGTCCCTGCTTGGGAGCAGCACGGAGCAGGAAGAAACGTCCAAGCCTTACGTTATTACAGCCTCGGATGGAAGCGCCAGCCTGCTGAGGAATGGATGGATCAGTATTACGAAAACCGATGGAGCGGGCGTCCCCCTTGCCAATGCTGAATTCACACTATACGCGATGGATGGTGCTACTGTCATCAAAAAAGGCGTCACCGGGAGTGATGGCGCCGTCAAGCTAAAAGTTATCCCAGACGGTAAATACATTCTCCGAGAAACAGCGGTGCCTGCAGGATATACCTTGGAAAGCGTGACTCATTCTCTGGTGGTTACAACCAGCGGGTCTGCGGTTACTGCTTCAATTGACGGGAAGACAGGAACGAATGCCAATGTCATCACCATCCAGAACTTTTCGGAAGGTACGGCTGGAAATCTGACTATCAGCAAAGCGGTGGCTGGTGACGGCGCTGATACCACAAAGTCATTTGATTTTACATTGACGCTGAATGGTGCACCCGGTACCTACACCTATATCGGCCATGGGATGCCCGGAGGGGCCATTGCAAGCGGGGATACAATTTCTCTCGCCCATGGCCAGAGCATCACTATCGTGGGCTTGCCAAAAGGTGCAACATATACGGTAGCGGAAGCGGACTACTCCGGCGACGGGTATACGACGACCAGCACAGGGGCGACCGGCAGCATTGTGGCCGACGCTACTCAAACAGCGTCATTTACTAATATGAGAACGGTCGGGAATCTGACCATCAGTAAAACGGTCACCGGAGTTGGCGCCGACACCGCAAAGAAGTTTCATTTTACAGTAACCTTCAGCGGGACGTCGGGTTCCTATCATTACACGGGAAATGGTGTTCCGGATGGAACGATTAAGAGCGGGGATACAATTTTCCTCGCCCACGGACAAAGTATCACTATCACGGGTCTGCCCGCTGGCGTGACATACCATGTGGCAGAAGAAACTGCTTCCGTGCAGGGTTACTCTGTCAAGAGCGCGGGAAGCTCAGGCACTATTTTTTCTTCCCAGGATTGCACGGCTGCCTTTACCAACACAAAGCTGCCGATTTCCACAGGCAGTCTGTCCATCAGTAAAACGGTCACCGGCAAGGGAGCGGATCTCACCAAGAAGTTTACCTTCACAGTTACCTTTATCGATGCATCCGATGCCTATCCCTACACCGGCGCAGCCACAGGAACCATCCGCAGCGGCGATACCATTTCACTTGCCGGTGGCGAGCGCATCACCATCACCGGCTTGCCGGCGGGCACGCAATATACTGTGACGGAGGCCGATTATACCGGAGCCGGATATACCTCCACCAGCACAGGAGCAGCCGGCACCATCTCTGCTGATACTTTGCAGACCGCATCGTTTACAAACAACCTGAGCGGTGCTCCAGGTAAACCCGGCACGACTGGAAACCCTGCCGATAATATTGGCGATGGGGATACCCCGCAAGGATCTATAGACGGCGGAGAATCCAGCATGCCAAAGACAGGAGACAGCCAGGCAGGCAGTCTTGCAAAGCTCGGATTACTCTTTTTCTCCACGGCTCTCATAGCTCTCTCCACCGCTGATATTGCCCTGCGCAGAAAACACTCTGGAAAAAGAAGCCGCAAATAACCCAAAGGAAAGCCGGCAGCGGGGATCATAACACCCCCGCTGCCAGCTTAACAAATAAAAGGAGTTCAGGATGAAATGTGCAAAAAATCTAATCCGCACCGGATATTGCATATTCTGATGGTACTGTGTGCAGCAGGCGTTCTGTATTCTGCTTTTATCCTGATCTCCGACAATCGAGAGTATGCGAAGGGGGATGCCGCCTACCAGCAAGTTCGCCAGATCTGGGAATCGTCGGGACCCGCGGCAAATCAGACCAATGCGCCGCCACAGATTGCCAGTAAAGTATCAATAGGAGAAAAACCGAATGAGCAGAACGATAGTGTTGACTTTTGGTCTCTGGAGGAAATTAACCCGGATGTGGTAGCATGGCTTACCTGTGAAGGTACAGAAATCGATTATCCCGTTGTGTTGGGTACAGATAACGATTACTATCTGAGACACCTGTTTACTGGTGAACACAACAAGCTGGGTTCTATATTTACGGATTATCGTAATCGTAGCGATTTTTCAGATAAAAATACAATTATATATGGGCATAACATGAAAGACGGTTCAATGTTTTCTTCCTTAACAAAGTATAAGAATCAAAGCTATTACGATAGCTACCCAGCCATGGTTCTTTATACCCCCGGCGGTGACTATAAAATTGAGCTGTTTGCCGGAATCATTGTCGATGGAAATAATGAGTCGATCCGATTCGATTTTAAAAATAATCATGATTTTCAAAGCTATATTGATTCACTAAAAAAGATGTCAACTTTTGAATCCAACACGATTGTAGCGGCTGATGACCAGATCGTCACCTTATGTACCTGCTCCTATGAATTCAATAACGCAAGATATGCGCTATACGGGAAATTGACACCTATCTGGCAATCAGGAAAAAATGAAGTCCCATAAAATGTTTAGAGGGCGATGTTCGAGGATTTAAAGCAATTGATTATTAAAATATAGATTTGGTTGTAGAAGTGGTTCCTTGCCCACGGTTTTCTGTTGCGGGCAAGCAATTAGGCAAAGCAGAATTTTTCAACTGATATTGTATCAGGCTTCCATCATTATGCTATAATTGGTTTAATAATCAAATACTTTGCCGAATCGGAGAAATTAGTATGTTTTCTGTAGCATATCTTTGCATTTGTATATATTGCATGCTCCAGCTGGGACTTCTCATCATGATGGAAAAACGTCGACGCAATGCACGGACCGGGAATGAAAAATATTTCATACATATGCTCGTCATCACGTTGTTTTCTTTTGTCGCGGATATCATGAGCAGCTTTAATTCCGTACCTGATTGGTTTTTCCCCTTCTCAGTTGCCAGCGTTTATGCCGAGATTATCTTTAGCACGGCGCTCATTCCGATTTTTTACCTCTACATATGCACACAGATTTTCGGACTGAATGTGTCATTAAAGCGGAACCTGTATCTCGTTCTTTCGAGTTTAACCTTACTGTGCGCGGCGACGGTCGTGTCAACGGCTTTTACAAGACAGATTTTCTATTTTGACAGCGCCCGTGTTTACCACCGCGGCCCGCTCTTATTCATACCAATGTCCATGCAATTAATTATGATGTTTATTATTGAAGGTTTCCTGATCAGCCAGAGGCAAAAAATTGAAGCGAATTACTTTAGGTCGCTTATACTTTTTCCTCTTGTGCCGCTTGTAGGATGGGCGCTGCAGCTTTTCATATTCGGGCTTCCGTTCTCACTGCTCGGCATTACTTTTGCGTCGTTGATCCTGTTCACGAATATCCAGAACCGCAATAATGACAAGGATTATCTGACCGGAGCCTTTACCCGACAAATACTCGATAGCTATATGCAGCATAAGATTGATGCCTCTACAAATCAAAAAACGTTCTCCGCGATTTTACTCGATATAGACGATTTCAAATCTATTAATGACCGTTTTGGCCATTTCGAAGGTGATATTGCACTGAGGAATGCTGTTCGCGTTCTGCGTGAATCTGTAGGATGCAGCGATCTTGTCGCAAGATACGGCGGGGACGAGTTCTGTATTATTCTTGAAAGCGATGATTTCAGGACGGTTGAAGAAACAACACATCGAATTAACAGTAATCTTTCCGATTTCAACCGGAGCGAAAACAAACCATACAAACTCAGCTTCAGTTTAGGCCATGCGGTGTATCACCTCTCTATGGGAAGAACAGCGGAATCATTTTTCAGAGTAATCGATCAGAAGATGTATGCACAAAAGAATTCCCGCAAGATTGAGGTCACCGTCAGTCAAGAGTAACATCTTCCAGTAGCGGGGACGTGCGAACACTCCGCTACTCACACGGTTCACATCCTTCCCTTGCCTGCCGCACGGTAAGATCAAAATGTGTTTGCGATGGCCCCCAATATACTCCTGGAAAAAACCTTCGAAAAGATCAGAAGTTTGGAACCAGACCCAGCGAGTGGTTCGCATCTACAGACAAAGCTTACGCCGATAACCAGTCAAACGATGCTCTATATGCTTAAACCGGCAAAAGAGAATGGTCAAAACGTTAAGCTTGCAATTGTGTCAAACGCTTATCTTAAAGTGTAGAAAAACGACGTATTGTGATAATACTGAGCAGCCTTTCTGCAATTCCTGAGATTTTCAATTGCGAACCGTGTGCGGTGTTTTCGCTGTGCGGTTCGCATTCGTAAGGTCGAGAGGTGCAAATAAAACCACTCGACGGAACTACAGTCCGCAACAGCAACCTGTCACCAATCAAAAAACTTAATATGGGCTTGTAGCTCAGCTGGGAGAGCAAGCTATCCGCAAAGCGGGCCCTGGCCACCTGACAACTTGTACAAAGTAAAATCTGAAAATTGAACATATTTCACAACTTGGGGATGTAGCTCAGTGGGAGAGCGTTCGGTTCGCATCCGAGAGGTCGAGGGTTCAAGCCCCTTCATCTCCACCAAAAAACGGCTAAATCATCTGATTTAGTCGTTTTTTCATAACTATTTTGAGAGGATAGAGGGCCTGCGAACGCGTCATTTCCTCTTTTTCAGTAAAATGGACCTCGCTCGGTTCGCATCCCAGTTACACTCTCTGAAAGATGAGATGTGAGACCATGCAGAAATTCACAATTTGGTGTAAAAAAGAAATGAGCTGAAAACGCCAAAAGTTGCGAACCAGACTCAGCGAGCGGTTCGCAGTCCCCAAACCAAGTTTGCGCCGATAACCAGTCAAAAGATTGGAGATCGGCGTTTTTTTATTTTATAAGGAGGAGAGCCTATGAATCAAATCAACAAGGAGCAGAAAAACGATACATTTCTGAAATGGCTTTGGCTTTGGTGCGCGACGCAATAGAACCGCAACTATCAAAAGACGGTTTCATTATTGTACTGCAATATGGTATGCTACTTTGCAAGACACCCATTCGGAGAAATGCAGGGGCTGTCCCTACATCCTGCTCACGGGTTCATCTGCTGGCGCAGTTATGGATCTGCCTGTGGACAGATATGGCAAAAAAGATCAGATGGTAGTCTGTAAATAAAAAGTCGAGCTCTAAAATAAAGAAGCTCCCGCAAAATCTGGGAGAGTAAAAAGGGTACAACAAACCAAGCCGTAGAAAACTCTTTTCGCAGGGTTGTGCGCGGAGACATAAAAGAATGCGGTTACTCCTATGGTGTATCGGCAGTATCCAGAGCAGCCATACATTCCTTCAGCTGTGCGTAGTAGATACGCAGGAGCTTGTTGGCTCAGTAGGTCATATAGACAAAGTGGGGCTTGCCTTAACTGCGTTTCTTGTCAATAAATTGGTAAACCATCTCGTCTTATGATTCAATTAGGATTAATAAGTTGACAATCAATATTTAAAATAAAAAGCCTGTGGGATCGGATGATCGGTTATGACCATTCGATCCCCAGGCCTTTAAATATTTGCACTAATTAGATCATCTTGCATAAAACTAAAAATCTACTTTGTACTGTAACTAATTTAAAATTTTATATAAGATGTTTTACTTGTTCCACAGACTGGACACTTCTCAGGTGCTTCATCTAAAATAGTGTGCCCGCAAACTGGACAAACATATATCGCCTGCAGCTCGATATCTTTTCCGGCTTTCACAGCATCCAAGGCTTTTTGAAAAAGCTGTGCATGTATCTTTTCTGCCTCTAATGCAAAGTGGAAAGAGCGCTTTGCACCCGCTTCATTCTGAAACTGTGCTGCATTCAAATAAACCGGATACATCTGCTCCACCTCATGGAGCTCGCCATTTATTGCCCCCTGCAGGTTATCCACAGTTTTATTGTTGCCGAATACGCCTCCTGCTGTCACGGAAGCATCAGCAGTTTTTCCATCGATTTCACGAAAGTGATTTGTCGCATGAACCTGTTCAGCGTAGGCTATAGCTCTGAAAAGCCTTGATACATTTGGAAATCCTTCCTTATTCGCTATTTCTCCCCAATTAAGATAACGCATGTGTGCCATACTTTCCCCAGCGTATGCGGAATGTAGAAAATCCGAAGTCATTGCATTTTTCACTGCCATAATATATTTCTCCTTAAAATTGATGATAAACAAATTGGTTTACTCTTTCGCAAAATCGCTCTTCGGGTGACCGCAAATCGGACATTTCCAATCATCTGGCAACTGTTCAAAAGGAATGTCACCTTCGTAGACATACCCGCAGATCTGGCAAACCCATTTTTCCTTCTTTGTATCAGGAACCTTCCCGGTTTCATTAAACGCTTTGAAAGCTTCCATCGTTTTGGTCTTCATGTCCTTTTGATAATTGCCATAGATAAGCGGTTCGCCCTCTCCAAGCCAGGCATCGGTAACCTCACAGAAAAATGCCGTATGCGTTGACAGCTCCTTTGAATCTGTCACTTTACAGCGCAGGTAAGCAACGGCGCTTTCCAGGACCGGTAACCCATCGGCAATTTTATGTGGGACGTTGGACCATTTGTCCGCATTGCGGCCAGACTGAAAGCCAAAGTTTCCTATAACAAACGGGTCAACGTTTGTCCCGAGAACTGAAACGGTAAACTCTCCGCTCTGCTTAATTGCCGCATTGGTTTGATTCGCCTGAATACTACAGAGAATGACAGTGGGCACAGGAGAACTTGTCGACTGTATAAATGCATCCACAATACAGCCCGCATATTTGCCGTCGAATTTTGTTCCTACGACATAAAGACCGTAAGAAATTTTATACAGAGCGTTTGAATTCATATAATCCTCCTAAAATAAGCAATCATAATGGAACAGAGAATTTGTCAAATAACCAAAGTTGGCGCTGTATAAACGCGCGTCGCCAATTCGTTGTCAAGCATATAGAGGCCTTTGGGATCATTGCCAAATAAGTCATATTTTTTAACGATACTCTCAGTGTTCTTTTCCTCTTCGTTCTGTTCCTTGACGAACCAATCCAAAAGCTGCATCGTGCGAAAATCCTTTAATTCGTAAGCCGACGCATAGATATTGTTTATAGCGGCAGTAACCTTTTGCTCATGCTCAAATGCTGCAACAACAGGTGCCCTAAAATCACCAAACGGCATACTTGGAGCTTTAACATCAAACAGCTGGATCTTTTCGCTGTTATTCTGAAGATACTTAATAAAAAGCGTTGCGTGATCACGTTCTTCCTGAGTCTGTACATAGAACCAATTACCAAAGCCATTAAGTTCCTGATCGACATAGTAGCTATGGATACTCAGATAAAAATAAGCAGAATACCACTCCATATTAATTTGGTCGTTGATTAATGCGGTAATTCTTTCGTTCAACATTTGCAAATGCCTCCTAATATCATTATGGTATATATCCGCGCATCAAAGCACTCACGGCTGGAGCCATGCGGCTCCAGCCGTGCTCATTTAATAGCTCCTGATTATGTCAGAATTTGAGCATTTACCTCAGCTTTTCCATAATCCATGCAGGCTGCAGTATTCACGAGCCTGGAGGATATCCTCCGAAATCATGAATTCCGCTTCCGGTTTATCACCAGGTTTCAGTTCCTTTCTGTACACTTTCTCGGCAGTTTCTATTTCAATCCACTGAATGTAATGGTTTTCAAGCATCGGATGCTCAACAGAGCCAACCTTAACTTTTACTCCGCCTGGAATTTTTTCTATAACAGGAACGTGCTTTTCTTTGGCTGCGTCAACAGTGTTTTCATTCTGTAAGATCATCTCTTTGCCGCAGCACACAAGTGTACCGCCGCCCACTGTCAGCACTTCCACGATGTTACCACACACACTGCATTTGTAGACTTGTCTTTTCTGAATCATTTTTTATTTCTCCTATTTTCAATATAATATTTAGCCTATACATTTTCCCGTAAGTCGGAAAATGCAATGCAAATATTGGTTTATTTTTGCTTTTGTATTAAATCTATAAAAGCCTTTGCCTGCTTTTCAAGATACGGAGCGCTTGCAATTAGTTCAAGCTGTCCGTTCTGATTAATTTGTTGCTGTGCATTGGGTATTGTAAGCCTGGGAACATTCATGACTTTCATATTGAGAAAACTAATCAACGTTACAAGATGATCCTGAGCAAGACCCGTCCCTGACATGCCGGGGGATATACCGCTTATGGCGGCTGGTTTTCCTGCCAGAACCTGTGGCTCGGTGTCGCTGATAGGGCGTGAAAGCCAGTCAATCAAGTTCTTCAGTACACCAGGAAAAAAGTGATTATATTCCGGTGTAAAGAACCAGATACCATCTGAGACTTTCACTTTTTCCCGCACACGTCGAACAGGCTCCGGGGCAGGAAACTCAATATCTTGATTAAACAACGGTACATCAGCAAAATCAAGCAATTCAAATTCAGCGGCATGATTGACTTTTTCTTGAGCCGCAACTGCTAACTGCCTGTTGTATGATTCTGCTCTTAGTGAACCAACAACAGCCAATATCTTCACTTTTTCCATTTTGCCTGCTCCTTAATTCCACTTGACTTATCCAAAAGATTTTTAGTGGTGCTGTGTTGCGGCGCATAAAGTAGCGCCACAACATAGCTTGCTTACCAAAAGCTTATATTAGGCTGTATTTCTCCTGCAAATTAAATTGGACTGTTATTCCATAGAAAACTGATCTTTTCCTGCTCCACATTCAGGGCATACCCAGTCGTCGGGGACGTCTTCCCATTTTGTCCCAGGAGCTATGCCATTGTTTGGGTCTCCAACAGCCTCGTCATATACATAACCGCAAATCGAACAAATATACTTTTTCATACGTCAACATTTCCTTTCTACTTATAAAATCTCTTTTATCACAGCCCATGAAGATTACATTAAGCATATGATTTAAAACTTTGTCGTCGCGTATCAAGGCAAAATCTACAGTTGGCTCATCATCTGGAGAAAAGGCCTTTCGCTAGCTGCTCTTTTCAGCTTGGATATATACCCAATAATATAATAAGTGTCCATTATGGAATGAGGAACCGCACCAATTTCAACAGTAATTATATTACTATAAATTTTCACGACAGGAAGATGTTTTACGGTAACAATTGTGTTGGGAATAAGTTCCGTCATTTTCCACATTTAACAAGCGATTAAAACTTTTGCATTATTAATAAATATTTCTACAATGTTTACAAATATAAAAATTTTTCTGTTCTTTTGACACAATTAATCATGCTTTACCATTTTTCAAACAATCTTTACAAATGCCTATAAAATATACATTTTTAGTATCAACTTGGAAATCGCTTAAACCTTCCGCAGAAATATCATCAACGCTAATGTTAAAGTCATAAATCTTACCACATCTTTTACATTTAAAATGCCCGTGACTCTCCGTTTTTGCATCATATCGAACTTCGTTATTTTCTATTGTTACTTCTTGAACCAATCCTGCCTCAACAAAAATTCTCAACGTATTATAAATGGTGGTTCTTGATAATGTCGGAAGCTCAGTATGCAAACTGCTATATATTTGATCAATAGTTGGATGGCATGGGTTTGAAATAATATAGTTTAGTATCTGTAATCGTTGATGAGATGATTTTATGTTGTGCATTTTTAGCATTTCAGAAAGGCTATTTGGATTGATGTCCATAATTTACCTCATGTTCACCAAGATTGTAATATTTACAATATTGAACTAATTGCAATCTTGGCATATAATATCATAAAAAACTAAAAAGTCAATACCGCTGAATTAAGATCAACCAAGATATTCTTAAAATTCAAGTATTATTTTTCAGTTTATGATTAAGTGATAACTGTCCGCTATTCCATAATTGTTAAGCACCGATCCGCTGTCGTCATTTTATAGTTACCATTTTACACACCTAGGGTGTTGATAAACAAATCATTGGTCTGATTTGCTGTTCATTTTCTTGGTTTTCAACATTCAAATCCATCTGAGAAATATATACTTAATTTTATTAAGACAATAAGGATACCGAACTTTCTTAACTCGGCATCTTTATTGAGTTGTTGAAGCAACTTTGCCAAACTTACGTAATTCTACTATTATACGTGTTTATACGCTTACTATTTTTCCGGAATATCTGGAAAAAATCTAATAATGTTTGATACTTCACATTGAATAATGTTACACAGATCGTTCAGAGTATTCAAGAAGGTTGCATTTTTATTTTTGCGAAATGCATCTTGTGCCTATACTGATGCCATGTTGTTTAATAAGTGCGTATTGACTTATGCCTTTTGTATTCAGTTGGCATGGTACATAAGAAAAATGGTAAAAAAATAATACCGTGCGCAAAAAAGTGCCCAAGCTTATTCAGGTGCGGTAAAAACATATACAAAATTTTCGTCAAGTATATCCCTTGGTGTAAAAACGCCCAAAAATGCTTATACTACAATGTTTCTGGCTATCTCTGACTAGATTTTCTGACGGCGAATAGACAAAGAATATTAAAAAGAAACTGATACCTTTTCCATACACTTCCTTTGGTACTCGAACGATGGATGGACATAACGGTTTAGAGTAATATTGACATTTGAATGCCCAAGAATCTCGCTCAGTGTTTTGATGTCTATTCCAAGTTCAACACACCTTGTGGCGAAAGTGTGACGGAGTGCATGAAAATTGATGTCTTCAATTCTGGCAGCCTTTATGAGTTTTTTGAAGCGATACTGGCAGCATCTTGGTTCCACATAATGGCTGCCCCCAGATAATATATAATCATTTTCATTAGCACTCTCTTTCATATGCTTCAGCTGTGATAGCAGAAATTTTGGAAGCGGTATATTTCGTACCGAACAATCGCTCTTTGGTGTATCAATAGAAATAACAGTCTTTGAAATTTGATTTCCACAAGTTTCAATACGCCGTATAGTCTTATTGATTTTTAGGATGCCTTCTTCCAGCGAGACATCCCTCCATTTTAAAGAGCATAGCTCTCCAATGCGTATACCTGTAAACAGGCAAAGTAGAATGCCCAAGCCTTCCAAACTATCTTCACTTTTCGCTGTTGCAATGAGCGTCAACCGCTCGTCAGAAGTTAAGGTCCTAAGCTTTGGCAGACTGTAGTGTGGCAAGTTAATCTGCAATTCAATCCCCCCTGATTTGAGACTGTGTTTCAGAAGCCCTATAATATCTCGGGCTGTTTTCACAGATATCCCACCCATACCGTCCAGTCGGCCGTTTTCCAGTTTGCGATTAATATAATCCTGTACCAATTCACTGGATATTTGATACAACGGTGTCTTACCGAGAACCGGGCTAATATGCCTGCGGATTAACCCACTATAATTTGAAAAAGTTGATTTCTTTACACTCGTTCGAATTGATTGCAGCCACATGCTCAAATAATCATCCAAATTTTGCGTGGTGCTTAACTGTCTCTTGTTCGTATGGTCGTTTATGCATTTAACTCTTTCCTCTGCCTGCGCCCTCTTGGCTTCCCTATAACTGTGACGATAAAGATATCCATATATTGCTTTACCATCAATATTGCGTGCCTTGATATAACGTGCCTCCCAACGGCCATCTTTTCGTTTATAAATGTTTTCTCCTTTACGGGCCATGTTTTTATCTCCTTTTCTGAAATTTATTTTTCATGACTGATATGCTGACGGCGATTAACTGCTTCCGTCTTGATAAAAACCGCACAATTTAACCGCACAATTTAATTGTATAAGCAAATCCACGTTCCAAAAGTGACAGAATGTGTTGACTTCTTTGTCGTTTCGACATAAAATTAATTTATTAAGTTGTTCAATTAAAAATCATCAAGGGATATACTTGACGAAAATCAATTATACTGATTCATTTTGAAAATGTGTCGGCTAAAGTGAAACATTGCCTAAAGGGCTAAACGCCTTGGTTTCTAGATGAAAATGATGCCGCTTTAATGATTTTTAACTATAAAAAACTATAACTGGCCTTCTATATGAATTTGTAAAAGTAAACATGGAAATGATAAAAATGGCGTTCCCTGCGCTTAAATCTTACAGGCATCCTCCGCATATTCTGGCCAGCGTAAAACAAACGAGAACTTTGATGAAAACTTTTGTTTGGATAAAGCGGATAGAAATGGATTGGATGTTGTTTAGGCTCAGGCAAAAGTATTTTAGTGAAAGCAAACATAGCATTGAACTTTAAACTCGTATGGACAAAATTCGGCATTTTAGGGAAAAGTGTTTGCAAAGCATACTTTCCTCATCCGAGAAAAATCACAAGGTGCATTGATGTGGTCCAATTGTAGCTTGAGCAAATTGCCTTTTCCTATACATATTTATAATTGAGGAAAATGAAAATGCAAAAGGAAAAGCCGAACAAAACAGTCTTAGCAGGCCATAAGCATGAACTGTTACAGAAAATTGTAACAGCAAATGATATACGCCAAGCCTTGAAGAAAGATGAGTTTATGCTGTACTACCAGCCGCAGATTAACTCGCGTTCGGGCTGCCTAACTGGGATGGAAGCGTTACTGCGCTGGAAGCATCCGGAGAGGGGATTTATAAGCCCAAAACAATTTATAGCGATTGCGGAAGAAACTGGACAGATTATCGAGATCGGTGATTGGGCTTTGCGCGCTGCATGCCGCCAGCGGAAAATTTGGAATAATATGGGCCTTATCCAAATCCCGTTAGCGGTGAATATATCCATTTGCCAGCTTGAAAATCATCATATCATTGAAACCATTACTGAGATATTGCAGGAGACAGGCCTTGATTCAAAATGGCTGGAGCTTGAAATTACTGAGAGTTCCGCAATAAGCAATTTCAACTATGTTGCGTGCATTCTAAGGCGTCTGAAAAAATTGAGGATCAGTGTTGCAATTGATGACTTTGGAACCGGAAATACAACGTTTGATCACTTGAGAATGTTCCCAATAGATACCATTAAGATAGATAAGTCTTATATAAATAAAATTGGTGTAAATGCTACCGATGAAGCTATTCTGAGAAGCATTATATCACTGGCGTCGTTTCTCAATATGCGGGTCGTGGCGGAAGGTGTGGAAAAAAAGCAGCAGATTGATTTTCTGATGACCGAAGGCTGCGATATTATTCAGGGCTTCTATTATTATAAGCCGCTACCCGCAAAAATATGGAAAAACTTCTAAGAAAAGAAATGACTTTAGGAAAAATTCGCCCTGTGAAATATGATAAAGCCGAATCTGAAGAAGCAGAAATATACCGTTATCTTGATATGGAATTGGGGGATTTTAAACATTCTCGCTCAGGCTGCAGGTATTTGCTTACTGCAATTGAAATAGGTACAAAAACAACACATAAACTTATAAAAATTACAGATCTCTACAGTAAGGTCGCAGAGATATACAATACAAAACCGGTAAACGTCGAAAGAAGTATTAGATACTGTCTACATCCACATGGGTGGGCTAATAAAGAGTTCATTTACAGAGCAATAGAGCAAATTCAATATAACAAATTTTAAAGGCTGAAAGGTGAGAGTCGGCAAAATATAAATTTTGGAACCACTAATCAAATTTAAATGGTGGCTCCGGTATTTATCTTCGCACTATCTTTAAGCACAGGTGTAACCGAAATGTCAATTTTCCAGAGATTTGAAAATGCATTGAGACAAGTAGGATGTTTGCTTTGTATAGCGTCTGACTACTTGAACAGCTATTCCGCAATATTGGAAAGACCGGCTGTCATTAGGAAATCTCTTTCCCACATTTTCTGCAAAACATAGTTTGTTCCCCTTTTTATCTAAATCTTCAATGCTGATTATTTTTTCTTGTTCTTCCGGTTCCTTTTTCATCGAGCCGATTATACCATCCACCCCTTGCTTTTACAACAAAGCAATAGCTATCTAACTCACAATGTGGTATGTTACTACAGCAAGGACAGATGATATTAGAAAATATATAGTTTCCGTGCTAAATCCGGATGAGGTCTTGCAATATAATCGAAGGATTGCGCAAGCGTGTGATCTTCTAATTCTACCGGACTCAAATAAGGATATTTCGTTATTACTGGAGTAACCAATGATTGCTATTGTTATGTGATAATGGAGGTATAGGTGGCATTATTTGATTGGCTCGAATTTGACTCACCAGAAGAACGTGAAAAAAAGCGGAAAAAGCAAATCTATGAAATTGGCGAAGCAACCGGCCGCTTTTTTGAGGACGATGCACCAGGTAAATTTGGCTTTGAAGAACGCGAAGGTCAGCAGGACATGGCGTTTGAAATACTGGACGCCATAAAAAGCGAGCAGCACATAGCAGTGGAAGCAGGCGTTGGAATTGGAAAATCCTTTGCCTATTTAGTCCCGCTTATGCTGTATAATCAGCGTTCCAAAAAACCTGTTGTTATTGCAACTTCAACGATTGCTTTGCAA
>JAYFNH010000025.1:0-22106 GCA_034933545.1 Oscillibacter sp.
ACTTACTATAACCGTCAGCGAATCTACACTACTAACCCCGGCGGTCTGCCGCCGGCCATGTATCGTCAGGCCGCCAGAGGTCTGGCTGCATAAGCCGCAGATTTTGGGTGTTCACATTCTGCACTGTTCTTGACTTCTCCAGATGATAACGACATAGCACCATTCAAGAACATACTGAATGATATGTACGCCAAAGACCTGTCCCGCAAGGTGAAATCCGCCAAACGGCAAAGAGCCTACAGCGGCTACTATATCAGCGCACAACCACCATACGGCTACAAGGTAGACCCTACTGACCGAAACCATCTTATCATCGACGAGGAACCGGCAGCAACAGTCAAAGAAATGTTTCAACTGGCACTAGCCGGGAACAGCACTGTACAGATCACCAAAATTCTCACCGAGCAAAAAGTCCTGATTCCGTCCTTTTACAAAGCACAGAACGGCGATACCAGATTTGATAGGTACAGCAAAGGCAAGAGCGAGGATGAACGCTTTAAATGGTGCAACGCGACTGTCCAGCAGATACTCAAGAACCGGATATACGCCGGGGACATGGAAAACCACAAGTCCGAAGTTTCCAATTACAAAACCAAAGAGCGAGTTCCCGTACCGAAAGATCGTCATATTGTTGTCGCAGACACACACGAAGCGCTTGTAAGCCATGAGGATTTTGAAAAGGTGCAGCAATTAGTCAGAATGCGTCACAGGCCGAAAAAGCATGACTTTGAGAATGTATTTAAAAGCCTTGTGTTCTGCGCGGAGTGCGGCAGCCGGATGACCTTTGAGATCAAGTCAAGAAAATACCTAAAGCGCGAAATGCTGATTTGCCGCTACCATTTCCGAGATTCCGTAAAGTGTCCGCATAACAACTATATTTACTATCAGGGCTTGTACGATACGGTGCTGGAGCGGATACAGAGTTTAGCCAAAAACATTGAAAGCGGTGATCTGATCCGCCGTGTCCGCAGTCAGGCGATGAAGCAGGGCAAACGCGACAAGCTGGAAACGGAAAAGGCAAAAATCCAAAACCGGCTGAGTATGCTGGGCAAAATCACAAAGAAGCTGTATGAGGACTATGCCTGTGATCTGCTGGATACGGGCAGCTACCACAAAATGCTGAACGATTACCAACTGGAGCAGAAACAGCTTACAGAGCGGTCAGGCGTTATTCAAAGAGAGCTTGACAAAAAGGACGAATACACCGAGAATCTGCAAAAGCTGAGCGAAACCATTGGGGCATATCTGAACATCGAAAAGCTCACGGCAAACATGCTCAACCAGTTGATCGAACGCATCGAAATCAGCCATCCGGTGAAAGCCGATGGCGCAACGCAGCAGGAAATCAATATCATATACCGATTTGTCGGAACGACACTTTAACATAGAAAATAACCGATAATCATCAATTCTGATTATCGGACTACATAGATCAATCCAGCTGAGACGGGATTCTACTACCTCCAGAGCCGCTACTATAACCCTGCCATGGGACGGTTTATCAACGCGGACGGAGAAGTCGGGAAAAAGGGAGATATCGTAGGGCATAACCTCTTCGCTTATTGCATCAACAATCCCATGAACAGAACTGATGCATCCGGCCAGCGGAGTGTGGAAGCTGGCCCCGGCAGTGCATGGACAATGGTAACCAGAAGCGGCAATGTCGTTTCGGGCGGAAGAACTGTTTCTAATCCGTTGCCGGAAGGCTATGAAGAGCAATTTTTTTCCAACAACGCTGACGAAGGACCGGATATTGGTGCAGACATCGTTTCATCTGCTGCATCGACCAGTGGCGATGCGGCTGCGAATGCGGTCTATGGTATGTATGGAGGCTGCCTCCATGCCGCGGGTGAAAGCGTAGCAGTTCTGGCTGCTAAAACCGCTCTTGCAAAAGTCGGACTTTTTTCTATGGCATTTTTTGCAAATGATATTTATGAGGACTTCCGTGATTATAATGGTTGGGACACAAATTTTGCAATGATGCTAGACTTTGCAGGATTGCTTGCTGGTGTCTTTGCTGGTGCAGGCATCGCGGCTTTGGCAGCTACAGCGGGAGTAGCTCCAATAATTGTGTTAGGAGCTACTTTTGTTACTGGCGCAGTAATTAGTTTTGGTGTAGATTCTGCAAAATCCGCATTACTATGCAAACGAAAGAAAGTGTAGTAATCTATGAGTTTTTTAATAGACCAGAAGTCAACTGTTATATACATATTAGTAATTTTATGCGGCATAATTGCTATAATTGTTGGCCTATTTTCTGATCATAAAAAATCTAAAAATATGCCAAAGGCATGGCTTGCAGGCCTCATTTTGTTAATGATAGGGGGGATTGGCATAATTGCCTTCAAGTTAAATATTTTTCCGGTATCGGCAGAAGGCAGTATTAAAATTATAATTGGAGCCTTTTCCGTTTTAGGACTTGGAATTATTTTTGTTTCTGGGTTTCTTAGTAATAAAAAGACGGGTGTCAAAATTGATCCGTTTCTAAAGAAAATTATGATTGGAAGCGCAATAGCGTTTGCCCTGTGTATACTTGCCTTTGTGGTCTTATATAACATTGTTTATAAATAACTAAATATAAGCATTATCATAGCTTAAATTAAACAACATAATAATAAAGGCAAAAATAACTTTATTGTCACAGTTGAAAAGATAGCCTATTTATTTATTGGGCAAAAGGCAACGTTTCACCATATTAGTGGGTAAAAAGATGACAATCTAACAAATAACTGGTGATAATCAAAAAGAAACCACATAGGCAGAGCGACAAGTATGATACCTGTCGCTCTGCCTAACTATTTCTACCACGGCGCAGGTAAAGACAGAATAGGAAGAAAACGGGTACCAAAATGGACCCAGCCTTGAAGAGACTAATCATCGGGTCGCTCATATTTTGCTTTCTGTGTATACTCTTTTTTGTGATTTCGTATAACCTTGTCAACAGATAGTATGGTAGAAAAGTGTACTTTTTCAAACGGTATTATTTATATGACGCCTGGTAGTCAAAACTCTAATCTAAGCTGAATCTCAAAATTGACCCACAGGCATTCGGTACGCAGCGCACCGTTGGCGGCCTGCGCTGGTCGTTGTAGCTGATCCCAGCCTGTGAGCATATCGTTATAAAGCTCGCTGTCATAACCGGAGAGCATCACCGGCCCAGGATGATCCAGTAGCACACGGAGCAGTTCCTCGTGTCCAGCGTCATCCAGTTCCTCCCGGTACTGCCGATCAGATCGCGTGCGCAGCAGATAAGGCGGATCTGCGTAGACCAAAACTTCCGGCGAATGGAAACGCCGGATTAGATTCACGGCGGGGAGACACTCAATCTGAGCCTCTTTCAGCCGGCTCGCGGCGTCCATTACCCAACCGGGCAGCTTATTCCAGTATTGGGCAGCGTAGGCGGCCTCACGACCGGCCACATCATTTTTCCAGCCGGCCTTCTTCCGGGCAGAGCTGCCATGTGTTTGCCAGTACCGAATCAGCATCAGTCTGGCACGCTCTATCTCATCCAGCGCCGGCATGTTCCCGGATTTGAGAATCTGCCAGGCAAGATCATATTCTTCCCGGCTGTACGGCGTGGCCCAGAGCGCCGCGGCCAGTTCTTCCGGACGCCGGCGAATGACGGAAAAGAGATTAAAAATCTCACCATCCAGATCGTTGATCGTTTCGATCGGTGCGGGAGCTGGGTGTCACCTCCAAAATCCTGAATGCGAAAGCATTCAGGATTTTTTATGTGAAAAGACGGCGTGAGCCGTCTTTTCACGTTTTCCCCGGCACAGGGCAAACCGTCCAACAGCATCCTTGCATAAACCGGCCCTTCCCGGAGAAAAAATGCTGTGTACAAACAAATCATGCTTGACAAATAAAACTGTATGCGCTATTGTTACAGTATAAATTGTAAACGAAATATTTACAGTTCGCGGCTGGGTAGATCTTTGCACGGCACCAAGCATAAGAAGGGACAGAAAAATAGAATGAAAAGCGATTTTTGCGTGGCAGTCCACGCATTGGTCTATCTCAATCACCGCAAGATCGCGGTATCCAGCGAGGAGCTGGCGAAAAACATCTGCACCAATCCGGCCCGTGTGCGGAAGGTGACGGCCCGGCTGAAAGAGGCGGGCCTGCTGGAAACACGGGAGGGCAGTGAAGGCGGCAGCCAGTTTGTAGAGGACCCGGAAAGGGTCACACTGGAGCAGGTCTGCGAAGCGCTGAACCTGCGGATCGTGGAAACCAACTGGCTCAGCGGCGACGCGGAAAAGACCTGCCAGATCGCCTCCGGTATGGCAGGCATTATGCAGGGCGTGATGGATGACCTGGACCAGTGCTGTCGAAAGCAGCTGGCCCAACAAACCATTGCACAGATCGACAGACAGATTTTTCATAAGGACGAGGAGGGAGCCCCGCGGGCTGACCTCCCACAAACAAGAAAGGATCATTGATATGAAGCAGTTTTAGAATGTTATCATCGGCTTCGGCAAGGGAGGCAAGGCTTTGGCCGCCCCGCCGCGCCCGACATTCAAGGGCTGGAGGGCAACCCTATGTCTACTCCAGCCAGACGCTGATGGAGCGGGAAGAGCTGCCCTGTCATCTGGTGAAGCTGGCCATGGAGGCTAAGAACCCCTATACCGCCCTGCGGGACGGGATCTTCACACATCCCGCCATGACAGAGGCACTCAACGATCTGTTTGCCACCCTGTGATGGACTGAAAAAAAGAATACCGCCCGGTTCGGTCGGTACTCTTTCTTTTGAGGGGAACAGATTTTGAGGGGTTGTTTCGTCCTAAACGACAACAACTGCACAGGCGGCCTGTGCAGTTGTTGCCGGTTTGAGGATAGAAAGGAAAAGCAATTCATGTCGTAAGGAATTACTATTGCTAAACTACACCATCGGCGTAAAATAGTAAAGCGACATTCTTTCATATAACTATGAAGTAATGTCATGGTAAAATATATGTAAAGAAGAAAAAACGATTTCCTTGCGCCATAAGGGAATTAGTCCTATAATTAAAACATGAGATATATTCATAGATAGGACGGTGGAGGGCAATGGACCCCAAAAAGCTGGAAGCGATGATGACGGCGGTGGAGCAGGGCAGCTTTACCCGGGCGGCGGAAATGCTGGGTTACACCCAGTCAGGCCTGACGCATATGATGAACAGTCTTGAAAAGGACGTGGGTTTCCCGCTCTTGATCCGTGGGCATTACGGCGTAAAGCTGACACCCTCCGGTCAGCGGGTGGAGCCGTTGATCCGCCGTTTTCTGGCGGCGGACGAAGCGCTGGAGCGCGAGATTCAGCTGATCCACACGGCCCGGGAAGAGACGGTGCGCGTGGCGGCCTACGCCAGCATTGCCATGCACTGGCTGCCGGAGATCATTCAGCAGTTTCGCTCAGAGTATGCGGGCGTCCATGTGGATATCCAGATGGGCAGCGTGGAGGAAGTATATCGCTGGGTGCGGGAGGGCAAGGTGGATATGTGCTTTGCCAGCCGGCAGGAGGACGTGAATCTGGAGTGGATCCATCTGCGGGATGATCCGCTGCTGGTGATCCTGCCCAAAGACGAGCAGGTGCCGGGGAATGGCAGCTTTGCCATGTCTGCCTTTGAAGGACGTGAATTTTTGATGCCCTCGCTGGGCTTCAATCTGGATATCGCCCGTGTGTTCGACCGCTATCGTGTGCGCCCCGCCATCCGGAATACCCAGGTCAGCGACTCGGTGGTGATCTCCATGGTGGAGCACGGACTGGGTATCAGCGTTTTGTCTGAGCTGGTGCTCAGGGGCCGCAAGGACGATGTGCAGGCGCTGCCCATGGACCCGCCGTCCGCGCGGGAACTGGGGATCGCCGTGCGCTCCAAAAAAGAATTAAGCCCCATGGCCCGCAAATTTTTGGCGGAAGCACGGGACATGATAGAGACAATGTAATGAAGACAGGAAAGCGAAGAATAAGATGTTGGAATTTGCAAACGTAACACTGAAAAATGCCGGAAAAATGAGAAAATACTATGCCAATTGCGATTACCGCCTCTGCGAGTATTCGGTGGGTGTCAAGCTGATGTGGCGCACTTGGCTGCATCCGGCCTTCACGGAGACCAACGGGTGCCTGGTGGTGCGCAACTGCATCAACGGCAAGTACCTGTTTGACTATCCTGTGCCCGGACCCAACGGCGACGTGGACGCCGCTCTGACGGAGATCGAGCGCTATTGCATGGAGACGGGCCAGCGGCTTGTTTTGTCCGTGGTGCCGGAAATGGAGGCGGCAGATCTGCTGCGCCGCTATCCCTATGTGCGCTTTGCCAACGAGCGTGTGTGGAAGGATTATCTGTACCGGCGGGAGGATCTGGTCACCTTTGCCGGGCGAAAGTACAGCGGCCAGCGCAACCACATCAACAAGTTCCGCAAAAACTATTCGGAGGCGTCCTTCGTGCCGCTGGCCCAGGCGGATAAAGCGTTGATCCGGCGGTTTTGGGCCGATTACGACCAGTGCTTTGAAAAGACCGACGTGCAAGCCCGCAACGAGCTGGCCTTCTCCAAGAAAATGCTGGGTCAGCTGCACAGAAAATGGTTTTGTGCCGGCGGCCTGATCCACGAGGGGCGGCTGATTGCGCTGAGTCTGGCAGAGCGCTGCGGCGACACGTTGATCATCCATATCGAAAAGGCACTCTACGGCTATGAGGGCGTTTACCCCACGCTGGTGCAGGCCTTTGCCGCATATTACGGCGGCAACGCCGTCTACATCAACCGGGAGGACGACGCCTGCAATTCGGGGCTTCGCACCTCCAAGCTGCAATATCAGCCGGTGTATCTGGCCGGTAAGATCCGCGTGGAAGTGGGCAACGAGCTGGATAATCTTCGGGAGATCCCCCGCCTGCGGACAGAGCGGCTGCGACTGGACGCACTGAAACCGGCGGACCGGGCGGCGTATAACGCGCTTTGTCTGGACGATGAGCGAAACAAGTGGTGGGGCTATGACTATCGCGCCGATCTGAAAGGCCCGCTGACGGACGATTATTTTCTGGATGTGGTCCGGACGGATTTTAAAAACCACCAGGCGGTGAACTTTGCCATCCGCCGGGAGGGCCAGTTCATTGGTGAGGCCGTGCTTTACCGTTTTGACTGGCGGGGTGGTGCGGAGCTGGGCGCCCGGATTACCCCTGCCTTCGCGGACTTCGGCTATGGCACGGAGGGCTTTGCGGCGGTGGCGGAATGGGCCTTGTATTCGCTGCATCTGGAGCGGGTGATGGCCAAGTGCTACAAGGAAAATGAGGCGTCCTACCGGATGCTGTCCGGCTGTATGCGGCGGACAGGAGAGGATGAAACCTTCTTCTATTTTGAAAAGACCGTATGATGGGCGGATATCGGGGCAAACTGGCACCGAGGTGATGTTTCATGCAGGGGTATGAGGGCACCATGCCGGTAATGCTGGAAATGGCGCTGGCCAAGGATGCCGTGGCGCTGAATTATTTCAGAGGCATGCCCTACGATCAGCAGCAGCACTTTGTGAAAGGCGCCGCGGGGCTGGATGACGGCGGCGCCGTACAGGCGTATGTGGCGGCGCTGCACGGTCATATCCGATCATAAATGACGAGTAGACGGCGGCACCGCGGCATTTTGCCCGCGGTGCCGCCGTTTGCCAAAAGTTAGAATAGACCGGCACAAAAACCGCATACTAAAAAAAACGCACGGGAGGCGGACAATGAGCCGGAAGCAAGAGGAATTTCAAAAGCGCACCGAGCATCTCGACAGCCTGCTGGGCATCGGGCGCAGCTTTGACATGGTGGGCCGGAATCTCATCATCGGCGGGAGGCACGCCCGGTTCTGGGTGGTCAACGGCTATATGGAGGACGGCCTGGTGGAGCGGATGATCGACCACTGGTTGACGGTGAAAAATTTGCCGCCCACGCTGACAGCCACTGATTTTATTGCCCGCTGCATCAGTGTGGGCGATGCGCAGACGGAAACGGACGAATCAAAGGCGCTGACGGCGGTGTTTTCGGGAAAGGCGCTGCTGGTAATGGAGGGACTGCCCGAAAACATCATGCTGGATGTGAAGACGTACCCAGCCCGCTCGGTGGCGGAGCCGGACAACAGCAAGGTGCTGCGGGGCGCCCATGACGGCTTTTTAGAAACGCTGATGAAAAACGCGGCGCTGCTGCGGCGGCGGATCAGGACCCCGGAGTTGACCATCGAAGACCATAAGGTGGGGGAGCGGTCCCACATGGATGTGGCGCTGTGCTATCTGGAAAGCCGGGTGGACCGCCCCATGCTGGAGCGGATTCGCCGGCAGTTGGAGGCCATTGACGTCAGATCCGTCACCATGGGCCAGGAAAGCATTGCCGAGGCCATCACAAGCCCCCAGTGGTACAATCCGTTTCCCCGGGTGCGCTATACGGAGCGGCCGGACACCGCCGCCGCCAGCATTCTGGAGGGAAACATCATTTTGATGGTGGACAACACCCCGGCAGCCATGATCCTGCCCACCACCATCTTCAGTTTCACCGAGGCCGTTAACGACTTTTATTTTCCGCCTCTGGTGGGCACCTATCTGCGGCTGCTCCGGCTGGGAGTGTCCATTTTGACGCTGATCATTACGCCTTTGTGGTATCTGATCGTCAAAACGCCGGATACCATTCCGGAAAACCTGGGCTTTCTGGCGGTGGAAGGGGAATACTATGTGCCGCTGATCCTCCAGCTGCTGCTGCTGGAATTTGTCATTGATCTATTGAAGCTGGCGTCGCTGAACACGCCGGATGCGCTGAGCAATTCTTTCAGTATGCTGGGCGCTTTGATTTTGGGCAATTTCGCGGTGCAGGCCCGTTGGCTGGTGCCGGAGGTGCTGGTGTATATGGCATTTGTGGCGGTGGCCAACTTTGCCCAGCCCAGCTATGAGCTGGGGTATGCCCTCAAGCTGATGCGGATGGTGCTGCTGATACTGTCCTGGGCTTTGGGGTGGTACGGCTTTGCGGGAGGTTTGGTGCTGACGTTTATTCTCATCGCCACCACCCGCCCCATCGGCGGCAAGGGATATCTCTATCCGCTGCTTCCCTTTAACGCCAAGGCCATGCGGGCGCTGCTGATCCGCCGCCCCATCAGCCGGGACAACACATGAGAAAAAACGACGGGAGGGCTCTGCGTTCTGAAAAGAAGGGAGCCCCCCTATTTTTTTCCAATTCAGTGCCTGTCGGGCGGTTTTGCTTTACAATTCGGCAAAAAATCCGTATAATGGAAGCTGTATATCAAGAAATTAAGGGAGCGATCCGATGAAGTATGGCAAGCAGACTTTGGCGCTGTTGACGGCGCTGTTGATGATAGCAGGGGTTTTGGCGGGCTGCGCCAAGGAAGAGACACTGACGCTGCGGGTGGGTGTCATCGCCTCGCCTACCGCGCTGGACCCGGCCGGGATCAGCACCGCCGGTGAAAAGATTCTAATCGACCACCTGTATGAAAACCTGATGAAAAACACCAACGACGGCAAGGGCGGGGCCAAGGCTGTGGCCGGACAGGCCCGAAGCTATGAGGTGACGGAAAATCTGGACGGAACGGAGACCTACACCTTCACGCTGCGGGACAACATTTACTGGTCCGACGGCCAAAAGGTGACGGCTCACGATTTTGTATATGCCTGGCAGCGTCTGGTAGACCCGGCCACCGGCTCTCCCCATGCCGAGGTGCTGAGCATGGTGGCGGGATACGCGGAAGCCCGTACCCGGAACGATCTGTCTTTGCTGCGCGTCAGCGCCGCCAGTGATAATAAACTGGAAGTCACACTGTCTTATCGCTGCCCCTATTTTATCAGCAGTGTCTGCACCTCTCCTTATACCATGCCCGTGCGCCAGGGTACGGTGACAGCCGATTCGCCCACCAACGGCGCCTATACCATCACCGACCGGGAAGAAGGCCGGCTGACGGTGCAGGTGTCCAATGGCTATTATGATACAAGGAAGCTGGGTCCCCAGGAACTGCAATTCGTTTTCGCGCCCGACAGTGACGGCACCATGCAGTTGTATCAAAACGGCGGCGTGGACTTTGTCTGGCCCCTGCCGGAAAGTGAGATGGCCTCCCTTGCCAAGGATAACTACTGGAAGGCCGACAGCTATGCCCAGGTCTATACGGTGCTGTTCAATCAGATGTCCGTGGGCGTGCAAAGCGAAGAACTGCGCCGGGCTATGCTTCTCACGGTGGACCGCCCTGCGGTGGCGGCGCTGCTGGGCGTGGGAGCCAAGGCGGCCGGGGGACTGGTGCCCTCCGGCGTGAGAGATCCGGCGGATGGGTCCGATTACCGCACCACCAACGGCGACCTGCTGGACAGCAACCAGGAGAACTATGAACAAAACTGCCAGCAGGCCCGGGAAGCGCTGAAAGCAGCGGCCATCACCGATCCGGGCAGCGTCACGCTGGATTACCGGTATACCAAAAGCGACATCAATCAGCAGGTGGCGGAGCTTCTGCAAAAGACCTGGAATAAGGAACTGGGGCTCAGGGTGAAGCTGGTGCCCCTTACAGAGGAGCAGTTGCAACAGTCTTTGTCCAACGGAGAATATATTATGGCCGGACTTTCTCTCACCGCTCAGTGGGACGATCCCACCGCCATTTTGAGCAAGTGGACCAGCGGCAATGCCGGCAATTATGGGTTCTATTCCAACAGTGCCTATGATATGCTCATGCGGGTCACCAACGCCTCCTCCAAGGCGGAGGTGCGCAGCGCCTATCTGAAAGATGCGGAGGGCCTGCTGCTGCAAAACGCCCAAACAATTCCCCTTTACTTCACCACCACCGCCTTTAAGCTGCGGGATGGCCTGGAGGGCGTTTTCCATGACGGATTGGGGAACTACTATTTCACCGGCGTCAACCGCGTTTCCAAGTAAACCATCTCGATCAAAAAGGCTCTGCCGCATAGCGCGACAGAGCCTTTTTTAAATGTGTGGAAACGGTTCAGACCGCCCGCGCGGTGTTCACCACCGCCTGACGGGCCCGGGTGATCTTCAGATCGTGGGCCAGCGCCTCGGGGGGCAGTTGGGTACGCAGATGCTCTTCAGGCATACCGTAAAGGGCGGCCATGTCCTTGTAGCGGGCAGAGAGCTCTTCTTCCGTCACGGAGAAGTTTTCCCGGCGGGCAATCTCATTCATGGCCAGCTCAAAGCGGGCGGAGCTCTCCGCGCTTTGGTGGATCTGCTGACGAACCTGCTCCCGGGTCAGCTGCATGGCGGAAAGATATTCCTCCATACCAATGCTCTGGCTTTGCAGATGGCCTTCCAGCTCCCGCATCAGCCCATCCAGCTGGTTTTGTACCATGGATTCGGGGATCTCCACCTCCATGCCGTCCAGCACCTGCTCAATCAGCGCGTCCTCAAAGGCGTCCTGAGCCTCCTGCTGACGGCTTTCCAAAAGCTGCATCATCACGTTTTGCCGCAGCTCCGAAACGGAGCCAAAGCCGGCGCCGCGGGCAAATTCTTCCGTCAGCTCTGGCATTTCGCTGCGGTGAAGCTCCTGCACGGTTACACGGAACATGGCATCTTTTCCCGCCAGCTCGGGGGTGTAGACGGAGGGAAAGGCGACGTGGATCTCCCGTGTTTCGCCCACGCGCATCCCGCACACCTGCTCTTCAAAGCCGGGGATAAAGGAGCCGGAGCCCAGCACCAGGGGATACCGTTCGCCCTTGCCCCCCTCAAAGGCGACGCCGTCGGTGAAGCCCTCAAAGTCGATGACAGCGGTATCGCCGGCGGCAGCGGGACCGTCAATGGCGGCCTCGGTTTTGTGCTGGCGCAGAAAGTCTGTCACGGCGCCTTCTGTGTCATCCTCCGACAGTTCCACGGCGTCACGATGGGCGGTAAGCCCCTTGTAGGTGCCCAGCTTTACTTCGGGATACAGCTCCGCCAGCGCCGCGAAGGTGTAGCCCTCGGGGCCGATGGTCTCCACCCGGAGGGTGGGAGCGGCGATGAGCTGCAAATTTTCCTGCCGTACGGCTTCCACCAGAGCGGGAGGAAACGTTTCGTTCACCGCCTCCTGATAAAAGCAATCGTCCCCATACTGTGCCTCCAGCGCGGCGCGGGGAGCCTGACCGGGCTCGAAGCCGGCCACCGGGAGCTGCTGGGCCTCGTAGGCCTTTTGCAAAGCGGACTGCCAGGCGTCCTGCTCCACCTGAATCAGCAGTTCCACCTGGTTGTTCCCTTTTTTCTCCACTTGTTTGACGATCATATGGTTTCCTCCTGTGTTTTCCGCCGAAAACGGCGACATAATGACAGTATATACATTGCGACAGAATTGTGCAAGAAGGCTATTCACGAAAGCCCTAATTTGTGCTACTATATAAGCAAAATGACTGTCTGGAAGCAAGGAGAATCACTATGCAGCAGCTCAAAGAGCGCGTGAGAAAATTTATAAAAGAATATCCCCACGTCTTGTGGAGTCTATATGTGCCGGTGTATCTGGCCATGTATTTTACCATTGAAAAATGTGTGCATGGCCCTTATTGGTACACCCAGCTGCCCATTGATTATCAGATACCCTTTGTGGAGCAGTTTGTGGTGTTTTATGATATCTGGTTTTTTTATCTGGTGACCATCGGCGTGTATCTCATTTTGAAAGACGGCGAGGGGTTCCGGCGGTATATGTGGTACATCATGATCGGCTATACGGTCAGCACGCTGATCTGCGCCATGGTGCCCAATGCACAGGCGCTGCGCCCCGAGGTAATGCCCCGGCACAATGTGTTCACCTTTCTGGTGCAGTGCATCTATGACGCGGACACCAATACCAATGTGTTCCCCAGCGTCCATGTGGTGGGGGCCATCGGGGGTATGTTGGCGGTCTGGCATACAAAGGGCCTGCGCCGGTGGTACTGGCGGACAGGCGTGACGGTACTGGCGATACTCATCATGTCCGCCACGCTTCTTATCAAGCAGCACGCGGTGCTGGATCTGGTGGCGGGGGTCGGCATCAGCCTTGTGACCTATGTGATCGCCTATGTGATCCTGGACCGTCGGCGGAAAAAGAAGCTGGCGGCTGCGGCGGAGATACTTTCGCGGGCAGACGCGGCGGAGGAACTGGCGGAGGAACTGGAGGAGGAACGGACATGACCTACATGGATTATCAGGAGGTCCCCGTTTTCAAGGGGATCACCGTCGAGGAGTGCGACCGGATGATGGTGTGCTTTGGCGTCACCTCCCAGCGGTTTTCCGCCGATGAAGTGATCTATGATTTTGCCGATAAGCGGGATATGATCGGGATTCTGGACGGCGGCACTGCGGTGGTGGTGCGCCTGGATGAAAAGGGCAACCGCACCATTTTGGAGCATCTGGAGTCCGGCGGCTTGTTCGGCGAGATGCTGATGTTTGAAAATGTAACGGGCGACAGCGTGCAGGTGATCTGCGAGAAAGCTTGCCGGGTGTGGTTCATGCGCGCCGACCAGGTGACAAAGCGGTGTGAAACCGCCTGCGATCACCACAGCCGCCTGGTGGAGAATATGTTTGAGCTGGTGGCGGAGAAGGCCTCAGGTCTTTCCGAGCGAGTGGAGGTGCTCAGCCGCCGCAGCATCCGGGATAAGCTGCTGTGCTATTTTGTGATGCAGGCAGCGAAAAATCACTCCAGCGCCTTTCAACTGCCCTTTTCTCTCAGCGCCCTGGCGGACTATATTTCCACCGACCGCAGCGCCATGATGCGGGAGCTGCGGAAGATGCGGGAAGACCATGTGGTGGATGTGTCGGGTCGGCGGGTAACGCTGCAAAAAAAGACGGCATAGGGCTGTTTTGCCACCTTCTTTTTAAGCCTGGGGGAATTGACGGCGACTTTATGTTTGTGCTAATATAAAGAGAATGTTATCCCCGCAAATCAAAATATAAAAGCAAAATGACCATTTTAGGAAAGAAGGATCAATTATGTATCGGATCGTAACAAGAAAGGAACTGAATCCCAGCGTCACACTGCTGGAAATTGAGGCTCCCATGATCGCCAAGAAAGCGGAGCCCGGTCAGTTCATTATCCTGCGCGTGGATGAGAACGGTGAGCGGATTCCCCTGACCATTGCCGGGTACGACCGTCAAAGGGGGACTGTCATGATCATTTTCCAGATCGTGGGAGCCACCACTGAGAAGCTGAACCACAAAAAGCAAGGCGAGTTTTTGCAGGATTTTGTGGGTCCATTGGGCAAGCCCACTGAGACAGAGGGCTTGAAGAAGGTGGCCGTTGTGGGCGGCGGCGTTGGCTGCGCCATCGCATGGCCCGTGGCCAAGAAGCTGCATGACGAGGGCGTGGAAGTCCACTCCGTCATTGGTTTCCGCACCAAGGACATCGTGATCCTGGAAGATGAATTCCGTGCCTGCAGCGATGTTTTGAAGGTCTGCACGGATGACGGCAGCTACGGTGAAAAGGCGCTGGTGACCCAGGCCCTGGAAGAGCTGATCCAGGCGGGCAACGAATATGACGAGGTTGTTACCATCGGGCCCATCGTGATGATGAAGTTTGTCACCGGCGTGACCAAGAAGTACAATGTGAAGACCATTGTGTCCATGTCCCCCATCATGATCGACGGCACCGGTATGTGCGGCGGCTGCCGGTTGACGGTGGGCGGCGAGACCAAGTTTGCCTGCGTGGACGGCCCCGATTTTGACGGCTTCCAGGTGGACTTTGACGAGGCCATCAAGCGCGGCACCATGTATAAGACATTTGAAACCCAGCGCCGGGATGAAGCTTGCAATTTGTTCAAGCAGGAGGTACGGTAAAATGGCAAATATGAGTTTGAAGAAAAATGAGATGCCCGCTCAGGATCCCAATGTCCGCAATAAGAATTTTCTGGAAGTGGCGCTGGGTTATACCGAGGAGCAGGTGCTGGATGAAGCGGCTCGCTGCCTCAACTGCAAAAACCGTCCCTGCGTGAGCGGCTGCCCCGTGCAGGTGCAGATCCCCGATTTCATCAAGAAGATCACCGAGAAGGACTATGAAGGCGCCTATCAGGCGATCCATCAGACCAGCTCTCTGCCCGCTGTCTGCGGCCGTGTCTGTCCCCAGGAGAGCCAGTGCGAGAAGTACTGCGTCCGCGGTGTCAAGGGCGAGCCTGTGGGCATCGGCCGTCTGGAGCGTTTTGTGGCCGACTGGCACAACACGCATTGCCAGGAGACCCCTGTAAAGCCCAAAGCCAACGGTCACAAGGTAGCCGTGATCGGCTCCGGCCCCGCGGGCCTCACCTGTGCGGGCGACCTGGCCAAGAAGGGCTATGAAGTCACTGTGTTTGAGGCGCTGCATCTGGCAGGAGGCGTGCTGGTGTACGGCATTCCCGAGTTCCGTCTGCCCAAGGCCATCGTCCAGAAGGAAGTGGACGGACTGAAGGCGCTGGGTGTAAAGGTGGAGACCAATATGGTCGTCGGCCGTGTCTGCTCCATTGACGAACTGATGGATGCCTATCATTTTGAGGCGGTCTTTATCGGCTCCGGCGCTGGCCTGCCCATGTTCATGCACATTCCGGGCGAGAACCTCAAGGGCGTTTATTCCGCCAATGAGTTCCTGACCCGTATCAATCTGATGAAGGCCTATCGTGAAGATTCTGACACTCCCATCATGAGCCTTGCTGGCAAGAAGGTGGCCGTGGTGGGCGGCGGCAACGTGGCCATGGACGCGGCCCGCTGCTCCAAGCGTCTGGGCGCCGAGGTCTATGTGGTGTATCGGCGCGGTATGGAAGAGCTGCCCGCCCGTCATGAGGAAGTGGAGCACGCCATCGAAGAGGGCATTATCTTCAAGACGCTGAACAACCCCGTGAAAATCAACGGCGACGAGGGCGGCAATGTGGCATCCATGACCTGCATCGAGATGGAACTGGGTGAACCGGACGCTTCCGGCCGCCGCAGCCCCATTGAGAAGAAGGGCTCCGAGTTTGATCTGGCGGTGGACGCCGTCATCATGTCTCTGGGCACCTCTCCCAACCCCCTCATCAAGAACACCACCAAAGGTCTGGAGATCAACCGCAAGGGCGGCATCATCGTCAACGAAGAGGGCCTCACCTCTCGCGAGGGCGTGTATGCCGGCGGCGACGCTGTTACCGGCGCAGCTACCGTCATTCTGGCCATGGGCGCCGGCAAGCTGGCTGCCAAGTCCATTGACGAGTACCTCACCGAAAAGTAAGGCATTTCCCGATACATAAAAAATACCCTGCCGATGAGCGCATCGGCAGGGTATTTTGTCATATTTTCGTCAAATTATATGGAGTGTTGCCGTTTTTGGCATCCAGAAAGCCAATCAGCACTGTCCACACATAGGCGCAGGTCTTGGGGATCATCAGCATCCCCACCGGCGGCAACGTGTTGGCGAAGAGCACCACAGGAATGTAAAAGGCAAAGCTCAGCACGATGGTCAGCCACATGAAGTGGAAAGAGCGGTCGTTTTTCTCCCGGGCGGAGCGGTAGAAAAGAACGATCACCAGAAGGCCCAGCAGCGCAAAGGGAATGTTGCGGTAGATACCCCAGGCAAGAGGGGCGTCGGCGCTGGTCCAGGCGTTTTGCGGGAAAAGGCATAAAGCGACGCGGGCGGCGGAGAGCAGATACACGGCGGTGGTCAGCCCCGTTTTTCCATGCACACCGTAGCGCTGCCGCCAGACGTAATACAGCAGGATGTAAAAGACGGTCATGGTGATAGAGGTGATGAGTTTGCCCACGCCCAGCGCGTAAGTAAACTGATCCAGTCCCACGGTGCAAAGGGCGATGGCCCGGGGTACCAGATGGAAGGCGTCGCCGGCGCCCAGCGTCACCGCCATGATGCCGAAGAGCAGCGTTTCCCGGCTGCCCCTGCTGCGGACGATCATCAAAATACCCAGCGTGATAACGGTGGACAGATATATGGCGTCAAATAAGGTTTCCATAATAGCTTGCATCAATCAATTCTCCTTGTCGGTTCGATAGATGACCCGGCGAATCACCGCCAGAAGAGTCTCTTCGGATGATTCCGGGTGCGCGGCCAAATACAGCAGGTGGGAAAACACAAAATCCACCAGCGCCTCCGGCGTCAGGTCGGGGGAAAAGGCGTCGGGCCGGAGATCGGGGTCCGTCTGCATGGCCCGCAAAAGTCCCTGTTTCATGTGGGCCTGATATTGCGCCATAACGGCTCGGCCGGTGTCCCGCTCCTCCGTGTTAAAGCCCTGGGCATGCATGGCGAAAAAGGTCGGGCAGCTTTCCGCGCCCTGCCGCAGACACCCCAGCAGCCAGACCACGCTGTTTGAAAAGCCTGTGGGCGTGGAGCCTTCGGTCATGTAAAAAATATCGGCCCACACGCCAGCCACCGTTTCTGCCAGCAGCGCCGCCTTGGAGGGGAAGTAGTTGTAGACAGAACCCACTGCCACGCCGCAGCGCTTCGCCAGCGCTCGGATATTCACGGAGGAAAGTCCCTTCTCCGCCGCCATGGCCCGGCTGGTTTCCAGCATTATCTCTTTTGATGTCTTAATGGTATTCATAACAAGCCCCCAAACTGAACAATGTTCATTATAGAGACAAGATACAATGTTGTCAAGAAAAAATTGAAAAAACCATTTGTGGACCGCAGATCTGAGAAGTATCCGCAACAGGCAAAAAGCTGGCGTATATCCAAAAATATACGCCAGCTTTTTATATTCAGAAATCGACCGTGCCATTTAAAATGCGCAGGTCGTAAGGCTCGAAGGTTACATGGCGGTACTTTTCCACGTCCAGCTTCACGCCGGTCCAGTCCGCGTGGAGCTCGCCGGTCTGCTTGATAAGGATGTCGTAGAGAATGTCGTAGGTTACACCATCCGCGCCCGTCTCCGTAATGGTGGAGTAGGGCAGGGTCTTGTGATAGGTCATGTGCAGGCCCTTGTAGTCGAAGTGGAAACCGTTGCGCATCCGGCAGCCGTCCAGACCCTTGTAGGTAAAAAGACGCTTGAGGTCCTGCAAGATCTTGTCGTGCTCTTCCTCATAGAGGTTTTCCGGTGTGGTTTCCGTGTAGTCGTAGCGGAACTGAATGGGGATGTTGTAGCGGCGGAACCGCTCCGCATAGTCCGCCAGGCGGTCCGCCGGATAGCTGCGGAAGAGGACGCAGTTGATGCGTTTGGGTGTGGCGATCCGGGCGATAACCTCGTCCGGGGACTCCTCCACATATTTGACCAGGTGCCGGGAGATATTGATACAGGTGATCTTATCCTTGTTTTTTTCCGTAAAGGCGATCATTTCGTCGGCCGTGTAGGTCTGCTGCACGGGGAACGTGGTGTTGATATAGATCTTGTGGGTGCGGGGAATGGCGTCGAGCATCTGCTGCAGCGCCGTGAGATCGGCGAAAGGTTCGCCGCCGGTGAATACAAAGTCACAGCGAGGGGTGATTTCGTCCATCAGGCGAATACTTTTTAGTATCGCCTCCAGGCTAAAGCCCTCGCAGTTGGCATATTCTTTCTTATTAATACAAAAAGGGCAGTGGTTTTGGCAGTCATAAGGGACAAAAACCGTGACCGTCGCACCGCCCTCCCTGGTTTTATAGGGGTTGCTCATTCTATCAGCCAGCCTTCCCGTGCAAGTTTACAAGATATTCTATAACATATTTGGCGAAAAAGCAAGGAATTCAAGCGGCTTAATAAAAAAAGTTGTCATATATTTAACAAATTAAGGCAAGCTGTGGAAGAAAAAGGGAGGAAAGCGTCGCCTGTGGGAAAAAGCCCTGAAAAACGGTCACTTTTGTGCCTCCAGTTCCTTCCGGATCTTGAAAAAGGCGGCGTCTTCCCCCTCTTCTTTTAAAAGCAGCAGCCACCGCTCGATGAGCGCGCCGGTTTCAGGGTGGATGAGGATGTGGTCTCTGGAGCGAAGGTAGTAGTCGTAGGAATCGCTGTCTTTGTATGCGTTTCCGTTGTAGACCCGGCTGGCGGCAATGCGATCGCAGAACATTTCGGCCACATAGCGCACGGGCATTTTGCATCCACCCATGTAGATGCTGCCGTCGTCCCGCAGGCAGTAGTCGATCCAGTATTCAAAGTGGTGTTTGTTTTTCCCCTTGTGGTGCAGCCAGGCCAGGCTCACGCCGGTTTCCTTGCGCTCCTGATCGTTGGGACTGCGATAGCCCTGAAAATACCGGACGCCGCGCCAGAATTCCACGGGAGAAAATTTGGACAGATCGTGCAGCAGCCCCTGACAGTAAAGCCCCAGACGAAAGCAGTATTGCCGCACCAGCGCTCTGTGGCGGCAGATGGTTTTAAGATGGGCTGCGAAATACATACGGGTCAGTCTTCCTTCCTTGTGTTTTGCCCATTATAGCACATTCGGCCCGGAGACGCACACCTTTTTCGCCGCATAAAACATGGGTTTTGGCAAATGATGTAAGCAGACCACCCGCGCGGGAAACGAACCGTGAAAATAGGGAAAGAGAAAGGGAGCCTATGGAAGGAAATTGCTTTTTTTGCCAAAAAAATGTTCCGTGGGAGGAGAAGCTGCCTGCGGCTCTGCGCCGTCTGGAGCGGGCGGAAGCGCTGACAAAAATGGTGTGGGGCCTTTGCGTTTTAAACCGGGAAGGGGCGGCGCGTCTGCAAAAAGCGGCGGTGACGCTGCGCTGCCGGACGCTGCTGCTGCCCGAGGAATGCCCGCTTCAAGGGGTGGAAACGGAGCAGGTGGTGAGCTACGGCCTTTCGGGGAAAAACAGCCTGACGCTTTCCAGCATGGGCGAGCAGCTGCTCATGAGCGTACAGCGGGAGCTGACCCGGCTGGACGGCAGCGTGGTGGAGCGGCAGGAGATCCTGCTGCCGGCAGGTCTAGCCCATTATCCTCAGGAGGGCGTTCTAGCGCTGGTAGGGGCCTGCCTGCTGCTGTAAAAAGGTTGCAAAGGCATCAAAAACCGCTATAATAAAGGGGTATATTGAAAAACCGCCGTTTACAGCGGCAGCGGGAGGAATATGCCTATGGAGCAGGCTGTATACGCCTTTGCCATTGAAGGAGAACCTGTGGCGTGCCGGGCCTATGGCTGCGGTCATATCAACAACACCTTCAAAGTGGAAACCAGCACGGGCCGCTCCTATGTTTTACAGGAGATCAATACCCGCGTATTTCAAAAACCGGTGGAGCTGATGGAAAACGTGGGCGCCATCACGGCTTTTTTGCAGGAAAAGACGTCGGATCCCCGGGCATCCCTGCGTTTTTTACCCACGGGAAAGGGCCTTTATTATCACCGGGATGCTCAGGGCCGCTTCTGGCGGTGCTACGAGTATGTGGAGGGCTTTTGTCTGGAGCAGCCGGAGTCGGACGCCGATTTTTACGAAAGCGCGGTGGCTTTCGGCCGATTTCAGGAGCTGCTGCGAGATTTCCCCGTCCATACGCTGCATGAGACCATCCCGGAGTTCCACAACACGCCCCACCGCTATCGCGCGCTGTGCAAGGCGGTGGAAGCGGACGCGTGCGGCCGTGCTTCCGGCGTGGAGCGGGAGGTGGAGTTTCTCCTCAAGCGGGAAGAGGAGAGCAGCCAGCTTCAGAAGCTACGGCAAAGCGGTGAGCTGCCCTTGCGAGTGACTCACAACGACACCAAGCTCAACAACGTGCTGCTGGACCCCAAGACCCGCCGGGCGCTGTGCGTGCTGGATCTGGACACGGTGATGCCGGGGCTGAGCCTGTATGATTTCGGTGATTCCGTTCGTTTCGGGGCGGCCACGGCGGCGGAGGACGAGCGGGATCTGACCAAGATGATGCTGGATCTGCACCGCTATGAGGTGTATACCCGTGGCTTCCGGGCGGCCTGCCCCAGTCTGACAAAGCTGGAAACGACCCTTTTGCCGGTGGGCGCCAAAACGCTGACAGTGGAGCTGGCGGTGCGTTTTCTGACAGATTATCTGCAAGGCGACCAATACTTTAAAACGGCGTTGCCGGAGCACAACCTGATCCGGGCCCGCGCACAGATGAAGCTGGCGGCCGACATGGAGAAAAAATGGAACGCCATGCAGGCACTGTCCGGCGCTATCTGAGAAAAGAGCAGGAGGGATCACCCGTGCTGTATCAAAACGCCTACATATGCACAGAAGATTTCCAGTTTATCAAGGGCAGCTTTGAAGTGGAAAACGGCCGTTTCAACCGAATCTACGAGGGCGTGACCTCTCAAGAAGGCTTGAATCTCAAGGGTGCCATGGTGCTTCCCGGCCTGGTGGACGTGCATCATCACGGCAATTCCGGCGTTGATTTTTCCGATGGCGACGCTTTGGGCCTGCGGAAGATGGCGGCCTATCTGGGGCGCTGCGGCGTCACCTCATTTGCGCCAGCGTCCATGACGCTGCCCTATGAGACGCTGGGCCGGGCCTTTGCCACGGCGTTGGAGCTCAAAGCCCAGCGCCCGGCGGGCCACGCCAAGCTGATGGGCATCCAGATGGAAGGCCCGTATTTTGCCGCGTTCAAGAAGGGCGCGCAAAAAGGCGATTATCTCCGCGTCCCGGATTTTGAGGGCTTTTACCGCCTGTACGCCGCCTGCGACGGCCTGATCCGCATTGCGGATGTGGCGCCGGAGCTGCCTGGCGCGGTGGAGTTCATCCGCCAGGCCAGCCGGCTTTGCACCGTGTCCATTGCCCATACCGATGCCAATTATGAGCAGGCCAAGGCGGCCATTGACGCCGGCGCCACTCATTTGACCCATCTGTTCAACGCCATGCCGCCCATTCATCACCGCAACCCCGGTGTCATCGGCGCGGCGTCGGAGCGCCCTCAAGTGCGGGCGGAGCTGATCTGCGACGGGCTTCATGTCCATCCGTCGTCGGTGCGTCTGGCGTTCTCTCTTTTCGGGCCGGAGCGGATAATTTTGATTTCAGACGCGGCCCGTGCCTGCGGTATGCCGGACGGCACCTATGATCTGGGCGGTCAGCAGATTTTTTTGAAAGACCACATCTGCCGCCTGGCGGACGGCACCATTGCCGCCTCGGCCACCGACCTTTTTACCGGCGTGCAAAAGGCGGTGTCCTTCGGCATTTCTCTGGCGGATGCTGTTCGCGCCGCCTCCTATAACCCGGCCTGCGCCATTGGAGCGGAGGAGCATGTGGGCTCCATTGCCGTGGGGAAGGACGCGGACTTTGTGGTGTGCACTCCGGAGCTGCAGCGCCTGGCCGTCTATATCGACGGCCGCCCTGTCCCGCTGGAGAGTGCCTGATGACATAAGAACAAGAGGTGGGG
>JAYFNH010000026.1:0-131099 GCA_034933545.1 Oscillibacter sp.
CTGTGAAAGCGGCGACATCATTCAAGAGCACGTCATGCTGCCTCGCAGCGTGCAGCGGGGCGACACCGTGGCTGTGTGCACCACTGGCGCCTACAACTACTCCATGGCCTCCAACTATAACCGTCTGCCCCGTCCGCCTATCGTGATGCTCAGCGGCGGCAAGAGTTATGTGGCCGTGCGCCGGGAGTCTCTGGCAGACCTCTGCTGCAACGATCTTTGATTTTTTCTTTTTCACTTCCTCATTTTTTGGTAAAAGCAAGCCCGGACTGCCATTGGCAGTCCGGGCTTGCTTTGTCTGACTGACAGGTGTGATAAATGGGCATAGTAAAGAAAAATCAGTCAGCGGACAAAGGGGGAGTGTACGGTGAAAAGGGGGACGGCATGGCTGCTGGTGCTGACGCTGACGGCGAGTCTGCTGGCGGCCAGCCTAACGGGCTGCGCCAGCAAGACACGGGTGGTGCCGGAAAACGGCGTCAGCGATATGCCGCTGGAGGCCATTCTCGATCAGATGATGAAGAGCGCGGAGGTGCATCTGGGGTCCTGGTTTGACGCGCGGGTGCCGACGCCGGCCCAGGCGGCCTATGCCATGGGGATGGACACCTTTTCTCAAACCTACGAGGACGCCCTCATCTATGAGCCGGTGATCTCCACCACCTCCTTTGTGCTGTTGCTGTTCCGTCTGGATGTCGGGGGCGACACCGCCGCCTTTGAAAGAGAGCTGCGGGAAAACGCCCATCCGGAGTGCCGCCCCTATGTGCAGGTGGATTTTGTGGACACGGCGATCAACGGGCAGGTAATACTGTTCCTGGCGTCTGAATACGGCCTTTGCCCCCAGCCCAAAAGGGAGGCGCTGCTAAAAGCCTTTCGGGAGGCGGACCCTATGGGCTATGATCCGGCGGATTACAAAGGCGTCAGCCAGGCCATGATGTCCACCAAGAGCGTGCCCATGGCCCAGATGATGGAGCAGATCCGGCAGGACTGCCCCTTTTTGGAGGCCTTGCCGGAGCCGCTGACAGCGCAAAAGGCGGCCGAGTGGGGCCTTACCGGGGCGGAGATCAGCGCCGTGGGGGATTCCAGCGTCAGCGCCCGTCTTACTGGAGACGCGCCCTATCTCTGCGGCGTGGCGCGGCTGAAGGACGAAACCACCCTGCAAAGGTTCACGGCGCTGCTGCATCTGACGCTGGCGGGCGTGATCCCAAACGGCAAGGCGCTGATCGTCTATAAGGGCGACGTCATCGGTTTTTGCGCCGCCGCCGATGCCCTCACCGCCTACGATACCACCGCCGTCATGATGCGGCGCTATGGACTGGCGGATTATATGGGGAACTTCTCCCGATAAAAAAGCAACGAAAGCGCCCAGCCGGGGGCGCTTTTTTCAGCCCCCAATGAGCTAAACGGATATGGCCTGCCCTTTGGGCACCCATGTTCCTCTTGACAGTCCTTTGGGGAAAAGTTATGATTTGACAAACAAAACCATACAACTGGAGGGGCACATGAAAAAGATCTTGGTGGTGGGAAGTCTTAATATGGACGTCTCCGTCCGCATGGAGCGGCTGCCCGCGGTGGGGGAGACGGTGCGCGGCGCGGGCTACTGGAACAACCCCGGCGGCAAGGGCGCCAATCAGGCCTGCGCGGCGGCCCGGCTGGGAGGACAGGTGAGCCTGCTGGGCTGCGTGGGAGCGGATGATTATGGCGCGGCGCTGTTGAGTCAGCTGGCAGAGGCCGGCGTGGACGTGTCGGCGGTGGAGCAGGTGACGGACATCCCCACCGGTACGGCGTTTATTTTCACCGATACCGCCGCCAACAACAGCATCGTCATCCTCAGTGGCGCCAACGAGCGCTGTACCGTGCCCTATATCCAGCGTCATGAGGATAAGCTGCGGGACTGCGATCTGGTGATGCTGCAATTAGAGGTGCCGCTGGAAACGGTGTGCTATGTGGTGGAACGGGCCTCGGCACTGGGCAAGAGGGTGATCCTGGACCCGGCACCCGCGCCCCGGGATCTGCCGGAGCGGCTGCTGCAGGAGGTGGATATCCTCACCCCCAACGAAACCGAGCTGGCGCTCCTGTCGGGGCAAAATACCCAAGAGCCGGAGCAGCTGGCGGAGGCGGCAGGGCGTCTTTTGGCAAAGGGCAGCGGCTGCGTTCTCACCACGCTGGGAGCGAAAGGGGCCTTGCTGTCCACACCGGAGGGCAGCCGCCTGATCCCCGGCGTGAAGACCCGGGCCGTAGATACCACGGCGGCGGGGGACTGCTTCAACGGGGCGCTGGCCGTGGAGCTGGCGGAAGAGCGGACCGTGGTCGAAGCGGCCGCCTTTGCTAACCGGGCGGCGGCGCTGAGCACCACCCGCCGGGGGGCGCAGAGCTCCCTGCCCAAACGCTGTGAAGTGGAGATGCCATGAAAAAATGCATCGTGATCTCCGACTCCTTTAAAGGAAGCCTGTCCAGCCTTACCATCTGCCGCATCGCGGAGGAAACGGTTCCCCGCTTTTTTCCCCGGGCGCAGGTACTGACGTTTCCGGTGTCGGACGGCGGCGAGGGGACGGTGGACTGCTTTTTGCGTGCTCCCGGCGCCTGTGAAGTGCGTCTCCCTGTCACCGGTCCGGAGGGAAAGGCCGTCAACGCCCGTTATGCCCGGCTGGGGGAACGGGCCGTCATCGAAATGGCGGCGGCAGCCGGACTGCCTCTGGCGGAGAAAAAAGACCCCTCTCAAACCACCACCTACGGGGTGGGAGAGCTGATCGCTCATGCGGTGGAGGGCGGCTGCCGAGAGATCCTGCTGGGCCTTGGCGGCAGCGCTACCAACGACGGCGGCTGCGGCTGCGCCGCGGCGCTGGGGGCGGTATTTCGGGACAGCGAGGGACGCTTGTTCGTTCCCGTGGGCGGCACGCTGGAGCGGGTGGCCCATATCGACGTGTCAGCTGTTGCGAAAAAACTGCAAAAGGTGCGTATCACGCTGATGAGCGACGTGGAAAATCCCTTTTTCGGGCCAAACGGCGCGGCCTATGTGTTTGGCCCCCAGAAGGGCGCGGACGAGGCCATGGTGCGGCGGCTGGACGACGGATTGCGCCGCCTGAGCGCGGTGATCGAAAAAGACCTGGGCCTTTCCGTGGCTTTGACGGCGGGGGCCGGTTCCGCTGGCGGTCTGGGCGGGGGAGGCATCGCTTTTTTGGGCGGAGCGATGAAGTCGGGCATTGAATCGGTGCTGGACGCCCTGGATTTTGACCGCTTTCTCCCTGGCACCGACCTGGTCATCACCGGTGAGGGCCGTGTGGACAGCCAGAGCTTGCAGGGCAAGGTGATCTCCGGCCTTTTGCGCAGGACGGTCCGGCGGGGGATTCCCCTCCTTGTCATCGCGGGCGCCATCGACCAAAGTGCGGCCGCCGCCTATGAAAAGGGCGTCACAGCCATGTTTTCCACCGACCGCCGCGCCTTGGGTTATCCGGAAGTGCTGGCGGACTGCGAAGAAGACTATCGCGCCACGCTGGAAGACGTGCTGCGCTTTGCCCGGGCGCTGGAGAAGTAAAAAAGAACATAAAGCGGCGCCCCGGAGCCTTTTGTTCCGAGGCGCCGCTTTATTGGGGACTTGAACGAGTGAGGAAAGGTTCATACTCTTTTGCGGCCGTTTTCATCGACATGGCGGCTTATCACAAGGTGGCAGGCAGGGCAGTGATATGCGTCGCACACAGGCATGCTCCAGTTGTGATGGCTGAGCAGAATATCCGTCGCCTCATCTGGGATCAGAATACCATGGTGCTGCTTTGTCGTAAAGTAAATCTTTCGCGCGCTTTGGATATAGCCGGCTGTCATTTCTTCACCGCAGCAGGGGCATTTCATACATTCATCCTCCTTCGGTCAATATTACTTCCATAATTGTATCAGTCGAAAAGAAATATAGCAAGGCTGGATGTTATAGCGGGTTCTGCTTTTTTATCGGAAGAGGCAGCAGTGTTTTGCCTGCCGCCTTTGCTGTTTTATAAAAGTCCGCGAGTCGCCGGGGCGGCGGCTTCAGGGCAGAATTTCGATGAGGTCGCCGGGACGGACGGCGCCGCCGGTGATGACCTTTACGAAGATGCCTTCCCGGGGCATCACGCAGTCGCCCGCTGCCTTGCGGATGGCGCAGTCGTTGTGGCATTCCTTGCCGATCTGCGTCACCTCCGCCGTGGCCTCCCCGATTTGCAGCCGGGTGCCAATGGGCAATTCATAAAGAACGATGCCTTCGGTGAGGATGTTTTCGGCGAAAGCGCCGTGTGCCAAATCGAAAGACACCTTATCTTGCACTTTTTGTACACTATCCACATCCAAAAGGCTGACCTGACGGTGCCAGTTGCCGGCGTGAGCGTCGCCCTCGATGCCGAAATCCGCCACCAGGGTGACAGAGGGAACCTCGTGTTTTTGAATACCGCGCACCTCACTGACGCAAACGGCAATGACCTTAGCCATGGGAATGAACCTCCTTGTATGGCGTGCCGCAGTCACCGGTCTTGCCGGCGAGCATGTCCAGCCCGTGGTGCAGTGAGGGCAAAACGGCCTCCAGATTTTCGGCGGCACCCTTTTCACTGCCGGGCAGATTGACGATGAGCGTCTGACGGCGGATGCCCGCTACTCCTCGGGAGAGCATCCCGGCGGGCGTGATGCGCATACTGACGGCGCGCATATACTCCGGAATACCGGGCGTTCTTTTTTCAAGAAGCGCTTCCGTGGCTTCGGGAGTAATGTCTCGGGGGGAGAAGCCGGTGCCGCCGGTGGTGAGCACCAGATGGATGCCGCGGTGATCGGCACAGTAAAGCAGTTCTTTTTGGATCAGTTCCTTTTCGTCGGGGACAAGGGCGGTGTAGACCACGTCGTAACCCGCCTCCTGCAAAAGCTGAACGAGACGGGGGCCGCTGGTGTCGGTGCGCTGTCCGGCGTAGCCCTTGTCGCTGACGGTAATCACGGCTGCTGAATGACTCATAGGGTGTCGCTCCTTTCAAAAAGACCGCTTTTGCCGCCTTCTTTTTTCAAAAGGCAGATGCGGTCGATGACCATATCCTTTTGTACGGCCTTGCACATATCATACACGGTGAGGGCCGCCACCGACACAGCGGTGAGGGCCTCCATCTCCACACCGGTGACGCCGGTGCAGCGGGCGAAAGCGGTAATCTCCACGGCCAACTCCTCCTCGTTGAGGCGGAAGGAAAGATCCACGCCTGTGAGGGGAATGGGGTGGCACATGGGAATCAGTTCCCAGGTGCGTTTGGCGCCCATGATGCCGCCGATCTGCGCCGTGGTCAGCACGTCGCCTTTGGCAAGGCTGCCGGAGCCGATCAGGTCGAAGGTGTGCCGGTTCACCAGCACACGGCCGAAGGCCACGGCGGCGCGGCGGGTGGCGGTTTTGTCGGACACGTCCACCATGCGGGCCCGGCCCTCTTCATTGAAATGGGTGAAATCTGCCATGAACAGTCTCCTTTCGCTGTTGAAAAGCCGCAAAGATCGAGCCTGCCGCAAGAGCAGGACCGGATGTCCAAAGGCCATGGACGGATCAGCCGTTGCCGTCTTGCGCCAAACACGCAGGGCATACGCCTTGAAACAGCACATAATGGCCCGTGACACGGCAGCCGGTCTCCCGGGCCGCCTGCTCGTCCAGTCCCGCGTCATAGGGGGTGTCCACATCACAGACGGACTGACACCGCACGCAGTACAGATGGGAGTGCTGCTCCACACGCCGGTCAAAACGGTCCGCACCGGGAATTTTAAGCTGCTGCAGCTGCCCGCTCTCGGAGAGTAGCTTCAGATTGCGGTATACGGTGCCCCGGCTGATCCGGGGATACTCCGGGGCCAGTGCCAGATAAATCTGATCGGCTGTGGGATGGTCGCAGCGCTCCACCGCCGCCTGTAAGATGATCTCCCGCTGCCAGGTGTTTCTCCGCCGTTTCATGGATACTCCTTCCCCCAGCCGTACCAGGAGCCCTCCCGGCGCGTTTGGCAGGGGAGAGGTTTCCGGACAGACTGTTTTTCTATCAGTATAAAGTCTTGTCAATTATTATAGAACTCGCCCCCGGCCGTGTCAATAAAAAGCCCAAAACACCCGCCCGTTTCCCGGGGCTTGACACCGCAGCGATTGACTCGTTTCGATGGCAAAACGTATTTTTTGACGAAAAATATACAAATTGCTATCAACCCGACAGTTCTTGCGGCGGTTTTGGCCGTGGCGCCCGCTCTTTTCTCTTGACAATTTTTTTCCCAGCCTCTATCATAGATACCAAGCGTTAATCTCAAATGGAAATCACGGGGGCTGCCAAATGAAGCTGATCAAAACGGAAGAAGCGGTGGGTCATGTGCTGTGCCACGACCTGACGCAGATCATTAAAGATACCTATAAAGACGCCCGATTCCGCAAGGGCCATGTGGTGACGGAGGAGGACATTCCGGTGCTGCTGTCCATGGGGAAGGAGCACCTCTACGTCTGGGAAATGACGCCGGGCATGGTGCATGAAAACGACGCGGCGGAGCGCCTGCTGGCCCTTTGCGGCACGGAGCATATGCAGCGTACTCAGGTCAAGGAGGGCAAGATCGAGCTGCGGGCGGACTGCGACGGTCTGTTCTGCGTGGACAGCGAGCGGCTGCTGGCCGTGAACGACACGGAGGACGTGATGATCGCCACCCGCAAGGGCGGCACGGCCATCCGCAAGGGCGACAAGCTGGCCGGTATGCGGGTGATTCCCCTTATCATTGAAGAAGAAAAACTGCAAAAGGCCGAGAAAGCGGCGGGGAGCGAGCCGCTGCTGCGGCTTTTGCCCTATCGCCTCAAGACGGCGGCCATTGTGACCACCGGCAGCGAGGTGAAAACAGGACGCATCAAGGACACCTTTACGCCCGTTGTGGCGGAGAAGCTGCGGGCCTACGGCATTGAGACCGTGGGGCAAATCAACTCCGGCGACGGGGTGGAGCAGGTGGCGGCGGCCATTGAGAAACTGCGGGCGCAAAAGCCCGACATGATCGTCTGCACCGGCGGCATGAGCGTGGACCCCGACGACAACACCCCCGGCGGCATTCGCCGCAGCGGCGCCCGCATCGTGACTTACGGCGCGCCGGTGCTGCCAGGAGCCATGTTCCTGCTGGGCTATTTTGAAGACGGCATGCCCATTATGGGTCTGCCCGGCTGCGTGATGTACGCCGGCGCCACGATCTTCGATCTGGTGCTGCCCAAGGTGGCGGCGGGCGTGCCCGTGACGCGCCGTGACGTGGTGGCGCTGGGCGAGGGCGGACTGTGCCTTGGCTGCGACGTGTGCCACTGGCCCATCTGTCCTTTCGGAAAGTGACCCTTTTTGTAAACCCGTGTCTCATCAGCGTGCCCGCTGCGGCGGGCACCGCTTTTACCAATCGTTTATCTCAAATGAGAATTGCGTTCTGACCTCCCGCGGGAGTTGGAAATAAAAAAATCGCGCGCGGCGTTTTCTTGGGCGCTCCTGCATCGCCGCGTGTTGCCTATGAGCGTCCGCATCAAATAAAGAAGGGAAGAAAACAAATGAAAAAAACAATGGCATGGATGCTGGCGTTGGTGCTGGCGCTGTCTCTGGCGGGGTGCGGCTCCGCCACCCAGAAGAGCGGCACGAAGACGGAGGAAAAGCCCGCGGTGGAGCTGACAGTGTTCGCCGCCGCCTCCATGCAGGAAACGCTGAACAAGGTGATCGAACTGTATAAGACAGCGGCCCCCAACGTGACCGTCACCGTTACCTACGACTCCTCCGGCACACTGCTCAAGCAGATCGCCGCCGGAGCGGACTGCGACCTGTTTATCTCGGCGGCGCAAAAGCAGATGAACGCGCTGGACGGCTCTCTCAAGGGCGACACGGACAAAAACCCGGACGGCCTTGACCTGCTGGCGCAGGGCACCCGTGTGAACCTGCTGGAAAACAAGGTGACGCTGGTGGTGCCGGAGGGAAACCCTGCCGGGATCAACAGCTTTGACGATCTGAAAACCGATAAATTAAAGCTCATGGCCTTGGGCAACAGCGATGTGCCCGTGGGCAGCTATTCGCTGGACGTGCTGAAGTATCTGGGGCTGGACATTGCCAAGCTGGAGACCAGCGGCAAGGTGACGTACGGCTCCAACGTGAAGGAAGTCACCACCCAGGTGTCTCAGGGCGCGGTGGACTGCGGCATCATCTATGCCACCGACGCTTTTTCCGCCGGGCTCAAGGTGGTGGATACGGCCACCAAGGATATGTGCAAGCAGGTGATCTACCCCGCGGCTATCCTCAACACCACGAAGCAACAGGAGGCGGCTCAGGCTTTTCTGGACTATCTGCGCACCGACGAATGCTCCGCGGTATTTGAAGCCGTGGGCTTTACGGTGGTGAAATAATCTGGTATTATGAAGGCGGCAGGGGTCGGCGGACGCCGGCTTCTGCCGCCTTACATGTTCAATGAAAAAAAGGAGGCGGGCGCGTGGACTGGTACCCTCTTTACAACTCGCTGCGTATCGCGGCTGTTTCCACGGCGGCGGTGTTCTTTCTGGGACTGTTTTTCGCCTATTATATCGCCCGCCTGCCAAGGCTTTTGAAAGGCGTGCTGGATGTGATCCTGACGCTGCCGCTGGTGCTGCCGCCCACGGTGGTGGGCTGGCTTTTGCTGTGCCTGCTGGGACCGAAGCAGCCGCTGGGAGCGTGGGTGCTGAACGTGTTCGGCACCAAACTGGTGATGACCTGGTGGTCGGCCATCTTCGCCACGGTGGCGGTGTCCTTTCCCTTGATGTACCGCACGGCCCGAGGTGCCTTTGAGAGCTTCGACCCGTCCCTTGCGGCGGCGGGGAAGACGCTGGGTCTTTCCAACACCTATATTTTCTGGCGCATCCGTCTGCCCGTGTGCCGGCAGGGCATTCTGGCGGGCATGGTATTGGCCTTTGCCCGGGCGCTGGGGGAGTACGGCGCCACCTCCATGGTGGCGGGTTATACCCCCGGCAAAACGGCTACCATTTCCACAACGGTCTATCAGCTCTGGCGCACCAATGAGGACGCGCTGGCCCTGCGGTGGGTGCTGGTGAACATCGCCATCTCCGCCGTGTTTTTGCTGACCATCAACCTGCTGGAGAGCCGTGACAAACAGAAAAACCGGGGAGGGAGTCGCCCATGAGCCTGAAAGTGGATATCCGCCGGCGTCTGGGCAGCTTCGATTTGGCGGTGACGTTTGCGGCGGAGCAGGAGTGTCTGGCGCTGCTGGGGGCCTCCGGCAGCGGGAAAAGCGTGACGCTCCAGTGCGTTGCCGGAATTTTGAAGCCGGATGAGGGGCATATTGAACTGGACGGCCGGGTGCTGTACGACAGCGCCGCCGGTATCTGCCTGCCGCCCCAGCAGCGGCAGGTGGGGTATCTCTTTCAGCAGTACGCCCTGTTTCCCCACATGACCGTTCGGCAGAACATCGCCGTGGCGGTGCGTCAGCGTGACAGGCGAAAAGACGTGACAGAGGAGCTGTTGCGGCGGTTTCAACTCACCGCCGCCGCCGCCCGCCGTCCTGCCCGCATTTCCGGCGGACAGCAGCAGCGCGCGGCGCTGGCCCGGATTCTGGCCTCGGAGCCGAAGGCCATTTTACTGGATGAGCCTTTCGCGGCGCTGGACAGCTACCTCAAATATCAGCTGGAGCTAGAACTGCAAAACACCCTCACCGCTTTTCCCGGCACGGTGCTGTGGGTGACCCACGACAGGGGCGAGGCGTGGCGCAGCTGCCGCCGTGTCTGCGTGCTGGAAGAGGGGCGCTCTCAGGCCGTCACGGAGATGGCGGAGTTGTTCCGGGCACCTGCCACGGAGCCCGCCGCCCGGCTCTCCGGCTGCAAGAACTATACCGCCGCCCGCCCCGCGGGAGATCGGGTGGAGCTGCCGGAGTGGGGGCTGACGCTGGAAACGGGCCGGGCGGTGCCGCCGGACACGGTGACGGTGGGCATCCGGTCCCATCATGTGGTCTTTGCCGCGCCCGGGGCTGTAAACGCCTTTTCCTGCCGGGTGGACCGAGCCATCGACGACGTGTTTGAAACCATCGTGCTGCTGCGGCCGGAGGGGGCGGCGGAGGACGCGCCGCTGCTGCGCATGGAGTGTGCCAAGGAGGAGTGGCGTGCCAATGAATCGTCCCCTGTGCAGACGGTGGCGGTGGCCCCGGAACACATTTTGCTTCTTAAATAATAAAACAGGCTTCTGCCGTATGGCAGAAGCCTGTTTTATCTGTTTTTTATTCCACGGAAAAGGAAAAGCGGGTCTCCGCGTGCAAATGCTCACCCGCCCGCAGCACCGGGGAGGGAAAGCCGTAGTGCGCCATGCCGTCTGGGAAAAGTTGGGTCTCAAGACACACGGCGTCCCGGGGGCGCATCATCCTGCCGCCCTTACCGGCGCGCTCCGAGAGATAGTTGGCGGTGTAGACCTGCATCCCCGGAAGCGTGGTAAAGACCCGCAGAGCGATGCCATTTTCCTCGCTGTAAAGGAAGGCGGCCTGCGGCCCGGAGAGAACAAAATTGTGGTCGTAGCCGTGACCTCTTTGTATTTGCGGATCGTCCGATTCGATGTCCCGGCCGATGCTCTTGGCCGCGCGGAAGTCAAAGGGCGTGCCCTCTACGTCCAGAAAACGGCCGGTAGGCACGCTGGCATCGTCGTTTTCCGTCAGGCGGGCGGCAAAAAGCTGTAAGCGGTGGCCCAGCACGCTGCCGCCGCCGTTTAGGTTGAAGTAACTGTGGTTGGTGAGGTTCATCACGGTATCCCCATCCGTGTCCGCGTCGTAGGAAAGCTCCAGACGGTTTTCCTCTGTGAGACGGAAGGTGACGCTGACGGCCGCCCGGCCGGGATAGCCCTCCTCACCGTCGGGAGAGACCCGGGAAAAACGCAGGGAATCATCCCCGGGTTCCACCTGCCAGAGGTACTTGTCAAAGCCCCGCTCTCCGCCGTGGAGATGGTTCACGCCGTCGTTTTTGGCCAGAGGATAGGTTTTGCCGTTTAAGGAAAAGGCGGCTCCGCCGATGCGGTTGCACATCCGCCCCACGGTGGCGCCCAGAAAACCGTCGTTTGTTTCGTAGGCCGCCACGGTGTCGTAGCCCAGCACCACATCGGTGAGACGGCCTGCCAGGTCGGGCACGCACAGCGACTGCACCGTGGCGCCATAGTCCAGCACGGTGACGGAGGCACCGGTATGATTGGAAAGCTGCCAGGCGGTAACGGCCTCGCCCCGACGGGTGACGCCGAAGGAATGGCGGGTCACTGACACAAGAAACGCCCTCCTCCCATCAAAGATGGTCAATAAAGTTTTTTACAAAATGAAGCGCCACGCCCAGCGGTACGGTGTGCCGGGGCAGCGTACTCAAGTGCAGATAGTCGGCGCTGTCCTCAAAGGTGTTGCCGGCGGCCACATACTGCCTGAGCAGCGGCAGATAGGGCGGCAGCGACTGGGCCAGAAAGCCGCCTAGCACCACGTCGCAGTCCAGGGCCATGCGGATGTTGTTGATGCCGATGGCCAGGTGGCGCAGCAGGTCATGCCACAGGGCCTCGTATTCGGGCACATGGCCGTCCACCCCGGCAAAAAAGTCCTTGAGGGTGATGCCCAGATCGTCGCTGATGCGCCGGGCGGAGCAGTAAGCTTCCAGACACCCCCGCTTGCCGCACTTGCAGGGCAGCCCGCCCGGCTCCACGCACATATGGCCGAACTCGCCGCTGCGGCGGTTGTCCCCGGCGTACAGCTGCCCGCTGACCAGTACCGCGCCGCCCACGCCGTTTTCCAAAGAGAGATAGGCCATGTTCTGAAGATCGGCCCGCATGAACCACTCGGCATAGCCGCCACTGGTGCCGTCGTTTTCCACATATACGGGATAGGGGATCAGCCGGGTCAGGCTTTGCAGCGAGGTATCCTTCAGATGCAGCGTGGGCGCCAGGGTGATCCTGTCGCTGCCCGGATTGAAGACGGCGGGCATGGAAATGCCCACGCCCAAAAGACGCTCCCGATCAATGTGATAATCGTCCAGAAAGCTCTCGATGGCCTGAGCCAGAAACGCACCGAAGTTCTTGTGCTCCATCACAGGCTCGTGATACACCTTCCGGTAGGCGATCTCATGCAAACGCAGGTCGGAGGCCACCAGACGCAGCCGGTTTTCGGTAATGGACATCCCAATGGCCACCCGAGCGTCCGCCACAATGGAAAGCCCCATTGCCTTCCGTCCGCCGGTGGAGCGCTGCTCCCCGGAGTAGCACACCAGCCCCGCCTCCATCAGCTCAGTGAGATTTTGATAGACGGTGGGCAGGCTCAAAGACAGGTCGTGGGCCAGTGACTGCTTGGAGCAAAATTCCGCCGTATGGTACAGATAGTGATAAATGCTGCTGCGGGTCTGCCTTCTCCGCTGGGTAATGGTTGCTTCCAACTCCATCTCGACACCACACTTTTAGAAAAGTATTTTATGAAACTGATTGTATCATAATTAAAAAAAAGGTCAACAGTTTTTCGCATAAAAGAAAATGGAATCGAAAAACAACCGCAAAACAAGAAAAAGGGCGTGAAATGAGGAAACTGGCCCTTGGGTGGAAATAAAAACGAAACTGTTAAATTGCACAAAGAATAGAGGGGCTCATAGCATAAGATAGACAAATCGTAAAAAACCGAGTGAAAAGTAATTGACTTTTATAAAATGACTTTATAAAATGAGACCATAGAAGCAGGTATGCTTTCTGGAATAACCCTCTTCGGAGGGGTATAAGGAGAAGAATGAACATGAAAAAAATTCTTGCGTTGATTCTTGCATTGGTCATGGCATTGGGGCTGGTCGCCTGCGGCAACAGCAGCTCTTCCGGTTCCAGCGGCAGCACAGACAACAAGAAGACCGACGGCGCGAAGGTTGGTATCGCGATGCCCACCAAATCTCTGGAAAGATGGAACCGTGACGGCTCCTACCTGAAATCCCAGTTCGAATCTGCCGGTTACACCGTGGAGCTGACTTACTCCGACAACGATGTGAACCAGCAGGTCAACGACATTGAAAACCTGATCTCCGACGGCGTGAACATCCTGATCGTGGCCGCCATCGACGGCGAGTCCCTCACCACCGTGCTCAACTCCGCTGATGAAAAGAGCATCCCCGTGATCTCCTACGACCGTTTGATCCGCAACACCAAGGCTGTTGATTACTACGTCTCCTTTGATAACTATAAGGTGGGCGTTCTCCAGGGCCAGTATGTCATCGACACGCTGAAGCTGGACGCGAAGGACACCTCCAAGACCTACAACATTGAGTTCACTGCCGGCGACCCCGCCGATAACAACGCCGGCTTCTTCTTCAACGGCGCCTTCGATACCCTCAAGCCCTTCATCAGCGCGGGTATTTTGAAGATCATCTCCGGTCAGAAGACCTTCCAGGAAGTGGCCACCGCCTCCTGGGATACCAGCACCGCCATGAACCGTATGCAGAACATTCTGGCTTCCTATTATTCCAACGGCACACAGTTGGATGTGGCTCTTTGCTCCAACGATTCCACCGCTCTTGGTGTGACCCAGGCCATTGAGTCCGACTATGCCGGCACCAACACCCCCATCATCACCGGTCAGGACGGCGATGAAGCCAACCTGAAGAACATCGTGAACGGCAAGCAGTCCATGACCGTTTACAAGGCCGTTGCCAACGAAGCCGTGGTCACCTTGGCTCTGGCCCAGTCCATCCTGAAAGGAGAGAAGCCGGATGCAGGTTTGACCTCTCAATTCACCTGCGAGTGCGCTTATGATACCAAGTCTTACGACAACGGCACCGGCGTGATTCCCTCCTACCTGCTGACCCCCTCTGTGGTCACCAAGGCCAACATCCAGACCGAGCTCATCGACACCGGCTACTACACCATGGGCACCGACGGTTATCCCGTGGCCAAGAAGTAAGGCAGATCCTACATATTAAAAAAGCAAAAGGCAAGCGAAATAGAGCAAGCAAGCGCAACGGACAGAGGGCGGGGCAAAACGCCCCGCCCTCTGTCTTTGAAAAGAGAATGGAATGCCTTTTTAGAAAAGGCGCGGCAAAGCCGCAAAAAAGAGAATGTGAGAAAATGTGGAATGACCACGGTGAAAGGAGGGCGTCCACTTGACAGATTCGATTCTGGTGATGAAGAACATCACCAAAGAGTTTCCGGGCGTGAAGGCGCTGGACAATGTCAACCTGGAGGTGCGGCGGGGCGAGATCCACGCACTGGTGGGTGAAAACGGCGCCGGCAAATCCACGCTGATGAATGTACTCAGCGGAACCTATCCCTACGGCTCCTACGAGGGGCAGATCCTGTACGACGGACAGGAATGTCAGTTCAAGACCGTCCGGGACAGTGAAAAAATCGGTATCGTCATCATCCATCAGGAACTGGCGCTGATCCCGGAGCTCTCCATTGGGGAGAACATGTTCCTGGGCAACGAGCGAAAAGGGCGCCTTGGCATCGACTGGGATGAGACGTACGCACAGGCACAAAAACACATGGAGCAGGTGGGCCTGAAGGAACGGGCCACCACGCTCATTAAAGATATCGGCACAGGCAAGCAGCAACTGGTGGAGATCGCCAAGGCCCTGTCCAAAAACGTAAAGCTACTGATTTTGGATGAGCCCACCTCTTCTTTGAACGAAGAGGACTCCCGGATGCTGCTGGATCTGCTTTTGAGCTTCAAAAAGGAGGGCATGACCTCCATCATCATCTCCCACAAGCTTTCGGAGATCGCCTATGTGGCGGACAAAATCACTGTGCTGCGGGACGGCGCCACCATCGAGACCATGGACAACGCCGGCCACAACATCGATGAAAGCCGCATCATCCGGGGCATGGTGGGCCGGGAGCTGACAGACCGCTTTCCCAAGCGCCAGGCCTACGACGTGGGCGAGCCGGTGCTGGAGGTGGAGGACTGGTGTGTTCACCACCCGGTGTATACGGAAAAGGAAGTGGTGAGCCACGTTTCCTTCCATGTGAACCGGGGCGAGATCCTGGGCTTTTCTGGGCTGCAGGGCGCGGGACGCACAGAGCTGGCCCGGTCGCTCTTCGGCCGCAGCTACGGCGCGGGCATCTGCGGGACGCTGCGTATCAACGGCACGGAGCGGGCGCTGAAAAACGAGAGGGAAGCCATTGAGGCCGGCCTTGCCTACGTTACGGAGGACCGCAAGGACAACGGCCTGGTGCTCATCGACACCATCGCCCGGAACAACACTATGGCCCGCCTGGAAAAGGTGTGCAACAAGCGGGGCGTCATTGACATCGACAAGGAAAACCGCATCGCCGAGGAGTACAGGGAAAAACTGGGCACCAAGACCCCCACGGTGCAGCAGAATGTGGGCAACCTCTCCGGCGGCAACCAGCAAAAGGTGCTGCTGGCCAAGTGGATGTTCGCGGATCCCGATATTCTGATCCTGGATGAGCCCACCCGGGGCATCGACGTGGGCGCCAAATACGAAATTTATTGTATTATGAACGACCTCATTGCCCAGGGCAAATCCATCGTGATGATCTCATCGGAGATGCCGGAGCTGCTGGGCATGTGCGACAGGATCTATGTCATGAACGAAGGCCGTATGGTGGGCGAATTTTCCGCTCAGGAGGCCACGCAGGAGAAGATCATGTCCGCCATTTTGACCACCGGCGAAAAAGATGAGAACAAGGGAGTGCGATACGCATGAAAGAGTCCATTCAGAGATCCCCCCGGGGAGCCGGCCTTTCCTCCGGCGTGAAAGCCAGCGCCCTGCTGAAAAAATACACCATGGTCATCGCGCTTGTGGTGGTCTTCGTCTTCTTCACGGCGCTGACCCACGGCAAGATGCTTTACGCGCAGAACGTTTCCAACCTGCTGCTGCAAAACGCCTATGTACTGGTGATGGGCTGCGGCATGCTTTTGTGTATCCTCACCGGCGGCAACGTGGACCTGAGCGTGGGCTCCACGCTGTGTCTCGTGGGCGCCATCGCATCGCAGCTGATGGCCAACACCTCCCTCAACGCGGTGCTGGTGATCCTCATCTGCCTCATCATCTCTATCGCCATCGGCGTGTGGCAGGGCTTCCTCATCGGCAACGTCCATATCCCGCCCTTCATCTGCACGCTGGCCGGTATGTTTTTGCTCCGCGGCCTTGGCCGTGTGGTGCTGGGCTCCAAGACGGTGAGCATTTCCAACAAAACGTTTTTGAACATCTTCACCTCTTACATCACGGTGCCAGGTCTTGATAAAGATACGCTGCACCTTTCGGCGCTGATCGTGGGCGTTATCGTGGCGGTGGGGCTGCTGGTCATTACGGCCACCAACCGGGCCAAGAAGGAAAAACGCGGCTACGCGCTGCCCTCCGCCGCCAGCGCGTTCGCCAAAATCATCGTCATCGACGCGCTCATCGTGGTCTACTCCTGGAAGCTGACCAACTACAAGGGCATCCCCGTGATGCTGCTGTGGGTGCTGGGCGTTTTGATGCTGTATACGTTCATCACCTCAAAAACCGCCTTCGGCCGTTACTTCTACGCGGTGGGCGGCAACGAGAAGGCTACCAAGCTCTCCGGTATCGACACCCGGAAGGTGTACTTCGCGGCCTACTGCTCCATGTCCGTCCTGGCGGGCTTTTCCGGACTGCTGGTGGCGGCCCGTATCGGCTCGGTGAACGGCGATACCGGTATGTCCTATGAAATGGACGCCATCGGTGCATGCTTCATCGGCGGTGCGTCAGCTTACGGCGGTTCCGGTACCGTCCCCGGCATCGTGGTGGGCGCCATTTTGCTGGGCGTCATCAACCAGGGTATGTCCATCTACGGTCTGGACAACAACTGGCAGTATGTGGTCAAGGGCGCTGTGCTCTTGATCGCCGTGATCTTCGACGTGGTGTCCAACCACAAGACAGGCAAAGCGGGCTGATTTTTTAGGAGGTTTATTATGCTGTTTCTGGGAATCGATCTGGGCACCTCCGCGGTGAAGCTGCTGCTGATGGATGAAGCAGGGCGCATCGTAAAGGTGGTGTCCCGTGAATATCCGCTCTCGTTTCCCCACCCCGGCTGGTCCGAGCAGGACCCTGCCCACTGGTGGGAGGCGGTGGTCTCCGGCATCCGGGGCGTCACGGAGGGCGTGGATGCTTCGCAGGTGGCCGGTATCGGCTGCGGCGGGCAGATGCACGGTCTGGTGGTGCTGGACCGAGCTGACCGGGTGCTGCGTCCGGCCATTTTGTGGAACGACGGCCGCACGGCGGCGGAGACGGACTACCTCAACACGGTGGTGGGGAAGGAGACCCTTTCCCGGTATACGGCCAATATCGCCTTCGCGGGCTTTACGGCGCCCAAGCTACTGTGGATGAAAGCCCATGAACCGGATCTGTTTGCCCAGATCGACAAGATCATGTTGCCCAAGGATTACATCAATTACCGACTCACCGGTGTGCATTGCACGGATATGTCGGACGCCTCCGGTATGCTGCTGCTGGATGTGAAAAACCGGCGCTGGAGCCGGGAGATGCTGGACATCTGCTCCATTGAAGAGCGGCAGCTGCCCCGGCTTTATGAGAGCTATGAGCCGGTGGGGACGCTCCTGCCGTCGGTGAGTGCCCAACTGGGACTTCCCGCCGGGGTGCGGGTCTGTGCGGGAGCGGGGGACAACGCCGCCGCCGCTGTGGGCACCGCCACCGTGGGGGACGGCCGCTGCAACATCTCCCTTGGCACCTCCGGCACCATCTTTATCTCCAGCAAGACCTTCGGCGTGGACCCGAACAACGCACTCCACGCCTTTGCCCATGCCGACGGGAACTATCACCTGATGGGCTGTATGCTCTCGGCGGCGTCGTGCAACAAGTGGTGGATGGAGGATGTGCTAGGCACCTCAGATTTTGCCGCGGCGCAGAAAGCCATCACGGAAGAAAAGCTGGGGCGAAACCATGTGTATTTTCTCCCCTATCTCATGGGGGAGCGGTCGCCCCACAACGACCCGGCGGCCCGGGGCACGTTCATCGGCCTCACCATGGACACCGGCCGCGGCGACATGACCCAGGCCGTGCTGGAAGGTGTGGCCTTCGGTATGCGGGACTCCCTGGAGGTGGCCCGGTCGCTGGGCATTCCCATTACCTCCAGCAAGCTCTGCGGCGGCGGGGCCAAAAGCCCGCTGTGGCGCCGGATCTTTGCCAATGTGCTGCGTCTGCCGCTGGAAACGGTGGAGACGGAGGAGGGCCCCGGCTACGGCGGCGCCATTCTGGCGGCGGTGGCTTGCGGGGCATATCCATCGGTGGAAGCGGCGGCGGAGCGATTGGTGCGCGTCACGCATACCCAGTGGCCGGAGGAGGCCGCTGCGGCACGGTATGAAGAGCGGTATCAGCAGTTCCGGCAGATCTATCCCGCCGTGAAGTCGCTGTTCCCCCTTTTGCAGTGAGGTGACTATGAAAAACAACGTGACTTACGATACCGTCCGCAAGGGACAGGCGGAGCTCCACCTGACGCTGCGGGGCGTTGTGTCGGCGTATCTTTTGTATCTGGCGGTGAAGCTGGTGAAGGGCGCGGCTGAGAGCACCATGGCGCTCTGGACGGCGTGGCTGGTGGGCGGATTCTTTGTGGCGGCGGGCGTACTGTTCGGCGTCTATGCCTGGCGGAAATACCGCCGGGATCTGAAAGAGGCCCAGCTCCCGCCGGAGGAACAAAGTCAAACAGAGTAAAAGAAAGAGCGGGAGAATGTCATGAAGATCTATGAGGTGAGCGATCCCTTGTTTGCCGCCTACGGCAAGGTGCTGGCGGGGTACGATACACGGGAGCTTTGCCGGGCGCTGGAGGAGATCCCTCTGCCGGAGGGCATTGCCTACGAGCCGTCAGTACCGGCGCTGGAGCGGCTGCAAATTGCCAAAATACTGGCCCGCAACGCCTATGGCGGTATGCCCATTCAAATGGGCCATTGCAGCGGGCACAATACAAAGCTTAACTGTCTGGAATACCACCGGGACAGCGAGATCAACGCCGGCAGCCGGGACTTCATTTTGCTGCTGGCCCGTCTGGACGAGCTGGCGGCGGGACGGCTGGACACGGCCAGGGTGCGGGCTTTCCGCGTGCCGGCCGGTACGGTGGTGGAGGTCTATGCCACCACGCTGCACTACGCCCCCTGTTCCGCCGGAAAGGACGCGGGCTTCCGTGTGCTGGTGACGCTGCCAAAGGGCACCAACGGCCCCGCGCCGGAGATCGAACCGCTCAACGAAGAGGATAAGCGCCTCTGGGCGTGCAACAAATGGCTGCTGGCACACCGGGAGAGCGGCGAGGCCGGACAGGGCGCCTGCGTGGCGCTGGAGGGCGAGAACATTGATATTGCCGCGTTCGTTTGAGACAAAACGCGGAGAAATGAGGAAAACCATATGATAAGCAACGTTCCTGAGGTCAAACTGGGGATCATCGCAGTCTCCCGGGACTGCTTCATCGTGTCGCTCTCGGAGCGGCGGCGCACGGCGGTGGCGGAGACCTGCCGCCGTCTGGGCATCGACATATTTGAGTGCCCCACCACTGTGGAAAACGAGCGCGACGCCCAAAAGGCGGCGGCGGAGGTGAAGGCCGCCGGCTGCAACGCGCTGGTGGTCTTTCTGGGCAACTTCGGCCCAGAAACGCCGGAAACCCTGCTGGCCAGGTATTTTGACGGCCCGGTGATGTACGCCGCCGCCGCCGAGGAAAGCGGCAGGGATCTCATCGACGGCCGGGGCGACGCCTACTGCGGTATGCTCAACTGCTCTTACAATCTGGGAATGCGCCATCTCAAGGCATTTATTCCCGCCTACCCGGTGGGGACGGCAGAGGACGTGGCCCGGATGATCGCGGAGTTTGAGCCCGTCGCCCGGACGCTCATCGGCCTCTCTGGATTGAAGATCATCACCTTCGGGCCCCGGCCCCAGGACTTTTTCGCCTGCAACGCCCCCATCCGGGGACTGTACGAGCTGGGCGTGGAGGTGGAGGAAAACTCCGAGCTGGATCTGCTGGTGGCCTACAAGGCCCATGCGGACGACCCCCGCATCCCGGCCGTCTGCGCCGACATGGCCGCCGAAATGGGCGAGGGCTGCTATTATCCCGACGCCAGTGCCCGCATGGCGCAGCTGGAGCTGACGCTGCTGGACTGGGCCGAGGCCCACAAGGGAGCCCGGCAGTATGTAGCCTTTGCCGACAAGTGCTGGCCCGCCTTCCCGGAAGCCTTCGGGTTCGAGCCCTGCTACGTCAACTCCCGTCTGGTGAGCCGGGGCATCCCGGTGTCCTGCGAGGTGGATATTTACGGCGCTCTCTCCGAGTACATCGGCATGTGCGTCTCCGGCGACACGGTGACGCTGCTGGACATCAACAACTCCGTGCCCGCCGACCTCTATGAAGAGGACATCGCCGGCAAATTCCCCTATGCCCACACAGACACCTTCATGGGCTTCCACTGCGGCAACACCCCCAGCTGCAAGCTGTGCGCCGGCCGGGCGGTGAAGTATCAGCTGATCCAGCACCGCCTGCTGGAGCCCAAGGGCTCGGAGCCGGATTTCACCCGGGGCACGCTGGAAGGCGATATCGCCGCCTCCGACATCACATTCTACCGCCTGCAATGCGATTCCGAAGGCCAGCTGCGGGCCTATATTGCCCAGGGCGAGGTGCTGCCGGTGAAGACCCGCTCCTTCGGCGGCATCGGCGTATTCGCCATCCCGGAAATGGGACGGTTCTACCGCCATGTGCTCATCGAAAAACGCTATCCCCACCACGGCGCGGTGGCCTTCGGCCACTACGGCAAGACCCTCTTCGAGGTGCTGCGCCTGCTGGGCGTGGAGGATATCGCCTATAACCAGCCCAGATCCCTGCCCTACCCCACGGAGAATCCTTTCGCCTGAGGCGGAGGGGAAAAGGAGGCGCGCCATGACGTGTTTGGCGGATGTGCAAAAACTCTATAAGACCTATTTGGCCCGGACAAAAGAACTGACAGCCCGCCGCAGACCCGGCGACGGCCTGCTGGGTTTCGGCCCGGGGCCGGATCAGGACCCCTGCCACGACGCCTTTTCCCAGGCGCTGAAAGCGTGCCTGGCGGAGGAGATACCCTCCTCCGGGGAAACAGCCGCCATTTTGCACTATATCTATGAAGAGCCCTTTTGCCATGAACACGACCAGCTGGCCTACTGGATGCTGCTGGCCGTACACGGTCTCACCGTGCCGCGCGTTAAAGCGCTCACCGCCGCGGATGCCGCCGCGCTTTGGACGTGGTATCGCAAGGCCTACCCGCCCGCCAAACGCCTGCCCGCGCAAAAGCAGGTGCTTCGGGCGCTGAAAGAGCGGGGAGATCACTGATTTGCTGCTTTCTCCATTTTCCATTCTCTTTACAGCAGGAAAGCCCGCCGCAGCCAGCGGCGGGCTTTCCTGCTCTTTGAAGAGACAGCGGGGCAGAGCGCGCCCATCCAAAAAACCGGCGGAGCTCCTTTTGGAGAGTTCCGCCGGTTGGCCGTTTCAGGGAAGAATCGCCCTGCACAAAAGAGCGTCCAGCGCCGGAGCCTGCCGCCTGAGGGCGACGGGCTTTCCCCGGGCGCTTAAAAAGCAGTGGGACGAGGAGGCCGTCATCACCGTCTTGCCTGTGGCCGCGTCAGTCATCACATAGGAAAAGGTGAGACGCACGCCGGTGTAGGCTTCCACCCGGACGGCAATGCGGATCACGTCGTCAAAGGTGGTGGTGCGGAGATACCGGCAGTGAAGGTCCACCACCGGGGAGGTAATGCCCTCCGCTTCCAGCCGTTTGAGGCCATAGCCCATCTCGTCCAGATAGAAAAGCCGTGCCTCCTCCATCCAGCGCACATAGTTGGAGTGGTGGGTGATCCCCATTTGATCGGTTTCGTAATAGTGAACCTTCCGTGTCCATTCACTCATCTGAAAGCCCCTTTCCGTAGAAATTCTCCCCCAGCAGCTCGGCCAGAGTGGTCTCGCCCCAGCTGTAATTGGTCAGATAGCTGCCCTTGAACAGCTGACGGTGTCCCTCATGGCCGGAGAGGTAGTCGTACAGGTCGCACTGCACCTTGTCGGAGACGATGCGGCGCTTGCCGTCCACCGACTCCACGATCTGGGAAATGCCGTATTCCTCTAGAATGCTCTTGAGCCGCAGCGCCACCTTGCGGTAGCGAGAGAGCGTCACGGCGCTGGAGGGCTCCTCGGGCCAGAGATAGCAGATGGCTTCGTCGGAAGAGATGAAGCCGCCTCGGCGGTCCACCAGCAGCGCCAGCAGCTCCTTGGACTTCTGGCTTCTGAAGGCCACCGTCCTGCCGCCTGCGAATACGTCGAAATAGCCGAAGGTGCGGATGGTGACGCGGTCCGCGCCGCCCTCTTCTCCGGCGCCTGTCATGCGGTACATCATCACATAGCGAGGCTCGGACGTGTCTGCCGTCTGCCGGGAGCAGATGGCCTTCACCCGGCGGTCGGTCTGCCGGGAAAAGTCGAAATAGGTAAACTCCGCCTCACCGTTGCGGAACAGATCCTCAAAGGCCCGCAGGGTGGTGCCGCTGCGGGACACAAATTTCCGCAGGGGCGTCTTTGCCTTCATCAGCGGCAGCCATTCCTCCTTGGTATAACCGAAGAAATGGCACACGTTGTCGCTGGCATACAGGGGCGTCACAAGGTCGCCGGACACCTCGAAGGCGGCGATGCCGTCGGTGAAGTGCATCACCATCTCCTGCATATGTTTCAGCGACGCGATCTCGCTTTGCAGCAGGGCGGTTTCCTCCGCCTCCGGCTGGGAGCGGCAGCAGAAAAGACTGGCAAAGGAGTCGATCTTGAGAAAGATGCCGGTGTGAAAAATCTCCCGTCCCTGGGAAGAGGGCGCCCGGTAGCGGATCTGCGGCGGTGCCCCGGTCTCCTCCTCCGGCATTCTGCTCCAGAAAGAGCTGAAAAAAGCCAGCACACCGGGCCTGTCTTCTTCGCTCACGGCGCTCTCCACCCATTTTTGCGTGGCGTCCCGCATCTGCATGGGGATGTTTTCCAACTGGGAAAAGAGGCTCTTCGCCGGGCTGTGGAGACACGTCACCGTCTGGGCGGAGAGGTCGTAGGCAAAGATGCTCTCGTACACGTCGGTGAGCGCCCGGGTATAGCGCCGCAGCGACAGCTCCCGCTTCCGGTCGTGCCGCTCGGACACGTCCACGCAGACGCTTTGAAACTCCGCCTCTCCTCGGTGGTTCACCGTTTTGGTGACCCAGCCGAAAAAATGACCCTTTGAACCGTCCCGACGTAAAAGCGTCATGTCACCGGCCAGAGGAACGCCCTGGGCGCAGACCCGGCCGAGATACAGAGCGAACCGCCGCCGCTCCTCCGGCGGGATCATCAGATAGATATTGTCCCGGTACAGCGCCCAATCCGACCCAACATCGGGAAAACGGAGCATTTCCAGCATCCGCCGGTTGATATAGGTGACGCGGGGCTGCTCCTCGCAGGTGTATTTCATGAACCCGCAGGGAACGGTGTCGTTCAAAAAGGCGAGATTTTCCTGGGCCGGGTTGTCCGGCAGCGGCGTCAGAACGGAGAAGCCCGCAAGGGAACCGTCTTCCCGGCGCCGGGTGGAAAGAGTATCGCTGACGGAAAGGACGGCGCCGTCCTTCCGCACCAGATGGTAGACCAGGGTGCCGCTGCCGCCATCCCGGGCCAGACGCTCCAAAAAGGCGTGATACGCCGGTCTGTGGGCGGAGTGAACCAAAGAAGCGTACCGATCCTCACTCCCGCACAGCAGCTCTCCGGGGGCATAGCCCGTCATGGCACAAAGACTGTCGCTGACATAGGAGAGATGGAACGGAGGACGCAGTTCGTACTGATGGAAGCCGGGAACGTGACAGCGCAGAATTTCCTCCGGCTGTTCCAGGGGAGCGCTCATAGGGGATCACCTGCCTTTTCCATACCCATTGTTGCCTGTTTTCCTTAAAAGTACCGACATGATATCACAAAAAAGGGAACGTGTACAGAAGCAATGTGCAAAGAAAAAAGACATGCTGTGGAACGCTGCGGGAACGGCGAAGGACGTCCGGGGGAACAGGGCGCGGGTATAATAGGCGGCAGCGGGCCATGATAACGGCCCTGAAAAACAAAAATTGGGAGGCATTTTCAAATGTACTTTGACGCTATTGCAAAAATCGTTTCCGAACGCACGGGCTGCGATGTTTCCACCATCCGGCCGGAGAACACCTTTGCCGAGCTGGGTATCGATTCTCTTGACACGGTGGAGCTGCTAATGAATCTGGAAGATGAGATCGGCGTTGAGATCGAGCTGGATCAGAAGGTGGAGACGCTGGCGGATCTGGACAAATTCATGCAGAGCAAGAAGCAGGGGTAAGGCATGATCCGGTCTGAGATTTGTGAGATGCTGGGGATCCGCTATCCGGTGTTCCAGGGCGGTATGGCCTGGATCGCGGACGGAAAACTGGCCGGCGCGGTATCGGAAGGCGGCGGCCTTGGCATCATCGCCGCGGGGAACGCCCCCGGCGCCTATGTAAAAGAGCAGATCCGCCTGGCAAGATCCCTCACCAAAGCGCCCATCGGCGTGAACATCATGCTCCTGAGCCCCTTTGCAGCGGAGGTCGCGCAGGTGGCGGCAGAGGAACGGGTGGAGGTGGTCACCACGGGGGCGGGCGATCCCGCCGCTTATATGCGCCTGTGGCACCGGGCCGGCATCCGGGTGATCCCGGTGGTGGCCTCGGTGGCCATGGCAAAGAAAATGACACGGCTGGGGGCCTCCGCCCTCATCGCCGAGGGCGGGGAAAGCGGCGGCCATGTGGGAGAGCTGACCACCATGGTGCTGGTGCCTCAGGTATGTGACGCCACCACACTGCCCGTCATCGCCGCCGGCGGCATTGCCGACGGGCGGGGCGTGGCCGCCTGCTTTATGCTGGGCGCCTGCGGCGTGCAGATGGGCACCCGGTTTTTAAGCGCCGCGGAGTGCGCCATCCATCCCGTTTACAAAGAAAAAATCCTCAAGGCCACCGACCTTTGCACCATGGTCACCGGCAAGCGGCTGGGCCACCCTGTCCGCAGTCTGCGCACGCCCTTTGCCAGAAGCTATGAAAAGGCGGAGTACGGCGGAATGCCGGACGCGGAGCTGGAGGCGCTGGCCACAGGGGCGCTGCGCCTTGCCGTGCAGGAGGGCGACAGCGAAAGAGGCTGCTTCCTCTCCGGCCAGGCGGCGGCCATGGTCCGCCGGGAGCAGCCAGCCGCCGACATCGTCCGGGAAGTGATGGAAGAGGCGGAGCCGCTTTTGCAGGAGGCGTTTTTATGGCTCAGATAGCATTTGTTTTTTCCGGGCAGGGCGATCAGTACCCCGGCATGGGGCGTGAGCTGTTTGAGCGCTATGACGCCGCCCGGCGCGTTTTTGAAACGTGCGAGACCCTACGCCCCGGGACGGTGGCCCAGTGCTTTTCGGGAACAGAGGCGGAGCTTTCCGCAACCAGAAACACCCAGCCCTGTCTTTTCGCCATGGAACTGGCCGCCGCGGCGGTGCTGGCGGAAAAGGGCATTCGGCCTGCCGCCATGGCGGGCTTTTCCCTGGGGGAGGTCACGGCGGCGGCTGCCGCGGGACTTTTGGACCGCGAAACGGCGTTCCGCCTTGTCTGCCGCCGGGGCGAGCTGATGCAGGCGGCCGCCCAGAGGCAGGAAACCGCCATGGCCGCCGTGCTGAAGCTGCCGGAGGAGGCGGTGGAAGCCCTCTGCGCCAGGCAGGAGGGGGTCTATCCGGTGAATTACAATTGTCCCGGACAGATCACGGTTTCGGGTCTTGCCGCCCGGATGCCCGCCTTTTTTCAGGCAGTGCGGGAGGCGGGCGGCCGGGCCGTCCCGCTGAAGGTGACGGGGGCGTTTCACTCTCCTTTCATGAAAGAGGCCGCCGAGGCCTTTGGCCGGGCGCTGGAGGAAGTGACCTGTCACACGCCGTCGGTGCCTCTTTACTCCGACGTGACGGCAGAGCCTTACGGGGAAGATCCAAAGGAACTGCTGGCCCGGCAGATCTGCCGTCCCGTGCGGTGGGAAGCCATCGTCCGGGGGCTGCTGGCGCGGGGGGTGAACACCTTTGTGGAGATCGGCCCCGGCAGGACCCTTGGCGGCATGATCCGCCGGATCGACGGTGCCGCCGCCGTCTATGCTGTGTCGGAGATGGAAAAATTGCTGGCGGAGGTGGGCGCATGCTGAAAGGAAAAGTGGCCGTTGTCACAGGCGGCTCCCGGGGCATCGGCGCGGCCATCGCCCGGAAGCTGGCCTCCCTGGGAGCGGACGTGGCTGTGATCTACGCCGGGCATGAAGAAGCGGCCCAGTCGGTGTGCCGGACGTGTCGGGAGAGCTTCGGCGTGCGGGCGGAGAGTTACCGCTGCGACGTGTCCGATTTTGAGGCGGCGAAGGCCGCCGTGGCCGCGATCCGCCGGGACTTTGGCACGGTACATATCCTGGTAAACAACGCCGGCATCACAAGAGATGCTCTGGCGGCCATGATGACGGAAGAGCAGTTTGACACGGTGCTTGCCACCAATCTCAAGGGCGCCTTCCACATGATCCGCCACTGCACGGGCCTTTTTTTGCGAAACCGGGAGGGCTGCATCCTCAACGTGGCCTCGGTGGCGGGACTGATGGGCAACGCCGGGCAGTGCAATTACGCCGCTTCCAAGGCGGGGCTTATCGGCCTCACCAAATCCGTGGCACGGGAGCTGGCGCCCCGGGGCATTCGCTGCAACGCGGTGGCGCCGGGCTTTATTAAAACGGAAATGACCCAAGATCAGGCGGAAAATCCGCTTGTGGACACGGTCCCTCTGGGCACCATGGGAACGCCGGAGGATGTGGCCGACGCAGCGGCCTATCTCATCGGCGCCGGTTATGTCACCGGCGAGGTGCTGCGGGTGGACGGCGGCATCGCCATGTAAGGAGAGACACATATGAGTGAAAATAGAAGAGTGGTGGTCACCGGCATGGGCGCCATCACGCCCGTGGGCAACAGCGTGGAGACGTGCTGGAGTCATCTCAAGGCGGGGAAAAACGGCATCGGCCCCATTACCCTCTTTGACGCCGGCCTCTACAAGGCAAAGCTGGCGGCGGAGGTGAGGGACTTTGATCCCATGGACTACATGGACCGCAACGAGATGCTGCGCTCCGACCGCTGCGCCCAATTCGCGGCGGCGGCGGCCCAGCAGGCGGTGGCTGAGAGTTGCATCGAGGGGCATGTGGACCCGCCCCGGTTCTCCGTGTGCTTCGGCACCGGCATCGGCGGCATCGGCACCTTTGAAGCCGAGCATACCAAACTGCTGGAAAAGGGACCCCGGCGGGTGTCGCCGCTGTTTATCCCCATGATGATCGCCAATATGGCCACGGGACTGATCGCCATCCGCCATCACTGCCAGGGTTCCGCCCTGCCGGCGGTGACGGCCTGCGCCTCCGGCTCCAACGCCATCGGCGAGGCCATGCGGCTCATCCGCCACGGCTATGCCGATGCCGCCATCGCCGGCGGCGCGGAGGCGGCGGTATGCCCCTCGGCGGTGGCGGGTTTTATCAATATGCAGGCGCTCTCGGCGGCGGAGGACCCGGAGGCGGCATCGCTGCCCTTTGACAAACGCCGGGGCGGCTTTGTCATCGGTGAGGGCGCGGCGGCGCTGGTGCTGGAGGAATACCACCACGCCCGCCGCCGGGGCGCCCGGATCTACGGCGAGGTCTGCGGCTACGGCTCCACCTGCGACGCCTACCACATCACGGCGCCCCATCCCGAAGCGAGAGGCGGTGCGGCGGCCATGCGCCTTGCCATGGAGGAAGCGGGGTATGTCCTCGGCGAAACGGTCTACGTCAACGCCCACGGCACGGGGACGCCTCTCAACGACGTGTGCGAGACCCACGCCATCCATCTGGCACTGGGCAGTGACGCCCCCCGTGCCTTCGTCAGTTCCACCAAGTCCATGACCGGCCATATGCTGGGGGCGGCGGGAGCTGTGGAGGCCATGGCCTGCCTGCTGGCGCTGGAAGAGGGCGTCGTCCCGCCCACCATCAATCTTTGGGAGGCAGACGAGGCTTGCGATCTGAACTATGTGCCCCACAGGGCGGTGAAGGCGGACATCCGTCTGGCGCTTTCCAATTCACTGGGATTTGGCGGCCACAACGCGTGCCTTGCTTTCAGAAAGGTGACCACATGAAAGAAGCGGATATTCGCAAATACGCAGGGCTGATGCGGGAGCTGGGCCTCACCGGTCTGGAGATCACCGAGGACAACAAGATAGTGCGTCTGGAGCGCATGACCGCCATCCCCGGCGGCGACAAAACGGCGGCTTCACCCGCCCCGGAGGCGTCCGGGACAACACCCGCCCGGACGGATGATAGCACCATCACCTCGCCTCTGGTGGGCGTCTTTTACGCCGCTCCTGCGGAAAACGCCCCGCCCTATGTGGCCGTGGGCGATCAGGTAAAAAAAGGGATGACTCTTTGCGTCATCGAGGCCATGAAGCTCATCAATGAGATCTGTGCCGAGCACGACGGCGTCATCACCGAGATCTGCGTCACCAACGGACAGGTGGTGGAATACGGCACGGAGCTTTTCCGCATCAGGAGGTCGTCATGACAAAGGCGCAGATCATGGAGCTTCTGCCCCACCGGGAGCCGATGCTGCTGCTGGACGACGTGGAGGAGAGGGAAGGAACGGCGGTGGGACACTACACCGTCCGGGGCGACGAGTTCTTTTTGCGGGGGCACTTTCCCGGAAACCCGGTGGTGCCGGGGGTAATCCTGTGCGAAATACTGGCTCAGTCTGCCTGCGTTTTACTCAAAGACGCCCTGAAGCCGGGACAAGTGCCCGTCTACACGGGCCTGCGGGAGGTGAAGTTCCGCGCCCCGGTGCGGCCGGGAGACACCGTGGAGACACGGTGCCGCCTCACAAGGGTGAAGCATCCCTTCTATTTCGCGGAGGGGACGGTGCTGGCAGGCGGAAAGGTCTGCGTATCGGCGTCGTTTTCCTTTGCCATCACAGGAGAAGCATAGCCATGTTTTCAAAAATACTCATTGCCAACAGGGGAGAGATCGCCGTGCGGATCATCCGGGCCTGCAAGGAAATGGGCGTGGCCACCGTGGCGGTCTGCTCCGCGGCGGACAAAAACGCCCTGCACGTGGCGCTGGCGGATCAAAGCTGCTGCATCGGCGGGGCGGAGGCGGCGGAGAGCTATCTCAACGAAAAGCAGATCATCAGCGCGGCCCTGCTCACCGGGGCGCAGGCCATCCACCCCGGCTATGGCTTTTTGTCGGAAAACGCCCACTTCGCAAGGCTTTGCCAGAAAAACGGACTGGTGTTTATCGGCCCCGCTCCCGAGGACATGGAGCGCCTTGGCGACAAGGCCCGGCTCAAGGAGCTGGCGGAGGCGTGCGGCCTTCCGGTGATCCCCGGCACCAAGGCCCTGCAAAGCCCCGAAGAGGCCAAAGAAGCCGCGGCCGCGCTGGGCTATCCGGTGATGCTCAAGGCCTGCGCCGGAGGCGGCGGCCGGGGCATACGCCTGATCAAAGCCCCGGAGGAGCTGGCGGAGGCCTATGGACAGGCGGCCGCCGAGGCGCTGGCGTCCTTTGGCGACGGCTCGGTGTATCTGGAAAAGTACATCTTTCCCGCCCGCCATGTGGAGTGGCAGGTCATGGCCGACGAACACGGCCACGCCGTGTGCCTGGGAGACAGGGACTGCTCCTTGCAGCGGCGCCACCAGAAGCTGGTGGAGGAAACGCCCTCCCCGGCGGTGACGGAGGAGATGCGAAGGAGCCTGATGGAAAAGGCGGTGGCGGCGGTGAAAAAGATGGGCTATGTGGGGGCGGGGACGCTGGAGTTCCTGCTGGACGGCGAGAGCCGCTTCTGGTTCATGGAGATGAACGTCCGTTTGCAGGTGGAGCACTGCGTTACGGAAATGCTCACGGGCTTTGACGTGGTCAAGTGGCAGATCCGCATCGCGGCGGGTATTCCCCTGGGCTTTTCACAGGAGGACGTGTCCCTTGCCGGCTCTGCCATCGAATGCCGCATCAACGCGGTGGGCTGCGGCACGCTTTCTATGCTCCATGTGCCCGGCGGGCCCTTTGTGCGCTTTGACACCTGCCTTGTCAGGGGCATGGCGGTGTCGCCCTATTACGACGCGCTGGTGGGCAAACTCATCGTGCAGGCCAAGACCCGGGAGGAGGCCGTGCGGAAGCTCCGCGCCGCCCTTTGCGAGCTGGTCATCGAGGGCATCCCCACCAACCGGGAAGAGCAGCTGCGCCTGTTGGAGGACGAGCGTTTCGCCTCCGGCCGCTACGATTTGACACTGATGGGAAACGGGTGATGAAATGGCACTGATACATTTTTTAAAACCGAAAAATCAACTGGAAGAGGGGGGCCGCACGGCGGCGCCTGTGCAGCGGGACGACGGCGAACCGGAAAAGAACTGTCCCAACTGCCACCGGGACACGCCCCTCAGCCGCCTGTGGAGCGAGCTTCTGGTGTGCCAGTGCGGGTACCATTTCCGCATGAAGGCCCGCCAGAGAGTGCTGATGCTGACGGACGGCGGCTCCTTTGAAGAGCTTTTCACCGACGTGAAGTCCGGGGATCCCCTGGAATTTCCGGGATATGAGGAAAAACTCGCCACCGTGCGGGCGGCGTCGGGAGAAGAGGAAGCCGTCCTTTGCGGCACGGCCCGGATCGACGGGCAGCGGTGCTGCCTTTTTGTGATGGAGCCTTATTTCATGATGGGCAGCATGGGCAGCGCCGTGGGGGAGAAGATCACCCGGCTTTTTGAGTATGCCGCCGCCCGGCGTCTGTCGGTGGTGGGTTTTACCGTCTCCGGCGGCGCCCGGATGCAGGAGGGACTGCTGTCTTTGATGCAGATGGCCAAAACCAGCGCGGCGGTGAAGCGCCACAGCGACGCGGGACTGCTGTATATTGCCGTTTTGACAGACCCCACCACCGGCGGCGTCACCGCCAGCTTTGCCATGGAGGCGGACATCATACTGGCAGAGCCGGGCGCCACCGTGGGCTTTGCCGGAGCGCGGGTCATCGAGCAGACCACCCGCAAGTCATTGCCAAAAGAGTTCCAGAAGGCGGAGTTCGTACTGGCCCACGGCTTTGTGGACAGCATCGCCCCCCGGTCGGGACAGCGAAAGACGCTCTCCGCCCTTCTTAAAATCCACAACGGAGGACATCATCATGGCCCAGACGCCTTATGACAACGTAAAACTGGCCCGCGGCAGCGACAGACCCACGGGCCTTGACTATATCACCCATCTCTGTGAGGACTTCATGGAGTGCCACGGCGATCGCCGCTTTGAAGATGACCCCGCCATCGTGGGAGGGATCGCCCGCCTTATGGGGATGCCGGTGACGGTGATCGCCATCGAAAAGGGCCACACCGCCAAAGAGAGGGCCTTCCGCCGCTTCGGCGCGCCCCACCCGGAGGGCTATCGAAAGGCACTGCGGCTGATGAAGCAGGCGGAAAAATTCGGGCGCCCGGTGCTCTGCTTCGTGGATACCTCCGGCGCCTACTGCGGCATCGGCGCGGAGGAGCGAGGCCAGGGCCAGGCCATCGCGGAAAACCTCATGGAGATGACCACACTGTGCGTGCCCATACTCTCCCTTTTCATTGGGGAGGGAGGCAGCGGCGGGGCGCTGGCACTGGCCGTGGCCGATCGGGTGTGGATGCTGGAAAACGCGGTGTACTCGGTGATCTCGCCGGAGGGCTGCGCCAGCATTTTGTGGAAGGACGCCTCCAAGGCCCGGGAAGCCGCCGCCCACCTGAAGCTGACAGCGGCGGATGCCAAGGCCTTTGGCGTCATCGAGCGTGTCGTTTCGGAAAAAGGACTGGGCGGCGGGGCCTTTTATGAAAACCTCCGTCAGCTTCTTTTTCAGGAGCTGGAGACGCTGGCAAAGGACCCTGATCTGCTGACCAGGCGGTACGGGCGTTTCCGGCGCATGGGCGGGGAAGACGGAACAGGCGGCGGCAGCCGGAAGGAGAAACGATGAGCATATACCGTCAATTTTGCCGGGAGGTCTTCCGTGAAAACGGGACGCTGGCACGCATGGAGCTGGACTATCCCGCCGATTTCAACTTCGGCTACGACGTGGTGGACGCCATCGCCGACGCCCAGCCGGAAAAAAGAGCCCTGGTCTGGTGCAACACGGAGCAGGAAGAGCACGTTTTTTCCTTCTCCGATATCAAACGGTACAGCAATCAGATGGCCAACGTGTTTTTGGAAGCGGGGCTTCAGCGGGGCGACCGGGTGCTGGTGGTGCTCAAGCGCCACTATGAATACTGGTTTGCGGCCGTGGCGCTGCACAAGCTGGGGATCACCATGATCCCGGCCACCCATATGCTGACGGTGCAGGACTTCGTTTACCGTATCAAGGCCTCTCAAGTCCGGGCCGTGGTCTGCACGCCCCAAAACGGTGTGCCGGAAAAGCTCCGTGCCGCCATGGCCCTGGCGGAGGCGGAGGCAAAACTCTGGTGCGTGCAAAAAGACGCGGAGGGGTTTGTCAATCTCACAAAGGAGATGCCCACCCGCAGCGATACCCTCCCCCGTGTGCCCACCCTTGCCACCGATCCCATGCTGCTGTATTTTACCTCCGGCACCACCGGCTATCCCAAGGGCGTCATCCACGACTTTTCCTATCCGCTGGCCCACATCGTCACCGCCAAATACTGGCAGCAGGCGGAAGACGGCGGCCTTCACTTTACCGTGGCCGAGACGGGCTGGGCCAAGGCCTCCTGGGGCAAGATTTACGGGCAGTGGCTGGTGGGCAGCGCGGTGATGGTCTGCGACTTCGACAACTTCGACCCCAAGCAGCTCACCACCGTCATCAATCACTACGGTGTCACCTCCTTTTGCGCCCCGCCCACGGTGTACCGCTATCTGGTGCGAAAGGGGATCCCGCCCATGCCCGGTTTGCGCCACGCCACCACCGCCGGGGAAATGCTCTCGCCGGATATTTTCAAGCGCTTCACCCAGCGCACCGGCATTCCCCTTTGTGAGGGCTACGGCCAGACGGAGACCACCTTGCTGATGGCCAACTTCAAGGGCACTTCGCCGGTGCCGGGTGCCATGGGCACCGTCTCCCCCTTCTATGAGATCCGGTTGCTGGACAAGGCCGGAGACCCCGTCCCCACGGGGAAGATCGGGGAAGTGGTGGTGGTGCCGCCCCGGAACGGACGGCAGCCCGGCGTCTTTTGCGGATACCTCCATCAGGAGGAGCAGTATGCCAAAGCCTGGCGGGGGGGTGTGTATCACACGGGGGACGCCGCCTGGCAGGATGAAAACGGCGTCTACTGGTTCCACGGCCGCTTCGACGACATCATCAAGACTGGCGGGTTTCGGGTGGGCCCCTATGAAGTGGAAAACGTGCTGATGGAGCATCCCGCTGTTGTGGAGTGCAGCGTCATCGGCGTGCCGGACCCCCTGAGAGGGCAGGCCATCAAGGGCGTTGTGACGCTCTCAGAGGGCTGGACGCCCTCCAAAGAGCTGGAGCGGGAGCTCCGTGACTTTTGCAACCGGCAGCTGGCGGAGTACAAGTGGGTGCGTATCATCGAATTTGTCACCCAGATGCCCAAGACCATCAGCGGCAAGATCCGCAAAACCGAGCTGCGCCGTCAGGCAAAGGAATGAAAGAAATGACCCATAGCGACTCATAACAAAGACGCCCGGCTGGCAGCCTGGCGTCTTTTGTGGTGCTTAAAAAGCGGCTCCCCCGTCTCCGGGGAGACCCGCGGAGACGGGGGAACTACCGTGAAAAAGGAGAAAGGCGGGCTGCTTTTTACAGGCCCTGGGCCATCATGGCGGCGGCGATCTTTTCAAAGGCGGCGATGTCGTTGCCGGCGATAAGGTCATAACCCAGAGAGTAGCGTGCGGCGGCGGACACGGAGGCGTCGTAAATATCGCTCATAATCTGCCGGAGACGGCGATCCACCTCGGCCCGGCTCCAGGAGTAGCGCAGGCTGTTTTGTACCATTTCCAGCGCGGACACCGCCACGCCGCCGGAGCCGGCGGCCTTGGCCCCCGCCGCGCGGATCTGGGGGGAGAGCCGCAGAAGCTTCAGCGCCGGAGTGGTGGCGGGCATATTGGCGCCTTCCACATAGTAGCGCACGCCGTTGGCCAGCAGGTTCACCGCGTCGTCCACATCCAGCTCGTTTTGCGTGGCACAGGGCATGGCCACGTCCACCGGCACTTCCCAGGGCTTTTTGCCCGGATAGAACGCCGCGCCGAACTGCCGGGCATAGTCCTCCACCCGGTCGGCGCCGCTGTGGCGCATGGCAGCCATAAAATCGAACTTTTCCTGTGTGGCGACGCCGTCCGGGTCGTAGACATAGCCGTCGGGGCCGGAGAGAGTCACCACCCGGCCGCCCAGGGCGGCCGCCTTGCGGCAGACGCCCCAGGACATATTGCCAAAGCCCGAAACGGCGATCCGCTTGTCCTCCAGGGTTTCGCCCGCGTCTTCCATCATCCGGGCCAGGAAGTACACGGCGCCGAAGCCCGCGGCCTCCTGGCGGATGAGGCTGCCGCCGTAGGTGAGGCCCTTGCCGGTGAGGGCGCTGCTCTCGGAGAGGCCGGTGAGGCGCTTGTACTCGCCGTAGAGATAGCCGATCTCCCGCGCCCCCACGCCGATATCGCCGGCGGGGATGTCGGTGTCGGCGCCGATGTAGCGGTAGAGGGCGATCATGAAGGACTGGCAGAAGCGCATGATCTCCCGGTTGCTTTTTCCCCGGGGATCGAAGTCCGCGCCGCCCGCCGCGTCGCCGATGGGAAGGCCGGTGAGAGCATTTTTAAAGGTCTGTTCAAAGCCCAGAAACTTGACGATGCCGGGATTCACCGAGGGGTGAAACCGCAGGCCGCCCTTGTAGGGGCCGATGGCGCTGTTGAACTGCACCCGGTAGCCGTGGCAGGTGTGGGCCGCGCCGGTGTCGTCCGTCCAGGGTACCAGAAAGCTCACCAGACGCTCCGGCTCCACCATCCGCGTCAGCAGGTCCAGCCGCTCATAGGCCGGGTTCCGATCCACCACCGGGGCAATCAGCGTTAGCCATGGCAGTACCGACTGCAAATATTCGGGTTCCGTGGCGTACCGCGCCTGCAGCTGCGCGGCCACACGCTCTACATATTCGTTCATGGCCGCCTCCTTATACGAGGCCGTAGGCCAGCATGGAGTCCGCCACTTTCAAAAAGCCCGCGATGTTGGCGCCTGCCGCCAGATCGTTGGCCATACCGTACGCCGCGGCGGCGGACTTGGCGTTTTGATAGAGATCGGTCATGATGGTTTTGAGCTTGTCGTCCACTTCCTCAAAGCTCCAGGAAAAGCGCATGGAGTTCTGACTCATCTCCAGGGCGGAGGTGGCAACGCCGCCGGCGTTGGCCGCCTTGGCGGGGGCAAAGAGAACGCCCGCTTCCTGCAGGGCCGCCACGGCTTTTGGGGTGCAGGGCATGTTGGCGCCCTCGGCCACGGCAAAGCAGCCGTTGTGAATCAGCGTCCGGGCGGACACATCGCTTAGCTCGTTCTGGGTGGCGCAGGGCAGGGCGATGTGGCAGGGGATCTGCCAGATGTCCCGGCAGCCCTCGTGATACACCGCCTGGGGGTGGGTAAGGGTGTAGTCACGGATGCGCCGGCGCTCTACCTCCTTGAGCTGCTTGACGAGCCCCAGGTCGATGCCGTTTTTATCGTAGATATAGCCGTTGGAGTCGGACATGGCCACCACCGTTGCGCCCAGCGCCGTGGCCTTTTCGCAGGCGTAGATGGCCACGTTGCCGGAGCCGGAAATCACCACCGTGGCACCGTCAAAATCGCGGCCGCTGTCACGGAGCATGTTGTCGGTGAAATAGCAAAGCCCGTAGCCGGTGGCCTCCGTCCGGGCCAGGCTGCCGCCGTAAGTCAGGCCCTTGCCGGTGAGAACACCGGTGAACTCGTTGCGCAGGCGCTTGTACTGGCCGAAGAGATAGCCGATCTCCCGCCCGCCCACGCCGATGTCGCCAGCGGGCACGTCGGTATCCGGCCCAATGTACTTGAACAGCTCCGACATAAAGGACTGGCAAAACCGCATGACCTCTGCGTCGGACTTACCCTTGGGGTCGAAGTCGGCGCCGCCCTTGCCGCCGCCGATGGGCAGGCCGGTGAGGGAGTTTTTGAAGATCTGCTCAAAGCCCAGGAACTTCACGATGCCCTCGTAGACCGAGGGGTGGAACCGCAGACCGCCCTTGTAGGGGCCGATGGCGCTGCTGAACTGCACCCGGAATCCCCGGTTCACATGGATGATGCCGGCATCGTCCTCCCAGGGAACGCGGAACTTAATGATCCGCTCCGGCTCCACCAGGCACTCCATCACGCCTTCGGTGATGTAGACCGGGTGCGCGGTGACCACGCTGTCCAGCGATTGCAGGACCTCGCCCACGGCCTGATGAAACTCCGGCTCCGCGGGATTGCGTGAAACGACCCGCTCCATCAGTCCGTTCAGATAAGCATTCTGAAAACTCATAGATGTACCTCCTTGTACAGTGCGAGGGTCGGTGAAGCTCGCGGGCCCTGTTGCCCGCCGGCGGCGCCGGCTTCCGACTGAAATTCTCTGTATAGTAGCAGAGCACAACCCGGATTGCAATGCTTTTTCAGTTTAAACGAATAAATTCGTGTATGCAGACAAAAAACAATTGTCTGCATAGAATGGGTTTTTGTGAAAATAACAACAGTCTTATAGGAGTCAGCGAAAAGGAACGGCCCACAGCTGGGAGGCCGGGCCTTGGAAAATAACCGCTTCCGCCAGCGGCAAAAGGGGAAATGGGAGAAAAAACGACAGAGCGCCCACGCTGTCCGGCGGGTAAGTCTTGCGGATAGCGGGGAAGTTTGCTATACTCAGAAGCGAAAGACAACCATTACGCGCCGCGTGATCACCGTCGGCACGAAAGAAAGGAACCTGTTTATGACAAAAAAAGTGGAGATTGAGACTTCGGCAAGACACATTCATCTGACCCAGGCGGATGTGGAGACGCTCTTTGGCAAGGGCTATCAGCTGACCGTGCGGAAAAACCTTTCCCAACCGGGGCAGTACGCCTGCAACGAAAAGCTGACTGTGGTGGGGCAGAAGAAGGAGATCGCCGGCGTATCCGTTCTGGGCCCCTGCCGCAAGGCGACGCAGGTGGAGGTATCGCTGACGGACGCCCGCACCATTGGCGTGGCCGCGCCCATCCGTGAGTCGGGGGATCTGGCGGGCAGCGGCAGCTGCCGTCTGGTGGGCCCGGCGGGGGAGGTGACGCTGAAGGAGGGCGTCATCGCCGCCAAGCGCCACATCCATATGCCCCCTGCCGACGCCCGGGAGCTGGGCATCGAAAACGGGCAGATCGTCAGCGTGAAGGCAGCCTCCGACGAGCGCAGCCTCATCTTCGGCGACGTGGTGGTGCGGGTCAGCGAGGCGTACGTGCTGACGATGCACATCGACACGGACGAGAGCAGCGCCGCCGGCTGCACGCCGGGCATGATGGGCGAGATCCTGGTGTAAACGGCGCCGACCGCGCCGCTTTGGAAAATAAGCGCAAAAAAGTGATGAAGCTCTGCCGCTTTGGGCGGAGCTTCATCACTTTTTTTGATCAGCGTGCGTGCGGTCTGCCCTAAAACACCGGCCCCTTACAGAAGCTGCGCCGCCATAAAAAGCCAGTGGGCAAAGATGCCGGTGCAAAGACCGCCCACGGTGTGGGAAACGATGGCCTTGCCCGTCATTTTGTTGCAGCCCAGAACGTCCATCATGGAAACGTGGGTGCTGAGATAACCGCTCCAGCACATGCACATGGCCGTGAAAACGGCGATGGCACCGCTGTTGATATGGTACGGCTGTGAAAAGCGGCAAAGACCCGGTTCGGTCAGTGTCCGAACCGGGCCTTTTTTGCGTTGTTCGCCGTCACTGATGGCCGCCCGCGGAAAACTGCCGGCCGGTGTTGTCAATGGTACACTCACCCGTGAGCAGCAACTGGGACACCGGCACCACGGAGTAACCGTCCGCGATGAGGGATTCCAGAACGGCAGGCAAGGCTTCGGGGGTGTGCTCCCCGGCGTTGTGGAAGAGGATGATCTCGCCGGGATGCACCTTGCCCACGATGCGCGAGCAGATCTGATTGGCGGAGAGACCCTTCCAGTCTAAACTGTCCAGCGACCACTGAATAGGCTCCATGCCCATGGAGCGGAGGGCAGAGATCACATGGTCGTCGTACTCGCCAAAGGGACAGCGGATCAGCGTAGGCGTCACGCCGGAGGCCGCCGCGATCTTTTCGTTGCAGGCGGTGACGTCGTCCACGATCTGCTGAGCCGAGAGGGTGTTGAAGTGACTGTGGGCGTTGGAGTGGTTCATGACCTCGTGGCCTGCGGCGGTGATGGCCTTCACGGTGTCGGGGTACTGGTCCGCCCAGTTGCCCACCACGAAGAAGGTGGTCTTGACGTTGTATTTGGCCAGCACATCCAGTATCTTTTGCGTATTGTCCGCACCCCACGGGAACGGAAGACTGCGGCCATTGTACCGCAAGGGATCGCTGGAATAAAAGCGCGGAGGGAAAGATGAAAAACACAAAAACATTAGCATCAAAAGTGTACAAATTATTGTGTATAAACCGGAATTGTTCAATGTCATTATATCATTTCTTGAAGAGTGGGCAAGAGAAAATTTTTGCCGGCTGCATCTTCAGCTCCGGTTTGGACGGGAATGTGCTGATGCTGATGATAAATTTTTTGACCATCCACAATCGTATGACCGAAATATTTTCCGGTGATCGGACATTGCTGGTACGGGCGAATGCACCTGTTGATTTTTAACAATTTCGGTGTGGAGAGCAGCACCGAGTATGCGATGGAGCAGATGTTTTTATCATCGACACCGCTATCGCTGCCGCAAGCTTCGTGATTGTTACCACCAATTTGAAGCTGGACGAACTGAAAAGTTCGCCCGACCTCGCGTACATACATATCTATCGTATCTATAACCGCATCCTGAAACATTATGCGATGATTCTCTTTGATGGGAAGAACTTTTGACAGGAAAACGCCGCCGCGAACAAGGGTAACGGCGCGGAAGATCATGACCTTTCCGCCAGAAGATCGGTGAATATTTGAACCGCAGCGCCGCTTGTGACAACGGACTTCTTATAACGGCCCACCAGAATAGAGCATTCCCTGCCAGAAATCGTGCCTTTTTGGGCTCGGAGACTTACAACGAAGATTTTTTCCACGCGTCCATTTCCTTCAGCAGTTTCCGATAAAGCACATCACGATTTTCCGTCGTGACGGTATAGACAACAGCGTTGGGGTGGGCACGCACCTGATTCAGAAACGGGACGTCATACCGAGCCTTCACAGCGGCCAGCACAGGAACGCTTTCGTCCAGCGCGATAAAAACGGCAGCGGTAAAAAGAGAGGCCTGGGCCTCCATAAAACCCAGTTCGTCCATCACCAGAATACTGCCGGGCCGTGCACTGCGTATATAGCGCGCCCCCAACGTATCGAACGCTTCCAGACGAATGTTGTGAGTCCGTCGGTCGCAGGTGCCGACCAAATTATCCTCCGAACAGACGCGCTGGTTTTCCGCTTGAGCGGCAGGATGAATGTAGATGGGATGAAAGCCTGTTTCATCTTCTGCCTGCCGTTTGGTGACGAAACCGCTTATCGGCATGGCGGCATAGGAAAGCAGGCGGCGGATCAGGGTGCTTTTTCCGGCGCCAACCTCTCCGCAAAGTAAAATATGATGCATCACTGTTCCTCCTGTACGCCGATAGAGTGCTTCACCAGCACGGTATACTGCTCCGCAGTCAGTTCATAGTGGTAAAATAGCTGAAAATACCGCGCGGCTTCCGTATAGAGATCATATCCCGCTGCATCGGGGTAGAGCAGCTGCGACATCCACATCATGCCAAGATACCGCTGCACGGAGGGCGGAAAACCCATCCAGTTATATGGGCCGTAGGGCACTTCGTAGTACCGTCCCGTCCGGATGGCGCTCATCTGCTGCCATGCAGGATCCGAGCTGACAATTTCATAAATGCTGCCGGGTGCAAACAAGATGACGTCCGGATTCCACTGCAGGATCTGCTCCATATTCACCTCATTGCCGGTGCCCTTTCCGGAGGGGCTGTCTATAACGGCCAGATTATTGGAAAGCATGTCGATGACCTCAGCATGGTAACTGCCGGCGGCAATGATGTTCTGTCCCAGGTCGCCCATGCAGTAGAGCAAATTAACTTTGTCCACGCTTCCGGCAATCTCACAGGTTCGCGCGTAGACGGAATCACAGTAGGAACCCAGGGCTTCCCCCTCATCCGGCAGTCCCAACAGATGACCCAGCAGACGGAAAGCATCCCCGGTCGTCCGCGTGGAAGCTGTAATGTGGATGAACGGCAGCCCGGTCTGCTTTTGCAGGGAATCCATCTCCTCCGCAATGCCGGCTTTATCTTCTCCCACATCAATGACCACCTGCGCCCCACTGCCCAGCAGGGTCTCCAGATTTAGCTCGCCTTTGCCGCCGTAAAGCTGTCCCAGCACGGGCAGATCCAAATACTTATCATCCAGAAAAGCAGCAGCGTCATTGCTCCAGGCAGTGGAAATCCCCACCAGCTTATCCGGACAGAGCGCAAACAACACCAACTGCGTCATAGGCCCGGTGACGGCAATACGGTCGATCTGCGCGGGAACCTCCACGGTGCGGCCAAGGGAATCTGTAAAAGCGGTCATCTTTGCATCGGAAGTATCCGTCATGTTTTTGCTACCGCAGCCAGCCGGTAGGGAACAAAGAAGGCAAAGTAATACCAGCAGAGATAAAATCCGTTTCATGGGTTAAATTCCTTTCTGTCAAGGCTGTCAAAGTTGGGCGGGAATGTCTGCTGTTTCGACGCCGATCAGGCCCAGCGGGCGGCAGGAAGAGATGCAGTAGGGAAATTCTTCGGAACGGGTGGGAACCAGCAGCCGCGACACGTCGCCGATGTCGTGAGGGATGCCTGAATCAAACAGACGCAAAAACAGGATGGCGTCCTCCTTTGTCCGAAAGGGCTGACCCATTTCAAGAGAAAAAGTCTGAGCGGCATAGGGGATCTTCCGCTGCTCCAGTTCCCGGCAGGTGCGGGAAAAAGAAAAACGCTCCGGTTTTTGGGAAGAAAGCGCAAAACGGTGTGTTTCCCAGTCCTTCTTTATCAGAAACAGCCTGCCCCGGCACTGATTCCGGGCCGCGCTCAGCGCCTCTTCCACGCTGCCGAAAAAGCAGAACACCATGGCGTCATAAAATGTTTCAGGCTCCATGGCAAAAAGATCGCCATGCAGGATCTTCAGTCCGGGAAAATCGCCGGCTGCGCCCTGCAGCACGGAAAGAGCGGCGGCGCTGGTGTCAACAGCGGTGACGGAAAACCCGCGCCGGGCCAGCGCAAGGCTTAAAAAGCCAAGCCCACAGCCGGCGTCGCAGACATGAGATCCCGGCGGCAGGGCAGCCGCGACACGTCCTGCGATAGCGTCGTCAAAACAGTTGTATGCGGCGGCATCCTTACGGAAACGAATGACGTCAGGCGTCCACTGAAACATACCCTCACCCCTTCTTCTGCATCTCCGGAACAATCAGCGGGCCGCTGTCGCTTGCCTGCAAATGAACCGTTACGCCATAGAGCCGGCGGATCAGCTCCGGTGTGAGAATGCACTCCGGCACACCGGACGCCGCCACCTGACCGTCCAGTATCGCCGTGGCGCGGTCAGCGTACCACAGCGCATGCTGTGGGTTATGGGTGGAGAGAAGAACCGTATAGCCTTCGTCGACCAGCGCCCGGATGCCGGAGAGTACCAATGCCTGATTGCCATAGTCCAGGCTGGCGGTGGGTTCATCCATCAAAAGTGTCCGCGCCTGCTGCGCCAGTGCCCGGGCAATAAGCACCAGCTGCTGCTCTCCGCCGGAAAGACGGAGAAAGCTTTTGTCCGCCAGACGGGCAATCCCCAGGTGCGCCAGCGCGTTTTCAGCCTGTGCCAGTTCCTGCGTTCCGGGAGTGGAAAATGGAGAGAGCCGGTGCGTAGTACCCATAAGCACCATGTCCCGAACGGAGTAGGAGAAGGTCTGACTGTGTGACTGGGGAATATAGGCAATATGGTGTGCCAACTGGCGGGGGATGAACTGCCGTGTGTCGGAACCGTCAAGACGTATCGTACCGCTGTAATGGGGGAGAAGCCCCAGAATACAGCGAAAGAGAGTGGTTTTCCCTACGCCGTTGGGCCCCAAAATGGCAAGCAGCTGCCCATTTTCGGCAGAAAGACTGACCTGCGACAGCACTGTATGACTGCCGTAGGAGAAATTCAGCTGTTCCACGGAAATGCTCACAAATTCTTCTCCTGTTTCATCATGAGATAGATAAAAAACGGCGCGCCGATCAGGGCGGTCAGGATGCCGATAGGGATTTCCGTGGCGAGAAGATTTCGGGAAACATCGTCCACGATCAGCAAAAAAGCGGCGCCCACCAGCATGGAGCCCGGCAGCAAAAAGCGATAGTCGCTGCCCATCAGCTTGCGGACCAGGTGCGGAATCACAAGACCCACCCAGCCGATCATACCGCTGACCGACACGCTGGCCGCGGTGATGAGTGTGGAGGCAAGAATGACGACGAGGCGCAGCAGGTTGGTGTTGATGCCAAGCGTGTGAGCCTCTTCCTCTCCCAGTGTCAGCAGATTGATGCGCCAGCGGACCAGCAGCAAAGTCAGACATCCAGCCGCCATGGGGATCAGAGACAGCAGTACCGTGTGCATCTTGCTGCCGTTCAGACTGCCCATCATCCAATAGGTGATGGCAGGCAGCTGGTTGGAGGGATCCGCCACCAGTTTGATATAGGAAGTGCCGGCGGAGAAAAGAGAACTGACCATAATCCCGGCCAGAATCAGATTAATCACCGGCAGATCCGGCGCCCGGCGCGCAATGAAAAAAACGGTTCCTACTGCAACAAGACTGGCGGCAAAGGCGGCCGCAGTAATCTGATAGGACGTACCGCCCCGCAAGATCGCCAGCGCCGCACCGAACGCCGCGCCGGAGGAGGCGCCCAGAATGTCCGGCGCCGCCATCGGGTTGCGAAAAATGCCCTGATAGGAGGCACCCGCCGCACTGAGACAGCATCCCACCAGACACGAGAGCAGGATACGCGGCAGACGGACATTCAGCACGGACGCCTCCATGGCGCTCGTCCACGTCTTTTTCATGGGGAAAATACCGCTCAGCAGAATTTTTATCACGTTCCCCACTGATACACCGTAGCGCCCAATGGCAAAGGAAAAAAGGAAAAGAACCAGCAAAATGCCGGCGAACAGCAAAAGAACCGGGCCTTTGTGCCCGCATAAAGTATTTTTTTGCTTTGACAGCCTGTTGTTTGTTTCCATAGACGCCCCACTGGTCGTTATTTTAGTTTGAGAATAATGCAATTGCATTTTAGCAAGCTTTTTTCCCCTTGTCAACCTGCTGGAAAGCGGCAAAAGTTTTGCTGTTGACAGCAAGAATGGAAGCCGCTATACTTAGATGAGAATAACGAAAATGGAGGAGACGGCTATTTGAAAAAAATCGGTGCGGGGAAAAGAGCGGCGGCCCTGCTGATGGCGACCGCTGTTCTCTTGCTCTGCGGCTGTCGGGCCGACATTTCCGCCTATGGGAAAACGCCCATTCTTATTGTAGGACTGCTGGAGGAGGATTTTACGGTCACGCCGGAGGAACTGGTGAATATGAAATGTGTTTCCGGTATTGCCACCGGCAGCAGCGCCAAGGCGGGCACGGTGCAGGGGTGGGGACCCACGCTGGAAACTTTTGTGGAGCGGTACGGCCATACGCTGGATGAATTTAAATGCGTGACATTTTACGCGTCCGATGATTACCATATAGCGCTGGGGCCTGTCACATGGGAAGAGTGTGATGTGATTCTATCCGTCGCCAACGGCGGCAAGCCGTTGGAAGCGGGGCAATGTCCCCTGCGGGTAGTCATACCGGGAGCTGATTCCGGGAAATGGATTCGGATGGTGGACAAGATCCAGTTTACCTATCTGAAAGGATGATTATGAAAAAGAAATGGTTTTCCGGTCTGCTGCTTTTATGCCTGCTGCTGGCATTGCTGCCTGTCAGGGCGCAGGCGGCAGAGTCTGACAACGATGGCGATGGTCTGGCGGCTGATTCGCTTACCATTAAGGTGGGTTATTTCGGCGGGCCGTACTATGAAAAAAAGGTCTGTACCATTTCCCAGCTGCAGGCGCTGGGAGTGGAGGAAAAGGTCTACTCCTATCTGGACAGAAAACCGTCGGTGGTGTATGACCGCATCTCCGGCGTCCGGCTTTTTGATGTGCTGGACAGCGCCGGAATAGACGTCAATTCCGTTCTTTGGTACCACTTCAGCACGGCGGACGCCAACGGCGGCTACTGGACATCTTTCAGCGGCGATTTTTTGCAGGAGACTCGATATTCGTACCCGGACCTGGCGGCCTGTCTGGAGGATGACTATGGTACGCTGAGGATTTCAGACGAGGAGCGTCTATGGGGCAGCTGCTCAGAGGTGGAACCCATGCTGGCGCTGACGGACAGCTGGCTGCGCTATGATCTGGGCACCAGCTATGATTCTGCCCAGCACATTCAAACCTCGGGAAAACGGCTGCGGCTGATGTACGGCCAGACTCAGCCGCTGGAAATCATGGCGTCTTCTTCTGCCAAGTGGGTTTATGAAATTGATGTTCAGCTGGAAGGAGCCCCTCGGATCGTCGCGGAAGATGGCAGCACTCTAAACCTGAGAATGGGAAATAATCACACCCTGCAGGTGACGGTTAATACGGCGGACAGCGTCATTACCAACCTGATCAGAAACGGGCTTCAATACAGCTCCAGCGACACTTCGGTCGCCGCGGTGGATGCCGATGGTCATGTGACAGCGATCGGAACAGGAAGCGCCACAATTATGGTGTCCTACGACTATGCATATTCCGAGGGAAACGCCGTGCAGCACAAGACGATCTCTGATCAAATCACCGTCAATGTGGGTCCTATACAAGAGAATGGCGAGGGAGGTTCGGGATCCGGTTCAGGCACAGGAACGGGTGACAGTGCAGGCACAAGCGGCTCAGGGACCGGCTCAGGCTCTGGAATCGGTCATGGTACAAATGACAGCAGCGGTACCAGTTCCGGCGCGCAGAGCGGAAATATTTCGGCCGGCACTGCTTCCGGTGCGCAGGCGGAGGGCAGCGTGACCAGCCAAAACGCCGCCTCCGCTTTTGAAGAACAGGAACAGAAGAGCGAAACGCTTTATGCGAAAAAAGACGCTTCCGCCGCAGAGCAGGAACTACTCAAACAGACGCTGGACACCCAGGGAGGCAAAACGGTCATCGCAAAAAAAATACTTTCCGGCCAACAGACCGCCGGCATCCGTAGCGATGCCGGCGACAGCGCCACAGGAGGAGCCTCCGCCGGCGGCGAGGAGGGCGGCTCTACGCTGTCCATACGTTCGCCCATGCTGCAGACAGGTATTTTCTGCCTGCTCTTCTTTCTCCTGGGTGCCGGTGGCATGTGCTGGAAATATAAACGTGAGATATGAGAGGGAAAGAAAATGCTTGGAGCAACGTTGAACGAGATTTTGCGCGCAGCGGCCAGCGCCCTGCGGTATCCGGTGATTGCGGCGCTGATTCTGATGATGGCGTCGGCGCTGGTTTTGCTGGGCAGCCTGATCGCCGAGATCTTTACAGAGCGCCGTCATCTGAAGGTGAAAATGCCGGAGTTGGTGGACAGCCTGCGGGCAAAGGAGATCCCCACGGCGGAATGCATCGCCGGCGGCGGCCTTTTGAAGCGTCAGAAAGCTGCCCTGACGGAGTTGACCGCCCATCCGGAGCTGACAGACAATATGCGGGAGGCTCTGGCGGCCCGTATGCTGGATCAGGAGCAAAACCGCTACAACCGGCTAATCAAATACTCGGACATGATTTGCAAGCTGGGTCCCATGTTTGGCCTGATGGGAACGCTGATCCCGCTCGGTCCGGGCATCATTGCCCTTGGCAGCGGTGATACCTATACACTGTCCACTTCTCTGCTGACCGCTTTTGACACCACCATTGCCGGGCTGATCAGCGCGGCGGTCTGCCTGATTATTTCCACCGTCCGAAAGGCCTGGTACGGCAATTATATGTCCATGCTGGAAGCACTGATGGACTGTGTGCTGGAAGTGGAGAAGAAGCCGTGAGAAGACGATTTACGCATAACGGGCCGGTCATCGGCAGTGAAGAGGACGTGAATCCCATGGATTACATTCCCAATCTGGCAGACGCCATGCTGGTGCTGGCTGTGGGAATTATGATGGCGCTGGTGGTGGCGTGGAAGGTGGATATTGCCAACACGGTGCCTCAGGCCTCAGATGTGGCGGACGCACAGGCGCTGGAGGACACGGTGAACAGTCTGGATGTGTCCGATGTGGAATCCGACAAGGACGTGCCGGTGGATGAGTACGGTCTTTCCGAGTACGGTATGCTTTACAGGGATGCCAGCGGCAACTTGTATGTGGTAAAAAGCGAAGTACAAACTGAAAATGGGAGGTGACAGGGAACTGCGGCAAATGCGAGTCGACACAACGCGTAGGGGAAACCTCAAGCTGTCGGAAAACATTTGAAAAAAGGAGAAAGACCATGAAAAACATTGCAAAAAAGACTCTGTCTGTTTTTCTGGCGCTGGCGATGACACTGTCACTGTTTACGGGACTGTATGTAACAGCCAACGCAGAGCCGGCATCAGCCATACAACTGGCAGGCGGACAAGTCATTACCCAGAACGGCACCTATCAACTGACGGCGGATGCCGCCGGCGCCATTACCGTGGCAACGGGTGTAACCGATGTGACCATCATCGGAAATGGCATTGCCTATAACAATAACGTGACGGACACTTCCTCCACGGGTTATGGGTATATTACCAGCACGCCCAACGCGGTAACCGTAGATTGCTCCGCGGCGGCGGGCATTCATCTGACACTTCAGAATTTCTATGATTCGGTCAAGACAAATACGGCCAATGTGCTCAATTTTTCGGGCACAGGCAACCGACTGACCATCAGCGGCACCTGCCTGCTGGATTATGACGTGGGCTATACCAGCAGCAACGACGCACTGATCCATGTGGCAAAGGGCAGCAGCCTGACGATGGATGGCAGCGGCACCCTATATCAGTATAACTGCACCCAGGGCGCCGGTATCGGCGGCAACACCGGCGAAATGAACGGCGAGCTGGTGTTCAGTCTAGCCGGATGCCTGTTTATCAAGGGGACTAGGCAGGGTGCGGTGATCGGCGCGGGCGCGCGCGCCAGTTCCAGCAGCGACGTGCCAGGAAGCGTCACTTTTAACTCTGGCACCTATAACATCATCACCAACTCCAGGGGCGCGGCCATCGGCGGCAGCGCCGGCTCCGCCGGCGGTTCCATCGGCACCAGCGTCGTGGTCAACGGCGGTACTATCAGCATCAACACCGACTATTCCGGCGCGGCTGTGGGCGGCGGCGGGTATGCCCAGGGCAACGACTCCTCCGGCGGCACCCTGACAGTCAACGGCGGTTCCCTGCGCCCTTACGTGGATAAAAACGCAGCCAGCAATGTAAACACCGGCTGGAACGGCAAGACCCTGACCGAGGGCGTCAACGACGCCATCATTACGGCAAAGCGCCAGAATGCCGGCGCTGACACGGTCTATCTTTGTAAGCTTGACACGGCCGGAGTGAACGCCAATACAAACGGCAGCTACACCGTCAATGTGGATGGAAAAGCTTTCTATACCGGTGCGCGGCATGCCTATTCCTTTGTCTATGACGGGGTGGATCGCAATGTTACCTGGAACACCACGCCGCTGAGCACCATCGGCAACTGGGCGCCGGACAGCAGCGACACCAATGTGTACCTCTATCTGACGGGCAAAGACCATGTTATTGGTGTGAACGGAGTCTATCAGCAGGTGGTTTGGTCGGCCGACATGCAGACCTTCACTTCAAAGACGATGACTTCCTATCCTGTTATCTTTTCTGCGACGCCCTCTTCGGCAAGTGTGGCGGTCAGCAGAGACGGCACCGTTTATGCGGCCAATTCCGACGGCACCTATTCCCTGCCGGACGGTACGTATGATTACAGCATTTCCGCCTACGGATATGCAACAAAGACCGGTTCTGTGACCGTGAATGGGGCGAGCCAGACGGTAACGGAAGAACTGAACCGCGACGCTGCGCTGGCGGCGGTTACTTTTGCTGTGACGCCCTCGGATGCGGCAGTGCGTGTGCTGAGCAGCACTGGTATCGTCTACCCGGTGGAAAACGGTGTTGCTTATGTGCCCGACGGAACCTACAGCTGGACCATCACCCATGACGGATATTATGCCTCTACCTGCGGATTTAAGGTAACAGGCGGTGCGGCGGCCCTGTCCACGTCGCTGAGCGCCAGTATCCTCAGTACATACAAGCTGACGAATTTCTTCTCCAACGGCACCTTTACCGTTCCGCTGGAAACCTTTACTGCCTCCGCCAATACCGGCGCGTGGGACGGCGTAACCATTGATGTCAGTTGGTATAACCATACCGACAGCACTTTTACCATCAGCACGCCTGCCCAATTGATGGGCCTGGCCGCCATTGTCAACGGCATTTACAACGCGGAGATTACCACCATCATCGACGACGTCAACGGCGACGGCAAAAACGAGACCTATACTCCTGCGGCGTATGACCAACTTTCCAGCCGGAAGATTGTGGCCAAGACCTCCACCGGCTCCACTGGCTCCAACAATCTCACCACTACCAATGATTACTGGTACGGCGGATCTATGACGGAGGGCGAATATCAGTCTGATTTCAACAAAAAGACGGTCAACCTCGCCGCGGACTTAGACATGGGCGGTTATCAGGATCAGAACGGCAACTGGACCGGCGCCCGCTATATGCCTATCGGAGGCCAGTACACCATGCACTATATCTGCACCAGTGTATCCGACGGCCTGAGCAAGCTGTCGTCGTCTTTTGACGGGACGCTGAACGGCAACGGCCATCTTGTCTACAATATCTACTGCGACCGCTATTCCGCCGTCAATTATGGCGACAGCCAGTCTGTGGGACTGATCGGGCGCCTGGGTGTCCATGACAGCGACTACAACAACAACCATGTGACAGCATACAGTCCCGTGGTGGAAAACGTGGCTGCGGCCGGCTATATCTATGCCCGCCGCAGTGTGGGCGGCATTGTGGGCAAAACCGGACACAGCGCGGCGGTGGATCTGTACGACGGTTCTGCCGGTCCCGCCATTCGCAGCTGTGTCAACTTTGCCACGGTGAAAAACACCGATTCTAAGGGCTGCGGCGGCATAGCCGGCGCAGGCTGGAACAAGGCAGTGATCGAAAACTGCGCCAACTTCGGCACTGTTTTTACCTCCTACAGCAACGCAGGCGGCATCTCTGGCAGCTGTGAAGCCGCTGTGACCAATTGTTATAACGTGGGCTATGTGAACGGCAGCCGGTCTAATCAGGCGCAGGCGATGGGCACCAACAACGGCGGCGCTGTGTGGAACAACTGCTACTGGCTGACGGGCTCCAGCTATGCGGATTCTGTGGACAGCTATGCATTTCCCGCAGTCTACGGCTCGACTTCCGGCAGTACCGTCACGGAAGTCACCAGCTTTGGTGCCCTGGCTTCCGCCGACTTTCTGAAAAATCTGAACGGCGGCGGACGCGGCTGGGTCACTGTGACAAATGCCACCCCGATTTATCGTCTTTTGTCGACAGCATCCTTTACCAACTGCAAGCTGACTGCCACAGGTGTCAATGCAGCGGAATTCCCTGTGCCCCGCGTATTTGACAACACCGACAAGAGCAGCTGTACCAGTGTAGCCTTTGAATCCAATCCCACCTGCTTCTCTTATATCGAGGGTCAGACCTTTGATTTCACCGGGCTTAAAATCAAGGCCGCCTGGTCAGACGGTACTTCGGAGTACCTGACTGACTATACCGTCAGCAACACCCAGCCGCTGACTACGTCGGACAAAGAAATTACGGTGTCCGGCACCCATGGAGGCCAGAGTTATTCCCGCACCTACTATTTCAGTGTGGCGGCCAATGAGATTTCCTCCATTTCCATCACATCTGATCCCTCCAATACAATTTACGCCAAGGGCGAGGATGTTTCAATTGCAGGAATGGCCGTCAAGGCTTACTATACCAACGCACCGGAAAAAGCGATTAACCTCACGGAAAAGACAGCGGAAAAACCGGATGGCTATACCTGGTCGGTAGATGCCGCGAGCGGTGTGCTGACGGTCTCTTATACGTATGGCAATCAGACGGTCACTGCGCCTGTGCATCTGACGATTTTGAACACACCGGCACCCACGCAGGATGAAAGCGGCTTCTATCTGCTGAATACAGCAAATGACTTGGTCTGGTTTGCCAATCGGGTCAATACCGGCTTCGCTGAGTCCCATCAGACCGACAGTGCCAAGCTAACGGCGGATATCGATCTGACCGGCACGAATTTCAAGTCAATCGGCGGTATTGCCGTTGCCACGCAGTACAAAGGCACCTTTAACGGCAACCATCACACCGTCACTTTGAGCCTAGACAGTAAATCAAACTACTGCGGCCTGATTGGCTATACCGGTGACGGTGCGGTGATCCGCAATCTGACCATTGCGGGAACCGTTACCAGCACGGCCAACTATGTGGGCGCAGTCGTGGGATATGTCAATGGTAAATGCACCATCAGCAGCTGTGTCAATAAGGCGGTTGTCACCGGCGCCGGTCAGTACACCGGCGGCGTGGTGGGCTATGCCGCCGGCTTTATGGGCGGCAATGTGCCCGGCGTTATCTCTATAACAGACTGCTTGAACCACGGAACTGTAAAAAGTACGAGCACCAGCGGCTATGTGGGTGGCGTCGTCGCCTATACGGAGGCCAAGGGCCCCACAGGTGGGTCGGTTACTGCCAGCGGCTGCGGCAATACGGCGGCTGTTACCGGCGCCGGGCCCAATGTGGGCGGCGTCATCGGCTATGCCAAAAACGGTGCCAATCAGACCACCACCATTAGCAGCTGCTATAACACCGGCGCAGTGTCCTCAACGGGCAAAAACTATGTGGGCGGCGTTGTGGGTTATGTCAATGGACAGGTTGAAGCGACTTCGATAGAGAACATCTACAATACCGGCAGTGTGCTGGGCGATCAATATGTGGGCGGTTTGGTGGGATATCTCTACGGAAGAGATACCTGGGGAGATAAAGTGACCCTGACCAACAGCTATACCACCGGGGCAGTGACCTCTAGCTCCGGCAATACCACTTTTACCGGCGCGGTGATTGGCTCCCAGTATGACGGAACAGTGGTGGCAAATACGTATTACCTTACAGGAAGTTTTTTGCAGGCAAATGGTACATTCAGTGCAGACAGGGGCAGCTTTTTCGCGACGAGTAAGACACTGGAGGAGATGAAATCGGCAGACTTTGCCGCTGCTCTGGGCAGTGGATTCCAGAAAGCGACCTGCGGTACACCCACTCTCAGCACGCAAACAGATAAAGCAACCACACCTGCAGCTGAGTTTTCAGCTGACACCGGATCTTTGAAGAATGTCGTCGCAGGCCAGATGTATCGGATAGACGGAGGCGCCTGGGCGACAATTACAGGAAGTTCGGCAGATCTCTCCGGCCTTGTAACCAAAGCCTGCACGATTGAGATCTACCAGCCGGGTGATAACAAAGAAATCTTTGATTCTGGTGTACAGACAATCCAAGTGACTCAGGCGGCAAAGCCCACCGGACTGGGAACAACCCGTACCAGCAGCAAGACTGCGGCGGATGGAACGATTACAGGAGTCAGCTCCGGTATGGAATATCAGAAGTCCGGCAGTAATAGCTGGACGGCGGTAACCGGTGTAACGGTTACCGGATTGGCAGCGGGTCATTATCTGGTGCGAGTCAAAGCGGCGAGCACTGCGTTGTCCAGCCAGACGGTTACGCTCACAGTTCTGATTACCCCCAAACCTGAGATTATAATTGACGCAGCAAATATTATAGCTGAAGGTGATCATATTACCATTCAACCCTCCGTATTTGCGGATCTGAGCAGTGCCATTACTGAAGCCAAAGAAAAAGCAGTGCCTCTGAAAGTGGATCTTTCCTCCTTGCCTGCACAGGGTAAAAGAATAGTTCTGCCTGCCAATTTGGTTTCTGCTGTTAACCAGAATGACAGCGATGTTGAATTGACGATGCCTGGCGGTATTACAATTTTCCTTAACGCAGGTGCGGCCTCTGCCATTGCGACAGCGGCAAATAATCAGGAAATCGCAATAGCAGCCGAGATGCGAACCGATACTGAAATTACTGCGGAGGATCGAGCGCAGGCCGACGGAAAAAAGATTGCAGCAATTTTGGATGTAAAGATCGTATCAAATGGTAACACCGAGATTCATAGTCTGAGTGACGGAAAAGCACTTGTTACCCTTAATTGTGTCACGATTAAGGGTGATCCTTGTGTGTATAAGCTCTGGCATAAGGTGGATGGCAGACTGATTGAAACGAAATTTACTGTGGTTAAAACAGGTGAAAACACTTATGACTTGAGTTTTGAGGCAAATGGATTTTCCGGTTATATCCTGGGATTTGAGCCTGAAGTCAGCTCCAACATAGTCGATAACACGAGTCCTGAGTCTAAAGCCGGCTCCAACATAGTCGATGGCATAAGTCCTGCGCCTGAAGCCTGCCCCAACACAGGCGATAGCATGGGATTTGACTGGGTGATAGCATCCATCTGTTCAACACTTTCAATAATGGGTGCTGTGCTGTTAAAGAGAAAAAAGGCAGCAGAAGAATAATCTAAAAGCGCCCGGTGTTCGGATAGACGTGCTAACAAATGAATTGAGTCGGCAGCCTTCAAAGGCCGCCGACTCAATTCATTTGTACCCTGAGAGCATTTGCCAAAATGAGATAATGTCTACTGAACAGTAAGCGCCAAACAGGGTGACGGGTTTCTCGAGCCATAAAGGTGTGGGATAACAGTGTCGGTAATTACCGACATTGTACTGCATCAGTACCGTCTGCGCCGCAGAGGCTTCTGTGAAGCTGCTGCAGCAGCAGGAGGACGCCGCCAAGAAGGCTGAAAAAGCCGAGGAAGCCGCCCAAGCAGCCACCAGAGAAAACACAGATATAGTCACGGATGAAACGGCAAAGCAGACGCTCAGCGACAGTCTGGCCGCGGCCATGCAGAACTACCCGGCGCTGGCCGCCAAGGTACAGCAAGCCACCGACAGCGGCAAAAAGCGCCTGTAACCAAGAAGCGGCGCGGCATGGCCCGCACCCGCCCGTCCCGTTCAGACGCGGCAAGTTAGACCTGATCGCTGCCGTCCAAATAAAAGAAACCTTCGTAACGGCAGCCCAGTACCTCCGCAATTTTCAGCAATTCCCTCCCAGAGAAGTTATCACGCTTAAATATGTTATAAAGATTTGAGGGCGTCGTATGCAGCAACTGTGCAAGCTGCGCGGCGCTCATATTTTTTTGACCAACAGGATTTTGATTTTTCTGTCATTGCCATGAAAACGACTCCTAAAACGCTGGGCGGTATCACTTAATAATACTATTATAAAACCGTAAAATTATATTAAACGACTTTACAATGATATTTCACATGTTCCCGCGGAAAAACGCAAGAGGATTCTGGACGCATGAAACGCCGGCGGGCTTCATACAATGGCGGTAAACCAAGGGGAGGAGGGACAATCTATGGAACAGTGTCCGGCGCGCGCCGAGAGTGAGAAAAACAAAACATACCAGGTGATCCGCAAGTATGAGGGTAAAATGGCGGCGGAGGAACTGGTGCTGCGCCTGATCCGGGCGCATATGCACGCGGCATAATGAAAAAGACGGCTGAAAGGGGGTGGACGGAACGAAAAAAGCAACGGAAAGCGGAGCACTTTGGCGGGCTGCACTTTACGCAAGGCTTTCCCGTGAGGACGGCGACAGGGCGGAAAGCGACAGCATCGCCAACCAGAGAGACCTTTTGCAGAGCTATGCCGCTTCACTGCCGGAAACGGAAGTTTTCGACATTTACACAGATGACGGCTTCACGGGAACCAATTTCGCCCGTCCTGCCTTTGAGAGAATGCTGGCAGATATAGAAACCGGACAGGTCAACTGCGTGATTGTCAAGGATCTTTCCCGTTTTGGAAGAGACTACATTGACGCCGGGCGGTATCTGGAGCGCTGGCTGCCCTCCCACGGTGTCCGCTTTATCGCCGTCAACGACCACATCGACAGTGAACGCGGCGCCTATGACATGATGATGCCGCTGAAGAACCTCTTCAACGCCCAGTACGCCAAGGATATTTCGCTGAAAGTGAAAAGCGCCTTTGCTCAAAAGCGGCGCAGCGGGAAATTCATCGGCGCCTTTGCTTGTTACGGGTATCTGAAGGACCCGGAGGATCACAACCATCTGATCATTGACCCGGTGGCGGCGCAGGTGGTGAAGCGGGTCTTCTCCCTGTTTGACAGCGGCGAGGGAAAGGTGCGGATCGCCAAAGAACTCAATCGGGAAAAGGTGCCATGCCCCAGCGAGTACAAGCGCCTGATGGGGGAGAGGTACCGCAATGCCAATCGGATAGAAAACATGGTCTACTGGACCTATTCCACCGTACATAAAATGCTGCAAAATCCCATGTATACCGGCAATATGGTTCAGGGACGCACCCAGCGAACCACCATGCACGGACAAGCCAAAGAGCGGGAGCCGGAGGATTGGATCGTGGTGGAGGGCACGCATGAGCCCATCATCCCGAAGGAGCAGTGGGACCGGGTACAGATCCTTCTGTCCCGCAGCGCAAGGGAACCGGACTTTGAAAAAAACGTCAGCCCCTTTGCGGGATTTCTCAAATGCGGGGACTGCGGGCGTTCCATGGCCAAGACCACATGGAGCCGCCGTGTGTTTTACACCTGCGGCGGCTATAAGCGCTATGGCCCCACCGCCTGTACGAGCCACTATATTACCATGGAAACGGTGGAAAAAATCGTACTCTCTGATCTCAACCGCATTATCGCCAGCATCAGAGATCTGAAAGAACTGGCGGAAAGAGGGGAGAAGCAGATAAGGCCGGAAGGCCGCACTCAGGGAGAGACGGACAGGCTCAAGGCGGCGCTGGAACGGGTGACGCGGCTGAAAAAAGGCGCGTATGAAGATTACCGGGACAAGCTGCTGAGCCGGGCGGATTTTCTGCAATATAAAAAGGACTACGGCACCCAGGAGGAGAAGCTGACGGCACAGCTGGAACAATTGCGATTGGACAGAGAAAAGGCCCGAAATCTTTGGGACATGCCCTGGGTGCGGCAGCTGACGGATAAAGGGAGACTGACGGAACTGGACCGTGCCACCGTGGCCGAGACCGTTAAAGAGATCCGCGTCTTTGAAGAGGGAAAAATAGAGATCACCTATCTCTTCTCCCGGGAACTGGCGACGCTGTTGGGAGAAGATCCGTAAATTGATGGACAACAAAATGGGAGGGAAAGATGGCAGGAAGTACCGCGTCCGACAGACCGCTGTCTACTGGAATGGCGGTTGGAAATCATCGGCGCGGAGGAGATCGCGGATTGGGTGAGCTGCTTTGCAAAGGGGGACCGATACCGTCAAAGAACATCTGTGTGAAATCATGAATGCCGTTTTGAACAACGATGAGGCACTTTTCAAAATGACCATGCAGATGGAACGCCGTCCTGTGGGGACAGGTGAAAACCGGCCGGACGGTATGAGGGTGGACTTTAAGCACAATGGCGGTATACAGCTATATTCTGCTATATTCTGCGGGAGACTTTGCATTTTGCATGGCTGCCGACGAACGGGAAAATCTGGAACTTAGAGGGGAGGTAAACGCAGATTACATGCAGTTTTCGCCGCAAATCGATTTTAGCGACAGACATGTATCAATGAACGGGACTGACCGCGTGAGGAAAAAGAATAAAACCGGCAGCGCCAATCTGAGTGTGATTTATCGCCAGACAAGGGCGCGGATGGCAGAGGGATTGTTCCGCGCTGCGAATGAAGATAAATCAAAATAAGTACAGGAGGGGCATCACCCCCTCCTGTACTTATTTTTAATGGACGATACTTCCGGATGCGCCCGGCCTTTTACTCCCCGGCGCCGCACGAATGTCTCAAAAAAAGGCCGGGACAGCTTCGCCGCAATCTTCCGTCACCCCACGCCGCGTCGAAGGAGATGGCGCACATCTTTTGATCCCGCTGCACGGAGTAGACGGGCAGCTGGCGCTGGGTGGCCGCGGCGCTGACGGAGGAGGGATAGCTGACGGCATAAAAAATACCGGCGGCAATGACCGCCGCGGCCAAAAGTGTGATATAACGCCGCCGCAGCACCAGAAGGTGCGGCGCGCGGGCTTTGCGCCCCGGCAGGCACGGCGCTGATTTGGGAAACAGCATGGGCAGGTACGTCCTTTCCTTTTTTGGTATAACCTATGCACCGTTCCGGGCGGTTATGCGAGCGCAAAAAAGAGGGAAAAAAGCCTGTTTCCGCCGCGGAATTTATGGTATGATAAGAAGCAAAAGGAGCGATGGCATGGAACGGAGCGAACTGTGGCAAAAGCTGTATCTGTCCGGCATGGACGAAAGCGGCCCCGCCCTTGCCCGGCAGCACGGACTGGGTCTTGAGCTGACGGACTTTTGCGTGGCGGCCAATCTGGAAGACCCTGACCGCCGGCGCGCGGCGGTCGGGCGGCAGGAGGGGATCGGGCGCTTCTGGCTCCACGCCCCCTTTGCCGAGCTTTTTCCCTGTGCCATCGACCCGCTGGCGCGGGAGATGGCCCGCCGGCGCTACGCCCAGACGGTGGAGACGGCCGAAGTCCTTGGCATCCGGCGCGTGGTCATCCACGGCGGCTTCGTGCCGCTGGTTTACTTTCCGGAGTGGTATGTGGAGCAGTCGGTGCTCTTCTGGCGATCTTTTTTGCCGCTGGTGCCGCCGGAGATGACCCTTGCCCTTGAAAACGTGATGGAACCGGATCCCACGCTTCTTGCCGCCATCGCCGCCGGAGTGGACGACTCCCGGCTGCGGCTGTGCCTGGACGTGGGCCATGCCAACAGCTGTGTGGGCAAGGTGCCGCCGCTGGAGTGGATCGAGCCGATGGCGCCCTGGCTGTGCCATGTGCATCTGCACAACAACGAAGGTACCTGGGATCTCCACGCGCCGCTGGGGGAGGGCAGCGTTCCCATGGAGCCGGTGCTGGACAAGCTCCTGACGCTTTGCCCGGACGCCACATACACCATTGAAAACCAGAACTGCGCCGCGTCTCTGGTGTGGCTGCGGGATAAAGGATTTGGGGGAACAGACACATGACAAAAGAGAAATTGAAAACCATCATCGCCGCCGTGCCGGAGGCCGACCGGGCGGCCATGGAGGGTGCGCGGCGCCGCCAGGCAGAGCTGGCCAAGCCGCCGGGAAGCCTGGGCAGGCTGGAGGATATCTCCATCCGTCTGGCGGGCATCACCGGCCAGGTCTGCTCCCGGACGGAGAAATGCCGCGTGCTGGTGTTCGCCGCCGACAACGGCGTTTTGGCTGAGGGCGTTTCCTCCGCTCCGGAATCGGTAACGCTGGCCCAGACCATCAACATGACCCGGCACATCACCGGTATGTCCTGCATGGCCAAATATTTTGGCGACGAGCTGGTGGTGACGGACGTGGGCATCCGCTCCGACGTGCGCTGCCCTGCCGTGGTGGACCGCAAGATCCGCCGCGCCACCGGCAACATCGCCGTGGAACCTGCCATGACGCAAGAAGAGACTCTGCGGGCCATAGAGGCCGGCATGGAGGCCGCGGCCCGAGCCAAGGCCGAGGGCGTGGAGGCCATCGGCGTGGGGGAAATGGGCATCGGCAACACAACCACCTCCGCCGCCGTGCTGGCGGCTCTCACGGGGAAGACCCCCCAGGAGGTGACAGGCCGGGGCGGCGGGCTGACCGACGCGGCCTTTGAGAAGAAAAAAGAGGTCATCGGCCGGGCGCTCACGCTGCACCGTCCCGACCCCCAAGACCCGGTGGCGGTGCTTGCCGCCGTGGGCGGACTGGATCTGGCGGCCATGACGGGCGCCTTTCTGGGCTGCGCGGTGCAGCGCATCCCCGCCGTGGTGGACGGCTACATCTCCGTGGTGGCGGCGCTGGCTGCGGTGCGGCTGTGCCCCGCCGCAGCCGACGTGCTGTTTTTGTCCCACGCCTCTTATGAGATCGGCTACCGTCTGGCGGCGGAGGAGCTGGGCCTTGTCCCCTGCCTGCTGCTGGATATGCGTCTGGGGGAGGGCAGCGGCTGCCCGCTGATGTTCCAGGTGTTCAAGGCGGCCTGCGCCGTGATGAGCGATATGGCCACCTTCCAGGAAGCCTCCATTCAGGACGACTATCTCGACGAAATTCGGGCCGGGGACTCCTTCACGGTGGAAACGCCATGAACGTCCTGCTTTTAGGCGGCAGCAAAAGCGGCAAAAGCTTTCTGGCCCAGGAGGTGACACGCCGTCTGGCGGCGGGCGGCCCGCTTTACTACTGGGCCACCATGAAGCCCGTCGACGGCGAGGACCGGGCCCGCATCCGCCGCCATCTGGAGGAGCGGGACGGCTGGGGCTTTGCCACGGTGGAGCGGGGGCGGGATCTTCCCGGCGTCCTGTCGGAGATCGACCCACGGGGGGCGGTGCTGCTGGACAGCGTCACGGCCCTGCTTGCCAACGAGATGTTCAGCCCCCTGGGCGTGGACGAGGGTGCCCCGGAGCGGGCGCTTTCGGATCTTTTAACGCTGAGCGGGCATATGCGCCATTTGGTGTGCGTCTGCGACGACGTGTTCCGCTTTGACGGCCCTTATGACCCCGTGACCGAGGCATACCGGGCGGGCCTTGCCCGCGTCTGCCGAGGCCTTGCGGAGAGCTTTGACACGGTGGCGGAGGTATCTGTGGGGATCCACCATGTTTGGAAAGGAGACGGGCGTCTGTGAAGGATTGGATCTACGGCTTTTTTATGGCCTGGGGGATGTTTTTGACCATTCCCTGCCCTTTTCGCCGGTGGCGGGAGAGCGCCCGGGGCAAAATGCTGGTGTGTCTGCCGCTGGTGGGCGTCATCGTGGGGGCGGTGTGGGGCGGCCTTGCCCTGCTTCTCGGCCACGCCCCGGCGCCTGTGCGGGCGCTGCTGCTGGCGGCGGCGCCCTGGCTTTGCACCGGCTTCATGCACCTCGACGGCTACATGGACGTGTGCGACGCGGTGCTCTCCTGCCGGGATCTGGCCACCCGGCAGAACATACTCAAGGATTCCCACTGCGGCGCCTTCGCGGTGATCGCCATGACGCTTCTGGCGCTGGGACAGTGGAGCTTTTTTCTCTCGGCGGGGCCTGTCCGCTTTTTGCCCCTGCTGCTGATCCCTGTGGCCACACGGGCCTGCACGGCCACGGCGGTGCTGTGCCTGCCCGCCATGTCCACCAGTCAGTACGCGGCCATGGAGAAAAGAAAGAACGGTTATTTGCTGCTTCCGGTGCTGGCGGGCCTGACAGCGGCGGCGGTGCCTCTTGCTTTGTGCGGCTCCTTCGCGCCCCTGGCGGCGGCGGCGGTGTGCATCGGCGGCATCTGGTACGGCACACGTCAGCTGGGCGGCATGTCCGGGGACATCTCCGGCTTTGCCCTGACGCTGGGGGAACTGGCGGGCGTCGCGGTGCTGGCGCTGGCGGGATAAAAGGAGGAGCGGTATGATACTCATTGTCGGCGGCGCGTGGCAGGGGAAGCTCACATGGGCCGTGAAGGAATTCGGCTTCACGCCGGAGGAACTGTGCGACCTCGCCTCCGGCGCTCCCACGCCGGGCAGGCGCTGCTATTATCATCTGGAAGAACTGACCCGCCGGGAAGAGCACCCGGAGCGGTATCTGCCCCTGTGGCAGGACGCGGTGGTCATATCCCGTGAGATCGGCTGCGGCATCGTGCCCATGAATCTGGAGGAGCGGGCCTGGCGGGAGCGCCACGGGACGCTCTTGCGGTGCCTGGCCCAGAGGTCGGAAAAGGTATACCGCGTTTTTTGCGGATTGACGGAGGAATGGAAATGAAACTGACACTGCTGCGCCACGGCGTCACCGAGGGGAACCTGCGGCGGCTGTACTACGGCGCCACGGATATCCCCCTGCTGCCCCAGGGTCGGGAGGCGCTGCGAAAAGCACGGGAAACGAGCGTCTATCCCACGGCGGGGCACTACTATACCAGCGGGCTGGGCCGCACGGAGGAGACGCTGCGCCTGCTTTATGGCGACGTGCCCCACAAAAAGCTGCCGGGCCTGCGGGAGATGGACTTTGGCGTTTTTGAAATGCGCTCTTATGAAGAGCTGAAAAGCGACTCCCGCTACCAGACCTGGATCACCGGGGATGTGGAGGCCAACGTCTGCCCCGGCGGGGAGAGCGCCGTGGCTCTGACACGGCGGGCGCTTTCGGCCATCGCGCCGGTGCTCGCGGCGGGGGAGGACGCGGTGTGCCTCATCCACGGCGGCGTCATCGCCAGCTTGATGGTGTCCTGGTTCCCCGGCCGGGGCAGCCGCTTTACCCTGACCCCCCAGCCGGGAGAGGGCTGGCAGATCGACTTCACGGAGGGAAGACCGGTGGATTTCCGCCCGGCGCCCTTTTCGAAGAAAATGACGGCTCCCGACGGAGCGGAGGAAAAAGGAGGTATTCCCATGACGTATATCAGGCTGATGAACGGTGTAAAGATTCCCCAGCTGGGCCTGGGCGTTTACAAGACCCCGGTGGGGGAGGACACGGCCAACGCCGTACAGTGGGCATTGGAGGCGGGCTACCGCCACATCGATACCGCCCGATACTACCAGAACGAGGCCGGCGTGGGCGAGGGCATCCGCCGCAGCGGCGTGCCCCGGGAGGAGGTCTTTGTCACCACCAAGCTGTGGAACGACGACATCCGAGCTCACCGGGCCGTGGAGGCCTTGGAAGAGAGCCTGCGGCAGCTGCAAACGGACTATGTGGACCTGTATCTGCTCCACTGGCCGGCGGAGGGCTATGAACAGGCGTGGAAGGATCTGCAAAAGGCGTACGCCGCCGGAAAGATCCGGGCGCTGGGCGTGAGCAACTTTGAGCCGCACCACCTGGAGCGTCTGCTTGAGGACAGTGACACGGTGCCCCTGGTGAACCAGATTGAGTCCCACCCCTACTTTAACAACCAGGCCGTCATCGACTACTGCCAGGCCCGGGGCATCGCGCCGGAGGTGTGGCGGCCCCTGGGCGGCGCCGGCGGCAGCGTTCTGGAGGACGGGACGCTGACGCGCCTTGCCGAAAAGTACGGCCGCACGGCGGCGCAGATCGTTCTGCGCTGGGATATCCAGCGGGGCGTCATCGTCATTCCCAAATCGGCCCACAAAGACCGCATCGCCGCCAACATCGACGTCTTTGACTTCGTCCTCTCCGATGAGGATATGGCGGCCATCGGGCAGCTGGACCGGAACGGCCGCATCGGCGCCCACCCCGACCATTTCACGTTCTGAGGGGAAGACCCGGCACACCGATTTTGCTCTCCTGCCGCCTGGGGGCGGATGCTGCCAAAATAAACGAAAAACGGCGAAAAAAATATCGAATTGAACCGGGAAAAATTTGTCATTTCTGCCAATTATTTTTGGATTTTCTCCCATGGGCAAAAGAGACCTTTTTTCACGGCCCGATTTGTGGTAGGATAAACAAGAACTAAGCGATGCCCGTGGAAAAGCGGCATCGCCCGGGTTGTTTTTTGGCAAGGAGAGGAAAAGACATGAGTGTGATGGAAATTTTGAAGGTGATCTTTCTTGGCATCGTGGAAGGCATTACCGAGTGGCTGCCCATCAGCAGCACCGGACATATGCTTCTGGTGGATCAGTTTTTGCGCCTGAACATGAGCGATGCCTTCAAGGAAATGTTTTTTGTGGTCATCCAGCTGGGAGCCATTCTGGCGGTGGTGGTGCTGTTCTGGGACAAAATGTGGCCCTTCCAGTTCCGCAATAAAAACCGCTCCCCCCTGCGGCATGACGTGATGTCCACCTGGTACAAGGTGGTGGTGGCGTGCATTCCGGGCGCGGTGGTAACGCTGCTGTTCGACGACTATATCGAAGCCCACCTGCATACCCCGGTCATCATCGCGGCCATGCTGATCTTTTACGGCGTGGCGTTTATTCTGGTGGAGCGGTGGAATAAGGCCCGCCGGCCCCGCATCGGGCGTCTGTCCCAGATCGGCTATGACACGGCGCTGTTCATCGGCCTTTTCCAGGTGCTCTCCATCATTCCCGGCACCTCCCGTTCCGGCGCCACCATCGTGGGGGCGCTACTCATCGGTGTGTCCCGGGTGGCGGCGGCGGAGTTCACCTTCTTTCTGGCGGTGCCGGTGATGATTGGGCTGAGCGTGGTGAAGCTTATCAAGTTCGGCTTTGCCTTCACCGGCGCGGAGCTGGTGCTGCTCCTGGTGGGCATGGCCGTGGCTTTTGCCGTGTCGCTGGTGGTGGTGCGGTTTCTGATGAATTATATCAAGCGCCACGACTTCTCGGTGTTCGGCTGGTACAGGATCGCGCTGGGCGCTGTGGTGCTGGCGTATTTTGTCCTGCTGTGACCCCATCGTCCGATATGAAAACGCCGGAGTCCTTCCGCTGTGGGAGGACTCTGACGTTTTGGCGTTCAAGCGCGAAAAAAATGACCGACGTGGCAGATGGGCCACTGGCCTTTTGCGGCGAATCTGCTATGCTATAATAAAACACAAACAACGCAAAAACATAAACAACGCACGACTGCCGCACGCCGGAAGAGGTGTCCGGCGCAAAGCAGGGGGGAGGAACTATGATCGATTCATTCGGGCGGGAAGTGGACTACCTGCGGATCTCGGTGACGGACCGCTGCAACTACCGCTGTCTTTATTGTATGCCGCCGGAGGGCGTGCCCAAGCGCACCCACGGCGAGATACTGTCGCTGGAGGAGGTGGCGGAGGTAGTACGCGCGGCGGCGGGCCTTGGCATCCGCAAGATCCGGCTCACCGGCGGGGAACCGCTGGTGCGGCGGGGTCTGCCCTCTCTTGTGCGGGAGATCAGCGCCACCTCCGGCATCGAGGAGATCACCATGACCACCAACGGCTCCCTCCTGGCCCCCATGGCCAAGGAACTCAAGGAGGCGGGGCTGCAGCGTGTGAACGTGAGCCTTGACACTCTGGACGCGGACAAGTTTGCCCGGGTGACGCGCCTTGGCAGCGTCCGGGATGTGTGGCGGGGGATCCACGCCGCCATCGCCTGGGGCCTGACGCCGCTGAAGCTCAACGTGGTGCTCATCGGCGGCTTCAACGACGACGAGATCCCGGAGCTGGCGGGCTTGGCCCGGAATCATCCGGTGGAGGTGCGGTTCATCGAGCTGATGCCCATGCTGCCCGGCTCCGGCTTTGGCAAGGAAGCCTATCTGCCCTGCTCGGCGGTGCTGGAAAAGGTGCCGGAGCTGGTGTCGGACCGAGCCGATACGGTGGCGCAGCTTTACCGCTTTCCCGACGGCCAGGGCCGGGTGGGGCTGATCTCCCCGCTGAGCCACCAGTTCTGCGCCGGCTGCAACCGGCTGCGTCTGACGGCGGACGGCTGTCTCAAGCCGTGCCTGCACTCGTCGGAGGAGATCCCTCTCAAGGGGTTCCACGGGGAGGCGCTGGAGCAGGCCATCCGACAGGCCGTGAACCACAAGCCCCGACAGCACGGGGCCCTCTCCAGCGAGGAGCTGTCCGAGTCGGGCCGGCAGATGAACCAGATCGGCGGATAAGGGAAGCGAAAAGCGGCGATAAAAAAAGCACCTGTAAAAGAAAGACACGGCGAGGCTTCACGGATGGCGATAAGAACGAACGGCCGTAAGAGTGGGCGGCCATAGAGCAGAAACGGCAGCCATTCATGCCGGACAGTGTCCTGCATCTGCGTCTCACGCTTTGGTGATATATCCGGTTTCAAGAGGGAAAATGATAAACTGAAAATTAACAGTTCGCTGTATAGCAACACTCAAAAATTAAATATAGGCTACACAGACAGGGGGAGAGTATCATATGCAGAAGATAAACAACTTAATTGAAGGAACATCAATCGCATATTTTCTCGCATATAAATGCCTCATGGAAAGGAATTAAGAAGTTACCAACTATTACTATGACAGTTTTTCTATATACATTTTTCCTGCTATTACTATGACAGCATTTTCCTGTGAGGTTGCGCTAAAGAGCCATTTGAGTAAGGTGGGAATAGCAATGGGTGGACATGATTTGAAGAAACTTTTTTATGCGTTGCCAACAATAGCACAGGATAAATACGCTATTACTACTGTTCGCCTTGAGAATTGTCTGTCCGCTACGTTAAACAAGGAGCCTATATTTGGCCTTGCTGATTTTGAGAAAGCTTTGGATAGATGCAGACTAACTTTCACTAAATGTAGATATTTATATGAAGGAATACAGAATATTGACATTGATTTCGTTGAAACATTTATATTTGCTTTAAATGATGAAGCTGATCAATATGAATCGTTTCTAAATAAGAAAATAGGCAAACGATAGATTACGCCTAATGTTTATCATTAAATTGCCATTTTTCGATTTATCGGATGCCGCATAAAAAATAACCTTCGATTTGCTGATAAAAGACGCGGCTTCATACGTGACTTTGCCATTTATTTGCTGACGCAAAAGCACCCGCCTGCCGTAAGGCAGGCGGGTGCTTTTGCGTTTCACGGGCGATAGACTGTGCTGGCGCGCCCTTGCGCCGCTTTTCGTTACCCGGCGGCGTCCGCCGGGGCGGTGAGTTCATCCAGCGTGCCGAAGGTGTAGCCCATGGATTCCCACTTGGTCAAAAGCTCATCCAAAATGGCGGCGTTTGTGCTGGAGGTCTGGTGCAGCAGCACCACGGCGCCGTTGTGGATGCGGGGCAGCAGCTTGGAAAAAGCCGCCTCCGGCGTGGGCTGAGCGTCCACGTACCAGTCCACATAGGCAAGGCTCCAGAAAATCGTCTTGTAGCCCATGGCGCTGGCCTGCTTGAGATTTTCCACGCTGTAAACGCCCCGGGGCGGGCGGTAGTAGTGGGACAGTTCCTGCCCCGTGGTCTTCTGGTACAGCGCCGCCAGAGAATCCAGCTCCGCCCGGAAAGCGGCTTCGTCGGAGATGGCGGACATATCCGGGTGGTGGAAGGTGTGGTTGCCCACAATGTGGCCCTCGTCCGCCATGCGCTCCACAAGGTCGGGGGCGGACTCGATCATGTGGCCTACCACAAAAAAGGCGGCGTGGGCGTTGTGTTTTTGCAGCGTGTCCAGAATCTGGGCCGTGTTGCCGTTTTCATAGCCGCAGTCGAAGGTGAGATAAATGACTTTTTTCGTGGTATCCCCCACATAATAGGCGTTGTACTGGGAAAGATCCGCCGCGCTGGCGTTTCCCACGGGAGGTTGTCCCTCGGTGGGGAAGGAAAGCCCCCAGTTGGCGGCGGAGGCGGGGACATCGGCGGGGGCGGACACGGCCGCATCACCGCCGCAGCTGCACAGCGTCAGCGCCAGCACGGCAAGGCTCAACAGCAGCGCCGGGCCTTTTCGGCAAAGACAGGCGGACAAACAAACTCCCTCTTTCTTTCCGGCAAAAACGCCGGCGTTTGAAAAAAGTATGCCCCCGCCGCCCATGCGTTATGCGCCCGGCGGCCGTACCTCCAACTGGCGGTAGGCGGCGGTGATCACCGCGGCGGTGATGAAAAACGTGAGGCTGACGGACTCGGTTATGCCCTGTTGTATGGGCGATTTTGAAAAATTCAAAAAAAGGACCTTTTTCCCAACGCTCCGGGGCGTGGGTTGAAGAAAAGGGCGGGTTGTGTTACAATGCCACATTGTCGGCCACGGGCCGACAGTTTTGTGGAACAAAGGAGAAAGAGATCATGAGCAAGCAAGTCAAAGGCGCGCTGCTGACCCTTTTAGGCGGGATGTGCTGGGGCCTTTCCGGCACCATGGGGCAATACCTTTTCACCCGGCAGGGGATGGACAGCCGGTGGCTGGTACCCATCCGTCTGGGCCTTGCGGGTCTGGTGCTGTTTGTCTACTGCCTGCTGCGCTGGCGCAAAGAGGTGTTCGCCCCCTGGCGCACCCCCCGCGACGCCTTGGATCTGGTGGTCTATGGCTTGCTGGGAGTCAGCGGCTGCCAGTTTTTGTACTTCCTCACCATTCAGCTCTCCACGGCGGGAGCGGCCACCATCTTGCAGGATCTCTCGCCTGTGATGATTCTGGGGGTGTCCTGCGTCGCCGCCCGGCGGGGGCCAAAGCCCTTTGAGGCGGTGAGCATTCTGCTGGCCCTGGCGGGGGTGTTCCTTCTCACCACCCACGGGCGGCTCCATCAGTTCGCCGTGTCCCCCGCGGCGCTTTTGACGGGCTGCCTCAGCGCGGTGTGCGTCACCGTCTACAATGTGCAGCCCAAGCGCCTGCTGAGGCAGTTCCCAGTGCCGGTGCTGCAAAGCTGGGCCTTTTTGATGGGCGGACTGGTGTTTTCCCTCATCTTCCGTCCCTGGCGTTATGGCTATGTGCCAAACGCCATGGGCTGTGTGGGCATCGCCTTTGTGGTTCTGGTGGGCAACGTGGCAGCCTTCGTCAGCTTTATGACCGGTGTCAAGCTTATCGGCCCCGGCAAGGCCATCCTCTACGGCTTTTCCGAGCCTGTTACGGCGGCGCTGCTGGCGGCGCTGGTGCTGGGCACGCCCTTTACCCTGTGGGACACAGTGGGCTTTGCGGCGGTGTTCGCCATGCTGGCGCTGCTGTCCTGGGGCCCCCGGCTGTGGGAGAAGCAGCGCCCCGTGGAAGCGGCGCGGGCCGTTTCCACGGCGGAGGAGCCGTGATCTGCCGCCCCCTTTTTTACATACCTGCAAGCCCAGGGCTGCCGCGTCTTTTCCGCGGCAGCCCTTTTTGGCGAAAGGACGCTGTTTGGGGACAAAAGAACCAAAAAATGGAGTGCAAAACCAAATAATAGTTGCAATCGGTGTATTTTCAGCTTACAGTAAGAAAAAAGAGCGTGGACATTTGACCCGCCACGCCCCGGGAGACGGCGGAAACGGCAAGGACGCCGCGGTCCCGGCCGCGGTGCCGGGGGGAAACAGCGGGCCGGCTGACAAGGAGGGAGCTTCATGTACTTTCCATTCAGACCACAGCTGACGGCAAACGCTAAAAGCTACGCCGACCATATGCCAGCGGTGCCGGAGGGGACGCTGGACGCCAGCCTGGGGGTGAACCCCTACGGCTTCCCGCCGGAAGCGGCGGCGGCCATGGCGGCCTTCGACACGGCGCGGCTTATGGATTACCCCCAGTCCCGGGCGTTAAACGAGGCCGTGGGGGACTACTGGCGGGAACTGGGCGGCCCCGGGCCGGATGAGCTGACCCTGGCCAACGGCAGCATCTGCGCCCTGTACTGCCTCAACAGCCTGTTCGGCCAGAGCGTGCGCCGGGAGGTGGCGGGCTTCGTCCCCACCTTCACCGACATGGTGGAAAGCGTGCGCCGCTTCGGCATGACCTACCGGGGCGTGCCCATACGGCTTGAGGAGGGAGGCCGGGCGGAGATGTCCGACCTGCTGCCCGCCGTCACGGAGGGGACGGCCTTTGTGTATCTGGACCGGCCCAACAATCCCACGGGGCAGACGCTCTCCCTTTCCGACACGGAGCGCCTGCTGGCGAAAGCCCGGCAGGCGGGGGCCTATGTGCTGGTGGACGAGGCCTTCGGCGATTTTCTCCCACGGGAGGAATCGACGCTGACGCTGTGGGGAAAATATGACAATCTGCTGGTGGTAAAGACCTTTTCCAAGGGCTTCGGTCTTGCCAACCTGCGCTGCGGCTACATCGCGGCGCCCCGGGAGGTGACGGGGTATTTGGCACGCACCACCAACCCCTTTCTCCTCAGCGATCTGGAGCGGGCGGTGTGCGCGGCGGCGCTGGGCCGGGGCGATCACCCCACCGCCCACGCCGGGGATTTTCAGCGGGCCAAGGCGGCGGTGAAAAGCGTCATCGGCCGGCGGCTCACCATGCTGGAAACCGACAGCCGGGTGCCCATCTGCACGCTGGCGCTGGAAACCGAGGGAGACTTGCAGGCCCTGCTGCTGGACGAGGGTGTGCTCACGGTGTCGGGGGCGGAGTTCGAGACGCTGTCCCGGCGGTACGTCCGGCTGCGGATTCCCAGAGAGGAAGACCTGCCCCATCTGCTGGCGGCGCTGGAGCGGGTGGAGCGGGGCAGAGACGCCTAAAGGCGGTAAGCCGGTTTTCTGACGCCGCGCCCCTTTGCGGTTCTTTGACGGAAAGGAAGCGCCTTTCCCCTTGACGAAAAGGGGGAAGTCCCATACAATAAAGATAAAAACACGAAAACCCTCGCAAAGACCCATACAGGAAAGGAAAAGGTGCCTGTTTTGAATCTGAACAAGGATGTTGTCAAAAAAATTCTGCTCATCGTGACGGTGACGCTGCTGCTGTATTTCGGGCTGAACCACTTTGACACCGTGACGGAGGCGTTCAATGCTCTGGTGGAGGTGCTGTCGCCGTTTTTGCTGGGGCTGTGCTTCGCCTTTGTCATCAACGTGCTCATGCGCCCGCTGGAAAAGCTGTGGGACAAGGGCAGCGGAAAAAGTCGCCGGCGCTGGCCCGCAGGGCTCAGACGTCCGGTGTGTATGCTGTTGAGCATTCTGGTGATGCTGGGCGTGGTCTTTATCGTGGTGTTTATGCTCATTCCGCAGATCGAGCAGACCGTGGGGCGCATTGCCAACGTGTTTCCCGACTATATGACCACGGTGGAGCTGTGGTGGAACAACCTGCGGGCCACGCTGGAGTCCTACTCCATCTCGCTGCCCGCCATGAACATGAACATCAGCGACCTGGCACAGAAGCTGGGGCAACTGCTCAGCGAGCGGGGCAACGCCTTTTTGAATACCACCGTGGGCATCACCACCTCCATTTTCAAGGTGCTCTTCAACATCGTACTCGGCTTGATTTTTTCCATCTATGTCCTCTCCCAGAAGGAAAAGCTGGCGGGGCAGTGCCGGCGCCTCATTCGGGCGTATCTGCCGGCGCGGCGGGTGGACCGCTTTTTGGAGATCTGCCAGCTGGTGAACTCTACCTTCACCAAGTTTGTCACTGGCCAGCTGACGGAGGCCGTCATCATTGGCTGTCTGTGCTTTTTGGGCATGACCGTGCTGCGCCTGCCCTACGCGCCCATGATCTCGGTGCTCATCGGCTTCACGGCGCTTATCCCGGTGTACGGCTCCTTCATCGGCACGGGCCTGGGGGCGTTCTTCATTTTGATGGACACGCCCGTCAAGGCGGTTTGGTTCGTGGGGTTTATCATTGTGCTCCAGCAGTTGGAGGGCAATCTCATCTACCCCAAAGTGGTGGGCAAATCCGTGGGACTGCCGGGCATCTGGGTGCTGACGGCGGTGACCATCGGCGGCAGCGTCTTCGGCTTTTTGGGTATGCTCATCAGCGTGCCGGTGTGTTCCGTGCTGTACAGCCTCCTGCGCCAGTCGGTGCATCACCGGCTGGACACAGCACCGTCAGCGCAAAAACCCACCCCGCCGGAAAATAACGGAAAATGACACGTCTCGTTGACTTTTGCCCCGCCCGCAGGTAAAATAAAAGCAAAGAGCGCCCGGGTGCGGTGAGAAGGATGAGACGATGGAAGTAAGTAAACTGCTGAGCAATCCGCTTTTGATCAACGCGCTGGTGGCGTGGCTGGCGGCGCAGATCATTAAGACGGTGATCTACGCCATCGTCAACAAGTCCCTGGACTTCCACCGGCTCTTCGGTGACGGCGGGATGCCCAGCGGCCACTCGGCCACGGTGACGGCGCTGGCCACCACGGCGGCTCTGACCTGCGGCCTTGATTCTCCGGTGTTCGCGGTGTCTGCCATCATGGCGGTGGTGGTGATGCACGACGCCATGGGCGTCCGGCTGGAGGCGGGCAAGCACGCCAAGGCCATCAACGAGCTGATGGAAATGCTGGGCAGCAACCTCGACCCGGAGGAAAAGCTTCAGGAGTTTCTGGGCCACACCCCCTTGCAGGTATGCTTCGGGGCGCTGCTGGGTTTGGCCGTGGCGCTGTTTCTGGGATAACTGACTTTCGAAAAAGAAAATAGCTCTTTTCTTTACCAATCTTTTGGTGTCCCCCGCGGTATCGCCGCCGGGGGACGCTTTTTTTGCTTATTTTTACTTAAATATGGCGAAATGTAAAGGAAAAACCCTTGAGAAATGGAGAAGAAACAGGTAAAATAAAGAAAACGGGTTTAGCCACCCGCCGTTGGCCGCGCACGGTAGGAACCGCGCGGCCTGCTTTGGCGCGGTTTGCTGCTCCCGCGGATGCAAAGGAGCATCTTATGAAGGAGCATTATTACATTTTCACCAACCTTTTGTCCGAGGAAGAGACCAAGATTATCACCAGCATCATCCACCACATCGAGCGGGGAGAAAAGCGCAGCGGCATCCAGCAGATCGCCGCGGAGAACTTCGTCTCGCCCACGTTCATCATGAAGATGTGCAAGCGTCTGGGCTTTGACGGGTACAGCGAGCTGTATTATTACCTGACCCAGCGGGCCGGGGCCGAGGCCGAGAGCGCCTCCGCCGATGCCCTGCGGGGTCTGGTGGACAACTATTCCGACGAGCAGGTCAACGAATTTTGCAACATCCTCTGGCAGATGCGGGAGCAGAAGATGTTTGTGGTGGGCAACGGCTTTTCCGCTCTGGTGGCCAACTACATCGTGCAGCGTCTGGCGGTGTGCGGCTTCATGGTCTTTAACAGCGTCCACTTTTACGACTTCATGATCTTCCACGAGCAAAGCGAGCAGCTGGACACCAACATCGACCCCTCCGCCATCATCGCCATCTCCCAGAGCGGGGGAGTCCGATTCCGTCATCAACGACGTGAAAAACGCCCGGCAAAACGGCTTTAAGGTCATATCCTTCACCAAGCGGGAGGAATCCACTCTGGCCCAGCTTTCCGACATCACCTTTATCATCGACGGCACCAAGCAAATGCTGGTCAGCGCCATCCCCAATCCCTTCTTCGGCCGCTCCATTCTGGCCTTCGAGGAGCTGATGGCCCGGTACTTTGCCTGCCTTCCCAAACGGGAATATCCGGGCAGGAAGAAAAATTTACACTAAAACAGGAATTTTTTCCTTCAAACGGTATGTTATACTGCAAGAGTAGAACATACCGTTTTGCTTTTTCCGTTCCACCGGGGATGGGGAGAGGCGAGAGGGTGTGTATGATGAAAAAGAAAAACTGGGAGGTAATGACATGAAAAAAGGCATCTCTTTGCTCTTGGCTCTTATGATGTGCGCGTCCGTTCTGGCGGGCTGCGGCAGCAAGGCAAGCACCACTACCACGGATTCCGGCACCAAGAAAGTGGACGCGCTGAACGTTTACTTCGTCCCGTCCCGTGAACCGGCTGAGATCGTCACCGCCACCGAACCCCTGAAGCAGATGGTGAAAGATGAAATGCTGAAGCTGGGCTATGACATCGGCACCGTCAACATCAACGTGGGTACCACCTACGAGGCCGTGGGCGAGGCTCTCAGCGCCGGCACCGCTGACGTGGGCTTTATCCCCGGCGGTACATACGTTCTCTATGACGACGGCTGCGACGTGATCCTCACCGCCACCCGCAACGGCCTGAGCAAGGATTCCAACAAGGCCAAGGACTGGAACGACGGCAAGGCCACCGAGGCTTCCGACAAGCAGGCCGTTTCCTATCGCGCGCTCTTCATTGCCGGCCCCTCCGCCAAGGGCCAGGAGCTGGCCGCCAAGGTCAACGCCGGCACGGCTCTGACCTGGGACGACCTCAACGGCGCCAACTGGAGCATCATGGGCACCTCTTCTCCCGCCGGCTATATCTATCCCGCCTTGTGGCTGCAAAAGAATTACAGCAAGGGTATTACCGATCTCTCCAGCGCCGTGCAGTCTGATTCCTACGCCAGCGCCTTCGCACGCCTGGCTTCCGGCCAGGTGGACGTGCTGCTTACCTACGCCGACGCGCGCCGCGACTATGCCGAGCGCTGGACCAGCGAGTTCGGCCGCACCGCTTCCATCTGGGAAGAGACCAACGTCATCGGTGTCACCGACCCCATTTACAACGACACCATCTGCGTGAGCAAGACCTCCGCCACCATGAATGAGGGCATGGTCAACGCTTTGCAGCAGGCCTTTATCAACATCGGCAACACCGATGCCGGCAAGGAAGTCATCAAGATTTACAGCCACAACGGCTATCAGAAGGCGACCTCCTCCGATTACGACAACGAAAGAGCGGCTCAGAAGCTGATCCAGCAGCTCAACGCCGCCAAGTAAGACACCACCAAAAAGAGGACGATACCGGGTCCGGCGGAAACAAAGTGCCGTGGGAAACGGTATCGTCCTCTTTTTGCCGTCTTTCGGGGTACACTCCGCCAAATCTCCACAGGAACGAGGAAACTTTTATGATTGTTTTTGACCATGTGACCAAGGTATATCCCAACGGCGTCGTCGGTCTGGACGACGTGAACCTCACCATCACGGACGGCGAGTTCGTGGCCATCATCGGCCGCTCCGGCGCCGGCAAGTCAACGCTTCTGCGCGCGGTGAACCGGATGCACGACATCACCGGCGGCACCCTCACCGTCAACGACGTCAACGTCAGCTCGCTCAAGGGCAAGGCCCTGCGGGCCTTCCGCCGTCAGATCGGCATGGTGTTCCAGTCCTTCAATCTGGTCTCCCGCACCACCGTCATCCGCAACGTGCTGGCGGCCCGGGTGCCGGATATGTCCTTCTGGCGCGTCTTTTTCGGCGCCTTCCGCAAGGAGGACAAGATGATCGCCCTGGAGTCTTTGGACAAGGTGGGCATTCTGGACAAGGCCTATATCCGTGCCGACCAGCTCTCCGGCGGTCAGCAGCAGCGTGTGGCCCTGGCCCGGACGCTGGCCCAGAACCCCGAGATCATTCTGGCCGACGAGCCGGTGGCGGCTCTCGACCCCGTGACGGCCAAGCAGGTGATGCAGGACTTCGTGCGCATCAACAAGGAAATGAACATCTCCATTCTGCTCAACATCCACCATGTGGAGCTGGCCATGGAGTACGCCGACCGCATCATCGGCATCCGCGCGGGCAAGATCGTCTATGACGGTCCCTCCAAGGCGGTGACAAAGGAGATCCTCGATGAGATCTACGCCGAAACCGCGCCCCGGGAGGCGGTGGCCAAATGAAGCTGTACGACCGGATCTTTAAGCCTCGGCGCTATGAGCTGGCCAACGGCAAGTATGTGGAAGAAAAGTTCACCCGTCTGCCGCTGATTTTGCTGATCCTTGTGATCTGCTGCGTCATTTCGGTGAAGGTCACCGGCTTTGACATGGCCGTGCTGGTCAAGCGCAGCAAATATTTCTTCGATATGCTGGAGAGTATGTTCCCTCCAGCCACGGACTACCTGCCCAAAATCTGGGAGCCTCTGCTGGACACGCTGAAAATGTCCATCCTCGGCTCCTTTGTGGGGGCGGTGCTGGCGGTGCCGTTCGCGGCGCTGGCGGCCAGCAATCTGGTGCACAGCAAAGCGGTGGTGTTCATCGTGCGGCTGTTTTTGAGCATCGTGCGGACGCTGCCTACCCTGGTGTGCGCCCTCATCGCCACCTACATCTTCGGCCTTGGCACCATGGCCGGTACCGTGGCCATTGCCGTCTTTACCTTCGCGTATGTGGCAAAGCAGCTCTTTGAGCTCATCGAGACCGTGGACATGGGGCCGTTCGAGGCCATGGAAGCCATGGGCTCCACCCGCATCCGCACGTTTTGGACGACGGTGCTGCCTCAGATCCTACCCACCTACATCTCCGTGTCCCTCTTTTGTCTGGAGGGCAACGTGCGTTACGCCTCCATCCTTGGCTATGTGGGCGCGGGCGGTCTGGGCCTGATTATGAATGAAAAGATCGGCTGGCGCGAATACAGCAGCGTCGGCATGATCTTGATCGTACTGCTGGCGACAGTGCTGGTGGTGGAGTGGACCAGCCACGCCATCCGCAAGCACCTGTCCTGAAAGGAGGGACTCTTCCATGAACCAAAAAATCGCAAAAGCCTATGAGGAGGCCCCCCGCTCCTGGCCGGTGAAGCTGGCCGTGGCCTTTGTCATCGCCTGCATCCTGGCTTGGTCCAACACGGCGGTGGTGCTCAAGGGCGTCAACGCCGGGGGCGCCGGCGTGGCGGGCAACATCCTTGCGGGCATCGTGCATCCCGACCCCGCGCTGCTGTTCAATCTCACCACCGGCGGCGTGCCCTACCTGCTGCTGGAGACGCTGTGCATCGCCTTTCTCGGCACCATCGTGGGCGCCGTCATCTCCGTGCCGCTGTCCTTCCTCTCGGCCACCAATCTGGTGCCCAAGTGGCTGGCCGCCATCGGCCGCTTCGCCATTGCCGCCATCCGGACGGTGCCCGCCTTTATCTACGGTCTGATGTTTATCCGTGTCACCGGGCCCGGGCCCTTCGCGGGTCTGCTCACCATGTCTTTGTGCTCCATCGGCATGGTGTCCAAAATGTTCATCGAGTGCATCGAGGGGCTGGACAAGCGCATTTTGGAATCTCTGGACGCCGCGGGCTGCACCACCTTCCAAAAGATCCGCTACGGTATTTTGCCTCAGCTGGTCCCGGACTTCATGTCCACGCTGATCTACCGCTTTGACATGAACCTGCGTGACGCCACAGTGCTGGGCCTGGTGGGCGCCGGCGGTATCGGCGCGCCGCTGATCTTCGCCATGAGTTCCTATCGCTGGAATCAGGTGGGTGCCATTCTGGTGGGGCTTATCATCCTTGTGTTGATCATCGAGTGGATCTCCTCCAAGATCAGGACCAAGCTGACACGGGGGTAAGACGCATGGAAAAACAAGTGGATCTCTATTTTACCTCCGATCTCCACGGCTATATGTACCCCACGGACTACCGGGGCGCCGGGGAACGGGACATTGGCCTTTTCAAGTGTGCCAACCGCTTCCAAAAAGACGGCAATACTCTTGTCATCGACGGCGGCGACGTGCTGCAAGGCTCTGCCTTTGCCGCCTTTTGCCACGAATCCCTGGGCTCCGCCGCCTCCATCGCCCAGATCATGAACGAGTGCGGTTATGACTATGTGACGCTGGGGAACCACGACTTCAACTTTGGCAGCGGCTATCTCTTGCGGTATCTGGACGCGCTGACGGGCCGGTGCGTCTGCGATAACTTTCTCGCCCAGGACGGCACCGTTCCCTTTCCCCACTGCGTCCGCACCCTTGCAAACGGCCTGCGGGTGGGTCTGGTGGGCATCGTCACCGACCATGTGAACATCTGGGAAAAGGCGGAGCACCTGGCGGGCTATCAGATTACCGACCCTTTCGCCGCGGCGCGGCAGGTGCTGGAAGACCTGCACGGCAGGGCGGACGTCACCGTGTGCATCTACCACGGCGGCTTCGAGCGGGATCTGGCCACAGGGCGGGTGCTGTCCCACAGCACGGAGAACATCGCCTACCGCATCTGCCAGGAATTGAATTTTGACATTTTACTCACCGGCCACCAGCACATGACCGTGCCGGGCCAGTGGCTCTTCGGTACCTATGTGGTGCAGCCCGCCGACAACGGCCGGGAATTTCACCACCTGCACCTTTCGGCGTCGGAGGGGAAGATCGCCGTGACGGATGAACTCATCCCCGCGGGGGGAACGTGCGACGGGCAGCTTTTACAGCGCTTTTCCGCCGTGGAGCGGGGCGCGCAGGAGTGGATGGATCAGGTGGTGGGCCATCTGGATCACCCGCTGCGGCCGGACTCCCACCTTGCCATGGCGGCGGGCGGCAGCGAGATCGCGGAGCTGTTCAACAGGGTGCAGCTCCACTACTCCGGTGCCCAGCTCTCGGCGGTGAGCCTTGCCAACGAGATCGCGGGCTTTCCCCAGACCGTGCGGCGGCGGGACGTGCTCACCACCTACCCTTACACCAACACGCTGGTGGTGCTGGAGGTGACAGGCGCCGTTTTGCGCCGGGCCATGGAGCGCAGCGCCGAGTATTTCACCCTGGACGCCTCCGGGGCGCTGGCGGTGTCCGACCGCTTTCTCAAGCCCAAGGTGGAGCACTACAACTACGACTACTTCGCGGGCGTCACCTACACCGTGGACGTCACCCGCCCCGAGGGGCGGCGCATCACCTCCCTTTGCCATGAGGGACGCCCCGTGGCCGATGACGACACCTTTACCCTGTGCATGAACAACTACCGGTTCAGCGGTGCGGGGGGCTACCCGGATTATCAGAGCTGCCCGGTGGTGAAGGAAGTCAACACCGAGATGTGGGAACTCATCATGGAATATCTGGAACAGCAGGGCGGTCAGCTGTCCCTGCCGGAGCGGAACTACCGGGTGGTATGGGAGAAGTGAGGGTCAAAAAAGCGGCAAGCCCGCTTTTTTGACCGGTTCGCCCCCCAACGCCGCAAGGTAAAAAAAATTTTTTTTACACACAACATAAGGAGAAGGCCGGGGCTTTTAGCCTCGGCCTTCTCCTTGTTTAGTGGGGTCATTTGGTGGAGTCATTTGGTGGGGGTGTTTAATTGAGTCGGTTGATCCAACTGCTTTTCTCCCGGTCGGTCGTGTCCCAGCGGGTCACCTTCGACCGGTCGTTTCACGGTGTCCCGGCGGATCAGTTTTCCCCGCCCGCAGCGCCGCCGTGATGGCGTCTGCCGCCCCGGTGGGTGCGGCGGCGGGACGCCGTGCCCTCGCCGCTCTGGGTGGGGAGAACGCTTTGCCCACCGGTAGCCTTGCCGGCGGCGGTGAGCCCATCAGCAGAGCGCTCCCGGCGGCGGTCGCTGTGTGCGCTTCTTCCGGTTTCACTGTGTGCGCTTCTCACGGCGCCCCGACGGGAGACACGGGCGGCGGCGGAGCCACCCCGTCCCGGCTGGGGCGCTTTTTCCGATTTTTCCATGACCACCATGGGCCACTGGCTCTCCCGCACGGGGATCTTCAGTCCGGTGAGCTTCTGGATGTCCTTGAGACAGTCCATCTCGTCGATGCAGCAAAAGCTGATGGCCGCGCCCACCCGGCCCGCCCGGCCCGTGCGGCCGATGCGGTGGATGTAGGTCTCCGGCTCGTTGGGCAGGTCATAGTTGAACACATGGGACAGCTCCGAGATGTCGATGCCGCGGGCGGCAATGTCGGTGGCCACCAGCACACGGATTTCCCCGGATTTGAAGGCCTCCAGCGCCCGCTGACGGGCGTTCTGGCTCTTGTTGCCGTGGATGGCCATGGCCTCCACGCCGCTGTGGCCCAGTTCTTTCACCACTTTGTCCGCGCCGTGCTTGGTACGGGTGAACACCAGCGCGCTGCGCACGTCCTCTTCTTGCAGCAGCTTTGCCAGCAGATTTTTCTTGTTGCCCTTGTCCACAAAATACAGGCACTGGTCGATGGCGTCCACCGTGCTGGTGACGGGGTTCACTTTCACCGTTTTGGGGTCTTTGAGAATGCTGTCGGCCAGCGTCTCAATCTCGGCGGGCATGGTGGCGCTGAAAAGCAGCGTCTGTCGCCGGGTGGGCAGGTGCTGCAAAACACGCTTGACGTCGTGGATAAAGCCCATGTCCAGCATCCGGTCGGCCTCGTCGAGCACAAAGACGGAAAGACTGTCCAGACGGATGAAGCCCTGGCCGATGAGGTCGTTGAGCCGCCCCGGCGTGGCCACCAGAATGTCCACCCCGGCGCGGAGCATCTCCACCTGGGAGGCCTGGTTCACGCCGCCGAAGATGACGCCCGTGCGAAGCGGGGTATATTTTCCGTACTGGCAGAAGCTGTCGTAGATCTGGATGGCCAGTTCGCGGGTGGGAGTGAGGATCAGCGCCCGGATGCGCCCGGTCTGCTTTTCACCGGAGAGCCGCTGCAAAATGGGCAGGGCGAAGGCAGCCGTCTTGCCGGTGCCGGTCTGGGCGCAGCCCAGCACGTCGTTTCCGGCCAGCACCAGCGGAATGGTCTGCTCCTGAATGGGGGAGGGCGTCTCATAGCCGCACTCGTTCACCGAGCGCAGCAGAGGCGCGATCAATTGTAACGCTTGAAATTTCATACAGTCTCTTTTCTTAATGTTAATGAGGTAAAAAAGCGGAAAAAAAACTTCCTGCCTACCTGTGACAAGGACGGCGGACGGGAAGAATGTTTCACTTTCCAAAAGAAGTATACCACAAAAACCGGTGATACAAAAGAGAAAATTGCAAAAAAGTCTGATTTCGCCCTTTTTCGCTCCAAAACGTCCAAACCTTAGCGGGGAAATAGGCGCTGTCTTTCTTGACGGGTGGATGAAAATGCAGTAAAATTGTACATTATTTAACAGGGGCGTTTCGCCGCGGCAAAGCGCCCCTCAGAAGAGAGGTACCTGCCCATGGAGAACCGGGAAGCAATGGAGCGTGGGTTCCATGAGGGAAGCTGGCACGAGTCTTATTCATATTTCGGAGCGCATCGGACGGGGGAGAATGTGACCTTCCGTGTCTGGGCACCCAACGCCCGGGAAGTGGCGGTGGCGGGAGACTGGAACGGCTGGTCGGAAACGGCCGAGCCCATGCGCCGCCTGACGGACGGAACATGGGAAGCCGCCGTCTCCGGCGTCAAGGTTTACGACGCCTATAAGTACATCGTCACCGGGGCGGACGGACGGCGGCACTACAAGACCGACCCTTACGCCCTTCACTGCCAGACACGGCCGGAGACGGCGGGGAAGTTTTATGAGCTGGGCGGCTACGTCTGGCAGGATCAGAACTGGCAGAAGAAATGCCGGGAAAACCCCCTGGTGTCCGGCCCCCTGAATATGTACGAGGTACACCTCGGCTCCTGGAAGCGGCGGGAGAACGGCGATTTCATCGGCTACCGGGATCTGGCCGACGAGCTGTCCGCCTATGTGAAGGAGCTGGGCTGCGACTGCATCGAGCTGCTCCCCGTGACGGAGCACCCGCTGGACGATTCCTGGGGCTATCAGTGCACCGGCTACTTCGCCCCCACCTCCCGCTACGGTACGCCGGAGGACTTTCAGTATTTTGTGGACAAGATGCACCGCGCCGGCATCGCCGTGATTTTGGACTGGGTGCCCGCTCACTTCTGCAAGGATGCCCACGGTCTGCTGGAATTTGACGGCACCTGCCTTTACGAGTACAGCGACCCCCTGAAATGGGAGCATGCCGGGTGGGGCACCCGGATCTTCGACTTCGGAAAGCCGGAGGTGCGGAGCTTTCTCCTGTCCTCCGCGGCCTTCTGGCTCAAGGAATACCACATCGACGGACTGCGGGTGGACGCCGTGGCATCCATGCTGTATCTGGATTATGACCGACCCGACGGCCAGTGGCGGCCCAACCGGGACGGCGGCAAGGAAAATCTGGAGGCCATCTCCTTTTTGCGGCAGCTCAACCGCACTGCCTTTGAGGTGAACCCCCAGGCGCTGATGGTGGCGGAGGAATCCACCGCCTGGCCCATGGTGACAAAGCCGCCCTCCGACGGCGGCCTGGGCTTCAACCTGAAGTGGAACATGGGCTGGGTCAACGACCTGAGCCATTATCTCAAGATGGATCCCTACTTCCGCCAACACCACCACCGGGACGTGACGTTTTCCATGGTCTACGCCTTTTCGGAAAACTTCGTGCTGCCGGTGTCCCACGACGAAGTGGTACATATGAAAGGCTCGCTGCGGGGCAAGATGCCGGGGGACGACTGGCAGCAGATGGCCGGTGTCCGGGGTTTTTACGCCTATATGCTGGGCCATCCCGGCAAGAAGCTGACCTTCATGGGCACGGAGCTGGGCCAATGGCACGAGTGGGACTTCAACTCCCAGGTGGACTGGTACCTGCTGGAAAACGAGGAAAACCGCCAGATGCTGCAATTTTTCCGGGACGCCAACCGTTTTTACCGCAAAAATAAGCCTTTGTGGGAGGACGACTGTGACTGGGACGGCTTCGAGTGGCTGGTGGCGGACGACAATCACAACAACGTTCTGGTGTTTGAGCGCCGGGACCGGGCCGGAAAGGCGCTGGTGCTGGCGGTGAACTTCTCCCCCGTGGCCTTTGAGGACTACCGCTTCGGCGTGGCCCCCAGGGCGTGCTATGAAGAGGTGTTCAACACCGACAGCGCGTGCTACGGCGGCTCCGGCTGGGGCAACGACGGGGCCGTTCCCACCGAGTGGATTCCCTCCCACGGAAAGCCCTGCTCCGTTTCCGTCCGCATCCCGCCTTTGGGGGCGGTGTTCCTGCGGGGGAAGGGGCGGCTCAGGCCCGTGGAAAAAAAGGAAAAAACCGCAACATCAGGGAAAACAGAGAAAACAGCCGAGAAGAAAGGTGAGTGACTATGAAAAAGGAGTGCGTGGCAATGCTGCTGGCCGGCGGGCAGGGCAGCAGACTGTATGTTCTCACCGGCGACATGGCGAAGCCGGCAGTGCCCTTTGGCGGCACGTTCCGCATCATTGATTTCCCCCTGTCCAACTGCACCAACTCCGGCATCGACACCGTGGGCGTCCTGACCCAGTACCGCCCGCTGGAACTCAACAGCTACATCGGCAACGGCCAGCCCTGGGAGCTGGACCGTCTGGACGGCGGCGTCCACATCCTGCCCCCTTACCAGAGCGCCACCGGCGCCAGCTGGTTCAAGGGCACCGCCAACGCCATCTATCAGAACATAGGCTTCGTGGATCTGTACGACCCGGAGTATGTGGTGATCCTCTCCGGCGACCACATTTATAAAATGGACTATTCCGAGATGCTGCGCCGCCACAAGGAGACCGACGCCGCCTGCACCATCTCCGTGATGGAGGTGCCCTGGAGCGAGGCGTCCCGCTTCGGCATCATGAGCGTGGACGACGCGGGCATGGTGACGGAGTTCGCCGAAAAGCCCAAGGAGCCCAAGAGCAACCTTGCCTCCATGGGCATCTACGTCTTCACCTGGGCCAAGCTCAAGGCCTATCTCACGGCGGATGAGCAGAACCCCGTCTCCGACAACGATTTCGGCAAAAACATTATCCCGAATATGCTCAAAGGCGGCGAGCGTCTGGCGGCCTATGAGTTCGAGGGCTACTGGAAGGACGTGGGCACGCTGGATTCTTTATGGGACGCCAACATGGATATGCTCTCCCCCGGTTCGGGTCTCAACCTGCTGGATAAAAAATGGCCCATCTATGCCAGGACGCCGTCGTGTCCCCCGGCCTTCGTGGGCAAGTTTGCGGACGTGGGCAACAGCGTGGTCACCAAGGGCTGCCGGGTCTCCGGTGAGGTGAAAAACTCGGTGCTGTCCTACAACGTGACGGTGGGCCGGGGCGCCCATGTGGCCTACTCGGTGCTGATGCCCGGCGCCGTGGTGGAAGACGGCGCCAGCGTGGAATACGCCATCATCGGCGAGGGCGCCGTGGTGGGCAAGGGCGCCCGCGTGGGCGGCGTCCCCGAAAAAGCCGAGAACCCCGATGAATGGGGCGTGGCGGTGCTGGGGCCCCACACCGTGGTGGCCGACGGCGAGACCGTGGCCCCCAAGGCTATGCTGGATAAAACACATCAGGCACATCAGGAGGCGAGAGCATGAAAGGGATGCACGGGATTATCTTCTCCTATGAGAAGCGCAGCGGACTGCGGGAACTCATCGAGCACCGGGTACACGGCTCCGTCCCCTTCGCGGGAAATTACCGCATGGTGGACTTCATGCTCTCCAACATGGTCAACGCCGGCGTCACCGACGTGGGCGTCATCATGCACGGCAAGTGTCAGAGTATGCTGGATCATCTGGGCTCTGGAAAAAGCTGGGATCTCTCCCGCAACCACGGGGGGCTGACGCTCCTGCCCGCCTTTGCCTATGCCGAGCGGCGGGAGACCGCCGGGCAGTTCCGGGGCAAGGTGGAGGCGCTGGCCTGTATGCTGGAATACCTGCGGGAGATCCGCCAGGACTATGTGGTTCTCTCCGACAGCGACCTCATCATCAACATCCCCCTGGGGGACGTGCTGCAAGCCCATATCGACAGCGGCGCCGACCTCACGGCGGTGTGCACCGCCGCCCCGGGGGAATCCCACGACACCTACTTCACCCTGGCCCCCGACGGCCGCATCACCGACACGGTGTACGACGTCTACGCGCCCCAGGGCTACCGGTTTTTGAACCTCTTCATCGTCAGCAAGGAGCTGCTGGTGGAGATGGTCTCCGACTGCGCCGCCCACAACCAGTACAGCTTCCGCTACAACATCTTGCAGGAGCGGGGCAGGACCATGAAATTTTACGGCTACGTCTGGGACGGCTACGCCGCTCGCATTGACACGCTGCAAAACTACTACGACCGCAGCATGGAGCTGCTGGACCCCGCCGCAAGAGAAGCGCTCTTTGACCCCAGCCGTCCCATTCTGGCCAAGGAAAACGACGACGCTTCTTCCTATGTGGACCCCAGCGGCCGCTGCGTCAATTCCCTCATCGCCGACGGCTGCGACATCCAGGGCAACGTGGAAAACTGCATTTTGTTCCGGGGCGTCCGGGTGGAAAAGGGCGCGGACGTGCGCAACTGTATTTTGTTCAAGGGCACGGTGGTACACAGCGACGCCGTGGTGCACCACGTCATCACCGACAAATATGTGACCATTCAGCCCGGCTGCACCCTCATCGGCAGCGGCAATTATCCGCTGGCCATCGCACGGGGCAGCGTGGTATAAAACGGAAAAAGGGAGAAAGAACATATGAAGATTCTCTATGTGACCAGCGAAGCCTCTCCGTTTTGCAAAACCGGCGGCCTGGCCGACGTGGCCGGCAGCCTTCCCCAGGCCCTGGCGGAAAACGGCGCGAAGGTGGCGGTGATCCTGCCCCTTTACAGCAGCATTTCCGGCAAATGGCGGGAAAAGATGACCTTCCGCCGCTATATCTATGTGGATCTGTCCTGGCGGCACCTGTACTGCGGCCTTTTCTCCATGGAGGTGGGCGGCGTCACCTGGTACTTCGTGGACAACGAACAGTATTTCGGCCGCAGCCACCTCTATGGCGAGTTTGACGACGGCGAGCGCTTTGCCTTCTTCTGCCGCGCCGTGGTGAGCCTGCTGCCCAGCCTTGACACCATGCCGGAGGTCATTCACTGCAACGACTGGCAGACGGCGCTGGTGCCCGTCTATCTGCGGGACGCCTCCACCCGCTGGGGCGACATCCGCTCCATCCGCACCGTCTTCACCATCCACAACATCGAGTACCAGGGCCGCTTCGGCGTCGAGACGGTGGAAGACCTCTTCGGCCTGGACAAGGGCTGGTACCATGACGGCACGCTGGCCATGGACGGCGACGTGAACCTGATGAAAGGCGCCCTCCTCACCAGCGATGCGGTGACGGCCGTCAGCCCCACCTATGCCTCCGAGCTGCGCTACGCCTACTATGCCCACGGCATGGAGGGTATCATCAATATGTGCTGGGGCAAGATGCACGGCGTCCTCAACGGCATCGACATGAAACGCTACGACCCCGCCCAGGACGCGGCGCTGTCGGAGCACTACACGGCGGAGGATCTGGCCGGAAAGGCCGTCTGCCGGGAGGCGCTGCTGCGGGAGATGGAGCTGGAGGAGGGCGGCCCCGTGCTGGCCATCGTCAGCCGCCTGGTGGCCCACAAGGGCCTGGATCTGGTGTGCGAGGTGCTCGACGGCATCATGGACGCGGACGTGCGTCTGGTGGTGCTGGGCCAGGGCGACCCGCAGTATGAGGACTTCTTCCGCTGGGCCGAGAGCCGCTATCCCGGCCGCATCGCCGTGCGCCTGACCTATTCCGACGATCTGGCCATGCGGATCTACAGCGGCACCGACCTCTTTTTGATGCCCTCCAAGAGCGAACCCTGCGGCCTTTCCCAAATGATTGCCATGCGCTACGGCGCGGTGCCCATCGTCCGGGAGACCGGCGGCCTGAAGGACACCGTCCACTCCTACGAGTCATGGTGCGACAAGGGCAACGGCTTTACCTTCGCCAACTACAACGCCTTTGATATGCTCTTTGTGGTGGGGCAGGCGGCGGGGCTATACCGGGAGGACCCGGAGGCCTTCGCCCGGCTGCGCCAGCGGGGCATGACTGGCGATTACAGCTGGAAAAAGAGCGCCGGCGACTACGCCGCCATCTACCGCGGCCTTTAAAGCCCATTTCCGCGGCGCGCATCCCTCTGCCGCGGTTCAATAAAGGAGAATAGCATGATTTATACCAAAGAGACACTCAAAGACGCCATCATTCATAAGCTACGCCTGAACTACGGCTGCACCGTGGAATACGCCAACGAGGCCGAAATGATGAAAGCCAGCGCTCTGGTGCTGCGGGACATCATGGCCGAGCGGGATCTGGAAACACGGGAGAAGACCCGCAGAGAGGAAAAGCGCCAGGTACACTATATGTCGCTGGAGTTCCTCATGGGCCGGAGCCTGATGAAAAACGCCTATAACCTGGGCGTGCTGGAGCAGCTCTCCGGCGCGCTGGAGGATCTGGGCTTCAAAGCCGCCGATGTCTTCGAGATCGAGCCAGACGCCGGTCTTGGCAACGGCGGTCTGGGCCGTCTGGCCGCCTGCTATCTGGACAGCCTCACCACGCTGGAGATCCCCGCCACGGGCTACTCCATCTGCTATGAGCTGGGTATTTTCAAGCAGAAGATCGTGGAAGGCCAGCAGGTGGAGCTGCCCGACAGCTGGGAGACCCTGGGCGACGCGTGGCTGATGCCCAAGCCCCAGGAGACAGAGGAGGTCCACTTCGGCGGCACCGTCCGCACCGTCTGGGACAGAAGCGGGATGCACGTGGTCAACGAGGACTATACCCGCGTGCTGGCCGTTCCCTGCGACATGGAGATCGCCGGCTATGGCACGGAGCACGTCAACACGCTGCGCCTGTGGGACGCCAAGTCCCCCAAGCCCATCGACATGAAGCTCTTTAGCCAGGGCCAGTATCTGCAGGCCGGCGAAGAGCAGGCCATGGCGGACGTGATCTCCAAGGTGCTCTACCCTGAGGACAACCACTACGAGGGCAAGTCTCTGCGGCTCAAGCAGCAGTATTTCTTTGTCTCCGCCACCGTGCAGTCCATCACCCGCAAGCACATCGAAACGTATGGCACGCTGAAAAACTTCCATGAGAAAAACGTCATCCAGATCAACGACACCCATCCCGCCCTGGTGATCCCGGAGCTGATGCGGATACTGGTGGACGACGCGGGCATGGGCTGGGACGAGGCGTGGGACATCACGACCCGATCCGTGGCCTATACCAACCACACCGTTCTGGCCGAAGCGCTGGAGCAGTGGCCCCAGCGGCTCTTCGAGTCGCTGCTGCCCCGCGTCTGGCAGATCATTACCGAGATCGCCCACCGCTGGCAGCGGAAGGTGGAGGACTTCTATCACGACGAGGCCAAGACCCGTGAAATGGCCGTGGTGTGGGACAGCGTGGTGCGCATGGCCAATCTGTGCATCGCCGGCGGCATGGCCGTCAACGGCGTTTCCGCCCTCCACTCCCAGATCCTGCGGGAGGACGTGTTCAAGGGCGCCTGCGGCATGGAGCCGGAGAAGTTCAAAAATGTCACCAACGGCATTGACCACCGACGCTGGCTCTCGGAGATCAATCCGGGACTGGACAGCCTCATTGCCGACCTCGCCGGGGGGCGGGACTACCTGCTCCAGCCCCAAAAGCTCTCGGAGCTGGACAAGTACGCCAAAGACGCCGCCGTGCTGCGCCGTTTGGAGGAGATCAAGCGCGCCAACAAGGAGAAGTTCGCCCTTTACGCCAAGAAGACCCAGGGCGTGATCCTCAATTCCGACGCCATCTTCGACGTGCAGGTCAAGCGCCTCCACGAGTACAAGCGCCAGCTTTTGAACGTGCTGCACATCATCTATCTCTACCAGCAGCTGCAGGATCACCCCAATCTGGAGATGCGGCCCCAGACGTTCCTCTTCGGCGCCAAGGCGGCCCCCGGCTACGCCGTGGCCAAGCGCATCATCCATCTCATCAACTCCCTGGCCGATACCATCGACCACGATCCCGTGTGCAAGGACCGCTTGCAGGTGGTGTTTCTGGAGAACTACCGGGTGTCCCTGGCCGAGCAGCTGATGCCCGCCAGCGAGGTGTCCCAGCAGATTTCTACCGCCGGCAAGGAAGCCAGCGGCACCGGCAACATGAAGTTCATGATGAACGGCGCCCTCACCGTGGGCACGCTGGACGGCGCCAATGTGGAGATGCACCAGCAGCTGGGCGACGAGAATATGTTCCTCTTCGGCCTTCACGCCGACGAGGCCGCCCATCTGGCCAATGACCACTATAACCCGCACCTGCTCTATCAGCGCGATCCCGTGCTGCATCGGGTGCTGGATCAGCTGAAGGTGGGCTTCCGGGACGGCGTGACCTACGAGGATCTCTATCAGCGTCTGCTCTTCGGCACGGACTGCCCGGCGGATCAGTACCTGCTTCTGGCGGACTTCGCGGCTTACTGCGAGGCCGAGCAGCGAATGGTGCGTACCTACGGCGACCGGAAGAAGTGGAATGAGATGAGCCTGCACAACATTGCCCGCTCCGGCATTTTCGCCGCCGACCGGGCCGTGGCGGAGTACGCCGACACCATCTGGCATGTGCCCCACAGATAAAAACAGGGCAGAAAAACAGATCTAAAAGAGCGGCGTTTACCGCTTTCCGCAAACGCAAGGCCGCCGTGTCCGGAAAGGACACGGCGGCCTTTTGCCCGATAGGAGAGTGGGCAAAGGATGTCCGGCGGATACATGAGCCGCCTTTAGAACGATTCCGCCCGTTTGAGCCGCATTTTGAGCCGCATTTTCGAAAAAGGTTGACAGATGTGGTATAATATAAGACGATCAAAAATAATGACTATATAGGAAAGAAATTGAGGAAGAGACTATGGAAGTGACACAAGGCGTGCGGTTCGACACTCTGGGATTGTCGGAGGCGACCATGCGCGCCATTGAACATAAGGGTTTTACCATCAGCACACCGGTGCAGGCGGGGTGTATCGGCCCCATGCTGGCGTGGAAGGATGTTATCGCCAAGGCACCCACCGGCACCGGCAAGACCTTTGCCTTCGGTATCCCCATCATCGAGCATATTGACAAAGAGGACGACCGGGTGCAGGCGCTGATCCTGGCCCCCACCCGGGAGCTGGCCATCCAGATCGCCGACGAGATGCGGGAGGTGGCTGTGTTCCACGACGGCGTCCGTCTGGTGTGTCTCTACGGCGGACAGCCCATCGGCAAGCAGATCGACGCCCTCAAGCGCAAGCCCCAGATTGTGGTGGCCACTCCCGGTCGTCTGGCTGACCATATGAAGCGCCGCACCGTCCGCATCGACAGCGTGCAGACCGTGGTGCTGGACGAGGCCGACCGGATGCTGGACATGGGCTTTATCCACGATGTGACCCGTATTTTGGACAAGGTGCCCCAGCGGAAGAACCTGGGGATGTTCTCCGCCACCATTTCCCGGGAAGTCATGGATATTTCCTGGGTGTATCAGCGTGACCCAGAGGAGATCACCGTGCAGGCCACCGCTGAAAACAAGCCCGATATTTTGCAGTACCGGCTGGACGTGCCCTCCGACGCCAAGGTGGACACCGTGGCCAAGATCCTCGACGGCGAGGCGCTGGAACGTGTCATGGCCTTTTGCAATACCAAGGGCTCCACGGAGCGCCTGACCAAGTTTCTGCAAATGCGGGGTATCGACGCCGAGTGCATCCACGGCGACATTCCCCAGAAAAAGCGGGAAGAGGTCATGAACCGGTTTCGCAAGGGCGAACTGCGGGTGTTCGTGGCCACGGATGTGGCTTCCCGAGGCATCGACGTGGACGACGTGGACGCGGTGTTCAACTTTGAGGTGCCAGAGGAGAACGAGTATTATATCCACCGCATCGGGCGCACGGGCCGTGCCAAGCGCCACGGTGTGGCGTATACCCTGCTGTCGGATTTCCCGTCCCGGATGCGGCTCAATGATATCGCCAAGAATACCCGCAACCAGATCCAGCCCGCCCGCGTGGATGAAAACGGCCATGTGGTGAATGTGGAGGAGACCGGTGAGGGGAACTGAAACGAAATACTACATCATGCGTGATGCTGCAAAGGACTGTTGCCAAAAGTGACAGTCCTTTTTGTTTGAGGGCATGAAGGTGAGCTTTATTTGTAGGTGCTTGCGGGTATTTTCGGATGCTTGCGGGGGCATGAGAGGGATATTTGAGGGATGCCGATCTTTCAGCGTTTTCCGGATGGAACACAGCAGGGATGATGGCTTTTGCTGCTTTTTGTGCGGACAGAAAGCAGCAAAAGAATCGCTTAAGGGAGGCGAGAAATACGAAATCCCCCCCTCCTTTAAGAAGCCCACACCCTTGAAACGACCAACAGGCGGGCTGCGCCCCCTCTATGGATACTTCCCCCGGGGTTTGGGCGGAGAGACGGAGAGACCGGGGATACGTCCGCAGCGCTTCGCTGGCGGGGGACGGAGGTTACGGAGAAACGGCCAGCAGGAGACGTCTTTTCGCCATTTCGACCGAAAGAGAAGACCTCTTCCTTGTTGCTTTGGCTGAGGAAGAAGCCGTACACGGCTCTACATTTGAAAGCGCGAAGCGGCTAAGCGGGGGAGATGAGAGCGGCTTCTGCTTTTCGGCGATTTGCTAGTGTTCTTTGTAAAAAGCAGGTACCCGGTGCGGGTCTCCAAGGGAAAGACTGGCAACCGTAGGTTTCTGGCGGCGTTTTTCGGCCCCTTTGTCGCTGTAGACAAAAGGGCCTCGCGCCCGGGGTCGTGAAACAACTCCACTGCAACAGCTGCTGTGCTGCTTAAAGCCCAAAGGCTCCTGTAAGCTACCGACGCCGACCCTCCGATAAGATCACAAATAAAGCAAGGCCGCTGCGTCACGCAGCGGCCTTATTTTTCTCTATATGTTCTATTAAAAGTACAATATACCAATCGAATTATTGGGAAATGATCTGTGCGCCCTGGTGATCCACCGGCAGCGAGAGCATCTGCCAGTGGCCGGGAACGTCTCCGATCTTGGCCCGGAAGGGCGTCTCCCAGGCGTCGTCGAAGGACAGACACAAAAGGGTGGGGCCTGCGCCGGAGATGCAAAACGCGGTGCAGCCGCTTGCAAGAGCCAGCGCCTTTACCTGGTCATAGCCGGTGATGAGCCGTCCCCGGTAGGGTTGGTGCAGCCGGTCGTCCAGCGCCAGACGAATGAGCGCTTCATCGCCGTTTTCAAGAGACTTCAGCAGCACCCCCGCCCGGGAGATGTTGAACACCGCGTCCGCAAACGGCACCTCTTTGGGCAGCGCCTCTCTTGCCAGATGGGTGCTGAGTTCAAAGTCCGGGATCAGCGCCGTAAATCGCAGCCGGGGATGTACGTCGTAGCGGGCGGCCCAGGCTCGGCCGTTTTCCACCATGGACACCGTCATGCCGCCCAGCAGGGCGGGGGCCAGATTATCGGGGTGGCCCTCAATGGCGTTGCAGATGCCAAGCAGCTCCAAAGCCGAAAGCGTGCCTCCGTGGAGGGCGTTGGCGGCCACGGCGCCTGATGCGATGAGGGCGGCGGAGGAGCCAAGCCCCCGGCAGATGGGAATGTCCGCCCGGATGGCGATGCGAAGCCCCGGCATGGGCAGGCCCAGCGCGTCCATGACGGCCTTGTAGGACACCACCGCCAGGTTTTCTTCCGTCTGATAATTCGCCGGGCAGCCCTTGAACGCAAGGCCCGCGGAAGTCTCTTCAAAGGACAGCGTGTTGTAAAGCGCCAGCGCGCAGCCAAAGGAGTCGAAGCCCGGCCCGATATTGGCGGTGGTGGCGGGTACGCGTATGGTCACCACTGGGCTTCACCTGCCTTTTCCAGTACATAGGAGAGCATATCCTCCTTGTCGATAACGTCCCTGTGGCGCGCCGCCTTGTCCCGCAGCCCCGACAGGTTCTTGGGCACCGGTACGCCGGTGAGGTGTTGAAGCCGCTCCATCACGGCAAACTCATCCTCGCCCGGCTCCTCTCCCAGCGCCGAGAGCACCGCCGCCGGGAACTTGTAGGGCGAAGCCGTGGACAGCACCACCACCGGCGCGTTGTCGCCGGGATGGAACTGCTCCGCCGCCGCCCAGGCCACCGCCGTGTGGGTGTCGCACAGGTACCGATACATCCGCCACACGCGGCCGATCACCGCCTCCGTCTCCTCGTCGCCGCACCAGAAGCAGCCAAAAGAGGCCTTGATCCCGGCGAGGATCTCCGGCGTGACCTGATAGCGCCCGTCCTTTCGCAGCTGCTCCATGAGCGACGCCACATAGGCTCCGTCCTGCCCGGAGAGCAGGTACAAAAGCCGCTCCAGATTGCTGGACACCAGAATGTCCATGGAGGGGGAGAGGGTCTTGTGAAAAGGCCGCTGCCGGTCATACACGCCGGTGGAGAGAAACTCCGTCAGAACGTTATTTTCATTGGAGGCGCACACCAGCCGCCCCACGGGAAGCCCCAGAAGCTTGGCAAAATAGCCGGCCAGAATGTCGCCGAAGTTGCCCGTGGGCACCACAAAATGCACCTTGTCGCCCAGGGCAATGCGTCCCGCCTTCAAAAGGTCGGCGTAGGCCTTGAAGTAATACATCACCTGGGGTGCCAGACGCCCGATGTTGATGGAATTGGCGGAGGAGAGCTTCACGCCCTTGCCCCGGAGCAGGTCTTCCGCCTGGCAGGCGGCGAACACCTGTTTCACGCCGGTCTGGGCGTCGTCAAAGTTGCCCCGCACGGCGCACACGCACACGTTGCCGCCCTCCTGGGTCACCATCTGGGCCTTTTGCACGGCGGAAACGCCGCCGTCGGGGTAAAACACAATGATGCCTGTGCCGGGAACGTTGTGAAAGCCCTCCAGCGCCGCCTTGCCCGTGTCACCGGAGGTGGCGGTGAGGATCAGCGTTTTCTCCGTTTGCCCCTCCTGCTCCCGGGCCGCCGTGATGAGCTGAGGCAGCATGGACAGGGCCACATCCTTGAAAGCGCTGGTGGGGCCGCGGTACAGCTCCAAAACATACCGCTCGCCCACGCTCACGAGAGGCGTCAGCTCCTCTGTTTCAAACTTTCCCGCATAGCCCCGCTCCACCAGCTCTTCCATGTTTTGAAAGTCCGGCAAAAGGGCCGAGAGGATTCCGGCGGCCATGCCCCTAGCGCCTTTTTCCAGCGTACCCTGCCAGTCAAAAGAGGGAAATTCCGCCGGCATATACAGCCCGCCGTCGGGCGACAGACCCCGCAATACGGCGTCGGTGGATGTGACCTCTCCGGCGCCGGTTCGGGTGCTTTGGTATTTCATACAAATTGCTCCAATCTTTTTCTTGCATTTTGACAGACACTATGATACACTGTTTCTAACCAAAAAGCAAGTGTTTTTCAGCGAAAGACATTTTTGGAAATTTTAGCCAAAATGCGAGGGGCGCGTCACGCCGCTGCCCGCTGGAAAAAGCAACATACACAGGTTGAAAAGGAGACAGGAGCGCATGTTAAAGGTTTTGAAGTTTGGCGGGTCCTCCATGGCGGACGCCAAGCAGTTTGAAAAAGTGAAGTCCATTGTGGAAGCGGACCCCAGCCGCCGGGTGGTGGTGGTGTCCGCCGCCGGCAAACGGTTCAAGGAGGATCACAAGCTGACGGATCTGCTGTATCTGTGTCACGCGCACCTGACATATGGCGTGTCCTGCGACAATGTGTTTTCCATGATCGCGGGGCGGTATCTGGAGATCCGGGATGATCTGGGTCTTTCCACCGACCTTGAATCCGATCTCAAAGCCCTGCGGGAGAAGATGGACAAGGGCATTTCCCAGGACGAGCTGGTGTCCCGGGGCGAGTATTTTGCCGCCCGGCTGATGGCCGACTATCTGGGCTTTGATTTTCTGGACTCGGAGCTGTGGCTGAAGTTCAGGTTTGACGGCACCGTGGATCAGGACGCCACCTACGAAGCGCTGCGCCACGCCGCCGACGGACACAGCGTGGTGATCCCCGGCTTTTACGGCACCATGCCCGACGGCAGCATCAAGACCTTCTCCCGGGGCGGCAGCGACATTACGGGGGCGCTGGCGGCGGCGGCGCTGGACGCGGACGTGTACGAAAACTGGACGGACGTCTCCGGTATCCTCATGGCCGACCCCAAGATCGTGGAGCATCCCCAGCCCATCGAGCGGGTGACCTACTCCGAGCTGCGGGAGCTGAGCTATGTGGGCGCTCAGGTGCTCCACGAGGGCACCATCTTCCCCGTGCGGGAGAAGAACATCCCCCTGAACATCCGCAACACCAACGAGCCGGATCATCCCGGCACCATGATCATGGAAACCTTTGAGGATCTGGAGGAGGCGCCTCACCGCTTCATCACCGGCATCGCCGGGCGCAAGAACTTCTCCGTCATCACCGTCACCAAAAGCGGGATGTCCTCGGAGGTGGGGGTGCTGCACAAGATCCTGGAGGTCTTTGACCACTACGGCATCTCCGTGGAGTACCTGCCATCGGGCATCGACAACGTGTCGCTGGTGGTGGCTACCGATAAGATTGCGTCGTGCCAGTACGCCATGATCGCCGACGTTCAAAAGGCCGTCCGTCCCGACCAGATCAAGGTCACGGAAAACATGGCCATCGTGGCCGCCGTGGGCCGGAAGATGGCCTTCAAGCCCGGCATCTCCGGCAAGATCTTTGCTACCCTGGGCGAAGACGGCATCAACATCCGCATGATCACACAGGGGCCGGAGGAGATGAACATCATCGTGGGCGTGGACAACAAGGACTTCGCCCGCGCCATCCGGGTGCTGTACGACAGCTTTGTGAAGTAAGTTAAAAATTGAAACATAACAGGGAGGAAACCTTACATGAAACAGTATAAAGTGGCGATTTTGGGCGCGACGGGCGCGGTGGGCCGGGAGATGATGAAGATCCTGGCGGAGCGGCAGTTCCCCATCGGCGAGCTGCACCTGCTGGCCAGCGAGAAGTCCGTGGGCAAGGAACTGGACTGGAATGGCCGGAAGCTCCGGGTGGAACTGGCGTGCGAGGGTGCTTTTGAGGGTATGGACATCGTGCTGGGCGCGGCGGAGAACGACATTGCCAAGCGCTTCGCCCCCGCCATCGTGAAAGCGGGCGCGGTGTTCGTGGACAATTCCAGCGCTTTTCGCATGGACCCCAACGTGCCCCTGGTGGTGCCGGAGATCAACCCCGGCGACGTGAAGAACCACCACGGCATCATCTCCAATCCCAACTGCACCACCATCGTCTCCCTTGTGGCCATCAACGCCCTCAACGCGGCCAGCCCCATCGAGAGCATCATCGCCTCGTCCTATCAGGCCACCTCCGGCGCGGGTGCCGGCGGCCCCATCGAGCTGATGGAGGAAGTGGAGGCCCTGCGGGAGGGGAAGAGCGTCACCCCCCAGGTGTTCCAGTACCAGATCGCCTACAATGTCATCCCCCAGATCGGCGGCGAGGCCTTTGCGGGCTACACTTCCGAGGAGATGAAGATGCAAAATGAGGGCCGCAAGATCATGCACCTGCCGGAGCTTACCGTCAGCTGCACCTGCGTCCGGGTGCCGGTGGTACGCAGCCACAGCGTGTCGCTGCTGGTGAAGACCAGGGAGAAGGTGTCCGTGGAGAAGGCACGGGAGCTCATCGCCAAAGCGCCGGGCTGCCGTCTGGTGGACGATCTTGCCAACAAAAAGTACCCCATGCCTCTGGATACCAGCGATCAGGACACGGTGTTCGTGGGCCGCATCCGGGACGACCTTACCAGCGACAGGGGCCTTACCATCTGGTGCTGCGGCGATCAGGTGCGCAAGGGGGCGGCCACCAACGCGGTGCAGATCGCGGAGCTGCTGCTGGAGAAGTAAGGGCTTTTCAACCTTAGGGAAAATTTCATCAAAAGTTGGGTCGGCTGTTGCACAAAACCATGCAACCGCCGGCCCTTTTTTTGCGTAGGGTATAAGGGCGTTTTGAAAGCTGCGGCGAAGAGGGGGAAAACCGGGGGTAAGACGATGACAAAAACAGGGCAAAAAGCGGGGGTAAAAACCGTTAAAAACAGCCAAAAACGGTGGTGATACTTATTTATAATAAATAATAATATTAATATTAATACTCAGAGAAAAGAACGATTTTTAGTAGAAACGAAGGGTACGTAGAGGGGGCAAAAAAGGGGCGCTGTTTTCGGGGGAAAAAGCGGGTTATACGTTTGTGTGCCACTTGAACATCTGATATAGTTAATGACGAAATACGGAGAATCTACGGAAATGATTTTGACAGAACAAATACCCGGGATACCGTGCCGTCCGGTTCGGCGCGGGGGAGAGGAGAAGACCATAAGCGGAGCGTATTTGCCCTCTATCCTGACAGATGGCTTTTGCATGGTGTTTGCCGCGGTCATCCGGCGGGCGCTGCCTGCCGGCCGCCGGCAGGCTTAGGAGAGGGAGATCAGCCTGCTTCGGGCCATGATCGCCGCCTTCTTTGTGGTGACGGTGACGGATCTGTTCTGGTCGCTGGTGCAGGACGGCGCGCCGCACCTCTCCCGCCTGTTCAGCGCGGCGCTGTGGATCGCGGCCACACTGCTCTCCGCCGCAGGCCTCTGCACCCGGATCTTTTATAAACGGCGGAGCCACCGGCGTGCAGAGCCCTGACGGGGACAAAACACCTGCAACCATCCCGCACAAAAAAGGACCGGGGAGGGCTTGATCGTCCCCAGTCCTTTGCACGGTTCCGGAAAGCAGGGCGCGAGGGCGGGGAAGAAGCGGCTTTTTCGGCGGTTTCGGAGGGAATTTCCCACCGCTTATGGCTTGTCACGGCGGACGGTTTGTGCTATTCTTAACCTGTATTTTTGTGCGGAGGGGGAGAAAAAGTGGGGTCACTGCACGACAAGCGGCTGTTTCTGCTGGACATGGACGGCACCATTTACCTGGACGACCAACTCTTCGACGGCACCATGGATTTTCTGGAGACGGTGCGGCGGCGGGGCGGACGCTACCTTTTTCTCACCAACAACTCTTCCCGCAGCGTGGACGCCTATGTGGAAAAGCTGGAGCGGCTGGGCATCGACACCGGACCGGAGGACTTTCTCACCTCTGTGGACGCGCTGATCCTGTATCTGCAAAAAAACGGGCCGGAGCGGACGTTTTACGCCTTTGGCACCGCCTCTTTCCGCTCACAGCTCCAAAACGCGGGACTGCGGGTGGTGACGGAGCCAACGGAGGAAGTCTCCTGTCTTCTCTGCGGCTTTGACACCGAGCTGACCTTTCAGAAGCTGGAGGACGCCTGCATTCTTTTGAACCGGGGCGTGGACTTCATTGCCACCAACCCCGACTGGGTCTGCCCCACCCGGTACGGCTATGTGCCGGACTGCGGCAGCGTGTGCGAAATGCTTTTCCGGGCCACCGGGCGGCGCCCCACCGTCATCGGAAAGCCGCAGCCGGAGATGGCCCTGCTGGCCATGGAGCAGACCGGCTTCACCCGAGACGAGACCGTTCTTCTGGGCGACCGCGTCTACACCGACATCGCCTGCGGCGTCAACGCCGGTATCGACACCGTGTTCCTCCTCTCCGGCGAAGGCGTCCGGGAGGACATCGAGACCTATCAGATCCACCCCACCTGGGTGTGGGACAATATCCGGCAAGCCGCCGGACAACTGGAGGATGTATGATGAAACTCAACTACAAGCGTACCGTCTTCGTGGGCTTTGCCTTCTTCCTGATCTGCGCCTTCTGGCAGGCCTATGACAACACCATTCCGCTGATTCTCACCAACAAATTCGGTATGTCCCAGACCTGGTCGGGAGCCATCATGGCCCTGGACAACGTGCTGGCCCTCGTTTTGCTGCCCCTCTTCGGCGCCATCTCCGACAGGACCCACAGCAAGCTGGGCCGCCGCACCCCTTTCATTCTGGTGGGGACGCTCATCGCCGCCGTGGCCTTTGTGGGCCTTTCTTTCGTGGACGGGGCGCAGCTGAAAAACATCTCCGCCGTCTCCGCCATCGACGACCCCGCTGCCCTCACCGTCATCTATCAGCAAGAGGGCGACAAGACCCTGCTCACCCCCGACGGCGAGAGCTTTGTGCTGTCGGAAAAGTTCAGCGAGAAGGCGTTTACCTCCATCGCCAGCCAGATCGCCGGGGATGAAAAGACCGTCACCAACCCGGACTACACCAACTATGTGGTGCCCGCCCGGCAGGCCTACGCCTGGCAGATGACCGCCGAAAGCCCCACCACGCTGATCTTTTTCATTATGCTGCTGCTGGTGGTGCTGGTGTCCATGGCCGTGTTCCGCTCCCCTGCCGTGGCCCTGATGCCGGACGTGACCATGAAGCCCCTGCGCAGCAAGGCCAACGCCATCATCAACCTCATGGGCTCCGCCGGCGGCATATTGGTATTGGCGCTGGGCATGGTGTTTGCCACCAGCTCCGTGCGAAATTCTCTTATGAACTACACCGGCTATTTCTGCGTCATCGCGGGTATCATGCTTCTGGCGCTGGCCGTTTTCCTGCTGAAGGTGCGGGAGAAGCAGTTTGTGGCCGAAATGCACGCTGACAGTGAAAAATTTGGCCTCACCGACGGAAGCGGGGCTTCCGACGAGACCGGCCGCCGCCTGTCCCCGGAGGAAAAGCGTTCCCTCATTTTTCTCATGGCTTCCATCGTGCTGTGGTTTTTCGGCTACAACGCCGTGACCTCCAAATACTCCGTTTACGCCAGCAATATCCTACACAAGGACTATAACCTCACGCTCATCATTGCCCAGGCCGCGGCCATCATCTCCTATCTGCCTGTGGGCATTATTGCCTCCAAGGTGGGCCGGAAAAAGACCATTCTCGCCGGCGTCATCATGCTGGCGGTGGCCTTCGCCGCCGGTTCCTTCGCCCGGGACGACAGCCCCGCGCTGATGATGAACGCCATGTTCGCCCTGGCGGGCATTGCCTGGGCTACCATCAACGTCAACTCCTTCCCCATGGTGGTGGAGCTTTGCTCCGGCGGGGACGTAGGCAAATACACAGGTTATTACTACACGGCCTCCATGGCCGCGCAGGTGGCCACCCCCATGGTCTCCGGCTTTTTGATGGACAAAATGGGTATGACGGTGCTCTTCCCCTACGCCGCCGTGTTTGTGTCGCTGGCCTTTGTGACCATGCTCTTTGTCCGCCACGGCGACAGCAGACCCATTGCCAAACGGGGGATCGACGCACTGGAAGATATGGACGACTGAGAGGCGAAAGACATTGACATTTCTGCTGATTTTACTGATTCTGATTATTTTGCTGGAGGTCTGGACACTGCTGCTGCGGTGCCGGCGGGGCCATCCGGCGTGGAACGAGCTGCGGCTCTTCCGCTATGCCCACCGGGGCTTTCACAATAAAGACGCGGGCATCCCGGAAAATTCTCTTCCCGCCTTTCGCCGGGCCTTGGACAATGCCTACGGCGCGGAGCTGGACGTGCATCTGACGAAGGACGGGCGCCTGGCCGTGATCCACGACGCCAGCTTGAAGCGCACCGCGGGAGCGGACGTGCTGGTGGAGGATCTTACCGCCGAAGAGCTGGGACGCTACCGCCTTGAGGGGACGGAGGAAAAAATTCCGTTCCTGGAGGAGGTGCTGGCCGTTTTCGCCAACCGCGCGCCGCTTGTGGTGGAGATCAAGGCCGAGCGGGGCAACCACGCAGCGCTGACAAAGGCCACCTGCGAGATGCTGGACCGGTTCCCGGTGCAATACTGCATGGAGTCCTTTGACCCACGGGTCTTGATGTGGCTGAAAAAGAATCGGCCGGACATCGTGCGCGGTCAGCTCTCGGAGCGGTTTTTGCGCCATGGCGACGGCGGGCAGCAGAGCCGGGCTGCGCTGTTCGTATTGGAACATCTGCTGATGAATTTCCTCACCCGGCCGGATTTCATCGCCTACCGCTTTTCCGACCGGAACACACTGAACCTGCGCTGGTGCAAGGCGTTTTATCATGTGCAGGAGATCAACTGGACCATCGACACCAAAGAGGATCTGCGCCGGGCCGAGGAAGAGGGCCATCTGGTGATTTTTGAGCGGTTCGACCCGCGCAAGTGAAGAAAGGATGCCATCTCTATGAGAGTGATCACAGGCACCGCCCGGGGACGGCGGCTGAAACAGCTGGAAGGGCAGGAGACCCGACCCACCACCGACCGGGTGAAGGAGGGCCTTTTCTCCGCCCTGCAATTTGATATCGAGGGCCGCCGTGTGCTGGATCTCTTCGCCGGTACGGGGCAGCTGGGCATCGAAACGCTCTCCCGGGGGGCGGCCCACGCCACCTTTGTGGACTGCCGCAAGGAGGCCGTGGCGCTGATCCGGGAAAATCTGGCGGTGACGGACCTTGCGGACCGGGCCACGGTGGTCAGCGGCGATTCGCTGGCGTTTTTGTCCGCCGTGAGGGAGAAGTACGATCTGGTGTTTCTGGACCCGCCCTACGCCGCCGATCTTTTGGACAAGGCGCTGGAGATGCTGACAAGGTTTGACATTTTATCGCCGCATGGTATAATTGTGGCGGAAAGTTCCGCCGAAAAGGCGCTGCCCCCTTTGCACCCGCCTTATGGAATCTACCGGGACTATCGTTACGGCAAGATTAAGCTGACGATCTATCACCGCGAGGGAAACGAGGACTAACCTGATGAAAACAGCTATCTATCCCGGCAGCTTCGACCCCATCACCCTGGGTCATGTGGACGTGATCGAACGCGCTGCCCGGTGTTTTGACCGGGTGGTGGTGTGCGTGATGATCAACTGCGAGAAAACGAACCACCTTTTCACCGTGGAGCAGCGGGTACGCATGGTGCGTGACACCGTGGCCGCCTGGCCCAATGTGGAGGCCGCCTCCTGGGATGGGCTCCTGGCCGATTTCGCCAAAAGCATCGGGGCGGATATTCTGGTGAAGGGCGTCCGCAACAGCTCGGATCTGGACATGGAGTACCAGATGGCCCTCATCAACAAGGGCATCTGCCCCACGCTGGAAACGGTTTTGTTTCCGGCCAGCGCGGACTTTATTCATTTCAGCTCCACCATGGTCCGTGAGATAATCCGCTATCACCAGCCTCTTGAAAAATATGTACCGGCCCCTGTGCGGGACGAATTGAAAGGAAGGTAAGCTCCATGGAAGAAAAAGATGTGCAGCGCCTATTGGATATGCTCTACGGGATGATCGACGAGGCCAAGTCCGCCACGTTCAGTTCCGATAAGTGCGTGATCAACCGTGACGAGGCCCTGGATCTGCTGGAAGAGATCCGCGCGCAGCTGCCGTTGGAGCTGAAAAAGGCTCAAGAGCTGGTGCGCGCCCGGGACGAATATGTGGTCGCCGCCAAAAAAGAAGTGGAAAAAATGCTGCGCCAGGCCGATCTGGACGCCAAGGTCATCGTCTCGGAGAGCGAGACGCTCCAGCAGGCCCGCCAGAAGAGCGCCGAGATCCTCCGCCGGGCCGAGGACCGCTCCAAGGACCTCTACCGTGTGGCCAATACCTACACCGAGGACGCCCTGCGCCGCACCGAGGAGGCCATCCAGATGGCGCTGGACGAGGTGAAGGAGTCCCGCGTCCGTTTCCGCGCCGCCTCCCAGGAGAAGATGCAGCAGCAGCGTGAGGAACTCATCCGCGCCAAAGAGGAAGCCCCCAAGGCCCTTGCCGATACAAAGGAGTAAGGGCAGCGTTCTTGGTGAAGCTGCACAAAAAATTTCGTGACATTGCATAAAAATAGGGCTCTCCTGTTACGCGGGAGGGCCCTGTGAATATATTGTGAGGACAAAAAGCGGCAGACACAAGATGTTGTGTCTGCTCTTTTTTTGTTTACAACTGTTCAAAACAAATGTTCTGATTTGCGCCGGAAAGGGAAGGAAGAACCGGAAAAATGCCAAAAACGAGGCAAAATGACGTTGTAAATATTGCTTGCAATCAAAAGAAAAATCCTGTATACTTTCGTTAAAAGTGGTGCAAAGTGGTTTGCAGGTGCATCGTTGTGGGGGAAAATCCCACGCTTTGCCCCTGCGGTGCGCCATGGGCTGCCAAAAGACGGCCCGGCAGGCCGCATTCACGGCCCACAAAAGCGGAAAGGAGGCGGGGACATGACCGGACAATACGCGCATACCGTAGATGCCAAGGGGCGCCTGTTTATCCCCGCCAAACTGCGGGAAGAGCTGGGCAATGCCTTTTATGTGACCATCGGCATGGACGGGTGCCTGTCGGTGTATTCCGAGGGCAGCTGGGCCAACTTCATGGACAAGCTCTCGGCGCTGCCGTACAGCAAGACCAAGGCGCTGCGCGCGCTTCTGGCCAACGCCGCCAAGTGCGAGCCGGACGGCCAGGGACGTATTCTTTTGCCGGCCAAGTTGCGGCAGTACGCGAACCTTGACAAGGACGTGGTGGTCATCGGCAGCTTTGACCGTGCCGAGATCTGGAACGCCCAGCGCTGGGCCGAAATGGAGAATGAAGCGCTCTCTTCCGGTGATCTGGAAGCGGCGATGGAAGAAATGGGGCTATAAGACATGGCCTTTGATCGAAACGCGGGCGGGGACGCGGCCTTTGGCCATAAGCCCGTTTTGCTGGACGAATGTCTGGAAGCGCTGGCCATACGGCCGGACGGCATTTACCTCGACGGCACACTGGGCCGGGCGGGGCACTCGCTGGAGATCCTGCGCCGCCTGACAATGGGCGGGCGCCTCATCGGCGTGGATCAGGACCGGACTGCCATCGACGCGGCGGCGGAGCGCCTGGCGGAATTTGGCCGGCAGGTGACGCTGGTACACGACAATTTCGAGAATCTGCCCGGCATTCTGGAAAAACTGCACATTCCGGCGGTGGACGGCATGCTCTTTGATCTGGGCGTTTCCTCGCCCCAGCTGGACGACGCCGAAAGAGGCTTTTCCTATATGCAGGACGCGCCTCTGGATATGCGGATGGATCGCACGGCCGCGCTGGACGCTTACCAGGTGGTGAACACCTGGAGTTATGAAGAGCTGCGGCGCATCCTCTTTGCATACGGCGAGGAGCGCTACGCCCCCGCCATCGCCAAAGCCATTTTGAAGGCCCGTGAGCAAAAGAGCATCGACACCACCCTGGAATTGGTGGACGTGATCAAAGGCGCCATGCCCTCCGCCGCGCTGCGGGAAAAGCAGCACCCGGCCAAGCGCAGCTTCCAGGCCATCCGCATCGCGGTGAACGACGAGCTGGGGGTGCTGCCCGTGATGCTTCGCTCCGCGGTGGAGCATTTGAAGCCAGGCGGACGGCTGGCGGTGATCTCTTTCCACTCGCTGGAGGACCGGATCATCAAAAAGACCTTGCAGGAGCTGGCCACCGGCTGCACCTGCCCGCCCAATTTCCCGGTGTGCGTCTGCGGCAAAAAGCCCAAGGTCACGCTGGTGAACCGAAAACCCATCACCGCCTCGGAGGCGGAGCTTTTATACAATCCCCGCGCCCGCAGCGCCAAGCTGCGCGCGGCTGAAAGGACTTCTTATTAACGGAAGAGAAAGGAACGGCGTGTTATGGCTGCTTCTGCCGCAAGGAAAAAAGTGAATCAGAGCTCTGCCGTTTACGGGAATCTGGCGTACGATCTGGACGCCCTGGCCCGTGAGCGCCAATTACAGGACGCCGGCCGCATCCGTGAAGAAGAGCGGCAGGTGCGCTCCCAGCCGGTGCGCAGAAGCCGCCCCGCGGCGCAAAGCGCGCTGAAGCTCTCCCCCATGGTGATCGTCTGCACGGCGGCGCTGGCCGTCATGGTGATGGTGCTGCTCATGGGTTATGCCCGGCTGACCCGGATCTCCTCGTCTGTGGTAGCCATGAAAAGCGAACTGGGCACATTGCAGGACAGCCACCTGGCTCTTTTGACCAAATACGAAAAGACCTTTGACCTCACCACAGTGAAGGAGGCGGCGGAGGCCGCCGGCATGAAGAAGCCCAGCAGCGGCCAGATCTCCTATATCGACCTTTCCGGCCCGGACACGGCGGTGGTGTACGCTGCCAACGAAGAGGGAGTCATCGGCAAGGTGTTTGACGCCGTGGGCGCAAGTGTGGGCTCAGTGTTGGAATATTTCAAATGATATCTGCCATATAGTAAAGTGCGCGAGGAGTAAGAAGGTGACTTCTTGCTCCTTGCTTGCCATTCACCAAGGACAAGAAACATTCCGGCCCCAGCGGCCGGCGGACAGCGGCATACAGGAGGCTGACATGGTGCCAAGAAAACCCGATCAACAACCGAACCGGAAACCGGAAAGAATCAGACGCGTCAACCGGGTTGTCCAGTCGCGCACGTTTGTGCTGATGCTGGTGCTGGGCGTGGCCACATTCATCGCCCTTTTCCTCAAGCTTTACCAGATTCAGATCAAGCAGCACGCGGCCTTGCAGGAAAAGGCGGTGGCTCAGCAGACCCGGGCCACGGTGGTCACCGCATCCCGCGGCACGATCTACGACAGAAACGGCAACATCATGGCCATTTCCGCCACCGCCGAGACGGTGTTCCTCTCGCCCAAGGAGATCAGCGAGGCGCTGGATGATCCCAAGACCGCCTGGTCCAAGGAGTTCGTGGCCAGCCACCTTTCCCAGATCCTGGGAGTGGACGAAAACACCATTCTGGAGAAGATGGAGCGCACCTATTCCCAGTACGAGGTGCTCAAACTCCGCGCGGATGAGGACGTGGCCAACCAGGTGCGTACGTTTATCAACGATAACGAGATCTCCGGCGTGTACCTGGTGACGGACGCCAAACGCTACTACCCCTACGGAACGCTGGCCTCCCAGGTCATCGGCTTCGTGGGCATCGATAACACCGGCCTTTACGGCGTGGAGGCCGAGTACGAAGATCAGCTCAAGGGCCAGACCGGCATGGTGGTGACGGAGAAAAACGCCGCCGGCACCGACGTGCTCTATCAGTATGAGCAGTATTACGACGCGAAAAACGGCGACGACGTGGTTCTGACGCTGGACTCCACCGTGCAGTACTATCTGGAAAAGGGTATGCAGGAGATGGTGGACCAGTTCAGCCCCGCCAACGGCGCGTCGGGCGTGGTGCTGGACGTGAACACCGGCGCCGTGCTGGGCATGGCCTCGTTTCCCAACTACGACCTCAACAACCCCAGCACCATTTACAGTCAGAAGACCAAAAGCACCATCGACCAGCTGCCAAAGGAGCAGCAGCCCGCCGCTCTTTCCGACGCGCAGCTCAAGCAGTGGCGCAACAAGGCACTCAACGATACCTATGAGCCCGGCTCCACCTTCAAGGTGCTGACCCTGTCCGCCGCTTTGGACGAAGGCGTCATCGACATGAACAGCACCTACGACTGCAGCGGCTCCATCACCGTCCAGGGCGCCACCATCCATTGCAGCAACACCGCCGGCCACGGACACCAGACACTGGAGGAGGCCGTGGGCCACTCCTGCAACCCGGCGTTCATCACCTTTGGCTTGAAGCTGGGCAACCGGAAGTTCTACGACTATATGCGTGCTTTCGGTCTGATGGACGGCAGCGGCATCGACCTCAGCGGCGAAGCCACCGGTATTTTCATGAATCCGGATGACTTCTCCGAGCTGGATCTGGCCTGCTACGCCTTCGGCCAGAACTTCAACGTGACCCCCATCGCCCTCGTCTCCGCCCAGGCGGCCTGCGTCAACGGCGGTTACCTCCACGCCCCCTATGTGGTGTCCCGGGTGACGGACAGCGACGGTAACGTGGTCTCTCAGCACGACGACACCCCGGTACGCCAGGTCATCAGCTCCGACACCTCCGCCAAGGTGCGCCAGTGTCTGGAGTATGTGGTGGCCCAGGGCACCGGCAAAAACGGTCAGGTCAGCGGCTACCGCGTGGGCGGCAAGACCGGCACGGCCGACAAGGGACAGAGCGGCGACGTGGTGGTGTCCTTCTTGTCCTTCGCTCCCGCCAACGACCCCAAGGTGATGATGCTCATCACCATGGACACCCCCGCCCGTGACACCGGCACCTATGTGTCCGGCGGCAACATGGTGGCGCCCACCTCCAGCAAGATCATGTCCGAGATTCTGCCGTATCTGGGCGTGGAGGCGGAGTACACCGCGCAGGAGCTGCTGGGCGCCGACGCCACCGTCCCCAACGTCATCGGCTCGACTGTGGAAGAAGCAAAGACAAAGATGCAAAACATCGGTTTCACCTGTAAAGTTGTAGGAAGCGGCGATACTGTCACCGACCAGACACCGGCTGGCGGCTCCATTATCCCCGGCAAATCCACCATCGTTCTCTACGCGGGGACGATCAAACCCGATACACCCTGCATTGTTCCGGATCTGGTGGGCAGGACCGCCAGCGAGGCCAATACCCTTGCCGCTAACGTCGGCCTTATTTTGAAGGTCTCCGGCGCCACCAGCGGCGATTCCACCACCGTCCATGTGCTGTCTCAATCGGAGACGGCCGGTTCTTCCGTTCCGGCCGGCACAGTGATCTCGGTGCAGCTGGGCGATACCTCCGTCAAGGACTGATTTTTTCCGGCCACATCATGAAAGTGAGGCTTTCCTTTGAAACTGAAGGATTTGCTCAAAGGGCTGGATGGCGTCCGGCTCTTTGCCGACCCTGACAGGGAGATCACCGGCATCAGTTATGATTCCCGCACCACGCAGCCCGGCGACCTTTTCGTGGCCCTCCACGGCTACGCCGCCGACGGCACCCGTTTTCTCCGGGACGTGAAGGACCGGGGGGCGGTGTGCGCCGTCTGTGAAGAAGCGCCGGAGGAGGAACTGCCCTATGCGGTGGTGCCTTCGGCCCGGCGGGCGCTGGCTGTCATCAGCGCCAACTGGTTCGACCATCCCGACAAAGAGATGACCATGGTGGGCGTCACCGGCACCAACGGCAAGACCACCACCACCTATCTTATCAAGAGCATTCTGGAACAAAAGGCCGGCGCCCGGGTGGGGCTCATCGGCACCAACCAAAACATGATCGGAGCGGCCATGCTCCACACAGAGCGCACCACACCCGAATCCTACGAGGTGCAGCGCCTGCTGCGCCAGATGGCGGACGCCGGGTGCAGCCATGTGGTGATGGAGGTCTCCTCCCACGCCCTGGTGCTGGAGCGGGTGTACGGCATCCGCTACGCCGTGGGCATCTTCACCAATCTCACCCAGGATCACCTGGATTTCCACAAGACCATGGAGGCCTACTGCGACGTCAAGGCCATGCTGTTCGACAGCTGCGATGTGGGCGTGTGCAACATTGACGACCCCTGGGCGGGGCGGGTGATGCGCTCCGCCGCCTGCCGGCGTGTGACCTTCGCCGTCCACAAGCGGGCCGACCTCGTTGCCCGTGACATTCATTTGGGCGCCGACCACGTTTCCTTCACAGCGGCGGCGGGGCATGAGAAAACCGCCTGCTGTGTGGGTATTCCCGGCGGCTTTACCGTCTACAATACATTGGGTGCCATGGCGGCGTGCTGGAACCTGGGCGTGTCCCTCCGGGACTGCGCGGACGCTCTTTCCCACACCCCCGGCGTGAAGGGCCGGGTGGAGGTGCTGCCCACGCCCGGCAAGGAATACACCGTTCTGGCGGACTACGCCCACACCCCCGACGCGCTGGAGAACGTGCTCACCGCCGTCCGGGGCTTTGCCAGGGGGCGCACCGTGGCCGTGTTCGGCTGCGGCGGCGACCGGGACCGCACCAAGCGGCCGCTGATGGGGGCCATTGCCGCCCGTCTGGCGGACTTCGCGGTGGTCACCAGCGACAACCCCCGCACCGAGGACCCCGCCGCCATCATCGACGAGATAGTGGAGGGCATGAAGGATACCAAGACGCCCTATGTGGTGGTGGAAAACCGGGTGGAAGCCATCCACTACGCCATGGATCACGCCCGCAAGGACGATGTGATCGTGCTGTGCGGCAAGGGGCATGAGGACTATCAGATCATCGGGACTGAAAAACACCATCTGGACGAGCGCGAAGTGGTGGCCGACTACCTGCGGACATAACGTATTGCAAGAAAAGCAATCCCCACCGGCGCCCGGCGCCTGCCCGTAACCCCTCGCCCGCGGCTGCTCCGTCAACTGCCCGCAGCTGCCCTGCATCCGCCTCGCAGAGTTTGCGCCGCGGTGCGGCGCAAAGAAGCTGAATCATTTTTCCGACGACATGCGCCGTCGGAAAAATCCCCCGACCTTCGCTCCTTGGGAGCGAAACGGAAGCGCTGTGCCGCTTGAAAAGCGGCGCGGCGCGGAGGTCTTGCGAAATCGGCTTTGCCAATTTCACGAAGCTATGCAAAGTATACCGTGAGAGGAAGAGAACATTTTATGAAAACAATTTTGGCTTGTGTCGTCAGTCTGCTGGTAACAGCGGTGGCCGGGAAACTGCTGATCCCCGTGCTGGTTCGTATGAAAGCGGGGCAGAGCATCAAGGAGATCGGCCCCACCTGGCATATGTCCAAACAGGGCACGCCCACCATGGGCGGCCTCATGTTCATTATCGGCATCGGCGCCACCATCGTGATCTTCGGGTGGAGCGGCATGATGGCCGGGGACTTTACCCACCTGTACGTCTATGTGTTTGCCCTGGTCTTTGGCGCCATCGGCTATCTGGACGATTACCAGAAGGTGAAAAAACAAGACAATACCGGCCTCACCGCCCCCCAGAAGTTCGTTTTGCAGCTGGCGGCGGCAGTGGCCTTCCTCTCACTGCTGCGCTACGAGGGGCGGCTGAGCCCCAATGTGTACGTCCCCTTTTTCCAGACCCATCTGGTGATGAGCTGGACGGTCTACATGATCTTCGCGGCCTTTGTCATCGTAGGCACGGTGAACGCCGTGAACATCACCGACGGCATCGACGGCCTGGCGGGCAGCGTCACCTCGCCGGTGGCTCTGTTCTTTGCCATCATGGGCGGCGCCTGGGCCGGGTATGAGCAGATGGGCATCTTTGCCGGCGCCATGCTGGGCGGACTGCTGGGCTTCCTCATTTACAACCACCATCCCGCCAAGGTCTTCATGGGGGATACCGGGTCGCTGTTTCTGGGCGGCGCGGTGGCGGCGCTGGCCTTTGCCTTCGACATGCCGCTGGTGCTGCTGCTGGTGGGGTTCGTGTATATCTGCGAGACCCTTTCCGACATTTTGCAGGTGAGTTATTTCAAGCTGACCCACGGCAAGCGGATCTTCAAAATGGCGCCGCTGCACCATCACTTTGAGATGTGCGGCTGGAGCGAAGCCAAGCTGGTGACGGTGTTCACCGCCGTCAGCGCCCTGTTCTGTTTTTTAGCCTACCTCAGCGTGGCCCAGCGGTTTGCCGTCTGATATGGAGGCCGCCCGGCAAGCGATCCGGAAAGGAGGGAACCGTCCGGTGACACGCAACGATCGAACCGCACAAAAGAAACAGCTGGCCCGCGCCCGTGCGGTGGAAGCAAAAAATCTGGAAGCAGCCAGAGGACGGATGGATCTGCCCTTCCTGCTTCTGGCGCTGCTGCTCACCGCCATTGGCCTGATCATGGTTTTTTCAGCCAGCTTTCCCTCTGCCTATTATGAATCCGGCGACGCCGCCTACTATTTCAAGCGGCAGGCCATTTTCGCCGTTTTGGGCCTTGTGGCCATGACGGCGGTGTCCAGAGTCAACTATCAGCGCTGGCGGGGCGCCGCCAAAATTTTGCTGGTGGTGGCTTTTTTCCTCCTCATCATGGTGCTGATCCCCGGCGTGGGCCAGACCCGTAACAACGCCACCCGCTGGCTGGGCATCGGCTCTTCGACCTTCCAGCCCTCGGAAATCGCCAAGCTGGCCGTCATCGTTTTTTTCGCCGACAGCATCTCCAAAAAGCGGGATAAGATGGAGAACTTCCGGGAAGGCGTGGTGCCGTACCTGATCATTCTGGGCCTGATGGCCATCCTTATGCTGCTGGAGCCTCACCTCTCCGGCACCATCCTCATCGTTGGCGTGGGCGTGGTGCTGATGATCGTGGGCGGCATCAAGGGCTGGCTGGTGGGCCTTGGCGTGGGCGGCATCGGCGCGGTGGGCGTCCTCTATGTGAAACTGGTGGAAAGCGGCGTCATCTCCTATGGCGCGGGCCGCATCCTCATGTGGAAGGACCCGTGGATCGACGCCAGCGGCGACGGCTACCAGCTCTGCCAGGGACTCATCGCCATCGGCTCCGGCGGTCTTCTGGGCGTGGGCCTGGGGAAGAGCCGCCAGAAATTCCTGTACCTGCCCGAAGAGCACAACGACTACATCTTCGCCATCGTCTGCGAGGAGCTGGGGCTCATCGGTGCCACCATCATCATGCTGCTGTTTGCCCTTTTGATCCTGCGGGGCTTCTGGATCGCGCTTCACGCCAGGGATCGGTTCGGCACGCTCCTGGTGGTGGGCATCACCACCCTCATCGCCATCCAGACCTTTTTGAACATCGCCGTGGTCACGGGCCTTTTGCCCACCACCGGCATTTCCCTCCCGTTTTTCAGTTACGGCGGCACGGCGCTGGCCCTGCAGCTGACGGAAATGGGCATTATACTCAGCGTATCCCGACAGATGCCGGCCATCAGAGCCGGTTAAAGGCACGGAGGACACAATATGAAAGTGATTTTTACCTGCGGCGGCACGGCGGGCCATGTGAACCCGGCGCTGGCGCTGGCGGGATTGATGAAAAAGAAGGCCCCCCGCACGGAGATCCTCTTTGTGGGCACCCCCGATGGCATGGAGCGCAAGCTCGCCGCCAAGGCGGGCTACCCTTACGAAAGCGTGGAGGTCTCCAGCTTCTGCCGCTCGTTGAAGATAGAGGGCATCCGCCACAACCTGCGCGCGGTGAAAAATCTCATGACCGCCCGCCATCAGGCGGAGACGATCCTCAAGAGTTTTGCCCCCGATCTGGTGGTGGGTACCGGCGGCTACGCCAGCTACCCCATGATCAAATACGCCGCCAAGGCGGGCATCCCCACGGCCGTCCATGAATCCAACATGGTCCCCGGCCTTACCACCAAAATGCTGGAAGGCGCGGCTGACCGCATCATGGTGGGCTTTGAGGAGTGCCGCCAGCATTACAAGCACCCGGAAAAGATCTGCGTCACCGGCACCCCGGTGCGGGGCGACTTCTTCGATCTGACAAAAGAGCAGGCCAAGGAGAAGCTGGGCGTGAACGACGGGCGGCCCCTCATCGTCTCCTTCTGGGGGAGTCTGGGCGCCAGTTATATGAACGAAAAAATGGTGGAGTTTTTCGCTCTGGAGGCCGGGACCGAGCCGTTCCACCATATCCACGCCATTGGCAGCGCCGGCTGGCCCCGCCTTGCGGAGTGGTGCCGGCCCTACGGGCTGATGCTGCGGGACCACCCCTCGCTGGACGTGCGGGAGTATATCTACGACATGGCGGTGGCCATGCGCGCGGCGGATCTGGTGATCTGCCGGGCGGGCGCCTCCACCATCAGCGAGCTGACGGCTCTGGCCGTTCCGGCCATTATCGTGCCGTCCCCCTATGTGACCAACAATCACCAGGAGAAAAACGCCCGCATTCTGGAGCGCCACGGCGGCGCCTGCGTGATGCTGGAGGCGGAGTCCAGCGGGAAAAAATTGTTTGAGCTGACTTCCGCCATTTTGAGCGACCCCAAACGCCAGGCCGATATGAGCCGGGGCATGGCGTCGCTGGGCATTCCCGACGCCACGGAGCGTCTTTACGAAACAGTCATGAGCATCCGGAAGTAACCTGCCTTCCCCCTCTTCGCATATGATGGTGTAAAAGTGCTATGATAGGCGGAGGGGAACCATATGAACCAGATCCAGGTGGAGGGCGGACGTCCGCTCAATGGCGATCTTGTGGTGCAGGGCGCGAAAAACAGTGTCCTGCCGATTCTGGCGGCCACCATACTCAGCGGGGGCGTCTGCCAGATCCAGCACTGTCCCGCGCTGCGGGACGTGGACAGTGCCATCAGAATCCTGCAATATTTGGGGTGCCGCGCGCACCGCGAGGGCGACGAGCTGACGGTGGACACCGCCGGGCTCAGCCGCTGCGATATACCCGAGGACATGATGCGGGAGATGCGCTCTTCGGTCATTTTTCTGGGTGCGATCCTGGCGCGTCTGGGACGGGCGGAGATGTCCTATCCCGGCGGATGTGAGCTGGGCCCCCGGCCCATTGATTTTCATTTGGCCGCCCTGCGTACGCTGGGCACGGACATCGACGAATCCACTGGCGTGCTGCGGTGCAGCGCCGCGGAGCTGCGGGGCGGGGAGATTTTACTGAGCCTGCCCAGCGTGGGCGCCACGGAAAACACCATGCTGGCCGCCTGCGGAGCGGAGGGCACCACCGTCATCCACAACGCGGCCAGAGAGCCGGAGATTGTGGACCTGCAAAATTTTCTGCAAAAAATGGGCGCGTCGGTGCATGGCGCGGGCAGTTCCACCGTGGTGATCCAGGGCAAGCGCCCGCTTCACGGCTGCTGCCACCGGGTCATTGCCGACCGCATTGCCGCCGCCACCTATCTGTGCGCCGGGGCGGCGGCGGGGGGCGAGATCTGTCTGCGGCAGGTGGACTATCGGCATCTCTCCACCGTCACCACCGCACTTTCCCAGGCGGGGTGCCGCGTCCGCAGCACGTCGGAGGAGATCACGCTGCAAAGCGACGGACATCTGCGGGGCATCACTCCTGTGCGCACGTCGCCCTATCCCGGCTTCCCCACCGACGCCCAGGCGTTGCTGATGGCGGCGCTGCTGAAAAGCCAGGGTACCACCGTGTTTGTGGAAAATATTTTTGAAAGCCGTTACCGCCATGTGGCGGAGTTGCAGCGCATGGGCGCCGATATCCGCATCGAGGGCCGCGTGGCAGTGGTGTGCGGCGTGAGCTCGCTCCATGGCGCCATGGTGCAGGCCTCGGATCTCCGGGGCGGCGCGGCGCTGGTGGTGGCGGGGCTTCAAACCGGCGGCACGACGCTGGTGGGGCACATTCAACATATCCAGCGCGGTTACAGTGATTTTGTGGAGAATCTGGCTCGTTTGGGAGCCCATATCACAGCGACAAATACATAATCCGATCACCAAAGGGCGGTGCCCGCTTTTGAGCAGCAGGCGGCGCCGGGAAAATCAAAAAAGAAAGGAATCGGCTTTGATGGCAAGGAGACGCAGAAACAATCGCAGACGCCGGGGGAACTTTTCGTTCCTCTATAAAGCCCTGTCCATTGTGCTCATCTGTGGGGCCATTGTGCTGGCTATGGCCTTGTTTTTCAAAGTGGATACGGTGGTCGTCACCGGCAACACCCGGTACAGCGAATCGGAGATCCTCGCCGCCAGCGGCGTGCAGACCGGCGACAACCTGTTTTTGATGAACAAGTACAACACCGCCCAGAAGATCTATCAAAAGCTTTCCTATGTTCAGTCGGTGCGCATCAACCGCAAGCTGCCGGACACGCTGCTCATCGAGGTGACGGAGTGCGCCAGCGCCGGGGCCGTGGAACAAAACGGCAGCGTGTGGCTCCTTTGCGACAGCGGTAAGCTCGTGGACCAGACAGACGCTTCGCACCTGGGGGAATACGCCAACATCACCGGCCTTACGCTCCTGGACCCGGCGGTTGGCACCGCAGCCCGGGCCGACGGGGAGAGCATCGCCCGCCTGCCGCAGCTGCTGGCGCTGATGACCCGGCTGCGGGAAAAATCAATGCTGGCCAACGTCCAGGAGATCCATCTGGAGGACGCCGCCTGTCTGCGCCTGCGCTATGCCGCCCGGTTCACGGTGGAGATCCCGTGGAACGCGGACTTCAACTATAAGCTCAACAACCTCAACGCGGTGGTGGGTCAGTTACAGGACAACGAAAAAGGAACCATCAGCCTGATGCAGGACGGAAAAGCCAGTTTTATCCCGGGTTGAGCAGAATTTGCCGGAAAAAGAGAGACGATTGCACTTGACCCCGGAAAAAAACCGTAATACAATATAAAAAGTACTTTATATAGTGGTAATGGGCAAGTCATTTGCTCTGGACATACAAAAGATTGCAGGAGGAACCATCATGGCTTTTGGATTGGAAACAGGCCCTGAAAATGTCGTCAACATCAAGGTCATCGGCGTTGGCGGAGGCGGCAACAATGTGGTGAACCGTATGGTCAGATCCGGCGCCAAGGGCGTGGATTTCGTGGCCATCAATACCGATAAACAGGCGCTGAATACCTCCAGTGCTAATTATAAGATTCAGATCGGCGAAAAACTGACCCATGGCCAGGGCGCCGGTTCCAACCCCGAGGTGGGCCGCAAATCCGCCGAAGAGAGCCGCAACCAGATCTCCAAGGCACTGGAGGACACCGACATGGTGTTCATCACCGCCGGCATGGGCGGCGGCACCGGCACCGGCGGCGCTCCCATTGTGGCGGAGATCGCCCATGAAATGGGCATCCTCACCGTGGGCGTGGTGACAAAGCCCTTCGGCTTTGAGGGCCGCCGCCGCATGACCCAGGCCGAGCAGGGCATCGAGGAGCTGCGGGACAAGGTGGACTCCCTTGTCATCATCCCCAACGAGCGGCTCAAACACGCCACCGACCAGAAGATTACCTTTGCCAACGCCTTCGAGATCGCGGACGACGTGCTGCGCCAGGCGGTGCAGAGCATTTCCGACCTGATCCGGGATACCGGCTTTATCAATCTGGACTTTGCGGACGTGTCCGCCATTATGAAGGACGCCGGTCTTGCCCACATGGGCGTGGGCCGTGCCGCCGGCAAGGGCAAGGCGGAGGAAGCCGCGAAAATGGCCATTTCCAGCCCCCTGCTGGAGACCTCCATCAACGGCGCCCGCGGCGTCCTCATCAACGTCACCGGATCCATGGATATCGGTCTTGAAGAAGTGGAGCAGGCTGCTTCCATGGTGCAGCAGGCCGTCCATCCCGACGCGCTGACCATCTTCGGCGCCGCCTTCGACGAGACGCTGGACGATGAGATCCGCGTCACCGTCATCGCCACCGGTTTTTCCGACGGCGTGAGCGCGGAAGAGCAGCAGACGGTTTCCGCCAAGGCCCCCGAAGCGGCCAAGGCTTCCGAAACCGCCAAAGCGCCCGAACCGCTCAACGAGCAGGAAGTGGAAAAGGGCGAAGCGGAAGCGGACAAGTCTTTTGAGGAAATTTTGAAAATTTTCAACAAGGACAAGTTTTGATACATATTAAAAAAGAAACAAAAAAAGAAGCAGACACTTTTAAAAGCTGCGCCGCCGCGTTTTTACGCGGCGGCGTTTTTTATGCGCCTTCGGCCTGAAATTGTCAAAACGCAATTCTTTCCAGTCCAGTCTATCCTAAATTTACGCCTCATGAATCGGCGAAAACCACACAAAGTAAGCGTGCTGCAGATGAAACGCATCGGCAGCAAAATTGAATAAGGGGTGATTGAATGCATGGACAACAGACGAACAAGCCCGACATTCGTTGGCGCGTTTTGGCGTTTTTGCTGTCAATACTCTTCTGTTCTTCCGCTTACTGCGTTCCCGCAGCCGCGGCTGTATCCGGCGCTGACGCCGCCGCGCCGCCGGGCGGAGAGAGAGTTCTGATCCCCGTAGGAAGAGCGGTGGGCATCAAGCTGTTCGCTCAGGGCGTCCTGGTGGTAGCCATTTCGGATTTGAAAAGCGATGGCCAGACCATATCCCCGGCACAAAACTGCGGTCTGAAGGTGGGCGATATTCTTTCGCAAATGAACGGTCAAAACATCGAATCCACCGAACAGGTCCAGTCTTTCCTCCAGGAAAACGGCGAGCAGCCCATTACGCTGACGGTACAGCGAGGCGGCAAAAATTTGAGCATCACCATTCAGCCGCATCGCTGTGACGACGGCATCTGGCGCCTGGGCGCCTGGATCCGTGACAGCATGGCCGGCATCGGCACCATCACGTTTTACGACCCGTCCACGGGGCTCTTCGGCGCCCTGGGTCACGGTATCACGGACGTGGATACCGCCATGCTGATGCCGCTGTCCTCCGGCGCCATTATGGATACCAGCATCAAGGCGGTGAAAAAGGGCGAGAGCGGCTCTCCCGGCGAGCTCAAGGGTGACTTCGACCTCACCCACGATACCGGCATGCTGTACGCCAATACCGCCAGCGGCATTTTCGGCACCGCGGAGGCCTCTGATTTTCTCACAGACCATCAGGCGCTCCCGGCCGCCAAAGCGTCCGACGTGAAAACGGGCGAGGCCACCATTTTGGCCAACATCAGCGGCGATACCGTTACAGAATATTCTGTGGAAATTGTCAAAATTTATGCAGGGAACCAGCCGTCCCGCAATATGCTCATCCGTGTCATCGACCAGCGCTTGCTGGATGAAACCGGCGGCATCGTGCAGGGCATGTCCGGTTCGCCCATTCTGCAAAACGGCAAACTCATCGGCGCTGTGACCCACGTTCTGCTCAACGACCCCACCCAGGGTTACGGCATTTTCATCGACAATATGCTGGACGCGGCAGGATAACGCAAGCGGAAATGAACAGCTTTTACCAGTGGGAGGGCGGCCTTTTGGCCGCCCTCCCACTGGCGCGGCGGAAAGGACAGGCAAATGCAATCCATTTTCATTCAGGATACCACCCGGTCAGAGCGTGTTAAAATCGTGGAAAACACGCTTCGATCTCAGGCGAGAGACGAAAAAGTAACCGATACAAGAAAAATTTCACAAGGGAAAACGATTTACCAACCCTATATCGACGGCAGGAGGGAGATGGCCGAGATCAACGCCGAATACCACCTGCCGCTGGAAGAATAAGGAGAGGAACCGGCAAAAAAAGAAAAGCTCCTGGGATGTAATTTTCATAAAAACAAACAAAAAAACATTGTGTATTAAAAAATAATTGACAAATATAGCAGGAAAACGTATATTTATATCGTCAGGATCCTTATAGCCCGAAGCAGAAACATGCAGCTGTCCAGTGAAAAGTGTCGAATAAAAAATGGAAAAATTTACCATTTATTCCTTGCAAATGATGTCCCTTTGTGCTAATTTATAGACAGGCCGAGCGACGAATGTAGATTCGCTGCGAAAGGGACAGCGCTGTTGATGAATGTGATAAGAAAAGGACAGGAACGATATGGAGAATAAGACCAGGGTACTATTGGCAGACGCCAATGAAGACTTTCGGATGCTTCTGCAAGAGATGATAGAGAGAACAGGCGAATTTGAAGTGGTGGGGTCCACAGCTGACGGCGAAGAAGCGCTGCAGCTGATGACGGAAAGAAAACCGCAGCTTTTACTGCTGGACGTGGTGCTGCCGGGCCTTGACGGCATGGGGCTGCTGCGCCAGACGCAGGCCATGACCGACGCGCCCAAAGCCATTGTGATCTCAGCCTTCTGCGGCCAGCGTACGGTGGCCGAGGCTGTTGACCTGGGCGTGTACTACTTCCTTCCCAAGCCCTGCAACGACGAATCGCTGCTGGAACATATGCGTCAGGCCTGTGAAAAGGAGCCGGTGGAGGCGGAAGATGATTTTTCCCCTGCACTGGAGGGCATGGTCACCGCCATCATCCATGAGATCGGTGTGCCGGCCCATATCAAGGGGTACCAGTATCTGCGCGAGGCTATTATGATCGCCGTGCAGGATATGGAGGTCATCAACGCGGTGACCAAGGTGCTTTATCCTGAAGTGGCAAAACGCTTCAACACCACGCCTTCCCGGGTGGAGCGGGCTATCCGCCACGCCATCGAGGTGGCCTGGGACCGGGGCGACCTGGAAACGCTGCAAAAGTATTTCGGCTATACGGTGAACTCCACCAAGGGCAAGCCCACCAATTCCGAGTTCATTGCCATGATCGCCGACCGGCTGCAGCTGCAAAGAAAACAGAAAAGAGCATAAAGAGAACATTTCACGGTGCATCCACAGGGTGCACCGTTTTTTTCTTGCAATAAGAGAAAAAATACAGTATCATAAGATCAATTTTAAAAAGAACAACAGGAGGAGATCCATGACCTATACCTATAAGCCAAAGGGCGTTTGTTCCCGGAAAATGACCGTGGAGGTGGAAGACGGTATCATCAAAAGCGCGGAGGTGGTGGGTGGCTGCAGCGGCAATTTGCAGGGCCTCACCCGTCTCATTGTGGGGATGAAGGCATCGGAGGCGGCGGAAAAGCTGCGGGGCATCCGCTGCGGCTTTAAATCCACGTCTTGCCCTGACCAGATGGCAAAAGCCCTGGAGGCGGCCCTGGCGCAGCAGTAAGAAAAAACAAAAAACCGCGAAGAAACAGGTAGAGAGCCTGCGTCTTCGTGGTTTTTTTCTGCAAAAAGGGGAAAGGCCGGAGCGCAGTCCCCGCACCAAAGACCGAGGCGGTGCATACAATGGATTGCGGTGAAAGCGGATGACGCGGCGTCCCCGGATGCCGGAGCGGGGACGGGGCGCGGATGGCTGACGCCGCCATCAAGCCAGAAGAGGTGTGCTATGATTCAGTTACATCCGGGCGGTGTATCCGCCCCCATGCCCCCCGGCCCCGGCGTTTCGGAGATGCCGGCGTCCGGCGAGGAGAGACAGGAAACAGCCGCCGTGCGGCCTGTGATGACGGGCGAGGGACCTCAGAGCTCCCTGAAAGGATTGCTGTCGCGAAACCTGGGGTGCTATGTGGCGGCGACGTTCCTTGTGGGAAGCCGGCAGATCGCCACCTGGGAGGGGATCCTGGACAGCGTGGGCAACGACTGCGTGGTGCTTTACCAGCCCCAGTCCGACAGCTATCTGGCCGGCGACCTGTACGCCCTCAAGTTTGTGGAGTTTCGGCCTGGCACTCCGGGGGCGGGTCTTTGGGAAGAGGACCGCTCCCGCCGGTAGCGAGACTGGCGAACAGGTTCCAGGGATAGCGGCACGGCGGAAGGCAGGCCATGTCCAGCTCTTTTTTCGCCGCCGGGTGGGAAAACGCCAGGCGGTGAGACCAGAGGGCCAGCGGGCAGCGGCTGTCCGTGCCCCCGCCGTACCGACCGTCCCCCAGCAGGGGCAGGCCCCGGGAGGCAAACTGCACGCGGATCTGATGGGTGCGCCCGGTGTGCAGGCGCACCTTTAAGAGCGTCAGCTCCGCCGTTTCCTCCAGCACGGTATAGGACAAGGAGGCCTCCCGCACGCCCTTGCGGGGGCGCTTGACCACAAAGGTCTTGTTGCGCGCGGCGTCCCGGAAGAGGAGGTCGTTCAGCGTCCCCTCCTTTTCGGCGATGCGGCCTTTGCAAACGGCCAGATATTCCTTGGTCACCCGCCGCTCGCCCATGGCCGCCGCAAGACGCCCCGCGGCTTCCTTCCGCCTGGCGTAGACCATCAGTCCGCTCGCCGCCTGGTCCAGACGGTGGCAGACGTAGATCTCTGTTTTTTGGCCCCTTTCGCTCTCACGCCCGGCTAGCCACCGGGGCATACTAAGGCCGCGGCCTTCCTCCGAGAGATACCCGGCGGGCTTGACGCACAGGATCAGGTGGGCGTCTTCATATACAATAGAGGGTGTATCCATTTTTTCCATCCTGCTTCTTTGTGAGATACGCCTGTTATAGCAGATACGGCGGAAAAAGGCAATGAAAAAATGCCTTTCGGCGGGACAGGCCCGGCGTGGGAGCGACGCCCCAACCTTACAAAAATGTGAGGTGAGTGTAAGGAAAACCCATGGCAGGGGAAAAATGCATCTGCTATACTGAAAAAAGAAAGCGGCCGAAGGCAGAGAAAATGGCTGTGTTCCCCCTTACACATTTTTTGTAACGAAACGGCAGCACGCGCGTCTTACAGGGGAAAGCGTGGTGAAAGTGTGACTGATTTTGAACAGGTATATACCTAGTATTTTGGCGGCGTCTATGAATATCTGATGTCGCTGTGCCGCAGCGAAGCTCTGGCGCAGGAGCTGACCCAGGAGACTTTTTTCAAGGCCATGCGCCAGGTCGAAGGCTTCAAGGGCGATTGCAAGCTCTACGTCTGGCTGTGCCAGATCGCCAAGAATACCTATTTTTCCTATCTGCGAAAAGAAAAGCGCTGCGAGGCGCTGGAGGAAGTGCCGAAGCAGGCCGACGAGGCGGGGCTTGAAGAAGCGGTGGTGCAAAGCGACACCGCCTTTAGCGTCCACAGGGCGCTGCACGCCATGTCGGAGCCTTACAAAGAGGTGCTGACGCTGCGGATCTTCGGGGAACTGTCCTTCGCGCAGATCGGGGAGCTGTTTGGCAAAACGGAAAGCTGGGCCCGTGTCACCTACCACCGCGGTAAAATCAAGCTGAAGGAGACGCTGTTATGAACATTCCCTGTGATACCATCCGTGACCTGCTGCCGCTCTACCACGATGAGGTCTGCTCTCAGGAGAGCCGAAAGCTGGTGGAGGAGCACCTGGCGGACTGTGAAAGCTGCCGGGCGAAGCTTGCGAAAATGGGCAAGGAGGAGCCGCCCGCCATGGAGACGGCCCGGCCGCTGAAAGAAATCGCCGAAACATGGAAAAAGAGCAAGCTCGACGCGTTTTTCAAAGGGGCGCTGCTGATCTCGCTCCTGGCCACGGTGGCCTGCGGGGTGGCCTATAACGTCATCGGCAGCTATGTGGCCCCCGACGGCACGCTGGTGGAGCCATTTGGGCTGATCCCGCTGGCCTGGCTGTTCGCGCTTCTGGCGCTCATCTTTGGCGCGTGCCTGCTGATCAGCCGGCTGTGCCGCCGACACAAAAGGAGGAAATAAATGAAGCATTTTATGGGCTGGGCCGTGGCGCTGACGGCTGTGGCAGGGATCTGCGTCCTGCTTCACAAAAAAATCATCTGAGGAGAACACCATGCCGGGACTGATCTTATATCTCGCGGGGAGCGCCGTGCTGGGCATGGGGCTCTGCTTCGCGGGGAAACGTCACTATCCGCTTTTGCTGGGGATCCTGACGTTCTTTTCCGTGTGCAGCGCCCGTGCCGCCGTGGATGGCGCGATGGGCGCGGGGACGCTGCTGGCCGCTCTCGCGGCGGGGGCGCTCACGGGCCTTTGCGCCAGATTCTTTTACAAGGCGGGCGTGTTTTTGACCTGCGCCCTCATCGGCGCGGGCCTGGGCGGCGCCCTGGCGGCCTGCCTGCCGGCGGCCAGCCTATCGGCCTACCTGCCGGCGGCCGGCCTGACGGGGACGGCGGCTGTGATGGCGGCTGTGATGGCGGTGGCGGCGGGCGTGCTGTCCCTGTTCTGGAGCGACGTCTTGCTGATGCTCTCCACCTCCCTGAGCGGAGCGGCCATGCTCTCGGCGCCGCTGTGCCTGGTACTGTTTGAAGGGCGATATCTCCTGCGTCTGGCGGACGAGGCCCAGGGCTGGACGGCAGTGGGGCGGCTGGAGACGTATCTCTCCGGCGGTGCTTTTGCCGACGCCCATGCCATCGTGCTGCTGGCCGTCACCGGCGTGCTGGCGCTGGCGGGCTTTTTGCGCCAGATGGCAGCGGAGAAGGACTGACATAAGCCCCCGGCGAAAGATAAAGGCCGTGCCGCTTTTTTTAGCGGCACGGCCTTTTGTTGTTCTTTTGCGGATTTTTACCGACGGCGGCCCCGGTAGCTGTTGTGCCGCAACCGCCCCCCGTTTTTGCTGCCGTAGCGGTGGGCCCGGCGGAAGAACCGGTTCCACACCGCAAGCGCAATGAGCAGCAAGACCAGAAGAACGATGACCACCTTCACGATGGTGCGGGAGAAAAACGAGGTGACGGCGTACTCCATCTGCAAAAACCGGGAGGCGGACACGCTGCTCATGGCCAGCAGGGGGGCCGAGCCGTAGGTCACGCCGTCGTAGCTGAGGGTGATCTGGCCCAGCACGTCGCCCTCGGTGATGGGGGCTTGGGCCGTGTCGGCGGTGAGCTTGATGTCCCGCTGAAGCGCCGAGGGATCCAGATCGTTGGGCAGCACGGCGGTAACGTTGCTCTGAGGATGCACCACCACATAGTTGGTCTCTTTGGAAAGGGCTACCGGCACTTCCATGACAGTATCCGTTTCGTTGAGGATGATCTTCTTGCTGAAGTTGTCAAAGCCCCAGTCGAAAAGGCGGCTGGTCTCGGAAAAACTCTGAACCTGGTTTTCGCCGTTTGGCAGCGTGACCTCCTCTGCGCCCAGCACCACGCTGACGAGGGTGCGGCCGCTGCGGACGGCGGAGGAGACCAGACAGTGGCCTGCCTCGGGGGTGGAGCCGGTCTTGATGCCCCGGGCGTCGTCGTAGTAATAGCCGGTGGCCCGCCAGGTGGAAATGAGATAGTTGGTGGAGTGCAGCTCCCGCTCCGACTCCAGATTGGTGGCGGGAACGGTGTAGGCCTTGCTGTTGCAGATGGTCATAAAGGTCTCGTTTTTCATGCACTCCCGGGCGATGAGATAGATATCCCAGGCGGATGTATAGTGGTTGGCGTCGTGAAGACCGTTGGGGTTGGCGAAGTGGGTGTCGGTGCAGCCCAGTTCGGCGGCCCGCTGGTTCATAAGATCCACGAAGGCGCTGATGGAACCGGACAGCTCATCGGCCAGAATGTTGCACGTCTCGTTGGCGGAGACCACCAGCATACAGTACAGCAGATCCTCCACCGACAGCACCTCGCCCGCCACGATGCCGGCGGTGCTGCCGTCCTCGTCCAGGTTGACAAGGGAGGAAGCCTTCACGGTGACCTTCTGCTGCAGGGACATCTCGCCCCGGTCCACCGCCTCCAGCACCAGCAGCGCCGTCATGATCTTGGTGATGCTGGCGGGGTATTCCCTCTGATGCGCATTTTCGGCGTAGAGGATCGCCCCCGTGTCCTGTTCCACCAGCAGCGCCGCCTTGGCCGCGATATGGGGATCCTCCACAGCAAAAGCCTGCGGCACCATAAACAGGGATGTCAGCAGAACACAGAGTAAAAAAATTGATACAATACGCCTCATTTTCATATAAATCCTTCTCCATCTATGCTATAATGATGCAAATGCTGCCGCGGCGAAAGGTCGGGCAGACAGGTTACATAACAATTATAACAAAAAACGGGTGGTAGTCAACAGTGAGAGGGAAACTAAAAGAAACAAAAACGGCGATCCTTCTTCTCGCGGCCACGGCGGTGTTTTTGTGCGCGGTCCTTTTGGTCACGCTGGACGGCCGGAAAGAAGCCGGTTCCTATCAGGTCAGCACGGAGTATGAAACGGCCGCATCCGCTGCGGTCCAGTCACAGGAAACTTCCGATACGGTCTCACCCGCTCAGGGCGGGACGGAGGAAGTGCCCCGTGGGGAGAAACTCTCCCTCAACAGTGCCTCGGCCCAGGAATTGGAAACGCTGCCCGGCATCGGCCCCGCGCTGGCCGGGCGTATCGTGGACTGGCGGCAGGATAACGGCCCCTACAAAACTGTGGAGGATCTGCTGAACGTGAAGGGCATCGGGGAAAAGACGCTGGAAAAGATACGGGATTTAGTTACAGTGGAGGAGACGGCATGAAAATACTGGTGGTGGATGACGAAAAGTTGCTGGTGAAGGGCATCAAGTTCAATCTGGAAAATGAGGGCTATGAAGTGGGAACCGCCTACGACGGGAAGACCGCCGTGGAGATGGCCCGGCAGGAGAGCTTCGACCTCATCATCCTGGATCTGATGATGCCGGAGATGGACGGCCTGCAGGCCTGTATGCAGATCCGGGAATTTTCCAATGTGCCGGTCATCATGCTCACCGCCCGGGGAGAGGACGCCGACAAGATCATGGGCTTTGAGTGCGGGGCGGACGACTATGTCACAAAGCCCTTCAACATTCTGGAGCTGAAGGCCCGCATCCGGGCCATGCTGCGCCGCGCCGCGGCGCCGGCGGCCAGCGTGGAGCGGACAGGCCTTCTCACCGCCGGGGAGTTGGCGCTGGACACCCAGCAGCGGGTGGCCATTCGGGACGAGGAAACGGTGGAGCTCACCGCCAAGGAGTACGACCTCATCGAGCTTTTGATGAAAAATCCCCGCCGGGTCTACAGCCGGGAAAATTTGATGAATCTGGTGTGGGGCTATTCCTACGCCGGGGACTACCGCACGGTGGACGTGCATATCCGCCGCCTGCGGGAGAAGCTGGAAAAAGAACCGGCCTCGCCGGAATACATTATGACCAAATGGGGTGTGGGCTATTATTTTAAAGCGTGAATCGCTGCGCAAGGGTGTGTCCAGCCTCCAGACCAAGTTCGGCCTGAGTTATATTTCCATCATCATCGCCGTGCTGGTGCTGCTCAACACCTATCCGCTGATCATTTCCCAGAACCTGGTGTTCCGCTCGAAGCAGACCTCCATGGCCAGCAGCGTGAGCATGGTGGAAGCGGCGCTTTCCGACCTCACAAGTCTGGATGGCGACAACGTGCGCCAGGCGCTGGGCGGCGTGGAGGAGACGGGAGTTTCCCGCATATTGGTCACCGACACCGCCGGCCGGGTGCTGTACGACACCCGTGAATCCGGCAGTGCCCAGGGACTTTACGCCTTTTACACGGAGATCGCCCAGGCTCTGGCGGGGAACGACGCCTTTTACTGCGCCTTTGACAGCCAGGCTTTTTTGAGCCGGGGCGCCTCGCCCGTGGTGTACCGCAACCAGATCATCGGCGCGGTGTACGCCTATGAGTACGATACCGAGCAGGCCCAGCTGCTCAAGAGTTTCCAGTCCAATCTGATGAAAATTTCCATTATGATTGCCCTGCTGGTGATGGGGCTGAGCGCGGTGCTCTCCCAGATGCTCACCCGGCAGATCAGCGAGTTGCTGCAAGCCATCCGCAGGGTGCGGGAGGGCGCTTACAGCCACCGGGCTGCGGTGAAGGGCAACGACGAGATCGGCCAGATCGCCGCCGAGTTCAACAGCCTCACCGACCGCTTGCAGGTGACGGAAAACGCCCGCCGCCGCTTCGTGTCCGACGCCTCCCATGAGCTCAAGACGCCCCTTGCGGGCATCCGGCTCCTCTCCGACTCCATCTTGCAGACGGAGAACATGGACGAGGCCACCGTGCGGGAGTTTGTGGGAGACATCGGGGAGGAAGCCCAGCGACTGGAGCGGATCACGGAGGACCTGCTGCGCCTGACCCGGCTGGACAGCGCCGTGCTGGAAAAGGCGGAGCCGGTGGACGTCACGCCCGTGCTGGAGCGGGTGATCCGGATGCTGGGCCTGGTGGCCAAGGAAAAGGGTGTCTCCCTTTCCTATGAGGCCGACGCCGGCGCCGTGGTGCTGGCCACGGAGGATGAGCTGCAGCAGATCCTTTACAATCTCACGGAAAACGCCATCAAGTACAGCTCACAGAAAGGCTTTGTCCATGCGGAGCTGCGGGTGGAAGGAAAGGAAGTGGCGCTGTCCGTGGAGGACAACGGCATTGGCATTCCCGATGAGGACATGGTGCATATTTTCGAGCGGTTTTACCGGGTGGACAAGAACCGGTCAAGAGAGGTGGGGGGCACAGGATTGGGCCTTTCCATCGTCAGCGACACGGTGAAGCGCCGGGGCGGCGTCATCGCCGTGGCCCATCGGCCGGAGGGGAAAGGCTCTGTCTTTACCGTCCGCCTGCCGCTGTGGGAAGGAGGAGACAAGCTGTGAAACGATGGGGAGCAGCCCTTTGCTGCTTTTTGTGTCTTGTGGGGCTGACGGCCTGCGGCGCCGCCGCCGAAAAGGAGGGCGTGGCCCTCTACTACGCCTCGGACCTCAGTGAATCCCGCGGCGGCGATGTCCTCACGCCGGTGTATGTGCGCCTTTCCGAAAGCGAGCAGGCAGACTCCGCCACGGAAGCCGCGGCGCTGCTGCGGCGGCTGATGCGGGGCGACCAGGCGGGCAGAGCGCGCACGCCCATCCCCGAGGAGACGGAGCTTTTGAGCTGCCGGGTGGAAAACGGCGTGGCCCGGGTGGACTTCTCCGGCGCCTACGGACAGCTTTCCGGCATGGATCTCACCGTGGCGGATTACTGCGTCACGCTGACGCTGACCCAGGTGAAGGGTATTTTCATGGTGTATATCACGGTGAACGGAGAGAATCTGGCCTACCGTGACAGCAACGTGTTTATGGCCAGCGACGTGCTGCTCACCAGCACGGAGGACATCGTCCGCTCGGCGGCGGTGACCTTGTATTACCCCGACAAGGCCAACCGGGCGCTGACGGGGGAGGAACGGCTGCTGACCTGGTACGAAGGGGAGAGCCAGGCGGACGTGCTTTTGTCGGCCCTGCTGGAGGGTCCCCAGAGCAAGAGCCTCACCGCCGTGATCCCGGCGGGCTTTCAGGTGGCCTCGGTGAAGATCGACGACGGGGTGTGCTATCTCAATCTGCCCCAGTCCGACCTCTCGTTGCTGCCGGAGGATCTGGCGGGGCAGCAGCTGATCGTGCGGTCGCTGGTGAATTCCCTTTGCTCGGTGGAGGGTATCGACGCGGTGCAGCTGCTCGTGGGCGGGACGTCCGACGTGACCTTCGGCCGTATCGACATCAGCCGCCCCTTTGCACTCGCCGCGTGAAAGAGTATTTTTCTGACGAGCGCTGCATAAGTGCGGCTGGCAAAATCAGAGATTTTGAGTCTCACTTAACATGTCGCCAGAAAAAGGATTGAATTTTTTCGCCGCACAGCGGTGAAACTCTGCAAGGCCCCTGTTTCCAGGCATATGAAAAGCGGCAATCCTTCCTGGGATTGCCGCTTTTATTTAATAGGCAAAAACACAAAAGAGGGTGCCGCTTTTTTGCTTTTCCTTACGCCACATACTGGGCGATGCCCACGATCACCGGCATGGTCAAAACGGAGAACACCGTCTGCACGGACACAAGGCTGGAGGCAAAGTGGGCGTCTTGCCCGAATTTCTCGGAAAACATCACCAGAATGGCGGCGGGGGGTGCCGAAGCCGCGATGGTCAAAGCGATGAGCACCGTTCCGTCGATGTGCATGGCCAGACAGATCAAAAGAGCCAGCGCCGGCAGCACCAGCAGGCGCATCCCTGCCGAGAACCAGGCCTTCCCGCTTTTCAGCACGTCCTTCACGTTGGACTGGGAGAGCTGATAGCCGATGATGAGCATGGGGACGGCGGTGTTGAGCTGAGCCAGATAGTTCACCGGGGAAAAGAAGATGGGCGGCAGTGTGACGCCCAGCAGGTACAATGCCATGGCGATGATCACGCTGATCATACCGGGGTTGAACAGCAGGTTTTTCACCGACAGCGCCTTGCGGTCGCCGGTGATGAGATAAATGCCGTAGGTCCAGGTGATGATGGTAAAGGGAATCACAAAGGCGGAGCCGTAAAACATACCGATGGTGCCCAGCAGCGCCGTTTGCAGGGGATAGGCCATAAAGCCGCTGTTAGAGAAGATGGTGCCGAATTGCAGCGCCCTCTCCCGCTTGGGGTCCTTGTCGTGGAGCACCAGCCGTGTCACCACGATGCTGACGCCCTGGATCAGAGCGGAGGCCAGCATGGCGATGCAGAAGGCGCGGAAGGTCTCATGCTCCAGCGGGCGCTGGAAAGCCACCACCAGGGCGCAGGGTGACACCACATACATCATCAGGTTGGAAAGGCCCATGGAGACCCGCTCGTTCATCAAGCTGGCCTTTCCCAGAGCCAGGCCCACCAGAATGATGGTGAAGAGAATAAAGACCTGTTGTCCGACGGTGATAAATTGGGCGATCATGCATAGACTCCTATCCGCCGCCGGGTGGAAAGGCAGATCACGCCGAATCCAAGCACCGTGCAGCCTGTGGTAAAGATCAGCATACCGTTGGTTCCACAAAGATCCAGCAGGCGTCCGGCACACAAAACACCCACGGCCGAGCCGATCCCCGACGAAGCGGTGTGGATCAGCGCCTGTCCCTTCACCTGGTTCTCCGTGTCGATCTCCTGTGCCACGAAATAGACCGTGGCGGGTAGGAAGATACCGTATTCAAAAAAGTTGAGCACGGCGGAGACGTAGACCACCAGGACGGAAGAGGCGGCCAGAAACAGCAGATTCCGCACAACGAACATGACGGCGCAGAACCGGAACAGCGTAAAGATGGAAAACCGTTTTTTGAACGTTTCAAAAAGGCTCATGGCGGGCAGCTCCATCATGGCGGCGATGGCCAGCGCCGCACCCATGGCGGCTTCCTTCCCGCCCGCCTTGCCAACCACATGGTTCATGTAGGTGCACACCGGCGTGTGGCCCGCCATCAAAAGGGCACAGCCCACCAGCGTGGCGGTGTAGCGGGGGTAGGCCTTGAGCAGCTGGGCGATGCTCATCACTTGGGCGGAGTTCGCAGTCTTGGCCGCGGGCAGCGGCCGCCGGCGGAAGAGATAGACGGTGAGCAGCATCACCGTGAAGCACACCAGAAACAGCGGCATCACCAGCCGTGGATCATGGCGCTGCACCAGAAGCCCGGCGAAAAGCACGGACACGCCGTAAAAAAAGGAGCCCACGCCCCGGCCCATGCCGTAATTCAGCGCGGTGCCGGAGAGAACAAACTCCATGGCCATGGCGTTGAGAAAGGGCGGGATCACGGTGATAACCGTGCCGATGACGATGAACAGTCCCGCCACCACCAGCAGTTGATCCCCCGCGAAAAGCCATAAAACAAGACAGGTCAGAAGGCCTGCCGTTGTCAAAAACATCAGCATATGACGGCTGGTGATATGGGCGGAGCGGTCTGTCAGGGCCGCCAGCGGCGGCTGCACCGCGATGGGCAGCAGCAGCGAAATGGAGGAGATCACGCCGATCTGCGAGTTGGAAAATCCATAGCGCAGGAGTACCACCGACAAAAAGCCCCAAATAATGGCGTACCCGGCCCAGAACGTGCTATGGATGGCGGCATAGTGGGCGTTCAGACCCTTTACATCTCTTTTACTCAAGTCAAAAACCTCATTAAAACACATTAACAAAAGTCTATCACAAAACAAGGCTCTGTCAAGAGCCACAGTTGTTTTACGGATATTTTTGGCGTATAATATAATTTCAAGAAATAAGGAAGGAGAATCTTCCATGAAATTGATGGTTCTCGACGGCAACAGCATTTTAAACCGCGCCTATTACGGGATCCGGCCGCTTTCCACCCGGGACGGCCTCTATACCCACGCCATCTACGGGTTTCTCACCACCATGCAGCGTCTGCGGGAGGAAGAGACCCCCGACGCGCTGTGCGTTGCTTTCGACCTCAAAGCGCCCACCTTCCGCCACAAGGCGGACGAGGCGTATAAGGCCCAGCGCAAGCCCATGCCGGAGGAGCTGGCCATGCAGCTGCCGGTGCTCAAAGAAGTGCTCGCCGCCATGCGTATCCCCATGTACGCCGTGGAGGGCTTTGAAGCCGACGACCTCATCGGCACTGTCTCCCGCCGGTGCGAGGCGGCGGGCTGGGACTGCGTCATCGTCACCGGGGACAAGGACAGCCTCCAGCTCATCACCGACCACACAAAGGTGAAGCTGGTGTCCACCCGCATGGGGCAGACCACCACCAAAGACATGACCCCCGCCGCCTTCCGGGAGGCCTACGGCTTCGAGCCTATCCACATGATCGACCTCAAGGCGCTGATGGGCGACGCCTCCGACAATATTCCCGGCGTTCCAGGCGTGGGGGAAAAGACGGCCATGGCTCTCGTGCAGCAGTATGAGAGCATCGACGCCATCTATGAAAAGCTGCCGGACATTGACGCCAGGCCCGGCGTCATCAAGAAGCTGCAGGAGGGGGAAACCAGCGCCCGCCAGTCCTGCTTCCTGGCCACCATCGTCACCGACGCGCCGCTGGACTTTTCCCCGGAGGAAAACCGGACGCAGCCCTTTGGGCCGGAGCTCTACGACCTCTTTTTGCGTCTGGAGTTCAAAAAGCTCATCGATCTCTACGGCCTGACGCCACAGGGAAAGACCGCCGCCCCCTTTGAAGGGACGTGTACCATGGAGTGCGTGGCAAGCCCCCGGCGGGCGGCGGAGCTGTTGGCGGCCTATAAAAAGGAAGAACGGGTCTTTTTGCTGGCTCTGCCCACGCTGGACGGCGTGGCGGTGGAGGGGGCGGGGCAGATGTCCGTGTTCCTCTCCTCCCGTCTGGGAGACGGCTATACCGACGTGCTGAAAACGCTGTTTGGTTCCTCTGTCGCCAAGGTGTCCCATCAGGTGAAGGAACTCATCGGCCAGCTTTGGGCGGAGGAACTGCCTGCGGAGGGCTTCGTGTTCGACACGGCGCTGGCTGCCTATGTGCTCGACCCCACCCAGGGCAGCTATACGCTGCCCCGGCTGACGGTGAGCTGCCTCAATTTTGAGCTGCCCCCCCGGGAGCGTTTTGCCGACCCTGAGGCGTGGAACCCGCTGGGCGACACGGCGGGGGCGCTGGGCGCCTTCGCCTCTTATACCGCCGCCGTGGCGGCGCTCTATGACGTGCTGGCGCCGGAGCTGGAGACGCGGCAGCTCCACGAGCTGTTTTACGGTGTGGAGATGCCCCTTTGCACCGTTCTGGCGGAGATGGAGTGTCAGGGCTTCCGGGTGGACGCCCGGGCGCTGGCGGACTTTGGCACGCGTCTTTCCAAAGAGATGGAAACGCTGGAGCAACAGATCTATGAGCGTGCCGGCGGGCCGTTCAACATCAATTCCCCCCGGCAGCTGGGGGAGGTGCTTTTTGAACGCTTGCAGCTGCCCCACGGGAAAAAGACCAAGACCGGGTATTCCACTGACGCCGACGTGCTGGAAAAGCTGCGCTGGCAGAACCCCATCGTGGCGGACGTCCTGCACTACCGGCAGTACGCCAAGCTGAAGTCCACCTATGCCGACGGGCTTTTGAAGGTCATCGGCCCCGATGGACGGATCCACACCAGCTTTCAGATGACGGTGACGGCCACGGGGCGGCTTAGCTCCACGGAGCCGAATTTGCAGAACATCCCCACACGCACGGAGCTGGGCAGCGAGATCCGGCGGATGTTCGTGGCGGAGAGCGGCCATGTGCTGGTGGACGCGGACTACTCCCAGATCGAGCTGCGTCTGCTGGCCCACATCGCGGGTGACACCGCCATGCAGCAGGCGTTTTCCTCCGGCACCGATATCCACACGGTTACGGCCTCCCAGGTGTTCCATGTGCCGCCGGAGGAAGTCACCCATCAGATGCGCAGCAGTGCCAAGGCGGTGAACTTCGGCATCGTCTACGGCATCTCTCCGTTTTCATTGGCCCAGGACATCGGCGTCACACAGAAAGAAGCCAAGGCCTACATGGAGCGTTACTTTGAAAAGTACGCCGGCGTGAAGCGGTATATGGAGACTGTGGTGGAAAAAGCGCGGGAGCAGGGGTATGTGGAAACGCTGATGCACCGGCGGCGGAACCTGCCGGAGCTGACCTCCGCCCGGTTCAATCTCCGTTCCTTCGGGGAGCGTGTGGCACTGAACATGCCCATTCAGGGTACGGCGGCGGATATCATGAAGATCGCCATGGTGCGGGTATACCGCCGTTTGAAGGCCGAGGGCCTTGCCGCCCGGCTCATCATGCAGGTCCACGATGAGCTCATCGTGGAGTGCCCCGCCGAAGAGTCCGCCCAGGTGGAAGCCTTGCTGGCGGAGGAAATGAGCGGCGCGGTGCAGCTCTCCGTCCCGCTGCCGGCGGAAGCCCACAGCGGAGAAAACTGGCTGGAAGCGAAAGGATAAACGTTTTTTATGAAAGTCAATGTGGTACCCATGACCGCTGACCATCTGGACGAGCTGGCCCGGCTGGAAAAGGTCTGCTTCTCCCGCCCCTGGTCGCGGCAGATGCTCGCCGAGGAGCTGGACAATGCGTGCGCCGCCTTTTTGGTGGCGCTGGAGAAAGCAACGGAGAAAGTGGTGGGCTACGCGGGATTGCTGGTGATGGCCGACGAGGGCTATATCACCAACGTGGCCGTGTTCCCGGAATATCGCCGTCAGGGCATCGCCGGGCAGCTGCTGGAGGTGTTTTTGCACTTCGCGCAGGCCAACGACCTGGCGTTTCTCACGCTGGAGGTGCGCCCCTCCAACGAAGCGGCCATCGCCCTTTATCAGGGCTATGGCTTCGAGGAAAAGGGCCGACGGAAGAATTATTACGATTTCCCAAAGGAGGATGCGCTGATCCTCACCCGGGAGTTTGGGGAACAGGGGGAGAAAAAGTGAAGATTCTGGCCTTTGAATCCTCCTGTGACGAAACGGCGGTGGCCGTGGTGCAGGACGGGCGGCAGGTGCTCTCCGACGCCATCTTGTCCCAGGCGGATATGCACGCACTCTATGGCGGCGTGGTGCCGGAGCTGGCCTCCCGTAAGCATGTGGAAGCCGTGGCTGGCCTTGCCCAGCAGGCGCTGGACATGGCGGGCCTGACCAGACGAGATGTGGACGCCGTGGCGGTGACTTACGCCCCCGGCCTCATCGGCGCGGTGCTGGTGGGGTTAAGCTTTGCCAAGTCGGCGGCCTATGCCCTGGACGTGCCGCTCATTCCGGTGCATCATGTGCGGGGGCATATCGCCGCCAACTACCTGGCTTTCCCGGAGCTGGAGCCGCCCTTTCTGGCGCTGGCCATCTCCGGCGGCAACACACTGATCGTGGACGTGAAGGATTATACGCAGATGGAAATTCTCGGTGCCACCCGTGACGATGCCGCGGGGGAGTGCTTTGACAAAGCCGCCCGTGTGCTGGGTCTGCCCTATCCCGGCGGCAAGCCGCTGGACGAGCTGGCCCGCCGGAGCGCGGGCGGCGTTTACGACCTGCCCCGGGCCCATGTGGAGGGGGCGGAGCTGGACATGAGCTTTTCCGGCCTTAAAACGGCGGTGGTGAATCTGGCCCACAACGCCCGGCAAAAGGGTGAGACGCTGGATCGGGCCGCCCTGGCCCGTGACTTCACCCAGGCCGTCAGCGACACGCTGGTGTCCCGGGCGATGGAGGCCCTGCGCCGCACCGGACACAAGGCGCTGGTGGCGGCGGGGGGCGTGGCAGCCAACTCCTTCATCCGGGCGGATCTGGAGGAAGCCTGCCGCCGGGAGGGGTGTCGGCTGTACCTGCCGCCGCTGTCCCTTTGCGGCGACAACGGCGCCATGATCGGGGCGCAGGGGTACTATGAGTATTTGGCCGGACACACCGCCGGCTGGGACCTCAACGCCTATGCCACCCGCGATCTCCATGAAAATGCGGTCTAAAACCCACGAAGCCGGAGTGTAAAGCGCTCCGGCTTTCTTTTTTGAAAGAAGGACGTCTCAAAAACAGCAAAAAAAAGGAAAGCGGGGGAGAGAACTTTTTTGCGAGCGCATGTTGATGCATAAAAAGAGATTATGTCAAATGAAAGAGATAATTCCTGGCAGTGAATTAGTCCGATAGGGCTTCTGGAAAAAAATGTATAAAAGCAAAAAAACGATTGAAAATAGGAAAAAATCGGGTGTGGAAAAGTCTGTGGATAATGTGGATAACTATTTGTAAACGGTTATGAATGGCAGCATTATGTAAACAAAATGGGAGAGGGAGAAAGCACAGAAAAAGGAGGGGAAACCAAAAGAAAACGATAAAATGGCAGGTTCTGACGAATTTTGTCGAATGGTTATTTTGACGAAAGACCTCGCTTGAAGCAGGAAAGATGTCTATTATTAGGA
>JAYFNH010000027.1:0-4600 GCA_034933545.1 Oscillibacter sp.
GTCTTGCGGTACTTTTCATTTTCAAACGTATACAGATTTTCTTCGCTCATCAGATGTTCCTCCTTTTCGGGGTAAAGGCGACAAAAAACCTCACCCCTGATGCATCAGGGGTGAGGTAAGTGATTCTTACTCCACGGTTCCACCCTGCTTACGGCAAAACTGCCGTCGCTCGTGATCTCTGTAACGGGAGAACCCGGCCCAGCTTACTTTGATTTCAGCGGGCAGCTCCGAGGTGGTACCGATCTGTTTTTGAACGAAGCCCTTGCACCAAACAGGCCTCTCTCTGGGAACATCCGCAGACAGCTTCCTCTTCCACGCCTCTTATATTATCAGCAATATAGCACCTTTTTCACCGGGTGTCAACCCCCTGCAAGCACATGAAACGCTTTTATTTTACCAGTGCCAGCAGTTCCGCCGCCGTGTCCACCACGGTACTGGCGCCCGCTTCCGTCAGCGCTTCCCGACCCCGAAAGCCCCAGCTCACCGCCACAAGATCCATTCCGGCGTTTTTCGCCGTGGCCACATCCACCTCGCTGTCGCCCACATAGAGCGCCCGGCCGCGTTCCACGCCAAGCTCCTCCACTGCCCGCAGCACCATGTCCGGCGCGGGCTTTTTGGCAAGGCCCATGCCGTCGCCCAGGGCCAGCGTCATGGTGTCGCCAAAGAAACGGTGGCTCAGGTCCTTGGTGATGGCGTCTGGCTTATTGCTCACCACCGCCAGCTTCACGCCCTCGGCCTTCAGCGTTTTCAGCAGCTCCAAAATTCCCTCATAGGGCTTTGTTTTAATGCAGGAGTGCGTCTGATAGTAGGGCTTGTATTCCGCCAGGCACTGGGCCGCGGTATCGTCGTCCGTCCCCTGGGGGACTGCCCGGCGGATCAGCGGCGCCGCGCCGTTGCCCACAAAGGTCCGGATCTCCTCCCGACTTCGCAGGGGATAGCCGTGCCGGACCAAAATGGCGTTGGTGGCATCCATCAGATCGTCCAGCGAGTCCAGCAGCGTGCCGTCCATATCAAATAAGATCGCGTCGTATTTCATTCATTTCATCCTCTTTTCATTCGCTTTTTCAGTATATCTGCTTTCTTTCCCCTTGACAAGGGAACATTTTTGAAAATGTGACGAAATCACGGCGTCCCGCGCCGGTGTGTGTTATAGTAAATGCCACAACCGGAAAGGAGTGTTATCCATGAAAAAAAATTTCCGCTTTCCTCTGCTGTCCTGGCTTCCTCTGTTGATTCTCACCGTACTCGGCGCGGTGGGCGGCTATCTGTACTACCGCCTGGTGGGCTGTGCCAGCGGCACCTGTCCCATCTCCTCCGATCCCTTTATCTCCACCGTCTACGGCTCGGTAATCGGTCTTTTGCTGGGGTTTGCCGTCAAACCCGGTGGGAAAAAGACCGACGGCTGACCCGTGCCGCCGCAGCATATACAAAAAAGCACGGCCGCCAAAAGGCAGCCGTGCTTTTGATCGCGTATGTAAGCCCAATCAGGCTTTTTTCTTGCCCTTCAGCGCCGCGCCGATGGCCATGATGACCGCGAAGACCACTATGTAGTACACCACCGTGATGCGATAGGCATAGAAGGTGGCGAACACCATAAACAAACTGCACAGGATGGACAAAACGGGAGCCACAATCCTCTTGAAACCGCCGAGGCTCTTTTGCTTCATCAGCGCCACGAAAATAGGGATATACATGGCGTACAGGGTGATGATGGGCAGCTCGGAGGAATCGAAATCAAACACGCCGAACCAGCCGGAGGTGAGGTTGGCGCCGTAGAAATACACCAGCCACAGACCCGTCATCAGCAGGCCGAACACTGATGAGTTGGTGGGCATATTGGTGTGGGGATCCACGGAGCGAAACATGGCCAGCTTTTCGTTTTCTTCGGTGGCCAGATCGTACATACCACGGGTGGTGGCCATCATCAGACCGTTGCAGGTGCCCCAGCAGGAGACCACCACGAACACAAAGATGGCAACGCCGCCCACCTGGCCAAAGATGTTCTGGAAGGCCATCTTGGCGCCGGCCTGGCCGCCCTTCATCATAGTGGCGGAGTCGATGGCGCCGGAGAGGCCGATATAATACAGCACATACACGGCCACCACCACAAAGGAACCCAGCACCAGAGCCTTGGGCAGATTGCGCTTGGCGTCCTTGAGCTCGGAGCCGATGGATGTGGCACAGATCCAGCCTTCATAGGCGAAGGACAGAGCTACCACAGCGGCAAACAGGCCCGCACTGGGTGTCACGGAGGGATTCACCACGTTGGCAAAGTTATAGGTGATCTGGCCGCTGCTCAGACCGGCGATGGTACCCACCACAGCCATCAGCGCCAGAGGCACCAGCTTGATGACGGTCGCGGAGATCTGAAACTTGCCGGCAAGACGAGGCGCCAGGGCGTTCATGGCATAGGTCACTGCCAAAAAGCCCACGGAAAGCGCCATCACAGGGCCGCCGGTGGGATCGTCCCAGCCCACCAGCACGCCGAAAAAGCGAGCGGGCAGCCAGCACAGCACCGCCGTCAGCGTGGGGTAATACACGGTGGTCATGAACCAGCCCACATAATAGCTGTAATTGCTGCCGCAGGAAGCCCTGGCAAAGCCCACCAAGCCCTCTGCCCCGTCATAATGTCCTGCCACGATACCGAAGGTATAAGAGCAGATGATCATCACAACGCCCACGATCAGCCACGCGGCAATGCCCAGCATCATGTTTCCGCCCGTTTTGTTCAGCACCGTTTCCGCCTTGAAAAACACGCCGGAACCGATGACTGTGCCAACTACCATGGCAATGGCAACGAGCAATCCGTATCTTTTTTCCATATTTGTTGTCCCTCTCTCTTTGCCTATTGGCAGATATAATATCTCTTTTCATACACTACTACGACTTAAGCCGCTAAACAACGAGCAACCCTTACAAATTACCGCTCACTTATTCTTTTTATTTGTGAGATGTGCACTATTCCAGCCCTGTCTTAGCGCTCCCCTAACGCTTTTACGCAAAAATCTCCCCGACCCATAGCAGGTCGGGGAGAGAGAAAAGGCCTCAGCGCGCCGCCGCGCACCCGCGGGCCATCAACCAAGTCAGCAGCACATAGGCGGTGAAAAGGACCAGCACCATTTCGTATAGCGGCGGCCAGAGGCCGCGTCGTTTCTGTTTCAAGAAAGCCCTCCCTTTTTTTATACCAAAGCCCCGCAGGCCGGTTTGTGCGCCGGTAATTTTCTGCCCGGCGAGCAGGCGGTAAACACCTCTTGTGATCCGGTTTCCCCAGCTGTCTGCGCGGGGGCGTTTCCTCCCCTTTCTGTTTTGCAATACTTTTCCTGTTGTGGCTTTACTGTAAGGTGCAAAATTTAAAAGCAGCTGAAAGGACTTCCTTTCTTTTTCAGCGGCGAGCGGTGCCTTTGCGTGGCGTGTCGACAAAATTGCACAGAGTATCCGTTCTCTTTTTCGTTTTTGTCTGTCTTTTTACCGATTGACTTTCAAAAGCTTTCCCCGTACAATAAACCCCAACATCCAACCGTGAAAGGAGCCCCGGGCCATGACTGTTTCTTTGATCCGTTCCGCTATGCATACCTCCGCGTCTGTGCCCGACACAGAGGCTTCTTTCGCTGCCCGTCTTGACAACAGCCGCATCATGCGCATTGTGGACGCCATTGTCATGGCGTCCCTTGTTGTTTTTGACTGCGCGCTGGTGCTGGCGGTACCGGCTGTTGTTGTCATGGGCGCCTCTATGAAAAAGCAGGGGAAGCAGGACAAGCAGATCATCTGCTCGCTTCAGGAGAGTCCGCGGCCCGCATAGACTGTTGTTGCAGCAAAGCGGCTGTGCTCTTTTGGAGCACAGCCGCTTTTTTGTTTTCCGCTTCCCTGCCGCTGTTTATTAGTAAGGCGCCGAATGTGTTTTGCCTTCACGACGGCGTTCGGAAAACAGAACACCCGCGCGCCACTGTCCCGCCGCTTCAGCCCCTTGTTTCACAGCGAGCCGGCCTGTTCTCCCCCCATTTTTCGGTGCAAACACCAAAAGCATCCTGTTCTGTTTTATTTTTATATAAGTATAGTATAAAGCGTCTCTTCCTGTGGTTTGCCGCCAAATCATTGTTCTTTTCCCTCCGCGCTTTGCCGCAGTTCCGAAATCGGGAAAACGAGTTCTGAATTTGGGATTTCCAAAAATAGGTTATTTGGGTGGAAGTTAAGTTTTCATAAATAAATCGTTGTTATGTGTGTGTTACTCATATATTTTAGTGCAAAAAGTATGGTAAATCGCAGGTTGAACGAAAATATTTTTGTAGAGGTGATGTGGCACGGAATTTGCTCAATGAAAAACAAGAAACACTTCAAAAGAAGCACAAACCGTTAGGGGAGGCTAAACATGAAATTCTGGAAAATGAACGGAGCAGGCAATGACTTTGTGATCCTGGATAACCGGGAAGAAAAGATCCCGGCGGAAAAGCTGGGAGACGTAGCCAAGATCCTGTGCGAGCGGCATATGTCCATCGGGGCCGACGGCATGATGGCGGTGGAAAACGCCAAAGGCGACGCCGACTACCGCATGGTGTTTTTCAACAGCGACGGAAGCCTGGGCGAGATGTGCGGCAACGGCGCC
>JAYFNH010000028.1:0-19198 GCA_034933545.1 Oscillibacter sp.
GCTTGCCGTTTTCGTGTTCTTTCAATATTTTTATGATCTGTTCCTCTGTAAACCGTTTCTTCATTTTAACACGTCCCTTTTTTGTAGTTTATCATACAGGGACTAACTTTGCGAATGGTTCGGTTTTTCGGGATCAGGTCATTTACTATAACCGCTTTCTGTATACATCATTTCCTCTTCGTCCATCAGCATGTAACTGTTGGGCATTTTCAACGCGCTGGTTTCAGTTGTGTAACTCATTTTTTTATCTCCTTTTCAAATATTATATTTGCATAACAGGTCGCACACCCCTGTAACGCTCTGTTAGTAAGTCATCTCCTCGTCTGAATTGATTTTTTCCGTCTTAGATGGTTCTGAATTATGCTTCGCCTGTGGTTTGAAATTACCCTGCTGCATTTCCCAGAGCTGCCAATAACGTCCCTTCCGGGATAACAGATCTTCGTGGGTTCCCTGCTCCACGACTTCGCCCTTGTCCAGCACCAGAATCAGGTCGCAGTTTTTCACGGTGGAAAGCCGGTGGGCGATAATCAGCATGGACTTCTCTTTGAACTTATTGTAGATCATGTCGAAGATGATGTTCTCCGTGGCAAAGTCCAGATTGCTGGTGGATTCGTCCAATATGTAGAAATTGTTCTTTTTCAGAAACGCCCGTGCCAGGGCAATACGCTGTTTTTCGCCGCCGGACAAGCCGTTGCCCGCTTCCTCCAAATAGGTGTAATACTGCATGGGAAGCTTGCGGATAAAATTGTGGGCGTCGGCAGCCTTGGCCGCCTCCTTTACCTCGTCCAACGTGGCGCTCATACGGGAGACGCGGATATTGTCGTAAATGCTTTTGGAAAACAGTTCAATGTTCTGCGGCACATAGGAAATGGCGCGGCGCAGTGATGCGTTGCTGCATTCCCTGATGTCCACCCCGTCCACGGTGATTGCGCCCTCCTCCGGCTCGTAGTATTTCAGCAGCAGCTTGGCGATGGTGGACTTTCCACTGCCGCTGCTGCCCACCAGTGCGACCTTCTGCCCTTTGGGAATGGTGAAGGAAACGTCATGCAGCACCGGCTTGCGGTTTCCGTAGCGGAAGGTGACATGAGAAAAGGCTACGTCACCCTCCACCGTCTGCAAGTCCTGATATTTTTCCGGTGTTTCCAAATCCTGCTCCCGCTCATAGTCCAGAATCTCCGAAATACGCTTCATGGAGATATTGGCTTCTTGAATGGAGAGCTGCAAGCTCACCAAGCGCCCCACCGGATCCATAAAGTACCCCGCCAGCGTCATAAACGCCATCATTGTGCCCAATGTCATCTGGCTGTTCATCACAGCCATAATGCCAAAATAAGTTAGCGCCAGGTTGCCCGCCGTGGAAATCAAACTGGAAATAGCCCCCTGCACATTGGATAGCATATTCTCCTTGACGCCGATCCGCAGGGACTTAATATACTCCCGTTCAATGCTTTCCAGTTCCGTGTCCTCGTTGGCATTGCCCTTGATGGTTTCCACAGCGCGAAGTCCCTCGATGATTTCCGAGTTCAGGATAGAGGCTTGCTGCATCTGCTCCTCGTTGATTTTTTTATAGGGCTGCTTAAAAATAAAAACAAGCAGCACACTAATGACGGTCATAAAGAGAATGACTGCCATCAGCTTGCTGCTCATATTGAACAGGATAACGCCTGTTATTAGCGCCATGCCGATGTCGATGATCAGCGTCAGGGCAATGTTTGTAAACACGCCCTTGATGGTCATGGCATCGGAAAAGCGCGTGGTAATGTCGCCCGTTTTCCGAGTGGCAAAGAATTTCATAGGAAGCTTATAAATATGCTCAAAATAGCCCAGCATCAGTGGAATGTCGATTTTGATGGACAGATGTATCATCATCCATTGCCGCACAAAGCTAATGAGAACCTGAGTCACGGCGATGGTGGCAAAAATAAGTAATAGCAGTTTTAGCGCACTTTCTTCCTTATAAGGAAGAATTTCGTCATAGATAATGCTGTTAAACAAAGAGGAAACAATACCCAAAACGGTCAGCAGGACAGATGCAAGAATCCCGTAGGCAAACAGCCTTTTCTGCGGTAACAGCAAACGCAGATAACGATGGAACACCTTTTCACCCTTGCTTTTGGAACGTACGAATTCCTCATTCGGCTTAAGAAGCAGCAATACACCGGTAAAGGTTTTGTAAAACTCATCTATGGTAACGCGCGTCAGGTCTTTTGCGGGGTCGCCCAAAATCACATGGCCGTCTGCAATTTTGAAAACCACGACGAAGTGGGTTAGCCCCTCCTTCGTCAGTACGTTGGCAATGGCAGGCAGGGTAAAGGAGCTGGTAAACCCCTCCCGATCCACGCGGACAGATTGAACCATAAAGCCTAGCTCTTCCGCACATTTACTCAACCCGACCAGATTGGTTCCCTTCAGATCGGTGCCCATTTTGTCGCGCAGTTTTGTAATGGTCGTTTCTTTTTTATAATGTAAACATACCATAGCCAAACAGGCTGCCGCACAGTCTGTTGCATCGTGCTGCTTCACAAAAGTGTACCGCATAGGTGCGCCCCCCGCTTTCATGCGCTTTTGAGTGGTTATTCTATTCCTGAGTGCACTTTAACAGAGAATTATTTGGATTACTATTGGTTTCTATTATAAAACTCGTTGCTTTTCGTTGCTTACGGTTGCCACTCAAAAAACCCACTCTTATAGTAAGAAGACACAGGTATACGACAATCTGTCGATGCCTGTGTCTTCTTTATAAAGCAACTTAGTGTTCCGGATTTCCCCAAATAATATCGGGTCGATTCACATTCTTTTGCAGTTCCTCTTGCCGAGTTGTGACAACACGAAACTGCCCCTTTCTGTCAAAGCAAATGGAGACCTTTTTCGTGTAACTAGAAATGTGTAAAAATTCTTCAATACAAAAACTGGCGTTGGATTTCTGGATAATTTCATGTAGCGTCATTAAACCGATGCCGCTCCCGCCGGAAGAAGATCGGGTGGTCAGCCGTTTTCGCCCAAAGTTTTTAAGAACGACAGAGTCAAAATATATACCGCTATCAAATACCGCCAAAACATACCCATTTGGCAAACTTCCCATCTGGACTAAAACCGCCTTCAGCTCCTGCCCATCCACCGCGTGAAATGCGTTTTCGATTAAGTCTGCCATGATTGTGTTGAAATCCGGCTCCTCAATCTCGCGCCAAGAGGCGAAGGGAATAGGGGCTGTTATGGCGAAACCAAAGGAAATTCCAAGAGAGTTGGCTTCGTTCTGCATGTAGGACAGAGTGGCATCTAAAAGAACGCTTTTTGTAGAAGAAAGTTTTTTGCTGCTTTGTTCATAGTCGGTTATGATACCTTTTCGCTCTTTGGCCATGTCCGCCAACCGCTGCATCATTTTTTCTGCTTGACACGTCCATTCAGCAGGCTCCATCTGGCCGGTCGCATTCAATAAACTCTGCACAGCCATTTCCATCGCCGGAACCAGTTTGTTATCCTTGTGAATTATTTTGGAAAACTGCTCATTTTCTGTTTTTAAGCGAACTACTTCAGCCTCTTTCTCACGCAGAGCAAGTTGATAATTTTCCAGCTCGCGTTTCCGAATTTGCTCTATGTAAAACTTCGTGGTGCTGTTTTTCCACCAGATAGGAAGGGACATACTGCAAAAAAATACAGCGCTTACAAAAATAGCCATTACTAAATGGCTTGGGTCTTGGTTTGCAACAAAAGATACAATTAGCAACAATACAATGCTGATATAGACGCCAATATCGCTTATTTCATGTTGAAGCAAAAAGGGCATTCCCCGTTTAAACCGTTTAATCCTGAACAATAAAAAGCATAAAGAAAATTGAATGATGCTTATGCAAATTATTTCAACAGCATCAACCCACACGTTGGATCCCACATCTGAATTGACATGAAATATGACCACAAAGGCAGAGACGAAAGCCGTAGAAAACGTAAAAGTTGCCAAGCAAACGCCAAAGGATATTATCGATGCCACAACTGAAAGATTCCAGTTGCAATGATAATAAAAGCGAGCAAAAAGCAGTAAAGAAAGGACTGCAAACAAATACATGAACGATAAAGATGTTTTTGAAATAAAAAAAGTGATGACCGTACTGAATAGTACGCTTGTTAATAATATTGCCCAGTGGGCTAATCGTTTGGGAGGAAGTTCTAAATTTAGAGCTTTTGGGAAAATTAAAAATGCAACGAGCAAAATTATGAAATCTCTATATAGGTATGGCACATACATCGTAGCTAACTCCTAAATATAAAAGATTCAACTATAAGCAACTCCGTCGTCTAATACTCTTTTTTCACCTAATTTTCTAAACTTTTAGCATAAGGTGAGGTGAAAAAAATGTGGAGTTGGATTGAAAACATTCTTAAATGGTTTAAAAATGTCTAATGGATCTAATGACTGGTGATAGGGGCAGTTACTCCTCGGTGGGTAACTGCTCCTGCTCACTTTTGATCTTGTCAGCATAGTGATAGATAAATTCTGTTACCGTCGGAACACCGCGATCCGACGCTATTTTTGACGTATAATACTGCAGCAAATCGTCAATGTCGGAGCTACGCCAAGCCTTATTGATGGCATTCTGCATGGCACGTTCTACGCTGGAATCAGTTTTTCCATATTTGATACCAATCACGGAGCATAGGCTTTGCGTGGTATTGAGATGTTGCATGACAAGATCAATGGCATCAATCAAATAGAGATAGCCAATCGCCTTGGGACTGATTCCAACGAGGCGAAGCTCCGTGCGAATGCGTTGTAAACGTAGTTGATGCAACCGCTCAGGAGATACAGGTGTATAGGGGCCTCCTACTTGCGGGTGAGTTTGGATGACCGGTTTCATCATTGTGAGAAAATCAATCACGCTCTGTGGCGAATAGTCGTCTTGATGCTTTGACATGATGAAATCAGCGCCCAACTGGCGCGCTGTCTCATACATGATGGCACTGGTATTGTTTGTGGTCACGAGAATATATGGCTTGTGATCTAAATGAAGGCCTTTTAAGCCTTGCAGCACTTGAAATCCGTTTCCGCTGCCATGATGCAGCTCTAGATCCAAAATAATGGCATCAGGTAAATAGCTTTGTATCATTTCAATGGCTTTTACAGAATTATTCGTGACATTCGTAAGCGTTATATCATTTGAGGAGAGGCAGCAATCAACAATTGCCTCACAAGCTTGTATGTCATCCTCTACCAACAAAACCATTAATTTCTGTTGCATAACATATCCTCCCAGCTCGCTTTTTTCTTATTATAAGATATATAACAATGAAAAGCAACGAAAGACAACAAAAAGTGAGCGATATTATGTTCATGTAGTGGAGACACAATGCTTGCAAATAAAAATAAAGCAGACGGGATATGTATCCTGTCTGCTTTATTTTTTGAGAATATTTTAATTATCTTGCCAAAATGCGACACATCAAACGGGATAGAGAGCAAAAGGAGCCGTTGGCTGCTTCCTGCAAATCGGGAAGGAGGTGAAACTCTTGGAGCTCACACTATTCCAGAAAGAGACAATACGGCATCAGTTTGACTGCTTTTGCAAAAAAGTCCTGCGAGGCGAGGTGAAAGACTACCAGCGGAGTATGATGGCTCGTGCCAGGCATGAAAAGCTCTTTTCAGAACTAAGTGATACAGAAGAGAAACGGTGCTGGATTGAAGTAGAAGATGAATACCCTTCAGATAAAGTGCCGTTCATTGTGAGCGATGTTGTCATCGAAGTGGAAAATCATCAATTGGCGGGGATACTGCAATCCCTGCCAGAGGAAAAGAAGAATATCGTATTGCTGGCCTATTTTTTAGGCATGAATGACGGTGAGATCGCGCAGACGCTGCATATGGTGCGCCGGACGGTCAATTATCAGAGGAACAGCGCCTTACAGGAAATAAAAAAGGGATGGAAAAATGCAAAAAGCAATACACAGTAAAGAACCACCGAATTATGTAACCATAGAATCGGCGGTGGCTGGGGATTCGGATGCCATCTATGCCGTTTTGAATCATTATAGAGGCTACATAGTGTTTCTTTCCACCAAGTGGTTCCGGGATGACTTTGGAGAAGCCCATAACTATGTGGATGAAGAACTGCGACAGCGGCTCGAAACAAAGCTAATTTTAAGAGTTTTAACCTTTAGATTGAACAGGCAATAAAGCAATATCCTCATTATCAAAAGCCACAATATAAATCAGCAATAAGCCCGGGATTTTCACACAGTAGAGGGAAAATCCCGGGCGTGTCTTTCTTTCATCCAAATTTTCGGCCGGCCAGGAAATGAAGCCATGAGGTTTATTCTGTATCACAGTACTTTGGTAACCATGCGAAAGTGGGCTTTATCGAATTTCCTGCTCTACCTGGTGGAAAAGCTCTGAGTGAAAAAAATCCTCAATGGTAATATCCAGTCCATCACACAGCTTTTGGACGGTTGAAACGGTGGCGCTATTATTGCGGCCGCTGATAATGTTGTTTACGGTGGATTGTGTGACGCCACTTATCACACAGAGCTTGTTGATAGATATGTTTTTCAGTTGGCATAACTCCAAAATCCGTTGTTTAACAGCATCCCCAATTGTCATAAAAATCACCTAGCCTCTCTTTTAAGAGAGTAACGAATTATACTTGAAAAGTTTAACCCTTTTGAGTTAAAATAACTCAAAAGGGTTAAAAACACGGAAAGGGAAAGATGATATGAGGAAAAAACGGCGCGAGCAGAGCCCTCAAAAAGCAAACACGCAGGCGAAACAATTATATCTGGCGGAAAAGGCCATTTGTCAGATAGCCATACGAGAGGGGACAACGGTGGAAAATGTGCGAAAGCATATACAGGTGGCAATGATGGGAGGCCTTCTAAGTAATGACCCAGCAATAAAAGCCGCATGGAAACGCATTCCAAAGGCAGGAGAAGTACCGACACCGGAAGAAGTTATCGCTTACTATGCGGAAAAAATGAGAAAATAAAATCATAGGATATCATTTAAACGCAGCGGTATTTGTACAAATACCGCTGCGCAGTTTATTAAAACACCCGGGCAGAGTGTCCTATTGCATGGCACAGTTGCTGCCTTTTATAATAAATACGCTGGAAAATGGCAAAATAAAAATTTTTTCAATACCTTGCCAAAATTACAGATTTCAGACGGGATAATAAGCAAAGGCAAGCAGGAAGTCTGCCTTTCCAAACTGTACCTTCACAATTTCATAGCAAGACGGATCACAAAACCGATGGAGGCGAGCCGTGTCTCGGGTGCGCCAGGAGCCTCTCACGGAGAGGAGAAGCGATTTTTACCCGGAGGCAACATGTGCAAGGCAACACATGGCCATGACCATTCATCGGACAATGATACTCCCGTGTTGAACGCCCTCAAAGCATTGCACGGCGCACCCATCAGTATGGGCCGGGGTGAGACTCCCGTGGGCGACTGCCAGCCGCCATCCGTTTCTGCCAGTCTTGTTAAAAGTAAAAATTTGCAAATAAACCAGCGTCACACTATAATTTTAAATGTAAGGTGTGGCGCTGCTGTTATCAGAAAGGAGGCTGTTATGGATATGGACGGCAGCGCAATGACAAAACAGGTAAATTCGGGTAAACGTACCTATACCGTCGAGGAAATTGCGAGCATCCTCGGCATTGGCAGAACGGCGGCATATAGTCTGGTACACTCTGGCATTTTCAAAAGCGTCCGCGTCGGTTCCGCCATCAGAGTATCTAAAGCATCCTTTGATGAGTGGCTTGATAAACAAATTTAATAAGGAGGTTTATCATGGCATCCGTTCAAAAAAGAGGAAAAAAATATGCCGTTGTTTACACCTATGAGGATCAGGAAGGTGTAAAACGGCAAAAATGGGAATCCTTTATCACAAAGAAAGACGCTCTACGGAGGAAAGCAGAAGTTGAAACAGAACTCAACAGCGGTTCCTTTATCCCTCCGAATACAATCACAATCCGGATGTTCTTGAAGGACTTTGTTGATTTATACGGCACAAAGCAGTGGGGGCTGTCCGCATACTCCGGCAATGTTAGCCTCATTGAAAATTATATCAATCCCCTGGTTGGCGATTGCTATGTGCAGGATATTAACCGCCGTGCTGTGGATGGCTTTATTCAAAAGCTGCAAAAGACGCCTCCGGTTGACACGACCTATCGGCATCCCAAAACAGAGTATATTACGGCCTGCACGATTGAAAAGGTCATTAAGCTCATGCACTGCGCTTTCCGTCAGGCGGTTCGGTGGGACATGATTTCGCAAAACCCATTTGATGATGTAATTCTTCCCAAACGAGAGAAAAAAACAAGAGCAATTTGGACGGCGGATGTCATTAGAACTGCGCTTGACCACTGTACGGACGGAAAGTTATACATGGCAATCAATCTTGCTTTTGCCTGCTCACTCAGGTTTGGTGAGATCACTGGTATGACGTGGGACTGTGTTCATATAACTGATGCGGACATCTCCAGTGATAATGCATACCTTTTTGTGGAGAAGGAGTTGGCCCGTGTCAATCAGACATCTATGGATGCGCTGGGCAACAGTGATATTCTTCTCGTATTCCCAAGACTGATAGGCGGCAAATCCACTACCAGACTGGTACTGAAAAGGCCAAAGACGGAAAGCAGCGTCAGGCGCGTTTGGATTCCCAAAACACTTGCCTTGCTCCTGAGAGATTGGAAAGAAAAGCAGGATAAGCTCAAGGAGTTCATGGGCGATGACTATGTGGACTACAATCTGGTGATTGCACAGGAAACAGGCCGTCCCTGCGAGGATCGCGTACTGGGAAATCAATTTGAGCGGTTAAAGAAGGCGTACGGCTTACCGGACGTCGTCTTTCATTCCTTGCGGCACAGCAGTACGACCTATAAGCTGAAGCTCAACCACGGAAATATCAAAGCAACCCAAGGCGATACAGGACACGCGCAGGCGGATATGGTCACGGACCTGTACGCACACATTCTGGACGAGGACCGGAAAGTCAACGCGCAGAGATTTGAAGCCGCGTTCTATGCAAACCCCGATATGCGCCGCACGGAAAAGGAAATCAATCCGCCGCCTCCCCCACAAACCACCGGCATCGACCTGCAAAGCCTGTTCGCGCAGCTTCAGCAAAATCCGGAAATTGCGTGTCAACTGGCAAGCATTTTGAAGGGCGCATAACGGGACGGTATTGCAAGAGAAATCGCAGTACGGCGCGACAAATTAGCAAAATCATTAGCAACCCGTTCGAGTGCAAAAAATGCGTTCTTTTTCTGCGGAGACACTTTCATGAGTGATGCGGTTTTTGCAGTCCAAACCATTCGTTTCCTGAGAAAATAAAAATGCCGCAAACCATTGAGTTTACAGCATTTTTGGCGTCCCCAGGCAGATTTGAACTGCCGGCCCCACGCTTAGGAGGCGTGTGCTCTATCCAGCTGAGCTACGGAGACCTATATAAAATTGTCCTGTGGGGAGATAAGTGATCTGATTATTAGGAGGCGCGCGCTCTATCCAGCTGAGCTACGGAGACGTATGTAAGAAATATTCGATTTGGCAGTCCATTTGGACTCGAACCATCTACCGCTTAGGAGGCGTGTGCTCTATCCGGCTGAGCTACAAAGACAGATCGCGGCAAGACGAAAAAACCCGCCTGCCGGGACGTGCGGCCTTCTTACATCACGCATGGCAGGCAGCAAGCAGAACTGATACATATTTTACACTTTTTTGGCTCTCTTTGTCAATGAACAAAAAACGGTGACTTTGTGGGAAAAACGCATAAAAAGCTTGCAATTTTGGAGACATAAGCATATAATATCAAGGTTAACGTTTATATTTAGAAATTTCATATAAATTTAGCCAATTTAGCCAAAGAGAAAGGGGCTTTACCTTTGCAAAACGAAAAACTGAGAAACGTAGCCATCATCGCCCACGTTGACCATGGCAAGACCACTCTGGTGGACCAGATGCTCAAACAAGGCGGTGTTTACCGCGAAAACCAGGAGATGGTGGAACGCGTCATGGACTCCAACGATCTGGAGCGGGAACGCGGCATTACCATTCTGGCCAAAAATACCGCTATCCAGTATGGCGACACCAAGATCAACATTGTGGACACCCCGGGCCACGCCGACTTCGGCGGCGAGGTGGAGCGTATCCTCAAGATGGTCAACGGCGTCATCCTGCTGGTGGACGCGGCGGAAGGCCCCATGCCTCAGACCCGCTTTGTCCTCAGCCGCGCGCTGGAACTGGGCCACCGGGTCATCGTGGTGGTCAACAAGATCGACCGCCCCGATCAGCGCATCCATGAGGTCATTGACGAGGTGCTGGAACTGCTGCTGGATCTGGACGCCACCAGCGAACAGCTGGATTCTCCCATGCTGTTCTGCTCCGCCCGCCAGGGCATCTGCTCCTACTCTCCCGATGTGGAGGGCACCGACCTCAAGCCCCTGTTCGATACCATCCTGGACTATATCCCGGCGCCCGAAGCCAATCTGGATCAGCCTTTCCAGATGCTGGTATCCGCCATCGACTATAACGAGTTTGTGGGCCGTATCGCCATCGGCCGCATTGAGCGCGGCACGCTGAAGCAGAACCAGGAGATCGCCGTTTGCAACTACCACACCCCCGAGGCGCCGGCCAAGAAGGCAAAGGCCGTTTCCATGTATGAGTTCCAGGGCCTGGGCAAGGTGCCCATTACGGAAGCCACCGCCGGTAACATCATCGCCATGAGCGGTATCGGCGACATCACCATCGGTGATACCATCTGCGATCCCGCCTGTGTGGAGGCCCTGCCCTTTGTGAAGATTTCGGCCCCCACCATGGAGATGACCTTCACCGTCAACGACTCTCCCTACGCCGGACGGGAAGGCAAATTCGTCACCTCCCGTCAACTCAGAGACCGACTGTTCCGCGAAACGCTGAAGGACGTGTCTTTGCGCGTCACCGAGATCGAGGGCGCCATGGACGCGTTCAATGTGGCAGGCCGCGGCGAAATGTCCCTCTCTATCCTCATTGAGACCATGCGCCGGGAAGGCTATGAGTTCCAGGTGTCGCCTCCCCGTGTGCTGTACCAGACCATCGACGGCAAGAAGTGCGAGCCCATTGAGCGTTTGGTAGTGGACGTGCCTTCCGAGTCCGTGGGCGCCGTCATCGAAAAGCTGGGCGCCCGCAAAGCCGATATGCAGGAAATGACGCCGGTGGGCAACCGCATGAAGATCGAGTTCCTGCTGCCCGCCCGCGGCCTCTTCGGCTATCGCAACGAGTTTATGACCGACACCAAGGGCGAAGGCATTATGGCCTCCGTGTTTGACAGCTACGCCCCCTACAAGGGCGATCTGACCCGCCGCAACACCGGTTCTCTCATTTCCTTTGAAACCGGCACCGCCGTGGGCTATGGCCTTTTCAACGCGCAAGATCGCGGCTCTCTTTTTATCGGGCCCGGTGTGGAAGTGTATGAGGGCATGGTGGTGGGTATCTCTCCCAAGCTGGAGGATATCACCGTTAACGTCTGCCGGAAAAAGCAGCTGACCAATACCCGTGCTTCCGGCTCCGACGAAGCGCTGCGGTTGATCCCGCCCCGCCAGATGAGCTTGGAGCAGTGTCTGGAGTTCCTGGCAGACGATGAGCTGCTGGAAGTGACCCCCAAGAACCTGCGAATCCGCAAAACCATTTTGAACCATGAGCAGCGGATGAAAGCCAATCACGGCAGCAAGAAAAAGCAGTAAAAGCGATAAAATCACCGGATCCAAAAGGATCCGGTGATTTTTTATTCTTTTTCAAAAACGTGGATGTCAAAGGCAATCTCCGTGGTCAGCGTCTCCAGCGATGCCAGACGCTCCGTGCCGGCTTTGGGCGTGTTCCAGTAATAGGGCGTCATCTGAAACAGAGCGTGAATGTCCTCCTGTGAGGTCAGCGTAACGGTGCTGCGCACAGAGCGGATCTCGCAGTAGCGAAAGCCACCGTAGGGCGTCTCCTTTTCCTCGTTGGGATAGGGCCTGTCGTAGAGAACCTCCTTCATCTGCCACAGATGGCGCGGAGCGGGCACCACATAGAAAAAGCGGCCGCTCCGGTGCAAGACCCGGACAAACTCTTCCAGCGCAAGGGGAGAAAAGCAGTTGATCAGCAGGTCGATGCTGTCATCCGCCACCGGCAGGCGGTAGGAAGAGGCCACGGCAAACTCCACCGCTTTTTCCCGCTTGGCGGCACGGCGGAGAATAAATTTGGAGATGTCGACACCTGCCATCCGGGGCGTTTTTTCGGCCGCGCGAAGCGCTTCGTAAATGCCGGCGGTGTAGTAGCCCTCGCCGCAGCCGCTGTCCAGCACAGAGGGAGCGGAGGAGGCGGAGGAAACCGCCAGATCACACAGAGCGTCCCGCAGGGGTTGGTAGTACCCCTTATTCAAGAAAGCGGAACGGGCGGCGGCCATACCCTTGTCGTCGCCGGGCGCCTTGGAGTGCTTGCGGTTCACCGGCAGCAGATAGGTATAGCCCTCGGCGGCGATGTCATAGCTGTGGTTTTGAGGGCAGCGGTAGACATGTGCCTCCCGGACAAGAGGCGCACCGCAGACAGGACAGACGAAAAGGCTCATGTCGGTTCCTCTTCACGCACGGTAACGTCGTGGATCCACTTGCCCCGCCGGATGCGGAGCATACAAAGCGGCACTTTCAAAAGGCACTCGGCCTGCATAGCCAGGCAGATGGGCCAGCAGCCCAGACGAAGCACCAGCGCGAAAAGCGCCGTCAAAGGCAGGCACACCAGCCACTGGGGGGACAGATCCAGCGCCGTGGCCCACACCACGTCCCCGCCGGAGCGCAGCACGCCGGTGATGGCGGAAATGGAATAGGCGTGGAGGGGAATGACGATAAAGGCGGTGACAGCCAGGGCGGTGGCAATGGCGGCAGCCTCACCGCCAAGCTTGAAAAGCGGGAAGATCACGGGGACGAATACCGTGGGCACCAGCGCAAGAGAGACCGCCGAAAGGCACAATCCCACCAAAAAGGTGAATTGCAGCAGGCCCAGGCTCAAGTCCATAATCTGATCGTGGGTATCGCCCCTGCCGATGGATTTGCCCACGATCACCGCCGTGGCGGCGCCCAGACCGAAGCAGACCACCAGACACAGACGGTGGATGTTGCCCATGACGGAGTTGGCCGCCAGCATCTCCACGGAGTTGTGGGTATAGCCCAGAATTACGGTGAGAAGCGAGTTGCCAAGCCCCCACACGGCCTCGTTAAGCAGTACCGGAGAGGAATATTTGATAAATTTCCGCACCATTTCCGCTCCCGGATGGAAGAAAGATCGGGGCAGCAGCGGCAGCGCCTTGCACCGCAGCGCGTAAATGACACAGATGACGAACTCCGCCACACGGGCCAGCAGCGTGGCAATGGCCGCGCCGGTGATGCCCAGAGGCGGAAAGCCCCAGTGCCCGAAGATCAAAAGATAGTTGAGCCCTGTGTTGAGCAGCGTGGAAAAGCCGAAGAGCTTCATGCCGAAGTTGGGGTTTTCCACACTGCGCTGGGTGCTGGCATAGATGGACGAGAGCATATTGAATACATAGGAGAAGCCGATGAGCCGCAGATAGGGTGCTCCCAGCACGGAAAGCTGATGCTCATTAGACAGCAGATCCATAATGGCCACCGGGAACAAAAAGAGGATCACCGCCAGAATGAGAGCGAACAGCGTCCCCAGAAAAGAGGCCACTCCCAAAGCGCGGTTGATGCTCTCCACGTCCTTTTTGCCCCAATACTGGCTGATGAGAATACCCAGCCCGCTTTGAATGCCGAAAACGATGCTGATGAGGAGAAACACCGGCACGTTGGCGGTGGTGACGGCGGCCATCTCTGTGTTGCCCAGCTGACTGACCATAAAGGTGTCGATAAGGCCCAGAGAAAAAGTGATTAGATTTTGCAGAATAATGGGGACAGACAACTTCCACAAATACTGATAGAAGCCCTTGCCCCGGTTCAGGTGTTTTAATAAAGTCATCACAGCATAGGAAACCGGTTTTGTTGATGGGACAGAAGTGCCGCATAGAGGGCGTCAATGTCGGTTTCGGTGGTTTCGGGCCCGAAGGAAAGACGGATGACGCCGGCGGCGGTGCGCTTATCCAGATGGAGAGCGGACACCACATGGCTGGCCTTGCCCTGGTGGCAGGCGGAGCCGGCGGAGATATAAATGCCCTGGGCGCCCAGGTCGTTGACCATGTTGCCGCTGGGATACCCCGGCAGGGACATGGCGAGAATGTGCGGCGCCGAGCCCGCACCCACTGTAACCATGCCGGGAATGGACAGCAGCTTTTCCCGGCAGTAGTCTTTGATGTGGGCCATATGGGCCAGCTTTTCGGAAAGGTTTTCGCTCCGCAGCGCCACGGCCCTGGCAAAGCCCGCAATCTGCGCGGTGGCTTCCGTGCCGGAGCGCAGGCCCTTTTCCTGCCCGCCGCCGGGCAGCAAAGGCCGGGGATGGGCCACCCGGGGAGAGATATACAGTGCGCCGATGCCCTTGGGACCGCCGATCTTGTGGGCGGAGAGGGAAAGAAGATCCACGCCCAGGTCTTTTGGACAACAGGAAACCTTCATAAAGCCCTGCACGGCGTCGGTGTGCAGCAGAGCCTGGCTGCCTCGGTCGCGGAGCAGCTGCGCGATCTCTCCTACGGGAAAGACGCAGCCGGTCTCGTTGTTCACCAGCATCACGGAGATGAGCGCGGTGTCAGGCCGCAGCACCTGCGCCACCTGCTCCGCCGTAATGTTTCCGTCACGGTCGGGGACAAGGCAAGTGACTTCCCAGCCCTGGGACTGATACCACTTGCAGGGTTCCAGCACGGCGTTGTGTTCCACGGCGGTGGTGATGATGTGGCGGCCCACCCGGCGGTTTTGCCACAAAGCTGCCTCAATGGCCCAGTTGTCGCTTTCCGTGCCGCAGGAGGTAAAGTAAAGCTCCTCCGCCTGACAGCCCAGCGCCGATGCCACGGCCTTCCGGCTCTGCTCCACCAGCGCCTTGGCCTCCCGCCCGATGGGATATTGGGAGGAGGGGTTGCCGAACTGGCTGGTGAGCACGTCGTACATGGTTTTGGCAACGGCCTCCGGCACCGGCGTGGTGGCCGCATGATCCAGATAATGCAAGGAAAACACCTCTTTCAAAACGGGGGTTGCCCCAGAAGAAAATAGTATGTATAATAGATTTCATGATAAAAGCGAGAAAACCGCCTGAAAAATTATTATACTGTATGGAGCCGTAAAGTGCAAGGGAGAAACCGAGTATGCGTGTTGCTATTTACACCCTGGGCTGCAAAGTGAATCAATATGAGACTCAGGCTATGGAACAGGAGCTGCTGCGCCGGGGGCACACACTGGTGCCCTTTGACGAGACGGCCGACGTCTATGTGGTCAACACCTGCTCGGTGACAGCCGTCAGCGACCACAAGTCCCGGCAGATGCTGCGCCGGGCCAAGACGCTGAACCCGGCGGCCATCGTGGCGGGCTGCGGCTGCTATGTGCAGACTCACCCGGAAGAAGCCGCCGGTCTGGGCCTTGACCTGGTGTCCGGCAGCGACGGGCACATGGCCTTTGTGGATCTTCTGGAACAGGCGGCGGGGACACATGCCCCTGTGGTGCAGGTGGATGAAGCCCTGCGCCGTCGGACATTCGAGATCCTGCCCGCCGGCGGGCTGACGGATCGCACCCGCGCCATGCTGAAAGTGGAAGACGGTTGCGTCAATTTCTGTTCTTACTGCATTATCCCCTACGCCCGAGGCCCAGTGCGCTCGCTGCCCCTTGAAAAAGCGGTGGAAGAGACAAAGCGTCTAGCGCGGGAGAGCTATCGGGAGCTGGTGCTCACCGGCATCGAGATCTCCTCTTACGGACGGGATCTGGCCAGCAGCGTCACACTGACAGATCTGATCGAGGCGCTTTCCGCCGCGGCGGGGGAGATGCGGCTGCGCCTTGGAAGTCTGGAGCCCCGCACGGTGACGGAGGATTTCTGCCGCCGCCTGCGTTGCCTGCCCAATCTCTGCCCCCACTTCCATCTGTCGCTGCAAAGCGGCTGTGATGAGACGCTCAGGCGCATGAACCGGCGCTATGACACGGCCCGGTACAGCCAGTCAGTGTCGCTGCTATGTAAGTATTTTGACCGTCCTGCCATCACCACCGATCTCATCGTGGGCTTCCCCGGCGAGACGGAGGAGGAGTTCGCGGCTACGCTGACCTTTTTGGAAACCTGCGCCTTTGCGTCGGTACACGTGTTCCCCTATTCCATCCGGCCCGGCACGCCGGCGGCCAAAATGGAGCAGGTTCCCAAAGACGTGAAGGAAGAGCGGGCCCGCCGGGCCGGCCAAACGGCGGAGGCGCTGCACCGGGCGTATTTGACCGGCTGCGTGGGCAGCACCTATCCCGTGCTCTTTGAGCAGCCCCGCGGCGGCCGCTTTATCGGCCATGCCCCCAATTATATGGAGGTGGCCGTAAACGGAGAGAACCTGCACAATCAGCTGCGCCTGGTGCGTGTCACCGGCGTGGAGGGAAATCACCTCACAGGGGAGGCAGTGGACTGACATGAATCACTTTTTTGCCTATATCAGCCGGATGCGGTTCATCAACCGCTGGGCGCTGATGCGCAACAGCTATACGGAAAACATTCAGGAGCACAGCCACATGGTGGCGGTGCTGGCTCACGCGTTGGCGGTAATCCGTAACCGCTGCTTCGGCGGCACTGTGGACCCCGGCGCGGTGGCGGTGGCGGCGCTGTATCACGACGCGGGGGAGATCCTCACTGGTGATCTGCCCACGCCCATCAAGTATTACAATCCCCAGATCCGGGAGTCCTATAAGCAGGTGGAGAGCGTGGCCTGCGACAAACTGCTCTCTCTTTTGCCGCAGGAGCTGCGGGGCGACTACGCGCCGCTGCTGCGGGAAGAGGACGGAGAGATCCGCACGCTGGTGAAGGCGGCGGACAAACTCTCGGCCTACATCAAGTGTCAGGAAGAGCTGAAGGCGGGCAATCTGGAATTTCGCCGGGCCGCCCAGCAGACAAAGGCCGCACTGGATGAATTCCGCCTGCCGGAGCTGACCTATTTTATGGAGCATTTTTTGGACAGCTTTACGCTGACTTTGGACGAAATGGAGTAAAGAAGAACTATGAAAGCAATCGTAACCGTCGTGGGAAAAGACCAGGTGGGCATCATCGCGGGTGTGTGCAATACCCTGGCCGATTACAACATCAATGTGCTGGATATCAGCCAGACCATTATGCAGGGCTACTTCACCATGATGATGGTGGTGGATCTGACGCTGTGCCCGACGCCTTTTGACGAGCTGGGCCGGGCGCTGGGTGATTTCGGCGAGGGCCGGGGCCTTTCCATCCGCATTCAACGGGAGGATATTTTCGACGCCATGCACAAAATTTGAGGTGAGAGATCATGCTGAGTCTGAATAACATATTTGATACCATTGAAATGATCGATAAGCAGCATCTGGACATCCGAACCATCACCATGGGCATCTCTTTGCTGGACGTGATCTGTGAGGATGAAAAGCGCTGCTGTGACAAAATTTATGACAAGATCACCCGTCAGGCGGAGCATCTGGTCAAGACCGGTGAAGCCATCGAAAGCGAGTTCGGCATCCCCATCGTCCACAAGCGCATCTCCGTCACGCCCATGTCTCTTGTGGCGGGTTCCACCGACGCGGAGAGCTATGTGCCCTTTGCGATGGCCATGGACAAGGCGGCCAAGGCCTGTGGCGTCAACTTTATCGGGGGGTTTTCGGCTCTCGTTCAGAAGGGATTTACCTCCGGCGACCGGAAACTTATCGCCTCTATCCCAGAGGCGCTGGCCTGCACGGACTTCGTCTGCTCCAGCGTGAACGTGGGCTCCACCCGGGCGGGGATCAACATGGACGCCGTGGCGGAGATGGGCCGCGTCATCAAAAAGACGGCTCACCTGACCGCCGACCAGGAGGGCCTGGGCTGCGCCAAGCTGGTGGTGTTCTGCAATGCGGTGGAGGACAATCCCTTTATGGCGGGCGCTTTCCATGGCGTAGGCGAGGCAGACTCCGTCATCAACGTGGGCGTGTCCGGCCCCGGCGTTGTGTACCACGCCTTGCAGGGCCGCAAGGGTCAGCCCTTCGACGTGGTGGCCGAGACCATCAAGAAAACGGCGTTCCAGATCACCCGCATGGGCCAGATGGTGGCTGCGGAAGCGTCCCGCCGACTGAACGTGCCCTTTGGCATCGTGGACCTGTCTCTGGCGCCCACCCCGGCGGTGGGGGACAGCGTGGCCCGGATTTTGGAAGAGATGGGCCTGGAAGTCTGCGGTACCCACGGTACCACGGCGGCGCTGGCACTTTTGAACGACGCGGTTAAAAAGGGCGGTGTGATGGCGTCCTCCCATGTGGGCGGGTTGTCCGGCGCGTTTATCCCCGTGTCCGAGGACGAAGGCATGATCGCCGCGGCTCTCGACGGCACGCTGACGCTGGAGAAGCTGGAAGCCATGACCTGCGTTTGCTCCGTGGGCCTTGATATGATCGCCGTGCCCGGCACCACCACCGCCGAAACGATTTCCGCCATCATCGCCGATGAGGCGGCCATCGGTATGGTCAACAGCAAGACCACCGCGGTGCGTATCATCCCGGTGGAGGGCAAAAAAGTGGGCGACATGATCGAGATGGGCGGCCTTTTGGGGTCGGCACCGGTCATGCCGGTGCATGAAAAGTCCAGCGCGGACTTTATTGCCCGGGGCGGCCGTATTCCCGCGCCGCTCCAGAGCCTCAAAAACTGAAACGATCCAAACAAAAGACGAAGCATTTCAGAATGCTTCGTCTTTTATGATTGGTCTTTCAAATGATAGGGTTCCTGAAGATCGGTCAGGCCAAGCAGATAATCGGTGGAGGTATGATACAGTTTGGCCGACATCACAAAAAGGCGGGTGGGAATTTCCCGTTTGCCAATCTCATAATTGATATAAACCCGTTGGTCAATTCCCAGAAAGGCGGCTACTTCTTTTTGCACCAGATCATGATCCTCACGCAAATCCTTTAACCGTGGATAATACAAGCACATCACCTCATATGCATTATATGTATCATCAAAATGACCTGCCCCCGAAATCCGTCCACCACGAAAGTTAGTTATCACCCTGAAATCTTAAGTGCATATTCATCCGGGGTCAAATTATCCAACGCGGAATGGGGCCTCTCGTGATTGTATTCTTGACGCCAGGATTCAACGATT
>JAYFNH010000029.1:0-18469 GCA_034933545.1 Oscillibacter sp.
CGCCCCGCCGATCTGCTGGCGCCGGAACTGGAGAAGTACAAAGAGGAATTTAAGGACATCGCCAAGAGCGAAGAAGATGTGCTGAGTCTGGCCCTCTTCCCCCAGGTGGCGCCCAAATTCCTGGAAAAGCGAGATCACCCGGAAAGGGCTGCCGCACCCGTGCCAACTCCGGAACCGCCCAAAGCTGCCGCCGCCCTCGGCGCCATCCGGGAGCTTTATGTGGAGGACGTCTCCATCCGGTAAGGGTCAATGGGCATAAAATTTAAAGGAAATCATTCAAAAAGTTTTCATTGTTCTTCACCATCCCCGCGAAAAAGGATGAGGGAACCGTCATCTTCAGACGGTTCCCTCATCCTTTTTGCCGCAGGCAGACCGATAGGCCACGACAGCACCCAGCGTGTCACCCAGCAGCGTGCAGGCTGCCGCCGCCACCTCCAGTTCCTCTTCTGTCAGACATCGGGCCAGCGACACCGCCAGCGCGTTGATGCTTGCGATCCATTCCGCTTCCCCCATATACATCACCGCTTTATTCTATGCATCAAAGATGGTGGCTGTCAGCCGTCGGAGGGGTCTCTGGCCTCTTTTTTGACCGTCATGGGATAGACAGTCAGCTGATTGCCGCTGCACATGCCCAGAAAGATCTCCTCCGGCGTGGCGTACCCTTTTTTTTGCAGTCCATGCATCAGCCATGTGGCGTCTTTTCCGGCTTTTTTCAGATTCTCTGGCATTATGCAGCCATCAATCACCACTGGTGTAGGTATCAGCTCCTGGGTGGGCTGCATGGAAAAATCCGCTGGCGTAGCAGGTCGCTGCATGGACACCGGCAAAATGCTGACGCCGCCGTTGTGTTCCAGCAGCGCCGTCTGCACCTGCCCCAAGTCAAAATACCCCTGTACCCGGCAGAACATGAGGAACTCGCTGAGGTCCATCCGGGCTTTTTTGAAATTTTCTTTATAGAGATGCCCGTTATCCAGCAGGATCAGCGGCTTTCCCGCCAAAATCCGCCGGGCCTTGATGGATTTATTGGTCCAGATGGAAATACCGAAAGCGATCACCGCGTAGATCACCATGGCGCACAACGGCTGCAGCGGATTCTCCAGCTCCGTGGCCATCTCCGCCGCAATAGAGCCGATGGAGATACCGATGATATAGTCAAAAATATTTAGCTGCGATACCTGCTTGTTTCCCATCAGTTTGGTAAGCAGAAACAGGACCACCAGCGATACCACTGCCGTGGCCGCCACCTTCAAAACTTCTGTCAGCATAAAAAAACAGCCTCCCTTGTCAAACCTAACATTAGTATGACCTGGGAGACTGCTGTTATTTTTTTATTTGGTGTGAACGTTGATAAATTTTGCCTTCAGCTTGGAATAGAGGATCGTCTGGCTACTGTAAAGCCCGCTGTAACCCGACACCACATAGCTGATACAGCAGGCGGCGGCAAAGTAAAGAAGTCCATCGGCACCAAAGAGCTCAATGCTGAGGAAAATGGAAGCAATGGGGCAATTCGCCGCGCCGCAGAAGACCGCGATCAGTCCGATGGCCGCGCTGAAACCCGCCGGCAGTCCCAAGAAAGCGCCTGCCACGCAGCCAAAGGTGGCACCGATGAAAAACGAAGGAACCACCTCGCCGCCCTTAAAGCCGCAGCCAATGGTCAGCGCCGTAAAAACCAGCTTCCACAGCCATCCCCAGGTGGGTGCTGTCCCGTCCAGAGCGCTAAGGATCATGGGCAGGCCCACGCCGTTATAATCGGTATTTCCCATCAAAAGCGTCAGCAAAATCAGCGCCACGGCGCCCACCGTCGCCTGCGCGTAGGGATTTTTCACCGCTTTTTTCACCAGGCGCTCCGTCTGGCGCAGGGACTGGCAAAACAAAATACTGACAAAGGCACACAAGGCCCCCAAAATGACCACCAGCAGCAGGCTCCACGGCTCCAGCGCCGGCATGGGCACTAGAAATTGCGTGGGGGGAACACCCATCAGCAGGGAAACCGAATAGGCCACCATGGCCGACGTCATGCAGGGGATTAGCCCCACATAGTACAGCACACCTACGCTGATGACCTCCAGCGCGAAAACCGTGGCGGTCAGCGGAGTACCAAAAAGCGCCGAGAACACCCCGCTCATTCCGCAGAGCGTGGCGATCCGCAGATCCTTGTCATCCAGATGAAAGAAGCCGCCCACATGATAGCCGATGCCGCCGCCGATCTGCAGCGCCGCACCTTCACGTCCCGCGCTGCCGCCAAACAAGTGGGTCACAATGGTGGCGGCAAAAATCACCGGCACCAGCAGCAGCGGCACCTCGGAGCCAAAATGCACCGACTCGATGATGTCATTGGTGCCCTTGCCCTCCGTTTTCGTCACCCGGTACAGCCAGACAATAAAAAGGCCGCCTAACGGCAGCAAATATAAGATCCAACTGTGTGTATCACGGATCATGGTGGCTCGCTGGACGCCAATATGGAACAAAGAACCCACCAAACCGCCAAAAATACCGATCAATCCGCCCAAGGCGATCCACTTTCCAAGAGCCGCCGCATATAGCCCCGCATGCTCCATTTTCGCCCTCATCCACTGTTTCATCCGCTTGTCTCCTGCCTTTCCTGCTATTTATACCATTTTCCCGCATTTCTGTCAACGTTAACACTCTCTTAGCGGGAATTTTTTCTTTGGGGACGTTTCTCATTTTGTTTCCCATTTGCTAAAAATTTTTTAGTTTTGCTGACAGTTTTTATTTTGCCTGTTGATTATCTAGCCTATTCGGCGTATACTATTAAGTATTGAATAAGAGGAAGATCTTTGGCGTCAACAATACAAAAACAGGAGGAAAAACAAATGAAGTACAACCGTTCTTTTAATTTCTCCGCTGGCCCCGCTATGATGCCGGAGCCCGTGCTGGAAGAGATTCGCGATGAGATGATGAACTACCGCGGCACCGGCATGTGCGTCATGGAGATGAGCCACCGTTCCAAGGCTTATCAGCAGATCATTGACGAGGCGGAGGCCGATCTGCGCGAGCTGATGGGCATTCCCGACAACTACAAGGTGCTGTTTATCCAGGGCGGCGGCACGCTGCAGTTTGCCATGGTCCCCATGAACCTGATGAAAAACGGCAAGGCTGTTTACATCGAAACCGGTGCCTGGTCCAAGAAAGCCATCGCCGAAGCCAAGAAGTACGGCGAAGTCATCGTGGCTGCTTCCTCCAAGGATAAGAACTTTACCTATGTCCCCAATTGCAGCGATCTGGACATTCCCGCCGATACTGACTATGTCTACATCTGCGAAAACGAGACCATTCACGGCGTTACATGGAACAAACTGCCCAACACCAAGGGCCACATTCTGGTGTCCGACCAGTCCTCCATGTTTCTCTCCCGCCCCTGCAACGTGTCTGACTACGGTCTGATCTGGGCCGGCGTGCAAAAGAACGTGGGTCCTGCCGGCATGGCCATCGTCATCATCCGCGAGGATCTGCTGCGTGACGATCTGGACCCCAAGACGCCTGTCTATCTCAGCTACAAGACCCACGCCGACAACGACTCCATGTACAACACTCCCAATACTTGGGCTATCTACTGCTGCGGCAAGGTGTTCAAATACCTCAAGAGCATCGGCGGTCTCACTGAGATGCAGCGCCGCAACGAGGAAAAGGCCAAGATCCTCTACGATTTCCTGGACGCTTCCAAGCTGTTCAAGGGCGCTGTGGTGCCCGAGGACCGCAGCATGATGAACGTTCCTTTCATCACCGGCGATGCCGATATGGACGCCGCTGTGGTGGCCGCCTCCAAGGCTGCCGGCTTTGACAACCTGAAGGGCCACAAGTCCGTGGGCGGTCTGCGTGCTTCCATCTACAACGCCATGCCCGAAGAAGGCGTGGTCGCTCTGGTGGACTTTTTGAAAAAATTTGAATCTGAGCACAAGTAAACAGCAAAAATGGCGGTTTACCCCGCTCTTTTGAAAAAAAAGAAGGAGAGTTACACTATGCGTATTCTGATTACCGACGGTATGGACAAAACAGCCATGGCCAAGCTGACCGAAATGGGTCACGAGGTCGTGGAGCAGTTCTATGAGCCCGACCAGCTTGGGAAGGCTCTGCGCGATTTTGACGTTGTCGTGGTTCGTTCTAAGACCAAGGTGCGCGCCAATCACATTGACGAGGCCAAGGGCGGCAAGCTGAAGCTCATCATCCGCGGCGGCGTGGGCGTGGACAACATCGATGTGAAGTATGCAGAGGAAAACGGCATCACCGTCAAGAACACCCCCCGTGCTTCTTCCGAATCCGTGGCCGAGCTGGCCATGGCTCATATGTTCTCCTGCGCCCGCTATATTTCCATTGCCGGTCACTCCATTCGTGAGGACAAGTGGGAAAAGAAAGCTTACGGCAAGGGCATCGAGCTGTGCGGCAAGACCCTGGGTATCGTTGGCTACGGCCGTATCGGCCAGAAACTGGGCGTGATGGCCAAGGCCATCGGCATGAATGTCATCGCCTTTGATATCTTCCATGTGCCCGGCATCGAAGAGCAGCTGGGTATTCCCTATGTGGATATGGACGATCTGCTGGCCAAGTCCGATTTCATCAGCGTGCACGCTCCCGCCGTTGACGGCGGCGCCCTCATCAATGCCGAGCGCATTGCCAAGATGAAGGACGGCGTGATAGTCATCAACACCTCCCGCGGCACCAACGTGGACGAGGCCGCTCTGCTGGCCGCTCTGGAATCCGGCAAGGTTCGCTCCGCCGGTCTGGACGTCTTTGCTGACGAGCCCGCTTCCAACAAGGCGCTTTACAACCATCCCATGGTTTCCTGCACCCCCCATATCGGTGCGGCCACCGTGGAGGCTCAGGAGCGCATCGGCGCGGAGATCGTGGACATCATTGCCCACCTCTGATTATCTCCTTTCTTCAAAAAAGGGGCTGCTGCAACATGAATTGCAACAGCTCCTCCTTTTTTCATTCCGGGGTCTTGCGGCCTCGAAATTTTTTATCGCGGTTATTTTGCGGAAAAAGATCCTCTTTTTTCACCATAAAATGGCATTTTTTCTGCTTTTCCCAGCCGTGGCAGCCTCTTATGTGCCTGCAGCACGCTCATATGGAAAACGGCCAAGAGGGTCGCTCACACAGGAGCGACCCTCTTGGTCGTCAAATGAAGGATTGGTGTGTTTGATCAGAAGATGCCCTGCTCCATCATGGCCTCGGCCACCTTCTTGAATCCTGCGATGTTGGCGCCGGCCACCAGGTTGTAACCCAGGCCATACTCCTCAGCCGCCTCGGCGGATACTCTGTGGATGTTCTCCATCATCTTATGCAGCTGTGCATCCACTTCTTCCGCGGTCCAGACCAGACGCTCGGAGTTTTGAGCCATTTCCAGAGCGGAAACACCCACGCCGCCGGCGTTGACAGCCTTGGATGGCGCAACGATCATGCCGGGCTGCTCCATCAGGAACTTCAGAGCATCGTTGGTGGTGGGCATATTGGCCACTTCGATGTAATACTTCACGCCGTTGTCAGCGATCTGCTTGGCCTGCTCCATATGCACGTCGTTCTGCATGGCAGCGGGCATCACCACGTCCACCTTCACATTCCAGGGCTTCTCGCCGGGGAAGAAGGGAACGCCGAACTTATCCGCGTAATCCTGGACCTTGTTGCGGCCGGAAGCACGCATCTCCAGCATGAAGTCGACCTTTTCTTCGGAGGAAGAAACGCCCGCTTCATCATAGATGTAGCCATCGGGGCCGGACAGCGTCACGACCTTTGCGCCCAGCTGATGGGCCTTTTTGCAGATGCCCCATGCCACGTTGCCGAAGCCGGCGGTGGCAATGGTCTTGCCCTTGATATCCTCACCCTCGTGCTTGAGGACTTCGTTCAGATAGTACATAGCGCCAAAGCCGGTGGCTTCGGGACGGGTCAGAGAACCGCCGTAGGAGAAGCCCTTGCCGGTGAGAACGCCGTTCTCCCAAACGCCCTTCAGACGACGATACTGGCCGAACAGGTAGCCGATCTCACGGCCACCCACGCCCATGTCGCCGGCGGGAACATCGATGTCGGGCCCGATGTAACGGTACAGAGCCGTCATAAAGCTCTGGCAAAAACGCATGATCTCTGCGTCAGACTTGCCGGCGGGATCAAAGTCGGCACCGCCCTTGCCGCCGCCGATGGGCAGACCGGTCAGGGAGTTTTTGAACACCTGCTCAAAGCCCAGGAACTTGATAATGCCGGGATACACATTCTTCTGGAAGCGCAGGCCTCCCTTGTAGGGCCCGATAGCGCCGTTGAACTGGCAGCGATAGCCAATGTTGGTGTGCCACTTGCCGGCATCGTCGCACCAGACAACGCGGAAAGTAAACATACGCTCAGGCTCGACCATGCGATTGAGCAGATCCACCTTTTCATATTCGGGATGAGCCTCAATTACAGGCTCCAAAGAGCTCAGAACTTCCTCAACGGTCTGGACGAACTCCGGCTCGTTACCATGCTTGGTCCTGACGTTTTCGAGTACGCTGGCCAGATAAGCATTCATAAAATTTGCCTCCTCAAAATTTGTCCTATTCGGACGTTGTCTGACGGATCGTGATTAGTATCTTTTTCCATCATGGTTGATGATAGCACCAATTTTCTCTTTTCTCAAGAGGTTTGCGGCCATTTCCTGCCGCCAAGCCTGTACAAAATTAGCCTCCTTTTTTGTGCAATTTGTTAATGGTATTTTTTTACTTTATATGATGATTTTTTAACAATTTCACTTCTTTATGGTTCTCCATACTACTTTTTTACTTTAAAGCAAACGGCAATTTTAACTCCTTTTGTAAATTTTCGACGACCCCTCCTCTTCCTCTTATTGACATTTGGGAAATTACCTTTATAATGTTTAAGGAGTAATTTTTAGGAGGCTTTTTATGCACTATTATCCGATTACTGTTGCCGGTCTTCAACGCGATCTGCCCATCTGCAAGGTGTCAGATTCTCTTTATATTGGTGCTTTTATCCTGTTTGGCGACGCCGATCTGACGGTTGCCTGCGCCAGAGATCTGCTGAAGCTCGCCGATCCGGACAGTTATGATTACATGCTCACCGCTGAAGCCAAGAGTATTCCTCTGATCCATGAGATGGCCCGGCAAAGCGGTGCAAAAGCATATTTTATTGCCCGCAAGGGTATGAAGGTCTATCTGACCGACGCGATCCACGTCTCCGTCCATTCCATTACCACCCAGCATGAGCAGGAACTCTATCTCAGCGGCCCCGATGCCGAGATGATCCGCGGCAAGCGTATCCTCATCGTGGACGACGTTATCTCCACCGGCGAGTCCCTCCAATCCATGGAAGCGCTGGTGGCGCTGGCCGGCGGTACTGTCACCGGACGCATGGCCGTGCTGGCCGAGGGCGCGGCACAGAAGCGCTCCGACATCAAGTTTCTGGCTCCTCTGCCTGTTTTCAATGCCGACGGAACCGTCAAAGAATAATACAGCTTATGGAGAGGTCACATGATATCATGTGACCTCTTTTTTTATTTTCCACATTTATCATATTTTCATGGACAATCAATATAAGCTGTGTTAATATGAGAAATTAATAAATCAAATATATTTTGGAAGCCGTCATGTAAATAAGGGGGAATCTGCTTATGTCTCTGAACGAAAGCTATGCGGGGAAAATCAATCGGAAGCTCATCAAGAAACTACGGATCATTGACGTTGCCTCAGGGCGTGAAAAAGCCGATCTGGTGCTGAAAAACGCCACCTACGTCAATGTGTTTTCCAACGAGCTCTGCCAGGGCGATATCGCTGTGGCAGAGGGCTTGATCGTTGGCATGGGCCAATACACCGGCAAGGTGGAAGTGGACGTGTCCGGCAAGATCGTCTGCCCCGGCTTTGTGGACGCCCACATCCATCTGGAAAGTTCGCTTGTCACGCCCAAGGAGTTTGCCAAGGCGGTGCTGCCCCACGGCACCACCACCGTTATCACCGATCCTCATGAGATCACCAACGTCATGGGTACCGACGGCATCGACTATATGCTCCAAGGCACGGAAAACCTGCCGGTGGATGTACGGTTCATGCTGCCCTCCTGCGTCCCCGCCACGCCCATGGACGAGGCCGGCGCCAATCTGGACTACCGGGCCATTGATTCCTTCTATGAACACCCCAGAGTGCAGGGCCTGGCCGAGATGATGAACGCCTACGGCGTTATTCACAACGACTCTGAAGTGGTGGCCAAGATCGTAGCTTCCCAGGCCCACCACAAGAAGATCGACGGCCACGCCCCCGGTCTGCTGGGCAATGACCTCAACGCCTACGTCGCCGCCGGCGTCTACTCCGACCACGAGTGCTCCGACCTGGACGACGCCATCGCCAAGCTGCAGCGCGGCCAGTTCATTATGATCCGCGAGGGGACCGCCGCCCGCAATCTGGAGGCGCTGGTACCGCTGCTGTGCGACAAATACATCGAGCGCTGCATGTTCTGCACCGATGACAAGCACCCCAGCGACCTGCTGGAAAAGGGTCACATCGACTACATCGTCAAAGAAGCCATCCGCTTCGGCGTGGACCCCATCATTGCCATCCGCGCGGCCTGCCACAACGCCGCCCGCTACTTCCTGCTGAACAACCGCGGTGCCATCGCGCCCGGCTACCTGGGCGACTTTGTCATCATCGACAACTTCCAGGATTTCAACATTGAAATGGTCTACAAGCGCGGCAAACTGATGTTTGACGGCGAGGTAAAGGATTTTGACGCGCCGGAGATCGATCCCTATCTGGTGCAGCGAGCCCACGACACCTTCCATCTGGGACACCTCTCCGCCACGGACTTTGACGACAGCCGCCCCAGAGGCGTCATCGGTCTCATTCCCGGCGAGATCGTCTCCGAGGACGCCGGCTACGCCGACAAGATCGACGTGGAAAAGGACATTCTCAAGATCGCTGTCATTGAGCGGCACAAGAACACCCACCACATCGGCATCGGCTATATCAAGGGCTACGGCCTCAAGCGGGGCGCTGTGGCCACCAGCATCTCCCACGACTCCCATAACATCATCGTGGTGGGCGCCAGCGAGACCGAAATGGCCGCCGCCGCCAACCGCATCGTGGAGAACAAGGGCGGCATCACCGTCATGGCTGACGGCGAGGTGCTGGGCGAAGTGGCGCTGCCCATTGCGGGTCTCATGAGCGAGGACAGCCTCATCATGGTCAACAGCTCTCTGGAATTTGCCAAGGATCAGGCTTTCTCCCTGGGCGTGTCCCGCGGCATTGACCCCTTCATGACGCTGAGCTTCATGAGCCTGCCTGTGATCCCCACGCTGCGCCTGACCACACGGGGCGTCTTCGACGTGCTGACCCAGAAATACGTCTGACCCTCCTTGGCAAATTGCCATTTTATAAGAGCAAGGCTGCATCCTGCGCGGGTGCAGCCTTGCCTTTTTGTCCCAAGTAGACTATAATATTTTCATTATAAAATGAGAGGAGACTACGCCCGTGATTTATGTACTTGTTCCTTTCTCCGCGCTGTTCATCCTCTACCTGCGGCAGGAAAACCGCTATCGATTCCGGCCTGCCACCATTTTGAAGGTGGGCCTTACCTCTCTTTTGTCCCTGTGCCTGCTTTTGGGCCTGATTGGCAACTTTACACCTCCCGGCCTGCTGTTTTTCTGCGGCATGTGCTGTGCCGCTGCGGGGGACTACTATTTGCAATTCATCCAGCGGGACAACAGCAAATTCATTCGGGGCATCTGCGCCTTCGGTGTGACCCAGCTTTTTTACCTGACGGCACTGCATCTGCTTGTTCCGTTTACCAGGGCGGAGCTTTTCTGCTTTCTGGGCTTTGCCGCCGCCACCGCCTTTGTGAAGCTTCATTTTCGGTGGGATACCTCCGCCGCCGACCCCTGGCTCACCCTTTACACCGCTCTTGTGACGTTTACCGGCGCCAAAGCCGCATCCCTTTTTTTTGTGGTGCCCGCTTCCCCGGATCTTTTGCTGCTGGGATTGGGCGGCATCCTCTTTTATCTCTCCGATATGGTACTGGGCCTTTGGAATTACCAGAAATCGCACATTCTGCTGGCTGACCTCAACTGGCTATTGTATTTTTACGGTCAGTTTCTTCTTGCCGCCGGCATCCTCTTTGACCGGCTTTAACGAATGCAGCGGGCGCTTTTGCCCGTTTATCAGAAAGGAATGGAAACATCATGGAACTCATTGACAAGGGCATGTATCTGGTGGATGGCGTCCCCTGTGACACAGCCGCCGCATCACCCGAAGAAGCCCGAAAGGAAACCATGGCCTACCGCATTCTCCAGGCGCACAACTGCTCCGGCGATCCCGGACGGCTGCAGATCCGCTTCGACGCCATGGTCTCCCACGACATCACCTATGTGGGCATCATTCAGCAGGCCCGTGCTTCCGGCATGAAGGAGTTTCCTCTGCCCTACGCGCTGACCAACTGTCACAACAGCCTTTGCGCGGTGGGCGGCACCATCAACGAGGACGACCACGTGTTTGGTCTCTCCGCTGCCAAAAAATATGGCGGTATCTATGTGCCTGCCAACCAGAGCGTCATCCATTCCTACGCCCGGGAGACTCTCTCCCGCTGCGGCGCCATGATCCTCGGCTCCGACTCCCATACCCGCTACGGTGCCCTGGGCACCATGGCTGTGGGCGAGGGCGGCCCGGAACTTTGCAAGCAGCTGCTGAAAAACACCTGGGACGCTCCCATGCCCCAGGTGGTGCTGGTCTATGTCACCGGTAAGCCCCGTCAGGGCATCGGCCCCCACGACGTGGCGCTGGCCCTGGTGAAGGCCACCTTTGCCAGCGGCTTTGTCAACAACCGGGTACTGGAATTTGTCGGCCCCGGCATTCGTGACCTGCCCATCGACTTCCGCAACGGCATCGACGTGATGACCACCGAGACCACCTGTCTCTCCTCCATCTGGGAAACCGACCAGGTGACCCGGGGCTTCTACGAGATCCACGGCCGCCCTCAGGACTACCAGCCTCTGCACCCCGGCAAGACAGCCTATTACGACCGGACGATCCGTCTGGAGCTGGACAAGGTGGAATCCATGATCGCACTGCCCTTCCATCCTTCCAACGCCTACACCATCCACGAATTTCTGGAAAACGCCGAAACGCTCTTGCGCGGCGTGGAGGAAGAGGCGGCCCGCCGCTTCCCCAAGACGCACCCCCATCTCACAGACAAGATCAGAGACGGCGGTGTCTGGGCCGACCAGGGCGTCATCGCGGGCTGTGCCGGCGGGCTCTTTGACAACATTACCGAGGCAGCCGACATCCTGCGGGGCGGCAGCACCGGCAACGACCGCTTTACGCTGGACGTCTACCCCACCTCCGTGCCTGTGTCACTGGAACTGACAAAGATCGGCGCCACCGCCGACCTGCTTGCCACCGGCGCCGTCATCAAGCCCAGTTTCTGCGGCCCCTGCTTCGGTGCCGGAGACGTGCCCGCCAACAATGGTCTGTCCCTGCGCCACACCACCCGCAACTTCCCCAACCGCGAGGGCTCCAAGCCCGGCGAGGGCCAGTTTGCCGGCGTCTTTCTGATGGACGCCCGCTCCATCGCCTCCACCGCCCGCAACGGTGGACGCGTGACCGCCGCCACCGATGTGGAATACACCCCTGTACAACGCCCCTATCACTTCGACGGGCAGGTCTACGCCAATCGTGTTTACAACGGCTTCGGCAAGGCGGATCCCTCCGTGGAACTGGTTATGGGCCCCAACATCACCGACTGGCCCGCCATGTACGCCCTGTCCGAAAACCTGCTGCTGGAATTAGCCGCCGTGATCCACGACCCCGTTACCACCACCGACGAGCTGATCCCCTCGGGCGAGACCTCCTCCTACCGCAGCAATCCCCTGCGTCTGGCCGAGTTCACCCTCTCTCGCCGGGTGCCGGACTATGTGGCGCGCGCCAAGGCCGCGGCCGCTCTTGAGGCCCAGCGCCGCGCGGGTACCGTGCCGGAAACGCTGACGCAGCTCCTCGGCCGCGTTGGCGATGCCGATGCGCTGCTGGCGGACACCCAGTTCGGTTCCTGTGTCTTTGCCACCAAGCCCGGCGACGGCTCCGCCCGGGAGCAGGCCGCCTCCTGCCAGAAAGTACTGGGCGGCTTCGGCAACATCTGCTATGAGTTTGCCACCAAGCGCTACCGCAGCAACTGCATCAACTGGGGCATCCTGCCCTTTACCCTGGACCCCGGCACGCCCTTTGACTACGCCCCAGGCGACTGCGTCTTTGTGCCCCACATTCGCCAGGCGGTGACTAATGGGCAGGAAGATATTCCCGCCAAGGTGCTGACCAAGGACGGCAGCGTACACGATCTGACGCTGCACATTCGGGGCCTCACCGCCGACGAAAAAGAGATCATCCTCGACGGGTGCCTGATGAACTACTACGCGGCCCGGCTGTAAGGCAGGCGGGGTAAGGAGAAACAAATGGATAAAATTCAGATGAAAACGCCACTGGTTGAGATGGACGGTGACGAAATGACCCGCATTCTCTGGCAAATGATCAAAGAGCAGCTGTTGCTGCCCTTTGTGGACTTGAAAACTGAATACTACGATTTAGGGCTGCTGCACCGCAACGAGACCCGAGACCAGGTCACCGTTGACGCCGCCAACGCCACTCGCCGTCTGGGGGTGGGTGTGAAGTGTGCCACCATTACACCAAACCGCCAGCGGATGGAAGAATATCCCCAGCTGACAGAAATGTGGAGAAGCCCCAACGGCACCATCCGCGCTATTCTGGACGGCACCGCATTCCGCGCGCCCATCGTTTTGCCCTTCATCAAGCCCGTGGTCAAGACCTGGGAGGCACCCATCACGGTGGCCCGTCATGCCTACGGCGATATGTACAAGGCCGTGGATATGCAGACCGAGGAGCCCGGCGAAGCCACCCTCCTCTTCTGCGGCGTCAGCGGCACCAAAAAGACACTGAGCGTGCAGAAGGTGGACGGCCCCGCTATCTGGCAGGCACAGCACAACAAGGAAAGCAGCATCCGGGCCTTTGCCCGTTCCTGCTTCCAGTATGCGGTGGACACCCGGCAGGATCTGTGGTTCTCCACCAAGGACACCATCTCCAAGATCTATGACGGCGATTTCAAGCGGATCTTTGAAGAGGAATACACGGGCTACGATGCTCGCTTCAAGGAACTGGGCATCACCTATTTTTACACCCTCATCGACGACGCCGTGGCCCGCGTGATCCGCTCCAGGGGCGGCTTTATCTGGGCGCTGAAGAACTACGACGGCGACGTGATGAGCGACATGATCGCCTCTGCCTCCGGAAGCCTGGCCATGATGACTTCGGTGCTGGTCTCCCCCGATGGCACCACCGAATACGAGGCTGCCCACGGCACCGTCACACGGCACTACTACAAGCACCTCAAGGGCGAGGCTACCTCCACCAACCCCATGGCCACCATCTACGCCTGGACTGGCGCTCTGCGCCGCAGAGGCCAGCTGGACGGCTTTGCGGAGCTCTCCGCCTTTGCCGACAAACTGGAGCAGGCCTGTGTGGAGACCATCTCCGTCGGTACAATGACCAAGGATCTGGCAGGTCTGGTGGAAGCGGGTAGCGTTACTCCCACCGCCGTCACCAGTGAGGAATTTATCGCCGCCATCCGGCAGCGGCTGGCACAAAAGCTGGGCTAAAACAGATGATAGAAAATGCGGATGGAAAACCTCCATCCGCATTTCTTTATTTCTTTTTTCCAAGCCGTCCGAACCAGGCGAAGGTCATAGGCCAAATGGCGCTGGCAAAGAACACCACGATCACATAGCGTACCAGATGGCCCCAGCCGCTGCCCGCAAAGAGCAGGTTCAGCGGTGCCTTCAAGCCCGCTTTGATGCCGATAAGCAGCACTAAACCTACCGCCAGCTTGAGGCTCTGTGCCCACCACACGGCCTTGGTATCAAAATGGATATACCGCCGATCCACCCAGCATCCCGCCAGCAGGCCAAGGGTAGAACCCACCAGTTTGTAGGCGTTCTCCACGCCGGAGGCCAGATTCTCCGCGTCAATATCCGCCGGAAAATGAACCAGCAGCACATACAGCAAATAGGCCACACTGCACAGCAGCATACAGAAAATGCTCTTTACAATGATCCCCGGCGCATCATCAGAGCGCTTCACCAGCGGATAGAGTACCACCACCAAAACCCCAGCCGTGGCAAACGCCACGCCCACGTCCAGCGGTGTGTGGACGCCCAGATACATCCGGGAAAAAGGAACCACCAGCAGTAGCACAATACAAACGGCACGCAGCCATTTCTTCCGCGTACAGCGGGCGATACCGCCAAAGGTACCCACTGCCGACTGGGTATGTCCGCTGGGGAAGGAATAACCCGTGGCCTGCGCCCTGGCGCTTTCCACGATCGTAAAATTGGGATCCAGCACCCAGGGACGGGAGATCCGAAACGCCAGCTTCAAGAACTGACTGAAAACCGTGCCCAGAAAGCCCACTATCAGCAGGTAATAACCATCACGCTTGCTGACACACCAGAAAATAAAAATCGTCACCGCCATGAACACGGTCTCTTCGCCCAGATGAGTTACAGCGGACATCACCGTGTCCCAAAAAGGGGTGCGCAGCCCCTCCAGAAAATACAAAAATGACATGGAACCTACTCCTTTCCGGCTCCTTTCACTATACAATATTTTTCGCTCCTTCGCAAGTGTCTCCCTTGCTACTTTTTCCGCGGCATGCTATGATACAGGGGAAAGTGAGGGATGTATTTTGGATGTCACATCATTGCTGTCTGTCCTGCGCACAGCGGAGACGCTAAAGGACACCACGCGCCACTGCTACACCTCCGGCGGACGCCAAGAAAGCGTGGCGGAACACAGCTGGCGACTGTGCCTGTTTGCCTATTTCCTGCGGGATGAATTTCCGGAGCTGGACATGGACAAGGTGCTGCATATGTGCCTGCTGCACGACATGGGAGAGGCCTTTACAGGGGACATTCCCACATTCTGGAAAGATGGGGCTCACGAAAGCGAGGAATCCCGACTGCTGAAAAACTGGGTGGACACACTGCCCCAGCCCTACCGTCAGGAACTCACCGAACTGTACGCGGAGATGGACGCGCTGGAAACCGGGGAGGCCAAACTCTACAAGGCGCTGGACAAGCTGGAGGCCGTGGATCAGCACAATCTCTCCGATCTTTCCACTTGGATCCCTTTGGAGTATGAGCTGAATCTGACCTACGGGAATGAACAGGTAGCACACTCCCCCTTTCTCAAGCAATTACGCGAAGCGATTCTGGAGCAAACCGTGCAAAAAGTAAAGGAAAAGAAATAGCAAAAAGCCTGCGGATCTTTGATCCGCAGGCTTTTTATCGTCAGAGAATGACCACCGGTTTGATTAGATCCTTTGGCTTGTCCTTCATCAGCTGCAGCGCCTCTTCCATATGGGAAAAACCGTTGAAGCGATGGGTCAGCATCTTGCCCGGGTCCACGCGGCCGGTTTCCAACAAAGAGGCCAACTTCTCCATCCGCAGACGGCCGCCGGGCATCAGGCCGCCTGCAATGGTCTTGTGACCCATACCGCAGCCCCACTCCACCCGGGGGATGCGGACAAACTCGCCGGAACCCAGATAATTTACGTTGCCGATCCGTCCGCCGGGCTTGACCATCGTCACCGCGTCGATAAACGTATCGTTGTCGCCGCCGGCTATGATTACCTTATCCACGCCTTTGCCATGGGTCTTTTCCATGATCTGTTCCACGATACTGCCCTGATGGTAATCGATCACATCTGTGGCGCCGTATTCCCGTGCCAGCGCAACGCAGTTGGGCCGGGAACCCACCGCATACAGGTGGGACGCGCCCCGCAGCGCGGCAGCCACTACGCCCATCAGGCCCACAGGGCCGATGCCGATGACACAGACCGTGTCACCATATTGGATGTCCGCCAGCTCCGCACCGTGGAAACCCGTTGGCACCATGTCGCTGAGCATCACCGCTGACACCGGGTCCACGCTCTCCGGCAGCAGCGCCAAATTGCCATCCGCCTCGTTGACATGAAAATACTCCGCAAAAACACCGTCTTTGAAATTTGAAAACTTCCAGCCTGCCAGCATACCACCGGAGTGCATGGCATAGCCTGCCTGCGCCTCCACCTTGGACCAATCCGGCGTAATGGCCGGGACAATGACCCGGTCGCCGGGCTTGAAATCCTTCACCAGAGAACCTACTTCCACCACTTCTCCTACCGCTTCGTGACCCAGAATCATGTTGTGCCGGTCGCCGATAGCGCCTTCATACACCGTATGGATATCCGAGGTACAGGGGGATACCGCAATGGGTTTTACAATGGCATCCAGGGGGCTGCAGGCCGGCGTCTCTTTTTCGATCCAGCCCACCTGCCCGATCTTCAGCATAGCGAATCCTTTCATACTATGTTCTCCTTTCTGATATGGGATGCCCTATTATTTCATAAAAAACAAATTTCTCAACAATCTAACGTTATCATTTTATTATTGTTCATATTAGTCTCTATGACGCACCCCTGTTCAGAACCTATCTTTTCCTATTCACGCCGGCGTATACGCTTTATTCGTATGCCTGTACCCATTGGCGCACATGCTCCAGAAAACGCCTTGTGGAGACAGATGCCATTGGGAGACTTTTCAGCCCAATGCCAATATTACGCTCGAAATTGCGCTCCAGACGACGTCGCACCAGCGGATACGGCGAATGGTGCAGCATCAGGCCCGGCATCATGCTGATGCCCAAACCGTTTGAGACCATCGCCAGGATCGTCTGGTCCTCCTTGGCGGTATACTGCACCCGTGGACAAATTTGCAGCGCGTCGAACACCGCCTCGATCTCATAATCGGTTCCCTCATCCATTTGAATAAAAGGGCATTCCGTCAGCGCCTGCGTGGGAAACGGGTCCAATCCGGCCATAGGATGTCCCGGGGGCAGAATCACCATCCACTCATCCTGATAGAGTGAGAAAACATCCAGCGGGCGCTTCGCCGGCAGCCGCAAAAATCCGCAATCCACACGCCCTGAGGCGATCCACCCTTCAATTTCGTCGTAATCGCCGTGCAGGATCTCAAATTCGATGTTGGGATAAAGCTCTCCAAAACTTTTCAGCAGGAATGGGATCCACTGCACAGAAACGCTGGTAAAGGTTCCGATCCTCACAAGACCGGTATCCAGTCCTTTCAGATCCTTGACGGTTTCTTCCATTTGGTGCTGCAAGCTGCAAATTTCGGAAAAATAAGGAAGCAGCTTCTGCCCCTCCGCTGTCAGCTGTACGCCGCCTCTGTCCCGTGTCAACAGAAGAACGCCGATCTCCTCCTCCAGTGCATTGATCATGTGGCTGACGCCGGACTGCGTATATCCCAGCTGCAGGGCAGCCTTGGTAAAGCTGCCGCACTCTACTGTCCGTACAAAGGCCTGGTATCGGACGATGCTCATGTGTTTCCCTCCCAATCAGTATATTTCTTCATGCAAAAGATGAATATCATTCTCTTTACTTATCTATGTATCTTGATTATAATAGAAACATCAAAAGAAATCAAGGAGGACATAACGATGGCACTGTATATGACAACTCATCGCTGCGCCGTATGCGGCAGCAAAGAGATAGATGTGATCAAGAGTCAGACCCAGCAGCCCCTTTATCATTGCCGCACCTGCGGTGTGAGCATGGAGCAGCCCATGGAGACCGCCGAAAGAAACCGGATCGACAGCGCGCTGTTCACAGGAAACTATTCCGAAAAAGAAGCCGCTGACTGGAATAGGCGGTATCAGAATCTGGGGATTCAGAACCGCTGCTTTATTTCGGGTGCTTTAAACCGCTGATTGCAGCGAACAGCGCCCTTGGGATTCCATTAGGATCCCCCCAACATAGTTGTTTTTCTTGTTTTGGTTTTCTCAATAAACGCGCGAAAGGGAGCTGTGGTCAGACAGCTCCCTTTCCCCCTATTCCGGATTTTCTTTTCTGGACTTCGCTCTTATATTAATGCAACTGCCCGTCTATGTCTCGTAAGAGTGACATCTCTTCGGATGCCTCTCTCATCTTGACAGAGCCTATCAGTATGAGCTATTGGCAGATAAGGTATTGCGGCAGACGCGAACTTAACTGACCTGTCATGGGATGGTCTTCCATCCCGTGTGCTCACTGTCCTCGGCTGTTTCTGCATCTGGTGTGTGAAAACAATAAAAGAGACATCCTTTCGAATGTCTCTTTTTGTGTTGGCGCTACCTATCTTCCCGGGCCGTTGCCAGCCAAGTATTGTGGGCAGAAACGAGCTTAACTTCCGTGTTCGGGATGGGAACGGGTGGACCCTCGTCCTAATCAGCACCAACTGCTGGGATGCCATTGCACCCTCAAAACCGAACAATGTAAGACGGAGGAAGAAGTAAGGCTTGAATTGCCTGCATAAATTGTAGGTCAAGCCCTCGGGCTATTAGTACAGGTCAGCTAACACGTTGCCGTGCTTTCACCTCCTGCCTATCAA
>JAYFNH010000030.1:0-22304 GCA_034933545.1 Oscillibacter sp.
CCCCCCCACGGCATGGGATGGCGGTATGAGATCAGCCCACCTTCAGGTAGGAGTACATATCGTGTACGGAGGCCTTGAAGTTGCTGATGGCGGTGTTCATGTCCGCGGAACCGTTGGCGTAAGACGTGACAGCCACAGGGAACAGGCCCTCGCAGATCTTCTGATCTTCGCCCTTGGCCAGCTTGGCGTTGATACCTTCGCACTTGTCGGCAAAGAAGCTGACGATGCTCTGGTCGTTATAGCACTTGAAGGTGCTGGTGGTGCCGGAGCCGTTGGCCTCGATGTAGGCAATGGCCGTCTTGTTGTTGACAAAGTCGCCGTTGGCGCTGTTGATGTCAATCATGGCCTGGTCGTCGCAGGCGGTATAGCGCAGGATCTTGCCGGCAAGAGCCGTATCGGAGCACTTGGCCGTGGCCGCCAGGCCCGTACCGCCCCAATAGAACGCCTGGGGCCCCTGGATCAGGATGCAGTTGCTGCTCCAGGTGTTGGTCAGGCACCAGTATGTATACCAGGGGCAGCCGCAAAACGCGATGCAGGCTTCGGTATTCACGCCGTCGCCGTCCTTCAGCGCGGCCCACTCAGTGCCCCACATATTGGTGTTGAAGGTGGACTGGTCGGTATAAAGGGTCTTGGACAGTTCCATATACTGCTTCATGGCATCGTCCACCACCAGGGTGTCGTTCTTGTCGTACCACGCCTGGGTGCGGGCACCGTTGGCAAAGATGTACTTGAGATCGTCATAGCCGCTGAGCAGCTTGACCTTGCCGCCGGAAGCCTCGTTGACCTGCTTGGCCACAGCCGCCACCTTATCCCAGGTGTTCAGCTTTTCCTGCAGGGCGGCCGCGTCTGTGGTGCCCAGATATTTTTCCGCCAGATCTGCCCGGAGTTGCAGGCAGCCGGGTGTGGCCTGCCAGAACAGCGCCTTGGTGGCGCCGGCGGCATTGGTGCCCAAATCCAGATTATAGCTGTACATATCCGCCAGGTCGTCCTTGGTGATGCCCAGCGTGCTTACATCCTGCAGATAGTCGGACTGCACATACTTTTGCACATAGCCCACTTCCAGCAGCATGATGTCGGGGTAGAGCGCGTTGGAGGGGTCTGCCAGGATCTCGTCGATCTTGTCCTGATAGTAGTCGCTGCCGCCGGCATTGACAAAGACCACGCGGCTGAGTTCATCGGCCGACAGGTACTTGGGCAGGACCTTTTCCAGAATGGTCACAAAGTCCGTGTTCCATCCCCAGACAACAAAGGCGTCTTTGGCGTTGGGGTCACCGGTCACGGTATTTTCGGGGATCTTCTTTTCGGTGGTTTCTTCCGATTTCGTTTCCTCCGTGGTAGGCGCGGGAGTCTCAGTCTTGCCGCAGCCGGCCAGGAGACACAGCGTCATCACTACTGGAAGAAACAAAGCAAACAGTTTTTTCATTGTTTTTCCTCCTTATAAAATAGCCTTTTTACTGTAACCTTCTCGGTTAGTCATGTTTTTGAGGGGCCGCCACGCTCCGTCCCTGCCACAGGTCGCCTCCCACCACCGTGGTGTGGGGCAGCGTGGTTTTGGGATGTTCGATCTGCTCGATGAGGTGTCTGGCCGCCGTGGCGCCCATGGTCCTGGTCTTCTGGTGAAGGGTGGTCAGGGGCGGATCCATCACCTGGGCCATATGGATGCCGTCGTAACCCGCCACGGAGATATCCTCCGGAATACGCAGGCCCCGCTGCCGGATCTCGCTGATGCCGCCCAGCGCGGAAAAGTCGTCCGGAAACAAGATGCAGGTGGGCGGGTCAGGCAGATCCAGCAGCTGCCCCGTCAAAAGGGCGCAGGTGGACGCGTCATGGAAAACCCCTTTCCGCACATACTGATCCGGGACTGTCAGCCCCAGTTCCTCCGCCGCCCGATAAAAGCCAACGGTGCGAGCCTCTGTGACACTGGAGGGTGCGCCGTGGATAAAAGCGATCTTTCGGTGCCCCTGCCCGTACACATATTGAAACAGTTCCGTGATGCCCTTGAGGTTGTCTGAGAGCACCGCCGCCTTGCCGTTGAACACATAGTCGATGGTCACCACCGGGATGTGGCCGCTCACCAGTTCCAGCACCTGCGGGTCTGAAAAATTGGCGCAAACCACCGCCACACCCTCCACATTCCGGTAAGCGCAGTGATCCAGATAGCTCATGGACGCGTTGTTGGTATTGATAAAGGTGATGTCATAGCCCTTGGCTTCGGCCTCATTTTTGAAGCCCTCCAGCACGGCGGAGAAGTATTCGTGAGTCAGGCCGCTGCCCGCCTCATCTTTAAAAAGCACGCCGATGTCGTAAGTCCGCTTCGTCTTCAGCGTCCGGGCCGCCGCGTTGGGATGATACCCCATTTCATCCGCCATACGGCAGATGCGCTGGCGTGTGGCTTCGCTGACATCGTGGGCCCCGTTGAGCGCTTTGCTGATGGTGGCGGTGGACACACCGCAGGCCGCCGCAATCTCTTTAATGGATACCATAGATGACCTCCGGTTCCTTTTTCTCTATGTCAACTGTTTTCTCTATGTCAACTGTGCGTTTCTTCCAGCTGTTTACTTAATCGTTTTTGTATTTTTAGCATACGTCCTGTTTTGCAAGTTTGCAAGCACTTTTTTGGCGTTTTCATCATATTTTACCGTTTTAACAAAACAGTTTTATGAATTTTGTGTGTTCTTACATTTTCGTTATTTTCGTTGATGAGTTTCGTTGCTTTCCATTGTTTTCCTATTGTATTTTTTGAAATTGATTTTTATTTTTTCATTTTTATCTTGTTTTAATTTTATTTTCGTATATTTTTATCTTGCTTTTTGTGATTTAATCCGTTATTTTAAAAAGGGAAATGGTAAGCCTTTTGGCTTAATCGGTTTCGACAAGATGCACTGTAAAGGCTGGTGATTCCATGAAATACGGATTTTTCGACGATCAAAACCGGGAATATGTCATCACGACACCCGCGACACCGCTGCCCTGGATTAACTATCTGGGAAACGAGGACTTCTTCTCTTTGATTTCTCACACCGGCGGCGGGTACAGCTTTTATAAGGATGCCAAGCTCCTGCGCCTCACCCGCTACCGCTACAACGACTGCCCCGGCGACAGCAACGGACACTACTATTACATCAAGGACGGCGATACGGTCTGGAACCCCGGTTTTCTGCCCACGCGCACGCCTCTGGACAGCTTCAAATGCCGCCACGGCCTGGGCTACACCGTGCTGGAGGGCTGCAAAAACCAGCTTTACGCCCGGCAGGAGGTACTGGTGCCCCTGGGCAGCCCCTGCGAGGTAACGCGCCTGACGCTGCGCAACAACGGCAACGCGCCAAAGTCCCTGGAGCTTTTCAGTTTGGTGGAGTTCTGCCTGTGGAACGCCATGGACGATATGGCCAACTTTCAGCGCAATTTTTCCGTGGGCGAGGTGGAGGTGGAGGGCAGTGCCATCTACCACAAATCAGAATACAGGGAACGGCGCAATCACTATGCCGTCTTTGCCGTCAACGCCCCCATCGCCGGTTTCGACACCAGCCGGGACGTCTTTTGCGGCAACCTGCGAGGCTTCGGCGACCCAAAAACCGTTTTTGACGGCAAAAGCCGCCAATCCATCGCCCACGGCTGGGCGCCGGTGGGCAGTCATCATCTGCGTCTTGATCTGGCCGCGGGAGAAAGCCGTAGCTTTCTCTTTGTGCTGGGATACTGCGAAAACAATGAGGCGGAAAAGTTCTCCGCGCCGAACGTCATCAACAAAATGCCTGCCAGGGCGCTTCTGGCGCGTTTTCAGCGAGACGAACAGTTTGACGCAGCCATGGCCGCTCTGCGGGCGCACTGGGACGGGCTGCTATCCCGTTTCTCCCTGCGGTGCGAGGACGAAAAGCTCAGCCGCGCGGTAAACATCTGGAATCAGTATCAGTGCATGGTCACCTTTAACATGAGCCGCTCTGCCAGCTATTTTGAAAGCGGGCTGGGCCGGGGCATGGGGTTTCGGGATTCCTGCCAGGATCTGCTGGGCTTTGTGCATCTGATTCCCGGGCGGGCGCGGCAGCGGATCCTGGATATTGCCGCCACGCAGCTGCCTGACGGCAGCACCTATCACCAGTATCAGCCTTTGACCAAGCGGGGCAACGCCGACATCGGCGGTGGCTTCAACGACGATCCCCTGTGGCTCATCGCGGGCGTTTCAGCCTATCTACGAGAGACGGGCGATTTTTCCCTTCTGGAAGAAGCCTGTCCTTTTGATAACGACGAAACAGCCGCCGCACCCTTGATGGAGCATCTGCGCCGCAGCTTTCAATATACGCTTTGCCGCAAAGGGCCACACGGACTGCCGCTGATCGGCCGGGCCGACTGGAACGACTGTCTGAACCTCAACTGCTTTTCCAAAGAGCCGGGCGAGAGCTTCCAGACCTTCGGCCCTTCGGAAGGGCCGGTGGCCGAAAGCGTTTTCATTGCCGGTATGTTTGTGAAGTACGGCCGGGAATACGCCGATATCTGCCGCCGCCAGGGCCTGGCGGAAGAGGCGGACGGTGTGCTCGTGGAAGTGAACCAAATGGAAAAAACCGTGCTGGGCGCCGGATGGGACGGCGAGTGGTTCCGCCGGGCCTACGACGCTTTTGGCGATCCTGTGGGCAGCAAGGAGTGTCCCGAGGGGAAGATCTTCATTGAACCCCAGGGGATGTGCGTGATGGCGGGCATCGGAAAAGAGTCGGGAGAGGCAAAAGCCTCTCTTGCCAGCGTGGAGAAGTATCTGGACTCCTCCTTTGGCATCGTACTGGTGCAGCCCGCCTACACCGCCTATTACCCGGAGTTGGGCGAGATTACCTCCTATCCCCCCGGCTACAAGGAAAACGCCGGTATCTTCTGCCACAACAATCCCTGGGTCAGCTGCGCCGAGACCGTTCTGGGCCACGGCACCCGGGCCTTTGAGATCTTCCGCCGCACCTGCCCGGTATATCTGGAGGACAAAAGCGACATCCGCCGTACCGAGCCTTACGTCTACTGCCAGATGGTGGCGGGAAAAGACGCCCCCGCCTTCGGAGAGGGCAAAAACAGCTGGCTCACCGGCACGGCCGCCTGGACATTCACCAACATCAGTCAGTACATTCTGGGCATCCGCCCCACGCTGGAGGGACTGTTGATCGATCCCTGCATTCCCGCAGCGTGGCAGGGCTTTTCCGTCACCCGCTCCTACCGGGGCGCCGTGTATCACATCACAGTGGAAAACCCGCAGCATGTGGAAAAGGGCGTCAAAACGCTCTCTTTTAACGGCGCCGTCCTTGCAGGCAGTCTTCTTCCGCTTCTGTCCGAAGGGAAAGAGGCCCAGGTCACCGTGACCATGGGGTAGGGGCCGCCCGCTTTCTTAAAAAATTCGCTTTGTTTGCCGATGTTCACCCAACGACCGGTTTCGCGAAAATTCCCCCTACATACAGCAAAAAAACCCACGCCGATCTCTGAAGTCGGCGCGGTCTTTTTTCACATATGGACCCATTCAGATCGTGTCAGTCCTCTTCCTGACCCACGCTGACGCGCAGGCCGTTGACTTCCACGCCGCCGTCGGCGGGAATAAGGATGTACTTGCGGCCATCCAAAACGCGGATCTCCAGCAGATAGCTGTTCTCCGGCGCTACCGAAATCTTCACCTCCGGCGTGGCCACATCGAACTTGCGGACGTCCATGATATTGGCGGGATTGAGCGCCTTGTCGCCGAACTGGCGGCGGCATTCCTCGCAAAACACATCTACCTTTTCCCCGTTCAGTCCGCTGTCTTTCAAAATGCCGCCCACATCGTCGGCGGAGAGCTCAAGAGGCTGGGGCACCTTGGCCTCTTTATGCAGAGCCAGGCGGCTGCGGAGCTGCTCATGCACCGACTGCATCATATCGAAGCTGCAATCCTCCTCCAGCGAATCCTCCATCACCGTGCGGAAGGCATCCTTCTGCTCCGGCGCGGTCATGGGGGGCTCCGTTCCAAAGAGAGCGTCGATCAGCTCCTGATGGATCACGCCGGGGTTGCGGGCGTAATAGAGGGCGTTATAAATATTGGCGGAGCGGTCGTCAAAGCACGGGAACATAAAGCCCAACTCCGGTGTGCCGGTGGTCTGGCCGGTGGAAACGCTGTGAAACTCGCCGCTTTCATGCTGGTAGCGCAGCTCCAGCTCCGCCGCATTCACAGGGCAGACGCAGCAGAGGAAATAGTTGAACACCTCTCCGTTGCCGCCGTCGGCCTGCCGCTCGTCATCCGCACCCCGGTAAGGCACGTCGTAGCTGTCCGCCGCCAGCAAAATAAGATAATTGCTCTCCTCCAGCGAAAGCGTCTCCACCATGCGGTCAAAGAGCTTCTCCCGCGCTTCGTCATCCTTCAGCAATGAATTTTTCAACGTCATGAGCAGCTTATGCTCCTCGCTGCCCACCACCTGCTGTGTGGAAAAGGTGATGTCGATAAGGTTTTTGCCAAGAGTCCCGGACAGCGCTTTTTTCATCAGGCCCAGATACATCTCCACTTCTTCCTGGGTCAAAAGGCCCAGGGACGTATCAAAAGTGGAGATCACGCTTTTGTTGCTGCCTACATAGCAACCGTAAATGCGGGAAATGGCGTTGCGGTCCAGTTTCCATCTCCGGCGGATCTCATTGAGTTCTTTCTGGTTCATTCTCGATTCTCCCCTGCTTTTTTCTTCTTGCCATCATACCAGAATAAGAGCCGCCGTTCAATTCAATGGGTCAATTTTTTCTCCCATCGGATCAAGCGGCGGCTCATTTGGGCCCTGAAAACCATTCCCGCGGCACGCTATGCCTTTGTTCTCATGCGATACCCCGCTCCCCAGACGGTTTCAATATACCGGGGTGAGGCGGTGGTATCCCCCATCTTCTCCCGCAGGCGGTTGATATGCACCGTTACCGTGGCGGTGTCCCCCGACGCGTCGATGCCCCACACGCGGTCAAAGAGCGTGTTCTTTGAAAACACAATCCCCGCGTTTTCCGCCAGAAACAGCAACAGTTCAAACTCCTTGTTCACAAGGAGGATCTCTTTGTTGTCCACGAAAACCCGGCGGGTGTCCGGCTCGATCCGCAAAGCACCGATCTGCACCGTGCGGTGTGTATCCCCGGCCGGGCCTTGCAGCCTGTCGTGCATGGCGATATGTGCCTTCACCCGGGCCACCATTTCCGACGGGCTGAAGGGCTTGACCATATAGTCGTCCGCCCCCAGACCAAGGCCCCGGATCTTGTCGATATCGTCCCGGCGGGCCGTGACCATCATAATGGGCACGTCCAGCTTGTCACGAAGCACACGGCAGATCTCAAAGCCGTCCCGCTTTGGCAGCATCACGTCCAGCAGCACCATTTGGTAAAGGCCTGTCAGGGCCTTTTCCAGCCCCTCTTCCCCGTCCATGGCAGTATCCACGTCAAACCCGGCGGCGGTCAGATAGTCCCGCTCCAGCTCCGCGATCAGTTTTTCGTCTTCCACCACCAGCACTTTGTTATGTTCCATGTTTTTCCTCCCGGTATACCGGCAGCTTGATCACAACAGCCAGGCCTCCGTTATTTTCCGCGTATACGCTGCCGCCCTGCTGGCAGATGAGCTGCTTCACCACCGCAAGACCCACGCCGCTGCCGCTGGCAGGATAGGTGCGGGCTTCGTCACCGCGGTAAAAGCAGGTAAAGATCTTGTCCAGCTCTTCTTCCCGCACACCGGGGCCGTCGTCTGAAAAGCATATCTTCACCCACGATTCCCCCTCCCGCTCCACCGTGACCATCACGGCGGAGGTGTCCCTTGTCCGGTACTTGACGGTGTTGTCCAGCAGATTGCGGAATACCCGTTCCATCTCCTTTTTGTCCAGCAGCACCGTCACCGTGTCCGCCGGCATCTGTGCCAAAATGACCACCTGGTCTTTTCTGTATTCTTCCCGCAGTTTTTCCGCGGCGCGGCTTATATAAGCGCCCAGATCCGTGGGCAGCATCTCCAGATGGGACTGGCCCATTTCCATTTTGGAAAAATTGGTGAGATTGTCCACCAGATTTTCAAGGCCCTTGACGCTGATTTCGATGGCGCCGTAATACTGGCTCTTTTTCTCCGGCGTATTGGCGATGCCGTCCCGCAGACCCTCCACATAGCCGCGGATGGACGTCAGCGGCGTGCGCAGATCATGGGAGATGCCGTTGATCAGCTCTTTGCGGTACTGCTCATACTCCATCCGCTCTTCCACCGATGCCTGCAAATGGCGGCGCATCTCGTCAAAGCCGCGGATCATCTCTCCCATTTCATTCTTTTTGTCGGAGGTCAGTTCAAAATCCAGATGGCCCTCCCGGATCAGCTGGCTACAGGCGCACAGGCGCTTGAGTGGTTTGAGAATGTTTTGGGCGGTCCACCAGGACATCAGCACGTTCATCAGCATCACCGAGCCCACAATAATGAGGACCAGAAAGCCCACATACAGCGCGATATACCACTCCATATAGGACTGGCGGTGCTTGGCACGGGGAATGCCCTGCGTATGGACGGCGGTGGCCGTGTAATTGTCCTCGGCGTTGTTGTATCTGACAACAGAGGTCTTTCCCTTTGTCACCGCGTAATTGCTGTAATCATCGTAGAGCGACCCTACCGCCGTTCTGGCGGCGGCGGTATCGCTTGGCGTCATATTGGAAAACTGCATCTCTTCGTTGACGGAGATCTCAAAGTGGTATCCGGCGTTAGTCATTTCCCTCAGCGTCACGTCCAGATCGCCCCGCAGATCCAGCGTCTGCATCAGGCTTTGGGCGGTAAAGACACCGTTTTTATCACGAAAGAGGTTCGCCATCGTCTCCCAGGACTGCGCGCCGGGCCCGATGATAAAAACAGACAGTGTGATCAGAGCCACCACCAACGGGATCACGATCATAAAAATATTAGACAGCAGCAGCTTTTTCTGAATACTCATCGCCTGTACTCCCTCGCCTTTCCGCAAAGAAAGACCACCAGCAAAAATCCGCCCGTGATCAAAAGTCCCAGATAAAAAGAGATGCCCCTGCTGAGCAGCATCCCCGGCATCAGCAGTCCGCCGGTAAAAACAGAGGCAAACATCAGCTTGAAGCCGCTCTCTCCTGCTCCCACGCCCCCCGGCAGGGGAATGACCGCGATGGCCGCCGTCAGCACTGCCTGCAGAGAAACCACAGTCAGCCAGCTATATGAAACGCCGCCCAGCGCACGGTAGACAAAGTACGTAATGCTGTACTCCGCCGTCATCTGCGCGAAGGAGGTGACCAGATTCTTCAGCATGATGCCCATATGTTCCCCTATGTAAACGGCTCCCGTCCGGTACTCTTGCAGCTGCCCTGCCACCTTTTCCGCGGCGCTTTCTTTTTTTAAAGCCCGGCACACCCGGGCGATGAGTTTTCCGGCCAGCGCCGACACACGCCGGTTCCAGACCAGCAGCAGCAAAACGCAAAAAACGACCGCGTTGGCGCTGATCCCCACAACGATGACGGTCTTCGCCGCCGGTTCCATGGCGGCAATGGCCGTCAGGTTGCAGGCAACGCCGAAGAGTGCCAGGGAAATATTGGCCAGCTGAAAGCTCATCAGCTCCAGCAGCAGGGCCAGTGAGCCATGGGACAGGCGGATGCCGTCCCGGGCCATATAGACCAGCTGCATGGGCTGACCTCCGGAGGCCGTGGGCGTGATGCCGCTGAAAAAAAAGCCGGCGGCGCCGTAGGTCAGCATCTGTCTCACGCCCACCCGGTAGCCAGAGGCTCTGAGAAGGCGGGCAATGTTCACTGATTCGCACACCACAAAGCTGCACATGGCGGCAACTCCCGCCAGAAGACAGCAGCCGTCCGCCCCTGCGGCATCACGCCACACCCGGCGGACATCATAGGCGCGAAAAACCAGATACAGCATGGCGCCCGCAACGGCGGGAAACAAGATCCCGCTGATGAGAATTTTCTTTTTGCTCTTTTCCGCTTCCATCACCGCTCATCCAGCCGCAGGAAACGGCAGCCTTCCTCTTTCCACCGTGGCAGCACGTCCCGCAGCGCCTGAATCGTTCGCTCCGGCGCGTTGTTTTCTCCTCTCCCGTCATGGAGGCAGATGACGCTTCCGTTCCGCACGCGGCGGCGCAGTTTGCCGGCAATGATCTCCGCTGTGGTATCGCCCCGCCAGTCTTCGGCCATAACGTCCCAGAACACGGTCTGCACGCCTCTTTTGGCCAGATCCCCGGCCAGCGTCACATTAATCAGCCCCCAGGGCGCCCGGTAATAGGTCACGGTCACGTCCAGCTTTTCCATGATGGAAAAGGCACGGTCCAGATCCTCTTTGGTGCGGCGGGGGCTCATTTGCAGGGCGCAGGTGTGGCTGGCGGAGTGCAATCCGATGAGATGCCCCTCCTCCCGCACCCGTGCCACAATATCCGGGTTGTCCTGAGCAAAATCCGCCACCATGAAAAAGGTGGCATGAACGCCGTTTTCACGGAGCAAATCCAGCAGCTCCGGGGTATGTACCGGGTCTGGGCCGTCGTCAAACGTGAGAAACAACTCCGCACCGGCCGAAGGCTGTATTTTGCCCCGAGGCTTCCGGATAAAATGGTTCATCCGCGCGGCAACCGCCGGCAGCGGCGCATACGCCGTGTAAGCCGCCAGCACTGTTAAGAGTGCGATGGATCTCTTTTTCATGGTTTTCTCTCCCCTTTCTCCCACAGGTCTCCAGCAGCGTATCCATCAGTCGCTCAATGCCGCAGCTGTTCATCTGTTCTTTCATGGCGCGCATATGTTCTTTGATCCGCTGGCGGCGGTCCCTGTCTTGCAGCAGCGCTTTGAGCGCTTGGGCGCCGTCGGTGCCGCATTCCCACACCACCTGGCCCAGTTCTTTTTCCTCTACATAGGCCGCGTTGACCTTCTCCTGTTCGAAGTAGGGCACCGCCACAAACAACGGCAGCTCCGCCCAGATAGCCTCAAAGGTGGTGGCGCCGCCAGCCTTGGTGACCAGCACATCCGCCGCCGCCATAAGAGCCGGTACCTCACGGGTAAAGCCCAGTACGTCCACATGGCGGTACTTGCCCCGGAGTTTTTCATACAGCTTTTTGTTCCGGCCGGTGATCACCGTTGTATGAACGCCCGGCATGGCGTCAAGCGCCGACAACAGTTCCTCCGCCCCGGGAATGAATCCCAGGCCGCCGCCCATCATCAGCACCTCTTTGCCCTCGCCCGCCGCGGAAGAGCCGCAGCTGTCAAAGGCACGGCGCACCGGAATGCCGCCCACATAGATGCTATGAGCATCCACGCCTTTGGCAATCAGTGCTTCTTTTGTTTCCTCCCCGCCCACGATATAGGCGTCCGTGGAGGGCGAGAGCCACTCGTCAAACGCCAGAATATCCGTGATGCAGGTGACAAAGGGAATATCATCCCCTGTCTTTTTCTTATAAGCCCCCACATATTTGGAACCGATGAGCCAGGTGGAGACTAGCACATCCGGCTGCCATTGCGCCACCAGATCACCCACGATATCCCCACTGACCCATTTTCCCCTGAAAGGCAGCTTTGACAAATAGCAGTCCAAGCAGATCATGGCGTTATAGATCCGGGGCATTTTGTTCACCACGGCGTTAAAGGCACGGTAGATATACGGGTGCAGTTTGGGATATATGTACTCCATCAGATCCACGATCCGGATCTCGGCATCGGCATACCGCCACCGCAGTCGGTCGGCCACCGCTTCAGCCGCCGCCACATGACCCATCCCAAATTTTCCCGTTAAGATCAGAACTTTCATTTTGTTTCCCCCTCTGGCTGAGGACAGTATAGGGGGGAATTCTAAACAGAAAATAAAATAACTGTCACAAATAAATCATTTTTACCGCAGTACTGCCGGTCAGGCAGCATTCCGGCTTTTAAAGGCACTTTTTCCCGGCAAAGAAACGCTCAGGCCATGTCATCCAACCGCTCCAGTACCTCGTCCACCAGATCCTCCAGCTCCTCGTGCCGCTCGCCCCACTGCTCGTAGGCTTCGTCCATTATATCCTCCGGCTCCTGCTCGTCCAGCCCCGCCAGACGCCGGCGCAGCTGACAGAGATACTCCTCCAGCGCCCGGCGGTCCATGGCGTCCATGTCAGGCTCCTCTTTATAACAGTTCATATCAATGATCTCACCCATTTGATTCTCCTCTTTCCTTCTGGGCATAGAGCAGATCGCCCAGCGTTTTGGCAAACGCCGCGTCCTGCTGCTGTGTCCTTTTGGCAGGCCCCTTGAGGCGCCCCCCGCCGCTGCGGATCTTCCGGGCCGTATGGCGGGCCAGCAGCAGCGCGTCTATGTTCTCATCCGTATAGGCCCGTCCGTTTTGGTCGATCACCAGTGCGCAGCGGGAAAGGCACATGGCCGCCAGACCGTAATCCTGGGTCACCACCAAATCGCCCGCCTCCACCCGGTTCACCAGCGCAAAATCCACGCTGTCCGCTCCCTTGGAAACCACCAGCGTGGTGACGCCTTCCCGGGAAAGCTCATGAGTCCAGTCGCAAAGGAGGATCACCTCCACCCGGTGCTCCCGGGCAATGCCAATGGCCAGATCCACCACAGGGCAGGCATCGGCATCAATTAAAATACGCACGGGGTTCTCCTCACCTTCTCCCGGCAAATTGACAGGCGTCGCCGGGGCCGCGGCATTCCCGCCGCGCCTGTACAGCCGCTTTGATGATAGCAAATTTCCAGCAGGTGTGCAAACGCTATTTTGCGCCAAAAAAACGCACCCATTCAGAGGCGTTGACGCAAAAACAGTCAGCTTTCGGAAACTGACTGTTTTTGCGCCTCATTATGAAGCGGTATGCTCAAAAAAGCAGTTCCCGCAGATATCCGTACCCCTGCGCCTCCATCTCCTCAAAGGGGACAAAGCGCAGTGCCGCGCTGTTGATGCAGTAGCGTGTGCCGCTGGGGGATTCGGGGTCTTCCCCAAATACATGACCCAGGTGAGAATCTCCCGTCCGGCTGCGTACCTCCGTGCGTGCCATGCCAAAGCTGTCATCCTCCCGTTCCACCAGGGCGGGCGCTTCGATGGGCGCGGAAAACGCGGGCCAGCCGCAGGAACTGTCAAACTTGTCCTTTGAGGAAAACAGCGGTTCGCCCGTCACCACGTCCACATAGATGCCCTTGCCGTTAAAATCCCAATAGGCATTGGTAAACGGCGGCTCTGTGCCCGCATATTGGGTGATACGGTGCTGCTCTTCCGTCAGTTTCTCTTTGATGACCTCCGCCGACGGCCTCTGATAATCGCCCGGATCGATCCGCATATGGGAAAACAGACGCATCTCCGATAAGGGAATATGACAATAGCCCCCCGGGTTTTTATCCAGATAGTCCTGATGATACTCCTCCGCCGGATAAAAGTTTTTCAGAGGGCCGATCTCCACCAGAAAGGGATGGGTTCTGCCCGCTTCTACGGCGGCGATCCGCTCCACCGTCCGGCGCGCTTGTTCATCGGTATAATAAACGCCCGTCTGATACTGACTGCCCACATCATTCCCCTGCCGGTTTTTTACGGCGGGGTCAATGACATAAAAATACGCCAGCAGCAGTGCGTCCAGGCTGACCTGCCGGGGGTCATAGGTCACCTTCACGGTCTCACGAAAGCCGGTGTTTCCGGCGCAGACAGCCTCATAACGCGGCTCCCCCGTCCCGTTGGCATAGCCGCTTTGGGCGTCTATCACGCCGGGTATGGACTGCATCAGCTTCTCCATGCCCCAAAAGCAACCGCCGGCCAGATAGATCACCTGCCGGGAACCTTTTGAAACAGTCATGGCGTTTTCTCCTTCTTTATGCTTTTCACGTCTTTTTGCGGCTTCGGCTCCGCCTTACAGCGAATCGATCACACGGTAAAGCAGGCCGTAGAGTGTTTTGACCTCTTCTTCCGAAAAAGGAAGGCAGGCGCCTACCCTGTGGGGAATATCCCGCGCCGTCTCCTGCAGTGCCCAGCCCTTCTTCGTCAGCTCCACCAGCACCACCCGCTCATCGCCCCGGCTGCGTACCCGGCTGACAAAGCCCTGGTCGGCCATCCGCTTGAGCACAGGGGTGAGCGTACCGGTGTCCAGCCGGAGCTTTTCCCCCAGTTCGCCCACGGAGAGGCCGTCCGTCTCCCACAGCACCAGAAAAACCAGGTACTGGGTATAGGTAATGCCCAACGGCTTTAGATAGGGCGTATATAGTGCCACCGTCTTTCGCGCCGCTGCGTAAAGGGGAAAACACAACTGACGCGACAGCTTCAGCGCGTCATAGGATCTCTTTTCCGTCATTTGTTTCCCTCATTTTATGCAGGTCTGTCACAGCAGCGCCGCCACTGCCTTTTCCACTTCCGCCATGTCGTCGGTGGGCTCAAACCGGGCCACCACACGACCTTCCCTGTCCACAAGAAACTTGGTGAAATTCCACTTGATATCGGAATTGTTCTCATAGTCCTTGTCAATCTTTTTCAGCACGCCGCGCATCAGCACCGCCTTGGGCCCCTTGCCAAAGCCCTCAAAGCCTTTCTGGCTCTTCAGATACCCATACAGCGGCAGAGCCCCGCTTCCGTTGACCTCCGCCTTTTTCATCTGAGGGAACCGTGTGTTGTAGTGCAGCGTGCAAAACGTGTGGATCTCCTCGTCGGTGCCGGGGGCCTGTCCCGCGAACTGGTTGCAGGGAATATCCAATATCTCCAGTCCTCTGGCGCCATACGTCTCATACAGGCGCTCCAGCTCCTTGTACTGAGGCGTGAAGCCGCAGCCAGTGGCCGTATTGACGATCAACAGCACCTTTCCTTCAAAAGAGCGCAAAGGAACTTCTCTCCCTCCGGCGTCCTGCACAGAATACTCATAAATGCTCATACTTTAACCCCTTTTCTATTTTTATATTTTGTAAAATATAATTTATCAAAATATATTTTTTTGTCAAGTCTATTTTTTGCCGGGGAGCTGTGGGGTTTATATGACGGGTGTGGCAGCAATTTTCCTTTTTTCCGTTATTTTTCACAAAATAGATTGAGTATTTTCGAAATAAATGGTATGATGCGGGCAGGTACAAACACGCGTCCGGCAGGCTCACCGGCCACGATGACCGCGTTATCGAAGGGGGCGGATTCATGGCATTCAAACCAACCGGCAAACGCACAGCGGCACTGGCTTTGATTTTGCTGTGCCTTTTCCTCTGCTGCCCATTTTTAACGCCCTCGGCCGCTGCCGCGGATGCCACCGGCCCGCGCGTGGTGCGAGTGGGGATCCCCGACTCCGGCTATGCGCAGACACCCGAAGGCACCAACCGCATGATCGCCTTTGAAAAAGACTATTTTCAAGCGCTGGCGCAATATGTCAACTGGCAGCTCATCTATGTAAACGGTACCTGGTCCGAGTGCATGGAAATGCTCAAGGCAGGAGAGATCGACCTTTTGCCATATGCCTCCAAGACCGACGAAAGAGAGCTATATTACGGCTTCTCTTCCGAGTCCATGGGAACGGAGATGTGCTATCTTTTCGGCCGGAGCGACACCGATCTGCCCTATGACGATTTTTTCTCTTTCGACGGCATGACCGTTGGCTACGAAGCGGGCACCACCGTTCTGGATTCCCTGCGGGCCTATGCAAACGAGAAGGGATTCTCCTTTCAGGCCAAAGCATATCCCAACGGCGGCGCCATGTTCGCGGCACTGGACCGGGGTGAGGTGGACACCGTCGTGCAGACCAACTTTTTCGATTCCCCCGACGGTCATGTGATCCTTGCCAAGTGCAGCCCCACTCCCATCTATTTGATTACTTCCAAAAACGACACTACCCTCAAGGCGCAGCTGGACAGTGCGCTGGCGCAGCTTTTCAGCTACTACCCCAGCTTTAACGCGGATCTGTTTGAATACCATTTCACCGGCAGCGTTACGCAGAACATGGGCTACACCAAGAAAGAAGCGGCTTATCTGGCTTCAAAGCCGGTGGTCAACGTGTTTTACGAAACCAGTTGGGAGCCCTTTGAATATACCAGCCGCGGCGAAGCGGCCGGTATCACCCCCGACATCATCCGCGCCATCGGAGAAGAAACCGGCATCACCTTCCGTTTTGTACTCTCGCCCTCCACGGCGGACGTATACGACAGCGTCAACAGCGCCGCCTCCGACACAGTGATGGCTGTCAGTTACGACTACGCCTGGGCCAACAACCACCAGCTTCTGATGACGCAGCCCTATGTGACCAGCTCCACCATGCGCGTCACCAAGAATGTCGGCGCCCCCATCGCCATCGTCGCCACCGTCAAGGATACCTATATGGAACGCCAGGTGCAGAAAAATCACCCCGAGTGGATCACCATCAGTTATCCCACTTACGGCGCCTGCATGGACGCCATTGTGCGCAGCCAGGTCGACTGCACTTTTTTGAACTACTATCAGACCAATTTTTACCGGTCTATGCGCGCTTACGCAGACTTCAGCTACCAGCCGGATGAAAATATCTCCCAGGGCATCTCTCTGGGTGTTACCAAAGACTCCAACCCGGCACTGTTCACGGTCCTCTCCAAATCGCTGCAGCGCATGTCCTCCCACACGGTACAGGGCATTCTCAGCGACAATGCCACCCAGATGGGAGATCCGTCTTTCGGAATGCTGCTGCGCCGGTATCCCATTCAGATGGCAATAGCTACCGCCCTTTTGGTGTCGCTGCTGGGTCTTCTGACCATTATGCTCATCGCCTCCGGTGTGCGAAAGCGTCAAAACATCCATTTGGCCGCGGCCAAGCGGGACGCGGAAGAGGCCAGCCGGGCCAAATCGGACTTTCTTTCCCGCATGAGCCACGATATGAGGACCCCCCTCAACGGCATCATCGGCATGACTTATCTCACCGAACAGATGGAACTTCCCTCCGATGCCAGAGCTAATCTGCAAAAGATCGACACCTCCTCCAAATTCCTGCTGAGTCTCATCAACGACCTGCTGGATATGTCTAAGGCGGAGAGTGGCAAGATCCAGTTGCATCCGGAACCTTACCCGCCGGAGGATTTCCGCCAGTATATCGACGCCGTGATCCGTCCCCTCTGCCAGAGCAAAGGCCAGTCGCTTACCGCTGACATTTCCGCACAGGAGGAGCTGGTCCCTCTTTTGGACAAACTGCGCATCAACCAGATCATTTTCAATTTGCTGTCCAACGCGGTGAAGTACACGCCGGAAGGCGGAGCCATCACATACGCCGCCCGGGCCAGGAGACTGCCAAGCGGACGAATGGCTGTGCGTCTGGAGGTGGCGGACAACGGCATCGGCATGAGCGAGTCCTTCCAGAAGCTGCTGTTTACGCCGTTTTCCCAGGAAAACCGGGACGACAACTCCGAGTTCCGGGGCTCCGGCCTGGGACTGGCCATCACCAAGCAGTTGGTGGATCTGATGGGCGGCACCATTACGGTGGAAAGCGCCATTAGACAGGGCACCCGTATAAAGATGGAGCTGGAAACAGACGGCGTGGAGCGGCAGGCCGTCAAAAAAGCAGGCGCCGCCCCGGCCGGTGAGGTGTCTATGCTGGCGGGAAAGCATATTTTGCTGTGTGAAGACCACCCGCTGAACCAGGAAATCGCCAGAACGCTTCTTTGCGAAAAGCAGATGACCGTTGAGATCGCGGAGGACGGTCAGCGGGGCGTATACGCCTTCGCCCACTCTCCTATCGGCTATTACGACGTGGTGCTGATGGATATTCGCATGCCGGTGATGGATGGCTTCGCCGCCTCCCGAGGCATTCGCTCCCTGCCGCGAAAGGACGCCAAAACGGTGCCCATTCTGGCCATGTCGGCAGACGTCTTTTCCGACGACATCCAGAAGTGTCTTTCCTTCGGCATGAACGGCCATGTCCCCAAGCCCATTGAGCCCGCCGTACTGTACCGGGCTCTGCTGGCGGCCATTGGCACAGACGGTCAGGATATCTTATAAGGGCAGCACACCTCACGCCACATATACACTGTATATTGAAAGGGAGGCACCGCTTGAGCGGTGTCTCCCTTTTTCTGTTGACGAGGAAATACGGCGCGTCAGATCGCCAGGCGCCAGGCGGCGCCGTTGGCTTCCCGCACACGGCCGGCGGCAAAGCTGTCGCCGATGTTATAGACCTCCGGCGCGGCGTTGTCCGAAAGCGCCTTGTAGGGCCGGTCGATGGACAACGTGGGGATGCCGTGCTCCTCCCGCATCACATGGCTAGCCAGCGCCCGCTCATATCATTATACCTCCGATAAATGGAAGTATCTCAAGCGTCTTTTTCTGTTCGTCGCCATCTTTCACTTTCCCTATATGCTGTATTTTCAATGCTCCTGGTGGAAGACCACCTGCGTCACGCGGGGACTTGCCATGGGCCTTGGTGCACTGATGGTCGTGAAAAGCCGCCGTCTCAGCGGTTTTGCCAGAGGTAGGATCTTTCTTCTGTGCTGTGCGGCTTCTCTGATATCCATCTATGACGTGCTGGCGGTGTTATGGATCGTTGCCTCTGGCATTTACAGAGACGACTTCAAAAGGCAGATGCAGGCGCCCTGTCTCATCGACCTCATCGGCTGGCCATCGGCTCCGCTGCCGAGTCTTGTCACCACAGGTTGGCTGGACTTTTATAGAGTCGGGATCCTTCTGGCCATTCCCCTGTTGGCTCTGTATGACGGTCAAAGAGGCTCTCGCAGCGCTTTTGCCAAGTACGCCTTTTATGTGTTTTTTCCTTTGCACCATCTGATCCTGTATGTACACTGTGGCATCACGGTGACGGCTATATGCAGGTGCCGCCTATCGAGTCGGTCAGCCGGAGGCAGCCGCGCCCCTCCGGATATTAAAGGCGCCATGTGGCGTTGTGATCCCAAGACCGATCCCACCGACTGCCGACTGTCCGGAAGAGGTTTTTCATGTTTTTTTGTCCAGCATTTTTTGATGGCAGCCACACGCAGAATTAGCCTGACGGTTGTCTGCCGACCTTATATAATTTGCTTATCAATGGTTTTCTAAAAATTACCATTTTTCCCCAATATTTGAATATGAGGTGCAATGCCATGAAGAACAAAGCGTTCCATCGAGCCGCCAGATCAGCGGCCGCCTTTCTCATCGCCGTCAGCCTGCTGCTGCCTGTGAGGCAAATTGCCTTTGCGACGGACGACATCACGCTGTCCGCGGAAAACGATTCGGTTTCCTAAATCAGCCTTTATGGCGGCGGCTACGGAAGTGAATTGACCAGCGGTGAAGCGAGCAGTAAGTATGCCGATCCGGGGCTAGAAATCTATTTTACCGATTATACAACCGGCCAAAAGGCCGGAGTGGTCAACACCTATAATGCCGGCATAGGGGGGTGGAACGGGCATTTTCTTTTTCCATGCGAATGAAGAAAGCATACTCACCAACTATTGGAATTCGTCGGAGGCCGGACAGATGGTAATCCAAAAAACGGATGGCGGCGCCTTCTGGCTCAAGGAACCGAAAATTCTTTTCGGCGCTAATGTCGATTTGATCATAACAGGATATAAAAATGGATCTTCTGTGGGCAATGCAACGTATACGGTCAATGATCGAAACGGCACAGCCAAGCTGGTCACACTAACAAGCAAAGAGCTCACGCCCAGCATTTTTCAAAACGTGGACAGCGTCACGGTCACCTGTTCCAACTACAACGGAACACCGGATTATGACGGGCGGCGCCACCTATGTGGTAACGCCCAAGGCGTTTACCAACAATGCCTCTTTGACAGGTGACAACTACACCGTCAAGTGGTACGCCAATGCGGCCGGTACCACTGGTGAGATCTCTACCGCTCCCACCGGTGTGACTATGACCAAAACCGACGCGGCCACACTGACCGCCTCTATTGACGCCACGGCGCAGGCCGGCACCTATTATTTCTGCCTCACCGCTGCGGATAACACCGTGACTCCGGCGGAAACCGCCACCAGCAATGTGGCCGTTTTGACCGTTGCCAAGCCATCCTATACCCCCGTTCCTTCGTCCAAAGCCGTTCTTATTTTTAACGGCGGGGCGTGTACCGGGTCGGTGAGTCTGAACGACCTCCTCACTTCTGTTCCCAGCGGCGCCATCTTTGGGTCTATCACCCCGCCCACCAGTCCGCAAGTGCTGAGCACGCTGGCTGTGAACGACACGGATACGGGCAAGCTGGATTATACCAGTCTCAACAACGCCTCTGACGCCACCGCCAGCGATACCTATACCGTCAATATTACCAGCACCGACTATCAGGACATCACAGTTGACCTCATTTTCACGGCTACGCCCAAAACAGCGGTGACCATTACCGGTCTGAGCGCTCCGGCAAACCGTTCCTATACCGGCACGCCTGTGGCTTCCGATGAATTTGGTACACCTTCTGTCACCGGCCAGGGGGAGCTGGACAGTTCTCTGGTCTATACCTACTCTGCTACAGGCAGCACTGTCTATGGGCCCACCGCAGCAGCGCCCACCAATGCCGGCACCTATCAGCTGACAGTTTCTGTTCCTACCGGCAACCAGATCTATACCGGCAGTAAGACCGTTTCTTTCACCATTTCTCCGGCAGCGGTCACTGTGGAGGCAAGCACTGCCCATATCACAAAGGTCTATGACGGCACTGTTGACGCAGCCGTTGGAACGCCTGTGTCCTCCGTGGGGAATATTGCCGCCGCCGGATATGATTACCTCTATACCGGTCGAAACGGCACCACCTATCAAAGTGCCGACACGCCTAAAAACGCCGGTGACTATACACTGACGGTTTCCATCAAAGACAGCAATCTGCTTTATACCGGCCATATGACCGTGGACTTCTCCATTAGCAAAGCCACTGTAACTGTCACCGCCGCCGCCAATACCGCCCAGGTGGATGACTCGGTGCCGTCCCTCGCCACCCAGAACTATACCGTCTCCGCCCTCGTGGTGGGCGACAGCCTGCTGACTGCCCCCACGCTGACCTATGCGGCCGCCCCCGACATGACCCGTCCCGGCACGGTGGCCATCAAGGCCTCCGGCGCTGCCGCGGGTGACAATTATACGCTTGTCTACACGGACGGTCTTCTGACCGTCAATGCCAGACCCCAGATCAACTTCCAGAGCAACGGCGGCTCCGCTGTTGCCAGCGCGGCCGCGCAAAAGAACGGTACGGTGGCGCAGCCTGTTGCCCCCACCCGTGAAGGATACACCTTCCCGGGCTGGTATGCGGACGCGGCTTTAACCAGAGGCTGGAACTTTCCCTCTGACACCGCCACCGCTGACATGACGCTTTACGCCAAGTGGGCTGCCGCCACCACTTATGCCGTGTCCGGCACGGTATCCACCGCCGGCACGCCTGTCTCCGGCGCCATGGTGTGTTTGATGCGGGGCTCTGTGGAATATCGGCGGGCGACCACCGCCAGCAACGGCAGTTACCATCTTGCAGACATAGCGCCGGGCGTCTATAACGCAGTGGCAACAAGCGGCGATGTGACGCAGACCGTTCTTATCACTGTGGCCAACAGCGATCTGACAAACCAGAATATCCAAATGCCCTCCGGCGATGTAAACTCCCTGTTGGAGCTGACCGGAACCGCCACGCTCAATGTGGTGGTAGGCGGTCTGGATGCCGAGGCCAACGCAGTGGCGGCGCAGCAGGGCGGAACCACCACAACTGTCGTGGTCAAGATGACGGTGGAGCAAAAAGCCGAGTCCGCTTTGACCGATGTGCCTGCCACCAAGGCGGAAGTAAGCGCCATCAAGAGCAGCCTGACCGCTTCTCCCGACAGGCAGCTGCACTTTGAGTTTTTGGAGATCTCCGTGACAAAGACCGTCGGCACAGATGCCACCGCCGGTACCACCACCAAAATGGGCACCATATCCCACATGCTGGAAATCGTGATTCCCTATGACACCACCGGCAAGGCCAACATCCGTATCCTTCAGTACCACGAAGGCGAGGGCGTGCGGCCCTTTACGGAAGACACGGCCCGCGGCGGAGCGGACGGCACCTTCTATATCGACACGGCGGCGCAGCAGATCCATCTCTTCACCAAAAAGTTTTCCACCTACGCCATCAGCTATGAAACGGCGCTGCCTGTCACACCGGCCGCTCCCGTGAAGCCCGCTGTCCCCACAGCCCCCGCAGCGCCCGAGGGCACCGTCCCCTCCCCCGCTACCGGCGATGACAGTGATCTATTCCTCTCTGCCTGACAACGGGTGCGGGCAGTCTCCTGACAGCGCTCTATATCCTCCAGAAAAAGCGCCGCTCCGCGCAATAATACCGCCGCTTATTCTCGGCAGGATCCCCCGCAAGTACAAGCAGCTGCGGCGAGGCCCTTGCAAAACTTTTGCAAAGGCCTCGCCCTTTTATTTGCAGAAGCAGAGCAGGTACTTTTTCAATATCCGCTTAAAAGCGGCGCGCTGCGG
>JAYFNH010000031.1:0-15721 GCA_034933545.1 Oscillibacter sp.
TACTCGCTGCCGTTGTAGGTGCTGCAGGAGATCTGCACCGTGCCGCTTGTGGCATTTGGCAGCTGCGCGCAAAAATCCATAGGGATCGTCCACTGGAGCTGGTCTCCGGCGGCCTCAGCCAATGTTCCGGAAAGCGAGCCGAAATAATATAAAACCCGATGGGTGAAATTGGCCGAAGCCCGTGGCAGTCGGATGGTCATGGTGTTGCCGATGGCCGTTGTGTCGGCGTATGGAACCGTGGCCCGCGGGATGGTCGGCAGAACCGTGCTGCCTGACACATTCAGCCAGCCGACATAAGAGGTGTTGAGGTTGTAGGCGGCACTGACTGATACGGTTTTTGTGCCGTCCGGATTGTGGACGATAGTGTGGCGCGCGCTGTAAAGCGTGACGGTCGAGTTGCTCGGCACCGACACAGCGCCGATGGTGACGGTCGTGCTGTCGATGGTGATGCTGCCGTAGTCGTCGAGATTTTGGTTATAGGTCGGCCCGCTTACGGTGACGGTGAGAACAACGTCGATCTGGCTTGATGGGACAGCGGGGTTTTCGCTGCCGGATACTGGCGTTACGGTCAGATTAAGATTCGCGCTCAATGCTGCACCTCCTTACAGTAGACTGATGGAGCCGCTTTGCTGTGTAAATGTCGCCATAGCTTTTTTTATTGATTGTATCGGTTTTTATGGCGTTACGCTCCGATCCATTTGAGTGTCAGGCCGTTTGACCGCTCCACCTGCCAGTCTCCGCCCAGAAAGACGCGGCCGGTGATCTGGGCGTCGGTGATATACAGGCGGTTGTTGGAGAGGTAGGCCACCTCCACATCGTCCTGGTAGAAGGACAGCTTCCGGGCGGTGAACACCGAGCGGAACTGCCGGGGCTGGATATGCCCACATGGAGAAGCGTGGTTCCAGATACCTGCGCTACGCCATCTTCAATGCTGCCAAGTATGTTTGCCATTGGGATCCGACCTTTGCCGCATACCTTGCCAGGAAACGTGCGGAAGGCAAGCACTACAATGTTGCCATTTCCCACGCCGCCAAAAAGCTGGTGCGCCTCATTTTCGCCTTGGAGAAATCCAGGCGGCCTTACCGCTCAGCAGCGTAACTCCTCTTCATAGCCCCTCTGGCGTCCTACCGGACGTCTGCTTTGCTATACCTTTTTTGAATCATCTGTCTTTTGGCCACCATCCTCATTTTAAGGATTGACTTTTAATAGTTAATCTTTCAGCAAAGATGCAAAGCGCTCTGGGTTTTCAGCGGGCGCCGTGTCCGGATGCAGTACGCCTGATAGGCGGCGAAGGCGTTGTTCCACTCGCTGCGGGCGTTGTTGCAGCGTGTCACCTCGCCGTTGGCGTAGTCCATCTGCGCTTCCACATAGAAGCGGTACAGACTGTCGTAAGGGGGCGGCGCCAGCAAAACTGCGGCGGTGTCGGTGGTGTCGTCGTAGCCGGAGAAGGACACGCTCTCCGCGCCCTGCTGGGCCTTGAGGATCTCCTCGACCACATGGCCCTCGGCCTCGCTGAGCCAGCGGAGCTTTTCGGAAGTAGAAAAGGTGTTGGGCACAAGCGTGTCAATCTGCGCCAACGCCTGAGCAATGGTCATTGGGCATTCTCCTTTCTCAGCGGGTCATGCGATCCACAAAGCGGCGGGCGGCTTCAGCCATCATGCGGCCGTTTTCCAGCACCTCCGCCACATAGTAAGGCACGGACACGGGCACGCCTTTCATGATCTTATAGCTGCGCCCGTTGACGGAGACCAGCACGAAGTTCTCCTCCTCCTTGCGGCCCCTGGGCAGCGTCACGGATACCGTGGGTGTTTCCTGTTTGGTCACCTTTTTGTGTAAGTGATTGGCGCGCGGTTGGCGTATGGGGCTGCGATGATGCGGATGATGTGATGATGCGGATGATGTGATGAAGTTGATTCGAGGTGATCGGTTCCCTGTGTGCAATGGTTCGATGCTTCTCCGCCCCCCGTCCTCCGCCCTCTTCGTTCTCTCGTCCCATCGCTTCTCCGTCCAAACTCCGGGGGAAGTATCCATAGAAGGGGGCCGCAGCCCACCCCTTGGTCGTTTCAAGGGGGAGGGTTTCTTAAGGGAGGGGGAAAATACGAAATTCCCCCTCCCTTAAGCGGTTCTTTGGTCACTTTCTGTCCGTACAGAAAGCGACCCGCCGGAGGCACTGGCAAGCCATCGGCCATGCTGTGTCTACCTGGGAAACGCTGAACGCCCGCCCCCTCAGTCGGCGCAAACAAGCCATCCATCGTTCTGCCATCTATCCGGCATTCGCAAGCCCGCCCCCGCCAAAGACGTCCCCTTCCCCCTCAGCCGCCTGTCGCTCTGACAAACCGCAGAGCCCTGTACTTCATACCGCCCGGCTTTTTGCGGTGGGGAGGATCTGTCCCGGCGTCCATGCGCCGATGCGCCGGTCTTTCAGGCCGTCAGGTCGTCAGTTGCCCTTGTCCTCGCCGGAGTAGGACGACCCACACTCCACACGCACCATGTACTCGTCGTAGAGGATGGCGGCGGCATGGACGCCCTTCCAGCCCACGGTGGATCGCTGATCCAGGGGATCGGCGGTGCCGGAGGAGCCGCGGGGCTTCACGATGACCTCTGTGCCCTCGGACAGATCCACCACGCCATAGGCGCCCTTGCCGATAAAGAGACAGCCGTCAGCGCCGCCCTCGCCGGGCCAGATCACGGCGTTGTCGGCGGCGGTCACAGGCGTTTCCAGCGTCAGAGCAGAGGCGGTGTTGGCCGCCACGCGGGCACGGGTGCCGCCGATGAGCACATAACGGCCCGCCAGAGCGCCGGCTGCCACAGTGCCGCCGTCAAAGGGCACGGAGGCGGAGGCGTTCACCGCGCCGTTCACCGCCAGCGTGCGGCTGCCCACAGCCAGATCCTCGCCCCGGAAGGCCTTGGCCTCGGTGGTCTCCACAAAGCGGACGCCGTGGAGCTCACCGATCTCGCCGGAGAACAGCTCCGTGGCGGCGGCGTACTTGTGAGCCTCCACCCACGCCTCGTCCCGGCGCAGATCGTAGGCCACGCTGGGGTGGATGACGCAGATGTACTTGCCGTCGAACTTGGGGGCGTTCATCTTTTTGAGCTGCGTGGCTGCCTTGGCCACCAGCTCGGCGGTGAGGCGGCAGGCAGGAGTGACGGCGTAGCGGGAGGTGACGGCGGTGAGGGAGCCGTCCGCTGCGATCACGGGCGCGTAGATCACCTGATTGCCCTGCTGAATCTCGTTGCGGGTAACGGTGTCCAGGGTCAGGCCCATGTTGGCGCCGTGCTTGTCGGTGATCTCCAGCACCACGTCGTCGATGGCGGTGAGATCCAGCATGTCGGACACCGTGGTGTAGTCGCCGTACTGGGCCAGCTCCTTGGTGATGTGGCTGACGGTGATGCCGCTGCCGTCGGGAGTCACGCCCTCGGTAAGGGGGGTCAGCGCCTTTTCAAAGGAGCCGAACTTGCGCCATTCCACGGTTTTGCCGCCCCCACAGGGACAGCTTTGGTGGCGGCGAACTGGTTGTGGACCAGCTCCGGCTTGGCGTTTTCCAGCAGCTCCATGCCGTAGTAGGTCTTCATTTCGGGGCTCAGCGTCCCCTGGGTGGACACCTGGGTGTTGGGTTCGGCAGCAAACAGCTGCAAATCAAGGTTCAAAGTCTGCATAGTGTTTCTCCTTTACAGTATAAATTTCAGAGGGAAAAGCGTTTCTCGCCATTCCCCTTTCCCGCCCCCGCCGGATGCGGGACAGTTGCCGGGCAGATTCCTGAGGGACTGCCCATCGGCCGCCTGACGGCATCCGCCGTGACGCCTGCCCTGGGGCGCGGCGCGGGATGGCCGGCACACGGGGCCGGGCTTCAGAATCGGATCTTCTCTCCGTTTTGGACGCGGCGGCGTATGTCCTGCCGTTCCTCCGGGGTGAGGAGGGCGGGGTCGGCGCGCAGCACGGCGGCGGCCTGGGCGGCGGTGCCGTTTTCGGGCACCCGGCTCCGGGCGGCCAGGGAACGGGCCACCTCTTCCCGGGTGCGGTCGGCGCTGTAACGCATGGCCCGGTGCAAAATTTTGTCCCGGTGCGCCACCTCATAGGCGCTCCGTGGATCGGCCCCGGCGGCCACCAGATGGCCGAAGGTCTCGTTTTTCAGTTCCTCCCGCCAGTCGAAGTCGGGGTACACGGCCGCAATGTCCGGGGCGCTCTGCTCCAGACGGCGCAGCGTCTCCTGCTCTTCCCGGGCCTTGCGAAAGCGGCCGTCCAGGATCTTCTGCACCCGCTGGTCAAATTCCTTTTTGTAGCGGCCCCGGATCAGTTCTTCAAAGGCGTCCGCGTCAGATGCCTCCCCGGCGTCGGGAGGCGCGGTGGTTTCTCCGCCCGTTTTATCTGTCAAGTACCCTGCCTTTACAGAATCATTTGCAGGGGTTTCCTCCCCGGCAAAAAGCTGAAGGTCCCACGTTTGACAAATTGCTCGATTTTCCATGGAAATACACTCCTTTCCCTTGTCCGTGGCAGGTCACGACCCTTTTATGGTAACGGCCACAAAGGCCGGATACCGCATGGCGATCTGGCGGAAGCCCTCCACCGTCAGAGAAATTGCCGCCTCGCAGTCCTCTTCCGCACCGACGATGACCACATGGCCCGGCTGAATGTCCAACCGCCGCAAGGTATGGGGGCGCTGCTGCAGATCACCGATGAGGGCAAAGAGCAGCGCCGACACGGCGGCGCAGACGATGTCCTGTCCCCGGGGGGCGAAGCCCGCGTGGCCGTCGGCGGTCAAACGGCGGGCGCCGGGCTCATAGCATATCCGGATCATTGGGGCTGAGTGACGCCCCGGGCGGTGGCGCGAGCCTTGTCCATGCGCCGTTGTACCGCCGTTTTAACTGGCAGGTCATTTTGCTTTACACCCGTTTTCGGCAGGTTCTCCGCAGGTTCGGTGCTTCCCTGCAATTTCTCCGACAGATGCGTGCCCCGCAGCTTGTCAACCACCAGGGCGATCTGATAGAGCTGCGTTTTGAGCCGCTGGTTTTCCTGGGCGAGGGTTCCGTTGCGTGTGATGGCGGCCATGAGATGATCCTTGTTTTTAAAGTCCATCATATCCAGACAGCCCAGCGCCTGGTCGGCAAGGGCGGGGTTGAAGAAGCCCAACTGGAAGAACTGGAGAGCCAGCTGGTTGTACTCCATGGTCTTGTAGGGGCTCTCGTCCTGGGCCGCCACCTCCAGATCAAACTCCGGCACCCGGTAGCCGGTGGGGTCGTCTGTCTGGAGGCGCAGGGCGCGGTTGTCATAGCTGACAAACTCCGAAGCGCCCAGGGGGCCGGAACTGGCGGGGCAAGTCGTAAAACTGGCGGATTAGCTCGATGCACATGGTCACCATATCGGAAAACACCTCGTAGCTGTCTGCGATCATGTTGCGGCTGAGCTTACCGCTTGCCTCCTGCAAGGCGGCGGTGGCGGCGGTGACGCCGGAGGCAGTACCGCCGTTGGCCACGTCGCGGTTGCCGGCGGTCTCCTTCATCTCGGCGATCTTGCTGTTGAGGACAGAGACATAGATGCCGGGCAGCGGCGCGGACTGGATGGGGGCGATGGAATCGGCGCCCAGGTTGCCGTTGGTGTGGACGAAGGGTGTGGTCCAGTCGGCGTATTCGGCCTTGTTGAGGGCGCCGTCGCCGCGGATGAAGAAGCGGGGCGTGGCGGCGGCCAGGGTGTTTTTGAGAATGGCCTGGTTCATGAGGTCGATCTGCTTCTGGGGCGACTTGCACAGGTCGATGTAGCCGTAGCCGCAGGGGGTACCCTCCTCCGGGAAGAGGGGGTCAAAGATAAAGGGGTAGAGGCCGTGGTCGTACCAGCCCCGGCTGGCCATGGGCACGCCCACCGGGAACCGGGCAAAGAGGGGCTGTGCCTTGTCGTCCACACCGCTTTGCACGGTCTCGGTAGGCACAGTCAGGTCGTTTTCCGTGGCGTACAATACGTTTTCTCCGGTAAATTTGCAGTATTGCAGCACTTTTCGTCCGTTTACCTCGGTGTGATAGTACCAGTCCACCACCAGTGATTTGCCGGAGGTGTCCACGGTGTCGTCGTAGAGGTAACGGCTGACGTTGCTGCCGCCGGAGGCGAGCTTGCCCTCCAAAAAGGGGTATCGGCGGCGGAGTTCGTCATTGGCCACCAGCTCGGTGGAGAAGAAATGGGGGGAATCCTGGATGTCGGTGACGCCCGGTTCCCAGAAGAGGTTGAGGATGTCCATTTTGCGGATGGCGATGTCGCCCAGGCCGCCCAGCTTGGTGTTGTCCCAGAAGACGCCGTAGACGGCGCAGCCGGACTTGAGCTTGTACCACCAGCAGTTGGCGTAGGTACGTTTGAACTGGTTTTTCTTGAGGATGACGGGAAGGATGCGGGTGAGGCGCTGGGCTTCGGCCCGGTCGTCCTCGGCCCGGGGCAGCACGGTGGGCTGGGGGTAGGCGTCCATAGCGTCGGCGTGTTTGCCCAGGATGCAGTTCACCAGCCAGGCGCTGGCGGGCTGAGGGTCGTCGGGATTGCCGCCCTGTCCGTCCTTTTTCATTTGCTCCCAGTGGCGCAGTTTCCAAAACTGTTCGTTGTCGATAATGCGCTCTTCCAGATGTTTTTTGCCGATCTTGTACTTTTTCAGGATCTGCGCGGCCTCGCGCACCTGTTCCGCTCCGATCTTCGGGCGATAGAGGGTCATTTGCTCCATGTCAGCTCTCCTTCTTTCGTGGATTGGCGCAAAAAAATGCTTTCGTCTGTAAGGGAAAACAGTCGAAAGGTTTGTTCAGTTGACATTAAATAGGTATCACCCCCGATTTTGGCTGTTTTCCCCGGTTTTTTACTCTCGTTTTTTACATCGCTGCGCCGCCCTCCCCGGCAAGGCGCCGAAAAGGCGCGAAAGTCTGCCGGGCGTAATCGGCAAGGCAATCGGGACAGATCACCTCGCCATTGACGACATAGCACGCTTCTCCCCGGTAAAGCTCCTCTCCGCAGAGACTGCACTCCCCCGCGGGGCGGCTTCCGTCCTCGCAAGGGGCAACAGGAACACGCATAATCAACACCGTCCTTTCACTAAAGGGCGCAAAAAGCCGACGGTTGCATTGTTTTATGCAACTGTCGGCCTCTTTTTTCAAAAATATTTTATTTTTCAGAAAATGACCCGGATCAGCCCTGCTTGACGAACGCCTCAATGCCCGCCGCACCGCTCACGGCGGCATAGATCTGAATACCGGCGGAGACCAGGCACAAAAGTCCGAAGGCCATGATGAGGATGCCCCAGAGCTTCCGGTCGGATTTGACCCGGAACATATACAGCGCCACGAAAATCATGGAGCCTGCCAAGCAGATAAAGGAAAGGCCGGGAATATACAGGATCCCAAACTGGCCCAGCGCCCAGAAAACGACGGAGAGGATCAGCAGCGCCATAGCGGCCCGCTTCATTTTATTCAGCGACATTGACAGAATCCTCCTGCAATAAAAGATACTTGATAGTGTATCGAAATTTTTTCAAAAAGGCAAGGGCTTTTGCGCTTTTTCACCGGAAAAGTTTCCCTTTGCCTCAGCGGCCCAGAAGCACCTTGGCCTTGAGCACGGCGGCCACGGTCTTGGCGTCACGGAGCTCGCCGTCCATGACCCGGTGCACCAGTTCGTCGAAGGGAATGCGTTCCATATCCAAAAACTCGTCATCGTCCAGCTCCATGCTGCCGAAGGAAAGGCCCCGTGCCAGATACAGCCACAGCTCCTCGTTGTAGCAGCCGGGAGAGGCGATGAGACTGCCCAGGGGCAGCCACTCACTGGCGGTTGCGCCCACTTCCTCTTTCAGTTCCCGGATGGCGGTTTCAAAGGGGTCCTCCCCAGGCTCCCGCTTCCCGGCGGGGATCTCCAGCAGGGTCTGACCCATGCAGTAACGATACTGGGTCACCATGGGGACACAGTCCTGCTCGTCCAGCGCCAGAATGCCCACGCCGCCGGGGTGCTTCACCACCTCGCGGATGGAGGTCTTGCCGTTGGGCAGAGCCACGGTGTCCCGCAGGAGCGTCACGATCTTGCCCCGGTATATTTCCTCGCTTTTCAGCGTTTTTTCTGTCAGATCCATGTATGTTTCCTTTCCGCGTCTTGCGTCCGCCGCAGCGGACGCGTTTGTTTTTTCCATTATACCATACCGCCGAAAGAAAACAAGAGCCGCCGCGTTCTCCACGCCGGCAGCGACCCGGTTGCTGGGCGCGCCGTTACACCAGCTTCAGCGCCCGCATGGGGCAGAATTTCACGCACTTGCCGCACTTCACACACACGCTCCCGTCCACCGTGGGAGCGCTGAACCCTTTCTGGGACAAGGCGCCCACCGGGCACACCTTTACCGAGGGGCAGGGGTGGTTCTGGGGACAGCGATGGGGGTCGACCCGCAGCGTTTGTGCCGCTCTTTCTTCCGCCGTAAGCTTCTTTCCCAATCCAAATATCATGAGATGATCCTCCTTGTGATGTTTTATTTGTGCCTATCATATCAGCCTTCTCCGGCAAAAACTGTGACGACGTCACAAGGGCCTTTTTCTTTTTTCCGTGAAAATTTTCCATTGCCGCCTTGAAACAGTGACGGCAAAGACACGAAAGGCCGAATGGAGGACTGGTCCGTTCGGCCTTTTAAAAAGGGAAAGAAGAAAGACTTATCTGTATCTTTTTTCGGCCGGTTTTGTCCCCCCGGCGGCGCTGTTCCTCATCTGAAAGGCTGCTATGGTGTTTCTTTTGCCGGCGTCCCTCAGCTGCCCGGCGCCCCGGCGCCATAAAATTTCCCAGCCGTTTACAGGGAATTTGCGGCGGTATTGTCTTGCAAGCGGGGCCGGAGTGTGCTATACTGATTCTCCAGCGGAAAGGAGGTTCTCCATGGAAAAGAGCGGCATCAAGATCGCGGCGCAAAACCGCAAGGCGTACCACGACTATTTCGTGGAGGACAAGTACGAAGCGGGCATTGAGCTTTTCGGCACGGAGGTCAAGTCCATTCGGGCGGGAACGCTGAACCTGAAGGATTCCTTCTGCGTGGCCAAGGACGGGGAGATCTATGTGTATAACATGCATATCTCCCCCTACGACAAGGGCAATATATTTAATAAGGAGCCGGATCGGCCCAAGCGTCTTTTGATGCACAAAAAGGAGATCCGAAAGCTCCACGACCTGCAAAAACAGGAAGGTCTGGCGCTGGTGCCTTTGTCGGTGTACTTCAAAAACGCCCGGGTAAAGGTGGAAGTGGGCCTTTGCAAGGGCAAGAAAAATTACGATAAGCGGGAAGCTCTGGCCGTCAAGGACGCCAAGCGTGAAATGGAGCGCGCGGTGAAAGAGCGGTACTGAGGAGGAAGCAAAACATGAAAAATCCCATTGTGACCATTGAGATGGAAGATGGCGGCGTGATTCGAGCCGAGCTGTACCCGGAGATCGCGCCCCAGTCGGTGCGAAACTTCATTTCCCTCATTCAGAAGGGCTATTACGACGGGCTGATCTTCCACCGCTGCATTTACGGGTTCATGATCCAGGGCGGCTGCCCGGACGGCACCGGCACCGGCGGCCCCGGCTACTGCATCAAGGGCGAGTTTGCGGCCAACGGCGTTTCCAACGACCTGCACCACACGGCGGGGGTGCTGAGTATGGCCCGGTCGCAGCACATGGACTCGGCGGGCAGCCAGTTCTTTATCATGCACAAGGACGCTCCCCATCTGGACGGCCAGTATGCGGCCTTCGGTATGGTGATCGACGGGATGGAGGAAGTGGAGAAGATTGTCTCCGCCCCCCGGAACATGATGAACAACAAGCCCAAGAAGCCCCAGGTGATGAAGAAGGTCACCGTGGAGACCTTCGGGGAAGAATATCCGGAGCCGGAGAAGCTCTCCGATCCCTTCGGCCGATTCTGAAAGCCCCAATCATTTCAAAGGCAAAAAACAGTGCCCCGCGGGACGGCCGGAGCGGTCGTTCCGCGGGGAAGAAGAAAAACAGCGAAGCACAGTGAAACAGCAAAGCTGCTGACAGCATCCGTTCCTCAATATGGGGGCGTACCGGTTTCGACGGGGGTGTGGAGGCAGGATAAGCGGGCGGTGGCGCCTGGCCACCATAAAACGGGCACTTATAAATTAACTAACAACACTAATACTGTTGCTGTCGCGGCTTAAGCCGTGACCGTCTGAACCGGAGTGGCCGCGGGCCGGGGAAGGCGTCGTTGACGCGGCGTCCGTGCGGCGGGTAAGAGTTGCCCCGCCCACGCATCATGACTCTACCGGAGCGCAAAGTCTGTTAAGTGTCTTTGCGCCGAGGGAAATTTAAAACTTAACTGCGCCCGGAGAAAGTCCTGTTAAAATGCTTTCGGACAGGGGTTCAACTCCCCTCGCCTCCACCACGTCCAGGGGTGTCCACTCTAATTTTAGGGTGGACACTTCCTTTATTTTAAGCCATTTTTTATAAATATGTATGCCGGACTGCTCTTCATTTTCGGAGGGCAGTCCGGCGTTTATTTCACAGGGTTTTAAAAAAGTTGCCGGGACATTATTGATCATAATTTCAAGATATTCTTTATAAACAGTTACTTTTTTCAAATACAGGTTTATGATCTGCTTCTTTTGTGTAAGCGTTCCATTTTGATATAGTTCCTGAGCGGTTTTGTATGCGGCGACAATTTCCTTTTCATCAAGACTGTTTTCAATCATACTCTCTTTTTCTGCGGTAATTTGAATAGCAAGCTTCTGCTTATCTTCTTCTAGGCTGCTTAAGGTTTGCAGCAACGCGGGGCTACCTGTTTGAGCAATAACATTACAATTGGACATTACGGTACCTCCTTTTCATTTTTTTAGCCGCTCCTATCATTACTGAAAAAGTGGCTATGTATGGGTAATAATATTTGCCATAAAAAAGATTAATGATGTCCGTATTAGCATACATATTTATATTGACAAGATTTGATTTGACGCATATACTGATAACATATCAAAAATATTTGATACGAGGTGGTAACTTGGCAACGATATATGAAGAACAAGCGAAAGTGTTCAAGGCCTTTTGTGATGATAAGCGTCTTCGGATACTTGAGCTATTGCGCGGCGGTGAAAAATGTGCCTGCGTTTTGTTGGAACAGTTGGACTTGGGACAGTCAGGCCTTTCTTACCATATGAAAATTTTAGTTGAATCGGGTGTTGTGGAGAGTCGGCAGGAAGGCAAATGGACACATTATAAAATCAGCGAAAAAGGCAGTGCCTATGCTGCGGATTTACTGAAACAGCTGACAACTCCGAACACAGTTACTGAAGAGAATATCTGCTGCAAAAAATAAAGCCATCGTAGGATGGCTTTTAAAAAGCAGAATGCATCAAAAATATTTGATACGTTTGTCCTTTTACTGAAAGTGAGGTTTTTGTCCTATGCAAATATTAAAAGCAATATGGGACTTTTTCAATACCAGATTCTCGGCATGAAATGGCTGGATGGTCTGATTGGAAGCGGACTATCCGCTATGGGGCTTGATACATCCACCCGCCTGATCGGAAGCATTGAATTTTTTCTCTACGATGTAATCAAGATCACCGTACTCTTGTGCTTCCTGATCTTTCTTATCAGTTACATCCAAAGTTACTTCCCGCCGGAGCGCAGTAAACGAAATCTCGGACAATTTCATGGTATCTGGGCCAACTTCATTTCAGCCTTGTTGGGCACAGTGACGCCGTTCTGTTCCTGCTCATCCATACCGCTGTTCATCGGTTTTACATCTGCCGGGCTTCCGTTAGGGGTAACATTTTCGTTCCTGATATCATCCCCGATGGTTGATCTTGGATCACTGCTCCTCCTAATGAGCATTTTCGGCGCAAAGGTAGCGATAATCTATGTGGTTGTCGGTTTAATCATCGCCGTCGTGGGTGGTACGCTCATTGAGAAATTGCATATGGAGAAATACGTAGAGAGCTTTATCCTGAAAGCGGGCAGTGTCGATATCGAATCCCCTGATCTGACAAAAAAGGATCGGTTGAATTATGCCAAGGAACAAATGCTTTCAACATTCAAAAAGGTGTTCCCATATATTCTTGTCGGAGTTGGTATCGGTGCTGTTATTCATAACCGGATTCCGGAGGAATGGGTGGCTATGGTTCTTGGCAGCAATAACCCATTCGGCGTCGTACTGGCAACACTAATCGGCGTCCCGATGTATGCCGATATCTTCGGCACCATACCGATTGCAGAGGCTCTGCTATACAAAGGAGCGCAGCTTGGCACTATCCTCGCATTTATGATGGCCGTCACAACACTGTCCCTGCCGTCAATTATCATGCTCCGCAAAGCGGTCAAACCGAAGCTGCTGGCGTTGTTTATCGCTATCTGTACCATTGGCATTATCATCGTAGGTTACTTTTTCAACGCGATTCAAGGATTTATTGTATAGGAGGAAAGTATTATGGCAAAGACATGGTATCCTGTTGTTGATTATCTGATCTGCAAGGAGTGCGGCACCTGTATTGCTAAGTGTCCTCACGGTGTATACGATATCGCAAAGGCCCCGTCACCTGTTGTAACCAATCCGGGAGCCTGCATCGACCATTGCCACGGCTGCGGAAACCGCTGTCCGGTTGGAGCAATCACCTACGTAGGCGACGACACTGGCTGGACGCCGCCAAACGGAGAGCAAACAGCCGTAGAATCATGCTGCTCTTGTGGGTATGAAGCATCTTCTGAAAAGAAGATTGTCGTTGAATATCTGTATCTTGATCTTAAAACGTGTGATCGTTGCATTGGGACAGACAATGTTCTTGACGAGGTAATGCTGACGCTTACTCCAGCCTTGGAGCTTGCCGGTTACGAAGTTGAATACAAAAAAGTTAAAATGGATACAGCGAAAATTGCCGAGCAGTTTAGGTTCCTTTCCTCACCTACCATTCGTGTGAATGGTCAGGATATTTGCCACTCGGTTGCGGAGAATAGCTGCGGCTGCTGCAGCGATATAAGCGGAACCGATGTGGACTGTCGGGTGTTTGAGTATAATGGTGATACATTTGAGGTGCCTCCAAAAGAAATGCTTGCCAAAGCTGTCCTTCAGACTGTATTTGGGCAGACTGAAACTGGCTGTTCCTGCGGTGATTATACACTTCCAGATAATCTAAAAGCTTTTTTCAAGGGAAAAAGCAGCAAAACAGTTTGCTCCTGCGGAGGGGGCTGCTGTTAAAAATATCATCAACTTATTAAGGAGAGAATGAATATGTCACTGTTCGGAAAAAAAGACAAAAAAGAAGAGACGACCTCCTGCTGCTGCGGAGGTAATTGTGATGCGGAAAGCATGGCGAAGGCTGAGTCCGCTAAAACCGAGGGTGCTAGTGTGAAGGAGCTTGGAAGCGGATGCGCAAAATGCAACCAGCTTGAAGCGGCAACAAAAGAAGCTCTTCAGCAACTTGGCATGGACACGACGATTGACCATGTAACCGATTTTTCACAGATCGCTGCCTATGGTGTAATGTCTACTCCGGCACTGGTGGTTGATGGTAAAGTCGTTTCTTACGGCAAGGTGCTGAAAACAGAAGAAGTCGTTAAGATACTGCAAAAGGTCAGGTAAACAAAGAGATTGCTAATAACAGCTTGTATTTGCAAGGGGGTATTACCATGAATCAAGAAAAAAAAGCAAGGCTTTCATTCTTGGATCGTTTTCTAACGTTGTGGATTTTTATCGCCATGGGGTTCGGTGTACTCGGAGGATACCTGTTTCCCAGCCTCGCCAAAGGTCTGGAAGGCATGAGCACCGGCACAATTTCATGGCCTATTGCAATTGGCCTGATTGTTATGATGTACCCGCCGCTTACGAAGGTGAAATACGAAGAAATCGGCAAGGTTTTCAGAAATAAAAAAGTTCTTGGCCTGGCGGCTCTGCAGAACTGGGTAATCGCGCCGATTGTTATGTTTGTGCTGGCCATTGTATTTCTAGCCGATATGCCTAACTATGCTGTTGGATGCATCATTATCGGTTTAGCCCCCTGTATAGCGATGGTCATAGTCTGGAACTCTCTGGCCAAAGGCGATAATGAATACTGTGCCGCGCTGGTTGCCTTGAATTCCATCTTCCAGATACTGTTTTTCTCAGTCTACATCTACATTTTCGTTACACTTGTTCCAAAGTGGCTTGGATTATCCTGGGGTGGTCAGATTGTTAACGTATCCATCTTGGATATCGCCAAAAGTGTACTGATTTATCTCGGCATCCCCTTTGCGGCGGGTATCATAACTCGTTTTGCTCTGCTGAAGCTCAAAAACCGTGAGTGGTACGAAAAGACATTCGTTCCGAAGATTTCGCCAGTGGCGCTGATTGCCCTTTTATATACAATTATCATTATGTTTGTGTTGAAAGGTCAGTTCATTGTCGCCCAGCCGTTCATCGTTGTCCGAATTGCTGTTCCGCTCCTGTTGTATTTTGCTATCATGTTCCTCGAGACATTCTTTATAACGTATAAGATGAAAATTAATTATGAACAGGCCGTTACCCTCTCATTTACCGCTGCAAGCAACAATTTTGAGCTTGCCATCGCCGTATCCGTCGCTGTTTTTGGCATCAGTTCCGATCAGGCGTTTGCTGCTGTAGTTGGCCCGCTAATAGAAGTTCCGGTTATGATTGCACTTGTGAATCTTGCCCTTTATTTTAAAAAGAAATATTTTAAAATAAAGGGCAAGATATCGGCTAAAGCAAGAAACGAGGAGAATTATAATGGCTTATAAAATCAGTAAGATGTTTGAATTCGACTGGCCCGAAGTCAGCCGGATTTATCAGGAAGGAATGGACACCAACCTGGCGACATTCCAACATGAGTGTCCGACTTTTGATGAATGGGATAACTCACATTTAAAGGATTGCAGGCTGGTCATCATTGAGGGCAACAAAGTGCTTGGTTGGGCGGCACTGACCGCGATCTCTGGCCGCTGTGTTTATGCAGGTGTGGCAGAGGTCAGTATATACATAGACCAAGACTACAGGGGACATGGCGTCGGCAAAGCACTTCTGCTTGAACTTATCCGCCTCTCGGAGGAAAACGGTTTCTGGACACTTCAATCTGGCATCATGCAGGATAACACGGCAAGTATCCGCCTGCATGAAAGCTGTGGATTCCGCCTGGTGGGCTATCGGGAAAAAATCGGTCGTGACCAATACGGGAATTGGAGAAATACCGTACTGATGGAGAAGCGCAGCGCAAGCGATATTTTCAACGGTTCCTGTTCTTGCTGAGTTTCCAGAGATTTCACAGTAAGTTATAAAGGATGATAAAATATGATAAATCAAAGCAAGGTCAATGAAGCTCTCGCATGCTTTAATGATGGGTTTAACTGTTCTCAGGCAATCTTGTCAACATATTGTGAGGAGTTCGGGCTAGATAAAAAGACTGCTTTACAGCTGTCCTGCGGATTAGGGGCAGGAATGGGCAGGCTTGGTGAAACGTGCGGTGCGGTATCAGGAGCATATCTTCTTATCGGGCTAAAATACGGCAAGTTTTCAAAGGAAGATGTGGAGAAGTCAAGAACAGTGCAGAATGTGAACACCCAAAATCTGCGGCTTATGCAGCCAGACCTCTGGCGGCCTGACGATACATGGCCGGCGGCAGACCACCGGGGTTAGTAGTGTAGATTCGCTGACGGTTATAGTAAGTCATGATGTACCGGAACACGATGCTCTTCACCTGCGCCATGGGCATCCGCTCCGTCCTGATTCGATATAGCTTTTCCTTCTTCAGCGTAGCAAAAAAGCTC
>JAYFNH010000032.1:0-17698 GCA_034933545.1 Oscillibacter sp.
TGCGGAAACCACAAACTTGACAATACTGTCTGTCTGTTATATATTGTGAATGCTGAATTTAACCCATCTTTGTAAGTGCTCAAATATATTCCTTTTGTGTCCGTGCAAATGGCATGATATCGAAAGTACAAAAACTACACACAAAAAAATCCATGTGTCAGGGGTTGAACCCGCACATGGATTTTTTATTTTATGCTGTAGTAAATTTGTGCTATACTTGATTCATATTATTTATATAATCATACCGGCAGATAAATCGAAAGATGATGGAAGGAATACAGTGGATGGCATAAAAAGGACCGAAATAAGTGAGGAATGGGCGCATGCTGGTATTGTGGAGGCGGGGGATTTCATTTTTGTCAGTTATTGCATGAAAAACGAGGGGCACTCCATTGAGAGCCAGATCAACGGGGCATTTGATGTCCTGAGCAATAGGCTAAACTTGGTTGGGCTCACATTGGAAGCTGTCGTCAAAATGGACTGTCTATTTAAGGACATCTCGGATTTGTCCTATCTTGCAGACATTATTAAGACTCGATTCCATGGAAATTATCCAGCTCGAAAAGCATATGAAACAACCTTTATTCGTGAAGGAATCTCTTTCCAAATTGATGCAATCGCATTCCGAGGAGATTGCGCCAAATGAACAAATTCCTGTTTATCTGGCAGATTATGAGCATAATGTACAGCAATGATTTATATCTTTTTTGACCAGGCCTGCCAAAAGCCGGCGAATTTCGACAGAAAATTCGCCGGCTTTTCTTTTGTGTATCGGCGGCGTTATAGATAAGTTGGAATTTTACCATTGAAAAATGACGGCAGCAGGCATACAAGAAGCCCGTTTATTGATAAATAAGTTTATTGTATGGGGTGATGCTGGTATGCCGGCCAAAAGAGAAGTCACAAAGGAAATGCTCCTCTCCGCAGCCTTGGAGCTTCTACGGGAAGTCGGGATCTAAGAAGTCAATGTGAAAATTCTCGCGCAGATGCTGAACTGTTCGACGCAGCCGATTTTTGCGCCTGGGATACTGAGAAAATCGCGGGGATGCGCGGGCGGCGGGCGTTTCCGCCAGTCAGCTTTTGATGGTCTCAGTGCTGATTTTCGGCGCGCTTTCCGCCGCGGCAGTCACAATCTGCTGTCTGGATCCCAAATGGAAAGTACGGTATCTGGCGGCTGACATCGTTGCCTGCATGGTTCGCTTGTGATAATTCTCTACCATGTATCCTTATGAAATCGTGAAATTTTGATTTGTGGAAATTTTCAAAGCAGTCTCTCCGGCATTCTCATCGCTTGGACTTGCCGCACTACCGCAAACTCTACATGGTTCGCGGCGGCGTTTTTTCTGTTTTCTCTCTGCCGCAGACGTTAAAAAAACCGCGTCCTTCCACAGGCGCGGTTCTTCTTCGTCTCCCTTTTATGCCATGGAGGAAAAGCACTGGGCGATATCCTCCGTGAGCTCCGGATCGATCTTGCCGCAGGCGGCCATGTCACGCAAAATATGTATCGCCTGTTCATGGTTCATTCCCTCTTTGTAGGGTCTGGATTCCACCAACGCCTGGTAAATGTCCAGGCAGGCCAGCAGCCGCTCCTCCCGGTTGAGCTTATCGCCCTTGAAGCCGAAGGGATAGCCGCTGCCATCGAGCTTTTCGTGGTGGAGATAGGCCCAGGCCGCCACATCCTCCAGCCCTCTAATCCGGTGCAGTACCACATAAGAGGCATAGGCGTGGTTCTGGATCTTGATATATTCATCTCCCGTGAGTTTATCCGGTTTTTCCAGGATATCATTCTGAATGGCTAGCTTTCCCACATCATGAACAGCGCCGGCGAAAAACAGCTTGGCCTGCATCTCACCGTCCATTCCGTAATACGCCGCCATGCAGCGCGCCTTGTTGGCCACGCCCAGACTGTGGGCCCTGGTAAAGGGCGACTTGTAATCGACGATGCGGGCAAACACCGCGGCCAGGCGGACAAATTGCTCATCGCTGAGTGTCTGATACAGCGTGGGCATCTGAGAAAACAGCATCTCGTCGATATGGTCGTCCCGCAGAGAAAAGAGTTCCTCCCGTGAGACGGACTTGGCAAAAAGATCTGCCACCTCGGGCGCAAACAGCATGCCGGCTTCGTTCCACACATACAGGTGGATCCGGTCGCATTTTTCCTCCGTTACCGCCGACAGATCATACGCGCTATCCAGCTGGTCGGCCAGATGGATCAGCTGCGCCGCCATGGGCGTCTGCGCCGCGGTCTTTCCAAAGGCGCCGCCGCCGCCCGCCTCCTCATGGTGATACAAAACGGCATCCTTGACAATCGGGTCCATAGGGATCACCGACACATTGCGCTCGCCGGCCAGGCAGTGGGTCCGGTGGTCAATGGGGCCATCCGGCACAGCGCCGGGCCCCATCTGCTCATCGTGCAGATACTCCGTCAAGGCGCTGTCGTGCATCACGGCACAGCAGGCCAGTGCCGATAGCTGCCGGTCTGTAAAAGAAAGCGTTTTGCCCATTTTAATGCACAAATACGCCACCCTTTTGGAGTGGTTGGTCGTAACACCCAGCAGTTCTTTTTCCACCATATCTAGCGCGCTGGACAGGGAGTACAGCATTTGATTGATGTCAAAAGTAATCGTACGGCCCCACTCCTTTCCTTCTCTTCATTGCTTTATTGTAACATATAGAAGACGCAATAAAAGAACTATTTTGCTGTTTGACCATTTTTTTCGGTGGGTACCAAAAAACGGGCCCCTTCTCCCCTTTCAAGAAACAAGAAATTGGCTTCACGCCATGGTATCACAAAGATTTTTAAAATACCGGTACAGAGGCATCAGCGTTTCATAGCCCGCCAAAATATCTTCGGCCAGACGGTGGCTGAAGATCACCTCATCCAGCGGCAGCTCACACTCCAGCGAAACGGACTTTTTCTGATACCAGGGCGCCAGAAGCTCTCCGGGGTCCCCCTTGCTGCGGGCATAGTCCGCGCCCCGCAGTGCAAAGACGTTCTGGCAATCAAAGGCCCGCACCAGCGCGGCAAAGCCCTCCGGGTTCAGTTCCAACTGGCGGCGAAAATGGGCCATCAGCAAAGCGCTGGGGCTCCAGAAGCCCATGCCGTAGCTGTAATATTCTGGGGAGATCTCAAAATAAAAGGTGGGGCGGCCCGTCCAGTCATCACAGCGGTTGTCCGGCCGCAGAGAAAACCATAGATGGTCTTTATAGGGGCCGCGGCCGTGGAGCCGCCGGGCATCTCGGTAGATGCGGGAGACATGGAGGTCCAGGCTGTCGTCCGGGTACTTTTCCGCCATGGCCCGCCAGATCTCTTCCCCCAACTCCTTGGTAGGCTGCTGCAAATGCTGAAGGTATTCCTCTTTATGGGCCAGAAACCACTCCTTCTCATTGTTGAAGCGGATGCCCCACATAAAATCAACGGATTGCTGATCGTAGCCTTTAAACATGACCCATTTCTCCTTTTTCTGTCTTACCCATAGTTTATGCGCTTTTTCGCTGTTTTTCAATATTTTTCCCGCTGCAAAAAAGAAGACGCCGACGGCGTCTTCTTTTTGTCAAACCAGCTTTTCAGTGGGTCTCGTTGTACTTTTTGATGCCCAGCGCCAGCAGGTCCATGGCCCGTTCCAGATCCGCCTGCTTCAAAATATAAGCAATGCGGATCTCGTTTTTGCCCTTGCCGGGGGTGGCGTAGAACGGCTCGCCGGGGGCAAACATTACGGTGTCGCCCTTGTTGTCAAACTCCTCCAGCAGCCATTTCTGGAACGTATCGGCATCGTCCACCGGCAGCGCCGCCATGATATAGAAGGCGCCTTTGGGGCACTTGCAGATCACGCCGGGGATCTCCTGGAGCTTCTTCATGACCGTATCACGGCGGCGTTTATACTCCTCTCGCACGGCGGCAAAGTATTCCGGCCCCACGTCGTAGAGCGCCGCGGAGGCGATCTGATCCAGCGTGGCCACGGACAGACGGGCCTGGCAGTATTTCATGGCCTGACTCAGCAATTCCTTGTTCCGGCTGATGATGCAGCCCACCCGCGCACCGCAGGCGGAAAACCGCTTGGACACGGTGTCGATGACCACCACGTTCTCCGCCGCGTCGGCGAACTCGCCCAGCGATTGCAGCGGCTCGCCGGCGTAAACGAACTCACGGTAGGCCTCGTCGCCGATGATGAAGAGGCCGTGCTCCTTGGCCACATCCACCAGCATCCGCATCTCCTGGGGCGTCAGCACGGAACCGGTGGGGTTGCCGGGGTTGGTGCACATGATGGCGCGGGTGTGTTCGTTGATGCCCGCCTCCACTTTTTTCCGGTCGGCATAGTGGTACCCTTCCTCGGGATAGGTGGGAATTGGGTGGATGGACGCGCCGCAGGTGCATACCATGGTGTTGTAGTTGGGATAAAAGGGTTCCGGGATCAATATCTCGTCCCCGTCGTCCAGAATGCATTGCAAAACGATCTGCAGCGCCTCGGAGCCGCCGCTGGTGATGAGGATCTCACTTTTGTCAAAGTGCATATCCAGCTTGTCATAATACTTCTGGATGGCGTCGATCAGTACCGGTATACCGGCAGAAGGCGCGTATTCCAGCACAGGCAAGTCAAACCGGCGCACGGCCTCAAAATAGGCCTTGGGCGTTTCAATGTCAGGCTGGCCGATGTTCAGATGATAGATCTTACGGCCCTTTGCCTCTGCCGCCACTGCGTAGGGATGAAACTTGCGCATGGGGGACAGACCGCATTTTTGTACCTTGCTGGAAAATTTCATAAAAAGCCTCCTTTGAATATGGAAATCTGTTTTTATACTAACGCTTTTCCAAAAAAAGTCAACCGGTGCTTTGCTTTTTTATTGTGCCTGCTGGGGCGGCGCCGCGGGGGTGACGGAAGCAGCGGAGAGAATGCTGCCATCGCCCGTCCGGGCCCTGACGGTCACATAGTCGCCCACATTGAGGATCACCGCATTTTCATCGTCGGCGGCACTGATGGAATAAAAGAACTTATCATCTTGCAGGCGGATAAAGTAGCGGGTGTTGCCGTCCACCACAGCGGAGCGGATCTCGGCGATGACGCCCGACACCTCTTTTTGCTCTGCCGAGCCGATTTCGGTCTTGTCGGAGGTAATGAGGTTGTTGTTGGCCAGCATCACCCGGTAGGCGCTTTCGCACTCCGCCACGGTGGAACCGGTGGCAACGATCTGGTACTGACCCACGTTGACCATGGCGTACATCTTCACAAGGCCCGCCGCGTCCTTCAGCGCCAGGAAGTAGGTGGGTTGTTCGCCGATATTCAGCAGCAGCGGGAAGGTGGCGGTGTACTTCATCTGCTGCACCTGGCCCTGGGCGGAGTCCATGGCGGAGTATTCCTCGGCGCCGGCCACCGTGTAGAACTTGGTCTCCTTGGTGCGCTGGTTGCTGAGGATGAAGCCCACGTTGGACTGGTCGCTGACGACGGATGTGATGCCGGTATACATATACACATCGTCCCCGATAGCGATATAGTTATAGCCCCGGGTGGTGACCTTCACGTCACGCTGACCGAAAATAGAGTTCCAGAAACCGTTGTGATACTTGCCGTAGTAGTCGTACTGGGCCATGATGAGGTCTGCGGTATAGACGTGGTCCACCCAGTCCGGTACGTCGGCCACGTCGTAATAGGTGCTCTCTCCCGTGACGGCGTTCACCAGCACGGCGCCAATGATATCCTTGCCGCCGAAGAGACCGATGGTCTTGCTGTACCGGGCGCAGACCCAGTAGGGATTGCCTTCTTCGTCAATCTCGAAGGCGGGGGCTTCAAAAAGATAGGTGGGATACTTGAACCGCAGCACACGGTAGAGGTTGCGGCCAAAATGCTCGGCGGTGGTGTATTTGATGCCGTTGTCCAGGCGCACCACTTCCACGTTCTGCGTCACCATGTCGATGACAAGATAGGCGGGCAGGCCCTGCTGACGGTTGCCCAGCCACTTGATAATATCGCCGTAGCGCAGCGAGGTGACACGGACAGGCCGACCCTTGTAGTTGATCTGGGTATAGTCGTCGGCCACTTCAAACTGGGACACCATGTCCGACAGTTCGCCCAGCTTGCGGTTGCCCAGCAGAGAAGCGGAGGCGGCGTCCAACATGGGGATCTGATCGTAGGAGATCTCCTCCACCTCCGAGGTGAAGTTTCCCTCCTCCACGGTGAGCAGCTTCTGATAGGAATGGGCGCGGAACACCACCCAGGAGGTAGCCGCGCCTACCAGCGCCACCGCCAGCAGGCCCAGCACGATCCACAACGGGATCTTGCACTGCTTTTTGACAAAGCCAAAATACCCCTTGGCCCCGCTGCCGGTAAAGCCGGAGGTGATCATGGCGCAGATGCAGAACACCAGGCACAACAAAAAGATAAATGTGTAAAACTCTTCCGCTTTGAAGTTCAGCGGCGGCAGGGCAAAGTAAAAATAGATCAGCCCGAATACCACCGTCACCGCCAGATTGATCAGCGTGCGGGTGGCGGCGTTCCCCACGGGCTTGCGGGGTTTGCGCGGCTCTTTATGTGCGAAGGCATGATGGGGAAACCCTTCAAAGTTGGGGTCGTTCCAGTTTACGTTCATTCAAATTCCTCTCATTCTTCCTTTTCCGGATTTTGTCCTCATTTTGCATGGCAGACGGAATAAAAACCCGTCTGTCTCCCCTTAATTAATTTATTATATCCGAAAGAGTCAGGCAATACAACGGTTATTTCCGGCAGCGGCCGCCTTGGTGCTTCCATCGGCGCAGAAAACTGCCGCGGCGAAAGCCGCGGCAGTTGCAAACGATTTACTTTTCGATGGCCACCTTGCCGTCTTGCAGGCAGATGCGCGCTGTGTCACCGGCACGGATCTTGCCCTCCAGCATCTGCTCGGCCACGGCGTCCTCCACCTCGTTCTGGATGGCCCGGCGCAGCGGTCTCGCGCCGTACTGCGGGTCAAAGCCATCCTTGGCCAGCACAGCCACCGCTTCATCGGTGGACTCCAGGGTAATGCCCTGCTGTGCCATGCGCCGGGCGGTATTATCCAGCATCCGCTTGGCGATCTGCCGGATATCCTCTTCCGTCAGCGGGCGGAACACGATGGTCTCGTCAATCCGGTTGAGAAATTCGGGGCGGAAGGTGCGGCGCACCTCGGCCATGACCGCTTCCTTTACCTGGGCAAAGTGCTTGGCTTCATCGTTATTCTTATCGCCGCCGTCAAAGCCCAGCTTGCCGGTCTGGGAGGTAATGTTCCGGGCGCCTAGGTTGGAGGTCATCACGATGATGGTATTCTTGAAGTCCACCCGGCGTCCCTGGGAGTCGGTGACAATGCCGTCTTCCAGAATCTGAAGCAGGATGTTCCATACGTCCTCATGGGCCTTTTCGATCTCATCGAACAACACCACGGAATAGGGCTTGCGGCGCACCTTTTCGGTAAGCTGGCCACCTTCCTCGTGGCCCACATAGCCGGGAGGCGAACCCACCAGCCGGGACACGGTATGCCGCTCCATGTATTCGGACATATCAATGCGGATCATGGCGTTTTCATCGCCGAACATGGCCTCGGCCAGAGTCTTGCACAGTTCCGTCTTGCCCACGCCCGTGGGGCCCAGGAAGAGGAAGGAGCCGATGGGCCGCTTGGGGTCTTTCAGGCCCACACGGCTGCGGCGGATAGCCTTGGCGATGGCGGACACCGCCTCGTCCTGGCCCACCACACGCTGGTGCAGGGCCTCTTCCAGCTTCAAAAGCCGCTGGCTCTCGCCCTCGGTCAGGCGGGTGACGGGGATGCCGGTCCAACCGGACACCACCTTGGCGATATCATCCGCCTTGACGCTGCCGCGGTTCACCGCCAGGTTCTTGCGCCAGTTCTCCCGCTCGATGTCCACCTGCTCTTCATAGTCCTTCTCAATGTCACGCAGCTGCGCGGCCTTTTCAAAATCCTGAGCGGTGACCGCCTCTTCCTTCTCCCGGTGCAGCGCGGCGATCTTCTCCTCCAGCGCTTTCAGGTCGGGAGAGGCGGACTCGGCGTCCATGCGGACGCGGGAGGCCGCTTCGTCCATCAGGTCGATGGCTTTGTCGGGCAGGAACCGGTCATTGATATACCGGCTGGACAGTGCCACGGCGGCATCAATGGCTTCGTCGGTGATGGTCAGCTTGTGGTGCGCTTCGTACTTGTCACGCAGGCCCCGGAGGATCTTAATGGTAGCCTCCTTTGTGGGCTCGCCCACGGTGACGGGCTGGAACCGGCGCTCCAGCGCTGCGTCCTTTTCAATATAGCGTCTGTACTCGTTCAGTGTGGTGGCGCCCACCACCCGGATCTCGCCCCGGCCCAGAGCGGGCTTGATGATGTTGGCGGCGTCCACAGCGCCCTCGGCGGAGCCGGCGCCCACGATGGTGTGCAGCTCGTCGATAAAGAGAATGACGTTGCCCGCCTTTTTCACCTCTTCCAGCGTGTTTTTGATACGCTCTTCAAACTCTCCCCGGTACTTGGTGCCGGCCACCATGCCTGACAGATCCAGCGAGAGGATGCGTTTGTCCAGCAGTTCTTCCGGCACGTCGCCGGAGGCAATGCGCTGGGCCAGGCCTTCCGCGATGGCTGTCTTGCCCACGCCCGGCTCACCGATGAGTACGGGGTTGTTCTTGGTGCGGCGGGAGAGGATCTGGATCACCCGCTGGATCTCCTTGTCGCGGCCGATCACCGGGTCCAGCTTTCCGACCCGGGCGGCATCTGTCAGATCGCGGGTAAATTCCGCCAGGGTCTTGCCGCCGCTCTTTCTGGCGGCGTCACTTTGAATGGAGCCGCCCGCGCCGGCCGTGCCGGACATCTTGGGGGCCTCATTGAGCTTTTTGGCAAGGCTGCTGTACATCTTCCGGGGGTCTACGCCCACGGTGCGCAGAATCCGCAGTCCCATGTTGTTGCCCTCCCGCAAAAGGCCCATCAGCAGATGCTCGGTGCCGATATAGCCGCTGCCGGAGCGCATGGCCTCGGACACAGCCAACTCCACCACGCTCTTGGCCCGGGGTGTCAGCCCCTGGGAAGGAGCGGCGGTAATGCCGGTGCCCACGCTGCGGGAGATGATCCCGCGGATCATCTCTTCTGTCAGACCAAACTCTGTGAGGACGCGGTGGGCAATGCCCTCCTCTTCCTGCATCAGTCCCAGCAGCAGATGCTCGCTGCCGACGTATCCATGGCCCATTTCCTCGGCCGACTCCTGCGCCAGGCGCAGGGCTTCCTCGGCCCGGGGAGAAAATTTATTTTCGTTCATCATAAGCTTCTTCGCTCCTTTGTCTCAGAATATCCGGCGTATCTGCCAATCACGCCTGGGGCAGCTGCCGCAGTTCATCCCGCAGCTTTGCCGCCTGTTCGTAGTTTTCCTCTTCCACCGCCTGTTTGAGCTGCGTTTCCAGCGCGTTGCGCCGGCGCTGCAGGCGCAGGCCTTCCTGCTCGCTTCCGGAGAGCAGGTCGCCGCTCTCCTCCCGGACAGGCTTCTCTTCGCGCACGGGGCGGGCCTCCTCTTCCGGCGACGGAAACTCCGTCAGCAGATTGGTGCCAAAGCCGCCCAGCATGGGCCGGAAAAAGCTCCGCATCAGATCGCCGCCAAAGAAATCCATGTCAAACAGATTTCTGCCGCTCATCACGCCGCCGGCATAGCCCAGCTCCTCCGCGCACTGCCGGCACAAATGCACCTCCTGTACGCGTCCGTTGATATTGCTCTTGTAATAAAAAGTGGCTTCCCGCTTTCCGCAATGTTCACATCTCATCATCATGGCCTCCTTTTGGGCTTCATAAACAAAAATTTTTTAAACAAAATGGATCAGTACCTGCTTGACGATATCCGCCCGCAGCGCGTCCCGCTGTTCCCGGGGGACCGTGCGCAGCGCGCCGTCGCTGACGGCATACAAAAGCGCCTGCGCCACCTCCACCGACAGTGCCTCAGACTGGGCCAGATTGGCCACAATGGCTCTGGCGCTGGCGTCTTCCAACTCGCCGCCGATGGAATTGATGACGTGCATCAGCAGCGTCTGGCGGTCCACCTGCACCCGCGTGATGCGGATGTAGCCGCCGCCGCCCCGGCGGCTTTCCACAATATAGCCGTGCTCCGGCGAAAACCGGGTGGACATGACGTAATTGATCTGACTTGGCACACAGTTGAACCGCTGGGCCAGGTCACTGCGCTGCAGCTCCAGCACCCCGTCCCCATCGTCCAGCGCCGAGCGAATAAACCCGGCGATCAAATCAGAAATTCCCATCCCGCATGCCTCCTGTTTTCATTGGTCAATTGAAATTTGACTTTCTCTGACCTTTCTGACGTTTAGTATACCACGGCATTTTCAAAAGTCAACAGGTGTTTTTGACTTTCTCTGACCAATACTGTAAACAATGTATGAACGCAAAAAGCCGCCGTGGGAAGTCCTCCCACGGCGGCTTACAGCGATATGTGTTTGTCTTAAAGCTGATCCAGTACCACCGGTGTACCTAACGCGCAGGCGTACTGATAGATCTTGGCGGAATCCTCGATATACTCCGCCCGCAGCTTGGCCTGCTGCATATCCATCCCCACGGCCAGCACGCCGTGGTTGGCCAGCAGGCAGCCGCCCTTGCCCTTGAGGGCCGGAACGGCGTTGAGGCCCACGCCGTCAGTGCCGGGGGTGGCATAGGCCGCGCACTCCACTGTGCCGCCCAGGAAGAAATGGGTCTCGATGAGCGTGGCGGGGATGGCCTTATGCACCACGGCAAAAGCGGTGGCATAGGGGGAGTGGGTGTGGAACACGGAGCCGGTGTCCGGGTAGTTTTTGTAGACGATGGCGTGCATCCGCCACTCGGAGGAGGGGTTCAGATGTCCCTCCGCGATATTCCCCTCCAGATCGCACAGCACGATGTCCTCCGGGCGCATCACGTCGTAACGCACGCTGGTGGGAGTGATGAGCATCAGCCCTTCTTCTTTCAAATAAACGCTGAGGTTGCCGCTGGTGCCGGTGAACAGTCCTTCATGAAAGGACTCCAGGCACAGCGCCACCATTTCTTCCCGTATTTTCTGTTTATCTTTCATCTTGCACCTCTTTCAAACCACCATTTCGTAAGGGCCCAGCTGGCTCTTTTCCAGATACCGGTGCAGATCGTAGGGGGAATAGATCCCCAGATCCGTGACGATGCCGGACACCAGGCTGGGCGGCGTCATGTCGAAGGCGGGGTAATAGCCCTTAACGCCGTCCGCCGCCGTTTTGACGCCCATGGCCTGAAGCGTAAAGGAGGGGTCGCGCATCTCGATGCGCACGTCCTCATGGGAGGGATGCCCCTTGTCGGGAATGCCGGAGACGAACATGGGGATACCCATGTACTTGGCGGCAATGGCGATCTGGAAAGTACCCACCTTGTTGACCACATACCCGTCGCAGCAGATGGCGTCGGCGGCGCAGGTGAACACATCCACGTGCTCCTTCTGCATGACGAAGGCGGGCATATTGTCGGTGATCACCGTCACGTCGAAGCCCATGTCGCGGCAGACGGTGGCGGTGAGCCGGGCGCCCTGAAAATAGGGACGGGTCTCGGGGCAAAACAGCCGGATGGTCTTGTTCCGGTTACGGCACTCCTTGAGCATCTGGCCAAGAATGGTCTCGGAGAAGCACTGGGTCATGACGGTGCCGTTGTCGGGGAACATATTCACCAGATATTTGGCCACTTCCCCCACCTTGTTGTAGCGGCGGTTGTTGGCGCAGATGGTGTGCGCCATGATGGCATCCGCGGCGCTCTCCCCGGCCGCCAGCGCGGCTTTGGCCGACTCCAGACAGCCACCGGTAATGAGCTCCATCCGTCCCACGGTGGTGGGGCGGGCGTGGGAGATGGTGTACATGGCCTTTTCCAGATAGGCCAGCTGCTCGGCGGAGGTCTTTTCCCGGCACTCGTAGGCAGCCAGCGCCATGCCCATGGCGCTGGCGGTAAAGGGGCCGGTGCTCTGCGTCACCATATCGGTGAGAGCCTGGGCCACCTCCTGGTGGGTCTTGCAGGTGACAAATTCCACCTTCCGGGGATAGACCCGGCGATCCAGGATCCGCACTTCTCCGTTTTCATACCAGGCCACGTTTTCGTATTGCAGCATGAACGCCAGGCCTTTGTCTGCTCTTTCTTCCATGATTCGCTCCTTATCGATAAAGTTGCTCCGCGGCTTTTCGGGCCTGGGCGCAGATTTTTTCTTTGTCCAATGTGAGAAATTCCCCGTTTTCATAGAGGATCTTTCCGTCCGCCATGGTCATATACACGTCGGACCCCTGGGCGGAATAGGCCAGCAGGCCCGCCGTGTCCAGATGGGGAATGAGATGGGGCCTGTCCAGATCCACCGCCGCCACATCCGCTTTTTTTCCGGCTGCCAAAAGTCCGGTGTCTGTCCGGCCCTGGGCTCTCGCCCCGCAGACGGTGGCCATGGCCAGCACCTCCCGGGCGGAGACAGGCTCGGCGTCCAGATGGTAGCCGTTGTGGATGATAGAGGAAAGGTGCATCTCCTCCCACAGGTTGAGATTGTTGTTGCTGGCGGCGCCGTCGGTGCCCAGCGCCACGTTGATGCCACCGCCAAGCATCTTGGGGATGGGGGCAAAGCCGCTACCCAGCTTCATGTTGCTGGTGGGGTTATGCACCACGCTGACGCCCTTTTTCCGCAGCAGCCGCCGGTCCTCCGCCGTCACCCAGACGCAGTGGGCCGCGGCGGTGGGGTTTTCAAACACGCCAAGAGAATCAAACCACCGGGCGGGGGTCATGCCGTACTTTTTGACGCATCCCTCGTGCTCGGTCTTGGTTTCGGAGAGGTGGATGTGCATCCGTCCGCCTGCCGAGCGACAGAAGTCCGCCGTTCCCGCCGCCACGTCGGGATTGCAGGTATACTCGGCGTGGAGACAGCAGTCCACACGAATGCGGCCGTCGCCCCGGCCGTTCCACTCCCGGTAAAAGCGCTCCATTTTCCGGGCACTTTCGTTTTGGGCATAGGTCTCGCCGGGCACAAAAGACTGCACCGGATAGTTGAGGTTGGCCTTAATGCCGCACTCCTCCACGGCCTTCGCCGTGACCCAGGGGTAAAAATACATATCGGAGAAGCTGGTAGTGCCGCAGGCGATCATCTCCAGCAGGGCCAAACGGCTGCCCACGTCGATCTCCTCTTCCGTCAGTTTCGCCTCCACGGGGAACACCTTTTCAAAAAGCCACTTTTGCAGCGGCAGGTCGGTGCCCACGCCCCGCAGGAGCGTCATGGCCGCGTGGGTATGGCAGTTGACAAGGCCCGGCATCAGCAGCTTTCCCGTGAAGTCCTTCTCCACGTCAAAGGAGCCCTCCGGGCGCTCCGTTCCCACATAGATAATGGTATCGCCGTCAATGGCCAGGCAGCCGTTGATAATGGATTCCTCGCCCGTCCAGATGCAGGCGTTTTGATAGAGCTGACGCACACTTTCACATCCTTGCCACAATTTTTTTGAGATAGGCGCTGAAAGCACCCGCGATCATTTTCCCCGTCTCGTTGACCTCTTCGTCGGTAAGCGGCTGATTCAGAATACCCGCCGCCATATTGGTGATAACGGAAAAGGCCAGGCACGGCAAGCCGCAGTGAGCGGCTGTGAGGGCCTCGGTGACGGTGGACATACCCACCGCGTCGCCGCCCAGAACCCGAATGGCCCGGATCTCGGCAGGCGTTTCAAACTGGGGGCCGGGCATGAAGAAATAACAGCCTTCGTGGACGGTGAGGCCGGTGCCCTGCGCGCACTCCCTGGCCAACTCCCGCAAAGCGGGGGTGTACATGGTCTGCACGTCGAAGAACCGAGGGCCGAACTCATCCACATTGCGGCCCCGCAGGGGGGAGGCGCCGCTTAGCTTGATGTGGTCATTGAGGATCATCACGTCGCCCGGCTTGTAGGACAGATTCACGCCGCCCGCGGCGTTGGTGAGAATCACAGCCCGGCAGCCCAGGAGCTTGAATAGCCGCACCGGGATCACCAGCTGCTCAAAGTCATAGCCCTCGTAGGAGTGGAATCGGCCGGACATGCACACCACTTTTTTCCCCGCCACGGTGCCGCCGATGAGTTTTCCCGCATGGGTGGCCACGGTGGAGGTGAGAAAGTGGGGAATGTCACAGTAGTCGATGATCACAGGGTTTTCGATCTCCCGGGCAAAAGGCCCCAGCGAAGAGCCCAGGATCACGGCGATCTCAGGCGCAAAGCCCAGTCGCTGGCGCACATAATTGGCGCTGGCCTCAAAAAAAGCACGCGAATATTCCATCCGACCATTCCTCTCCTGTTTTTTAGAAATTGTATCATATCACGAAAAGGGTGTCAATTTGACCCCCCGCCTTCTCCGAATTTGTAAAATTTTCCGGGAAGTGTTTTTTTAAAAGGGAAAGTCTTGCAATTTCCATTTTTCATGTTACAATATGTACTACAAATATTTATGGAGGTGCTCTTATGGCTTATAAGATTAGTTCTGCTTGCGTCAGCTGCGGTGCCTGTGCAGATGCCTGCCCCGTCGGCGCTATTTCTCAGGGTGATTCTTCTTATGTCATCGACGCGAATGCCTGCCTGGATTGCGGCACTTGTGCAGATACCTGTCCCAACGGTGCGATCAACCCCGCTGACTAATTACATAGGAAGCTTTGAACACCGCAGGCTTACCGCCTGCGGTGTTCTTCTTTTTTATACGCATTTTTTATACGCAGAAGCCGCCGTCTACCGTGAGCACTTGCCCCGTCATAAACGCCGCCTGATCGGAAGCCAGAAACGCGATGGCCTTGGCGATGTCCTCCGGCGTTCCCAGCCGGCCCAAGGGCGTTTCCTCCGCCAGCTGGAGCAACGTTTCCTGGGAGAGTTCGTCCAGCATATGCGTCCGCACCACGCCGGGAGCCACGCAGTTGACGCGGATGCCGCTGGAGGCCAGTTCCACGGCAAGAGACCGGGTGAGACCGATGACGGCAGCCTTGGTGGCGGCGTAGGCCACCTCGCAGGAGGCGCCCCGCAGCCCCCAGATGGAGGAGAGGTTCACGATGCAGCCTTCATGGGCGTGGAGCATGGCGGGCAGCACCGCTTGAATGGTGTGATAGGCTCCGTCCACGTTGACGGCGAAAAAGCGACGCCACTGTTCCTCCGTTACGTCCTGAAAGAGAGACTGCCCGGCAATGCCCGCGTTGTTTACCAGCAGGGAAACCGGCCCCAGCGTCTCTTCCACCCGGCGTACCATAGCCTGTACCGCCGCCCCGTCCGCGACGTCCGCCTGAGCGGTCAGCACCTTTCCGCCGGCACGTTCTATTTCCCCGGCGGTGCGCTTCGCCGCTTCTTTTTCTCGGCAATAGCTGACGCACACGGCCCAGCCGCCCCGGGCCAGCTCCAACGCTGCCGCCCGGCCGATACCCCGGGACGCGCCTGTGACCAATGCCACCTTTTCCATAAAAGCCCCTCCTTTTTCCCGTTTGGGATGAACAGAAAAAGTATAGCAAATTTTTGAGGACGATGCAATAAAACTGTTGACAACGGGGCGTATTTGCGATAGTATAATACCGCTGTCTGCGCGGTTAGCTCAGCTGGTAGAGCACATGCTTGACGTGCATGGGGTCACAGGTTCGAGTCCTGTACCGCGCACCATAGATGAATACTGGGCCAGGTCTGCGTTGAGCAGGCCTTTCCCACTATTTACCTAAAAGAAAAAGGGCGAGCAGGCGAACCCACCCGCCCTTTATAGAATTGCTAATTTGCTTGGGTTTTGGGTATCTGTTTTGGGTATCTATCCCATTCCAGCTCCTGCGCCTCTCTGGATCTCACCTCGGAACCGCGTCAGCAGGTATCAGCTGGTTATGACAGCTGGTTCGCTCGCTCCCGGCGAAGGGAGGTCCTGGCATAACTGTTTGCTCATCTATGGGCCGATCATGTTTTGCTTGCTTTGACCGGCCACTGGCATGGGTACCTCATTCAGTTGTGCTATATAATCGTCCTTGCGGGCGGTTATAACAAAAAAGTAGGCTTGGTGCAAAGACACCAGCCTACTTGACAAATTGCGTTAATGTGTGCTACATTTGGCACATATTAAACGCCCTGCGTCAGCCGGCCTTGTGTCTGTACACTTGGCCCGGTGCATCCGGCGGATTTGGAGATCCGCCGGATGTCCAGGGTATTTATTTTTGCTCTGCATTCGGTGCAGGGCTTTTTTTGTTGCTTTTTGACATCATAACACTCTTTTTGCGATGACGCAAGGAATATTTTCCAGAGGGGAGCAGCAGGGAAAGAGCCGCTGCCTATTCACTCATTGCTGGGAACCGGAAATATAATTTTTAAGGCCTTCTTGTAGAATCTGCGAAAAGTTTACTCGGCGATCCTCCGCCTCACGGTTGAGCCACGCGGGAAGTGTGACGGTTTTTTTGACTACCTTATTGTTAAGCCTATCGCGCACGGTGGGCATGAATACTTCAATGATGGTGATAATTCCGCCCTGCTCTGGGTTGAGATTTTTTACCGGCGTCGGTGAGGGAATAGGATCACCGTCCTGCTCCATACCGAACAGGTGTAGACCCAGCGCTTCCCGTGCGTTCTCAAATGCTTCCTCCTCCGTGTCGGCACAGGGCAGACAACCGGGGAGGTCGGGGAACTCAATAGCGATGCCGTCCGAATCAAAATAGAAAATGGCAGGATATCTATAATACTGTTTCATACTTGTAACTCCTTTCATTGCTATGTATTTTATAAGGCAGGAAAGATGGGAGATCAAGAGAACTTGATCCCCGCCTGCTTTCCTATCATGTCCAAAGTTTTTCTTGGAAAGTCTTTTCTTGGGTGCGTAACCGTAACCTTGCCGGTTTTCGTCTTGTGCTTGAATTGATGATGGTCTCCGTCGCAAGCGACTTCGTACCAACCATCCGCCCGCAATATCTGAATGACTTCTCTTGACGAGTAGCTTTTCATGACCGGCTCCTTTCTTTTGTTACCTTAATTATAACACGTCCATTTGGAAGTGTCAAACACTATTTGCAGATTGATGGAAGTAATTTTCGCAGGGGGAGAGAATGTACTTTTTCACCTCCAACAGATTGACGTCATTCCCTCGCCATTTTATAAAAAGCGTATCGGGTAAGACCCAGCTTCTGCATGGCAGCGGTGGCGGTCAGCTCACCGGCACGCCACGCAGCTGCAACCTCGTCCCAGCCATCCGGCTTCTTGGATGCCGGCCGGCCCATCTTCTTGCCGGCTGCCTTGGCCGCAGCGTAACCTTCCGCCTGCCGCTGCCGGGTGAAGGCCCGCTCTTTTTCGGCCATGGTACCCAGCACTTCGACCAGGATGTTGTTGACCATATCGAAAACCCAATCCTGGCCTTCCGGTAGATCCATCATGGTAGTGGGCAGTTCGATCACCTTCACCCTGACGCCGAGCCGGCGAAAATACTCCAGCTCCGCCTTGATGTCCGCCTTGCTCCGACTGAGCCGGTCAAGGGACTTCACCACCAGCGTGTCACCGGGGCGCAGCATAGTTTGCTTCAGCGCCATATAGCCGGGCCGGTTCAGATCCTTCCCGCTCTCCTTGTCGGTGATGATGTCGCGCTCATCCGCGCCGAGCTGCCGGAAGGCGGTGAGCTGCCGATCCAGATTCTGGTCTCTGCTGGAGACCCGTGCATAGTAATAGGTTCTTGCACTCATAATGTGTTCCTCCTGTATAAAAAATATGATTTGTTTTCAGATATATCCGAAAAATAAAAGCCGGTGGTTTTCAGT
>JAYFNH010000033.1:0-28198 GCA_034933545.1 Oscillibacter sp.
CACGTGAGAGACAAGCGGGGGCCTAGGTGTTGAAATGATTCAACACATAGGCCCCCGCTTGTTTTATGCCAAGGATCTCCAAACGGCCGCAAAGCCGGGTCCTGTAAGGGATCACCATTCTTTTCCTGCTTTTTGCTAAATTGGCATGGTTTTTGTATATATCTCTTTAGATAAATTTTTCACAACGATTTTTGAGAGGTGTATTTGCTATGGCCAAGAAAACCATTATTACTGTTGCCACCACCGGGGCGTGGCCCAAGAAAAAAGACAACCCCCATGTTCCCATGACGCCGGCGGAGATCTCTGAGGATGTATACGAATGCTGGAAAGCGGGCGCGGCAATGGCGCATCTGCATATGCGTGACGACGAGGGCAACGGCACCATGAGCGCCGACAAGTTCCGCGAGACGGCGGAGCTGCTGCACAAGAATCATCCCGACTGCGACATCATCCTGAATATGACCACCTCCGGTGATCTGAACGCCACCGACGAATCTCGTCAGGCCCACCTGAAAGAGCTACGTCCCGAGATGGGCTCCTTTGACTGCGGCAGCATGAACTGGCTGCATTCCAGCCTGTTCATCAACCACCCCAAGTTCCTGGAGCAGCTGGGTCAAAACATGCAGGAGTGGGGCGTCAAGCCAGAGATCGAGGCCTTTGACCCCGGTATGATCGCCAACGCGGCCTACTATTTGAAAAAAGGCGTGCTGAAGGCTCCTCTGCATTTTCAGTTCTGCATGGGCTGCGCCAACGGGATCCCCGGTTCGCTGAAAAACCTGATCTTTATGAAAGAAACCATGGAAGGTCTCTGCCCCGGCTCGACCTGGAGCTGCTTTGGCGTGGGTCATTCCGCCATGGAGATGCTTTACGGCGCCGTGGCGCTGGGCGGCCATATCCGGGTGGGTATGGAGGATAACGTCATGTATGCCAAGGGCCAGCTGGCCACAAGCAATGTCCAGTTTGTTGAGCGCGCTGTGCGTGTAATCCGCGAGTACGGCAACGAGCCCGCTACCCCCGCTGAAGCCCGGGAAATTTTGGGTCTGAACAAAGTAATATGAGCTGGGGCGTTTACTGGCTTTTTTACCGCTGCCCCGCCTGCGGAAAGCTATTTAAATCGGGCGCCGACACCATCTCCGAGCCAGAGTTCGGCAAATGCCCGTGCTGCCATGCCGAGGGCGAGCTGGTGGGAGAGAGCGGTAAGGTCTATCCCGCCGATGCCAACAACTATGAAGATACGGCCAACTGAGGAGGCACATTTACAATGAAAGACATTAAATACATTCTGGTCTGCGGTGCCGGTCTCATGGGCAAGAACATTGCCTACGTCATGTCCACCAACCCCAACTTTCAGGTGGGCGTGTATGACCTTTTTGAGACCGACGTTCACGCGGGCATTCGCACCAGCACCAAGCAGTTGGTGGAAAAGGGCGTCATCACCGAGGAATTTCTGGAGGATTGCCTCAGCCGCATTTCCTTCACCACAGACATCGACAGCGAGCAGGTCAGCCGCGCCGACCTGGTCATTGAGGCCGTGTTTGAGGACATGAAGATCAAGCACGAGACCTTTGCCAAGCTGGAGGCACGCTGCCGTCCTGACTGCCTGTTCTGCACCAATTCCTCTGTGATGAGTCCCAGCGAGATTTCTTCTGAACTGAAGCATCGTGAGCGCTTCGTGGGTACTCACTTCTGGAATCCCGGTCACCTGATCCCGCTGGTGGAGGTAATTAAGACAGACGCCACCGCAGACGGCGTAGCCGAGCGGGTCATCGAGGCGCTGCAAAGCTGCGGCAAGAAGGCTGTTCTTTGTAAGAAGGACGTGCCGGGCTTTATCGCCAACCGTCTGCAGCATGCCCTGTGGCGTGAAGCCATCTCCATTGTGGAAAACGGCATTGCTGACGCTGAGACAGTGGATATCGCCATTAAAAACTCCTTCGGCCTTCGCCTGCCGCAGCTCTCCGCCCTGGAGAACTCCGACATGGTGGGCACGCAGCTGACATGGAACATCCACTCTTATGTGCTGCCCTATCTGGAGGACAGCCACGAGCCCTCGCCCCTGCTGAAAAAAATGCTGGACGAGGGTAAGCTGGGCTTCAAGAGCGGCGAAGGCTTCAAGACCTGGACACCCCAGCAGATTGACAAGTGCAATGCTGATCTCAACGAATATCTGATCCGAATGCTGTACGGAAAGTGATCTCTCTGTTTTTAAGGACGGTGTAAGAGCGTCCAAAAAATAAACAATTATCATGAGAGAAAGGAAACACCAAACATGACACAAAAACAAACTGCCGACAGAGGAAGCCTTCTGTGGCGCATCAGCAAGAGGTTCAACTTCGCTGCTGAGAAAATTATTCCTGACTCCTTCGTGTTCTGCGTTATCCTCATGCTGCTGGTATTTGTCCTGTCCCTAATGATCGGCAAAGGCCCCCTGGAACTGCTGACGGCATGGTGGGGCGGCCTGAGCAGCCAGTTCGTTTTAGCTTTCCAGATGGGTCTGATGATCATCGTCTGTGCCACCTGCGCCCGCAGCCCTCAGGTCGCCAAGCTACTGGGTAGCATTGCCAAGCTGGTCAACACCCGGACTGCCGCCCTGATCGTGCTGATGCTCTTCGGCTATGTTACCTCCATGCTGAACTGGGCTTTCTGCACCATTGTCACCCCCATTCTGGCCATGCACATGGCCAAGCGCATCAAGGGCCTGCACTTCCCCATGATGGTGGCAGGCGGCTATTCCTGCATGATCCTGGGCCAGTGCCTGGGGCCCTCCGCCACCCTGTACTCCAACCTGGCCATTGAGGGCAGCAACTATGCCAAGATCGTCGGCCAAAGCATGAGCGTGGCTGAAACCTGCTACAACCCTACCAACATCGTGCTTTTCAGCATTTTGGCTGTCTGCTTCATCCTACTGGTTCTCTTTACCCGCCCCGGCGAGGGCGAACTGGTGGAGCTGGGCGACATTGCCACCCAGGCTGACGCCGCTCCCGAGTCCTACAAGATCACGGAAAAGCCCGTGACGCTGGCTGACAAGATGAATACCTGCAAACCCATCATGTGGGTCGTGGGCCTGTTCATTTTTGTGTACATCATCTATTCCATTGTGACCCAGGGCTTTTTGAAGGCGCTGAACATGAACCTGGTCATCTTTATGTTCGTGGGCATCAACTGCTTTTTGTTCCCCCAGCCCCGCGCGTGGATCAATGCCCACGCCGCCAGTATGCATCTGGCGACCGACGTGATGCTGCAGTTCCCGTTCTACGGCGCCATCATGGGCATGATGTATGTGGAAAACGGCCTGGGTACTGTTTTGATCAACGCCATGGTGTCTGTGGCCAGCGCCCGGTCACTGCCGGTATACTCCTTCCTTTCCGCCTGCCTGGTCAACCTGTTCATCCCCTCTCAGGGCGGCCAGTTCACCGTGCAGGGCCCGCTGATCGTGGAAGCGGCCAAGAACATTCCCGGCGCCAGCCTGGTCAACTGCCTCAACGCCTTCGTCTATGGCGATGAGTGCACCAACCTGCTGCAGCCGCTGTATGTCATTCCTGCTTTGTCTGTGGTGGGAATGAAGCTGAAGGATGTATGGGGCTTCATGGCTTTCATCTGTGTATTCTGGCTGGTGATCGTGTCTGTGGGTCTGTATTTTGTCCCCATGTTTGTCTGATTGCATCCCCGCACTCCGAGGGAGTGAACCTCACTCCCTCCTCCCTCGGAGTTTTTGAAAGGAGTTTTCTGCCATGCTTGTGCAAGCGACTGTGACAAATGTGTTTACCAACGGGTATGTGGAGGTGGCACCGTGGGAGAACGGAGCGCCGGGAGAGCGGCGGGAGGTCGCGGAAACGGCCTATAAAAAGCCGCGCCGGAACGACGTGGTGGAGATGGTCCCCGCCAAGCCTCAAAATACTCCCGTGGCACGCATCGCCTATATCGCGCCGGTTTTCTTCTTTGCCTTTGGCGTGTATATCACCGGAAGCTACGATCTTTTCCAACGACTGCTGACAGGGGCGATCATGTTCGGGATGACCTTTGTCATGGCGTGGCTGATGAATCGCCCGGCCCGCCTCCGCCGCCGCCTTTCGTGGAGCGTGAGCCGCGTGATCAGGCGGGCGGAAAGCTTCTGAACAGCAAAAAGCATATTGCCGCCGTCCGGTGACGGAAAACCGGGGCGGGCCGCAAGCTCGGCCCCTCCGTATATCCCGCGCGCCGGATGATTTCGGGGAGAGACCGTCAGGATCGGGCATTCCTGTTTGCGCCCGGGCTCCTGCCGTTCCCGGATGGCCGTGCCGCGGCGTTCGTTTCCTCGCTTTGGTTTAACGGCAAGATCCCCTGCGTCAGTTTGGCTGACGTGGGGGATCTTTCTTTTCGTTTTGGGAGGACAGGCGTACCGCCTGCTCTTTTTTATACGGCTCGCAAAAAGCGGAAAGCGGGAGGTGGGCTGGACGTGTGTTTAAAAATTAAACACATTGTGCCGAAAAATTGACATAATCAACAAAATGAGTACCTCTTATTGTGCAAATTAAACAATCGACGGTTCGCAATAATGACAAAATGGGGAAGGCTCCAGAGAGCTATGGTTGTAAAATTTGCACAATAATGGAAGACAAAAGGGAGGAAACAGCAGAAGATTGTCAGTGAAATAACAGGAATGTTTCATAATTAAACAATAAAATGCCCAATTTTAGGTTGCGGAAAACAGACGTAAATAATAGGATAACTCATGAACAAAAGAGGAACGGTTTCGACCTTCATCTTACATAAAACGCCAAATCCACCGGTGCAGTGCAGAATATGTGTTTCATCGGAGAACATTACAGGCGGGGGAGTGGCAAAACATGATAAAAGCCTTGGTTATCGCGGACGATTTCACCGGAGCGTTGGATACAGGCGTGCAGTTTCGGGCGAAAGGTTCACTGGTTCGTGTGGCGGATGGCAACGCAGAAGACCTGTTTGCTGTTGCCGATGATATACAGATACTCATTGTGGATGCCGAAACACGGCATATGACGCCGGAGAAAGCCTATCAGACCGTTTACAACATCGTGAAGGCGGCGGTAAAGGCCGGAGTGGCCTGCATCTATAAAAAAACAGATTCTGGCCTGCGGGGAAATATCGGCAGTGAGCTTACCGCCGTATTTGACGCCGCCGGGGGAAAAACCGTTCACTTTATCCCGGCGTTTCCTAAAATGGGGCGGATTACACGGGACGGGGTCCACTATATCAACGGCGTGCCTGTGGCGCAAAGTGTTTTTGGACAGGATCCCTTTGAACCGGTTCGTTTTTCTTCCGTAAAAGACATCATTGCAAGCCAGAGCCATATTGAAACGCTTCTGGCCCGCGGCCATGTGCCACAGAAGGCGCCCCGGGGGATCGTGATCTACGACGCGCAAAGCGACGAGGAAATGATGCACCTGGCGCAAAGCCTCAAACAAAACAACCAACTCTCCTTTTTGGCGGGCTGTGCCGGATTTGCCGCCATGCTTCCCGCACTTTTGCAGTTGGAACGGTCCGACGGCGATCTGCCGCCCATGTCCCAAAAGCTGCTCACCGTCTGCGGAAGTATCAATCCTGTTACCATCGAGCAACTGGATGTGGCGGAAAATTCCGGTATTCCCCGTATTCGGCTGGGGCTTCGCCAAAAGCTGGATCCGTCCTGGCTGGACAGTGAGGACGGCAGCCTCTCTATCGACAAGTGGTTCGACCTGATCCACACCGCCAACAGCTCCGTACTGGATTGCGGCGGCACAGAAGAAAACGACGAAATAAAGCGTCTGACCGCGGAGCTGAACATTACCCTGGAAGAGGTCCGACAGCGAATTGCCATGACTATGGGCGGCGCTTTGCGGCGGCTGCTGGACAGGGGCCTGGAGGGGACGCTGCTGCTCACCGGCGGCGACACGCTGCTGGCATTCATGCGGTGCATCCGCCAAAACACACTCACGCCCATCTGCGAGTTGACACCGGGCGTGGTGTTTTCCCAGATCCGGTATGGGGGGAAGACCTACGGGCTGCTTTCCAAATCCGGCGGGTTCGGCGAAAAAACGCTGCTGCTGGATCTGAAGCACGTTCTGGAGACGAACGCGGCGGAAGAAGTATCTTAAAGAAATGCACGGAGGAACGATCATGCTGACAAAATACAATTTGAAAATGCCTCACGCCGTCTACAGCGGCGAGGACGCGCTGGAAAATCTCAAAGGGATCATTGCGGAAAACAAGGCCAAAAAACTGGCCGTGTTTACAGATAAGGGCATCGAGGGCGCGGGACTGCTGGACTTTCCCATGGCCAAAGTACGGGAGACCGGCATTGAGACGGTGATCCTGGACGAGTTGCCCCCCGAACCCACTTATGAGCAGGCCCAGGCGCTGGTGGACCAGTGCAAGGCGGCGGGCGCCGACCTGATCCTGGCGGTGGGCGGCGGCAGCGTGATGGATACGGCCAAGCTGGCTTCCATTTTGATGACCGACGATTACGGCGTCAAGGAGCTGCTGGACGACCCCAAGCGCGGCAAGAAGTGCATTAAATCCATCATGATCCCCACCACGGCGGGCACCGGCTCCGAAGCCACGCCCAACGCCATCGTGGCGGTTCCGGAAAAGCAGCTGAAGATCGGCATCGTCAACGACGAGATGATCGCGGACTACGCCATTCTGGACGCCGTGATGATCAAGAAGTTGCCCCGCAAGATCGCGGCAGCCACCGGTGTTGACGCGCTGGCTCACGCCATCGAATGCTGGACCAGCAACAAGGCTAATCCCTTCAGCGATATGTTCGCTATGCAGGCGCTGGACATGATTCTCAACAACATCATGACCGCCTGCAACGATCCGGAGGCCATGGCCGCCAAGAACCAGATGCAGATCGCCAGCTTTCTGGCCGGTGTTGCCATCACCGCCTCCGGCACCACCGCGGTCCACGCGCTGAGCTATCCCCTGGGCGGCAAGTATCACATTGCCCACGGCGTTTCCAACGCCATTTTGCTCATCCCCGTGATGCGCTTCAACGAGCCCGCCATTCAGGAGAAGTTGGCGGCGGCCTATGACCGCTGTGTCCACGGCGAAAAGACCTGCGCCACTGTCGATGAAAAGAGCAAGTACATGATCGCGTGGCTGGGCCGCATCGTGAAGGACCTGGACATCCCCACCAGCCTGAAGGAATTCGGCGTTCCCGAAGAGGATCTGGACGGTCTCGTGGACGCGGGCATGCAGGTGACGCGCCTGCTGGTGAACAATATGCGGGAAGTGACCCCCGCCGACGCCCGGGCCATTTACCGGGAGATCATGTAAAAAACGGCTGCTGCGGAAAAATTTAATGGAAATGAGGATAAAAAAATGAAAACGGTTGAACTTAAAGGTATCATCCCCCCCATACTGACCCCCATGAATTCCGACGAGAGCGTGAATCTGGAGGTTCTCCGCCAGCAGATCGAGCGCATGATTGAAGGCGGCGTCCACGGTTTGTTCGTGTTCGGCACCAACGGCGAAGGCTACATTCTCAATGAAAAGGAAAAAACAGAGGTGCTGGAAGCGGCCATCGACCAAGTCAAGGGCCGTGTCCCCGTGTACGCCGGCAGCGGCTGCATCTCTACCGCCGACACCGTTCGCATGAGCAAGAAGGCGCAGAAGCTGGGCGCGGACGTGCTGTCCATCATCACCCCCAGCTTTGCCGTGGCCTCTCAGAAGGAGCTTTACGACCACTATGTGGAAGTGGCCAGGCATGTGGACATTCCCATCGTGCTTTACAATATTCCCGCCCGCACCGGCAACAAGCTGCTGCCGGAAACCGTGGCCAAGCTGGCCAGGGACGTGGACGTCATCATGGGCGCCAAGGATTCCAGCGGCGACTGGGAGAATTTGCAGGCTTACATCACGCTGACGCGTAAGCTGGACAGGGGTTTCAAGGTGCTCTCCGGCAACGACTCGCTGATTCTGCCCGCCCTGAAGGCCGGCGGCGCCGGCGGTATCGCGGGCTGCGCCAATGTGTATCCCCATGTACTGGCCTCCATTTACGATCTCTTCAAGGCCGGCAAGCTGGACGAGGCGCAGGCCGCGCAGGATTCCATCGCCAGCTTCCGCGCCGTGTTCAAGTACGGCAATCCCAACACCGTGGTCAAGAAGGCCGTGGGCCTGCTGGGCTATCCCGTGGGCGACTGCCGCAAACCGTTCAACGATCTGTGCGACGAGGGCGTGGAAGCCCTGAAGAAGGTACTGAAGGAAAACGCCGACACGGGTATGTGCTGAGAAAAGGAGAGGCTGCATGATGAATCCAAGACCTATTCTGGGCATTTCCATGGGCGACCCCTTTGGAAACGGCCCTGAGATCACAGTCCGCGCGCTGGCGGATGCCTCGGTGTACGATCGCTGCCGCCCTCTGGTGGTGGGCGACAAAAGCAGCATGAAATACGCCCTGAAAGTGGCAAAAAAAATCGGCACCGCCCATTTGCAACTGAATATTGTTTCTTCTGTCAAAGAGGCCAAGTTTACATACGGGACCATCGACCTGCTGGATCTGGACCTGGTACCCGCCGATCTGATCCCGGATACCTCCGATGAGGCGACGCCCCGCCCCTTTGGCGTGGGAGCCTCCGCTGTGGGCGGCGAGGCGGCTTTCCAGTATGTGAAACGCGTCATCGAGCTTGCCATGGCGGGCGAGATCGACGCCACCGTCACCAACGCCCTGAGCAAGGAAGCCATCAACATGGCGGGCCACCACTACTCCGGCCACACAGAGATCTACGCCTACTACACACACACTGATAAATATACCATGATGCTGGCCCATGAAGAGCTGCGGGTGGTCCACGTCTCCACCCACGTCTCTTTGCGGGAGGCCTGCGACCGGGTCAAGAAGGATCGGGTCCTGGACTGCATCCGTATCGCCAACGAGGGCTGCAAAGCCATCGGCATCGACGCCCCCAAGATCGGCGTGGCCGGGCTGAACCCCCACTGCGGCGAAAACGGCATGTTCGGCACGGAGGAGATCCAGGAGATCCAGCCCGCCATTGACGCGGCGCTGGCCGAGGGAATCAACATTCCGGAAAAGAAGCCCACGCCCCCCGATACCGTGTTTTCCAAGGCGCTGGGTGGCTGGTACGACATCGTGGTGGTGATGTACCACGACCAGGGGCATATTCCGCTGAAGGTCAAGGGTTTTGTTTACAACAGGGAAGAGGGCCACTGGGAAGCGGTGGCCGGCGTCAATGTGACGCTGGGTCTGCCCATCATTCGGGCCAGCGTGGATCACGGCACGGGCTTCGGCCACGCGGGCAGCGGCCACGCCAACGAACTGAGCCTGGTCAACGCTGTGGACTACGCCATTCGTATGGCCAACGCCAAGAAGAAATGACCCCGGCGGGGCTGACCGGCCCAAAACGAAAGAGAAGGGAAGTTCGCTATGAAAGTGACTATGACGGAGGCCATCTGCCAGGAAGGCATGACGCTTCTGGAGGGCAAAGCGGATATTTATGTTGCCCATGACGCACACCCGCATCACTATCTGGAACAGCTCAGGGACACCGACGCTTTCATCGTGCGCGTGGCCGACAAGGGCGCCATTGACGAGGCGACCATGGAAAGCAGCCAGGCGCTGAAGGTCATCGGCCGTACCGGCATCGGCTACGACAGCGTGGATGTGGCGGCCGCCACTAAGCGGGGCATTCCGGTGGTCATCACCCCCGGCGCCAACAACCGAAGCGTGGCGGAGCACGCCGTGACGCTGATGATGGCGCTTTCCAAAAACATGGTGGAGAGCGACGTGGAGCAGCGCAAGGGAAACTGGAAGATCCGCGACGCTAAGAAGGCGTTTGAGGTGGAGGAAAAGACCTGCCTCATCATCGGCCTTGGCACCATCGGCAAGATCATCGCCCACCTGTGCCTGGGCCTTGACATGAAGGTCATCGCATACGATACCTTTTTGAGCAGGGAGCAGATGGCGGAGCTGGGCGTGGAAAAGTACAACGACAAGTTTGAGGCGCTGAAAACAGCCGACGTGGTCATCGTACAGATGCCCCTCATCGAGGGCGTGACCAACAACACCATTGCCAAGGCGGAGCTGGACGCCATGAAGCCCACCGCCCTGCTCATCAACTGCAGCCGGGGCGAGATCGTCAACGAACCGGACCTGTGCGCGGCGCTTAAAAGCGGCAGCATCGCCGGCGCCGGGCTGGATGTCTTCTGGAACGAACCCACCCGTGTGGACGATGAGATCCTGCACTGTCCCAATGTGATCGTGAGTCCCCACTCCGCGGCTCAGACAAGGGAGGCTGTCATCAAGATGGCAGCCATGTGCGTCAACGGCTGCCTAGCGGTTTGCCAGGGGAAAAAGTGGCCCTATGTGGCAGACAAGGCCGTCTACGACCATCCCATCTGGAGCGGCAGGGAGTGGGCGGAGGTCTGACCATGGACAAGGAGATACAGACCCTGCGCCGCAAGCGCCTGATCGTATTTTTGATGAGCATTGCCTACTTCGCGGCGCTGCTGGCCGTGGGGACGCTGATCTTCGTCAAGGGTACCTCCTACGGGCTTGTGCTGGTGCTGGCCTGCGCGGCCGTTTATCTGGCGGCGATCCGACCCTATATCAGCCGCTACAAAAACATCCTGCGCGCCGCCATTTTGCGTTGCTCACTGAGCCGGGATCTGACGGATTACAGCCACGACCCCAAAGCCGGAGCGCAGCGTACTGCCGTGGAAAACGCGGGACTGGTAAACACCAAACTCTCCGCCTTTCGCAGCCGTGAGCTGATCCGCGGCCGGTGCGGCACCATCCTTGCGGAGGCGGCGGACGTGACCTTTCCCATTCGGGAAAACAATCTAAACACCATGTTCAACGGCTGCTTTATCGCCCTGGATTGTCCCGGCGCCCGGTTTGAGCCGGCGATGGTCCTGGCAGGACAGCTCTCGGAGGTGTCGCTTCCGCCCAAACAGACGGAACTGCTTGAAAAAATCGGTTCCCTGATCCCGGGCAGTCTGCATTTCCACATGGAGGGGGAGCGCATGGCGTTTCTTCTGCGGGGCCGTTTTCTGGGATTTCACATCAATCCACTGGTACCGGTCACGGAGAAGCTGCTGTGCAGCGACCCGCTGCCGGAGCTTCACCAGGCGATTCAGCTGGCCAGAGTATGCAGCGGAAAACTGGCACAAGACTGAGGCAAGGAGAGCGAATACACAATGGAAATCAAAGAACAGTCCGCGCTGCGGAAGGTGCTGGCCGGCACGGAGCTGCCCCGGATGTGCCTGATCCGTCAGGTATTTGAGCGGGACGGCATCGGGGATGTGCCTTCCGTCTTGCGGGGAAAGCTGGATCGGGAGGACCTCAAGTCCCGGATTCAGCCCGGCATGACGGTGGTGCTTACCGGCAGCAGCCGCCAGATCTCCCATATGCCGGAGATGCTTCGGGAGCTGGCGGATTTTGTCAAAGCCCGCGGCGGAAAGCCTGTGATTATCCCCGCCATGGGGAGCCACGGTGGCTCCACCGACGAAGGCCAGCGTGCCCTGCTGGAGGGCTATGGCATTACTGAGGAATTCTGCGGCTGCCCCATTCACTCCAGCATGAAAACGGTGAAGGTGGGCTATATGTCCAACGGCGACGAGGTGCGGATGGACGCCTTCGCCCACGCGGCGGACGCCATCATCGTGGTGGGCCGTATCAAAGCGCACACCGCATTCCGCGGTCCCTATGAGTCCGGCCTCGTGAAGATGATGGCTATCGGCATGGGAAAGCAGGAGGGCGCTGAATCGCTGCACCGCTCAGGGTTCGGCGAGATGGGAAAGCGCCTGCCGGAATACGCCCGGATCATTTTTGAACACTGCCATGTGATCTTTGGCGTGGCACCCATTGAAAACGAATTCGACCAGACCTGCCGTCTTGAAGTGCTGCCCGCCGAAGAGATCTTTGAAAAAGAACCTGAGCTGCTGCTGTACGCCAAGTCCCGTCTGCCCCGCATTCTGCTTCCCGAAACGGATGTGCTGGTGGTCCACGAGATCGGCAAGAATTTTTCCGGCAGCGGCATGGACCCCAACGTCACAGGTACTTTCGGTACGCCGTATGCTACTGGCGGCATCAAAAAGCAGCGCACCGCCGTGCTGGACATTTCCAGGGAGAGCCACGGCAGTTATATCGGCCTGGGCATGGCGGATGTGACCACCAAGCGTGCCTTTGAGAAGCTGGATACCAATGCCACCTATTTCAACATGATCACCTCCACGGTTTTGGGCGTGGGAAAGATCCCCATGGTGCTGGAAACGGACAAAATGGCCCTTCAGGTGGCTGTCCGGACACTGACAAGCGTGGACAAGGCGCACGTCCGCATGGTATACCTGAAAAATACCCTGTCGCTGGAGAAGATCATGATCTCCGAAGCCCTTTTGCCAGACGTGAGGGGCCGCAATGACATCGAAGTTCTGGAAGAACCCAGAGAACTGCGTTTCAACGCGGAAGGAGCGCTCCTGGACTTTGCCTGAATCAATAAGAATCAATTAAGAAGAAAAAATAGTAGGAAAGAAGGCGAAAAAAGCATGAAAAACAAACAATACAGGCAGGACATCATTCCCGGCATCGTCCTGGCGTGTTTTTCAACTGCTTACCTGTGCATGATCCCCAAGATCAAGGCATTTACGGGTCTGGGCTCCACGCCCCTGACCAACCACTTTGTCCCCTACCTCTGGGGCGGCGTATTGCTGTTCCTGAGCCTGTGGCTGATCGTTCGCGGCATTCTGAAGTACCGTCGGTTCAAGGCCGAGGGCGGCGTGGTGGAAAAGACCTCTGCAAAGTCCGTGATTTCGGATAAACGGGAAGTCGTTGCCAGCTTTATCGCGCTGGTCTTGTATGTGGGATTGATGGAAGCACTGGGCTTTGTCATCACCACGATTCTGTATACGTTTGCTCAGATCCTGATCCTGACCCCACGCGAGAAGTGGAAGAAGAACTATCTGCCGGCGGCCATTGTGGCTGTGATAACGGGCTGTGTCCTTTATTACATTTTCAAAATGCTGCTCAACGTTCTGCTGCCGTCCGGCATTCTGGCGGCATTCAATCTGTAAGGAGGTGCCCACATGATTTTACAGAGTTTGGCGGCTGTACTGCAGCCCTTGACGATCATTCTGGTGGCTGCCGGCACCGTGATCGGCATTATCTTCGGTTCCATTCCCGGCCTGACGGCCACCATGGCCGTCGTCATGTTTCTGCCCGCCACATATTCCATGAGCGCCACCCAGGGTATTTCCATGCTGATGGCGCTGTATATCGGCGGTATCTCCGGCGGCCTGATTTCCGCCATTTTGCTGAACATCCCCGGCACGCCCTCCTCGGTGGCCACCTGCTTTGACGGCTCACCCATGGCCAACAAGGGCGAAGCAGGCAAGGCGCTGGGCACCGGCGTGGTGTTCTCTTTCTTCGGCACGCTGCTCGGCATTGCGATTCTGGTCTGTCTCACCCCCATGCTGTGCCAGTTCGCCCTGAAATTCCAGTCCTATGAATATTGCGCACTGGCCATTTTCTCCTTGTCCATGGTCATCGCCCTGACGGGCCACGACATGGCCAAGGGACTCATCAGCGCCGTGCTGGGCGCCTTACTGGCCACCGTGGGCCTTGCCCCCATCGACTCCCGTCCCCGCTTTACCTTCGGCCTTTTCGAGCTGAACAACGGCTTTTCCCTGGTGGTGCTGCTCATCGGCCTTTTTGCCATCGCCGAGGTCATGAACTTTGCCGAAACGGTGCGCCAGAAACAGAACTACACCATCCGCGAAAACGTGAAGATCAAGGGCTGCGGCTTCACCATGCGGGAGTTCATCGGGCAAATTCCCAATATGCTTGTCTCCGCCCTCATCGGCATCGGCATCGGCATCCTGCCCGGCATCGGCGGCGGTGTTTCCTGCATGATTTCCTACACGGTGTCCAAGAACACCTCCAAGCACCGCGAGCTCTACGGCACCGGCATCATGGACGGCGTGGTGGCCTCCGAAACGGCCAACAACGCCACCATCGGCGGCGCCATGATCCCCCTGCTGTCCCTGGGCATTCCTGGCGACGCAGTGACGGCCATGCTCCTGGGCGGCCTGCAGGTCCACAACGTGGCCCCCGGCCCGCTGATCTATGAGAAAAACGGCATGGTGGTCTACGCCATCTTTTTTGCCATGATTCTCGCCTCCATTTTCATGCTGATCTTCATGCTTTTGGGTATGCGGTTTTTTGTCAAGGTGCTGCGCGTTCCCAAGAATTATCTGCTGCCCATCGTGCTGGTGCTGTGCGGCATCGGCGCCATCGGCAACGCCAACGCGATCTTTGATACCTATGCCATGGTAGCCTTTGGCCTGATGTCCTATCTGCTCATTAAGTCCAAGATCCCCACGGTTCCCATGATCCTGGGCTTCATCCTCGGGCCCATGTTCGAGCAGAATCTGCGCCGGTCCTCTCAGTTGATTTCCAGCGATCCTATCGTGAGCCACCCCATCTTTCTGGTGTTCATGGTCGCCACTGTTTTTGTGGTGATCTTCTCTGTCCGCGCCAACAAGAAAGAAGCGAAGCAGGCCCGGGAAGCGGAAGAAAAGGCTGCTGCTGAAGCCAATCAGCAGTCGTAATAAAAAACAAAAATCGAAAGGAAAGAAAAATGAAAAAGAAGCTGTTCTCTTTGCTCATGGCCATCGCCATGATCGCAACGCTGGTGACCGGTTGCGGTTCCAGCAGTTCCACAAGCTCTTCCTCGTCCTCATCCTCCAGCAAAAGCTCCAACTGGCCCAATAAGACCATCAACATCTACATGACGCACGGTGCCGGCGGCGACACGGACTACATGGGCCGTCAGCTTGCCACCGCTCTGGAAGGCGTTCTGGGCGTATCTGTGGTCGTCACCAACGTGACCGGCTCCAACGGTGCCACCTGCATGCAGCAGTACAAGGACGGCGACACGGACGGCTACACCTTTATTGCCACCAACACTGCCGCTCTGAACGGCAATGAAGTCACCGGCATGGTGGACTTCGGCTACACCGCATTTGAGCCTGTTGCCGTGTATGGCATCCAGTCCGGCGAAAACATCGTGGTTCCTGCCGACGCTCCCTATAACACCCTGCAGGAACTCATCGATGCCAGCAAGGCGAATCCCGGCCAGATCAAGTTCGGCATCTCCACCGGCGGCGGTGTGTACATTGAGTCCTGCGTTCTGACCAACCTGGGTGGCGCACAGTTCAACATCATTGATGCCGGCGACGGCGCCAGCCGTCTGACCGCGCTGCTGGGCGGCGAAGTGGACGCCACCTCTCTGCCTTACTCCACGGCTGCCGACTACATTTCCAAGGGTCAGCTGAAGAGCCTCTGCACGCTTCTGTCCAAGGCTCCCACCCTGCTGCCTAACCAGGTCGCCGCGAAGGCTACCATTCCCCAGTTGGTCATCGACACCGAGTATGTGGTACTGGCCCCCAAGGGTACTCCCTCCGACATCGTGGAAGCGATGAACGCTGCCATCATGAAGGTCTGCGCCACGTCTGAGTGGAAACAAATGGTCAACGACTACTGCCTGCAGGATCCGTTCTGCCTGAACGTGCAGGACTCCGTTGCCAACCTGAAGGAGCAGCGCGATCTGTTTGAGAGCTTTGTGCCTTTCCTGTAATTGCTTTTTCCACAATTGATTCCATAAAACTCTGAAAGAACAAAGGAGGAGGCCTCTGCCCTGCGGCAGGGGCCTCTCCATTTCACCAAAGGAAGAAAAAATGATTTCAAAGATTCTGCAGCTCGAGTGCATTATGGTGCTGCTGGGCGCCATCGGTTTTTTTCTGCGGCGCCGGAACGTCATTACGGCGGAAGGGCAGAACTGCATCACGGATCTTCTGCTGGATGTGATTTTGCCCTGTAATATCTTTTTGTCCTTTGAAACGGATGTGGACCGGGAAACGCTGCATAGCTTTGCCGTGACGGTAGCGATCAGTGTGATTGTCATGGTGCTTGTGGCGGCGCTGGGTAAATGGCTCTACCGCCGCCAGGAGGAGAGCCGACAAAAGGTTTTTCGCTACGGGTTGGTGAATTCCAACGCCCTCTTCCTGGGCCTTCCCATCATCCAGAGCCTGCTGGGCGCGGACGGTGTGCTGCAGCTGACTATGTATATGATTTTTGTGCGGATGTTCTGCTGGAGCTATGGCCTTTCCCTCTATACGGGGATAAAAGCCGACCGCAGGGCTACGGCGAAGCGCCTGCTGACCAATCCCTGCATGGTGGCCGCCGAGTTGGGCGTGGTGGCCATGCTGACCGGTTTCCGACTACCCGCCATGCTGGAGCAGACGGCCGACTATTGCAACAGATGCCTGATGGCGCTTTCCATGCTCCTCATCGGCGCGGTGCTGACGGATCTGAAGCCGGGCCGCTTCTTTCACGGCGACGTATGGGGCTTCACTCTGCTGCGCTTGGTATTGATACCGGGTGCCGTGTACCTGGGGTGCCGCCTGTTTCAGGTGCCGCAGGTCGTTGCTGCCACCTGTACGTTGCTCTCGGGTATGCCCGCCGCCAGCATGACGGCGGTTCTGGCGGCCCGCTACGACGGGGACGCCGAGCTGGGGTCGCTGCTGGTGGCGGGCAGTACGCTCCTGTCCGCCGTCACAATCCCTTTGTGGTATCTGCTTTTCTGAGGATTCTTTCAAAAAAAGACCTGCGGCGTGAAGCCGCAGGTCTGTGGAAGCGCAGTGAGTTCAGGCGGTGATCCCCAGCCACCAGACCACAAATTCGTCCCCGCCCATTCCAAAAAGCTCACTTTTGGTGGGTCGGCCAGAAGCGACGGCGATCAAAGCTTCAAAAATGTCCGCCGCCATCTGTCCCAAATCCTTTTCCCCGTCGATAACGGCCCCGGCGTTGAGATCCATGTCGTCTGTCTGACGCTGGTAAAGGGGCGTGTTGGAGGCGATCTTGACGGTGGGGAAATGCTGCCCGCCGTAGCAGGAGCCGCGTCCGGTGGTAAAGGCGCACAGATTGCAGCCGCCGGCGAACATGGCTGCGGCGGAAACGGGGTCATAGGAAGGCGAGTTCATGATGACAAGACCCGGTTCGTCAATGGGCTGGGCATAGTCAAAGACGCCGTTGAGAGGGGAACTGCCGCCTTTTTTGGCGCTGCCCAGCGCCTTTTCCAGCACGTTGGTAATGCCGCCGGCGTTGTTGCCCGGCGTGACCTTGCCGTTGATCTGGGCATCCCGTCCGGCGCAGTATGTTTTCCACCACTGCATGGTGTCGATAAGTTTTTGAGCCACTTCCGGGGATTTGGCCCGGCGGGTCAGGGCGTCCTCGACGCCCAGAAGCTCCGTGGGCTCGGTGAGGACAGCGGTGCCGCCGTTTCTGACCAGAAGATCCATGGCCTGCCCCAGCGCGGGATTGGCTGAGATCGCGGAGAAGGAATCCGACCCGCCGCATTCGAGAGCGACCTTCAGGTACTTGACGGGAAGCGTCTGACGGCGGCACTGCTCGGCTGTGGTGAGCATGGTCTCCACGGCGGCGATGCCTGCCTCCACGGCTTTTCGGGCGCCGCCGGCCTCCTGGATTACCAGACGGTGCAGCATGGGGCCCGGCGTCAGGCTGGCGGAAGCGAGAAAGTCGTCTATATTGTTGGATTCGCACCCCAGTGCGCAGACCAGCGCACCGGCCATGTTGGGGTTTTTGATCTGCCCGGCCATACAGCGGCGCAGGTATTCCATGGGCTTTCCGGTTTTTTCAAGACCGCAGCCCGAGGCATGGATCAGGGGCACCACTGCGTCCACATGGGGATAATGGGCCATGATCTCCGGCGTGAAGTGGGCGGCGATCTTTCGGGCCACGGTGGCGGCGCAGTTGCTGCACACCGTGACGACGATGCAGTTGCGCGTGCCGGCCTGCCCGTCCGCACGCAGATACCCCGCGAAGGTGCGGCGTTTCTCCGGCGGAAGAAAGGCCGTGGGCCGGTAATTTGCGCAGAAGTGATATCCCTCCGCCACAGCGTCGAAACGGATGGTGTCGTTGTGCATCCATTCGCCGGGTGCCACGTCGCGTCTGGCGTAGCCGATGACGGTGCTGTATTTCAGCACCGGCTCTCCTGCGGCGATGGCGCGGGAGGCGATCTTGTGGCCCAGCGGGATGTCCCGCAAAACCGTCAGGTGTTCCTCCGGGATGACGGTTCCCGCCGAAACCGGGCAGCGGGCGACGACGATGTTGTCGGATGCATCCAGACGGATGACAGGACCATGTGCCACAGAAACCGTCCCCTTTCTTACATATACTGCCGCAGCTTTTCAATGTGGGCGTCGATGCGGTGCATTTCGTCGGCGGTAATGGGCTCCGTGGGCCGACAAACGCGCTTGTCGCACAGACCCAGCGTACTTAGAGCGTATTTGGTGGAAGCGGTCTGGCTCTTGGCCATGGGGTAGAGCTTGCAGATTTCATCCACAATAGCGCCCCACTTCATGGCGTTTTCAATGTCGCCGGCCTTGCCGTATTCGTAGAGCTTCAGGTGCGCCTTGGGGAACAGCGGTGCCAGGGACGGGATGAAGCCGTCGGCGCCCATGAGCATGCTGGGCACGGCCAGATTGGTGGAACCCTGATGCACCAGGAAGTCGCTGCCCTTGAAATAATGCAGCAGTTTGATGAACAAGGGGAAATTGCCGGAGGTATCCTTCACGCCGATGACCTTGTCGATCTCGGACAGGCGGATGATGGTGTCCGCCGTGAGCATCAGACCCGTGAAAGACGGAATGTTGTAGATCATCAGGTCAGCGTGGGTGTTCCGGCTGATGGCCTCAAAGTGGTAGACTGTTTCATCCTGGGTGGCATGGCGCGCGTAGAACACGGGGGTGATGACGGCTGTCTGGCCGCCCATATCCTCAAAGCGCCTGACGTTTTCAATGACACGCTGAGTGCTGGAGTCCATGCAGCCGGCGATGACGGGGACGCGGCCCGCGCACTCGTCAAGGGTGATTCGAATGGCTCTGTCGCGCTGTTCCTGTGTCAGGGCCATGCACTCGCCGTTGGAGCCGCAGACGAAAATGCCGTGAATGCCGTGTTCGATGCAGTGATCGATCAGGGCGCGCAGCGCTTTTTCGTCCACCCGTTCCTGTTCGTCGATGGGCGTGATAATGGGGGGAATCACACCGATGATATTCTTTTTGCTCATAACAATCCGCTCCTTTTCAGCCGGCAGCCGGAAAGCCGGCTGCCGTATATGAGATACCGATAAGAAAAGTATAGCGCTGTGCCGGAAAAAGTATTTTCATAAATCCATGGCCAATTTGCATTTTTCACCGGTGACGACCCGGGCACGCCGTTGGAGTCATCAACGGTGAAAAAGACACGTTTACCCCAAAAATAGGCCAATACAGAGGCTGCTCCCACCGTTATACTAATGAACGGAGCAATAAAAAAACGCTCATTTACTGAAAAATATGGTACTATGGGTAAGAAAGCAAGGAGGATTTTTACAATGGACTTTGTCAGACGCAATGCAATTGCCGCCAACTGCCTGCCCGGTCGGGTGGTGCAAAATGCGGTAGGGCGCAACAGCGCCGTTGCCAGCGAAAAAATGACGGTGAGCTTTTGCCGCTACAGCGCGGAGAGCGGCCCCATGGCGCCCCACAATCACGCGGAGGAGTCGGTGGTGGTGCTGGGGTGCAGGGACGCCTTCGTCCGCTGGGGCAGCGGGCCTGACAGCCTGGAACACAAGCAGATTCTGCACGAAGGTGATCTGATGCATTTCCCGCCGCTGGAGTGGCACGTGTTCGGTTATGAAGCGGGCGGTTACCTGGACGCGCTTTGCATCTACGGGCAGGTGACCCACATTCGACCCGAGGAAATGTAGGACGTGCAGGAGTAAGGAGCCATGAACGAAAAAAGCATTCCCAGATCGGCGCTGCACCTGCCGCCGCTTCCGGATGAAACAGCTGTCAGGGCGGCTCTGGCGCGCGCCAGAGCGCTGGTAGACCGGAAGATACTGGTGCTGGATGACGATCCCACTGGGATACAAACGGTATATGATGTCCCTGTTTATACTGACTGGAGTCAGGAAACACTGCGCCGCACGCTGTGCGAGGCAGGCAGCCTGGCTTTTATCCTGACCAATTCACGGGGCATGACAGCACCGGAAACCGCGGCGGTCCACACGGAGATTGCCCGGCATCTGGCCGCTGCCGCCGAAGAAACCGGCAGACGCTTTTTGCTGGTCAGCCGGAGCGACTCCACACTGCGCGGTCACTATCCGCTGGAAACGTCGGTGCTGCGCCGGGAGCTGCAGGCGCGCCTCGGCTGTCGTTATGACGGAGAGATTCTGATGCCCTACTTTCGGGAAGGCGGGCGGCTGACCGTGGGCAACGTTCACTATGTGGAAACGGGGGAGCTGCTGGTGCCCGCCGGCCAGACGGAATTTGCCCGGGACACCACCTTTGCCTACACGTCCTCCGATCTGACGGAGTGGTGCGCCGAGCGTACCGGCGCCGCGTATCCGGCCGAAAGCGTGGTGACGGTTTCGCTGGAGGAGCTGCGCTCCCTCAATTATGACGGCATCACCCGCAAGCTGCTGTCGGTGCATGATTTCGGAAAAGTCGTGGTAAATGCGGCGGATGACCGGGATGTGGAGGTGTTTGCCGCCGCGCTGTTCCGGGCCATTGCCGGCGGGCGGGAATTCCTGTTCCGCTGTGCCGCAGGGCTGGTGCGGGTGCTGGGCGGCGTGGAACACCGTCCCCTGCTGACGCGTTCGCAGGCCTGTCCTGACTGCCCTGACCGCGGTGGTGTCGGCGGCCTTGTGATCGTGGGTTCCCATGTGGAAAAGACCACCCGTCAGCTGCAATGTCTGCTGGAAAACGTTCCGGAAACGGAGGGCATCTGCTTTGACGCCTCCGGCGCGCTGCGCCCCGGCGGTCTGGCGGCGGAAGAAAACCGCGTGACGCTGGCGGCGGAGGCAGCTGTCCGGGCGGGCCGCACGGCAGTGGTGTATACCAGCCGGAAGGTGTTGCGGGTGGACAGCGGCAGTTCTGAGGAAAATCTGGATCTCAGCGTCCGTATTTCAGGTGCCGTCACGGCGGTGGCGGCCCATATCGGCGTGCGCCCGGCCTTTCTGGTGGCCAAGGGCGGCATTACCTCCAGCGACGTGGGGATCAGGGCACTGGGTGTCCGGCGTGCGTGGGTTCTCGGCCAGATTGCGCCGGGGGTTCCCGTGTGGCGGACGGGGGAGGAGAGCCGGTTTCCCGGTCTGGGGTATGTGATCTTTCCCGGGAACGTGGGCGATGTGCAGACTCTGAAGGACGTGGTTTTGGTCCTTCTGGGACATTAAATTCGGGATACGGGAGGTGTCGGAATGTTCGGCGAACTGACAGTTCACCGCGTTGTGAAGTCTTGCAAGCGGGCGGGCCAGTACATAGAGGCCCATACCCATGTGTTTTTCCACTACATCTATGTCCTCAGCGGCCGCATTCAGGTGACGGTGGGCGGCGAGAGCTTTCCGGCCGGTCAGGGGACGCTGGTGCTGGTTCCGCCCGGCACGGTGCATGCTATCACCAGCGAGAACACCTCTATTTGCCTGGATCTGAAGTTCTCCTGCTCAGAGGAGTTCACGCGCCGGATTGCCGTCCTGCCGCACTGCGTTTCCCACTGCGGAGAACAGGCCAGCTGCCTGATCCGCGGGATTTTCGACGAAGCGGTGAGCCAGGGGACGTATTATGTGGAGATGATTGATCTCCACATGAGCGAGCTGCTGTTTTTGCTGCTGCGTCGCCAGGAGGAAAGCGGCGCACGCTGGCAGGCGGAGGACAGGCCCGTGCCGCCGCCGGAGGAGGCCAGTATCCGCCGGGCACTGGCTCTGGTGGAAGAGCGGCTGGAAACGCCTCTGCGCGTTTCGGAGATTGCGGAGGAGTGCGGATACAGCGAAAATTACTTTCGCCTGTTTTTCAAGAAGAACGTGGGCACCTCGCCCAACAGCTATATCAATCAGCGCAAGATCGCACGGGCGAAGAAAATGATGCTCTGCTCCGATCTGAATATCACGCAGATCTCCGAAAGACTGGGCTATCAGAGCATTCATTACTTTAGCCGGCTTTTCAAAAAAATGACGGGCCTGACGCCCACAGAGTATATCGGACGCATGAAGGACGACAGGCCCATCAATGTGATCCGCAACGGAAACACGCCGCCCGGGGAATTTGAACTACCTGTTCGGAGCCCTGGATCAAAAGAACAGGGTACCATAAAGGAGATGCACTCATGAGATCGAAGATCAGATTACTGGGCATTGCGCCCTATGAAAATATGCGTTCGCTGATGCTCACCGTGGCGGAGGAATACGACAACATCGAGCTCACCGTCTTCGTGGGCGATTTGCAGCAGGGCGTGGAACTGGCCCAGCGCAATTTTTACAACGACTATGACGCCATTATTTCCCGTGGCGGGACGGCTTCCATGCTGCGAAAATTGCTGAATCTGCCTGTGATCGAGATTGCCATCTCCGCCTATGACATTATGCGGGCCATGCACCTGGCCGCCAACGTATCCGACAGTTACGCCATTGTGGGCTTTCCCAACATTACGGCCAGCGCCAAACAGCTCTGTCAGTTGATGCAGTATAAAATCGATGTTTACTCCATCCATGACGCCGGGGAAGTGGAAGAAACGCTTCTCTCCCTCCGGCAAAAGGGAACACAGGCCATTTTGTGCGACGTTGTGGCGCATACCACCGCGCTGCGTCTGGGGCTGGATGTGGTGCTGATCACGTCCAGCGCGGAGGATATCCGCGCCGCCTTTGACGGGGCCATCCACCTGTACCACAACTATTGCAGCCTGCGGGAGGAAAACCATTTCCTCCGCAGCCTGATCTGGAATCAGATCAATCACACCGTGGTCTTCAACGACCAGGGGGAGTTGTTCTTTTCCACGCTGGAAAACAACGCCGTGCCCATTCTTCAGTATTTACAGGAGGAGAGCCGTGCCCCCTCACGGGAGCGGCGGCATATCCTCAAGCAGATTAACAATGTGCAATATTCCATCCGCATGGGCCACGAGACCTTTGACGGACGAAAGTATACCATTTTCTATTTCTCTGAAAGCAGAGCGCCGTCGGCGGAGCTCCAGCGGGGCATTCGCTACGCCGGATGGCCGGAAGCCGAGGAACAGTACCGCAACAGCCTGTACGGCATCGTCGGCATGACGCGGGAATTGCAGGACTTTATCGGCCAGATCAATCAGAGCGATCAGCCCATCATGGTCTTTGGGGAAGACGGGACCTGCAAGGAGCAGGCGGTCAACCTCATTTACCTGCAAAGCACCCGCCGGGACTGCCCGCTGGTGGTGATTGACTGCTTCTTGCTCAACGAAAAAGCCTGGGAATATCTGATGGAACATTACAGCTCGCCGCTGACGGGCACGGGCTGCACCATTTTCATCAAAAATGTGGACGTGCTCACCGGCGAAAGACGCCGCCAGCTGATCTCCAATATGCTGGACATGGACATCTGTAAGCGCAACCGCCTGCTCTTCTCCTGTGTGTGCAGGAAGGGGGAAACCGCCACGGAGGCCGGGATGGAGTTCGTGGAAAAACTCTCCTGTATGCCGCTGTTCCTGCCGCCCATGCGGGGCCGGAGCGCGCACATTCCTGCCATCGCCAGTATGTATCTGAGCTATCTCAACACCATGATGGCCAAGGACATCATGGGCCTGGACGAAAACGCTTCCCGGCGGATGCAGGATTTTGACTGGCCCCACAACTACACCCAGTTCCAGCGGATCATGCGGGAGCTGGTGCTGAAAACGGACGGCCCGTATATCACCGGAGAAAGCGTGGAGGAGATCCTGCGGCGGGAGCGTACGGTGGCCACCGTCAACACGCAGGTGGAGGATGCCGGCAAGCCGTTGGATCTGAGCCTGACGCTCAGCGAGATCAACAGGGAGATCATCGGAAGAGTCCTTTTGGAAGAGGACGGCAACCAAAGCCGCACAGCCCTGCGCCTCGGCATCAGCCGCACAACGCTGTGGCGCCTGCTGAACAACCCGTAAATAAAGAAAAAAACAGGGCTCCTATCCGGAATTTTTCGGATGGGAGCCCTGCTGTTATAGGGAAAACGGCTGTGGAGATCAGACTTTGCTGTTGTTGTTCCTGTCTTTGAGAAGAACGTCGTGGGCGCCGCCTTCCACAATGGAAACGGCGGACACCAGCGTCAGCTTGGCCTTATCCCGCAGCTCCTCGATGGTCAGCGCGCCGCAGTTGCACATGGTGGAGCGCACCTTGGCCAGCGTGGCCGCCACGCCGTCGGAAAGAGCGCCGGCATAGGGCACATAGGAGTCCACGCCCTCTTCAAAGCTCAGCTTGCCCGCACCGCCCAGATCGTAGCGCTGCCAGTTCCGGGCACGGGCGCTGCCCTCGCCCCAGTACTCCTTCATAAAGCTGCCGCCGATGAGGACTTTGTCGGTGGGGCTTTCATCAAACCGGGAGAAATAACGCCCCAACATGCAAAAATCCGCGCCCATGGCCAGTGCCAGCGTGATGTGGTAGTCCTGCACAATGCCGCCGTCGGCGCAGATGGGGACATAGACCCCTGTCTCCCGACAATAGCGGTCCCGCTCCGCCGCTACCTCGATGATGGCGGTGGCCTGTCCGCGGCCGATGCCCTTGGTCTCGCGGGTGATGCAGATGGAGCCGCCGCCGATCCCCACTTTGATAAAGTCAGCTCCGGCGTCCGCCAGAAAACGGAAGCCCTCGCCGTCCACCACGTTTCCGGCGCCCACCTTGACGCTGTCGCCGTAGTGGGCACGGATCCATTCCAGCGTCCGGGCCTGCCATTCGGAATACCCCTCGGAAGAGTCGATTACCAGTACGTCGGCCCCGGCCTCCACCAGCGCCGGCACCCGCTGGGCATAGTCCCGGGTGTTGATGCCGGCGCCCACCACATAGCGCTTCTGGCTGTCCAGCAGCTCCAGGGGATTGTTCTTGTGGGTGTCATAGTCCTTGCGGAACACAAAGGCCACCATATGCCCGTCACCGGACAAAATGGGAAGGGCGTTGAGCTTGTGCTCCCAGATGATATCGTTGGCGGTTTTCAGGCTGGTCCCCTCGGGCGCATAGATCACCCGCTCCATAGGCGTCATGAAATCAGACACCGGCACCGAAGGACCCATGCGGCTGACCCGGTAATCCCGGCTGGTCACAAGGCCCAGCAGCTTGCCGGTACCGGTACCGTCATCGGTGACGGCCATGGTGGAGTGGCCGGTGCGGGCTTTTAGCGCCAGCACATCCGCCAGCGTGTCGCCCACGCGCAGGTTGGAGTCGCTGATCACAAAGCCTGCCTTGTAATTTTTCACACGGCGTACCATCTGCGCCTGCTGCTCAATGGGCTGGGACACATAGATAAAAGCGATGCCGCCTTCCTTGGCAAGGCCAATGCCCATCTCATCCCCGGAGACGGCCTGCATCACCGCCGAGGTCATGGGAATATTCATGCGCAGGGGGCAGACTTCCCCCGCTTTGTATCGAACCACCGGCGTTTGAAGGGACACACGAGTCGGAACACAGTCGGCAGAGGAGTAGCCGGGTACCAACAGATATTCGCTGAAGGTGTGGGAGGGCTCTGTGAAATAGTATGCCATTGATACACCTCATTTCTACATACGGCTTGTAAAGGTTTTTGCCATCATAGCAACTGAAAATCCCTTTGTCAAGGAAGAAAAGGACAAACCGTTCCGGAAGAGCGGCACAGCTCTCCCAGAATGGTTTTTTCAAAAGACGGCGGGCGTCAGGCGGCTGGCCCGCACCGTATCTATGTGGGGAATGGATTCCCCGGCGCCGGGCCGGGTGACAGAAAGCGCCGCCGCGATGGAAGCCAGGCGCAGGGCCTCTTCCTCACCGCAGCCCTGGGCAAGGCTGCCGATAAAAAAGCCGGTAAAGGTGTCGCCGGCGCCGGTGGTGTCCGCCACGGGAACCGAGTAGCTGCACTGGCGCAGCTCCTGCCGTCCGTTCCAGCACAAAGCGCCCCGGTGACCCAGCGTCAGCACGATCTGGGCGCCGGGAAAACGGTTCCGCAGCGCAGAAAGCCCCACAGGGCGTCCGGGACACAGGTCGGAGGCCTCCATCTCGTTGAGCAAAAAGGTGTCCACCATGTCCAATGGCAGTTCGCCGATAGCATCGTTCATGGGGGAGGGATTGAGCACAATCCGCATACCCCGCCGGTGGGCCTGGCGCATCATATATCCCACCTCGTTGACCTCGTTTTGCAGCACAAGAAAATCACCCGGCGCGAAATGCGCCAAAGCAGCGTCGATATGGGTCCGGGTCATGGCGCCGTTGGCACCGGGATACAGCAAAATGCAGTTCTGCCCTGCCGCGTCCACCTGTATGACGGCGTGACCGGAGGCCTGCTCCGGCACTTGACGGATGAGATCCGTGTTGACGCCCGCTTCCCCCAGGGCGTGCAGCAAAAGGCCTCCGTCTCCGGCGCCCACGGCACCCGCGTGCCAGACCTGCGCCCCGGACCGGGCCAGGGCAATGGACTGATTCAGCCCCTTTCCGCCGCAGTGTATCTCATAGGCGGAAGCGGAAAGCGTCTCTCCGGGCCGCACAAAGTGTTCCACCTGGTAGGTGTGGTCAATGTTTAAAGAACCAAAATTCAAAATACGCATGAAGGGCAAATTCCTTCCCAAGTATTTTCCATTATGTCGTTAAGGAAGACGCCTGCCCGCTCCACAGGGGCAGCAGCCGCAATGTCACAAAAAGTAAAACGTTTTACTTAAAAAGTATAATAAACGAAAGCGTATTTGTCAACCGGAGAGAAGTGGAAAGGCGCTGGCACAAGAAAAATAACACGGGAAAACGGATGGAGATTATTGATACATCGCAAAGAAATAGTTGCTACTTTTGCCCAAATTATGGTATATTAAAAACAATGGCAGGAACAGGGGGCAATCAGGAGAAAGGATAAGGATATGCGAACAACGATCAAGGACATCGCCGCGATGACGGGACTATCCATTACAACGGTATCTCTTGTCTTGAACAATAAACCATCCAGAATTTCGGAACAAAGCAAGGCCCTGGTGTTTGAGGCCGCAAAAAAACTGCGTTACCGGCCCAATGAGCTGGCGGTGGGTCTCATTAAGAAACACACCAAGACACTGGGCTTGCTTTTGACGGACATCTGCAATCCCTTTTTTGCCAGCCTGGCCAAAGGCGTGGAAGCCTGCTGCAGCCGGGAGGGCTGGACGGTGATCCTTTGCGACACAGGGGAGTCCCATGACAAAGAGTTGGCTTATATGCAGACGCTGAGCAGCAAAAATGTGGACGGCATCATCTACTGCGCTTCCATGGACAGCACCGCTCAAAAATTTTTGGAATCCTGGGAAATGATGGAGCAGCTGGGGATACCCTGCGTGGTGGTGGACCGCAGCTATGAGGGGCCCGGCATCCGGTCGGTGAGTACAGACCATGTGATGGGCGGCTGGCTGGCGGCGGAACACCTTTTAAAGCTGGGACACCGCCGCATTGCCTGCGTCACCGGGCCCCGGCATCTGGACGTCTGCCGGGACCGCCTGGAGGGTTACCGAATGGCCCTAAACAAATATCAGATCCCCTATGATCCCGCTTTGATCTGTGAGCAGCGATTCAGCATCGAAAGTGGACGGCAAGCTGTGGCGCAGCTGACCGGGCAGTCATACACAGCGGTTTTCGCGTTTAACGACATGATGGCCTATGGCGTCTGCCAGGAGCTGTGGGCCCAGGGACTGCGTATACCGGAGGATGTGTCTGTGGTCGGTTACGATGACATTTATCCCTCGCAGATCCTGGAGGTGCCGCTGACCACGGTACGCCAGCCCATTGAACAGCTGGGCATTCGGGCGGCGCAGGAACTCATCGCCGCCTTCAGCGACAGAATACCCCCGGAGTGCCGGGTGCTCTTTAAACCGGAACTGGCGGTGCGGGGCAGCACGGCTCCTGTGGAACGATAAAACCATCAAAAAAGCAAGCCCGGACTGCCATTGGCAGTCCGGGCTTGCTTTTACCAAAAAATGAGGAAGTGAAAAAGAAAAAATCAAAGATCGTTGCAGCAGAGGTCTGCCAGAGACTCCCGGCGCACGGCCACATAACTCTTGCCGCCGCTGAGCATCACAATAGGCGGACGGGGCAGACGGTTATAGTTGGAGGCCATGGAGTAGTTGTAGGCGCCAGTGGTGCACACAGCCACGGTGTCGCCCCGCTGCACGCTGCGAGGCAGCATGACGTGCTCTTGAATGATGTCGCCGCTTTCACAG
>JAYFNH010000034.1:0-6311 GCA_034933545.1 Oscillibacter sp.
CGCCAGCAATCCAACGGAGGGCGCTACCATCCCCCGGCAGGGCGGCGGCAAAAAGCAGGTGCTGAATGATCGGGAACTGGACGCTTTCCGTGCCGTCATCGAGAAGGACGCGATCTGGCACGATTTCTTCTATACCGATCTAACCACCGGTCTGCGGCGAGGTGAGATCTGCGGTCTCATGTGGCGGGACTTCGACGGGAAAGCCGGTACGCTGAAGGTGTGTCGCACTCTCCACAGCAAGAAGCTGGGCGTGTTCTCTCTGGGCGACACCAAAACGGGAATGGGCATGCGCACCATCGTCCTGCCACAGAGCACGGCGGAGCTTCTGCGCAAGCGCAAGAAGAATTCGATCAGCCAGTGGATCTTCCCCAATCCAATTAAGCCGGAGCTGCCCACATCGCCAAACTCTGCCTACAATCACCTGAAAGCCCTGCTGAAGCAGGCAAAGCTGCCGGACATTCGCTTCCATGATTTACGGCATACCTTCGCCACTCATGCCCTCGCCAGCGGCGTGGACGCCAAGACGCTCTCCGGCATCCTCGGCCACACCAACGCCAGTTTCACATTGGACACCTACACCCATGTGACTCCCGATATGCAAAAGACCGCCAGCGGCATCGTGGGCGGCTTTATGGAAGATCTCTTCGGGAAGGAGCTGAAACCGTGGCAAGAAAGCGGAAGAACGGAGACGGAACTGTAAGGCTGCGCAAGGACGGCCGCTGGGAAGGCCGAATTGTCATCGACTACGATGACAACGGCTATCCCAAAACCAAAAACGTTCTCGCCAAATCAAGAAGTGAGTGTCTGGAAAAGCTCCAGGCACTCAAGGAAACCTGCGGCGGCTCAACGTCCGCGAAGCTGCGCCCCGAAATGCCCTTTGGGGACTGGCTCACCTACTGGTACGAAAATCACTCCAAGCCGAAGCTCCGTCCCACCACCCAGGCAAATTACGAGAGCCGCATCCGCCTGCACATCGTGCCGGAGCTGGGTAAAATCCCGCTGAACAAGCTGACGCAAAACGATTTGCAGCAGTTTTACGCACGGCTCAAAAAGACCGGACGCCTGCGCTTCACCGACCAATACGGCGAGGGGCTGTCCGACCGGATGGTGAGAATGTGCCACGCCGTCTGCCGCACCGCGCTGGAAAAGGCGATGCAGGATGGCCTCATCCGCACCAACCCCGCCATCGGCTGTAAGCTGCCGCCCAAGAAAGCGCGGGAGATGCAGGTGCTGGATCGAGAAGAACTTCAGCGGTTTCTCATTCAGGCGGAGGCGGAGGGCTACTATGAACTCTTCCTTCTGGATCTCGCCACTGGCCTGCGGCGCGGCGAGCTGATGGCGCTCCAGTGGGACGATCTGGACTTTAAAACCGGCGTGCTGAATGTGACCAAGCAGATCTACGACGTGAAGGGTGAGCTGCAGCTCAGCACACCGAAAACCAAAACCTCCATCCGCCAGCTGGCGCTCCCACCGGCGGTGGTGGCGGTGCTGAAGGAGTACCGGAAGGCCACTGACTCCCGGTGGATGTTCCCCTCCCCGGTAAAGGTGGACTGCCCCATGACCCCCTGCGCGATACGCAAGCGGCTCCAGAAAATTTTGGAGCACGCAGAATGCAAGCATGTGCGCTTCCATGATTTAAGGCACACATTTGCCACGCTGTCTCTGCAAAACGGCATGGATGTAAAGACGCTCTCGGCCATGCTAGGGCATGTGTCGGCAGCTACCACGCTTGACATTTACACCCATATCACGGACGATATGCGTCATTCTGCCGCCGCCAGCATCGACCGGGGCATCGGCAAGGTGGAACCAAAGCAGGACGATCCGGCAGCCACCCCCGCTCAGCCGGAAAAGCCAAGGATGACCGACTTCAAACCTTACCGCGGCAGCATGCGCAAGCCCGGCACCGGCTGTATCAGCGAGATCAATGACCACCTGTTTGAGGGGCGGTACTCGCCGGTGTGGCCCGACGGCAAGAAGCACGCCCGAAATGTTTACGCAAAGGCCCGCGAAGAGTGCGAGGAAAAGCTGAAGGTACTAATTGTGCAGATGAAGAAGGAGATTACAGAGGCCAAGACGGCTGAAGGAAAGTAACAAAAGATGCGCGTCAGGGTTTGCACCTTGACGCGTTGTGAAAATGGAGTAAAATGAAACTGCAAAGATAAAAACACGTCCCGGTAGGTAGTCCGGGAGTACCCATCAGGGTATCAGTAACCTGCCTCCTTGGTTGTCCGTTCTTTGCCGAGCATCTGTAAGGAGGAATCCCTATGAGCAAAGCAAAGCTGACAGTTTTTTTCGAGGAACCCTTTTGGGTGGGGCTCTACGAGCGTGAGGATGACGGGCAGTACGAGGTTTCCAAGGTGACCTTTGGCGCGGAGCCGAAAGATTACGAGGTCTACGCGTATTTCCTCGCAAACTTTTATACGCTCCGGTTCAGTCCCTCCGTCGAGACCGCCGCAGGCGAAGAACGACGCATTAGTCCAAAGCGCCGGCAGCGTGAGGCGCAAAAGGCCGTTCAGGCTTCCGGCATCGGCACCAAGGCCCAGCAGGCGCTGAAGCTCCAGCAGGAGCAGGGCAAGCTGGAGCACAAGGTCAGGTCGAGGGAGCAGCGCGAGGCCGAGGAAGCGCGCCAGTTCCAGCTCAAACAGCAAAAGCGCAAGGAAAAGCACAGGGGGCATTAAAGCCTCCTGCGCTTTTTCCTTACAGTCGCCACCAGACGGTATCCCCGCGCAGGTATTCATGAAATCCGCACCGCTGTAAAATCCGCTGGGAGGCGAGTCCGTCCAGGTCGGTTTCCGCAATGACGTAGGACACACTACTTTGCTGCAACGCCCATGTGCACATCGCGTTTACCGTCTCCGTCATAAACCCAGAGTGCTCAAAAGGCTTTCCAAGTCCATAACCAATCTCAACTTCACCTGCTTCGTTGGGAACATCCTTAAAATCTGCGGAACCGACCACAATCCGGTCGCTCCTACGGAGGATGAGCCAAAAGCTGTGCCACGGGTAGTTTTCCGGGTCCTGTTCCGTAATGGCAAGCTGGCCTTTTACGATCTCGAGGAAGAAGCCCTCCATGGGCTCCGCCTGATAATGACAATTCAGTTCCTGCTCCAGTACAGGCAGATCTTCCACCAACAGCTTTAACTGTCGTGCGGTCAACGGAATTAACTCTAATCGTTCGGTTTGTATCATCTTAATCACCTTCGTCAAATTTTCCCCAGTACGCTTTTCATCGGCAAACCTCGTGCAGCAGTGCCATTAGGGCAGCGGCAAAAGCCTTATCCTGTTCCGCCGTTCGCTTGGATGGCCCCTTGAGCCGACCACCGCCATTACGAATTTTCTTAGCGGTGTGCCGCGCCAACAGCAGGGCGTCGATGTTGTCGCCCGTGTACTCCATGCCATCCTCATTCAGCACACGTGCCCCGCGCGCCAGGCACATGGCCGCAAGGCCATAATCCTGCGTCACCACCACATCGCCTTTTTGCACCAGATTCACCAGCGCAAAATCCACGCTGTCAGTTCACTTGAAAAAGGTGAGGGTTGTGGCTCCTGCTCTCTCAAAACGATGGGAGGTGTCGCACAGGATCAGGCACTCGATCTGAAATTCCCTTGCCGCCCGGATGGCTTCATCCACCACTGGACAGCCGTCCGCGTCAATCAAGATTCTCATAGTGTTTTCCTTGTGTTTGCGCTTTCCCATTCGCGCAGCACAGCCAGCTGCTCAGGTGTGTGGAACCAATGCTCGCCGTTTTCCATGACCGTAAGCACCGCGCTGTGAGCGGCCACGAACTGATCCACAATCTTGCGGGCGGTCATGTCGTCCTGCCCAGCATAGAGAATTGCCGTGGGGCAGCGCCAGTTTTGGGCGGGGTGCTCTCGCTCCCAGGTCAGGTAGCGCCATGAAAGGGTCTGCCCAAAATTAGTGGCGATTTCACCCTTTTCGTGCAGTTCCTGCTCGGTGACGCCGGCCCACTGCATCATGTCGGTGATCAGCCGTTCCATGTTGACAATAGGCGACACAAACAGCGCTTTGTGAAGCTCCTCGCTCGCAAAAGCCAGCATAGAGAAATGGGCACCGATACTGTTGGCGCGGAGGCTGATATCTGTCCAACTGGATTTCATATACCCCAGTACTGCCTGCAACTCCGGCACCACCGTCCATGGGTTGAAACGGTTTTCTTCGCCTTTTCGCGCCCCGTGCTCCGGCAGGTCGATTGCAAGTACCTGATATCCAGCAGGGCAGGCAATTTTGGCAAAGGCCAAGCCCTCCTCCTTACACCCGCATAGACCATGGATAAACAGGTATGCTTTTTGAGACGGCTCGCCGTAGAGCACGGCGGGGATATGGTCAATCAAAAATTGTTTCTGTGTCATTTTAATCTCTTCTTTTTTGGGTTTTGGCAGCGGTGTGATCGGCTCTAAAATTGCGATGACGGTCAGGGTCAGTTTCTTATCTTCAATATCCAAAATGTAATGTTCCTTGCCGCCTTCGTAGGGTAGCGCGGTCTGTGCACCTGACATTAGCTCAGACAGCTCCGGCAAAATCTTTACGAATACGGTGTTGTCGCAGACCAGCAAAAGCGGCTTGTCGTTCACATAGACCATATACTCCCCGAACATCTTGCGGAAGCGCACCGCGCCCACGCCTGCGATCTGCTCGCAGACAAATTCAATATAATCAACGGTTGTCGCCATGACGCACCTCCTCATAGATACTGTTTTTCTTTTAACCCAGGATAGCATCATCAACTTTCGCGGTTATGCACCATCAAATACTGCTCCGCAAAAATCAATGTATCATTTCTTTTTGGCCAAACAATCTTTCTCGATTGCTAAGTCTATGAGCAAAGCCGCAGCAACATATATGACCAAAATCACACATTCCGATACCAATGCCGAATGCGGACGAGGGTAAAAACTCATGCAAATCATGGCTAAAAATCTAATAGGAAAATATAAGCCCAGCCAAGCTGAAATCTTATAAAAATTTCTTCTGAAGTGAACCATCCTATCGGAGCGATCGTTTGATTTTTTTTGAAAAGCATATTCAAATCCACCAATTACTGCGGCAAAAAGGAGGAAGCTCATTCCCGCAAAGAAAGTATTTTGTAAGATAAATACGCACATGAACTGAATGATTAATACCATGACTTCCAAGGTGACCAGATAAATAAGGATTTGCTTACTGTTATCTTCTCTAACTTTTTTGACCTTCGGTAAATCATTGTCGCTTTCGTAGTCATCGTTTAGCAGATAGTCTGTTGTAACACTAAATAATTTACTGATTTGCAAAATATTATTTGCATCAGGCTGCGCCGAGCCCATTTCCCAACGTGAAATTGCTTGTCTTGAGACATTTAGTTTATCTGCCAGTTCCTCTTGGGATATTCCACTTTGTTTTCTAAGCATAAGAATTTTATCTGATAATTTCATAATGAAATCCCCCTTTGACTTGTGATCCCATTGTAGTAAAAAAACTTGTAATATGCCACCACAGGCACTTTACATTTACGCAACAAGACTTTACATTACACAAAGCAATGGAGTTTCTCTGCAGTAACACGACAAATTCTAATTTGTCTCGCACGTATTGACGATTATATGATAATCCCCTCGCAGTGGTAGATCTCGTGCTGGATGATCTGCGCCGTCCAGCCGGTGAAGGTCTTAAAGCGCTCCTGAAAGGCGGGGTTCTGATACCGCACTTTAATGGACTTCCAGCGCTTCGCTTTTCGGGTGCCAGTGAGGGACAGGCAATTCTCCTCCGCGTCATACGGACCGGACTTTTTCACAATCTCAGGGTTGAACATCATCATGTATTCCCCGTCGTTGTCGAAGGCGATGATGCGCTTGTTCACGCCAATCATGTTCGCCGCCATGCCCATACAACCGTCCTTGTGGGCGATCAGCGTTTCCAACAAGTCTTCCGCCACCGACAGATCCGCCTCGGTTCCCGCTTTCGCCTTCTGCGCGAGGAAGACCTCGTCCCTGCAAATCTCTCGAACCATATCTAAAATCCTCCGGATATTCCTTTTTTCATGATACCACGATTTTCCCTTGAAAAACAGCCTCCTTACCGCGGATATGATACAAGATCCGCAGTACCTTTTTCCGAACTTCGTAGTATCCCTCTGCGGTGAGCGCGGTTACATCAAGCTGAAAGCGGTTAAAAAGGCCTAAGGAAACGGCTCGGACTGTAAAAATCAATCTGAGCCGTCTTTTTTTGTTTCGCCGTTCTGCTGCGGCATTGCAACAACCTTTAACTCCGGTTCTGGCGCGGTAATGTAGAGCTCCTCGCATGCCTGCTGGGC